>JADFIG010000028.1 GCA_022566735.1 Pseudomonadota bacterium
CGGGCACGTCGAGCACGCTGAATTGCAGGCCCAGCAGCTCGACGATGTCCCCGCCGCGCAGGCGCTGCAGCGGCTCGGGCATGGGCTCATGCAGCGGCCCGAGGACCGGGCCGGCCAGGCGCGGGCGCAGCGCGTTGACACCGCCCACGTGATCGCCGTGGTGATGGGTCAATAGAATGCCTGCCAGCGTCAGGCCCCGGGCGTCGAGTGCCGCGGCCACCGGCGCCGCGTCGCCGGGGTCGACGACCAGGGCCTCACGGCCGTCATCCAACAGCCAGAGGTAGTTGTCGTCGAAAGCGGGCAGAGGCGTGAGCGTCAAATCGAGCGTCAATGTGGCGCCAACCCATGACTGATAAAGCGCCGAGTATAGATTTGGCGGCCTGGCTTCAAACGCCGCCCGGCCGGCATCTGTTGGGTTGGGAGCAGGCTCAGATCGATGCCGCCGTGGCAGACCTGTTCGGCTTCCACGCGCTGCAACTCGGCCTGCCCGAACTGGACGGTCTGCAGGCCAACCGGATGCCGCACCGCTGGGTCGTCGGCCGAGACCTGCAGTGCGATGCCGAGGCGCTGCCCTTCGAGAGCGCCAGCCTGGACCTGGTGGTGCTGCCGCACTCGCTGGAGCTGGCCGTCGACGCCCATGCGCTGCTGCGCGAGGTCGAGCGCGTGCTGCGGCCGGAGGGCCGGCTGATCGTCTTTGGTCTGAACCCGGCCAGCCTGTGGAGCCTGCGCCAGACGCTCGGCCGGTTCAAGCGTCGCGGCGAGCCCTTTCTGCCCCGCGACGGCGACTTCATCGGCTACTGGCGGCTGCGTGACTGGCTCAAGCTGCTGAACTTCGAGGTGGAGGCGGCGCGCTTCGGGGTCTACCGGCCGCCGCTGCGCAGCGAGGTCTGGCTGCAGCGCTGGCAATGGGTGGACGGTGTAGGTTCACGCTGGTGGCCGGTGCTCGGCGCCGTCTACTTCATCCAGGCGATCAAGCGCGTGCACGGCATGCGCATGATCGGTCTGGCCAGGAATTCACGGCTGGCCGCCAAGAAGGCGCCGGCCGTCGCGCTCAACACGCATCACAAAAAACATGACTGAAACCAAGCCACCGGCGATGGCCATCAAGCGCCCGCAGGTCACGATCTACACCGACGGCGCCTGCAAGGGCAACCCGGGCCCGGGCGGCTGGGGCGCCTGGCTGAGCAGCGGCGGCCACGACAAGGAACTCTTCGGCGGCGAAGCCGGCACGACCAACAACCGGATGGAGCTGACCGCGCCGATCGAGGCCCTGGCCTCGCTCAAGCGCAGCTGCGATGTGGTGATCTACCTGGACAGCGAGTACGTGCGCAAGGGCATCACGGAGTGGATCTCGGGCTGGAAGCGCCGCGGCTGGAAGACGGCCGACGGCAAGCCCGTGAAGAACGTCGAGCTGTGGACCCGCCTGGAGGGCCTCACGCACCAGCACCAGGTGGAGTGGCACTGGGTGAAGGGCCACGCCGGGGACCCGGGCAACGAGCGCGCCGATGCGCTGGCCAACCGAGGTGCCGCCGAGGCGCGCTGAACCTGGCCTGCGCTGTCGGCGGGCCCATGGGCTCAGAACAGGCTCAGAACGGGCTTCAGAGGATGAGCACCATGGTGAGCTTGTCGAAATAGCGTACCTGGCCGCCTTTGTCGACCAGCTTGATGGCGTGGGGCAGCACGCCGCAGCCCTGGAAGCCTGCCCGCTCGTAGAGGCGGATGGCCGACTGGCTGGAGGTGCTCACGCGCAGGACGACCTGCTCCAGGCCCAGCGCCTGGCGGGCTTCGCCGATGGCTGCTTCGATGAGCTTGAGGCCGACACCGTGCCCGGTGTGTTCGGGGCGGACCATCATGCTGTTGAGCTCGGCGCTGTGGCGCAGCTTGGTCTGCGTCTGGCGCTCCAGGCCGATCATGCCGATGAGCTCCTGGCCCAGCCAGGCACCCAGCAGGAAGGATCCGCCGCGGGTCTCGCCCAGGCCGAGGCGGCCGAGGTAGCTTTCAGGAGGGCGGGCCTGCTCGCTTTCGATGTCGGCGTCGAAGGCGTCGGGGTGCAGGCGCAGGGCTTCGTCACGCAGCGTCTTGTAGGCGCTGAGTTGCGCGGGCGTGATGCGCGCGATGCGGATGTCGGGGCCGCGCCCGCTGGGCTCAGTCCCGGTCATGCAATGTCTCCAGGGTGTTCATGTTCTGAAAAGCTGTCTCCGGCGCGAAGCATACGCCCACCCAGGCCTGGGTCTGTGTCCAGCGGCCCACTTTGCGTTCACCGTTCACGAATGCCTGCAGCAACTGCGGGGCGACCCGCTTGCGCATCAGGGCGCAGACCCAGTGCGGATGCCGCCCGTCGCCGGTGACGGGCACGGCGATGTCGGCCTGGGCCGCCTGGGCTGCCGCCAGCAACCGTGGCAGGAGGTCGGTGGGCAGGCGGGGGGTGTCGCAGGGCAGCACCAGCACCCACTCGGTGTGGCTGTGCCTCAGGGCCGTGAGCATGCCGGCCAGGGGGCCGCTGCGCTCGGGCAGGTCGGCATCGTCGGGCAGCACGCCGCCGGGCACGGCCAGGGGGATGCCTTGCTGCGCGACCAGCGGGCAGCGGCCGAGCAGGGCGCGGTAACTGTCGGCATGGCGGTTGGCAGTGATGCCAATGGCCTGGGGGGGCGCGAGCCGCGCCAGCACCCAGGCCGCCAGGGCCTGGCCTCGCCAGGGTTGCAGGCCTTTGTCGCGGCCTTGCATGCGCCGGCCTTCGCCGCCGGCGAGCAGCCACGCGGTCACGCTGGTGGCCTGGGCCGTGGCCAGCGGGGCTGGGGCCGCCCTGGGGGCGAGGGGCGTGTCAGCCACCGATGTAGCTCATCTCGATGCGGGGGGCGTGGCCGTCGTCCGCTCCGATGGGCTGGCCACGGAGTTCGGAGTAGCGGTCGGCGCGCTGCTGCCAGAGCGCCGCGATGCGCTGGGCCAGGGCCCATTCGTCGAGCGCCTCGTCGCGCAGCAGGCTGCGCAGGTCATGGCCTTGCGTGGCGAACAGGCAGGTGTAGAGCCGCCCATCCGTGGACAGGCGCAGGCGCGTGCATTCGCCGCAGAACGCCTGCGTGACGCTGGAGATGAAGCCCAGGTGGCCGCTGCCGTCCGCGTAGGCCCAGCGCTGCGCGGTGTCGCTGTGGCGGGGGGCGTCGACGGCCTGCAGCGGGTGGTGGGCATGGATGAGGGCCCGCACCTCTGCCGAGGGCAGCACCTGGCTCATGTCCCAGCGGTTGGTCTGGCCGACGTCCATGAACTCGATGAAGCGCAACTCGATGCCGCTGCCGCGGAAGTGCCGGGCCATGGGCAGGATCTCGCCTTCGTTGACGCCCTTTTGCACCACCATGTTGACCTTCAACGGCGCCAGGCCCACGCGCTGGGCGGCTTCGATGCCGGCCAGCACCTCGCTGACCTCGGTCTGGCTGTCGCTCATGCGCTGGAACATGGCCGGACTGAGCGCATCCAGGCTGACGGTGAGGCGCTGCAGCCCGGCGTCACGCAAGGCCTGGGCCTTGCGGGCCAGCAGGGCGCCATTGGTGGTCAGGGTGAGCTCGGGCGGGCGTCCGTCCAGCGTGCGCAGGGCCGCCAGTTCCGCGATCAGGCGTTCCAGGTCGCGGCGCATCAGCGGCTCGCCCCCGGTCAGGCGCAGCTTGCGCACGCCCAGGCGCA
Source organism: Pseudomonadota bacterium (assembly GCA_022566735.1). Taxonomy (GTDB): domain Bacteria; phylum Pseudomonadota; class Gammaproteobacteria; order Burkholderiales; family Burkholderiaceae_C; genus Aquabacterium. Next base: position 3,676 of record JADFIG010000028.1, read on the forward strand.
GGGCGGCGGCGGCGGCACGGGTGATCTCCTCGAAACTCAGCAAGGCCTCGTGCGGCAGGAAGACGTGGTCGCGGCCGAAGGCGGCCCGTGGCATGCAGTAGCCGCAGCGGAAATTGCAGCGGTCGGTGACGGAGATGCGCAGGTCGTGCAGTGCCCGGCCCAGGGTGTCTTGCACACCGTTGCTTGCCGTGTCGCCGGTGAGCGCTTGCGTGGCCGGCGGCAGCGCTTGTGCGGTGCCTCCGGCGGCGCGCGATGCCGCAGCGCGCTCCAGGCGCGCATCAGGCTGGATGGGAACGACGCGGGGAGGGCGCGGTACTGCGGACAGGCTCATGGCCGACCATTGTGCCGCGGGTGGGACAGCGTGAGGCGGGGTCCCGCTTCAGTTGTTGCGCGAGGAGGGGCTTGTCTGTGCCGACATGGCCGGCGCCCGGCGCGCGCCATCGAAGCGTTGCTGCCAGTAGGCCTGGCGCATGTCTTCGACGCGGACCTGTCCACCCGCACGGGGCGAGTGGATGAACTTGTTGTCGCCGATGTAGATGCCGACGTGCGAGAAGGTGTGGCGCAGGGTGTTGAAGAACACCAGGTCGCCCGGCTTGAGTTCTGCCTGCTGCACCGGCATCAGGGCAGGCGAGTTGGCTTGCTCGATGGCGCGCCGCGGCAGGATCAGGCCGATGCTGTTTTCGAAGACGTGGCGTGTGAAGCCGCTGCAGTCGAAGCCGGTTTCGCGGGAGTCACCGCCGCGGCGGTAGGGCACGCCCAGGAAGTTCATGGCCGACAGCACCAGGTCGGAGGCGATGTCCGAGGCGGTGTCCCGCATGTGCTGGGCCAGTTCGCTGACGGGGCGCTTGGACGGCATCAGGCCCCTGTCGGCCAGGAAGCGGGCAACCGGGTCTTCGGATTCCGTGGGGGCGGCTTGCGCGCTGGGGGCGGGCGCGGCGAGCCCGGTCGACTGCGCGAAGGCAGGCTGGGCAAGGAGGCCGGAAATCAGCGCGACACAGACAAGCAGGTGAGGCAGGAACGCCACCGAAGCGATGCGCTGCGATCCAGGCCCGGCAGTGTGACCAGGGGCATGTGCCGCCTGGCCGGAGTGTCGGGTCGTGAAAGGCATGGGTCGCAAGGGTAGGGGGGCATGGCCCGCCCGTCAATCTCGGTCGTTGAGGGATAACGTGAGATTAACACCGTTTTTTGGGGTTTCCGCTGCGTGGCAGTAAGTGCAACTGAATGTGTTTGTGGCAGGGATTCTGGCAGGCGCAGCGGCGGCGTTCAGGCCAGTTCCAGCACGACGTCGATGTTGCCTCGCGTGGCGTTCGAGTAGGGGCAGACCTGGTGGGCAGCGTCGATGAGGGCCTGGGCCTCGTCGCGGGGCATGCCGGGCAGCGTGATGCCGAGCTTGACGGTGATGCCGAAGCCCTGCGGGATGGGGCCGATGCCGACCGCCCCGGCGATCTGGGTGCCTGCGGGCAGCAGCTTCTTGTTCTGGGCGGCCACGAAGCCCATCGCGCCCATGAAGCAGGCGCTGTAGCCGGCGGCGAACAGCTGCTCGGGGTTGGTGCCGTTGCCCTTGCCGCCCATCTCGGTGGGACGGGCCAGGGCGATGTCCAGTTGACCGTCGGAGCTGACGGCGCGGCCATCGCGGCCTCCGGTGGCGGTGGCGTGGGCGGTGTAGACGATCTGGGTGGGGGATGCCATGGTGCGGTCCTGTCGTTGAGGGTCGGTTGAGGGGTGGCTGAACGGTTGGATCAAATTTGATTGTGTGCAGTTTAAGTTGCCAGCCGACAGAACGGGAGCGCTCGGTGCAAATCCTCAGGTGTTGTGGGGTTGAAGCCGTTCGCGCAAGGCGTGCAGCTGCGCGCGCAGGGCAGCCAGTTCGCTGCCGTCGATGCCGGCCTGGCACAGGACCTGGCTCGGGACACCCTGGGCTTGCCGGCGCAAGGCCCGCCCCTGGGGCGTCAGCCGGATGCGCACGCGGCGCTCGTCCGCCGGGTCGCGGTGGCGGGACACCTGTCCTGCGGCCTCCATGCGCTTGAGCAGCGGCGTGAGCGTGCCGGAGTCGAGTTGCAGCAGCTCGCCGAGTTCGTGCACGGTGCGGTCGTCGGCTTCCCACAGCACCAGCATCACGAGGTACTGCGGGTAGGTCAGGCCCAGGGGCGCCAGCAAGGGCTTGTAGAGCTTGGTCATGGCCAGCGAGCTGGCGTAGAGTGCAAAGCACAGCTGGGCGTCCAGGTGCAGGTGTTCGGGGGCAGGCGAAGGACGGCGGGAGCTCATGCCCGCATGGTAGTGCCCTGGCGCTGCGGCGTGCGCTTGACCTGTGGCAAATCCCTGGAGGGGGGCGCTGGCTTAAGCTGACACGGTCCGTTGCCACATTGACGAGCCGCTGGCTCAGGAGAGTTGTCCATGTCTCACGCCCACCCGTCTTCCCCCTTGAGCGAGGCCGAGATGCAACGCTGCAAGACGCAGCTGCTGGAGCGGGCCCGGGCCTTGGTGATGCAGGATGCGGATCTGCGCGCGCGCCTGGCCGAGGGCGAGAGCGCCACGTCCAACACCTTCGTGGCGGGCACCGAGGGCGGCCAGGCCACCGAGGCCGACGACGAGGTGATCGCGCTGCTGCGGCGCGAGCAGGGTGAGTTGAAGTCGGTGGCCGAGGCGCTGGAGCGCCTGGAGCAGGGGCACTACGGCCTGTGCGTGGAGTGCGGCGAAGCCATCGCCGCGCAACGCCTGGCCGTGCTGCCCGAGGCGGCGCTGTGCGTGGGCTGCCAGGACATGGCCGAGCACCGTGCGGCGCACGGGGGCGAGCACCGCTGAGGCCCGGGTTCAGGCGCTCAGTTGCCGATCTGCTCGATCGCTTCGCTCAGTTCGAGCCAGCGCGCCTCGAGCGCTTCGATCTCTTCGTCCAGCGCTTTCAGGCGTTTGCCCTGGTCGGCGCGCTCGGACGGCCCGATGCTGATGGAGCCCAGCGACTGCGTGAGCTTGGCGTGCTCTTCGCCGGCGCGGGCCATGCGCTCGTCGACCTTCTTGAGCTCGGCCTTGAGCGGGCGCAGCTGCTCGTTGAGCTTCTGGCGCGCCTGGGCCTGGGCCTTGCGGTCTTCCTTGCCCTTGCTGTTGAAAACGGTGGCCTCGGTGCTGGCGGGCGTGTCTGCGTCGGATGATGCAGAAGCCGATGCGGCAGCCTTGGCGCCATCGCGTGCGGCGCGGGCTGCCAGGGCGGTTTCCCGGGCCACGTCGGCCAGGTACTTCTGGTAGTCGTCGAGGTCGCCGTCGAAGGTGCTGACCTCGCCCTTGGCCACCAGCCAGAACTCGTCGCAGACCTCGCGCAGCAGGGCGCGGTCGTGGCTGACCAGCATCACCGTGCCTTCGAACTCGTTGAGCGCCATGCTCAGGGCCTCGCGGGTGGTGAGGTCGAGGTGGTTGGTGGGTTCGTCGAGCAGCAGCAGGTTGGGGCGCTGCCAGACGACCAGGGCAAGCACGAGGCGCGCCTTCTCGCCGCCACTGAACTGGTGCACAGGCTGGTTGACCATGTCGCCGCTGAACTGGAAGCGGCCGAGGAAGTCGCGCAGCTCTTGCTCACGGGCGTTGGGGCCGACCTCGCGCGCCAGGCGCAGCATGTGCTGCATGGGGCCTTCGTCGGGGCGCAGCACGTCGAGTTCCTGCTGGGCGAAGTAGCCGATGCTCAGGCCCTTGCCTTCGGTGATCTCGCCGCTGATGGGCTTGTTCATGCGCGCCAGCGTCTTCACCACCGTGGACTTGCCCTGGCCGTTGGCGCCCAGGATGCCGATGCGCTGGCCCGGCAGCACCGAGCGGTTGATGCCCGAGACGATGGTCAGGGGCTCCGGGCCGTGGCCCTTGTCGACGAAGTAGCCGCAGGCCAGCTCCTTGAGCGACAGCATGGGGTTGGGCAGGCTGAGCGGCTCGGGGAAGTTGAACTGGAAGTCGCTGGCGGTGAGCACCGGGGCGAGCTTTTCCATGCGCTCCAGGGCCTTGACGCGGCTTTGCGCCTGGCGGGCCTTGCTGGCCTGCGCCTTGAAGCGCGCGATGAACTTGCTGAGGTGGGCGATCTTGTCCTGCTGCTTGCTGAAGGCCGCCTGCTGCTGGCTCAGGCGCTCGGCGCGCATCGACTCGAAGGCCGTGTAGCCACCGGTGTAGCGCGTCAGCTTGCCCTCGTCGAGGTGCAGGGTGACCTTGGTGATGGCGTCGAGGAATTCGCGGTCGTGGCTGATGATGAGCAAGGTGCCGTCGTAGCGCTGTAGCCAGGCTTCCAACCAGACCAGGGCGTCGAGGTCCAGGTGGTTGGTGGGTTCGTCGAGCAGCAGCAGCTTGGCCGGGCACATCAGCGCGCGGGCCAGCTGCAGGCGCATCCGCCAGCCGCCTGAGAAGCTGTTGACCGGCGCCATGGCCTGCTCCAGCGTGAAGCCCAGGCCGAGCAGCAAGGCCTGTGCGCGGGCCGGTGCGTCGAACACACCGGCTTCGGCCAGGTTGGCGTGGGCCTCGCCGATGGCATTGCCGTCGTCGGCGGCTTCGGCGGCAGCCAGGTCGGCCTTGGCCTTCATCAGGCGGGCATCGCCTTGCAGCACGAAGTCGGTGGCGGGCTCGTCGGTCTCGGGCATGTTCTGCGCCACCTCGGCCATGCCGCCGGGTTGCAGCCAGGCGGGCGGGATCTCGACGTCGCCGGCATCGGGGTGGAGCCGTCCGGCCAGCAGCGAGAACAGCGAGGACTTGCCCGCGCCATTGCGGCCGATCAGGCCGACCTTTTCGCCCGGGTGGATGGTGGCGCTGGCCTGCTCCAGGACGGGTTTCACGCCTCGCAGCAGGGAGACGTTTTTCAGAACGATCATGGGGGGCTCAGGTAGGAAGGAGCAGGGCGTCGCGGGTGACGAGCAGGAGCTGGTCGTCGCCGGAGCTCGTGGGCAGCCAGGTGACTGCCGGGGCCAGCTCGGGGAAGGCGCGCTCGAAGTTCGGCCGCTCGTTGCCGATCTCCAGCACCAGCACGGCGTCGTCGCTCAGGAAGCGGTCGGGCTCGGCGCGCAGGGCGGCGAACAGGGCGCGGGTGAAGTCCATGCCGTCGTCGCCCGAGGCCAGGGCCAGCTCGGGCTCGGCGCGGTACTCGGCGGGCAGGGCCTGCATGGACGCCGCGTTGACGTAGGGCGGGTTGCACAGGATCAGGTCATACGGCCCGCGCACGGCGGACAGGCCATCGCTCTTGAGCAAGGTGATGCGGTCCTGCAGGCCGTGCTGGTCGACGTTGATGCGGGCCACGGCCAGGGCGTCCTCGCTGATGTCGGCGGCATCGACCGTGACCTCGGGGAAGGCCATGGCCGCCAGCACGGCCAGGCTGCCGTTGCCGGTGCACAGGTCCAGCACGCGGTGGGTGTGCTCGCCCAGCCAGGCGTCGATGCTGCCATCGGCCAGGACCTCGGCGATGAAGGAGCGCGGCACGATGGCGCGCTCATCGACGTAGAACGGCACGCCTTGCAGCCAGGCCTGCTTCGTCAGGTAGGCCGCGGGCTTGCGCGTGGCGATGCGCTCGGCGATGAGTTCATGGACGGCGTCGGTCTGGTCGGTGCCAACGGGCAGGTCGGCGGCGGCATCCAGGTCGTCGATCGGCAGGTTCAGGCGCCACAGCACCAGCCAGGCGGCTTCGTCGAAGGCGTTGGTGGTGCCGTGCCCGAAGGCCACGCCCGCGTCGTCGAGCTGCCTGGCGCAGGCGTCGATCAGTTCGATGACGGTCACGCGAGCAGCCTTTCCAGGGTGCCGCGATAGATGTCCTTCAAGGGCTCGATGTCGGCCACGCGGACGTGCTCGTCGATCTTGTGGATGCTGGCGTTCACCGGGCCGAACTCGACCACCTGCGGGCAGATCTGCGCGATGAAGCGGCCGTCCGAGGTGCCGCCCGTGGTCGACAGCTCGGTGGTGACGCCCGTGACCTGCGCGATGGCGTCGGCCATGGCGTCGACCAGCGGGCCGCGGCGCGTCAGGAAGGGGCGGCCGCCCAGCGTCCAGTCGATGTGGCAGTCCTGCCCCGGTTGCAGGCCGTTCTGGCGCAGCACGTCTTCCAGACGCTGCCGCAGCGATTCGGGCGTGGACTCGGTCGAGAAGCGGAAGTTGAAGTCGATGACGACCTCGCCGGGGATGACGTTGTTGGCGCCGGTGCCCGCGTGGATGTTCGACACCTGCCAGCTGGTGGGCGGGAAGTGGTCGTTGCCCTGGTCCCAGACGATGCCGACCAGCTCGGCCAGGGCCGGCGCGACCAGGTGGATGGGGTTCCTGGCCAGGTGCGGGTAGGCGATGTGGCCCTGCACGCCTTGGACGCGCAGCTTGCCCGACAGCGAGCCGCGGCGGCCGTTCTTGATCATGTCGCCGACCTGGTGGACCGAGGTGGGTTCGCCGACGATGCAGGCGTCCAGGCGCTGGCCTTGCTGCTGCAGCCACTCGCAGACCTTGACGGTGCCATCGACCGAGGGGCCTTCTTCGTCGCTGGTGACGAGGAAGGCGATGCTGCCCTTGTGCTGCGGGTGGGCCGCGATGAACTCTTCCGAGGCCACGACCATCGCGGCCAGCGAGGTCTTCATGTCGGCCGCGCCGCGCCCGTACAGCAGGCCGTCGCGGTGGCTGGGCACGAAGGGCGGGGTGCTCCACTGGTCCAGCGGGCCGGTGGGCACGACGTCGGTGTGGCCCGCGAAGGCCAGCACCGGCGCGCTGGCATCGCTGCCGCGCTTGAGGGCCCACAGGTTGGTGACGGGGGCATCGGCGGGGCCGAAGCTCAGGGTCTGGCATTCGAAACCCAGGGCCTTCAGGCGCTCGGCCATCAGGGCCTGGCAGCCCTGGTCTTCGGGCGTGACGGAGCGGCGGGCGATCAGCGCCTCGGTGAGGCGCAGGGTGGCGGTCATGTGGACATCCTCACAGCCGGGTGGTGCCGAAGCCCGTGGGTTCTTCGGCATGCACGTCCAGCGTGATCTCGGTGAAAGAAGGGCCGTGGTCCTGCTCTTCGGGCTTGGGAGCCAGCTTGGTCTGCTGGATGGTGGCGTTTTGCAGGCGCCACATCAGGTTGGTCGGCGAGTCGGCGTGCAGCAGGCCCTCGTCGCGGCTGACGGTGCCTTCCTCGATGAGGCGGGCGATGTCCTGCTCGTAGCTCTGCGAGCCTTCGGCCATGGACTTCTCCAGGGCTTCCTTGACGCCGCTGAAATCACCGCGCTCGATCATCTCCGACACCAGCTGGGTGTTGAGCAGCACTTCCACGGCCGGGATGCGCCCACCCGCGTTGGGGCCGGCCTGGGCCTTGAGCAGGCGCTGCGAGACGATGGCCTTGAGGCCCGAGGCCAGGTCGGACAGCAGGGCGGGGCGGGCTTCCGGCGTGTAGAACGACAGGATGCGGCCCAGCGCGTGGTAGCTGTTGTTGGCGTGCAGGGTGGACAGCACCAGGTGGCCCGACAGCGCGTAGGACAGCGCCGCGGTCATGGTTTCGCGGTCGCGGATTTCGCCGATCAGGATGCAGTCCGGCGCCTGGCGCAGCGCGTTCTTCAGGCCGATCTGCAGCGAGTGCGTGTCGCGGCCCACTTCGCGCTGGTTGACGATGGACTTCTTGTTGACGAACAGGAATTCCAGCGGGTCCTCGATGGTGAGGATGTGCCCGGTCATGTTCTGGTTGCGGTACTCCAGCATGGAGGCCAGCGTGGTGCTCTTGCCGGTGCCGGTGGCGCCCGCCAGGATGATGAGGCCACGCTTTTGCATGACCAGGTCCTTGAGCACGTTGGGCACGTTGAGCGTGTCCAGTGCGGGGATGTCCGAAGGGATGTAGCGGAACACCGCCGCCACCGAACCCCGTTGCTTGAAAGCGCTCAGGCGGAAGATGGCCACGCCGGGGATGGTCAGGCCGAGGTTCAACTCACCGGTTTCGTCCAGCTCTTCCATCTGGCTGGGCGACACCATCTCGGCCAGCAGCTGCCGGGGCTGAGACGGCGTCAGCACCTGGTCGGTCAACTGCATGATCTGCCCGTTGATCTTGATGAGGATGGGCGTGCGCGCGGACAGGAACACGTCCGAGGCCTTTTTCTCGGCCATCAGGCGCAGCACGCGCTCAAGGTTGCCACCGCTCATCCGGATCTCCTGGGGTTGTGTGTGTCAGACGGGCAGATCATCTGCGGGGGCCGATCAGGCGCCGCGCAGCAGGTCGTTGATGCTGGTCTTGGAACGCGTTTGCGCATCGACGCGCTTGACGATCACGGCGCAGTACAGCGAGTACTTGCCATCGGCCGAGGGCAGGTTGCCCGACACCACCACCGAACCGGCGGGGATGCGGCCATAAGAGACTTCGCCCGTGGCGCGGTCGTAGATCTTGGTGGACTGGCCGATGTACACGCCCATCGAGATCACCGAGTTCTCTTCCACGATCACGCCTTCGACCACTTCCGAGCGGGCGCCGATGAAGCAGTTGTCTTCGATGATGGTCGGGTTGGCCTGCAGGGGCTCCAGCACGCCGCCGATGCCCACGCCGCCCGACAGGTGGACGTTCTTGCCGATCTGGGCGCAGGAGCCGACGGTGGCCCAGGTGTCGACCATGGTGCCTTCGTCGACGTAGGCGCCGATGTTCACGTAGGACGGCATCAGGATCACGTTCCTGGCCTGGAAGGAACCGCGGCGGGCCACGGCCGGCGGCACCACGCGCACGCCGGTGGCCTTGAGCGCTTCGGCCGACATGCCGGCGTACTTGGTGGGCACCTTGTCGTAGAACTGCAGGGCGCCGTCGCCCATGGGCACGTTGTCGTTCAGGCGGAAGCTCAGCAGCACCGCCTTCTTGAGCCACTGGTGGGTTTCCCACGCACCGTTGACCTTCTCGGCCACGCGCAGCTTGCCGGTGTCCAGGGCGTCGATGATGTGGTTGACGGCGTCACGGACTTCGGCGGGGGCGCTGGCGGCGGACAGCTCGGCGCGGTTGTCCCAGGCTTGGTCGATGGTGGTTTGCAGTGCGTTGCTCATGGTGTGTTCTTCGGGGCAAAAAAGGGAGGGGCTGAGGCGGTGGGCTTCAGCGCTGATGTTGGCAAGGGGCGTCAGCGCGGGAAAGACTGGATGAAGGCGCGGATGCGTTCCGCGGCCTCCACGCACTCGTCCACCCCGGCGACCAGGGCCATGCGGATGCGGCCGCGGCCCGGGTTGACGCCATGCGCCTCGCGGGCCAGGTAGCTGCCGGGCAGCACCGCGACATTGTATTGAGCCAGCAGCTCGCGGGTGAACCATTCGTCGGGACTCAGGCCATCGGTCACCGGCAGGTGGGCCGGCACCTCGGCCCAGAGGTAGAAGCCGGCGTCGGGCAGGGCCACGTTCATGACCTCGGCCAGCAGGGGCGTGACGCGCTCGAACTTGGCGCGGTAGAGCGCGCGGTTCTCCACCACGTGGGCCTCGTCGTTCCAGGCCGCGACGCTGGCGCGCTGCACGGCCGGGCCCATGGCGCTGCCGTGGTAGGTGCGGTAGAGCAGGAAGGCCTTCATGATGGCCGCGTCGCCCATCACGAAACCCGAGCGCAGGCCGGGCACGTTGGAGCGCTTGGACAGGCTGGTCAGCGCGATCAGGTTCTTGAAGTCATGGCGGCCCAGTTGGGCGGCGGCTTCGAGGCCGCCCAGGGGCGCAGCACTTTGCCCATTCGCGTGCCCTTCGCGGAAATAGATCTCCGAATAGCACTCGTCCGAGGCGATCACGAAGCCGTGGCGGTCGGACAGCTCGAACAGGCGCTGCCATTCGCTCAGCGGCATCACGGCGCCGGTGGGGTTGCCCGGCGAGCACACGTACAGCAGTTGCGTGGTGGCCCAGACGCTGTCGGGGATGCTGCCCCAGTCGGCCGCGAAATTGCGCACCGGGTCGGAGTTGGCAAACACCACGCGGGCCCCGGCCAGCAGGGCCGCGCCTTCGTAGATTTGGTAGAAGGGGTTGGGGCAGACCACGGCCGGGCCGCCCGCGTCGCGGTGCTGGGTCGGGTCGATGACGGTCTGCGCCAGGGCAAACAGCGCTTCGCGCGAGCCGTTCACGGGCAGGATCTGCGTGGCGGCGTCCAGCTTCAGGCCATAGCGGCGCTGCACCCAGGCGGCGCAAGCCTCGCGCAGGGCGGGCTCGCCCGCGGTGGCCGGGTAGGCGGCCAGGCCGTCGAGGGCGGCGGTCAGCGCGTCCTTGATGAAGGCCGGGGTGGGGTGCTTGGGCTCGCCGATGCCCAGGCTGATGGCGCGCAAGGCGGGGTTGGGCGCGATGCCGGCGGTCAGGCCGCGCAGGCGTTCGAAGGGGTAGGGTTGCAGGCGCTGCAGCAGGGGGTTCATGGGGCGGCATTATCCCAGGGCCGCCGGGCGTGCCGCGTGGCAGAGGCACGGTGTGTGGCGCGGCGTGTGGCGCATTGCGTCAAACCTGGGTCGGCGTGCGTCAAGACGCCCGGGCGGCGGTCGCGGATGATCCGGGCATGACTGAGATGCTGCAACCCCTCATGCCCTGGCTGCACAACATCTTCGGTGAGGACGTGGACTGGAAACAGGTCTTCCTGATCGGGATGTCGCCGCTGTTCCTGCTGGCCTTCATGGCCGAGTTCGTGGTGGAGAGAAAGCGCGGCCATGCCGGCAACTTCTGCTGGAAGGAAATCGTGGCCAACCTCTCGCTGGGGGCCAGCTACCAGGTCTTCGAAGCCCTGATGTGGCTGCTGCTGACCGGCGGCATCTTCGCCTGGGTCTATGAACACCGCCTGTTCACCATCCCGGTCAACGGCTGGACCATCCTGCCGATCTTCGTGGGCACGGAGTTCTGCTACTACTGGTTCCACCGCACCTCGCACCGCGTGCGCTGGTTCTGGGCCGCCCATGTGCCCCACCACAGCGGCGAAACCATGAACTTCACCACGGCGATGCGCCAGAGCGTGCTCAACGCCTTCGTGGGCACCTTCGTCTTCTACCTGCCGCTGGTGTGGCTGGGCGTGCCGCCCGCGGTGGTCATGTTCTGCCTGGCGGTGGACCTGGCCTACCAGTACTTCGTGCACACCGAGGCGGTCGGGCGCTTCCCGGCCTGGTACGAGCATGTGTTCGACACGCCCTCCAACCACCGTGTCCACCATGGCCGCAACCCCGAGTACATCGACAAGAACTACGGTGGGGTGCTGATCCTGTTCGACCGCTGGTTCGGCACCTATGTCGAGGAGCGCGCCAAGGTCGACTACGGCATCACGCAGCAGATCCGCTCGTACAACTTCCTGGTGCTCAATGTCCACGAGATGGTGGACATGCTGCGCGATGTCTTCTCGCCCGGGCCTTGGGGCCAGCGCCTCAAGCACCTGGTGATGCCGCCGGACTGGCAGCGCCCGGGGCACAAGCCGGTGCGCACCTGGGAAACCGAAGGGCGCTGAGGGAGGCTGGGCGGTCTCAAATCTGAAGTGCAACACCCGGCCATGTTGAACAGATCAATGGATTGTGGCCTGAGCCATTTCAGAGGCCCCGTGGATGAGGTCGCGGAAGGCCTGAATGGGGCTGCGCCAGTTCAGCGTCTGGCGCGGCCGGTTGTTCAAAAGGTCAGCAATCGAGTCGAGCGCAGCTTGGTCATGAACGGACAGGTCCGTGCCCTTTGGAAGCATCTGTCGCAGCAGGCCGTTGGTGTTCTCGCAAGTGCCCCGCTGCCAAGGGCTGTGCGGGTCACAGAAGTACACGCGCATGTTGGTGGCACGTGCCAGGTCACGATGTCGAACCATCTCCCTGCCCTGGTCGTAGGTGAGCGTTTGGCGCATCGGTTCAGCGATCTGGTTGAGCTTGAAGGTGAAGGCCGCCAGGGCCGACTCGGCAGTGGCATCGGGCATCTTGGCCAGCAGCACCAAACGGGTGGTTCGCTCGACCAAAACGCCCACGGCGGACTTGTTGGCGGCGCCCCTGATCAGGTCGCCTTCCCAGTGCCCCGGCATCACCCGATCCGTCACTTCTGGAGGCCGCAGGTGGATGCTGACCATCTCCGGAATCCGACCGCGCCGATCTTCGCCCGCAGAGCGCGGCTTGCGGCCGCTTCTGCCTTGCCGAAGACACGTGATCAGGTCCTTGCGCAGCTCACCCTTGGGGTGCGCATAGATGGCGGTGTAGATGGTCTCGTGCGAGACGTGCAGTTCAGGTTTGTCGGGCCACATGATGCGCAGTGTCTTCGCGATTTGCTGCGGCGACCACAGCCAACCCAGCATGTGCGTGACCAGGGGCCACAGAGGTCCATCGGGATCAAGCTTCGAGGGTGGTCGGGCCTTGGCGCGCCGCGTGTCGCAACGCGCTTGTGCGTCACGGCAAACGTAGGCTCCACCACTGCAATTGCGCGCCAACTCGCGACTGAGCGTCGATGGGCTGCGCCCCAAAGCCGATGCGATGCGTCGCAGGGACATCCCCTGCAACTTCATCGCCGCCAGCGCCATGCGCTCTTCGGCTCGCATCTGTTGGAATCTTCTAGTCATCGTCACACCTTACCGGAGGGGCCAGGTGTTGCACTTCAGATTTGAGACCGCCCTTCGTTGCGAACGTAGGATCCAATATATTTGCAAGGAATTTCTACTGTGTAGATCTCTTTGCCATCTACACGTAAAATAATTTTCCCGGTCATGTTGTACACATGCTCCCCGTCGAATGTTCCGATGTGGGTGCCGGTTGCGTTATAAACTTGCTGCAACATAAAAAATCCTGATGAATAGTCTTGTAGCGGTTGCGCTCATGCCTTGTATGCTTAGGCGAAAATGTTTCGTTGGTGCATTGCTTTGTGCGCGGCGCTTGCTTTCGTTCGCCGTGGCCTAACTACCAAGTTAAGCGACGCCGGAGCACCGAAGGTGCGTAGGGCACCAACACAGGCCATGAAAATTCCGAAGGCATGGCCAGTGTTGGCGTCCGCTTGACCGCCCAGTTAGGTACGGCGCGAAGAAGAGGGTGTTGATGAGAATTTAATCCAGACACGGATTTTCATAAATATCTGATGTCATTCATGGAGTGCGAGCATTGGGGGCTGTTGCGTGCAAATATTTGTCGATTGGGGTGAGGTTGCTATTTGCGCTTTCCAAGGGAGGGTAGGCCACCTGGTGCGATATTAACCCAGGAATCTGTTGATTTGTCCCATGCGCAGGTTGGATTGGCTGGCTTGGGGCGCATGATCTTTCTGTGCTTGCCTCCGCGCGAAAACATATCCAATACGCTAATGATTTCCGGGTGGCGATCAATTATGCTTTGAAGCTTCTTCTCTGATGTCGTGTTGCCCTGAACCGCTTCAAGCCAAAGTGTGTTTAGTTCAAGTATAGGCACGCCACATCGGCTGACGGCTGCTGCAAGCGATGCTGGAGTGAATGGTTGGGCGCGTAATCCGATTCTTTTGGTGTCAAACAAGACAGAAGATTCCACCCGGCGATTTTTGGATGACTTTGTCATAGGCTTGGCATAGCTTGATAGGTAGGCCTAACTACCAAGTTCAGGGGCGTCCGCTTGGCGTGGCCGAAGCGCGCACTGGTGAAGGCGCCCCCTGCAACGCACAGTTAGGCGCTGGTGGATACGCATACTTGGCCAATTTTGAGAAACGGGATGAAATTAGCGAGAGGTACTCGCTGCACGGATGCTGGCAAGAAATTTTTTGGCCAACGGATCAATCGGTGGTTTTGTTAATCCTTGGTGCATGTTGTCAAGGCCTCTCACAACCAAGTATATTCCGGCGGTAAGGAAGACCATGAAGAATGAGATGTCGGTCAATTGAGTGCTGGGGTCGGAGAACCGTTGTGCGGCGATGAGGGTGCCGACGGTGGCTTCTGATAGGCTATATACTGCGCGGCATTTCAGCCTAAATGCGAATAGGGCGGCTCCGCCAGCAAGGGCCAACAAGCCGCCAGTTAATAGTGCTCTTTCTTGCTTCATTTGTGGCAGCCAAAGAAAGCGTAGGACATCACCGATTGTGACTATCGCTGTGTATATCAATAAGCCGATAAGCATTGAGCCAAAAATGTGGCCGTGCGTGATTTTGAATCCTGTGTGACCATCTTCATCGGGGTATTTGTCTTGGGCTGTGATAGTCACCATGAGCACGAATGCAATGCCTGTTGGCCAAAGCCAGCCATAGAAAAACTCATGCCTTGTTCTGTTGAGGGCGGCGTAGATGGTTGGGCCAAAGAAAAACACATTCAGGAGTGCGACCTTTGCTGCGGGGAAAAGAGCTTTCAAAGCAGTCCTCAGGATTGGTTTGTGCGCCTAACTGCAATTAGACCAACCGGCCTCATCGCCTGATGTTTGCCTAAAACGTCCACCCAATTTGGCGTCAGCGTGGCAAGTGGTTGATTTCCCTGGGATTTCCCAGCGTGGACGGCGAAATCCCGCTGTTTTGTCCGTCCCAACAACTGGCTGCCGCCCAGACGTCCTGCCACCCACTGGCCAAGTCACATCAGCCCCCATGTCCGCGCCCAACTGTGTGCATTTGTATCGTCCTGACTATAACGGGCTCTGTTGACACCGCCAAGCCAGGCATTCGGGCGCTTCGTGCCGGGCAAAGGGCACGGCGCCCCGCCCGAAACATCCCGAGCGTCGCGCCCTGAACCTGGTGCGTCAGCCACCTTGGCTCACGCACCGCAGGTCAGCTGGCATGCACCGCCTGTTCGACTCGGCCTGCCGGCTTGCCGGAGTGGCACATCGGCCTTTGCGGGTCGCGCGTCAGCCGTTTTCGGCGGTGTGCCAGGCGCAAAGCTCCGTTTTTGCAAAGCGAACGGCTGTGTGCTTCAGCCTGTGCGCTCGGCGTGTCCACGACATGGGGCCATCGCTGGAGCACACAGCGCGTCACGCGAGGTCATTGAACTCGGCGTGTCGCACACAAGAAGCCATGCGCCGCTGAGGAAGGAGGGCGGCTCGCTCACCCTGTCTGAAACGCCCCGTCAAACGCCTTGCTTCTGGGGCCAAAGGGGGCCCATGCGCAGCACGGTTGGGGACACATGCCTGCGCAAGTCCTGCAGGTGGAGCTTGCGGGCTTAGTCTCAAAGCGGCATGTGACGCGGGCCAGGTCCGCAGCTTTGCGCTCAAAACACCAGCACCTGCACATCCCCCCGGCGCAGCTGGATGGCCCGCGGGTTGACGTTCACCTCCTTGACCACGCCCAGTGCCAGGATCCTGGCGCGGATGTCGTCGAGCACCTGCGCGCCGGCTTCGGTGTAGGTGATGTAGGCCGTGCCGGGTTTGGGCTGCACCTTCTGCAGTTCGCTGAAATCGGTTTCGGTGTCGGAGGCGGTGAAGCCGGCGCTCAACAGGGCCTGGGTGAGCTTGGTCGCCGGCTCGCGGCTGCTGCTGCTGTGGAACACCAGGGTGGTGTAGGCGCCGTTGGCTTTCCAGAGCTTGTCCTTCTCGGTGGCCTGGGGCGCAACGGCCTGTGGCGGGTTTGTGTGCAGACCCTGGATCTGGCGTTCCAGCGCCGCCAGCTTGCGGTTGAGGGGCGCGGTTTCGGCCCCCACTTTTTCGGCCTCGCCGAAGGTGAACTCGGTGTCGCCGATCTTGGCCGATTGCAGGCGGCTGGTCAGGGCCCCCACGTCCAGCGCTTGCACCTTGGGGTAGACCGCGTAGAGCAGCACCGCGGCCAGGGCCGGGTAGAGGCTGCGGCTGACGAAGTCGAGGATGGTCTTGAGCAGTTCGGTGTTCATGGGCTTCCCTGTTTGTGCCTGTGTGTGTGCCGGCGTGTGTGTGCCGGCGTGTGTGCCGGCGTGCGCCAGCCGGAAAATTCTGGCGGCACCAAGCGGGCCTGGCAAGGAAGCGGCGACTCGGTTTCTAGGGGGGCGGCGCCATCACATTGCGCCCGCGCCCCTCGTGCTTGGCCTGGTAGAGCGCCCGGTCGGCCAACTCCAGCGTGCGCTGCAGGGCTTGGCCGGGCTCGTGCATGGCGATGCCCGCCGAGAAGGCCACGCGCAGCTCCGGGTGGCGGGCACAGACCTGGGCGCGCAGCAGGGCGTCACGCAGGCGCTGCACGGCCACGTCGGCCTGGCGCGGGCTGGTGCTGGGCAGCACGAAGAGGAACTCCTCGCCGCCCCAGCGGCCCACCGTGTCGGACTCGCGCAGCACCATCGTCGCCGCGGCGGCAAACGCCACCAGGGCCTCGTCGCCCACGCGGTGGCCGTGCTGGTCGTTGATGCGCTTGAAGTGGTCCAGGTCCACCAGCACCACGGTGAAGCGCTCGCCATAGCGTTCGTGGCGGCGCACGCTGTCTTGCAGCTTGTCCTGCATGTGGCGGCGGTTGCAGAGGCCGGTCAGCGCGTCGCGGCTGGCCAGGGTCTGCACCTTGTCCAGGGTGGCGCGCAGCTCGCGGCGCTGCAGCGAGAGCCGGTTGCGCCAGGTCGAAATCTGGTAGGCCGCCAGGATGAGCGGCGGCAGCGTGCCCAGCAGCAGCTCGAAGCGCAGCAGCTCCAGCGTGGGCGGGTAGTAGGCCGGGTCCAGGTGGGACAGCACCCCCATGCACACGCCCAGCATCAGCATGGCCAGCACGCCGGTGAACACCGACTGGCGCGGGTGGTGGGTGTACATGCCGAACACCATCACCAGGGCGATGAGGATGAGCACCAGGCCACGGTCGTGCGGCCCGATGGCCGTGTAGGCGAAGGCGATGGCCAGCAGCGAAAAACTCTGCTGCGGGATCATCAGGTTGGGGTCGCGCAGCCGGCGTGTCTTGCCCGAGCGCACCAGCGCGTAGAACAGGGCGTAG
Organism: Pseudomonadota bacterium; assembly: GCA_022566735.1. GTDB lineage: Bacteria > Pseudomonadota > Gammaproteobacteria > Burkholderiales > Burkholderiaceae_C > Aquabacterium. The sequence continues at coordinate 20,353 of JADFIG010000028.1, forward strand.
GTGGGCAGGGCCGTGGCCAGCAACAGGCGGGGCGCGAAGCTGCGCATCAGGCCGATCTCGGCGGCGTAGAAGGCCGCGCTGCAGCAGATGGCGTACATGATGGCGCACAGCAGGATCACGCCGGTGCGCGCGCGGGTGGCGCGGTCCGGGCCGAAGACCCACTTCACCAGGCGGCCCATGGCGTCGATGATGGGGTCGGGGGTGTGGCCTGCGGCGTGCGCCGGGTTGTCGTGGACTTCGCTCATGGGGTGCTGCCCTCCAGGGCGGTGCCCTCCTGCCATGCTGCGCTGGCCTGCGCCTGCTGCGGCAGGTGCGCCTCATGGGGCAGGTGCGAGGCCTGCCCGCAGCGGTTGCGCCCCTCGCGTTTGGCCTGGTAGAGCGCGTGGTCTGCGCGCTCCACCAGCTGCTCCAGGCTTTCGCCCGCCTGGGCCTGGGCCAGCCCGGCCGAGAAGGTGGCGCGCAGCCCCGGGTGGCCGGCATAGCTCAGGCGCTCCGTGGACTGGCGCAGCCGCTCGATGGCCGACAAGGCCTCGGCCTCCGTCACCTGGGGCAGCAGCACCAGGAACTCCTCGCCGCCCCAGCGCGAGACCTTGTCCACCTTGCGCAACTGGGCCAGGGCGTTGGCCGCGAAGCCGCACAGCACCGCGTCGCCCGCGGCGTGGCCTGCGTGGTCGTTGATGTGCTTGAAGTGGTCGAGGTCGATCAGGGCGACGCTCAGCGCCGAGCCCTGGCGGTCGGTCAGCTTGAGCTCGCCTTCGATGAGGTCGCTCATGGTGCGGCGGTTGAGCAGGCCGGTGAGGGTGTCCTGCGTGGCCATGTGCTGCAGGGTGTCCAGCGCACGCGACAGCTCCCGCGCCTGCTGGCCGATGCGCATGCGGATGTCGGTCACCCACTTGGCCACCAGCGAGAGGATGAGCAAGGTGGCGCCGCCGATCACGAAGTGCATCAAGCCCGTGGAGGCGGGGTAGCGCAGCGGGTCGTGCCAGCTCAGCCAGACCACCGCGGCCAGCAGCATGCCCACCGAGGCCAGGCCCAGGCCCAGCATCTGCGTGGGGCGCAGGCGGAACATCGACATCACCAGCGCTTCGGCCACCAGGATGAGCACGCTGGCGCGGTGATCCTCCAGCTGGGTGTAGGCCAGGATGCACAGCCCGATCGACACCAGGGCGTGCGGCAGCGTGAGCACCGGGTCGGGCAGGCGTTGCGTGACGCCGCTGCGCACCAGGGTGAAGACCAGCAGGTAGGAGGCGACGCTGACCCAGGTCAGCATGGCGGCGAAGTGCGCCTCGAACAGGCCGAGGTGCACCGAGTGCCAGACGATGCCCAGGTTGACGGCGTAGAGCTGGGCCGCCGCCAGGACAAAAGCCACGTGGCGCCGCATGGGCGCCTGGGTCCCTAGCAGCCATCGGGCCAGGGGGTGGAGCCAGGAGGGAATGTTCATCAGCGGATGGCTTGGGTGTTTCCAGATATCGGCCGGAAACGTCCATCACTTGACGACACCTGAAGGGGGCGCGCAGGCCCTTTGACGCGGGGCAAGGATGCTTGCGCGACAACAGCGCCCTCACGGGCCCATGGGGCTCAGGGTCAACCCTGGGGGGGCTTGGACGGGGGCAGGTAGCGCGCGTCGGAGTAGGTCAGCAGCCAGTGCGGCTTGAAGGCCACGAAGATGGACACCAGCATCCCCGTGCTGATGGCCTCGCCCCAGCCCAGCAGCCAGTAGGCCAGCATCCACTCGTCCAGGGCCAGGGTGTCGGGCTTGCGGCCCGCCAGGTAGGCCAGGTAACCCGTCAGCGTCACCGACAGGGCCGTGGCGATGAAGGCCCGCCCCAGGATGAACACGAACAGGTGCTTGGGCAGGAGCTGGCGGATGAGCAGGCCCAGCCCCAGCGACAGCGTGCCCGGCACCAGGCCGAACCACACCATGTGGGAGGCCATGCTGCCCAGATCGGGCAGGTGCTGGCGCCCGATCAGGCTGGCCAGGGCGGTGACCGGCACCAGCGTCCACATGGCCAGGGGCCAGCCGAACATCAGCGTCATCAGGCAGGCCGAAGAGACGTGCAGCGCCAGCCCGGAGGGCAGCAGGCGCTCGGTGCTCCACAGGAAGGGCATGAGCACCAGGGCGCCCAGCCAGGGGCTTTGCAGCGGCCGGTGGCGCAGCGGCAGCCAGGGCTGGAAGAGCAGGGCCACGCCCAGGACGGCGCCCAGCACAACCCAGTCCACCCAGGGGGCTTGGCCCCATTCAGGCACCCAGGCCAGCATGGTCAGCACAGCGGGGGCGTCAGCCAGTCAGCCCATCCGCCAGTCAGCCGATCAGGCCGGTTTCCTGGCTCAGCTGGGGCAGCTCCACCTTCGGCGCGGGCTTCCAGCCCTTCTTGCGGTGCTCGGCCACCACGTTGGTGTAGATGCCGCCGCGCACGTACCACTTGGCCGTGATGCGGATGTAGCGCGGGTTGATGGCCTTGACCATGTTCGAGAGGATGTCGTTGGTCACCTTTTCGTGGAAAGCCCCCTCGTTGCGGTAGCTCCACATGTACATCTTCAGGCTCTTGAGCTCGATGCAGAGCTTGTCGGCGATGCAGTCGATGGTGAAGTGCGCGAAGTCGGGCTGGCCGGTCAGCGGGCAAAAGCAGGTGAACTCGGGCACCTGGAACTGGATGACGTAGTCACGTTCGGGCGCCGGGTTGGGGAAGACGTCGAGGTGGCGCGAAGGGGCCGAGGGCGGCGTGGCCGGCTTGGCGCGCGTGCCCACGTCGAGCTTGGCGGCGGCCTGGGGCTGGGTCGATTTGGCGGGGGTGCGGGCGGGGGCGCGAGCAGGAGCGGTCTTGGCCATGGTGTCGAACGTGGGAGGGCAGGGTGAACAGCGAACCCCGGATGGTATCATCCCGGCTCCTCAAAGGCCTGGATTTTTCTGAGATTCATCAGGCAAATCAACGACTTAGATGCGTCTGAATTCGATCAAGCTGTCGGGCTTCAAGTCCTTCGCAGAGCCCACCCATTTCCAGCTGCCGGGCCAGCTGGTGGGGGTCGTGGGGCCCAACGGCTGCGGCAAATCCAACATCATGGACGCCGTGCGCTGGGTGCTGGGCGAGTCGAAAGCCTCCGAGCTGCGCGGCGAGTCCATGCAGGACGTCATCTTCAACGGCTCGGGCAACCGCAAGCCGGCCAGCCGCGCCAGCGTGGAACTCGTCTTCAGCAACGAAGACGCCCGGGCCGGCGGCCAGTGGAACCAGTTCGCCGAGATCGCCGTCAAGCGCGTGCTGACCCGCGACGGCACCTCCAGCTACTTCATCAACAACCAGCCGGTGCGCCGCCGCGACGTCCAGGACGTCTTCCTGGGCACGGGCCTGGGGCCGCGCGCCTACGCCATCATCGGTCAGGGCACCATCAGCCGCATCATCGAGTCCAAGCCCGAAGAGCTGCGCCTGTTCCTGGAAGAGGCCGCGGGCGTCTCCAAGTACAAGGAGCGCCGCCGCGAGACCGAGAACCGCCTGAAGGACACGCGCGAGAACCTGACCCGCGTGGAAGACATCCTGCGCGAGCTCAACAGCAACCTCGACAAGCTGGAAAAGCAGGCCGAGGTCGCCGCGCGCTACCACGCACTGCAGGAGCAGGGCACGACCAGGCTGCACCAGCTGTGGTTCCTGAAGCACCGCGATGCGGCGTCTGAAGAAACCCGCATCCACGCCGCCGTGAACGAGGCGACCAACGCGCTCGAAGCCCGCATGGCCGAGCTGCGCAGCGTGGAAGCCGAGCTGGAGCATGTGCGCCAGGACCACTACGCCGCCAGCGACGCGCTGCACGAGGCGCAGGGCTCGCTGGCCGAGGCCAACCTCGAAGTCAGCCGCCTGGAAGAGCGCATCCGCTACGTGGTGGAGGGGCGCCAGAAGGTCGAGCAGCGCCTGGCCGAGATCCAGGCCCAGAACGACCAGTGGCGCGCCCGCAGCGACGAGGCCCAGACCGAGCTGGAAGAGCTGGCCGCCAGGATGGCGATGGGCGAGGAGCACGCCGAAATTCTGGCCGCCCAGGCCGAAGAGCTCGCCATGAACGTGCCGGCGCTGGAAGACGCCGTGCGCGCCGCCACGCAAAAGGCCAACGAGCAGCGCGGCGTGGCCGGCCAGGTGCAGCAGCAGATCCAGCTGCTGGCCGCCGAGTCGCGCAACGTCGATGACCAGGCCCGCCAGATCCAGCAGCGCCGCGAGCGCCTGCGCGCCGAGGTGCAGGCCCTGGCCCTGCCCGATGAGGGGCGCCTGTCCGAGCTGAAGGCGCAACTCGATGCGGGCGAAGAAGACCACGCCGTGCTGGCGGCCCGCCTGGACGAGCTCAACGACACCGTGCCGGCCCTGGACGAGGCCCGCAAGGCCGCCCAGGCCGACAGCCAGCAGCAGGCCGCCCGCCTGGCCGAGCGCAGTGCCCGCCTGGACGCCCTGCGCACCCTGCAAGACAAGGTGCAGACCGAGGGCAAGCTCAAGCCCTGGCTGGCCAAGCACGGCCTCGACAGCCTGCAGGGCCTGTGGACGCGCGTGCACATCGAACCCGGCTGGGAAAACGCCCTGGAGTCGGCGCTGCGCGAGCGCCTGTCGGCCCTGGAAGTGGGCCGCGTCGAAACCGTGCGCGCCTTCGAGCAGGACGCACCGCCGGCCAAGCTCGCCTTCTACAGCGTGCCTGCGGGCGCCATCGCCAACACCCACCAGACGCTGCCCCGCCTGAGCGAGTTGCTGCGCCTGAACGACGCCGGGCTGCAAGCGCTGATGAACGACTGGCTGGAAGGCGTCTACACCGCGGCCCACCTGGAAGAGGCCCTGGCCCAGCGCGGCAAGCTCACCCACGGCGAGGTCATCATGACCCCGGCGGGTCACACCGTCAGCCAGTTCGCCGTGAGCTTCTACGCCCCCGATTCGGAGCAGGCCGGCATGCTGGCCCGCGCCCAGGAAATCGAGGGCCTGGACAAAGAGGTGAGGGCGCAGGGCCTGATCGCCGACGAGGCCCGCGCGGCCTTGATCCGCGCCGAGGCCGCCTACACCGACGCCTCGCAGCGCCTGGCCACGTCCCGCCGCGAAGCCGGCGAGGCGCAGCAGCGCGTCCACCAGCTGCAAGTCGAGGTGCTGCGCCTGAGCCAGCAGGCCGAACAGGCCCACAGCCGCCGCGGCCAGATCGACGAGGAGGTCGCGGAGATCGACGCCCAGCTCGAAGGCTTGCAGGAGCGCCGCGCCATGGGCGAGGCCCGCTTCGAGGAGCTCGACATCGCGCTGGGCGAGGCCCAGGAAAAGCACGCCACGCTGGAAGAGCACGTCATCGAGGCCGAGCGCAAGCTCAACCAGGCCCGCGAGCAAAGCCGCGCCCTGGAGCGCCAGGCCCAGGAAGCGACGTTTGGCGTGCGCAGCATGGCCGCCCGCCGCGGCGAGCTGCAGCGCAGCATCGAAACCGCCTCGCAGCAGGTGCAGGCCAACGAGGCCTCCACCGTGCAGCTGCACGAGGAGCAGGCCCGCCTGAGCGACGCCAGTGCGCAAACCGGCCTGGACGACGCCCTGGCCCTGCGCGTGCAGCGCGAAGGCCTGTTGGCCCAAGCCCGCCAGCGCTACGACGACCTCTCCGCCCAGCTGCGCCGTTTCGACGAGCAGCGCATGGGCTTCGAGCGCAGTCTGCAGCCCCTGCGCGACCAGATCACCAAGCTGCAGCTGGAGCAGCAAGCCGCCTCGCTGGGCGGCGCACAGTTCCTGGAGCAGCTCACCGCCGCCGGGGTGGACATGGCGGTGCTGGGCGAGGCCATCGCGCGCGACGGCATCAAGCTCTTCGGCCTGCAAGCCGAGATCGACCGCATCCAGCGCGAGGTCAATGCGCTCGGCGCCGTCAACCTGGCCGCGCTCGACGAGCTCACCGCCGCCCGCGAGCGCAAGGGCTTCCTCGACGCGCAGATGGCCGACCTGCTGGACGCCATCGGCACCCTCGAAGACGCCATCCACAAGATCGACCTGGAAACCCGCGACCTGCTGGGCGCCACCTTCAACACCGTCAACGAGCACTTCGGGCGCATGTTCCCCAGCCTGTTCGGCGGTGGCAGCGCCAAGCTGGTGATGACGGGCGATGAAATCCTCGACGCCGGCGTGCAGGTCATGGCCCACCCGCCGGGCAAGAAGAACAGCACCATCCACCTGCTCTCAGGTGGCGAGAAAGCGCTCACCGCCATCGCGCTGGTGTTCGCCATCTTCCAGCTCAACCCCGCGCCGTTCTGCCTGCTCGACGAGGTCGATGCCCCGCTGGACGACGCCAACACCGAACGCTACGCCCGCCTGGTCAAGAACATGTCCAGCGGCACGCAGTTCCTGTTCATCTCGCACAACAAGATCGCGATGGAGATGGCCGAACAACTGGTGGGCGTGACCATGCAGGAACAAGGCGTGTCCCGCATCGTGGCGGTGGACATGGAAGCCGCGCTGGGCATGGCCCACGCCGCTTGAGAAAGATCGCAATGAACCATTCCCTGACCCTGTACCTGGCCATCCTGGGGGGCGCCGTGCTGGCCCTCGTGGTGGCCCATGGCGCCTGGACCTCCCGCCGTGCGGCGGCCCGCCAGCCTCGCCGAGCCAGCGTGGAGCCCGTGGACGGCGCCCTGGGCGCGGCCCCGCCCGATGCCCAGGCCCTGGACGCCCTGGCCACCCTGCCGATGGGCGAGGAGGGCGCCATGGCCAGCGAGGCTGCGGCCGCCCCGGCCATGCCCGCGGTGCGCCGCGGTGGCCCGCGCCTGGACGCCCTGGTCGACGCCATCGCCACCCTGACGCTGGACGCGCCCATGAGCGGCGACCACATCCTGCTGCACCTGCCGCCGACCCGCCGCGCCGGCAGCAAGCCGGTGCTCATCGAAGGCCTGCGCAGCGATTGCGGCGAGTGGGAGGCCCCCCAGGCCGGCGTGCTCTACACCGAGCTGCAAGCCGGCGTGCTGATGGCCAACCGCATGGGCGGCCTCAACGAGATCGAATACTCCGAGTTCGTGCAGAAGGTGCAGGCCATGGCCGACGCCTTGCCTGCGGCGGTCGAGTTCCCCGACATGCTCGACATCGTGGCCCGCGCCCGCGAGCTCGACGGCTTCGCCGGCGCCCACGACGCGCAACTGGCCATGCGCCTGGCCGCCAAGGGCAGTGCCTGGTCGCTGGGCTATGTGCAGCAGCAGGCCGCGCGCCACGGCTTCGTGCCCGGTGCCTTGCCCGGCCGCTTCGTGCTGCCTTCGCCGGAAGAGGGCGCCCCGCCGGTGCTGACCCTGCAGTTCGACGCCCAGGCCGCCTTCGCCGAAGACGAGGACCAGGCCACCCTGCGCGAGTTGCTGCTGTGCTTCGACGTGCCGCAGACCGCCGCCGAGCAGGCGCCGTTCAAGGCCTGGTGCGCCGCGGGCGAGGCCCTGGCCCTGTCGATGGACGGCGTCATGCTCGACGACTCGGGCCGGCCGTTCTCCCCGGCGGCCTTCGAGTCGATCGAGGGCGAGCTGGCCAAGCTGTACGAGGCCCTCGCCGCGCGCGACCTGGCCGCGGGGGCGCCGTCCACGCGCCGGCTGTTCAGCTGACCGGACCGGAGCCACGCGATGTCGCAGTCGGACCTGTTTGGCGCACCGGCTGAGGCCGGTGTCACGGTGAGCTCCCCCGCCGAGGTGGCCGCGGCCTTGCGCGAGCAACTCAACGCGCACGCCCACCGCTATCACGTGCTGGACGCGCCCAGCATCCCGGACGCCGAGTACGACCGCCTCTTCCAGGCCCTGCAAGCCCTGGAGGCCGAGCACCCCGAGCTGCGCACGCCCGACTCGCCCACACAGCGCGTGCTGGGCCAGGTGCTCGATGGCTTCGAGCCGGTGCGCCACGCGGTGCCGATGCTCTCCATCCGCACCGAGACAGACACCGAAGCCAGCGGCGCCGAGGCCTTCGACGCCCGCGTGCGCCGCGAGCTGGCCTTGCCCGACGATGCCCCGCCCGTGCAGTACGCCGCCGAGCTGAAGTTCGACGGCCTGGCCATCAACCTGCGCTACGAGCACGGCGTGCTGGTGCAGGCGGCCACGCGCGGCGATGGCGAAACCGGCGAGAACGTCACGCAGAACATCCGCACCATCGGCCAGATCCCGCTGCGCCTGCAGGGTCCGGGCGCAGGCGCGAGCGCACCGGTGCTGGAAGTGCGCGGCGAGGTCTACATGCGCCGCGACGACTTCGAGGCCCTCAACGAGCGCCAGCGCCAGCACGGCGCCAAGACCTTCGTCAACCCGCGCAACGCGGCCGCAGGGGCCGTGCGCCAGCTCGACCCGGCCATCGCGGCGCAGCGGCCTTTGAGTTTCTTTGCCTACGGCCTGGGCGAGGTGCAGGGCTGGGACGTGCCCGACACCCACAGCGCCTTGCTCGACGCCCTGGCCGCGATGGGCCTGCCCGTGTGTGCCGAGCGCACCGTGGCCGAGGGCGCCAGCGGCACGAGCGGGCTCGTGGCCTTCCACCAGGCCATCGGTGCACGGCGCGACCAGCTGCCCTTCGACATCGACGGCGTGGTCTACAAGGTCAACCGCCGCGACCTGCAGGAGCGCCTGGGCTTCGTCACCCGCGAACCGCGTTGGGCCGTGGCCCACAAATACCCCGCGCAGGAGCAACTCACCCAGGTCGAAGGCATCGACATCCAGGTCGGTCGCACCGGCAAGCTCACGCCCGTCGCCCGCCTCAAGCCGGTGTTCGTGGGCGGCGTGACGGTCACCAACGCCACGCTGCACAACCTCTTCGAGCTGCGCCGCAAGGGCGTGCGCCTGGGTGACACCGTCATCGTGCGCCGCGCCGGCGACGTCATCCCGGAGGTGGTCGGCGTGGTCGCACCCGAGGGCGGCCGGCCGGCCTACGTGCCCAACTTCCGCATGCCGCGCACCTGCCCGGTCTGCGACAGCACCGTGCTGCGCGAGCCCGGCGAGGTCGATCACCGTTGCACGGGCGGCCTGTTCTGCGCGGCCCAGCGCAAGCAGGCCCTGCTGCACTTCGCCCAGCGCCGCGCCATGGACATCGAAGGCCTGGGCGACAAACTCGTCGACCAGCTGGTGGATGGCGGCGTGGTGCGCACCCTGCCGGAGCTCTACAAGCTGGGTGTGGCCAAGCTGGCCGCGCTCGACCGCATGGCCGACAAGAGCGCGCAGAACCTGGTGGCGGCGCTGGAGAAAAGCAAGCAGACCACCTTGCCGCGCTTCCTCTTCGGCCTGGGCATCCGCCACGTGGGCGAGGCCACGGCCAAGGACCTGGCCAAGCACTTCGGCCAGATCGACCGGATCATGGACGCCAGCGAAGCAGCGCTGCTGGCCGTGCGCGACGTCGGCCCGGTCGTGGCCCACAGCCTGCGCACCTTCTTCGACCAGGCCCACAACCGCGAGGTGGTGGAGCAGCTGCGTGCCTGTGGGGTGAGCTGGCTCGAGCACGATGGCGCCGCGCTGGTCGACCCGGCCACCTTGCCCTTGCACGGCAAGACCCTGGTGCTCACCGGCACCTTGCCCACCCTGAGCCGCGACGAGGCCAAGGCCCTGATCGAGGCCGCGGGCGGCAAGGTGGCGGGATCGGTGTCGAAGAAGACGAGCTATGTGGTGGCCGGTGAAGAAGCCGGCAGCAAGCTGGACAAGGCCCGCGAGCTCGGCCTCACCGTGCTGGACGAGGCCGGTCTGCAGGCTTTGCTGGCCGCGGCTGTGGCGACGGTCGCCGCGGCGGGCGCAGAGCCAGCCGCGCCTCAGGACGGGTCCGGCCCCACCGGCTGAAGCGCGCAGGCCAGCAGGGCGTGCAGCGGCACCACCTGCAGGGCGGCTTCGTGCGTGGCTTCGAGTGCCACGGGCGGCGCCACGCCGGCCTCGTAGGCCTCCAGCCAGCGACGCGCACACAGGCACCAGCGGTCGCCCGGCTGCAGCCCGGCGAAGCGCCATTCGGGGCGCGGGGTGGACAGGTCGTTGCCTTGCTTGGCCGAAAACGCCAGGAAGTCGGCCGTCATGCGCGCACAGACCACGTGCAGGCCCGCATCGTCGTCGCGCGTGCGGCAGCAGCCGTCGCGGAAATAGCCGGTCACCGGGTCGTAGGAGCAGGCGCGCAGCGGCCCGCCCAGCACATTGCGGCCGGCAACGAGGTGCACGCTCACGGCTTGTGCGCGCCGCTCGCGCCGGGTGTCTGGCGCAGCAGCGTCATGGCCGTGCCGATGAGGGCCGAGACCTCGCTCATGTTGCCCGGCACGATCATGGTGTTGTTCTTCTGGGCCAGCTGGGCGTAGGCCTCGACGGCCTTTTCGGCGACCTTGAGGTTGACCGCATCCTGCCCGCCCGGCTGCTGGATGGCGGCTGCGATCTTGGCGATGGCCGACGCGGTGGCATCGGCCACGGCGGTGATGGCCGCGGCCTGGCCCTGGGCGCGGTTGATCTCGGCCTGCTTCTCGCCCTCGGATTTGGCGATGAAGGCTTCGCGCTCACCCGTGGCCAGGTTGATCTGCTCGGCCTTGCGGCCTTCGGACTCGGCGATGCGGGCGCGCTTGTCGCGCTCGGCGGTGATCTGCTGCTGCATGGAGCGCAGGATCTCGTTGGGCGGCGTCAGGTCCTTGATCTCGTAGCGCAGCACCTTCACGCCCCAGTTGAGCGCGGCCTCGTCCAGCGCGGCGACGACGGCCGAGTTGATGGCGTCGCGCTCCTCGAAGGTGCGGTCCAGCTCCATGCGCCCGATGACCGAGCGCAGCGTCGTCTGCGCCAGCTGGGTGATGGCCAGGATGTAGTTGGACGAGCCGTAGCTGGCACGCATCGGGTCGGTCACCTGGAAGTACAGGATGCCGTCGACGTGCAGCTGGGTGTTGTCCTTGGTGATGCAGACCTGGCTGGGCACGTCCAGCGGGATCTCCTTGAGCGAGTGCTCGTAGGCGATCTTGTCCACGAAAGGCACCAGCACGTTCAGCCCCGGCTTGAGCGTGGTGCTGTACTTGCCCAGCCGCTCGACCACCCAGGCGCTTTGCTGAGGCACGACCTTGATGGCCTGGACGACGAAGATGACCGCGATGACCAGCAGGACCAGGGCGACTTCCATGGAGACTCTTTCGGGGTGGCGGGGCAGGGGCCGCTCAGCGGCGCTTGAAATCACTCACAGGCGCTCCAGCACCAGGTAGTTGCTTTCGATGGCGCGGATGCGGTGGGGGCCCGAAGCGGGCACATGGGCACCGTGGTAGCGGGCCATCCAGTCGCTGCCGCGGTAGTGCACCCGCGCGGTGCCGTCCGGGTGCCACTTCGACACGGTGACGTGCTCACCGACGTCCAGGCTGCCCAGGCCGGTGGTGGTGTAGTCCTCGATGCCCAGCATGCCGCGACGCAGCAATTTGCGGTGCCAGAGGTAGACGGCGCCACCGCCCACCGCGGCCGCCACCACGAGCTGGATGCTGTGGTCGGCCCCCAGCAGGGCGACGCTCGCGCCGGAAGCGGCACCCAGGGCCAGCATCAGCAGGTAAAAGGAGCCCGTCAGCAACTCCAGGCTGACAAAGAAACCCGCCACGATCCACCACAGCGTCGACTCGCTCATCCGCCATAACTCCTTTGCCGAGCAACTCCGAGCAATTTCGAGCAGGCACCCGTCACACACCGATCACGCACCGGGCGCTGTCCCGGTGTGCGCGAGGGCCTCCCCCAGGCGCAGTTTAGGCGGGAATTTCACCCCTGTCGCCATCGGGTGATTTTGGTGGCTTCGGCATGCAAAAAACGTGTTGTGTCAAACAAATCCGCGGCCGTGGCCCCTACACTTCGCCGTCTTTCGAGAATTCTCCGTTTTGTGCACAGGAACAGGCCATGCTGCGCTTCCATTTCCCGATCGTCATCATCGACGAGGACTTCCGTTCCGAGAACACCTCCGGGCTGGGCATCCGTGCCCTGGCCGACGCCATCCAGAAGGAAGGCTTCGAGGTGCTGGGCGTGACCAGCTACGGTGACCTGGCCCAGTTCGCGCAACAGCAAAGCCGCGCCAGCGCCTTCATCCTGTCCATCGACGACGAGGAATTCGGCGCCGGCTCCAAGGACGAGGTCGACAGCGCGCTGAAGGCCCTGCGCCAGTTCGTCAGCGAGATCCGCTTCAAGAACAACGACATCCCCATCTACCTCTACGGCGAGACGCGCACCTCCGAGCACATCCCCAACGACATCCTGCGCGAGTTGCACGGCTTCATCCACATGTTCGAGGACACGCCGGAGTTCGTGGCCCGCCACATCATCCGCGAAGCCAAGAGCTACCTCGACGGCCTGGCGCCGCCGTTCTTCAAGGCGCTGATGGACTACGCCCAGGACGGCTCCTATTCCTGGCACTGCCCGGGGCACTCCGGCGGCGTGGCGTTCCTCAAGAGCCCGGTGGGCCAGATGTTCCACCAGTTCTTCGGCGAGAACATGCTGCGCGCCGACGTCTGCAACGCCGTGGAAGAACTGGGCCAGCTGCTGGACCACACCGGCCCGGTCTACGAGTCGGAGAAGAACGCTGCGCGCATCTTCAACGCCGACCACTGCTTCTTCGTCACCAACGGCACGTCCACGTCCAACAAGATGGTGTGGCACCACGCCGTGGCCCCGGGCGATGTGGTCGTGGTGGACCGCAACTGCCACAAGTCCATCCTGCACAGCATCATCATGACGGGGGCGGTGCCGGTGTTCCTGACGCCCACGCGCAACCACTACGGCATCATCGGCCCCATCCCCAAGAGCGAGTTCGAGCCGGACACCATCCGCGCCAAGATCGCGGCCAACCCGCTGCTCAAGGGCGTGGACGCGGCATCCGCCAGGCCGCGCATCCTGACGATCACGCAGAGCACCTACGACGGCGTGCTCTACAACACCGAGACCATCAAAGGGATGCTGGACGGCTGGATCGACAACCTGCACTTCGACGAAGCCTGGCTGCCCCACGCGGCCTTCCACAAGTTCTATGGCATGTACCACGCCATGGGCAAGGGCCGCTCGCGCCCGAAGGAGGCCATGGTCTACGCCACGCAGTCGACCCACAAGCTGCTGGCAGGCATCAGCCAGGCTTCGCAGGTGCTGGTGCAGGATTCGCAGAACGTGCACCTGGACCGCAACCTCTTCAACGAGGCTTACCTGATGCACACCTCCACTTCGCCGCAGTACGCCATCATCGCCTCGTGCGATGTGGCCGCGGCCATGATGGAGCCCCCGGGCGGCACCGCGCTGGTGGAGGAAAGCATCCGCGAGGCGCTGGACTTCCGCCGCGCCATGCGCAAGGTGGACAAGGAGTACGGCGAAGACTGGTGGTTCCAGGTCTGGGGCCCGGACACCGAGATCGACCACGAGATCGGCAAGCCCGAGGACTGGGTGCTGCAGGCCAACGAGGCATGGCACGGCTTCGGCAACCTGGCCGACGGCTTCAACATGCTGGACCCGATCAAGTCCACCATCATCACCCCGGGCCTGGACGTGTCGGGCAAGTTCGCCGCCACCGGCATCCCGGCGTCCATCGTCACCAAGTACCTGGCCGAGCACGGCGTGGTGGTCGAGAAGACCGGCCTCTACAGCTTCTTCATCATGTTCACCATCGGCATCACCAAGGGCCGCTGGAACACCATGCTGACCGCGCTGCAGCAGTTCAAGGACGACTACGACAAGAACCAGCCGATGTGGCGCGTGCTGCCGGAGTTCTGCCAGAAGCACCCGATGTACGAGCGCATGGGCCTGCGCGACCTGTGCCAGAGCGTGCACGAGGCCTATGCCAGGGGTGACATCGCCCGCCTGACCACCGAGGTCTACCTGTCGGGCCTGGAGCCGGCCATGAAGCCGTCGGACGCCTACGCGTGCATCGCCCGCAAGCAGACCGAGCGCGTGGACATCGACCAGCTGGAAGGCCGCATCACCACGGCCCTGCTGACGCCGTACCCGCCGGGCATCCCGCTGCTGATCCCGGGCGAGCGCTTCAACAAGAAGATCTGCGACTTCCTGCGTTTCACGCAGAGCTTCAATGCGGAGTTCCCGGGCTTTGCCACGGACGTCCACGGCCTGGTGGGCGAAGACCTGCCCGGTGGCGGCAAGCGCTATTACGTGGACTGCGTGAAGGCGGGCGCCGAGCAGGCCTGATCAGCCTTCGAGCGCTTCGGGCGCACGGCGTCCGTAGCGCGACAGCAGGTCCTGCACGCGCGCGGCCATCTCGGTGTGCGCGGCCAGTTGGGCCTGGTAGCGCTGCCAGAGCATGTCGGCCAGCTCGACGATGCGGGTGTTGCCGGTGGCGGCACCGCGCTCCAGCAGCGTCTCGACGGCCTTGGCCGGATCCCCGCTCTTGGCCTGGGCCAGGCAGCTTTCGGCCAGGGTGCTGAGCTGGCGGTAGCTGTCGCGCAGCGTGTCGACGTAGGGCTCGTGGGTGCCGACCATGATGCACAGCATGCCCGTGAGGGACTTGTTGGTGCAGAAGCGGTCGGCCAGGCGCTGCACCCAGTTGCCGGCGTCGGGGATGTCCACCGGGCGGTCCTGCAGGTGGGTCAGCACCGTCATCATGTTGCCGGCGGTTTCGTAGTCGTAGTCGGGCTGGCCGAACTCGCGGGCCATGGTCTTGAGCCGGCGTGAGGCTTCGGTGCCCTGGTTCTGCTGCACCAGCGAGAGCACCAGCACCAACTCGTGCATGCGGCGCAGGCGGGCGCTGCGCGGGTCGCGCTCGTGGGCGCGCAGCAGCTGGTTCACGCACTTGTGCAGGGCCTGGCCGTCGTCCTTGGCGAAGTGGGTCAGGCCCAGCATGACCACGCTCTGGAAGTCGAAGCTGCGCGATGTCACGCCCATGGCCAGGGCGCGCTCCAGCACGTCGGCGGCCTCGTCGGTGTGGCCCAGGTGGAAGGCCAGCAGGCCCATCTTCTGCAGTCGGCCGATGTTGTTGGGCGTCAGCGAGACGGCCTTCTGGTAGGTCTCGTAGGCACGCTCGAAGTCGCCGGCCTGCAGGTGCGCTCGGCCCATCACGTCGTAGGCATCGGCGTAGCCCGGGTTGTCGAGGACGAGCGCGTCCAGCACGCGCAGGGCCGGCGGGATCTGGCCGGCGTCCACGTGGGCGCGGGCGATGCCCAGGCGGGCCCAGGGCATGGCCTTGGTGGCGTCGATGAGCTCGAAGAGCTTGCGCGCCTCGTCGTGGCGGTTCAGGCGCAGCAGCAACTCGCTGCCGATGCGGGCGGCGTAGATCCAGTACTCGGCCTTGGCTTCCACGCGGGCCATGCAGAGCGCGGTGGCTTCTTCGTAGTGCTCGTCCTCCAGGGCCTTGAAGATGTCGGCCATGGCCTGCTTGCGCAGCCGCGCCACCTTGATGCGCGCGGCCAGCTCGTTGTGGGTGTGGGGCTTGAGCAGGTAGCAGTCGAGCGCGGCCTCGGCGGCTTCGGCGACCTTGGCGTAGGAGGCCTCGGACGTCACCATCACGAAGATGGTGGAGAAGGGCAGGTGGTTGCCCGCCCGCACTTCGTCGAGCAGGTCGGCGCCGGTCGCCCGGGTGTCGCTGAAGTGGTAGTCGCACAGCACGATGTCGTAGCGCACGCGCTCCAGTTCGCCGCGCGCATCGTTGTAGCGCCCGACCTGCTTGATGCGCTCGCCGGGCACGCCGAGGTCGGCCAGCATGGTGCGCAGGATGCTGCGCGAGGTCAGGTTGCTGTCGATGACCAGGGCGCGCGCATTGCGCATGTCCTGCAAGGCGTCGCCCAGACCTGCTTTGGCGGGCGAGTTGGCGGCGAAAACCTCATGCATGGATGCACCTCGCGCGGGCTGTCGTGTGCATGGACATCATGGCAGCTCCAGGGTGAAGGTCGTGCCCTGGCCCGGGACATGGCGCAGCCGGGTCTGGCCGATGCGCTCGCGCAGGGTGTGGGCCGAGGCCACGGCTTCGGCCAGCGCGGTGCCCAGGCCGGTGGCGTGGGCCTGGCCCGGGTCTTCGCTGCCGGGGCCCTCGCCGTCGTCGTGGACGACCCACACCAGCCAGCCATCGCGTTCGGTGACGCTCAGCTCGACCTGGCTGCGGGCGAAGCGCACGGCGTTGTGGATGGCGGCGTCCAGGGCGAGCTGCACCAGGCGGTGGTCGAAGTACCAGAAGGCGGGCGGGCGGTCGGCGTCGGTCTGCGGCTGCAGGGTGATGCGGACGGGGCTGTCGGCCATCTGCAGCTTGACCGACCAGACGCGCTGCAGGGCCTGCAGCAAGCCGTGCGGGGACTCGTCTTCGCACAGGGCGCTGAGGCCGCCGTTGCGCGCGCCATAGACTGTCAGGAACTGGATGAACTGGCGGCGCAGCTCGGCGCAGTGCAGGTGGGCGCGCTGGGCCATCACCGGGCTGGGCTCGTCGATGAGCTGGGCCAACTCCGACTCCAGACCGCCCAGGGCGTTCTTGAGGTCGTGCGCGATGAGGGCCAGGGCGTCGCTCATGGGCTGGCCTCAGTGCGCCAGGCTCACGCCGTCGAGCGTGCCCAGCGTTTCGCGGAAGTAGCGGCGCATCATGTTGACGCGGTCGTGGCCGGGCAGGAGCTTGTCGAGGCGGTCGAGGTAGTCGCGGATGGTGTCGATGCGCTGGTCGTCGTGCGCTTTTTTCAGGCGCAAGGCCATGCACTGGATCTGCGCGGCCTGCAGCAGCACGCCGGTGTTTTCGGGGTACTCGTGGACGGCGTTCTCGATCATGCCGACGGCTTCGTCGATGCGGCTGTCGCGCAGCAGCTTGCGGGCGTCTGCCACCATGCCCTGCATGCTGGCGGTGGCCGACTCGATGACGTGGCTGACCTTGTCGGGGTGGCCGGTGTCTTCCAGGGCCTTGGCGATCATCTGCTTGACGCGCAGGTTCTCGTGGTCGGCGCTGATGGCGCTGCCCAGCAAGGCCAGGCCGGCGTCTTCGTGGCCGGCCATCAGCTCGGCCTTGGCCAGGGTGACGGTGGCCAGGTCGGCCTTGCCCTTGCCGACGACCTCGCGGGCCTGGGCGAGGGCGGCCTCGGCCTGCTCGGCGTTGCCCGCCGCCAGCGCGACCTGGGCCTGGATGGCCAGGGCGGTGCTGGTGAAGGCGGGCTGGTCCTTGTAGATCATCTTGACGTCGTGCAGCGCGCGGGTGGCTTCGGCAGGCTCGCCGATGTCCACCAGGGTCTGCGCCAGCAGCAGGCTGTCTTGCGGCTGGGCGACGATGGAGCCCCGGCTGGACTTGGTGGCCTTGGTGAGCGCCTGCCTGGCCATGTCCAGGTCGCCGTTGCGGTAGGCGGATTCCCCGACCATGCGGTGGCGGCGGCAGGAGGGCACAACGAGCGAGGCGTCGCGCAGCGTCCACAGCGCGCCCAGCGGGTCGCCGCTGGCTTCCTGGGCCTCGGCGATGACGTCGTAGGCCGCGACCAGCTTCTCGCCCTCCTTGGAGTCGATGATGGCCTGGGCCAGCTTGCGCGCATCGCCGAATCGGCCTGCGGCCTTGTGGGCACGCGCCAGGCCCAGGCGGGCCCACAGCAGCTCGGGGCGGACTTCCAGCGCCTGCTCGAAGACGGTCCTGGCATCCTCGTGGCGGCCCAGCTTCAGCAGGGTCTGGCCCTTGAGCTGCAGGGCGGACATGAACCAGCGGTTGCGCTGGCCCAGCAACTCATCGGCGGCCTGCAGTGCGCCGACGAGGTCGTCCTTGGCCAGGCGGGAGTTGATGGGCAGCAGGGCCTCGCGCTTGTCGAGCATGGCCTTGAGCCGATCCTCGATGTCGCTGGCCGTCACCGGCTTGAGCAGGTAGGCATCGGGGTGGTGTTCGCTGGCGGCGGCCACCGAGGCGTAGCTGCTCTCGGCCGTGATCATGAAGAACAGGCAGTCGGCGGGCAGCAGGTTCTGCTCGCGCACCAGCTCGAACAGCTGCTGGCCATCGGTGCGGGCATTGAGGTTGAAGTCGCACAGGATCAGGCCATAGCGGCGACTGCGGATGAAGCGGTAAGCGTCATCGGCATTGGCGGCCACATCCACCTGGCTGATGCCCAGCAGTGCCAGCTGACCGCGCAGCGTGGTTTGCTGCACGGCCATGTCTTCGACGATCAGCGCGTGGATATGCGACAAGGAACCTTGGTAGGCCATGCGGTGGACACCCTCAGGATGTGAGCCAATTTCCCTCCCTTTGCGGGACGCCTCTCAGGCGGATGCGTCCTCGCTGGGTTTTTCGGCATGTGGGTCGAGAACTTGAGAGGATGGCCCCTTGCGGGAAAAGTGCACACAAGCACCGGAATGAAAAACGGCACCGCCAGGGTGCCGTTGTAGGAGCGTGGGACGTCGGCCCCGGGGCTCATTTGAAGATGTTCTTCACCCGGTCGGTCCAGCTCTTGGAGTTGGGCGAGTGCTTTTCACCGCCCTTCTTGAAGGACTCGTCGAGCTCCTTGAGCAGCTTGCGCTGGTGCTCGGTGAGCTTGACCGGGGTCTCGACCACGATGTGGCAGTAGAGGTCGCCCGGGTAGCTGGAGCGGATGCCCTTGATGCCCTTGCCGCGCAGGCGGAAGGTCTTGCCGTGCTGCGTGCCCTCGGGGATGTCGATCTCCGCCTTGCCGCCCAGCGTCGGCACCTCGATGCTGCCGCCCAGGGCGGCCGAGGTCAGCGGCACCGGCACATTGCAGTGCAGGTCGTCGCCGTCGCGCTCGAAGATGTCGTGCTGCTTGATGCGGATCTCGATGTAGAGGTCGCCCGGGGGGCCGCCGTTGGTGCCCGGCTCGCCATTGCCGGCCGAGCGGATGCGCATGCCCTCGTTGATGCCGGCCGGGATCTTGACTTCCAGCGTCTTGGTCTTCTTGACCTTGCCCTGGCCGTGGCAGGTGGTGCAGGGGTCGGGGATGACCTTGCCTGTGCCCTGGCAGTGCGGGCAGGATTGCTGCACGCTGAAGAAGCCCTGGCGCATGTGCACTGTGCCCGAGCCATTGCAGGTCGGGCAGGTCTTGGCACTGGTGCCGGGCTTGGCGCCGGAGCCATGGCAGACGCCGCATTCGTCCCAGGCGGGGATGCGGATCTGCGTGTCCTTGCCGGCCGCGGCTTCTTCCAGCGTGATCTCCATGGCGTACGACAGGTCGCTGCCACGGTAGACCTGCGGGCCGCCGCCACGTCGTCCGCCGCCGCCTTGCTGGCCGAAGATGTCGCCGAAGATGTCGCCAAAGGCGTCGGCGAAGCCGCCGAAGCCCTCGGCGCCGCCGCGTCCCGCACCCATGTTGGGGTCGACGCCGGCGTGGCCGTACTGGTCGTAGGCCGCCTTCTTCTTGGGGTCGGAGAGCATCTCGTAGGCCTCTTTGACCTCCTTGAACTGCTCTTCGGCCTCCTTGGCCTTGTCACCCTGGTTGCGGTCAGGGTGGTGCTTCATGGCCAGCTTGCGGTAGGCCTTCTTGATCTCGTCGTCGGATGCGCCTTTGGCGACACCGAGGACTTCGTAAAAATCGCGTTTTGCCATGGTGGTGGTGTCCAGATCCGACAAAGGCACAGGGCGTGAGCGCGGTGCTCACACGGCCTGTGCCCTCATCGGAGCGGGGGCAAGCCCCGGTCAGTCCTTCTTGACTTCCTTGAACTCGGCGTCGACCACGTTGTCGTCGGCGGGCTTGGCCTGTTCGCCGGCAGCGTGGGCAGCACCTTCGGCGCCAGCGGCACCGGCAGCGCCTTGGGCAGCCTGCATGTCGGCGTACATCTTCTCGCCCAGCTTCTGCGAAGCGGTCATCAGGGCGGTGGTCTTGGCCTCGATGTCGTCCTTGTCTTCACCCTTGAGGGCTTCTTCGACGTCCTTGATCGCGGCTTCGATCTTTTCCTTCTCACCGGCATCCAGCTTGTCGCCGTACTCGGTCAGGGACTTGCGCACGCTGTGCACCAGGCCGTCGCCCTGGTTCTTGGCCTGCACCAGTTCCAGCTTCTTCTTGTCTTCGGCGGCGTTGAGCTCGGCGTCCTTGACCATCTTCTGGATCTCGTCTTCCGACAGACCCGAGTTGGCCTTGATGGTGATCTTGTTTTCCTTGCCCGTGCCCTTGTCCTTGGCGCTCACGTGCAGGATGCCGTTGGCGTCGATGTCGAAGGCCACTTCGATCTGGGGGACGCCACGCGGTGCGGGCGGGATGCCTTCGAGGTTGAACTCGCCCAGCATCTTGTTGCCCGAGGCCATTTCACGCTCGCCCTGGAAGACCTTGATGGTCACGGCCGGCTGGTTGTCGTCGGCGGTGGAGAAGGTCTGTGCGAACTTGGTCGGGATGGTCGTGTTCTTGCCGATCATCTTGGTCATGACGCCGCCCAGGGTTTCGATGCCCAGGGACAGCGGGGTCACGTCCAGCAGCAGCACGTCGGTGCGGTCGCCGGCCAGGACCTGGCCTTGCACGGCGGCGCCCACGGCCACGGCTTCGTCAGGGTTCACGTCCTTGCGGGGTTCCTTGCCGAAGAACTCCTTGACCTTCTCCTGCACCTTGGGCATGCGGGTCATGCCGCCCACCAGGATCACGTCCTGGATGTCGCTCACGGACACGCCGGCGTCCTTGATGGCGGTGCGGCAGGGCGCGATGGTGCGCTCGATCAGCTCTTCCACCAGCGACTCCAGCTTGGCGCGGGTCAGCTTGACGTTCAGGTGCTTCGGGCCGGTGGCATCTGCCGTGATGTAGGGCAGGTTGACGTCGGTCTGCGAGTTGCTCGACAGCTCGATCTTGGCCTTTTCAGCGGCTTCCTTCAGGCGCTGCAGGGCCAGCACGTCCTTGGACAGGTCCACGCCCTGTTCCTTCTTGAACTCGGCAATGATGTAGTCGATGATCCGCTGGTCGAAGTCCTCGCCGCCGAGGAAGGTGTCGCCGTTGGTCGACAGCACTTCGAACTGCATCTCGCCATCGACATCGGCGATCTCGATGATCGAGATGTCGAAGGTGCCGCCGCCGAGGTCATAGACGGCGATCTTGCGGTCGCCCTTGCCATGCTTGTCCAGGCCGAAGGCCAGGGCCGCGGCAGTGGGCTCGTTGATGATGCGCTTGACGTCCAGGCCGGCGATGCGGCCGGCGTCCTTGGTGGCCTGGCGCTGGGCGTCGTTGAAGTAGGCCGGCACCGTGATGACGGCCTCGGTCACTTCCTCGCCGAGGTAGTCCTCAGCCGTCTTCTTCATCTTGCGCAGCACCTCGGCGCTGACCTGCGGCGGGGCCAGCTTCTTGCCGCGCACTTCCACCCAGGCGTCGCCGTTGTCGGCGGCGGCGATGGTGTAGGGCATCAGGTCGATGTCCTTCTGCACTTCCTTCTCGGAGAACTTGCGGCCGATCAGGCGCTTGACCGCGTAGAGCGTGTTCTTGGGGTTGGTGACGGCCTGGCGCTTGGCCGAGGCGCCGACGAGGATCTCGCCGTCTTCCTGGTAGGCAATGATGGACGGCGTCGTGCGTGCACCCTCGGCGTTCTCGATCACGCGGGTGGTGTTGCCTTCCATGACCGCGACGCACGAGTTGGTGGTGCCGAGGTCAATGCCGATGATCTTTCCCATTTTTTTTGCTCCTGAAGAGAATGCGTGGATGCTGTTCGATTTGTGGATAACTTCGCCATCTTCAAGAGACGGCGAGCTGTGAATTACTTGGGCGCAGAGACGGTGACCAGGGCCGGCCGCAGCACGCGGTCGGCGATCAGGAAGCCCTTCTGTAGCACGGTGACGACGGTGTTGGCGTCCTGCGTGGGCGCCGGCACGACCGAGATCGCCTGGTGCTGGTGCGGATCGAACTTGCTGCCCTGGCCGGGGTTGATCTCGATCACCTTGTTGCGCTCCAGTGCGCTGGCGAGCTGACGGCGGGTGGCGTGCACGCCTTCCAGCACGGTCTCGACGCTTGCGTTCGGCGTGGCGATGGCGGCTTCCAGGCTGTCCATGATGGGCAGCATGGCCTCGGCGAAGCTCTCGACCGCGAACTTGCGGGCCTTGCTGATGTCCTCATCGGCGCGGCGGCGCACATTTTCGACCTCGGCCTTGGCGCGCAGGTAGGCGTCGCTCATCTCGGCCAGGCGTTGTTTCTGGCCTTCCAGCTCGGCCAGCAGGGTCTCGGGGTTCAGCTCGGCGGCCGTCGGTTCGGGGGCGGTGCCGGCCGCGTCTTCTGGCGTGGGGGTATCGGTCGTCATGGCAGAAAGGTTCGGAACCGCGCGGATATGGGGCGCGATGTCCCGGTTTCAAGAGGGGAGATGGCGAGGGCGGATCCGGGTCAACCCGGAGAGATGTCGTCGATCGAGACCGACCAGCGGTCCCACTCGGCCAGGCGTCGTCGGTCCTGCTTGGTCGGGCGACCCTGAACGATGGTGGCGGCCGGCTCAGGCGCCAGCCGCCTCGCCTCGGCCGCGGCCTCCCGGGCGGTGATGCTGGCCGCCGTCTCGGCATAGAGCAACTGCGCCTGTGGCGCCGGGCCCCGTTGGTTCGACAGGCCGCGCACCTCGATCTCGCGGCTCACCCCACCGATGCGGATGCTCAAGACATCGCCCACGCGCACATCGCGCGCCGGCTTGACCGGCTGGCCGCTCACGCGGACCCGGCCCAGGTTGATCTCGTCCACCGCCAGCGCACGGGTCTTGTAGAAGCGTGCCGCCCAGAGCCATTTGTCCAGCCTCATGCTGGCCAGCGCTTCGCTCACTGCGGTGCTCCCGCGGCCAAGGCGCGCTCCCGTTGCCGGGCCAGCTCGGTCGGGTCGGGCAAGGCCGTGGGCCAGCCCTGCAGGTGGCGCTCGGCGATTGAGGCCAGCGCGCGGATGCCGGCCGGATGGTCGTTCAGGCAGGGGATGTAGCCGAAGCGCTGTCCGCCGGCATGCAAAAAGGCTTCGCGGGCTTCCTGGTTGATCTCCTCGAGGGTTTCCAGGCAGTCGGCCGAGAAGCCCGGGCAGATGAGGTCCACCGACTTGCAGCCACCCTGGGCCAGCGCGACCAGGCTGGGCTCGGTGTAGGGCTCCAGCCACTTGGCCTTGCCGAAGCGGCTCTGGAAGCTGACCAGCCATTCGTCCTGGCGCAGGCCCAGCGCTTCGGCCAGCAGCCGGCCGGTTTTCAGGCATTCGCAGTGGTAGGGGTCGCCCAGGTGCAGGGTGCGCTCGGGCATGCCATGAAAGCTCATCACCAGCTTCTCGCCGCGCCCCTCGCGCTGCCAGTGTTCACGCACCGTCTGGGCCAGCGCAGCGATGTAGCCGGTGTCGTCGTGGTAGCGGTTGATGAAGCGCAGCTCGGGCAGGTGGCGGGTCTGCAGCGCCCAGCGGGCGACGTCGTCGATGACGCTGGCTGTGGTGGCGCCCGAGTACTGCGGATAGGCCGGCAGCACGAGCACACGGCGGATGCCCTCCTGCTTGAGCGCATCGAGCGTCGCGGCGATCGAGGGTTCGCCATAGCGCATGGCCGGCGCCACGCGCACGCGCAGACCCTGTTCGCCGAGGCGCCCCTGCAGCAGCTTCGCCTGCTTCCGTCCACACCTTCAGCGGCGAGCCATCCGGCGTCCAGACGGTGGCGTACTTGGCCGCCGACTTGGCCGGTCGCACGCGCAGGATGATGCCGTGCAGGATGACGAGCCAGATCAGCTTGGGAATCTCGACCACCCGCGGGTCCGACAGGAACTGCGCGAGGTATTTGCGCAGCGCCGCGGCGGTGGGCGCCTCGGGCGTGCCGAGGTTGCACAGCAGGATGGCCGTGTCGGTTGCCAGCGGGCCGGCGGGGGCGGCGCCATGGCGCTGCGTCGGTTCAGGCAGGAAAGGCATTCGGGAGGCTAAGGATCAGCGGCGCGAGCGAGAGCTGCCGAAGGGCTGCTGGGGTTCGGTGTCGGCAAAGTGCAGCACCTCGAAGCGCACGATGGGTGACTGCTCGTCAGTGGGCA
>JADFIG010000007.1 GCA_022566735.1 Pseudomonadota bacterium
GGTAATACTGCTGCTTGCCGATATATTCCGACTGATTGACAGTCTCGCCAAAACACTACTGAACACCTCTCCGAAATCGTGAATTTCGTTGTAACCAGCGTCTAGACTTATGGTGCCGCGGGATGCCCTGCTGAAAAACTGTATGTATGCTGATAGCCGATCGAAGTTGCTGTTCAGCTCCGTGTCGTCGAACTCGATTCGGGACGAACTGAAGTTTAGCGACATTGACCGATTCGGAGACAGTGCCCCAATCAGAGCGATGTTTCCTTCCAGAGCATTATAGTCGTTGTCACTTTTTTCTAACCAAACATTCCTATAACGCCCGCCAAATCGCAGCGTTGTCCTCGAGCCAAGCCTGATGTCCAAATCCGGACCTGTCCCGAATACATTGATGTTTTCCCTGTTGTCCGGTGTTTCCGGCTGAAATGGATCACTGATGAGCACACCGAAAGTATTCGTCGCTACCCAACTGAGCGTATTCTGCACCATGAAGAAAGCAGCATCGGCTTTAAGCGAGGACGTGTTTTCGTCGTCGAATGAGCCGTCAACATAATGTCGATACTCAAAATCACTGTCGATACTCCCAGAGAATCGACTTGTCTCCTTTGATGCCGTTAACTTCAGCCCCGAAATAAAGATACTCTCATCGATCTGATCAACCTCAGTCCGAAAGGGGTTGTCTGTATGTTGTCCGCCAACGCGAAATTCGTATCCAAATTCGTCCTCTGCCAGAACATCAACCGAAAGCAGCACAACTGCGATCGGAACCACAAAATACCAACGCAATTGCTGCACGAGTCTTTCTCCCAGTACGCTGTATGACTCCACTAGCGTAGAGTTCATGCTAGCTGCCATCTGTTCTTTGTCTGTGTTCGTAACCATATGCATCGCCATACCTACCATAAGCTGATCCGTCATAGTCGCTGCTTGCCTGATTAAAAATTAGATTGATTGCCTTTTCAGGATCAAGTGTGTCAATTGCTTCGAGCACTGCCTGCCTAGGCGTGCGGTTGGCGCACACGACTACAACAATTTGTCCCATCAGACCCGCCAGGACTCGAGCCTCGCTCGTAGCCAGCAGCGGTGGCGAATCGAAGATCACGACGCGGTCCGAGTACTTGCTGGCCAGTTCTTCGAGGAGGCGGGTCATGGCATCGCTGGCCAGCAACTCCGTCGAGCGAGAGCTGGCCGTGCCGGCGGGCAGCAAGGTCAGCTTGGGGATGTTCGTGCGCAGCAGCACCTCGGCCAGGTCGGTCTGCGGCGATTCGAGCAGGTCCAGCAGGCCCTTGCTGGCCGTCACGCCGAGGCGGTCCAGCGCGGAGGGGCGCAGCACATCGGCTTCCACGAGCAACACCGTGTGGTCCAGCTCCATGGCGATGCTCACGGCCAGGTTCAAGGCCGTCTGGGTCTTGCCCTCGCCGGGCACGGCGCTGCTCACCATGATGAGGTTGGCCCGCTCCGGGCGCATCGCGCTGTGGTTGCGCACGTTCTCCAGCAGCGGGCGCTTGACGATGCGGAACTCTTCCTCGAGCTGCGAGCGCGGCTGTCCGGGCACCAGCAGCCCGGCGTGGCGCATGCGCGCCAGGTCCACGCTGACCTCGCGGCTGCGGCGGTCGTCGGGCGGCGCAGCCGGTGCGGGCTCGGTGGCCACGCGATGGGGGGGCTGCTGTGCGGCGGCGGCATCGGCCTGGATGTCGACGCCAGCGCGGCGCAACTGCTCAAGGCGCTTGGCGGCTTGTTCGATCGTGTTCATGCGCACCTCAGGGCAGCATCCGCTGTTGGACCACCACCAGCCAGATCAGGTTGAGCAGCAGCAGCAGGCCGGAAGCGATCAGGAAGTTGCGCCGGTCCGCACTGACTTCATCGGCCATTTCCGGGCTCATCACCATGGACACGCTGCCCAGCACCGGGCGGCCGGTGACCGCGCGCAACTGGTGCGAGTCCAGCACCGTCGGGAAGACCTGCGTCAAGGCGAAGGCCACGCCAAAACCGGCACCGATGGCGGCGATCACGCCCAGCATGGCCACCAGGAAGCGGCTGGGCTTGGCCGGGGTGGGCGAGACCCGCGGCGGTTCGACCACGCGGAACTCGGCCACCTTGGTCGTCAGGTCGATTTTCTCGCCCAGGGATGCGGATTCGCGCCGCGTCACCAACTGCTCGTAGTTCTTGCGCACGACGTCGTAGTCGCGGTTGAGCTGGGCCAGTTCGGCTTCGACCTGCGGCATCTTGCCGGCCATGGCCCGGGCCTGGTCCAGCTGCGCCTGTTGTGCACCCAGTTGGCCGCGCAGGGACGCCACCTTGGCTTCGGCTTCGGCCAGGGCCACCCGGATGCGCTGGAACACCGGGCTGGTGGGCGCCGGGCCGCGGCCGGTGGCCTTGCGGGTTTCCTGCTCGGTGCGGCGCTGTTGTTCCAGCTGCGCGATGGTGCGGCGCGCGGCCATCACGTCGGGGTGCTGGTCAGTGTAGCGGCGCAGCAGTTCGTCGAGCTGGCGGCGCTGGGCGTCCAGGCGGGACTCGGTTTCCGTCATCATCGGCCCCCCGCCCATGGCCATGGCTTCGGGCGGGATGGTCGGGTCCTCGGTGGACAGCTCCCGGCGCAGGGCGTCACGGGAGCGCTCGGCGGCCTGCAACTCCACCCGCAGGCGGTTGACCTCCTCGGTGGCCGTCGACATGCGGGCGAAGTAGTCCTGGTTCGACGTGCCGGTCAGGCCGAAATTGCGCAGCTTGAATTCCTTGAGGCGGTTTTCCGACTCGGTCAGCTTGCTTTCGTAGGATTTGATCTGCTCGTCCAGGAAGCGGCGCGCCTGCTCGGAATCGCGCTGCTTGTCGGTCACGCCCGAGGAGACGAACAGCGACACCAGTTCGTCCACGATGATCTGTGCCCGCTGCGGGTTGATGTCGCGGTAGGTGATGGAAAACAGGTTGGCGTCGCCGCTGGGCGCGACCTTGATCTGCCGGGTCAGGGTGTCGATCGTCTTGTCGCGCTCCACCTCGCTGAGGTTGCTCAGCCCGGTTCGCGGGGATTTCATCAGCTGCTCCACGTTGGGGCGGCTGATCAGGGTGCGGGCCAGCATGCGCACCTGCTGATCGACGTCGGGCTGGAAGGCCAGGCCGCTCATCAGGGGCTTGAGCACCGTCTGGGTGTCCACGAAGACCTTGGCGGAGGCTTCGTAGCGGTCACGGATGACCAGGGTCACGGCCGCCATGGCCAGCAGGGACACGGCCCAGGCCGCGGCCATGCCCAGCCAGCGGCGCTGCCACATGGCGACCAGGATGCCGGAGACTTGTCGGAGGAGATCGTCCATACAGCGCGATTCAGGGGCAGGGTGTCAGGCCGCCGCACGGGCGGGCGGCCCGGCGGACATCAGAACCAGCTCTGGGGGATGATGAGGATGTCGCCCGCCTTCATGTCGACGTTGGCGGAGATGTCGCCACGGCGCAGCAGGTCCTTGATGCGCACGCTGTACTGCTTGCCGTTCTCGGAGCCGCGCACCAGCACGGCGTTGTTGCCGTCGGCGAAGTCGGTGAGGCCGCCGACCTGGATCATCACGTCC
This sequence comes from Pseudomonadota bacterium, assembly GCA_022566735.1. Lineage (GTDB taxonomy): Bacteria > Pseudomonadota > Gammaproteobacteria > Burkholderiales > Burkholderiaceae_C > Aquabacterium. The sequence continues at coordinate 3,555 of JADFIG010000007.1, forward strand.
AGCAGCGTCATGTTCTGGCGGAAGGCCACGGCCTGGGGCTTGGAGGCTTCGCCCACGATGCGCACCTGGGCCGAGGTTTCGCCCAGCGCGCGATTGACGACCACGGTCACCACAGGTTCGCGGATGTACTTGCTCAGGGCGGCCTCGATCTGGCGGGAGAGGTCGTCCGGGCGACGGCCTGCGGCGGGCAGGTTCTCGACCAGGGGCAGGGAGATCTTGCCGTCGGGGCGCACCGTGACGGTGGCCGAGAGATCCGGGTTGCGCCAGACCACGACGGACAGCTCGTCGAGCGCGCCGATCTGGTAGGCGTGGGCGGCATCGGCGCTGGCGCGCTGCGGAGCCGGCGGCAGGCCGTAGGTGCTGCTGCAACCAGCGGAGAGCAGGGACGCGCACACGGTCAGCAGTGCAGCCGCCCGGCCGAAGATTTTGCGATGAAGGTCGGTCATAGGTTTCTCTTTCGGCAGTTCCACGGATTTCCGAAACTCGACGCGCAGGCCTTGCGCGGACCCAGGGCGTCCCGATGCGCTCCCTGCTGTCGGTGCAGAAACCACATCATGCCCCGGTTTCAGGACAGCCTCTCACCCGGACAGGCGGGAAAGTCCGTGACCGAAGGCATGACATCTGCCCTCTGTTTCGGTATATCGAACCCACCGTGCACGATGTTAGAGTCCCGTGTAGCTTATCCGGAGCCGGAAGGGGTGGCCGTGTGTTGTCAGCCTCCTGCGCCTCGGATGTCATGTCTGCGCAACATTGTGGAATCGAAATGAACCTGGTGGTTGTTGGGGTGGGGGTCGCGGCCTTGGCGGCTGGAGGCGTGCTGTGGCGTGAAATCCGCCAGAAGCACATCCAGACCTGGCTGTGGTCCTACCTGCGTCGCGATTGGGCACAGGCGCAGGCGCCCGCAGGAGAAACCCGCCACCTGCTGTTCTGTTTCGTGGACCATTTCGAGCCCGGATACCAGCAGCCCGGCCTGGAGGTCGAGCGCCGCCGGGTGGCGCGCTGGCGCCAGGAATATCCGGCCTTGTGCGCCGGTTTGAGCGACAGCGACGGTCGGCCCCCGGTGCATTCCTTTTTCTATCCCGAAGAGGAATACCGGCCCGAGCACCTCGACGCCCTGGTCGAGTTGTGCCGCATGGGGCTGGGTGAAATCGAGGTCCACCTCCACCACCACCACGACACCGAAGCCGGTTTGCGCGAAAAACTGCGCCGTTTCACGACGGTGCTGGCCGACCGCCACGATGCCTTGCCGCGCGACCCCCAGACCGGGCAGCTCCGCTGGGGCTTCATCCACGGCAACTGGGCACTGGACAACGCCCACCCGCGTGGCGATGGCTACTGCTGCGGCGTCAACAACGAGCTGATCGTGCTGCGGGAAGAGGGCTGCTACGCCGACTTCACCTTCCCGGCCGCGCCGGACCCCTGCCAGCCGCCGACCATCAACCAGATCTACTACGCCAAGGACGACCCCGATGCGCCGCGCTCGCATGACCGCGGCCGCCGTGTCACCGTGGGTGGCCAGCCCTGGGGCGACCTGATGCTCATCCAGGGCCCGCTGGGCTTCAACATGAGCTCGCGCAAGTTCGGCCTGATCCCGCGCATCGAGAACGCCGATGTGCGCACCAGCTGCCCGCCGACGCCGGACCGCGTCGATGCCTGGGTGAAGATGGGCATCCAGGTGGAAGGCCGGCCGGAGTGGGTCTTCGTCAAGGTCCACACACACGGCACGCAGGAGCGGGACACCGACACCCTGCTGGGGCAGCCCATGCGCGAAGCCTTCGAGCACATGCAGCGCCACTACAACGACGGCAGCCGCTGGCAGCTCCACTACGTCAGCGCACGCGAGATGTACAACATCGCCAAGGCCGCCGAGGCGGGCGAGCGTGGCAACCCGAACGCTTACCGCGACTACATCCTGCCGCGTCCGGGCTACGGCGCCACCGCGACGGCTTCCTGAGCGCGGCCGGCAATCGCCCGTTCGCGGGTTCGCCGGTTCACCGGTTCACAGGCTCAGGTCTTCTCCCAGGTCAGGCCCTTGCGGTTCAGTGCGAACTGGATGCCGGCCTGCATCGCCGTCCAGTTCAGCTCCACGAACACGGTCGCGAAGGCGATGAGCTTGTTCTTGCGCCAGGCCGGTCCCCGGCTGCCCAGCGCGGCAGCCAGGTAGAAGGCGATCTGCAGGCCTGCCATCGCCACGACGGGCGCCGAGCTCGACAGCAGGCTGCTGACCAGGGCGCAGGCCATGGCATACGGCACGGCCAGGCGGAACACCTTGTGCGAGAGGAACTGCAGCCAGACGGGGTTGTGGCGCCACGAGAACAGCCAGGGGTGGCGGGCAAAACTCTGGAAATTGCCGCCCAGGGTGCGCAGCTTGCGTTTGCGCTCGCCGGACATGTCGGTCTGCAGTTCATCGAAGACCACGGCGCGCCCGTCCAGCAGCACCCGTTGGCCTTGCCGGGCGATCTGCATGGGGATTTCGAAGTCGTCCAGCATCGTGCCTTCGGCCAGCGGCACGAAACCTTCGCGGCGGATGGCATAGAAAGCGCCGGTCGCGCCGACCACGGAAGACCAGCGGCTTTCCGATTTGCGGATCCACTTCTCGTAGCGCCAGTACAGGCCGATGTTGGCGGCGACCTGGCTGCCGGGCTCGACATGGGTCAGTTCGCCGCTGACCGCGCCCACGCCGCCTTGCATGAGCGAAGAGGCCAGCACGCGCAGGGCCTGGGGCTCGGCACGCTGGCGCATGTCGCAGAAGAGCACCACGGGCGTCGTCACCTGGGCCAGGGCGGCGTTCAGCGCGTGGGCCTTGCCGCGGCGCTCGCTCAGTTCGATGACCTCGATGTCTGCGCTGTCCGCGCATTGGCGCAGGCGTGCCGCGGTGTCATCCGTCGAGCCATCCGACACGAACAGCAGCTTCAGCTTGCCGGCGGGGTAGTCCATGCCCAGCAGGTTGTCGACCCGTGCCCGGACCCGGCCGGCTTCGTTGTGGGCCGCGATGACGACGGTCACGGCCGGACAGTCGGCATCGGCCAGCAAGGGGGCGCACTCCGTGGGCCGCAGACGCGACAGGGCCCAGATGGCCGCTGGGTAGAATGCGTAGGTGTAAGCAATGAACGAAGTTGCTGCCAGGAAAATCAGGTCGGGTGTGCTCATGGCGTGGGCATGCAAAGGCGCGTGAGGCCAGCGTTGGGCTGTCAAATTCTGACGGTATGGTATGCGGGCAGCGGCCTGGCAGAGCAGAAATCTGCGCCGGCCTGACACAGTGTCACCAGGGGGAAGTGTGCTGAAAATTGCGGTAGTTGGGTGCGGAAAAATCGCGGACGGTCACGTGGAGCAGGTCCGTGCCACGGGTCGCGGCGAGGTGGTTGCGGTGTGTGACCTGGAGCCCTTGATGGTCGAGCAGCTGGCCGTCCGCATGGGCATCCCGGGGCGCTACACCGACCTGAACCGCATGCTCGAAGAGGTGCGCCCGGACGTGGTGCACATTGCCACGCCGCCCGACTCCCACGTCTTCCTGGCAACGACGGCCCTGCGCGCCGGCTGCCACGTGTTCGTGGAGAAGCCCTTTGCCCTGACCGAGGCCGAGGCGCGCAAGATCACCGATTGCGCCACCGAAGTGGGCCGCCGCGTGTGCGTCAACTACCTCTACAACTACGAGCCGCCTGCGCTGGAGTTGGAGCAGCTGATGGCCGCCCAGGCGCTGGGCGAGGTCGTTCACCTGGACACCCAGTACGGCTACAACCTGGCGGGGGACTACGGCCTGGCGGTGATGTCCGACCCGGACCACTGGGTGCACCGCTTGCCGGGCAAGCTGTTCCACAACGTGCTGGACCATGTGCTGGCCAAGGTGGTCGAGCACATCGGTGACGACAGCCAGGTGCAGGTCATGTCCTTCCGCCGCCGTGCCGAGTCGGGTGACGCGGTGCTGGACGCCCTGCACGATGAGCTCCGCTTCATGCTGCGCAGTGGCAAGGTCACGGTGTCCGGCACCGTCAGCGCGCACGGCAAGCCCAGCGCGCACACGCTCAAGGTCGTGGGCTCGAAGGACTCGGTGGAGCTGGACTACACCGCCCGCACGCTGGTGCGCAGCGCCAGCTGGTCGCAGCCGGCTTCCGTCGGTCGGCTCTTTCCGGCCTTCGTGCAGTCCCGCCAGTTCTGGCGCAATGGCTGGCGCAACGTCGGCCTGTTCTGGCACCACGAGTACCACTACTTCCAGTGCATGCGGGTGCTGCTCAACCGTTTCTATGACGCCGTGGAAGGCCGTGGCGCGGACCCGATCCCTGCCGCGCACATCCTGCGGGTGTGCCGCGTGATCGATCAGCTGGTGGAAGGCATGGAGGCTCAGCGATGAAGGTGTTGGTGACTGGCGCAGGCGGCTTCCTGGGCCGCCGCATCGTGGACAGCCTGCTGAGGCAGGGCGTCACCTCGGTGCGTGTGCATGCGCGCCGTGCGGTGCCGGAGCAGCTCCTGCAGGGTTGGCGGCAGGCCCATCCGTCGGCCAACGTCGAGGTGGTGCTGGCCAACCTGCTGTCGCGCGGGCGCCTGTCCCACCTGGTCGAAGGGGTCGATTGCATCGTGCATGCGGCCGCGGGGATGAAGGGCGCTGCTGCCGACATGTTCGCCAACACGGTGCTCACCACGCGCAACCTGCTGGAGGCCGCCACCGAGGCCAAGGTGAAGCGCATCGTGCTGGTGAGTTCCTTCTCGGTGTTCGATGCCGCGCCATTGAAGGCCGGCAGCGTGCTCGACGAGCGCACGCCCATCGAGGCCGTCGGCGTGGAACGCGGCCCTTACGGCTATGCCAAGACCCGCCAGGAACACCTCTTCAACGACTTCCAGAAGCAGCACGGCTTCGAGTCCGTGATCCTGCGTCCTGGCGTGATCTACGGGCCCGGAGGCGGCGCGCTGTCGTCGCGGGTGGGCATCAAGGCCATGGGCCTGTTCGTGTCGCTGGGCGGTGGCGCCATCTTGCCCCTGACCTACGTGGACAACTGTGCCGATGCCGTTGCGATGGCCGCCCTCAAGGCGCCGGCCGGCAGCGTGTTCAGCGTGGTCGATGACGATCTGCCGAGCTGCAAGGCCTACCTCCATGCCTACCGCAGCAAGGTCGAGAAGCTGCGCTGCGTGCCGCTGCCGTATCCCTTGTTCATGCTGGCCTCGCGGATGCTGGTCTGGTACCACCGCCGCTCCAAGGGGCAGCTGCCGGCGCTGTTCACGCCCTACGTCGTCTCGTCGATGTACAAGCCCTTGCGCTACAGCAACCAGGCTTTGCGGGCCATCGGCTGGGCGCCACGCGTGTCCACGGCCGAGGGCCTGGAGCGCGCCTTCGCGCATTTCCGCGAGGAGTTGCAGCGCAAGCGCTGAGCCCGGTCGGCCTGTTCAGGGCCGGTGCGCGGTTGGCTCAGTGCCTGCCCAGGGCATGGGCGTAGACGCGGTCATACGCATCGGCCAGGGCCGTGGCCGAGGCGTGTGCCCGAACCCATGCCCGGGCGGCAGCGCCCAGGCGCTCACGCGCTGGCCGGTCGGACAGCAGGCGCAGCAAGGCATCGCGCAGGGCCGTGTTGTCGTCCGCAGGGACCAGCAGGCCGGACTCGCCATCGGTGATGATTTCCACATTGCCGCCGACGCGCGTGGCCACGATGGCCAGGCCCGTGGCGCAGGCCTCCAGCAGGGCGATCGACAGGCCCTCGGTCTGGGAGGGCAGGGCGAAGACATCGAAGGCGCACAGCAGGGTGCCGACATCGCTGCGCTGGCCTGCCAGCAGCACGTGTCCGGCGAGGCCCAGGGCTTCGATCTGTTGACGCAGTGCCGCGGCGCGCACGCCATCGCCGATGATCACCAGCTTCAGCCCCGGATGCCGTGCCAGCAGCGCAGGCATCACCTCGATCATGCGGTGGTGGTTCTTGAGTTCGACCAGCCGGCCGACGCAGCCGATGACGAGGTCGTCGTCCGCCAGACCAAGCTGCTGGCGGGCCACGCTGCGTGCCGTGGCGCTGTGCTCGAAGCGTTCCACCGGGATGCCGTTGAGCACCGTGTGGGCCTTGTCTGGTGAGATCAGCCCCGAGCCGACGTGCTGGCGATGCACCTGCGAACCCACCATGGCCACACATGGCGTGCGCAGCAGCGACAGGCGAAACAGCGTCCTCAGGCGCCGGTTCTGCAGCCGTGCGCCCATGTCGTGCAGGGTGCAGACCTGGGCCGCGCCCAAGCCCGGCGTGGCCAGGGCCGCGTGGTAGTTGGGCACGAAGTTGTGGGCGTGGACGATGTCGGCCTGCGCCTCGCGCACGCAGCCGCGCAAGGCCGCGAGGGTGTGCCGGTCGAGCGAGCGCTGCTTGTGGCCTTCGATCACGGGGATGCCGGCATCGAGCAGCTCGCCCTTGAGGCCGTGGGTGTCGGTGATGCTGAAGACCCGCACCTGGTGGCCACGCGCGGCCTGGGCCAGCGCCAGGTCCACCGTCACGCGTTCCAGCCCGCCGACCTCCAGCGAATCCACCACATGGACGATGTGCAATGGGCGAGGGGCAACGTCAGGCACATGGGGTGTCATGGCCAAATGCTACACTGAGTTTCACGCGTGTTGATGCGGTGATGCGGCCGCTTGACCATGGGCTGTTCGGCCCACCGATTGTCACTTTGACCTCTGTCCCATGGCCTTGCATTCCACGATTTCCAGCCGGGTGCAGCACATGCTGTACCACCACCGAACCCAGGGCAAGGCAGTCGAAGGCGTGCACATCCGTGGCATCACGGACGCGATGCGGGCCGAGGGCGTCAAGGTCGACATCATCTCCTTGCCCGGCGCCGATCCCTACTCGACACCCAAGGCCATGTCGCCCACCAGCCAAGCCACCTGGCTGATGAAGCTGGTGTCGAAGTTCCCCGAGCCGCTGTTCGAGCTGGCGGAGCTGGCCTACAACCTGATGGCGGGCTGGCGGTTGATGAAGTTCTTCCGCAGCAACCCCGGGCTGACCTTCATCTACGAGCGCTACTCGCTGTTCATGTTCGTCACCGTGCTGCTGGCGCGCTGGCGTGGCCTGCCGGTGATCCTCGAAGTCAATGACTCGGCCGCGGTCGAGCGCGTGCGCCCGCTGTTCTTCAAGGGCCTGGCCATGGCCATCGAGCGCTGGGTGTTCCGCAAGGCCGACGGCCTGGTGTTCGTGTCCTCGGTGTTCCGCGACCGTGCGCTGCAGGTACACGGCCGGATCGCGCCGACGCTCATTTCGCCCAACGCCGCCAACATCGCCCAGTTCACCTTCACCCAGGCGCAGCGCGACGAGGCGCGCCAGAAGTGGGGCCTCGAAGGCCACGTGGTGTGCGGCTACCTGGGCGCCTTCGTGCCCTGGCACGCCATCGACCAGTTCGTCTACCGCATCGCAGACCAACTCACCCGTGCCCCCCATCTCAAGCTGCTGCTGGTGGGCGACGGCGCCAAGTTCGACGAGGTCCGCGAGTTCGTGCAGAGCAAAGGCCTCGCCGACCAGGTCGTGATGGTCGGACGCGTGCCGCACGACCAGGTGCCCGGCCTGCTGGCCGCGATGGACATGGCCATCCTGCCCAGCGCCGGCGACTACACCTCGCCGGTCAAGCTGTTCGAGTTCATGGCCTGCGGCGTGCCGCCGATTGCGCCGGACTTCCTGCCGATCCAGGAAGTGCTCAAGCCGGGCGAGACCGGCTGGCTATTCAAGGCCGGTGACCTGGACGAGGCCGTGACCCAGGTGGTCTCGCGCAGCCAGGACGAGGCTGCCTTGCAGCGTGTGGGGCAGGCAGCCCGCAGCTACATCAGCGAGCACCGCCAGTGGCGCCACAACATCGTCCAGCTCACGGACTTCCTCCTGAGCCTGCAGGCGGGCAAGGCCGCACGCGGTTGATGCCGTGGGTGGGGGCCGAGAGGCAGCCCCACCGCTTCGCCCAACGCATGGTGGTGTCAGCGTGCGCGCAGCACCTGCTCGCACACCGCCAGGGTTTCGCGGGCCACATCATCCCAGGTTCGGCTCATGCGCCGGGCGATCCCGGCGTGGTCCCAGGTGCGCTCCAGCGCCTGCGTGAGCGCTTGTGCCAGGGCCTGCGGGTCCTTCGGCGGGATCAGGATGCCGTTGCTGTCGTTGAGGATCTCGCGCGTGCCCCCCACGTCCGTGGCCACGACCGGACGGCCGCAGGCCGCACCTTCGACCACCACGTTCGGGTAGCCCTCCGACCAACTGGGCAGGGTCAGCACGTCCGAGGCGGCGATCCATTCGGCCACCTCCTCGGGCTGCAGCCCGCCCGGCATGCGCACGCTGGCACCCAGCCCGGCTTGCTCGATCAGGGCGGCCAGTTCGGCCTTCATCACGCCATCGCCGACCAGGTTGAGCCGGCAGGAGGGGCGCGCTGCACGGAGTTGGGCGAAGGCCGTCACCAGCTCGCGCATGCCCTTGGCCTCGACGAAGCGGCCCACATAGACGATGGACTCCTCGTCGGGCTGCATGCCCAGCTTCTGGCGCATCTGCTGGCGGTCGCGCAGCTGGAACACAGAGGTGTTGAAGCCATTGACGATGGTGTGCACCTTCTGGGGCGCCGCGCCGAAGGTGTCGATGGCCGTCTGCCGCATGGCTTCGCTGACCGTCAGCAGCGCATCGGACGAGGCGATGGTCTCGCGCGTCATGCGGGCATTGAGGCCGCTGCGCACATGGATGTCCGAACCGAGCGCGCCCACCACGCAGGGCACGCCCAGCCGTCGCGCCACGCGCAAGGCGCCATAGCCGTCGGGGTAGACCCAGTAGGCCAGCACGATGTCGGGCTGGAAGGCGCGCACCCGCGGCCACAGCACGGCACTGCTGACGTGCCCGTTGATGGCGCGGGACACCACCGGCAGCACCGGGTAGGTGAAGGCGTCGACGTCGATGCCATCGATGCGGTAGTCCGCGCCGACGGTGCCATCGAGGAAGCTGCGCGGGGCGATGAATGGCAGCCGCGGGTAGCTGGCCTGCTGGAAGAACACTTTCACGTGGGCCAGCGATGACAGGGCTCTGGCCGTTTCGTGGATGTAGCGGCCGCGCGTCATGTCATGTGGGACGGGCAGCATGGGGGTCACAAGGGCGATGCGGATCATGAACGGACATCCTGGGTGCGCCCCTTCGGCCTGGGGGCTTCGGCGCCTATTTTGCGCGGGTTAATGCGGCCATAATGTGTTGGCCTGATCGATATTTGATGAGCGAGATGCAGATGACAGTGAGCTTTTCGACCTGTGATTTGTGCGATGAGCACAAGGCTTCGAGCGATGCGGACTTCCGCGTGCTGCCCCCGGTGTTCAAGGATTTCGGCGGTCGCAACGCATTCTGTGGTCCCGTGGTGACAGTGAAGTGCCATGAGGACAATACCTTCGTGAAGGCGATGGTCGACGCGCCAGGTCATGGTCGCGTCCTCGTGGTCGATGGCGGGGGCTCGCTGCGCAAGGCGCTGTTGGGTGGCAACCTGGGTGCCGCTGCTGCGCGCAATGGCTGGGCCGGCGTGGTGATCGATGGCTGCGTGCGCGATGTGGGCGAACTGCTGGCCTGCGACGTCGGCATCCGTGCGCTGGCGTCCATGCCCATGCCCACGGAAAAGCGCCAGCAAGGGCTCACCGACGTCTCGGTGCAGATCCAGGGCGTCTGGGTCCATCCCGGAGAGATGCTGTACGCCGATGCCGATGGCATCGTCGTGATGCGACAGAAGGCCTGAGCGCGGCATGTCTGCGGCGGTTTCGCTGTTGGGTCCGGACATCGATCACCGGATCAGCCTGGAGTGCATGCTCAACCCGTCCCATCGGGTTCAGTGGCTGCCTGATTCCAGCTCTTTCCTGGCGGCCCGCTCGCCCCAGGGGGTGTCGCGCCTGGACCGGTGGGCGCATCGGCTGGGGCGGCTGGTGGGCACCTTCGATGCGCGCTACCTGAACGAGGCCATCGGCGGCATCGAGCGGCATGGCTCCGACACCGTGATCGCCTACTGGGGCACCGAACCCCTGGCCGACCTGCTGGCGCTGCGCCGGCGGCTGCCGCACCTCAAGCTGGTGCTGATGGTGCTGTGCTATCCCGTCTCCCTGACCCGCGCGGGCGTGAGGCGCCAAGACTGGATGATGCGCCGGATCATGCGGGTCCTCGATGGCGTCATCTTCCCCAACGAGGCGATGCGAGACCACTTCCGCGCCGCAGGCTTGCTGCCAGAGGCGGTCGAGACCGTGATCCTGCCGCCCTGCTGGACGGGGGCGTTCCAGGCCAGCGGCCCCCAGCCGGCGGGGCTGCCGCGCCCCAACGTGATCTTCACCGGGCGCACCGACCTGTCCGGGGCCACGGTCCACGCGGCCGATGACCTGCGACCGCTCATGCAGCAATTGCTGGACGCGGGCATCGAGTTGCACCATGGGCGCTCGCCCGAAACCGACGATGGCCACCCCATGCGCAGGCCCTTCCAGCCCATGCGGCAGGCCGAGTTGATCGCCCGCATGGCCGAACACGACGCCAGCCTGATTGCCTACAACACCCAGGCCTGCGAGCGCGATGACCGCTTCCGGCTGACCGTGCCGGACCGCCTGATCACGACGGTGGCCGCAGGGGTGCCCGTGGCCATACCGCAGCAAGGCTATGAAGGCGCCAAGCAGTACCTGAAGGACCACCCCGGGGTGATGGTGTTCCGGGACGCCGCGCACCTGCGCAGCCAGCTCGATGACCGTGCGCGCGTGGCTGAAGCGCGGGCGCAGGCCTGGGCCCAGAGGTCGCGGTATGCCGCGGAGCGGCATACCGATGTGCTTGAGGGATTCCTGTCCTCGCTGCGGGCGCCCTGATTGCCAGGGGGCCTGAGCCGTGAGTGCACCGGTCATCAGTGTCGTCATTCCCGTCTACAACGCAGCACATTTTGTTGGCGAGACCATCGACTCCGTGCTTGCCCAGAGTCAGTCGGGCGTGGAGCTCATTGTGGTGGACGATGGTTCTGAGGATCACCTGGCAGAAGTGATGCTTCGGTATCCACAGGTCACATTCCTGCGGCAGGACAACCGGGGGGTGTCATCCGCGCGCAACCTGGGTGCGCGTCACGCCCGCGGAACCTGGCTGGCTTTTGTCGATTCGGACGATGTCTGGCACCGTCACAAACTGCGCGATCAGTTGCGTCTGGCGGAGTTGCATCCTGATGTTCCACTTGGCACATCGCTCAGCCAAGCGCAGAGCAAGGACGCGCTCGATTTCGAGCCGTCGATGGATCACGGAACCCCACCGTGCCTCCTGTATCCCGGCTTCCGTGAGGTGTTTCTCTCCCCCTATCTGGGATTGTCTCGGGTCTTCCTGCGGCGTGACGACTTTCTGGCGGTCGGGGGATTCGATGAGAGCCTGCGCTACGCGGAAGACATCGATTTCTATCTCCGCTTCCTTGTTGGCCGGGGCGGCTACTGGCAGCTGGGTTACGAGGCCGTCTACGCTCGTCCCGTCGAGGGGAGCTTGAGCAGCGACAGCGTGTCTGGATATGAGCAGATCTTGTTTGTGTACCGGCGCTTCCTCTCGCAACACCCGTCATTTGCGCAAGTCAATCGGTTGACGGTGAAGGAGGCCTTTGCCTTCCTGTACTTGCGCTACGCTGGAAGTTTGCTGCGTGCACGCAGATCACGAGTCCAGGTTGTGACGATGGCTTGCCGGGCGTTTTGCAGCAAGCCGAGTTTGGCCGCGTCTGTCCTGGCGTTGCGGGCGGTGTTGCCAAGAGGCTGGGTGGAGACGCTCAGGAGCGTGCTTTTGGAGAAGCGGTACTCAAGAACTCGACTTTGACGTCGCCGATTCGGGCATGCGCTTCAAGAGAGGGGCCAACCACTTGGCCAGTGTCGGCAGGCGCTGCGTGACTTTCAACAGCAATTCAATGTCCTTGGGCTTCCACACGCCAGTGAAAAACATCAGGCAGGGCAGTGAGACCGCGTAGAGCAGCCCGGCCAGCCATTGGATCAGGGTGCCGCCCACCAGATGGTTGAGGCCGATGGCGAGCGCCATGCTGCCAGCAATGGCCAGCAGTGCGCGCACCATGTCCATCCAGGGGATCGTCAGTTGCTGGCGCCGCGTGACCCAGATCGAGCACATCAGGAATGTGCAGAGGCGGGTCACCGCGTTGGCAGCGATGGCACCCATGATCCCGTAGGGTGGAACCAGCAAGATGGCAAAGGCGGCAGACAAGCCAAAGTAGAGGAAGGACAGACTGGTTCTGAAGCGATGGTCATCGAGCGTGGCCAGAACGGATGAAAACGGTGTTTCGATCAGAAAGATCCCGCTGATCACCGACATCCACTGAACCGCATGGGCCACGGTGCTGTAACGGTGGCCGTACAGCAGGTCAACGCCTGGCTCCGCGAGCAGCCAGCCAAGCCCCGCTGTCATTCCGCCCAGGAACGTGAAGTAGCGCAAGGTGTCTTGCACAATCAGATTAACCTGTGCTGCACCGCCCGCTCCACGGGCATGGGCTAGCGAGGGCATGAGGATGGTGGTCAGGCTGGAGGACACCAACTCGATGCCGCCGCGAACCAAGTTGGTAGCGATCGCGAAGTAGCCTACCTCCGCGGGGCCGATCAACCGCCCCAGAAGGTAGGTTTCGACGGTGCGGTTGCTCAATGCCGCCACGAACACCTGTAGTGACGTCCAACGCAAATGCACCTGCACGCGTGCGCGAACTTCAGGCGCCAGAGGCGCGCTCGATCCGCGAATTTCCGAGCGTCGTAGCATCAGCGTCATCGTGAGCATGTGGGCCATGCTGATGCCGGCGAACCACCACAGGTTGTTGTTCAGCGAGGCATGAAACCAGGCCAGCGTGGCCACACCCAGCGTGTAGATCACGCTCATCAGTGTGTTCCCGAAGGCCTCTATCCAGAACGCGCCATGGCCTTTGGCCACCGAGGTGTGGAAGTAGAAGAACGCTTTGGGAATGAAGCACAGCACGCACAGCACAGCGAAGAGCATGCGATGGCTTGACCAGCCAATTGGCTCAAAGAACGCGATGCTGGCAGCAAAGATGGCCGCGGTGACCACCAAGCTGACCCATTGCCATTTCTTCAGCCAGCTGTAAAGCGACGCCGCGTCAGCCTCGTGGTCGGCACCCTTGAACTCCGGGATGTGGCGTGTCGCGGCGATGGGCAGACCATGGTTGCCAATGGTAACCAGGAGACCAACCAGCCAGAGCAAGTAGGCGTAGCGCCCGTAGTCGTCGGGACCCAGGCTGCGCGCGAGGATGGTGCTGACAACCAAGCCCAGCGCCACGGTCACGTAAGTGGAGGCTGTGATGGCTGCAGCCGCCCGCAACGCACCGACCCTGGTGAATGCGCTTGCCATGTCTGTCACCTCAAGGCTGTACGCGACTGCGTTGTTTTCCCGACTGCATGCTGGGGTCCCTTGAGTCTGATGATGGCTTAAAACCCTGGGATCATAAAGTAAAAGGGCCCCTTGTGAGGGACCCTTGTGCGTGGGACTCAGCGTAGCCGCTGGGTTCGAAAACTCACTGCAGTTCGAAGGCGCCGAGATCCATTGCCGAGCCGTTGAGGACGCGAGCCTTGGTGCCCATCGGGAAGGTGAACTCGCGATCCACCACCAGGTTGGCAGCAGTGGCTTGGGCCGGAGTGAAGGATGGGCCAAGGATGCCCTTGTTCAGCACGGGGGCGGCAGAACTCGGCACGTAGGTGCTGGTGCTGATGCCCGGGGCGTAGCCCTCGACTGCTGTGTGGCCGCTGTAGTCGTAACGCGGGGTGGTGGTGCCTGCAACAACGCTGTTGTCAAGGTACCGCTGGGTCGGCAGGTAGTTGGTGCCACGGAAGCGGATCTTGCCGTTGGTGTTGTTGCTCAGGAAGCGCCACTCGCTGGTGCCATCGTCATTCCAGAAAATGTTGCCGGAAGCTTCCACCGCTGCATCGGACCAGGGCAGGTAGTCGTCGTTGGCGCCGATCTGGAACACGGTGGTGTAGTACATCGACGGTGAAGCACTGCGATTGATGTAGGTGTTGCCGTAGAAGAACAGGGTGTTCTTGCGGGCGCGGGCAGCCGTGTTGTCAAAGCCCCAGTGGATCGGTCGAGCAGACATGCCCAGCGGTTGCCAGAAGTCGTTGATGATCAGGTTGCCGTACACCCAGCCGTAGTCGTTCAGCGGGTCAACCTGGATGTTGGCGAAGTATTCCTCTTCGGTCTCCACCAGGTCCAAGGCGCGGGCGCTGGCGATCACGCGGTTGTAGCGGATCACGGTGCCGCTGCTGCGGTCCTTGAGCGAGGATCCACCGTAGGCCTGGCCGATGTCGTTGCCTTCGAACAGCACGCGGTAGCCCTGGGTGTAGAAGTTGTGCTCGGTGGAGCGGCCAGCGTTGCCGTTCAGGTGAACCTTGTTGCGGCGGAAGATGAGGTAGGAGCTGAAGTCGGCAGCACTTTGACCGCGGGAGTTCGTGAAGACACCATTGCCGTTGTCGGTGATTTCGCAGTTCTCGACGGACAGGTGAGTTGCACGGACTGCGTAGATGGCTGCGGCGCCATCAATGTAGTTTCGAGTGGTGCCTGCGTAGTCCTTGAAGGTGTAGCTGCTGCGAGCACCCGAGATCTTCAGGTTCTGGATGGTGATGTAGCCCGGCGTGTAGGTTTCACGGTCGTCGGTGGGCAGGCGGAAGATGGTGATGACGCCGTAGCCAACCAAGCCCGCAGCAACGCCGAACTGGGCTGCCGTCGAGTCGGCGGCTGTGACTGCACCGTTGCCGGAAATCTCTGGACGGTTGCAGTTGGCGTCAGTCACGCCGTTGATGTAGATGGGTGCCGTTGAGGTCCCCAGAGCGCGCAGATCGACCTTGGTCTTGTAAGGCGTCGAGCGGTAGAAGATGTTCACGACGTCACCGGCCTGCAGCGACAGCCAGGGCACCTGGGTCAGCTCGGTGTAGGTCTGGCCGGGGCCGACGTCGTAGGTGTTGCGCGAGCCGACCATGCGGACCGAGCAGGCCGACGACGACAGGTTGCGCGAAGGCGGCGGCCACACGCCGTTGAGGCCTTCGGTCATGGGGGCAGGGGTGCTGCTCGGCGCGGTGCTGTTGTCGGTGACGGTGCCCGTCGTGGTACCGGTGGTGGTGCCGGTCGACGTGCCCGTGGTGGTGTCGGTGGTCGGGGTCGTCGTCGTCGGGGTCGACGAGGTGGGGGCCGTGGTGGTGGTGGTGGTGGGAGTCGACGTGCCGGTCGACGTCCTGCGGCGCAGGCGCTCGGCGTCTGCGTTGGGGTCGGTCGAGTCGCCGCCACCGCCGCCACAGGCGGTCAGTACCAGCGCGCTCAGCAGGGTGAGGGTTGCAAGTTGGGCCTTGCGGCGGACAATGGGACGACGCACGGAACCGCCAGCTGCTTTGCTGGTGTGTGCGTAGGTCTGTTCAGTGAGTCGGGGTTCAGTCATTGCGCTATCCTTTGGCGGGCTTGGGCGTGTCCCTATCGGGGCACGCCAGGCTGGCATGGATTGTCCGATGGGCTGAGGTCAGTTTCGGGGAACGGCCTGTCCGGCAGGTAACAAATCGTTTGGGTTTCTTGGCCTGCGGGTTTGAAACAGGGCGTGCAACGGGTGAAGCCATGCGCACAGCCTGTCACGAACCGGGTGAATCATCCTGACCAATGTGTGACGGCTTCCACGAATTTCCGCCGAGGGGTGGGGCGTGAGCGCACCTTGTTTTGCAAAGAAGACTTTGGGTTTTGTTACAGTTGAGCGGCCGTCTTTCGATGGCAGCAAGGGAGGTTTGTGGGGTTTCGTGCGTATCTGCTCTATGTTTTCATGGTGTTCGTCCGGCCCATCGAGCAGTTCGCGCCGGACCTCATGGCCTATCGCCCCCTCCTGGTCCTGTGGGGTGTGACTTTTTTGGCGTCTCTGGTGGGTGCACGGCGTCGCGGTGGGGGAGCTGTCAGCAAGCAGCATTTCTGCATTCTGGCGACGCTGAGTTTGACCGTATTCGTTTCCGTGGCCATCAATTCGGGCGTGAATCCTGCCGTGGGGGCATTTGGTGTCATCAGCACCCCGGTGATGCTGTTCGTGCTGACCTGTTTGAATGTCGATTCGATTGATCGTTTTCGGAAATTGTCTTGGGTTTTTCTTGCAAGTGTGGTGGCCCTGGTTTTCCAGGGGTTGGCTGCGTACCATTTTGGAATCGATTCCAGTGAGTTGGTGATTCCTCAGTTGGTGTCCGATAAAATTGAGGCTCCAAAAGATTTTCCGAGCATTCCGGCTGAGGACATGTCGGGCGCCTTCATTTGGCGTTTGCGTAGCGTAGGGTTTCTCAATGATCCCAACGACTTTGCGCAAACCATCGTTGTGGTCGCACCGTGGGTGCTCATGGGCTTTGCCTCCGACGCATCATGGCTGAGACGACTGCTGCTGGCCGGCCCCTGGCTGGCCACCTTTGCCTATGTGTTAAGCCTGACGCACTCGCGTGGCGGCATGCTGGGGGCGGGCGTCGCATTGCTGTTTTTCTTCCGGGATCGGATCAGCAGGAAACTCGCACTGCTCGGTGGTGTCGCTGCTATCGCAGTGCTTGCGATGGGCATGGTCGGGGGGGGGGATCGTGCGATGTCGGGCAAGGAGCAATCTGCCAGCGAGCGCATCGACGCGTGGAACGAGGGCATTCAGATGCTCAAGGGCAACCCGGTATTTGGTGTGGGGTATGACAATTTCACTGAGCACCATGTTCGCACAGCGCACAACTCCTTCGTGTTGTGTTTCGCGGAGTTGGGTCTCTTGGGGTATTTCCTGTGGATGGGGCTGATCGTGCTGGCATTCAAGGCGCTCAACCGCATCACCGACACCCTCGCGTCGACGGAGGACCACGCCCGGTATGCGGTGCTGCTGCGCACGTCCATGGTCGGGTTTCTGGTGTGCGCGTGGTTCCTGTCCCGCACGTTCGTGCCCACCTTGTTCATCCTGATGGGCATGACGGTGGGCTTGCTGCACGCGGCCAGGCAAGCCCACCCCGCGAGCGAGGTGCCTGAATTGCATCAACCGCTGCGCTGGAAGCTGACGACAGTGAACTGTGTCGTCCTCACGCTGGCGCTGGTGTCCGTGTTCATCCGGTTCTCGCGGTGACCTGCGGCGCGGGGCGCCGGGCCAGGACTGCCGCGGGGTTGGGGCCCTCAGGCCCTCAGGCCAGCACTTCCAGCAGGCGGTCCAGGCCACCTTCGTTGATGGCCACCATGGCCTGCTCGCGCACTTTGGGCTTGGCGTGGAAGGCCACGCTCAGGCCCGCCGCGCCCATCATGGGCAGGTCGTTGGCGCCATCGCCCACGGCGATGCTGTGGCGCGGGTCACAGCCCAGGCGGGCACACAGCGCCAGCAGGTGGCGCTTCTTGGCTTCGCCGTCGACGATGTCACCCAGGACGTGACCCGTCAGGAGGCCGCCCTGGATGTCGAGGGTGTTGGAGTGCGCTTCGTGCATGCCCAGGCGCTCGCGCACGCGGTCTGCGAAGAAGGTGAAGCCGCCCGACACCAGCAAGGTCTGCAGGCCAGCGGCCTTGGCGGCCTCGACGAGTTCCAGGGCACCGGGGTTGAGCCGGAGGCGTTGCTCGTAGACGCCATGCAGGGCCTCGGCCGGCACCCCCTTGAGCAGGGCGACGCGGCGGCGCAGGCTGTCCTTGAAATCGGTGATTTCGCCGCGCATGGCGGCCTCGGTGATGGCCGCGACTTCGGCCTTCTTGCCCACCGCATCGGCGATCTCGTCGATGCACTCGATGTTGATCAGCGTGGAATCCATGTCGAAGGCGATGGCCTTGAACGAGGCGAGGGCCAGGGGCGGCTCGAAATGCTGGACCACCAGGCCGGGGGCGAAAACACGGGAAGACACGGGGTCGGACATGCAGGGCGTGGCCCGCTGGAGCAAAGGCCATGAAAAAAGGTTGGAGGCCCGGATTATCTCCGCAGCCTCCAACCCTGTGTGCAGGTGACCTGCAGACGGCCCCCCAGGCGGGCCCGGGTGGGGTGTGCCTGTGCGCTCAGGCGTCCTTGCGGCGGCGCAGGGCGGCCGTGGCGGCCAGGCCGAGCAGGCTCAGTGCGAAGGTGCTGGGCTCCGGGATGTTGGAGGCGGCGTTGAAAGCCACTTCTCCGACGGCGCACCCGATGTAGGCGTCGCTGATGTCTTGCGGGCAGGCACTCATGTCCAGCCGCACGTAACGCAGTGCCGTCGGGGCCCAGTTGTAGAGGTCTGCCCCGTAGGAAACCTTGAACGGATTGTTGGTCGGGGTCAGGTTGCTGAGCAGGTTGAACCAGGAGATGCCGTCGGTCGAGCCCAGCACGTTGAGTTGCCCGACGCCGGTGCCGTCTTCGTTCCAGAAGGCCAGGCCCTGGATGGTCTGCACCGAGCCCAGGTCGTAGGCCACGCTGGCCGAGGTCGTGCCAGGGTTCGAGAACCACTCCTGCCCTTCGAAGGCCGTGTCATGCAAGGGGTTGGTGGCGAAGTAGGCGTCGTAGTCGGTGACACCGCTGACGTAATCGGTGAAGAGGCCGAACAGGTTGTAGGTGTCGGCGATGTCGGTCTCGCCAGAGCCACCCGAGAGAACGGTGGCGTTCACGGCGCTGACCACGGTGCCGGCCTGGGCGGGAGACAGCAGCGACAGGGCGATGGCGGCAGCAATGCTGGACTTGACGAGCATGGTTTCTCCTTGAGTTCTGGGCTGATTCGTGAATTTTTAACGATCCAAGGATAGGGATCTCGATGTTGTCCGGCAACCCCTAGGAACAGGGGCCGGCCACCCCGCTCACCAACGGGACGGGAAGATGCCTTCCACCGCGATGAAGCAATTGAAGGTGGTGTACGGCGGCATCACCGGCAAGGGCTGACCTGCCCCGGCGACGCTGGTGGTGCTGGGCGCCAGGGTGGTGCCCGGTGTCGGGTCGGCGTACAGCGTGGTGCGGGCTTTCGTGGCGGGCGCCTTGCCGGCCGGGGAGATGCTGGTGGCGTCTTGCGAACTGGCCTGGGGAGCCACCGTGTGGCTGTGCGGGGGCAGCTGGGTCACGGTGATCTGCTGCGTTTCGCTGCCGCCGCGCTCGCCCAGCTGGCGCAGCGTGGTGCCTGGGCTCTGGCCTGCGCCCAGGATGACCCGCCCACGCAGGTCGGGCAGGGCAAAGGTGGTGCGCCCATCTCCGCCGTAGGTGGTGCCCAGCAGAGAGAACAGCGCCGTGTACTGGGCGATCGGCATGGTGCGGCCGTCGGCCAGCAACCAGCCGCGCGGCTGGAAGTTGAAGCCCGCGCACATGATTTGACCAAGGAATGGCTCCGCCTGGGCGTGGGCCGTGGGGGTCAGCATCCAGGACGCGGACACGGCCAGCAGGGTGCGCGTTGCACGGGACAGGTGGGTGGTGGGCATGGTCTCTCCTGGGGATGTGTCAGTGGGTGTGGGGCGTGCCGGCTGCCGTGCCGTGTGGTCGGCGTGCACGCGGGCGGGTGGCGGCGAAGGTGCCGATGGCGCCCAACAGGCCCAGCAGCGCGCCCGTGGGTTCGGGCACCGCAGACAGCGCGGCGGAGCGCACGTCGTCCACCGCGAACACGAAGAAGAAGCCGCCGTTGCTGGTGAGGCTGACGGTGGTGAAGCCGTCGTTGAACGCGTCGGCGCGCAGCCCGAGGAAGTGGGCATGGCTGCCCTGGCCATCGCTCAGGGCCTGGGACTGCGGGCCGTTGTTCACGGTGAGGCCATTGGCGCTGAGGCTCAGGTCGCCCTCGATCACGTCGCCCCCTGTGATCACGTACAGGCCGAAGGCGTGTGTGGGTTGTGTCAGCTGGAAGGTGAGGCTGTCACCGCTGGAAAACTGACCCAGGTTGCCGATGTCGGCACCGCCCAGGAAGGACACGCCGGAGGTGGTCCACAGGCCACTGTTCGCGACGGTTTGCGGCGCACCGCCGGCAGCCAGGATGCCCGTGGCTCTCCAGGGGGCGGTGCCCAGGGGGTGCCCGGCGGCCTCGAAATCGACGAGGGTGTTGGCCTGGTAGCTGGAGCTGGCGATGGCAGCATCAAAGCTGCTGCCGCTCGTGTACCCCAGCATGGCCGCCTGCGCGTTGCCTGCGATGGCGGACAGCGACAGCCCCCACAGGGCGGCGGTCAGCCAGAGGCGAGGGCGCCTTGGGGTGGGCTGGGCGTGTGGCATCGGGGCTCCTGTTCGGGCTTGTGGCATGCAAAGCGAAAAGTCTTGCAGGGGCGCCCACGGTGCGCGAGACCACGTTCTAGGGGGATCAGCTCATGGGTTGTCCCAGGGCCCTGAGCAGGTCGCGCACGTACTGGGCGCGGTCTTTCGGGTCGCTGAGGGCCTTTTCGATGCGCAGCTTGTCGTTGCCCGCCAGCTTGATCTGCTTGTTCTTCTGCACCAGTTCGATGATGCGCATCGGGTCGATGGGCGGGTTGGGCCGGAAGCTGACGTTGATGATGCCGGGGGCCGCATCGATCTTGACCACGCCGTAAGGCTTGGCCTGCACGCGCAGCTTGTGGGTGTCGAACAGGGCCTGGGCCTGCGGGGGCAGCTTGCCGAAGCGGTCCACCACCTCTTCCAGCATGGCTTCGATCTTGCCCAGCGAGTCGGCCGTGGCCAGGCGCTTGTACAGGCTCAGGCGCACGTGGACGTCGCCACAGTAGGCGTCGGGCAGCAGGGCAGGCGCGTGCAGGTTGATGTCGGTGTTGCTGCCGAACAGGCCGGAGGGTGAGAGCAGGTCGGGCTCCTTGCCGGACTTCAGCGCGCGCACGGCCTCGGACAGCATCTCGTTGTAGAGTTGGAAGCCGACCTCCATCATGTTGCCGCTCTGGCTGTCGCCCAGCACCTCGCCGGCGCCGCGGATCTCCAGGTCGTGCATGGCCAGGTAGAAGCCCGAGCCCAGCTCTTCCATGTTCTGGATGGCGTCCAGGCGTTGCGCGGCCTGCTTGGTGAGGCCCTCGACGTCGGGCACGAGCAGGTAGGCGTAGGCCTGGTGGTGCGAGCGGCCCACGCGGCCGCGCAGCTGGTGCAACTGGGCCAGGCCGAACTTGTCGGCGCGGCTGATGATGATGGTGTTGGCCGAGGGCACGTCGATGCCGGTTTCGATGATGGTCGAGCACAGCAGCACGTTGTGGCGCTGGGCCACGAAGTCGCGCATGACGCGCTCCAGCTCGCGCTCGGGCATCTGGCCATGGGCCACGGCGATGCGGGCTTCGGGCAGCAGCTCCTGGAGCTTGTCGCGCCGGTTCTCGATGGTCTCGACCTCGTTGTGCAGGAAGTAGATCTGGCCGCCGCGCTTGAGTTCGCGCAGCACGGCCTCGCGGATGATGCTGCTGTTCTCGGAGCGCACGAAGGTCTTGATGGCCAGGCGGCGCTGCGGCGCGGTTGCGATGACCGACAGGTCGCGCAGGCCTTCCATGGCCATGCCCAGGGTGCGGGGGATGGGCGTGGCGGTCAGCGTGAGCACGTCGATGTCGGCGCGCATGGCCTTGATGGCCTCCTTGTGGCGCACGCCGAAACGGTGTTCCTCGTCGATGATGAGCAGGCCCAGGCGCTTGAACTTGACCGACTCGCTCAGCAGTTTGTGCGTGCCCACGACGATGTCGATGGTGCCGTCTTCCAGGCCCTGCATGGCGCCCTTGATTTCCTTGGCCGAGCGGAAGCGCGACATCTCGGCCACCTTCACCGGCCATTGCGCAAAGCGGTCGGCGATGTTCTGGTAATGCTGCTCGGCCAGCAGCGTGGTGGGCGCCAGCAGGGCGACTTGCTTGCCGCTGGTCACGGCCACGAACATGGCGCGCAGCGCGACCTCGGTCTTGCCGAAGCCCACATCGCCGCAGACCAGGCGGTCCATCGGGCGCGGGCTGATCATGTCCTGGATGACGGCGTGGATGGCCGCGCGCTGGTCGGGCGTTTCCTCGAAGCCGAAGCTGGTGGCGAAGGCCTCGTAGTCCTGCGCGCTGAAGCGGAAGGCGAAGCCCTCGCGGGCGGCGCGGCGGGCGTAGAGGTTGAGCAGTTCGGCGGCGGTGTCGCGCACCTGTTCGGCGGCCTTGCGCTTGGCCTTGTCCCATTGCGGCGAGCCGAGCTTGTGCAGCGGCGCTTCCTCGGCGCTGACGCCGGTGTAGCGGCTGATGAGGTGCAGCTGGCTGACCGGCACGTAGAGCACGGCCTTGTCGGCGTACTCCAGGTGCAGGAACTCGGAGGGGCCGTCGCCCAGATCGAGGTTGATGAGGCCCTGGTAGCGCCCGATGCCGTGGTTGCTGTGCACCACCGGGTCGCCCACGTTGAGCTCGGAGAGGTCCTTGATGAGCGAGTCGACGTCGGTGGCCTGCTCGGACTTCTTGCGTCGGCGCGTGGTCGGCGTGGCATCGAACAGCTCGGTCTCGGTGACCAGGTGCAGGCTGGGGGCGGCACCCGCGGCATCCCTGGCGTCTGCGGTCTGCCAGATGAAGCCCGCCGCCAGGGGCGCGGCGGTGATGGCGTGGCGATGGGCGCTGTCGGCAAAGGCTTGCAGGCTGTCCACGCTGGGCAGCTCCAGCCGGTGGTCGCGCAGCAGCTCCATCAGGCTTTCGCGGCGGCCGGCGCTTTCGGCCACGACCAGCACGCGGGCGTCGGTGCGGCCCAGGTGCTCTTCCAGCTTGCGCAACGGATCCTGGCCGCCGCGCTCGACACTGAGGTTGGGCAGGGGGCGGGCCCAGGCGGGGGACTCGGAAGGCTCGTTGCCGCGCACGGCCAGCACGGCGTGCGCGTTGGCCAGCGCGAAGAACTCGTCGGGCTTGAGGAAGATGTCTTCGGGCGGCAGCAGGGGGCGCTCGGGATCGTGCTGCAGGAAGCGGTGGCGCTCGCGGGTTTCGGTCCAGAAGCGGCGCAGGGCTTCGTCGATGTCGCCATGCAGCACCACGGCAGCGCCACCTTGGCCGGGGTCGCCCAGGTGCTGGAAGAAGGAGGCGGTGTCGTCGAAGAACAGCGGCAGGTAGTACTCGATGCCGGCTGTGGCCACGCCCGTGCCGATGTCCTTGTAGATGCGCGATCTGGTCGGGTCGCCTTCGATGCGTTCGCGCCAGCGGTTGCGGAAGGCCCCGCGCGCGGCCTCGTCCATCGGGAACTCGCGGCCAGGCAGCAGGCGCACTTCGGGCACGGGATAGAGGCTGCGCTGCGTGTCCGGGTCGAAGGTGCGGATGGAGTCGATCTCGTCACCGAACAGGTCGACACGGTAGGGTACCGGCGAGCCCATGGGGTAGAGGTCGATGAGGCCGCCCCGCACGGCGTATTCCCCCGGCGACACCACCTGGCTGACATGGTTGTAGCCGGCCAGCGTGAGCTGGGACTTCAGCGCGGCTTCGTTGAGCTTCTGCTTTTGCTTGAAGTGGAAGGTGTAGGCCGCCAGGAAGGAGGGCGGTGCCAGCCGCGTCAGCGCGGTGGTGGCCGGCAGCATGACCAGGTCGACGCCTTTGTCGCCCTCGCCGCCGACGCCGTTCTGCATGCGCCACAGCGTGGCCAGGCGTTCGGAGATCAGGTCCTGGTGGGGCGAGAAGGTGTCGTAGGGCAGCGTCTCCCAGTCAGGGAAGATGGCGCAGCGCAACTCCGGCGCGAAGAACGCCACCTCGTCGAGCAGGCGTTGGGCGTCCGCGGGGTCGGCGGTCAGCAGCGCGGTCAGCTGCCCCTGTGCCTGGCGTGCGCGGGTGAAGTGCGCCAGCAAGGCCGCGTCTGCGGAGCCTGCGGGGCGGGGCACGGTGTGGCGTTTGCCGGGGGCGATGTTCGGGAGGGGCAGGGCGGGCAACATGCAGGATCCGGGCGCGGCAATGGCAAACCGCCCGCATCTCTGTGGGAGGCGGGCGTGAAACTGGGCTGAGCGGGCATTTTATCGGGGCGTGCCTGCTCGGGTGGCGTGGCCCTCCAGCTGCGCATGGACCTCGGTGGCCACCCGGGCCAGCGTTTGCCGGGGCACTTGGGCAGACAGGGCGTAGCCGGTGCCCTGATCGACCCAGTAAAACAGGTGGAGATCGCCTTGCTGCACGAAGCGGAAGGCGGTGTCCTGTGCCCCGTCTGCCGGCGGTGCGCGATGCCGGCTGATGTACAGCGTCAGGCGCTCCGGTGGCTGGCCCTGCGAGCGCTCGTACATGAGTTGGGCCACCGGCCCGCTGTCCCCGGGCAGCAGCCGGCCGCCAACGAGCGTCCAGCCCAGCGCCTGCAATTGCGGCGGACGCACCTCGGCGCCGGTGCGGCGGGTCAGCCAGCGGGTCAGTTGCGCTTCCTGGTCGGCGCCGATTTCGACGGGGCGCTTGGGGTCCGGCGTGAACACGGCGTGCGCCACCGCGGCCTGCTGCACCCAGGCCATGGGCAAGGAAGCCGAGCGCGGCCCGCCGCTGTCGCCGCTGCCGTTGATGCCAGCGGCGTCCGCCATGTGGTGGGCATGTCCCCACCAGCCTGCGGCACCGCCCAGCGCACCGCTGACCACGGCCAGCAGCATGGCCGCAACCCAGGCCGGCGGGAAGAGGGAGGGCATGCCTTGCGCCAGGCGGTGCCAGAGCGAGGGCCGTCGACCTCGGGCGGGCGGGCGAGCGGCAGCCAGCAGGGCCTCAGGAATGGATTCGTCCAGCACCTCGCGGTGCAGGCCAGACAGGCGCTGCCGGTGGACGCGGTCGGTGTGCGCCTGTCGTGCCGCATCGGGGTGACCCTCCAGCCAGCGGGTCACCCGGGCCAGGGCTTCGGGGGGCAGTTCGCCATCGACCCATGCCTGGCGCTCGGCTTCGCTCACGCCATCATCCTCGGGGCCCTGCGTGGTCTGATCGTTCATTTCATCACCTTCAGCCTGGGCGCGGGGGCGGATGCCGCCAGTTGCTGGCGCAACCTGTCGCGCCCTCGGGACAGGCGCGACATCACCGTGCCGATGGGCGTGCCCAGCGTCGCGGCCACTTCGGCATAGCTCATGTCTTCCAGCCCCACCAGCAGGAGCACGGCGCGTTGCTCTTCGGGCAGGGCCATCAGGGCCGTGGCCAGGTCGCGCAACGCCAGCCCGTCGTGTTGCGTGGCGCGGGCGTGGGGCCCTGCGCCGTGGTCGTCCAGCGCATCGAGGGGCTGCAGCATGCCGGGCGGCGGGCTGCGGCGCAACTGGTCGACGCGGACGTTGTGCATGATGGTGAACAGCCAGGCGCGCAGGCTGCGGTCGGCCTGCCAGCGCGCAGCGTGACGCCATGCGCGCTCCAGCGTGTCTTGCACGAGGTCGTCGGCCATGGCGCGATCGCCGACCAGGGCCCGTGCGTAGCGGCGCAGGCTGGGGATGACCGCGACCAGGGCCTCGCTGTCCATGGGCTCAGGGCCTGACGGCGTGCCAGACCTGGTTGAAGCCGTCGCCCGTGGCGTCGCCGGGCTTCTGGTCCTTGGCCCAGAAGTACAGCGGGCGGCCCTTGAGCGCCCATTGCTTGCGTCCATCGTCGCGGGTCACCAGGCTGAAATCACCCGAGGGCTGGGCGTTGGCCTCGGCCAGCAGCGGCGGCCAGTTGGTGGCGCAAGGGCCGTTGCAGACGCTCTTGCCAGAGCCGGCAGCATCCTTGTCGAAGGTGTAGAGCGTCATCTGGTTGGTGCCCACCAGCAGGCCCTGCGCGAAATTGGCAGGCACGGGTGGGCTGGCTCGGTAAGTGGTGCAGCCGGCCAGGGTCAGGGCGGCGATCGTCATCCAGGCGAGCGTGTTCGGGGTGCGCATGGTGGGGCTCCTTAGGCTTGGGTTGGGCGGGATGTCATGGGGTGTACGCGCCCACCCGGCGCCATATTCCACCCTGGCAGGATTTTTTGCGAGGGCGCGGCGAGCCCCGGTGGACAATCGCGCCATGTCTTACGTGATGGCTTCGTCCGATTTCAAGCCGCGTTGTTTCGCGCTCGTGCCCTGTGCCGGGGTGGGGGCGCGTGCGGGCGTGGGTGGCCCCAAGCAATACCACCCGGTGGCCGGGCGTGCCGTGGTGGCGCACACGCTGGCGGCGCTGCAGGCCGTGCCGGGGCTGGCTGCCACGCTGGTGGTGCTGTCGCCCACCGATGCGCAGTTCGAACGGCACGTTCCCGGGTTCACCGGGGAGCGCGCCTGGGTGGCCCGCGTCGGGGGCGCCTCCCGCGCGGACAGCGTCACCAACGGCCTGGCGGAGTTGCTGGCCCGCGGTGCGCAGCCGCACGACTGGGTGCTGGTGCACGATGCCGCGCGCTGCCTGCTTCAGCCGGCCTGGGTGGAGCGACTGATCGAGGCGTGTGAAGCCGACGAGGTGGGCGGGCTGCTGGCCTTGCCGCTGGCCGACACCCTCAAGGCTGCCGTGAAGGGCCCGGGTGGGGAGCCCCGCGCGCAGTCCACGGTCGACCGCACGGCCAAATGGGCGGCGCAGACCCCGCAGATGTTCCGCCTGGGGCTGTTGCGTCCGGCGCTGGTGTCGGCGCTCTCTGACGCTGCCACGGCCGCAGCCATCACAGACGAAGCCAGTGCCATCGAGGCGCTGGGCCATGCCCCCCGCCTGGTGCCGGGTGACTGGGAAAACTTCAAGCTCACCTGGCCCGCGGATTTCGCTTTGGCCGAGCGCCTGCTGGCGACGCGGGGCTGATGGCGGCGGGCTGACGCGAGACCGCGTTCTTGAGCGCCGCCATCACGATGGGCTTGGCCCACGCCGGGGTGCTCGCCAGGCTCGCGGCATCGCTCGGAGCCAGCACGCGCGGTGCTTGCCAGTGCAACAGCAGCCGTGGCCTGGGCGGCTGGCCTTGGTGGGGATCTGCTTCTGCGGTGTTGTCGTAGACGCGCAATTCGGTCAGATGCGCAAGCAACTGGATGAGCTGCAGCCGGCTCTGGTCGAAGCGGCGGCGGATGTCGGCCTCGGGGATGTCGTGCCCCCCCTGGCGCACCCGTGCCTTCACCCGCGCCAGATGGTGCTCCGGGCTGGCCAGCCCCACGTACCAGATGCGGACCTCGAAGCCGGCATCGGCCGCCTGGCGCAGCAACTTCGCCAGGCTCTGGCCGCCCAGGGTGGTTTCGAACTGGTAGTCCAGCCGCTGGGCAATGGCGTGCTGCAACAGGCGCTTGCCCTCGTGCCAGGCAGCGCTGTTGGCCTGCGTGGCGCTGAGGTGCGGCTGGGCCTGGCGGATGCGGGCCGCGGCCTCGTCCGGGTTGAAGTACTGGGCGCCGCTGGCTCGGATCATGGCGCCACCGATGCTGCTTTTGCCGGCACCGTTGGTGCCCGCCAGCACGAACAGTCGGGGCGCCCGGGGGAGGGGGGCCTGAGGCGCCATTCAGCGCGGGGCTTGGGCTGCGGCCAGTGCGGCCTGCCCCATGGCTTCGGGCGAGGCATCGAAAGCGGCCATCATGCCCTGGCGCGACGCCGGGGTCTGCATCTGCATCAGCAGGGCGTCGAACTCATGGCTCAGGCTGCCCAGGGCCTGATCGCGTGCATCCAGCAGCGCCTGATAGGCATCGAGCGACAGCACCACGGCCGTGGTGCGATCCCGTTTGGTGATGGCGACCATGCCCTGGCTGGACGCCGTGTCCAGCACCCGGCCAAAGCTGTTCTTGGCTTCGGTGGCAGAGAACTCCGGGACGTCCACGTTGTCACCGAGGGGGTTGCGCAGGTGCAGGGCGGTCATGGCGGTGGGCGGCTGATGGGGTGTTTCATTTTAGCCATTTTGGCTTTTTTGTCCATGAGCGACCCTCCTGCCCGAGCGCCATGAAAAAAGCCCGGCGGGGCCGGGCTGGGAGGATCACCAGGAGACTTCCTGCTCCGGTGTCGAGCGGATGCGGTGCAGCGACAGGTCTGCGCCATCGAATTCTTCTTCCTGGCTCAAGCGCAGGCCCATGGCCTTGTTCAGCACACCGTACACCAGGCCGCCGGTCAGCAGGGCAAAGCCCACCACGATCAGCGTGCCCAGCACCTGCGTGCCCAGCTGCACGCCACCTGCGCCACCCAGGGCCGTCTGGCCGAAGATGCCCGCGGCGATGCCCCCCCAGGCGCCGCACAGGCCATGCAGGGGCCACACGCCCAGCACGTCATCGATCTTCAGCTTGTTCTGCACCAGGGTGAACATGACGACGAACAGCGCACCGGCCACGGCGCCGACCACCAGGGCGCCGGCGGGATGCATGACGTCCGAGCCCGCGCACACCGCCACCAGGCCGGCCAGGGGGCCGTTGTAGGCGAAGCCCGGGTCGTTCTTGCCCAGCAGCACGGCCACCAGGGTGCCGCCCACCAGGGCCATCAGCGAGTTCACCGCCACCAGGCCCGAGATCTTGTCGATGGTCTGGGCGCTCATGACGTTGAAGCCGAACCAGCCCACGGCCAGGATCCACGAGCCCAGGGCCAGGAAGGGGATGCTCGACGGCGGGTGGGCCGACATCGCGCCGTCCTTGCGGTAGCGGTTGCGGCGCGCACCCAGGATCAGCACGGCCGGCAGCGCGATCCAGCCACCGAAGGCGTGCACGACGATCGAGCCGGCAAAGTCATGCAAGGGGGCGCCCGTCACCGACTGCAGCCAGTCCTCGAAGCCGAACTTGTTGTTCCACACCGCGCCTTCGCACAGAGGGTAGAACACGCCGACGATGATGGCCGTGGCCAGCAGTTGCGGGCCGAACTTGGCGCGCTCGGCGATGCCACCCGAAATGATGGCCGGAATGGCCGCGGCGAAGGTCAGCAGGAAGAAGAACTTCACCAGGGCGTAGCCGTTGTTCTGCGCCAGGGTGCCGGCACCGGCAAAGAAGTCCACGCCGTACGCGATGGTGTAGCCGACGAAGAAGTAGACGATGGTCGAGACGCAGAAATCCACCAGGATCTTGACCAGGGCATTGACCTGGTTCTTGCCCCGCACCGTGCCCAGCTCCAGGAATGCGAAGCCTGCGTGCATGGCCAGCACCATCACGGCA
The DNA here is from genome assembly GCA_022566735.1 of Pseudomonadota bacterium. Taxonomy (GTDB): domain Bacteria; phylum Pseudomonadota; class Gammaproteobacteria; order Burkholderiales; family Burkholderiaceae_C; genus Aquabacterium. The sequence continues at coordinate 32,350 of JADFIG010000007.1, forward strand.
CCCAGCAGGATGAACAGCGCGTCAGCGCCTTGTTTGAGTTGTTCCATGTGCAATCGCCAGAAAGAGATTCAAAGAACGCGGACGCACCGACATGAAGCGGATGGTCGTCCAAAATGATGTCTTGCACCAAATGAAGCAATTGCCGTGCCTGAATTTGGGGCGGAAATTCTGCGATGCGCACGGACATGGGCCAGACGCAGGCCCGATTCGCACCTGATCATGCATGTTGTGCACTCAAGTGGTGCTCTGCTGCCTGGCGCCCATGGCGTGCACCACATTGGTGTGATGGCCGGGCGCCAGGTCCTGGGCCACACCGCGTCTGCCTGCGCGACAATGGCGTCAGTTTCACCCCGGGCCCGCCGCGGCCCCACCGACATGAATCCATCCGCCATGCGCATCGGGGAAGGCTGGGACACCCACGCCCTGGTGCAAGGCCGCCCGCTGATCCTGGGTGGCGTCACCATCCCCCACACCCACGGCCTGCTGGGTCACTCTGACGCGGATGCGCTGCTCCACGCCATCACCGACGCCCTGCTCGGCGCTGCGGCCCTGGGGGACATCGGCCGGCACTTCCCCGACTCCGACCCCACCTTCAAAGGCGCGGATTCGGTCGTCCTGCTGCAGGAGGCCGCCCGCCGCGTGGCTGCCGCCGGCTGGGGCATCGTCAACATCGACGCCACCATCGTGGCACAGGCCCCCAAGATGGCGCCCCACATCCCGGCCATGCGCGAGTGCATCGCCCGGGCCTTGGGCCTGCAGGTGGATGCGGTGAACGTCAAGGCCAAGACGGCCGAGAACATGGGGTCGGTCGGCGAGGGGCGAGCCATCGAGGCGCGCGCCGTCTGCCTGCTCTGCCGCGCCGGCTGAGGGCCTCGGGTGCACCAGGAGCCAGTGGCGCGGCTCAAGGGACTCAAGGCGCCCGCTTGAGCTTGATGTGCGCGATCAGGCCGCCGCCGGGCGCGTTGGCCAACTCGAAATCGCCGCCCATGCGCTGCAGGGCCTTGTCGACGATGGCCAGACCCAGGCCGGCACCGGTCGCGGCGGTGCGGGCCGCATCGCCACGGAAGAAGGGCGTGGTCAGCTGCGACAGCTTCTCTGGCGCCACACCCGGGCCGTGGTCGCGCACACTCAGGATCACCCAGGAGCCGGAGCGCGTGTAGCCCACGTCCACGTTGGTGATGCCCGTGTAGGTGTTGCGGCCGTAGCGGCGCGCGTTCTCGAACAGGTTGGTGAGCACGCGGCCCAACTCGGTCTCGTCGGCCATGACACGGGTGTCGATGGGCAGCTTGGCCGTGATGCGGATGCGCTTGGTGTCGCGGAACTGGCTGATCGCCTTGTCCACCACCGAGGACACGTGCACGGGCACCAGCTCGACGTTGCCCGGCCGCGCGTAGTCCATGAACTTGTCGATGATGGCGTCGAGCTGGTCGATGTCGGCCGCGATGTTGCGTTTGGCCTCTTCGTCGACCACGCTCATCTCGGCTTCCAGGCGCAGGCGGGCCAGGGGGGTGCGCAGGTCGTGCGAGATGCCGGCCAGCATCACGGCCCGGTCCTCGTCGACCTTGGCCAGCTCCCGCGCCATGCGGTTGAAGCCCTGGTTCACCTCGCGGATCTCGCGGGTGATCATCGACTCGTCCAGCACCGAGTCGTACTCGCCTTCGCGGATGCGGCTGGCCGCGAACGACAGCTCCTTGAGCGGCTGGTTGATCAGCCGCGCGATCACGGCCGAGCCCAGCAGCGTGGCCACGAAAGCGATGCCCACCCAGGCGAACCACGTGCGCCCCGTCAGCGGCCCCACGCGGTTGGGGTCGGCCTGCAGCCAGTAGTTGTCGCGCTCGATCTGGAAGCCCACCCACAGCCCCGGCACGCCGTTGACCGCGCTGGCCACGATGGTTGCCGGCCCCAGGCGGGAGTGCAGCTCCTCGCTGATGGTGCGCGTCAGGCGGCTGACCTCGAAGGGCTCATAGCGGTCCGAGGGCTCGCGCGGCTTGAGGCGGATGGCCTCCTGGTCCGACAGCGTCTTGATCAGCGTGACGCGGTTGATGGCATCGGCATAGCGCAGCGCCGCCCGCGACAGGTTCACCAGGCTGGCGATCTGCTGGGCGGATTGCACCGCGCGGGGCTCGAACTCCATCGCCCGGAAGGTCTGCAGCCAGGCGAAGATGCCCGCGGCCAGCAACAGGCCCAGCAGGATGAAGGTTCGCCAGAAGAGACTGAGCGCGAAACGCTTGCGAGGCATCGATCAGGCCCCGCCGTCCGGCACGAACACATAGCCCACGCCCCAGACGGTCTGGATGTAGCGCGGCTGTGCCGGATCGGGCTCGATCATCTTGCGCAAGCGCGAGATCTGCACATCGAGGCTGCGGTCAAACGGCTCGAACTCGCGGCCGCGGGCCAGTTGGGCCAGCTTGTCGCGGCTCAGCGGTTGACGCGGATGGCGCACCAGGGCCTTGAGCATGGAGAACTCGCCCGTGGTCAGCGCGATGGGCTCGCCTTCCTTGCTCAGACGGCGCAGGGCCAGGTCGAACTCGAACGGACCGAAGGTGACGGTCTGCGCTTCCTTGGCTGGCGCGCCAGGGGCTTCCTGGGCCGGGCGGCGGCGCAGCACGGCATGGATGCGGGCCAGCAACTCGCGCGGGTTGAAGGGCTTGGGCAGGTAGTCGTCGGCGCCGACTTCCAGGCCGACGATGCGGTCCACGTCCTCGACCTTGGCGGTCAGCATGATGATGGGCGTGCTGTCGTTGGCGGCACGCAGGCGGCGGCAGATGGACAGGCCGTCCTCACCGGGCAGCATCAGGTCCAGCACGATGAGGTCCACGGTCTCGCGGGTCAGCAGCCGGTTGAGCGCCTTGGCGTCTTCGGCCAGCAGCACCTCGAAGCCTTCCTGGCTGAGGTAGCGGCGCAGCAGGTCGCGGATGCGGGCGTCGTCGTCGACCACCAGGACTCGGTCCGGGCGCTGGTTGGCGTTGGTGGGGGTCATGCGGGGGTCCTCGGCATTTGTAACAAGCGCGGATTGTGCGCAGTTTGCGAGGGGCAAACCGATGGTTCTGACCGCTTGTTACAAATCTTGCCGACATCAGACGCTCTCGTCAAGCCGTGGCAACGGCGCGCTGCCGGGTCGTCGCAACAGGGGTGGACTGCGTTAAAACAGGCCCTTCACTCCAGAGAGGTTCCGCCCATGCCCCGTTTCATTGCCCAAGCCACCCGCCGCGTCCTGCCCGCACTGGCCCTGGGCCTGCCTCTGGCCGCCTTCCAGGCGCCAGCCCTGGCCGAGCCGGGACGCAGCAATGCCGTGCAGTTCTCGGCCACGGCCACGGAGGAGCTCACCCAGGACCAGCTCACCGTCACGCTGGAGGCCGTCAAGGAAGGCGCCCAGGCGGCCGACGTGCAGGCCGAGCTCAAGCGCGTGCTGGATGCCGCCTTGACCGAGGCGCGCAAGCACGCGCAGGCGACCACGCCCGAGGCCCTGAGCGTGCGCACCGGCAGCTTCAACGTCTACCCCCGCTATGGCAGCAATGGCAAGCCCATTGGCTGGCAGGGCACGGCCCAGCTGGTGCTGTCAGGCAACGACGCCTCCCGGATTTCGCAGGCGGCGGGCAAGCTCAACCAGCTCAATGTGGCGAACGTCAGCCATGCCCTGTCGCGTGCCGTGCGCGAGCAGCACGAAAGCCGGCTGACCAGCGAAGCCATCGGGCGCTTCAAGGCCCGGGCCGCGCAGATCGCCCGTGACTTCGGCATGAAGGGCTACACCCTGGGCGCCATCTCGGTGTCGTCCACCGAGCCTGGCTTCGAGCCGCGGCCGGTGCTCATGGCGATGCGGGCCAAGGCCGAGGCCATGTCCGCCGACGCCCCGCTGCCGGTGGCGCCGGGCAAGGGCGTGCTGTCCGTGACGGTGTCCGGCGAGGTGCTGTTGACGCCTTGAGGGTGCGTGGGGTGAAGCCGCGGTCGGCCGCGGCGCCGCAGCCTCAGCCCTCGCGCCACTGGCCGCCGATGAGCAGCTGGTGGGGCACGAACTTCGTCTTGTAAGACATCTTCGGGCTCTCGGCGATCCAGTAGCCCAGGTAGAGGTAGGGCAGGCCCAGCTCCCGCGCCTGCCGGATCTGCCACTGGATGCTGTAGCTGCCGTAGCTGGTGTGGGGTTCGGGCTCGTAGAACGTGTAGACCGCCGACAGCCCGTCGTTGAGCACGTCCAGCACCGACACCATCTTCAGCTTGCCCTGGGTTTCACCGGGGCCGGGCGGCTCTCGGAACTCCACCAGCCGGGAGTTGACGCGGCTGTGCAGCAGGAACTGCGTGTACTGGTCGACCGAGTCATGGTCCATGCCGCCGCCGCGGTGGCGGCCCGCCTGGTAGCGCAGGTAGAGCTGGTAATGCTCCGGGCTGAAGCACAGGCGCAGCACCTGGGCCTGCAAGTGCTGGTGGGCCTTCCAGGCCCGCGCCTGGCTGCGGGTGGGCTGAAAGCGGTCCACCGGCAGGCGCAGGGGCACGCAGGCCCGGCAGCCATCGCAATGCGGCCGGTAGGTGAACATGCCGCTGCGGCGGAAGCCGCTGGTCACCAGACCCGAATACACGTCCGCGTTGATGACGTGGCTGGGCGTGGCCACCTGTGAGCGCGCGGTGCGTCCGTCCAGGTAGCTGCAGGGGTAGGGCGCTGTGGCGTAGAACTGCAGCGACGCCAGAGGCAGGTCTTTGGGGTGGGTCACGGGCCGGTCAGGAGGGAACCTCTCCGGTCAATTCGAGCCAGAGCGATTCATCATAGGTCCAATCCCCGGGCGGGGGCAGGGCCGTCACCTGATTCAGGTGCCCCTCGAACCGGGTCCTGGGCCAGGGTCGTGCGCCCAAAGAGGCCAGGTGGGCCGTTTCCTGCTGGCAGTCGATCAGGGCGATGCCGTGGCGACGGCAGAAGGCCACCAGCGCGGCCAGGGCGATCTTCGAGGCGTCCGTGCGGTGGGCGAACATCGACTCCCCAAAGAACATGCGCCCCAGGCAGACGCCATAGAGGCCACCCACCAGCACGCCATCCACCCAGGTTTCGAAGGAGTGGACGCGTCCCTGGCGGTGCCATTGCGCGTAGACGGCGCGCATCTCCGGCAGGATCCAGGTGCCATGCTGTCCGTCGCGCGGGGTGAGGGCGCAGGCGCGCATCACCGCATCGAAGTCGCTGTCGATGCGCACCTCGCACCCCGGGGTGCGCAGGAAGCGTTGCACCGTCTTGCGCAGCGAGCGCGAGAACTTGAACTCTGCCACGGGCAAGACCATGCGCGGGTCGGTGGTCCACCAGAGCACGGGCTGGCCTTCGCTGAACCAGGGGAAGATGCCGCGCCGGTAGGCCATCTCCAGCCGCTGCGGGCTGAGGTCGCCGCCAGCGGCGAGCAGGCCGGGCGCCTCGGAGTCGGGGCCGAGGGCCTGGGCCGTGTCAGGGAAGGGGGTGTCCGGGGCCAGCCAGGGGATCATGGACAGCAGGCTGAGAGGAGGGGCAGGAGGAAAGGCGACGCGCAGAAAAAAGCCCGATGGCGAACCATCGGGCTGAAAGGTACCTTAGAAAAGGTTCAAGAGGTACCGAGGAGACAACCTTTCAGGGAGTGCCGCTTGTCCAGGGCGGCATCCTCAGAGATCGGGGTGGCGTTCGGAAGTTCAACCGAGCAGGCCTGAGCAACGTGCAAAGAATTGTCAACGCGCCAGGCCGGTGTGCGCCACCGCGGGATCTCAGGCAGCGGTCTTGCGCTTGGTCGTGGCAGCCTGGGTGGCCTTCACGGCGGTGTTGGTGATGGCCTGGAAGTTGGCTTCGGCCACGTCGGCGGCTTGCTTGGCAGCCTTTTGCACCGAGTCGAAAGCGTTGTTGGCGGCGGCGACGGCCGACTTGACCAGAACCACAGCGTTTTCGGTGCCGGCGGGGGCGTTCTTCACGGCGTTGTCGACGACAGCGGCGAACTTCTTCTGGGCGTCAGCGACTTGCGACTCGGCCAGCTTGCTCACTTCGGCGCTGGTGGACGAGGCGATGTCGTACAGGTGACGGCCGTAGGCGGCAGCCTTTTCGGCGGAGGGTTGCAGCAGCGAAGCTTGCAGGGCCAGCAACTCTTGAGCGTCCTTGACGGCCAGCACAGCCTTGGCGTGCTCGGCGGCTTCGTCCAGGGTGGTCTTGGCCACTTGCATGTTCAGTTCGAGAACCTTTTCGACGCCTTCGAAGGCCTTCTGGCCCAGGTCGAACAGGGAAGCGATTTGGGCCTTCTGGGTGGCCAGGATTTGTTCGGCAGTCAGCATGTCAATCTCCGTTGGGTGGTTGGGTTGATTGCAACTGCAGCGACTTCTCTGTCTTTGCTGCGATGCAACATGATGCTCAGTATAGGACTGCGCTCAGCGAATGCAAGGGATTTTTTGTGCGGCGCAGCAACCGCCGTGTGAAATTGTCTCTGATTTGACAATGTTGCTGCCGGGGCGCCCACCCCGATGCGTCCGGCCCCCGGCGGAGAGGGGCCTTGCATCGCCTACACTGGCGGCTGCCTCGCATTTTGCAACCTGACGAGCCTACCACCATGAGCCTGCTCAATGTTCCTGCTGGCGCCAAAGCGCCCGACGCGTTCAACGTCATCATCGAGATCCCTGCCAACGCCGATCCGATCAAGTACGAGATCGACCATGAAACCGGCGCGGTCTTTGTCGACCGCTTCATGGGCACGGCCATGCACTACCCCTGCAACTACGGCTACGTGCCCCAGACCATCGCCGCCGACGGCGACCCGGTCGACGTGCTGGTGGTCACCCCCTTCCCCCTGCAGCCGGGCGTGGTCATCCCCTGCCGTCCGCTGGGCATCCTGAAGATGGAAGACGAGGCCGGCGGCGACTCCAAGCTGGTGGCCGTGCCGACCGAAAAGATCTGCGCCATGTACAAGGGCATCCAGAAGCTGGAAGACCTGCCTGAGCTGCTGATCAATCAGATCAAGCACTTCTTCGAGCACTACAAGGATCTGGAGCCCGGCAAGTGGGTGAAGGTCACGGGCTGGGAAGGCATCGATGCCGCCAAGGCCGAAGTGGTCAGCGGTCTGGAAGCTTTCAAGAAGCAACACTGACCTGAAGGTCGCGTGGCTCCCGCCTGGGGCCACAGGCTTTCGCCAAGCCGCCGCCTCCTGGCCGGAGGGGCGGCTTTTTGTTTGGCCTTGCCCGTTTGGCCTTGCGCCGTGGACCTGTCAGGCTCAGGCGACCTGGGTGATGGCCGTGCGCAGGGTGTCGGCGATGTGCTGGAGCTGCGCCTCGCTGACGATCAGCGGCGGCGAGATGGCGATGGTGTCGCCCGTGGCACGCACCAGCACGCCGGCCTCCCAGCACGCCAGGAAGACCTCGAAGGCCCGGCGCCCCGGTGCGCCTTCGCGCGGGGCGAACTCCACGGCGCCCACCAGGCCGGTGTTGCGGACGTCGATGACGTGGGGCAAGCCCGCCAGGCTGTGCATGGCGGCCTCCATGGCCGGGTGCAGCTCGGTGGCGCGCGTCAGCAGGCCTTCTTCCGCATGCGTGTCCAGTGTGGCCAGGGCGGCGGCGCAGGCCAGCGGGTGGCCGGAGTAGGTGTAGCCATGGGGCAGCTCGATGGCGGTGGGCGGGCCTTGCATGAACGCGTCGTGGAGCTCGCGTTTCACGAACACCGCGCCCATCGGCACGCAGCCGTTGGTCAGCCCCTTGGCCGTGGTCATGAGGTCGGGGATGACGCCGTAGTGCTGGGCCGCGAACGGTGCGCCCAGGCGCCCGAAGCCGGTGATGACCTCGTCGAAGATGAGCAGGATGCCATGCTGGTCGCACAACTGGCGCAGGCGCTGCAGGTAGCCCTGGGGCGGCATCAGCGCGCCGGTGGAGCCGGCCATGGGTTCGACGATGACGGCCGCGATGGTCGAGGCGTCGTGCAGGGCGATGAGGCGCTCCAGGTCATCCGCGAATTCGGCGCCATGCGCGGGCTGGCCGCGGCTGAAGGCGTTGCGCGCCAGATCGTGGGTGTGGCGCAGGTGGTCGACGCCGCTGAGCGCGCTGCCAAACAGCTTGCGGTTGCCGCCGATGCCGCCCAGGGCCGTGCCGCCGATGTTGACGCCGTGGTAGCCGCGCTCGCGCCCGATCAGGCGGGTGCGCTGGGGCTCGCCGCGCACGCGCTGGAAGGCCAGGGCGATCTTCAGGGCCGTGTCCACCGATTCCGAGCCGGAGTTGGTGAAGAACACCCGGTCCAGGCCCGCCGGTGCGATGTGCAGCAGGCGGTCGGCCAGCTCGAAGGCCAGTGGGTGCCCCATCTGGAAGGGCGGGGCGTAGTCCATCTCGGCCGCCTGCCGGGCGATGGCCTCGACGATGCGCGGCCGGGCGTGGCCGGCATTGACGCACCACAGGCCGGACGTGGCATCCAGGACCTGTCGCCCCTCCGGGGTCCAGTAGTGCATGCCTTGGGCCTTGCTCAGCAGCCGGGGCGACCGCTTGAAGTCGCGGTTGGCGGTGAAGGGCATCCAGAGGGCGTCCAGATTCAGATCCACGGAAGGGCTCCTGCAAGGTGCGTCCGGCTGCCGGCCGGCTTGGCGATCGGCCACATCATGACATTTCGCACGACCGTGCGGAAAGCCTGTTGACCCTGTTGTGAGATCCCCTCAAATGAGTGGTCTTATATAAGACATAAGTGTTTACCGCGGCGAAGAATTGCTGCTACAGTGCGGGTTTTCTAGCACCTCCCTTCAACCCCGGAGATCGTCATGACTCAACTCACCCGTGAACAGCAAATCGCTGCCCTGGAAAAGGACTGGGCCGAAAACCCCCGTTGGAAGCTCGTCAAGCGCGGCTACTCTGCTGCTGACGTGGTTCGCCTGCGCGGCAGCCTGCAGCCCGAGTACACGCTGGCCAAGAACGGCGCTGAGAAGCTGTGGGCGAAGGTCAACGGCGGTGCCAAGAAGGGCTACGTGAACGCTTTCGGCGCCATCACCGCCGGTCAAGCCATGCAACAGGCCAAGGCTGGCCTGGAAGCCGTGTACCTGTCGGGCTGGCAGGTTGCTGCCGACGGCAACACCTCCGAAACCATGTACCCCGACCAGTCGCTGTATGCGTACGACTCGGTGCCCACCATGGTTCGCCGCATCAACAACACGTTCAAGCGTGCTGACGAAATCCAGTGGTCGCGTGGCATCAACCCCGGCGACGAGCAGTTCGTTGACTACTTCCTGCCCATCGTCGCTGACGCTGAAGCCGGTTTCGGTGGCGTTCTGAACGCCTTCGAACTGATGAAGAACATGATCGCCGCCGGTGCCGCTGGCGTTCACTTCGAAGACCAGCTGGCCGCCGTGAAGAAGTGCGGTCACATGGGTGGCAAGGTGCTGGTTCCCACGCAAGAAGCCATCGAGAAGCTGATCGCTGCTCGTTTCGCTGCCGACGTGATGGGCGTGCCCACCATCGTTCTGGCCCGCACCGACGCTGAAGCCGCCAACCTGATCACCTCCGATCACGACGCCAACGACAAGCCCTTCCTGACCGGCGAGCGCACGCAGGAAGGCTTCTACCGCGTCAAGAACGGCCTGGAGCAATCCATCAGCCGTGGCGTGGCCTACGCTCCCTACGCCGACCTGGTGTGGTGCGAAACCGGCGTGCCTGACATCGGCTTCGCCCGCGAGTTCGCCCAAGCCGTGCACGCCAAGTGCCCGGGCAAGCTGCTGTCGTACAACTGCTCGCCTTCCTTCAACTGGAAGAAGAACCTGGACGACAAGCAGATCGCCAAGTTCCAGGACGACCTGTCGGCCCTGGGCTACAAGTACCAGTTCATCACGCTGGCTGGCATCCACATCAACTGGTTCAACACCTTCCAGTTCGCCCACGCTTACGCCCGCGGCGAAGGCATGAAGCACTACACCGAAATGGTGCAAGAGCCCGAATTCGCAGCCCGCGAGAAGGGCTACACCTTCGTGTCGCACCAGCAGGAAGTCGGCGCTGGCTACTTCGACGACGTGACCACCGTGATCCAGGGCGGTTCGTCCTCCGTGAAGGCCCTGACCGGCTCGACCGAAGAAGAACAGTTCCACTGATCAGCGCGGGCCGCGAGGCCCGGTTGCTGATGCAGCAGAACCGGAAACGGCACCCTCGGGTGCCGTTTTTTTCATGGGCTCAACCTGGGCTGCCGCCCCGTTCATCCGTGGATGATGGGACGGGACGGCGGCTGGAGGTCAGCGCTTGTGGTTGCGATCGCCGTGATCGGTGTCGCGGTCGTCGTCCTGCTCGTCGCGCTCGTCATGGTCGCGGTGGCCACGGCCGGGCAGGGGCACGGGCTGCTGCAGGGCCAGCGGGGCGTCCAGCTTGATTTTCAGGAACTCGTTGATGTCCGGCGAGGCGCTGCGGCCGCCGCCGCCGGGGAAGTTGTTGTCGTTCATCACCAGGATGGTGGTGCTGTCGAGGATCAGGATGTCCTCGATGGTGACGTAGGGGAAGGTGAAGGTCGCGCTGCCGTCGCCGTTGAGGTCGTGCGGATCGGCGATGTTCATCAGGTCGACGATCTCGACCTTGTCCACGTTGCCGTCGGCATCGAGCTTGTTGATGTCGATCTTGAACACCTTCTTGAAGGGCGTGCCGCCGCTGGTGGCGGTGGCGCCATTGCGCTCCAGCACCAGGAACTCGTGCTCGTTCACGGCGGTCATGTCGCCGATGTTGGTGCCGCTGGCCTCCAGCTTGTACTTCCAGACGCGCTGGGTGTAGCGCTCGGTGTCGATGTCGAACTCGTTGATGCGCAGGGTCTTGGCGGCATCACCCGTCACGCTGCCTTCCAGCAGGGTGTAGAGCCTGTCGCGCTGCGGGTTGATGGCCATGCCTTCGAAGCCGCGCGAGCCGCCCAGGTTGGGTGTGGCGCCGGCCAGGTAGGGGTTTTGCGGGGACTGGACCCAGGCGCCGGTGCTGATCGAGCCGGCCGGGGCGATGTTGGGCAGCTGGATTTCCTGGCGCAGCACTTTGCCGCGGGCGTCGGTCTTGACCAGGAAGGGGCCGAACTCTTCACCGAACCACAGGTTGCCCTTCTTGTCGGCGCGCACGGACTCGATGTCGAAGTCGGCGCCGGTCAGCAGGCGGGCGGCGCGGATGCCGGCATCCACGGCCGGGTTGCCGGGCGTGTTGTAGTAGTTCGCGTGGTCGGCCTGGATGGGGAAGCCGATCTTGTGGTCGGCGTCGTGCAGGCCGATGAAGGTGCTGCGCACGAAGCTGGTTTCGGCCTTGCCATGCTTGAAGCCGACGGGGGCGACGGTGCCGCTGCCGGTGATGCCCTGGCCGCTCCAGACCTTGAAGTCGGGCTGCAGTGCGTACATGCGCAGCAGGGCGTCGGCCGAGTTGGCCTGGGTGCCGAAGCCGTTGTCCGGCATCACGTAGAAGGACTGTGCGGTGGGGCCGGGCAGCACGCCCGAGAAGCCTTGCACGGCCTGGCCGTGGGCGATGGGCAGCAGGATGCCGTTGGCGCCGAAGCCGGCGGCGGCGAACTGGCCGGTGGTGGGGCCTTCGGCCGGGGTGTTGGCAGGCAGGCTGGCCCAGCCGATCAGGGTGCCGGCGGCGAGGGCGGGCGAGGCGCTGATCCAGGCAGCGAGGGCAATGGCGCTCAGGGGCAGCCAGCGGGCGGGGGTGTGGCGAGCGGACATGGAAACTCCAGTGGGGGTTGAAACCACCTTGCACTGTCCTCAGTGGGCATGATGCGTGGATGACGTGGGCTGCGGCAATCAGCTCAGCGGGTTTGCGGCAGGGGTCGACGCTACAATCGGGCTTCGCCTCCAAGATCCACGTTGGTAAGGACCGTAGAAAGGCACGCACGGTTATGACACCGCGAACTCCGACCTCTTCCCGCACCTCGACCGAGGTCTAGTCGGCTGGCCGCTGCTTTTTTGCATCCTTCCCACACGAAGCGCGGCCGTCACCGCGCTTTTTTGTTGCCCGTGCACACTGCGGGCGAACCTGACACAGAACACACACCATGATCGCGATCCAACTCCCTGACGGCTCCAAGCGTGAATTTCCCGGCCCGGTGACGGTGGCCGAAGTCGCAGCCTCCATCGGCACGGGCCTGGCCAAGGCCGCGCTGGCCGGCCGCGTGGGGCAGGGCGTCTCTGCCCGCCTGGTGGACACCTCCTATCGCATCGAGGCCGATGAGCAACTGGCCATCGTCACCGAGAAGGACGCCGACGGCCTGGACATCGTCCGCCACTCGACCGCCCACCTGCTGGCCTATGCCGTCAAGGAGCTCTTCCCCGAGGCGCAGGTCACCATCGGCCCGACCATCGAAGACGGCTTCTATTACGACTTCGCCTACAAGCGCCCCTTCACGCCCGAAGACCTCGAAGCCATCGAAAAGAAGATGGCCGAGCTGGCCAAGAAGGACGAGAAGGTCGAGCGCCGTGTGCTGCCGCGCGATGAGGCCGTGGCCTACTTCAAGGGCCTGGGCGAGCACTACAAGGCGGAGATCATCGAGAGCATCCCGGCCGACCAGGACGTGTCGCTCTACAGCGAAGGCGCCTTCACCGACCTGTGCCGCGGCCCGCACGTGCCCAGCACCGGCAAGCTCAAGCACTTCAAGCTGATGAAGGTGGCCGGTGCCTACTGGCGTGGCGACCACCGCAACGAGCAACTGCAGCGCGTCTACGGCACGGCCTGGACGAGCAAGGACGACCTGGCCGCCTACCTGACCCGCCTGGAAGAGGCCGAGAAGCGCGACCACCGCAAGCTGGGCCGCGAGCTGGACCTGTTCCACATCGACGACCACGCGCCGGGCGTCGTGTTCTGGCACCCCAAGGGCTGGGCGGTGTGGCAGGCCGTGGAGCAGTACATGCGCCAGGTCTACCGCGACAACGGCTACCAGGAGGTCAAGGGCCCTCAGATCATCGACAAGACGCTGTGGGAGAAGACCGGCCACTGGGACAAGTACCGCGAGAACATGTTCACCACCGAGTCGGAAAAGCGCGACTACGCGCTCAAGCCGATGAACTGCCCGGGCCACATCCTGATCTTCAACCAGGGCATCAAGAGCTACCGCGACCTGCCGTTGCGCTTCGGTGAATTCGGCCAGTGCCACCGCAACGAGCCTTCGGGCGGCCTGCACGGCATCATGCGCGTGCGCGGCTTCACGCAGGACGACGGCCACGTCTTCTGCACCGAAGACCAGATCCTGCAGGAGTGCGTGGATTTCACCGCGCTGTTGCAGAAGGTCTACAAGGACTTCGGCTTCACCGACATCATCTACAAGGTCGCGACGCGCCCCGAGAAGCGCATTGGCGCCGACGAGGTCTGGGACAAGGCCGAGCAGGCCCTGATGGAAAGCCTGCGCGCCACGGGCAGCGAGTTCACCATCGCGGTGGGCGACGGCGCCTTCTACGGCCCCAAGATCGAGTACACGCTGAAAGACGCCCTGGGCCGCCACTGGCAGTGCGGCACCATCCAGGTGGACTTCTCCATGCCCGAGCGCCTGGGTGCCGAATACGTCACGGAAACCAGCGAGCGCAAGCACCCGGTGATGCTGCACCGCGCCATCCTGGGGTCGCTGGAGCGCTTCATCGGCATCCTCATCGAGCAGCACGCCGGGGCCTTGCCCCTGTGGCTGGCGCCGGTGCAGGTGGTGGTGATGAACATCACCGACGCCCAGTCCGATTACGCGGCCGATATCGCGAAATCGCTGCAGAAACAGGGTTTGAAGGTCCAGTTGGATTTGCGCAACGAAAAGATCACGTATAAAATTCGCGAGCATTCGTTGCAGAAGGTGCCGTACTTCATCGTTGTCGGTGACAAGGAGAAGGCCGATGGCACCGTCGCCGTGCGCGCCCGGGGCAATCAGAACCTCGGTGTGATGTCACTCGATGACTTCTCCCAGAAGATCTCTCAAGACATCGCCAGCAAGGCCTGAAGGCGGGAGCGTGTCTGACCTGGTGGTTCGGGGCAGACATGGTCCAGTCCATGGTGGCCGGGTGCGTGACCATCGATCATTGGCTGAAGGGGCGTGGCCCCGGGCCTGAAGGAATTCGACATCGCTAACTTCTTTGACCGCCGCACGCGCAACGACGAGCGCAAGCACCGGCTGAACCGTGAAATCACTGCACCGGAAGTCCGTCTCAACGGCCCGGAAAACGAGCCCATCGGCATCGTCAGCATCCAGGAAGCACTTCGCCTTGCCGGCGAAGCCGACGTGGATCTGGTCGAGATCTCTGCCACGGCTGAACCGCCTGTCTGTCGCCTGATGGACTACGGCAAGTTCAAGTACCAGGAGCAGAAAAAGGCCCACGACGCCAAGCTCAAGCAGAAGGTCATCGAAGTCAAGGAAGTGAAGTTCCGTCCTGGCACCGATGAAGCCGACTACCAGATCAAGCTGCGCAACCTGCGCCGCTTCCTGGAGGACGGCGACAAGGGCAAGGTCACGCTGCGTTTCCGCGGCCGCGAAATCACCCACCAGGAACTGGGCATGCGCCTGCTGGAGCGGGTGCGCGACGACCTGACCGACGTCTCCCTCGTGGAGAACATGCCGAAGCTCGAAGGGCGCCAGATGATCATGGTGCTGGGCCCCAAGAAGAAGAAATAATCGGCTACAATGTCAGGCTTTGGTCGATTTGCCCGGTGTTTTGCCAGGGCAAAGCGATCAGGCCGAAGCCTGAATCTGGTCTGGTCACCAGGTTCGGGTCTCCAAAGGTGCGGTGGAGTGATCCGCTGCGCCATCCAAGTGCCTGCAGGCCATCAAGACACGGACATGGACGCCGTGGCGCCTGACAGGAACAAGTCAAAAGGAGCATCACATGCCCAAGATGAAGACCAAAAGCAGCGCGAAGAAGCGTTTTCGCGTGCGTCCCGGTGGCACCGTCAAGCGCGGCCAAGCCTTCAAGCGCCACATCCTGACCAAGAAGACCACGAAGAACAAGCGCCAGCTCCGCGGCGCCGTCAACGTGCACGAGACCAACATGGGCCACATGGCTCAGATGCTGCCTTTCGCCGGTCTGTAAGACCCGCAACGCAGCTGTCGTCTCGATCGTCCTCTTAGTCAACGCAGAAGGAGCTACACATGCCTCGCGTCAAACGTGGCGTCACCGCCCGTGCCCGTCACAAAAAAGTCCTCGCCCTCGCCAAGGGTTTCCGCGGTCGCCGCAAGAACGTCTATCGCATCGCCAAGCAGGCGGTGATGAAGGCCGGTCAATACGCCTACCGTGACCGCCGCGCCAAGAAGCGCGAATTCCGCCGCCTGTGGATCGCCCGCATCAACGCCGGCAGCCGCGCTCTGGGCCTGACCTACAGCAAGTTCATCGCCGGCATCAAGAAGGCCTCGATCGAAATCGATCGCAAGGTTCTGGCCGACATGGCTGTGAACGACCCTGCCGCCTTCGCCAGCATCGTGGCAACGGCCAAGGCCCAACTGGCTGCTTGATCCGCAGCACAATCTCATCAGCCTGATGGCGACCGGTTTTCTTTCGAAAGCTGGCGCCACATCTGAACCAAAGGCCAACCCTGTGTTGGCCTTTTTTTTCGAATGCATCCGATGAACGACTCGTCCAGCGACCTCCAGACCCTGGTGCAATCCGCCCAGGCGGCCTTCGATGCGGCCACCAACCCGGCCGACCTTGAAAATGCCAAGGCCCGATTCCTGGGCAAGTCTGGCAGCGTGACCGAGTTGCTCAAGGGCATGGCCGCGCTCAGCCCCGAAGAAAAGAAAACCCGCGGTGCGGCCATCAACCAGGCCAAGCAGCAGGTCGAGGGCTTGCTCAATGCGCGCCGCCAGTCCCTGGCCGATGCCGAGCTGGCGCAGCAGCTGCGTGCCGAATCCCTGGACGTGACCCTGCCGGGCCGCCGCCGTGGCGAGGGCGGACTCCACCCGGTGTCCTTGAGCATCGAGCGCATCGAGGGCATCTTCGGCTCCATGGGTTTTGACGTGGCCGATGGCCCCGAGATCGAAGCCGACTGGTACAACTTCACCGCGCTGAACACGCCGGAAGACCACCCGGCGCGCTCCATGCACGACACCTTCTACGTCGAAGGCGGTCACCTGCTGCGCACGCACACCAGCCCGATGCAGGTGCGCCATGCCGTGCAGCACGTCAAGGCGCATGCCGAGGCCATCGCGCGTGGCGAGCGCATGCCCGAGATCCGCGTCATTGCGCCGGGCCGCACCTACCGCGTCGACAGCGACGCCACGCATTCGCCCATGTTCCACCAGTGCGAAGGCCTGTGGATCGGCGAGTCGGTCAGCTTCACCGACCTGAAGGCTGTGCTGGGCGATTTCTTCAGCACGTTCTTCGAGACGAACGAGCTGGACATCCGCTTCCGCCCGTCCTTCTTTCCCTTCACCGAGCCTTCGGCCGAGGTGGACATCGCATTCGCGTCCGGCCCGCTCAAGGGGCGCTGGCTGGAGGTGGGCGGCGCCGGCCAGGTGCACCCGAACGTGGTGCGCAACTTCGGCCTGGACCCGGAGCACTACATCGGTTTCGCCTTTGGCCTGGGTCCGGACCGCCTGACCATGCTGCGCTATGGTGTGAACGACCTGCGCCTGTTCTACGAAGGCGACCTGCGCTTTTTGCAGCAGTTCCAGTGAGGGTGGGGCGCTTGCACGCCGGTCGCACTGGCCGGCCTGCGAAGCCCTCCCCGATGTGCAGCCCGATGTGTTTTGCGTCGCGTGACGCCCACCTGCTTGATGAAGGATGTCCGAATGAGCTCGACCGTTTCGTCTCCCGCATCGTCTCCCGCTTTGTCTCAGGTTCATGCCTGGGCCGCCCAGGAGGCCGCCAAGCCCCTGGTGCGTTTCGACTACGACCCCGGGCCCTTGGGGGCAGAGGAGGTCGAGATCCGCGTCGAGCACTGCGGGCTTTGCCACTCGGACCTCTCCCTGATCGACAACGAATGGGGCTTTTCGAACTACCCCATCGTGGGCGGGCACGAGGTCATCGGCACGGTCGTGGCCTTGGGCAGTCGCGCCAAGGGCTTGCAGCTGGGCCAGCGCGTCGGTCTGGGCTGGATGTCGGGCAGCTGCATGAGCTGCAAGAGCTGCCTGGGCGGTGAGCCGCAGCTGTGCCGCGCTGGCGTGCCCACCATCGTCGGCCACCACGGTGGTTTTGCCGACCGCGTGCGTGCCCATTGGCTGTGGACCTGCCCCTTGCCTGAAGGCTTGAACCCGGCGAAGGCCGGCCCGCTGCTGTGCGGGGGCATCACGGTGTTCTCGCCTTTCCTGACCTTCGACATCAAACCCGTGCACCGCGTGGGCGTGGTGGGCATCGGCGGCTTGGGGCACCTGGCGCTGAAGTTCGCGCGGGCCTGGGGCTGCGAGGTCACCGCCTTCACGTCGAGCGAATCCAAGCGCGATGAGGCGCTGGCGCTGGGCGCGCACCGCGTGGTCTCCAGCACCGATCCTGCGTCGATGAAGTCGATCGCGGGCCAGCTGGACCTGGTGCTGGTCACCGTCAACGTCATGCTCAACTGGAAGGCGCTGATGTCCACGCTGGCGCCCAATGGCCGCCTGCACCTGGTGGGCATCCTGCCGCAGCCCATGGAGGTCGAGGCCTTCCCGTTGATCAGCGGGCAACGCAGCGTGTCGGGCTCGCCCACGGGCTCGCGCCAGGACATCGACACCATGCTGGCCTTTGCCGCGCGCCACGGCATCGAGCCGCAAACCGAACACTTCCCCATGAGCCGCATCAACGAGGCCCTGGACCACCTGCGCGCGGGCAAGGCCCGCTACCGCGTGGTGCTGGATGCCGACAGCGCCGATGGCGTTGACCGCGCGGCGTGATGAACTGAATTTCCGAGGATCCCTTCCATGCAATTCCCCGAGTCCTGGCTGCGCAGCTTCTGCAACCCTGACCTGAACACGCAGCAACTGGCTGACCTGCTGACCATGGCCGGCCTGGAGGTCGAAGAGCTGCAGCCCGTGGCCCCGCCTTTCACCGGCGTGGTCGTGGGCCATGTGCTGGAAGTGGCCAAGCACCCGGATGCCGACCGCCTGAACGTGTGCAAGGTCGATGCCGGCACAGGCGAGGTGCTGCAGATCGTCTGCGGTGCGCCCAATGTGCGTTCGGGCATCAAGGTGCCGTGCGCCACCGTGGGGGCCGAATTGCCTCCGGGGGCGGATGGCAAGGCTTTCGTCATCAAGAAGGGCAAGCTGCGGGGCGTGGAAAGCCAAGGCATGCTGTGCTCGGCCAAGGAACTGGGCGTCTCGGAAGAGTCCAACGGCCTGCACATCCTGGCCGATGATGCGCCGGTGGGCGTGAGCATCCGCGAGCACCTGAAGCTGGACGACACCCTGTTCACGCTCAAGCTGACGCCCAACCTGGCGCATTGCCTGAGCGTGGCGGGCATCGCGCGCGAGGTCTCGGCCCTGACCGGTGCGCCGCTGACGCTGCCGGCCATCGAGGCGGTCCAGCCCGCCAGCGATGCACGCCTGAAGGTGAATGTGGCTGCGCCCGACCTGTGCGGCCGTTTCGGTGGCCGTGTCATCCGGGGCGTGAACCCGCAGGCCCAGACGCCCGACTGGATGGTCGAGCGCCTGGCGCGTTGTGGCCAGCGTTCGGTGTCGGCGCTGGTGGACATCTCCAACTACGTGATGTTCGAGCTGGGCCAGCCCTCGCATGTGTTCGATCTGGACAAGATCCACGGCGAGCTGACCGTGCGCTGGGGCCAGGCCGGTGAGACGCTCAAGCTGCTCAACGGCAACACCGTCACGCTGGACGAGCAGGTCGGCGTGATCGCCGATGCGAACCAGGTCGAGTCCCTGGCCGGCATCATGGGCGGCGACGCCACCTCGGTGGGCGATGACACGAAGAACGTCTACCTGGAAGCCGCCTTCTGGTGGCCCAAGGCCATCGCGGGCCGCGCCCGCCGCTACAACTTCTCCACCGACGCATCGCACCGCTACGAGCGCGGCGTGGACCCGGCCCCGACGGCGCAGTACATCGAGCGCATCACGCGCCTCATCCTGGACATCTGCGGTGGCCAGGCCGGCCCGCTCGACGACCAGAGCGTCAACGTGCCCACCCGCCAGCCCGTGACGCTGCGCCTGTCGCGTGCCCAACGCGTCATCGGCATGCCGGTGAGCCTGGCCGAGGTGCAGACCGTGTTCCAGCGCCTGCACCTGCCGTTCAGCACCCAGGGCGTCGCAGGTGCGCAGGGCGATGACACCCACCTGGTCGTGACCCCGCCGAGCTGGCGCTTCGACCTGCAGATCGAAGAGGACCTGATCGAAGAAGTGGTGCGCGTCATCGGCTTCGACAAGCTGCCTCGCCGTGCGCCCAAGGCCCCGGTGCAGGCGCAGGTGCGTCCGGAAGCCCGCCGTGGCCTCTACGCCCTGCGCCGCGCGGTGGCCGCGCGCGGTTACCAGGAAGCCATCACCTTCAGCTTCGTCGAAGCCCGCTGGGAGGCCGACTTCGCCGGCAACGCCAACCCCATCCAGTTGCTCAACCCGATCGCCAGCCAGCTGTCGGTGATGCGCTCGACGCTGATCGGCAGCCTGGTCGAGGTGCTCAAGACCAACCTGGCGCGCAAGGCCGAGCGCGTGCGCCTGTTCGAGGTGGGGCGTGTGTTCCGGCGCGATGCGTCGGTGACCGATGGTCCGCAAAGCGTGGCGGGCTTCGACCAGCCGGTGCGCGTGTCGGGTCTGGCCTATGGCCCGGCCGAAGCCCTGCAGTGGGGACTTGCCTCGCGCAACGTCGATTTCTTCGACGTGAAGGGCGATGTCGAGTCCCTGCTGGCGCCGCGCCAGGCCACCTTCGTCGCAGCTGAACACCCGGCCTTCCACCCGGGACGTTGCGCCCAGGTGCAGGTGGACGGCCGTGCCGTCGGCTTCGTGGGCGAACTGCACCCGAAGTGGCGCCAGGCCTATGACCTGCCGCTGGCGCCCGTGCTGTTCGAGCTGGACGCCGATGTGCTGGCCGAACGCGTCGTGCCGCGCTTCGCCAGCGTGCCGCGCATGCAGTCGGTGTTCCGCGACCTGGCCCTGGTGGTCAACGACCGCACGCCGCACGACAGCCTGATCGGCGCCATCCTGGCTGCGCCCGCGCAAGGCCTGGTCAAGGGCGCCCGCCTGTTCGACATCTACAAGCCCAAGGCGGCTGTGACCGGCATCAACGAAGATGAACGCAGCCTGGCTGTGCGCATCGAATTGCGCGATGATGAACAGACCCTCACCGACGAGCGCATCGACGTCGCGGTGCAGGCTGTGCTGGCCACATTGAACGACAAGCTCGGTGCGCGTGTGCGCACCTGACGTGCCGGGGAGGCGAGATGAATGACAAGATCAGTGACCTGATGGTGCTGTTGCCGACCATCGAGACGCCGACGCTGACCAAGGCCGAGCTGTCCGAACTGCTGTTCGAGCGGCTGGGCCTGAACAAGCGCGAGTCCAAGGACATGGTCGAAGCCTTCTTCGAACTGGTCCACGGCAGCCTGGTGGACGGCACGGACGTGAAGCTGTCGGGTTTCGGCAATTTCCAGATCCGCCGCAAGGCCCCGCGTCCCGGCCGCAACCCGCGCACTGGCGAGGCCATCCCCATCAAGGCGCGCAATGTGGTGACCTTCCACGCCAGCGCCAAACTCAAGGGGATGGTGCAAGGTGACATCCCCGCCGGCGAGGACTTGGAGTAAAGTCTGAAACTTCGGCTGGAGGCGGTTGATCCGCCTCGTTTTTTGCCCGCATGACCGTGGGCACCTCAGCATTCACGCCAAGCATTCAGACAGGGACCATGGACCGCGTCAGCCACGACTTGCCGCCGATCCCGGACAAGCGCTACTTCACCATCGGTGAGGTCAGCGAGTTGTGCCTGGTCAAGCCTTATGTGCTGCGCTACTGGGAGCAGGAGTTCGTTCAACTGCGCCCCATGAAGCGCCGCGGCAACCGCCGCTACTACCAGCACCACGAGGTGCTGCTGGTGCGCCGCATCCGCGAGTTGCTCTACGAAAACGGTTTCACCATCAGCGGGGCGCGCAACCGCCTGGCCGAGCTGGGCCCCGTCGCGCGCACCGCGGTGGACGACGGCCTCGACGGGGCCGATGGGGTCGCGGTGTCTGTGCCCGCCGCCTTGCTGGCGGGTGTGTCGTCCTCGGGGTTGTCGGGCAGTGCTGCGGTGTCGCGGGCCCTGCAGGCGTCTTCGCCGGCCATGGCCGAAGCAGGCTGGCTGCTGCCCGAGCTGGATGCCGATGCGCTGGCGCGCTTGTCGCCCCAGTCCGCGCAGGCCTTGCGCCAGGCCCTGTTGTCGATTCGCGACCTGCTGTCGTGATGAAAACGACGTGATCCTTTTGGATGCGCAAAAATCTGTGTTATAGTTTAAGTCTTGTCGGGGCGTAGCGCAGCCTGGTAGCGCACTTGCATGGGGTGCAAGGGGTCGCGAGTTCGAATCCCGCCGCCCCGACCAAGAACGACACGAGCCCAGCAGAGAAATCTGCTGGGCTTTTTGTCTTTTGCTGTGCCTCTTTGGCGCTCCCTGGGCTGGCCTCATTGCATGGGCGCAGCAACGCACCGTGCATCGGGTGCGGCGCTGGCTTCAGCGCGACTTCTTCAGCGTCTTGTGCACCGAGCGGTCGAATTCCTGCTGCAGGAGGACCGGGAAGGCCGCGCTCACCGAGCCGATGGCCAGCGGACGCAGCCGCTCGAACAGCGCCCGCATGGCTTCGAGCCGGGCGGCCTGGGTCGGGATGCCGGCGTCACGTTGCGCGGAGGCCTCGGTCAGGTTCTTGATCAGGGTGAGGAACAGTTGCTCCACATAGGCCTTGGCGATGGCCCGGCTGTGCTTGATGAGCTCGTCCTGCAGGTCCAGCACGGTGTCCAGCGGCACGTCCAGCTCGGCCAGCTGGATGCCGATGCGCTCCAGCGCCGGGCTGAGCATCTCGACCTCGTCGGGCCCGATCGGCCGGTAGAGGCCGTTCTCGCTCAGGCGCGCTTTCTGCTGTGGCGTGGCCGGGGTGGCCCAGTGCGATGCCATCTCGGAGATGGCCTTGCGCTGGGGTTTCTCCACGGTGAAGAAGGTCGTGGAAAACAGGCCGCTGATCAGCGCGTACTCCGACCAGGCGCCGTTGGGCGTGTCGGTCAGCATGGTGCGGATGGTGTCGAGTCGGAAGCCTTGCTGGCGCAGATCGCGGACCAGCTCCAACTTGCCCTGGTGGCCCGCGTCGTAGTAGGCCACACGGCCCTGCAGTCGGGGCGGCGGCATCAGCCCGGCGGTCTGGTAGGCGCGGATGTTGCGCACGCTCACGCCGGTGCGTGCCGAGAGTTGGTCGACCGTCAACTCACCCTGGCCCGAGGCCGGTGCGGGTGCGGACTGGGGGCGCGTAGAAGGCGCAGCGCCGTGGGGCTGGCGGCCAGCGGTGCTCGGCGTGCGCGGGTGGCGCTGCACGCCGTGTGACGGCTTCGGGGGGGAGGAGGAGCCAGGCACGGTCTTGCCTCAGGCGATGGCCTCAGCGGGCCGCGGGGGTCAGCACTTGATGCCCATGTGCAGGGCCACGACGCCACCGGTCATGTTGTGCACGTCGACATGGCCAAAGCCGGCGGTCTTCATCATGGCTTTGAGCGTGGCCTGGTCGGGGTGCATGCGGATGGATTCGGCCAGGTACTGGTAGCTGGCGGCGTCACCGGCCACCAACTGGCCCAGCTTGGGCAGCACCTTGAAGGAGTACCAGTCGTAGGCCTTCTCCAGGGGCTTGGCCACCTTGGAGAACTCCAGCACCAGCAGGCGGCCGCCGGGCTTGAGCACGCGGCACATCTCGGCCAGGGCGGCTTCCTTGTGCGTCATGTTGCGCAGGCCGAAGGCCACGGTGACGATGTCGAAGGTCTCGGAGGGGAAGGGCAGCTTCTCGGCGTCGCACAACGTGGTCGGCAGGGCCAGGCCGCTGTTGAGCAGGCGGTCGCGGCCCGTGCTCAGCATGGCCTCGTTGATGTCGGTGTGCACGACCATGCCGCTGGGGCCGACGCGCCTGGCAAAGGCCTCGGAGAGGTCGCCCGTGCCGCCAGCGATGTCGAGCACCTTGTGGCCTTCGCGCACGCCGCTGGCGGCGATGGTGTAGGCCTTCCAGAGGCGATGCATGCCCATCGACATCAGGTCGTTCATGACGTCGTACTTGTTGGCCACCGAGTCGAACACACCGCGGACGCGTTGTGCCTTTTGCGACTCGTCAACCTGCTGGAAACCGAAGTGCGTGGAGCTCATGCCGGCATCTTAAACGGTGTCGGGGCTGGGCTGAAGGGCGCGGGCGCAGGCCATGGCACTGGCCCAGGCCCATTGGAAGTTGTAGCCGCCCAGCCAGCCTGTGATGTCGACCACCTCGCCGATGAAGTGCAGGCCGGGCACGCGCTTGCTTTCCATGCTCTGTTGCTGGAGTTCGCGGGTGTCCACGCCGCCGGCCGCGACCTCGGCCTTGGCGTAGCCCTCGGTGCCGCTGGGCGTGATCTGCCAGGCATTGGCGGCTTGCCCCAGCAACTCCAGGTCCTTGTCCTTGAGCTCGGCCAGCGCGGCCTGGGGCTGCAGGGCAGGGTGCTGGCGCGAGACCTCGCCCAGCCAGGCCTGGGCCAGCCGCTGGGGCACGGCCTCGCCCAGGGCCAGGCCCCAGGCGGTCGACAGCTGCTTGCGCGAGCCGCTTTTGGCCGCCTTGAGCTCGGCGGCGAGGTCGTGCCGGGGGCTGAGGTCGATGGTCAGCGCCTGGCCGGGCTGCCAGTGACT
Organism: Pseudomonadota bacterium; assembly: GCA_022566735.1. Taxonomy (GTDB): domain Bacteria; phylum Pseudomonadota; class Gammaproteobacteria; order Burkholderiales; family Burkholderiaceae_C; genus Aquabacterium. The sequence goes on from JADFIG010000007.1 coordinate 55,980, forward strand.
GGAGATCTGCAGCACGGCCGGGCCGCTGAGGCCGCGGTGGGTGAAGAGCAGGTCCTCGGTGAAATGCGCGGTCTGTGCCGCCTTGCCACCTTTGCCGCCGCGGCCGCTGGCGCTCACGCACGAGGGCGTGGCGATGTCCACCTCCAGCGAGACCCCGGCCAGCGGCACGAAGGGCGCCCAGGCGGTCGCATCGAAGGTCAGCGGCACCAGCGCCGGGCGCAGCGGCACGACGCGGTGGCCGAGTTCTGCGGCCCAGCGCTGGCCGGCGTCGGTGGCGCCGATCTTCGGGATGGAGGGGCCACCGGTGGCGATCACCAGCTGATGGGCTTGCACCACACCCTGGTCGGTGTCCAGCTCGAAGCGGGCGATGGCCTCGTCGCGCCGCCGGATGGCGCGCACACCGCAGGGCTGCCAGCGCTGCACGCCGCCGGCCTCGCACTCGCGCAGCAGCATCTGGATGATGTCGTCGGCACGGTGGTCGCAAAACAGCTGTCCGCGGTGTTTTTCGTGCCAGGCGATGCCGTGGCGCTCGACCAGGGCGAGGAAGTCCTGCGGCGTGAAGCCACTGAGGGCCGAGCGGCAGAAGGCCGGGTTCTCGCCCAGGAAGTTGGCCACGCTCACGTCGCGGTTGGTGAAGTTGCAGCGGCCACCGCCGGAGATGCGGATTTTCTCGGCCACCTTGGCGGCGTGGTCCAGCACCAGGACTTTCAGGCCGCGCTGGCCGGCGACGCCTGCGCAAAACAGGCCGGCGGCACCGGCGCCGACGATGACGACATCGAAACAGGACATGGGCAAGGGGGGAGGGCGTGAAGCCGCGATTGTCGCCGCTGCCGTCATGTGGGTGAGATGTGTTTCAGGACACAATGCGGCGGCACAGCCTTGCCGCGGGGCCGCATCCTGGCCGGGCAGGGCGCTTCACAACTGGAGATCAATGATGAGCATGGACGTGGTGGACTACGACATCCGCGGGGCCGAGATGCAGTTCGTCGAGGTGGAACTCGACCCGGGCGAGGCCGCCATCGGCGAAGCCGGCAGCATGATGTTCATGGACGCGGGCATCGAGATGGACACCGTCTTCGGTGACGGCTCCAAGCAGCAAGGCGGCCTGTTCGGCAAGCTGCTGGGCGCGGGCAAGCGCCTGATCACCGGTGAAAGCCTGTTCACCACCATCTACACCAACCAGGGCACCGGCAAGCGCCGCGTGGCTTTCGCCGCGCCGTACCCCGGCAAGATCCTGCCGATGAACCTGGCCGAGCTGGGCGGCACGCTGATGTGCCAGAAGGACGCCTTCCTGTGCGCCGCGCGGGGCGTGTCGCTGGGCATCGCTTTCCAGAAGCGCCTGGGCGCGGGCTTTTTCGGAGGCGAAGGCTTCATCATGCAGAAGCTCGAAGGCGACGGCCTGGCTTTCGTGCACGCTGGCGGCACGGTGGTGCGCCGCGAGCTGAAGGCCGGTGAAACCCTGCTGATCGACACCGGTTGCGTGGTGGCCTTCACCAGCGGCATCGATTTCGACATCCAGTACGTCGGCAAGATCAAGACCGCGCTGTTCGGCGGTGAAGGCATCTTCCTGGCCAAGGTCACCGGCCCGGGCCATGTGTGGCTGCAGAGCCTGCCGTTCTCGCGCCTGGCTTCGCGCATCTTCGCCGCCGCCCCGCAGAACGGCGGCGGTGGCCGTGAAGAAGGCTCGCTGCTGAGCGGCCTGGCGGGTGGCAGCTTGCTGGGCTCGGTGCTGGGTGGCGACGACGACTGAGCCTGAGGCGGCCAGCGTCCGGTGCGGTCCTGATCCGGTGCGGGGCGCTTCGCAGGATGTCCCGCGGCTGCCGTGGCGGATTGACCTGCCGCAGGCGGACAAGCTGGCCCAGGCTTACACTGGAAGGCTTGACCGCCTGAACGGACCCCTGGATGAGTTTGGACCTGATTTCGCCGCTGGCCGCGCATGCCGCCAGCGCTTTGCATCGTGGCGTGACCACGTTCGGCGCGGCCCTGGCCCTGGGCTGCGCGCTGACTTCGCCTGCGCAGGCCCAGCCTGCCAGCCTGGCCACCAAAGCGTCTGCGGCGTCCGTGGCTGCAAGCGCGCAGGCCCGGCCGCCGATCTTCGTGCTGAACTCGCTGGACGCGAGCGTGAGCGTGATCGACCCGGTGAGCTTCAAGGAAGTGCGCCGCGTGCCCACCGGCAAGGAGCCGCACCACCTCTACCTCTCCCCCGATGAGAAGTCGCTGCTGGTGGCCAACGCCCTGGCCGACTCCATCACCATGCTCGACCCGCGCACCGGCGAGGTCCAGCGCGTGGTGACGGGCATCTCCGACCCCTACCAACTGCGCTTCTCGCCCGACATGAAGTGGTTCCTGACGGCGGCCAACCGCCTCAACCACGTCGACATCTACCGTGCCACGCCGCGTGTCGGCGGTGGCGTGGACCTGGCGCTGGCCAAGCGCGTGTCCACGGGCAAGACGCCCAGCCACATCGCCACGGACAGCAAGAGCAGCGTGGCCTACGTGAGCATGCAGGACAGCGACGAGTTGGTGGCCATCGACCTGGGCACCCAGGCCATCCGCTGGCGCGTGCCGGTGGGCAAGATGCCTGCCGATGTGTTCGTCACACCCGACGACCGCCACCTGCTGATCGGCCTGACCGGCGACCGCCTGGTCGAGGTCTATGACGTCTCCGGTGCCAGGCCGGTGCTGGTCAAGCGCATCCCCACGGGCGACGGCGCACACGCCTTCCGCGCCTGGGGCGACAAGCGCCATGTGCTGCTGAGCAACCGCGCGGGCAACACCATCAGCCGCATCGACCTGCAGAGCTTCTCCGTGGTGGCCACCTACCCGGCGCCGGGCGGCCCGGACTGCATGGACCTCATGGGCGATGGCAAAACCATCCTGGTGACCTCGCGCTGGGCGCGCAAGCTCACCGTGATCGACACCGTGCAGGGCAAGGTGGTGCGCCAGGTGCCGGTGGGGCGCTCGCCGCACGGCGTCTGGACCCTGGACCATGCCGCGCGCCAGTGAGCTGATCCGCGCCACCTGGCGTCAGGCGGGCGCGCTGCGGGGTGTGTCACTGGGCGCGACATTGGCCGCGACGCTGCTGGCCGCACCCGCGCAGGCTGGGGTCGAGGCAACCGCGGCCACGGCCACGCCCGAGGCGCCTTGCGCCCGCCCGGTCTACCTCACCATCGACACCGGCCACATGGGCGTGGCCCCGCTGGTCGCCGACGTGCTGGCGCGCCACCACGTCAAGGCCACTTTCTTCCTGGCCAACGAACGCACCCAGGCCGTGGGCGGGCGTCCCGAGGGCAGCACCCTGGACGACGCCTGGGCGCCCTGGTGGAAGCAGTTGGCCGCGCAAGGCCACGACGTCGGATCGCACACCTGGGACCACGTGGTCTGGCGTGCGGATGTTGGATCGCATGCCGGCTTCACCATGCAAGCCACGGCGGGCCCACGCAAGGGCCAGCGCCTGCACATGAGCGCGGCGCAGTACTGCGAGCAACTGGCCCAGCCTGCGCACCGGTTCGCCCAGATGACCGGCCAGCCGATGCGCGCGCTCTTCCGTGCCCCCGGCGGCAAGACCTCGCCGGCCCTGCTGGCCGCGGCCCGGGCCTGCGGCTGGACCCATGTGCCCTGGACGCCCCATGGCTTCCTGGGCGACGAGCTGTCCAGCGAGCGCCACCCGAACGCACAGTTGCTTGAGCGCGCCCTGAAGAACGTCCGGGAAGGCGATATCCTGCTCATGCACCTGGGCATCTGGAGCCGCCAGGATCCGTGGGCGCCCGCCGTGCTGGAGCCACTCATCACCGGGCTGCAAGCCAAGGGCTTGTGTTTCGCCACCTTGCGCACGCACCCGGACTTTGCCCGGGTCGGCCCGGCCCCCCGCTGACGCGCCATGATCGACGACATCCTCATCACGCCCCTGAGCGACGCTTTCGGACAGCTCCAGCAATGGCTGTTCGAGGCCGTCGTGCAGCCCGTGGTCTTCCATGCGGGCATGGGCAACCTCCTCGAAGATGCCTACGCGGCCACGGGCTGGCTGCTGGTCGGTCTCATCCAGATGGCGGTGCTGCTGGCCGTGGTCGGTCCGCTGCAGCGCTGGCGCCCGGTGGAGCGCATCCGCTACAGCCCTGCGGTGTGGGTGGATGTCCTCTACACCGTCATCCACCGGCTGGGGCTGTTCCGCGTGGCCATGTTTTTTTCCGTGGAGCCCTTGCTCGACGAGGTCTTCGGTCAGGCCAGCGTCTGGGGTGTCCAGGGCATCCAGCTCGATGGCCTGCTGGCGGGATGGTGGCCAGGCGTGGGCGACACGGCCTGGGCCAGCTTCCTGGTCTACCTGCTGGTGTTCGACCTGCTCGATTACTGGATCCACCGCGGCCAGCACCAAGTCGATCGCTGGTGGGCCTTGCACGCCGTGCACCACAGCCAGCGCAGCATGACCATGTGGAGCGACAACCGCAACCACCTGCTCGACGACCTGATCCGCGACGTGCTGATCGCCTTCACCGCTCGTGCCATCGGTGTGCCGCCAGGGCAGTTCGTGGCGCTGGTGACCGTCACGCAACTCACCGAGAGCTTCTCGCACGCCAACCTGCGCCTGAGCTTCGGCTGGCTGGGGGAGCGCCTGCTGGTCAGCCCGCGCTTCCACCGCCAGCACCACGCCATCGGCATCGGCCATGAAAGCCACGGGCCCGGCACGCTGGGCGGTTGCAATTTCGCCGTGCTCTTCCCGGTGTGGGACATCCTCTTCGGCACGGCGCGCTTCGACGGCCGTTTCGAGCCCACCGGCATCCGCGACCAGCTGCCCGAGTGCGGCGGACGCGACTACGGCCAGGGCTTCTGGGCGCAACAGTGGCGCGGCTTGCGCCGCCTGGCGGGGCTGGATGCGGTCTGAGCCCTTCCGCGCGGGCCTGCCCGGCGTGCTGGATGCGGCCTGGCGTGCCGCGCTTTGCTGCTTCCTGCCGCGGGTGATCCTGTTGTCCTGGCTGCCTTTGCTGCTGGCTTCGGTGCTGCTGGGCGGCCTGGCCTGGTGGGGCTGGGACGATGCCAACGCGGCCCTGCGGCAGGCGCTGGACGGCTGGTCCCTCAGCCACACCCTGCTGGGCTGGCTGGACCGCATGGGCTGGGGGCCGTTGCGTTCCCTCATCGTGCCGCTGCTGCTCGTGATGGTGGCCGTGCCCCTGGTGGTCGTGCTGTGCCTGCTGCTGGTGGCCGGGCTGATGACGCCCTCGCTGGCCCGCCTGGTGCGGGACCGCCGCCTGCCGGCGCTGCAGTCGCGCCACCGCGCGCCCTGGTGGCGTTCCCTGCTGTGGTCGATGGGCGCCTCGCTGCTGGCCCTGGCCGCCCTGGTGCTGACGCTGCCCCTGTGGCTGGTGCCGCTGTTCGCCCTGCTGGGGCCGCCGCTCATCTGGGGCTGGCTGACCTGCCGCGTCATGGCCTTCGATACCCTGGCCGACTGGGCCACCCCCGAGGAGCGGCAAACCCTGCTGCGCCGGCACCGCACGGCCTTGCTCGCCATGGGCGTGGCCTGTGGCTACCTCGGGGCGGCGCCCGCGGCCTTGTGGGCCCTGGGGGCGCTGACCCTGGTACTGGCGCCGCTGGTGCTGGTGATCTCGGTGTGGCTCTACACCCTGGTGTTCGCCTACGCCAGCCTCTGGTTCGCGCATTTCCTGCTGGCGGCGCTGGCCGCCCTGCGCGATGATGTGGCGCCCGCGGGATCCCCCGCTCTGACGCTCCCCCCCAATCCATGATCGGACTCATCATCATCGGCGACGAGATCCTCAGCGGTCGCCGCCAGGACAAGCACCTGAGCAAAGCCATCGAACTGCTGGGCGAACGCGGCATGGCCCTGTCCTGGGCGCGCTATGTGGGCGACGACCCGGACCGCATCACGGCCGACCTGCGCCACGCCTTCGACAGCGGGGACGTGGTGTTCTCCTTCGGCGGCATCGGCGCCACGCCCGACGACCACACCCGCGCCTGCGCCGCCCGCGCCCTGGGCGTGGACATGGCCCTGCACCCGCAGGCGCGCGAGCTGATCCTGGCGCGTTGCCGGGAACTCGCCCTCCAGGAAGGCCACCCCTTCGAGCCCGAGTCCGACGACACCCAGCGCCGCCTGCAGATGGGCGTGTTCCCGCTGGGGGCCGACATCATCCCCAACCCCTACAACCGCATTCCCGGCTTCAGCGTGCAGGGGCGGGTGCACTTCCTGCCGGGCTTCCCGGTGATGGCCTGGCCGATGATGGCCTCGGTGCTGGACGAGCGCCATGCCGACCTGCACGGCAGCCAGCGCCAGGAAGAACGTGCCGTCGTGGTCTATGGCGCCATCGAGTCGCGCCTGACGCCACTCATGATCGACATCGAAGCCCGCTTCGCGCCGGTGAAAGTCTTCAGCCTGCCCAGCGTGGACCACCCGGTGCATGGGCGCCACATCGAGCTGGGCGTCAAGGGCCGTGGCGAACAGGTCACACAGGCGTTTGGCGCCTTGCTCCAGGGGTTGCACGTTGTTGGTGCAAGCATTGGCCCCGAAGTGGTGCGCAACGCCACCACCTGACATCTTGTGCACCGTTGTTGTGCGTTTCGGGGGGTGCCTTTCACCCCTTCCGTGGGGCGGGGCTTTCACCATGTGGGCGCGGGCTCGATTCGGTGCGCGTTCACGCCCCCTGGATGGTGCGCTCCCATCGATCTCGGGGGCTCCGCGTCCCCGATCCTGCACCATGCTTGCGCTGACACACGGACGAGGCACGCTTTCTGCTATTACACTGCGCGCTGTTTCCGAGGTTGAGACAGCCTCCCATTCCCCCTGCTTTGATAAAGCCTGTTGCTAGGAGCTCCTGATGGCCAACAAGACCGTCGCCGACGTGATGAAGCTGGTGAAGGACAACGACGTCAAGTTCGTTGATTTCCGCTTCACCGATACCCGTGGCAAGGAACAGCACACCACCGTGCCTGTGTCCCACTTCGACGAAGACAAGTTCACCTCGGGCCACGCGTTCGACGGTTCCTCCATCGCCGGCTGGAAGGGCATCGAAGCCTCCGACATGCTGCTGATGCCGGACGCCAATACGGCCAACATCGACCCGTTCTTCGAAGAGCCCACCCTGCTGCTGACCTGCGACGTCATCGACCCGCACGACGGCAAGCCCTACGAGCGTGACCCCCGCTCCCTGGCCAAGCGCGCCGAAGCCTACCTGAAGGCCTCCGGCCTGGGCGACACCGCCTACTTCGGTCCGGAACCCGAATTCTTCGTGTTCGACGGCATCCGCTGGGGCAACGACATGTCCGGCTGCTTCTTCGAGATCGAATCCGAAGAAGGCGCCTGGAACACCGGCACCAAGTACGAGCACGGCAACACCGGCTACCGCCCCACCGTCAAGGGTGGCTACTTCCCCGTGCCCCCGGTCGACTCCGGCCAGGACATGCGCTCGGAAATGTGCCTGATCCTCGAATCGATGGGCATCCCCGTGGAAGTGCACCACCACGAAGTGGCCAACGCCGGCCAGATGGAAATCGGCACCCGCTTCGCCACGCTGACCCAGCGCGCTGACTGGCTGCAGCTGCAGAAGTACATCATCACCAACGTGGCCCACGCCTACGGCAAGACCGCCACGTTCATGCCCAAGCCCCTGGTCGGTGACAACGGTTCCGGCATGCACGTCCACCAGTCCATCTGGAAGGACGGCAAGAACCTGTTCGCTGGCGACGGCTACGCCGGCCTGAGCGAGTTCGCCCTGTACTACATCGGCGGCATCATCAAGCACGCCCGTGCCCTGAACGCCATCACCAACCCCGGCACGAACTCGTACAAGCGCCTGGTGCCTGGCTTCGAAGCCCCGGTGAAGCTGGCTTACTCGGCCAAGAACCGCTCGGCCTCGATCCGCATCCCCTACGTGTCGAACCCGAAGGGCCGCCGCATCGAAGCCCGCTTCCCGGACCCCTCCGCCAACCCCTACCTGGCCTTCGCCGCCCTGATGATGGCCGGCCTGGACGGCGTGGAAAACAAGATCCATCCGGGCGAAGCCGCCACGAAGGACCTCTACCACCTGCCCCCGGAAGAAGACAAGCTGATCCCGACCGTCTGCCACAGCCTGGACCAAGCCCTGGATTCGCTGGACGCCGACCGCGCCTTCCTGACCAAGGGTGGCGTGTTCACCAACGAGTACATCGACGCCTACATCGACCTGAAGATGCAGGAAGTCACCCGCTTCCGCATGGCCGTTCACCCGGTCGAGTACGACATGTACTACTCGCTGTGATCCGCCTTGTGCGGTTCATGCAGGAAGGGCGACGCAAGTCGCCCTTTTTTTTCGCCCCGGTCTGCGCACCTGTTTCCGGCGAACGACGTCCGTTGGCCGAGGTGCGCGCCGCAAGGCATACTGCGCTCAGGTTGAGCAAGATGAAGGATGGGCACCCAATGCCTGTGCGTGCGTTGCGAATCGCTCTGATGTGGGCAGGGGCGGCCCTGCTGTCTGTGGGGGCGCTGTCGCCTGCCCATGCCGAGGACAAGCCGGTCTACCGCTGCCCCGGCAACCTCTACACCGATGCCCTCACGGCCCGCGAGGCCCGCGACAAGGGCTGCAAGACGCTGGACGGTGCGCCCATCACCGTCATCCAGTCCCCGCCGCGTGCCAGCAGCGGTGCGGCCCGTCCTGCGCCTCCCGGGGCCAGCCAGGGCGAGCGCGTGGGCAGCGATGATCAGAAAGCCCGCGACAGCGATGCCCGTCGCATCCTGGAGGCCGAGTTGCGCAAGGAAGAAGACGCCCTGGCGGCCCTGCGCAAGGAGTTCAACGATGGCCAGCCCGAGCGCCGTGGCGACGAGCGCAACTACCAGAAGTACCTGGACCGCGTCAACGACATGAAGGCCGCCATCACCCGCAAGGAGGCCGATGTGGCCGCCCTGCGGCGCGAGCTGGGCAAGTTCGGCGCGAACCGATGACCGGGCACGCGCACATGCCTGCCCAGCCGATGCCTGCCGAGCCGATCCCCGATGCCAGCCTGCCCGAGGGCCTGGCTGCCTTCGATTCCCTGGCCACCATGGTGCTGGTGGTCGCGCCCGATGGGCGCTGCCTGTTTGCCAACGCCGCCCTCGAGGAGTCGCTCGGCCTGTCGCGGCGCAGCGTGCTGGGCGAGTCGGTCATGGACTGGTTCCTCGACCCCAAGCTGTTCCGCGACGTGCTGGCGGCGGTGGCCCGCAACGATTTCGCCACCAGCCGGCTGCAGGGCGAGTTGCGCCGCCACCTGCATGGCACGGGCGAGCCCCTGCCGGTGCAGGTCATCGTCACGCGCATCGGCTCGGGCATGGAGCAGGCGCAGCGCCTGCTGGTCGAGCTGGTCGAGGTCGAACAGCAGACCCGCCAGGAGCGCGAGGAGCGCGCGCTCGACCAGGTGCAGGCCAACAAGGAGCTCATCCGCAACCTGGCCCACGAGATCAAGAACCCGCTGGGCGGCATCCGTGGCGCGGCGCAACTCCTGCAGATGGAGCTGGAGAACAAGTCTTTGACGGAGTACACCCAGGTCATCATCCACGAGGCCGACCGCCTGCAGTCCCTGGTGGACCGCCTGCTGGCGCCGCACCGCCGGCCGCACGTCGTGGGCGATGTCAACATCCACGAGGTCTGCGAGCGCGTGCGCTCCCTCATCCTGGCGGAGTTCCCCAAGGGCCTGCGCGTGCAGCGCGATTACGACACCTCGCTGCCCGACTTCCGTGGCGACCGCGAGCAGCTCATCCAGGCCGTGCTGAACATCGCGCACAACGCGGCGCAGGCCTTGAGCGAGCGCATTGCCTCGGGCGATGCGGTGCTGATCCTGCGCACGCGGGTGGCCCGCCGCGTGACCATCAACAGACAGTTGCACCGTCTGGCACTGGTCTTGCATATCGAGGACAACGGCCCGGGCATCCCCCAGGACATCCGAGACCGCGTTTTCTACCCCCTGGTGTCCGGGCGGGAAGGCGGTTCGGGACTGGGGCTGACCCTGGCGCAAACCTTCGTTCAACAGCATCAAGGCACCATCGAATGCGAAAGCGAGCCTGGCCGCACGGTGTTCAGAATCCTGATCCCCATGCCCTGAGTCCAGGCCCGGTCGTTGTCGATGGGCCCGTGCGCAACCTCCTGCCAGCATGAAACCCATCTGGATCGTTGACGACGACCAATCCATCCGCTTCGTGCTTGAGAAGGCACTGGCCCGTGAGGAGCTGCCGGTCCGCAGCTTCACCAACCCGCGCGATGTGCTGGCGGCGCTGGACGAGGAAGAGCCCCAGGTGCTGGTCTCGGACATCCGCATGCCGGGGGGCTCGGGCATCGACCTGCTCAGCAAGGTCAAGGAGCGCCTGCCGGGCTTGCCCGTCATCATCATGACGGCCTACTCGGACCTCGACAGCGCCGTGTCCGCCTTCCAGGGCGGGGCCTTCGAGTACCTGCCCAAGCCCTTCGACCTGCCCAAGGCGGTGGAGCTGATTCGCCGCGCGGTCGACGAGAGCCTGCGCGAAGAGGTCATCGACGAGCGCGTCACGCAGATGCCCGAGATGATGGGCCAGGCGCCGGCGATGCAGGATGTCTTCCGTGCCATCGGCCGACTCAGCCAGAGCAACGTCACGGTGCTGATCACCGGCGAGTCCGGCGCAGGCAAGGAGCTGGTGGCGCGTGCGCTGCACAAGCACAGCCCGCGCGGCAACGGGCCCTTCGTGGCCATCAACACCGCGGCCATCCCCAAGGACCTGCTGGAGTCCGAGCTCTTTGGCCACGAGCGCGGGGCGTTCACGGGCGCGCAGACCATGCGCCGCGGACGCTTCGAGCAGGCCGATGGCGGCACGCTGTTCCTCGATGAAATCGGTGACATGCCGTTTGACCTGCAGACCCGCCTGCTGCGTGTGCTCAGCGACGGGCAGTTCTACCGCGTGGGCGGTCACCAACCGCTCAAGAGCAATGTGCGCGTGATCGCCGCCACCCACCAGAACCTGGAGGAGCGGGTGCGCCAGGGGGTGTTCCGCGAGGACTTGTTCCACCGCCTCAACGTGATCCGCCTGCGCTTGCCGCCGCTGCGCGAGCGTCGCGAGGACATCCCCACGCTGGCCCGCTTCTTTTTGCAAAAAAGTGCAAAGGATCTGGGGGTCGAGGCCAAGCGGATCTCGGACGCGGCCCTGGCCCAGCTCACCCTGTTCGACTTCCCGGGCAATGTGCGCCAGCTGGAAAACGTCTGCCATTGGCTGACGGTGATGGCGCCCGCGCAGGTCATCGAGATCAAGGACCTGCCGCCGGAGTTGCTCGCCGCACGCGGTGCTTCCGCTGGCGTGGCGCCCATGCCCTCGGACACCTGGACGCCAGCGGCGGGTGCGCCTGTCGCGGGCCTGGATGCCGGCGTGGTTGCGCTGCCCGCAGCCCTCGCGAGGGATGTGGCGGACCCCGCGCTGGCCACCGATCCCGCGCTGCCATCGGCCGCAGGGCCCGTGTCCATCGGGGTTGCGACCGCAGGCGCGGCGACCTTGCCGATGGGGGCGTCGCTGGCGAGCGCGCTCGCTGGCGAGGGGGGCGCGGGCGCTGCGCCCTCCTGGTTGCGGGATCTGGAGCGTGATGCGCGCGTTCGACTGGAGGCCGGCCAACCCGATGTCTGGGAGGCCCTGACCCGCCAGTTCGAGGCCCAGCTCATCCACACCGCGCTGGAGTTGACCCGCGGTCGCCGCATCGAGGCAGCCCAGAAACTGGGCATCGGACGCAACACGATCACCCGCAAGATCCAGGAGCTGGGCATCGACGATTGAGTTGCCGCTGCGGTGGAGGAGGGGGCGCAAGCCACGGACGAGGCCCGGGGCTGTCAACCGCGTGCGCCTGCACTGCGCTAAAGTCAGGAAACCCCAGCGCACGCCATGTGGTGTGCGCGCTGACCCGTTCCAGGTGTCCCATGACTGCTGAGCTCTTCCCCTCCCATCCTCAGGCTTCCAGCCAGGTGCCCGGCCGCTGGCGTGCGGCCACGGCGGCCGCCTGCGTGGCGCTCGCCTCCCTCCTGGGCGCATGCTCGACGACCAGCCCCGATGTCATCAAGCCCGGTGATGCCCAGCGCCTGTCCCAGGTGGCCGACGCCGTGGTGCTGAGCGTGCGCACCGTGACCGTCGAAGGCTCGCAAAGCGGCATCGGCGCGGCCACCGGCGCGGTGGTCGGTGGCATCAGCGGCAGCACGGCCAGCAGCCACAGCAAGACCGCTGCGGTGGCCTCGGTGGTGGGCGCGGTGGTGGGTGGCGTGGTCGGCAATGCTGCCGAGCGCTACGGCACCCGCGAAGACGCCCTCGAAATCCTGCTGCAGCTGCCCAACGGCGAGCGCCGCGCCATCGTCCAGGCCAAGGGCTCCGAGACCTTCAATCCCGGTGACCCGGTCATTCTGGTGACCACCGGCGGCAAGACCCGCGTGATGCTGGCGCCGCGCCAGGCCGCCCCGCACCAGACTCCGGCCACGGGCCGCTGAGCAGGGCTCACCGCTCAGCTTGCCATGTGCTGTCGCCCTGGGGGCTGTTGAGGCTGGCGCAAGGGCCGGCCTGCGCGTGCGCCTGAGGGGCATCCCACTTCAGGAGAGCCTCTGTGCTTCTTTTTTCGAGTCTTCGCCACGCCCCGTGCGGCCGCTGGCGCTCCTTGACCGCGGCCTGTGCGCTGGCTTGCGCCTTTGCCGGCGGCACCGCCTTGCCTGCCTGGGGGGCTGGGCAGGCCGTGGCGGTACGCTCGCCGGCCGCGCTGAAGTCGCCGGCATCAACGGCCTCGCAGCCCTTGCCGCAGCTGGTCAGCACCGTCGAGGGCATCCGCGAGTACCGCCTGCCCAATGGCCTGCAGGTGCTGCTCAACCCCGACGACTCCAAGCCGACGACCACGGTCAACATGACCTACCGGGTGGGCTCCCGCCACGAGAGCTATGGCGAGACCGGCATGGCGCATTTGCTCGAACACCTGATGTTCAAGGGCTCGCCGCGCCACCCCCAGGTCTGGGCCGAGTTCAACAAGCGTGGCTTCAGCGCCAACGGCAGCACCTGGTACGACCGCACCAACTACTTCGCCAGCTTCGCGGCCAACGACGCGAACCTGAAGTGGTACCTGGCGTGGCAGGCCGATGCCATGGTCAACAGCTTCATCGCGCGCAAAGACCTCGACAGCGAGATGACGGTGGTGCGCAACGAGATGGAGATGGGCGAGAACGACCCGGGTCGCATCCTGATGGAGAAGACCTTGTCGGCCATGTACCAGTGGCACAACTACGGCAAGTCCACCATCGGCGCGCGCACCGACGTCGAGGGGGTGGACATCTCGCGGCTGCAGGCCTTCTACAGGCGCCACTACCAGCCCGACAACGCCACCTTGATCATTTCGGGCAAGTTCGATGCGGACAAGACCTTGCGCTGGGTGCAGGAGGCGTTTGCCGCGGTGCCCAAGCCCAGCCGCGTCCTGCCGGCCCAGTACACGCTGGACCCGGTGCAGGATGGCGAGCGCAGCGTCACGGTGCGCCGTGTGGGCGGCACGCCGCTGCTGTTCGCGGGCTACCACGTGATGCCCGGCGCACACCCCGACTATGCCGCGGTGTCCCTGCTCAACACCATCCTGGGTGACAGCCCGTCCGGGCGCCTGCACAAGCAGCTGGTGGACAAGCAGCTGGCGGCGTCCGTCTTCAGCTTCTCCGAAGGCCTGGCCGATCCCGGCTTCATCCTGCTGGGGGCCCAGCTGGGGGCGCAGCAAGATGCCGACGCGGCCGCTCAGGCGCTGCAGGCGGCGGCCGAATCGTTCGCGCAGCAGCCGGTGACGGCCGAGGAGCTGGATCGGGCCCGCGCCAAGTGGCTCAAGGACTGGGATGCCGGTTTCGCCGATCCCCAGCATGTGGGTGTGGCCTTGTCGGAGTCGGTGGCCCAGGGCGACTGGCGGCTGTATTTCCTGCTGCGCGACCGCATCAAGGCGGTGACGCTGGCCGATGTGCAGCGGGTGGCCCAGGCCTACCTGGCGGCCTCCAACCGAACGGTGGGCCGCTACGTGCCCACGGCCCAGCCCGTGCGCGCGCCGGCGCCCGAGCGGGTGGACGTGGCCGCGACGCTCAAGGACTTCAAGGGCCAGGCGGCCCTGACCCAGGCCGAGGCCTTCGACGCCTCGCCTGCCAACATCGACGCGCGCACGCAGCGCTGGGCGCTGCCCTCGGGGATGAGGGTGGCGCTCTTGCCCAAGGCCACGCGCGGCCAGGCGGTCAAGGCCACGCTGGTGCTGCGCCATGGCACGGAGCAGAGCCTGGCGGGCTGGGGCGAGGCCCCGGGGGCGCTGGCTGCCTTGCTGGACAAGGGGACGGCCAGCCTCAGCCGCCAGCAGGTGCAGGACCGCCTCGATGCCTTGCAAGCCGATGTGGCATTTTCGGCCGGCCCGGGCCAGGTGAGCGTGGCCCTGTCGACCCGCCGCGAGCACCTGCCGGCGCTCATCGCGCTGGTCGCAGACATGCTGCAGCACCCCAGCCTGCCACCCGAGGTGCTGGAGGAGGTGCGGCGCCAGGCGCTGGCCGGCATCGACGCACAACGCAAGGAGCCCGAAGCCGCCCTGGCCGAGGCCATGTCGCGCCATGGCGACCCGTACCCGCTGGGCGACGTCCGCCATGCGCGCAGCTTCGACGAGGCCGTGGCCGACTGGCAGGCCATCGACGTCGCGCGGGTGCGGGAGTTCCACCAGCGCTTCCTGTCGGCTTCGAACGCGCAGTTCGCGGCGGTGGGGGACATCGATGCCGAGGCCGTGCGCGACGCCCTGATGCAGGCTTTCGGCACCTGGCGCAGCGCAGAGCCTCACGCCCGCGTGCCCGATCCCTGGGTGAGCGTGCCGCCGGCGCGCATCGTGGTGCGCACGCCGGACAAGCAGAACGCTACGATGTCGGTGCGGCTGGCGCTGCCCTTGAGCGACCGGGATGCCGACTACCCGGCGCTGATGCTGGCCAACCACCTGCTGGGCGGCGGCGGAGATTCCCGCTTGTGGAATCGCATCCGTGAGCGCGATGGCCTGTCTTACGGCGTCTACAGCACGGTCCAGTGGAATCCGCAGGAGGCCAACTCCGAATGGTCGGCCTCGGCCATTTTCGCCCCGCAAAATCGGGACAAGGTGGTGGCGGCTTTCAACGAGGAAATCGAGCGCGCCTTGAAACAGGGTTTCACGCAGGCGGAATTCCAGGCCGGTCAACGCGGTCTGTTGAGTTTCCGCCGTTTGGGGCGGGCCCAGGATGCGCGCCTGGCTTCGGCCTGGGCCAGCAACCTCTATCTGGGTCGGGACTTTGCGGTCTCGGCCCGCGTGGACGCGCAACTGGAAGCCCTGACCCTGGCGCAGGTCAACGCGGCTTTGCGGCGACACCTGCAGCCGTCGCAATTTGTCACGGGCTTTGCCGGTGATTTCAAGTGAGCCTGGGGCGATCGCCCGGTGACGGGCTTGCCCGAAAAAACAACAGCCGGGAAGACCCGGCTGTGTGTGTGGCGAGCTGAGGGCGCCGCGGTTTGCGCGGGCCCAGCCTCGGTTTCGCCTCAGATGGCGAAATCTTCCAGTTTCTTGCCCGAAGCCACGGCGGCTTGAACCCACTTGGGCTGCAGGCCACGGCCCGTCCAGGTTTCACCGGTGGCCTGGTTGCGGTATTTCGGGGCGACCTTGCGGCCGGCCGTCGGGGCGGCACCTGCGCTGGCGGCCTTGCCGGGCTTGAGGCCCAGGTCGGCCACGGTCAGGCCGTGCTCGCTCAGCAGCGACTTGATCTGAGCAATGACGTTGGCGCGCTCGGCGCGACGGGCGTCCTGCAACTGCTTTTCAAGGTCGGCGGCTTGCTTGTCCAGCGCGGCTTTTTGTGCGAGGAGTTCCTGGTAGTTGCTCATGTGCGGTCCTTGCGGCCGGTCAGGGCCGAGATACTTATTTGATGCAGAGGGCGGGTGTGAGTCGTTCGCAGGACCGATGCCAAATCGGGTCACTCACGATGCCGGATTCTATACACAATTGTTTTGGCTCGGCAATTCACATATTGCAAGGCACTGTGTGAATTTGGGTGAATACCCTGATTCCTGCACAACCTGAATGCGCGGAGGTGGCCCTCAGCGTCCCGTCGGGGTCCGGCCATTTTGCCGAAGCACTTCGCGGGAAATGGCCTCGCCGAGTTGGGCCACCGCCAGTGCGTAATAACTGGACTGGTTGTAGCGCGTGATGGCGTAGAAATTGACCGTGCCGGCGACGAAGCTGGGCGGCTGGCCGCCGTTGTAGAGCTGCACCAGGGCCAGCAATCCGGGATGGCGTTGGCCGGCTGCTGAAAGCGTCGCGCCTTTGCTGGCCATCTCGGCGGCGGAGAAACTCGGAACGATGTCGGGCGCCAGCAGGGTGTCCAGGGCCTCGGAGGGCTCGGGCGGGGTCACGCCGAAATAGGTGGCCTGGCCTTTTTGCCAGCCGTGCTCGGCGAGATAGCGCGCCACGCTGCCGATGGCATCGATGGGGTTGTGGATGAGGTCGATGTGGCCGTCGCCGTCGAAGTCCACCGCGAGCTTGCGGATGGAGCTGGGCATGAACTGGGGCCAGCCGATGGCGCCGGCGAAGGAGCCCGTCACCTGGGTGGCATCCAGGCCTTGCTCGCGGCACATCAGCAGGTAGGCGCCGAGCTCGGACTTGAAGAAGGCGCTGCGGTCGCTGCGCCCGCGCGGGAAATCCAGCGTCAGCGTGGTCAAGGCGTCCAGCACCCGGTAGCGGCCCATGTTGCGGCCGTACTGGGTTTCCACGCCCAGCACGCCGACGATGATGTGGGCGGGCACGCCATAGGTGTCTTCGGCGCGGGTGAGCTGGTCCTGGTAGGTCCGCCAGAACTGTGCGCCGGCCTGGATGCGGGTGGGTTCGATGAAGCGGGCGCGGTAGGCGGCCCAATTCTTCGCGGTGGGCGTGGGCGGCGGCATCATGAGCCGGGGCACGCTTTCCTGGAAGCGCGCCTGAGACAGGGCGGACCAGACCCAGTCGCGCGGCAGGCCCAGGTTCTGCGCCAGCTCGGTGGCCAGGGCGGCGGCGTCGCTGCGGCCGGCGTAGCTGTCGGCCGGCACGGTGTCGTCCAGGCTTTGGGCCTCGACGTTGGGGGGGGCGATGGCGCTCGCCTGCGCGCTGTCCTGGACCCTGTCTTGCTCGCCATGGGGGGGCGTGGCGGCGGACGGCGCCGCGCTGGCAGTGGCCGCAGCCGTGGGCGTGGCTGCGGGTGCCGGGCTGGGCTGAGGCGGGGTGTCAAGGCGCACGGTGCTGCCACAGGCGCCGAGGCCCAGGGTGATGCTGAGCGACCAGGCCAGGTGGGGTCTGCTTGATGGCGGGCGATGCGAGGGCGGCGTGTCGGTCTGGGCGGTCATGGTCTGGGGGCGCGAAGGGCGGCAGGGGAGGGGGCTGCGCGGGAGGCCGCCCACACCCGGCCAAGTTCACGCGCCTGGCGGATGGCTTGCTGGACGAGGGCGGTGGCCAGGGATGGGGCAAGAGGCCGTGTGGCAGAAGGGCCTGCGTCTGTGGCGGGGGCATAGCGCAAGGCGTCCAGTTCGACCAGGGTCTGTTGCAGCGCTGCGTGGGCCAGGGGGGCGGCCTGGGCCGCGGGGTGCGCCTGGAGTTGGCGCGACCAGGCCAGCGCGGCGGCCGGGGCGGGGCTGACGGACGGGGCCTCGAAGCCGGCTTCGAGCAGGGCCTGGTGCAGCAGCATCATCGGGCGGTGCCAGGCTGACCGGGGCGTGCGGGGGCGGCGCCACCACAGCCACACCAGGCCGCCCAGCGACAGCAGCACCAGCAGGCCGGCGCACACGCGGGCGAGGTCGGTCCAGTCGGGCGAGTTCACGCCCCAGCGCGACAGCATCGACATCTGCTGGTTGCGGGAGTACTGCAGCACCCAGATGTTCCAGCGGTGGTTGGCCGCGTCGGTGTAGGCGCGCAGGCCGCTCCACAGTGCCGGGTCCAGCCGGGACAGCGTCGCTGGCAGGCCCTGCGGATGGCGCAGCAGTGGGCGGGGGCGCTCGACGCGCTCCGGCGCCACCGCCGCGGTCGGGTCGATGCGCACCCAGCCCAGGCCTTGCTGCCAGAACTCGGCCCAGGCGTGAGCATCGCTGTTGCGCACGACGTGCAGGCCATCGACGGGGTTGAGTTCGGCGCCCTGGAAGCCCGTGACGACGCGTGCCGGCACGCCCATGGCCCGCATCACCACGACGAAAGCCGAAGCGAAATGCTCGCAAAAGCCGCTGCGCCGGTCCAGCCAGAACTGGTCGACCAGGTGGAGCACCGGGCGGCCCTGTGCGTCCAGGGCATCGTCGCCCGGGCTCAAGGTGTAGCGGAAGTCACCCTGGCGGATGTGGCGCATCACGGCCATCGCCAGGGTGCGCGCGTCGGCCTGCGCGAGGTCGGGGCGCGTGCGCAGGGCGGCGGCCCAGGCCAGGGTTCGCGGGTTGTAGCCGGCGGGCAACTGCAGCCAGCGGCGCAGCGTCAAGGCATCGGGCTCGGCGGGCGCTTCGCGGGCGCCCAGCCAGGCACGGGCGTCGATCTGGGCGCGCTCGGTCAGGGGACGGTCGGCCAGCCAGGTCAGGCCCAGGCGCTGCACCGTGGGCTCGGTCAGTGGCGGGCTGGGGGCGGCCTCCAGCGTGCCGTCGAGCAAGGGCAGCACGCGCAGGCGGTTGGGCTCCAGCGTGAGCTGGTAGCGCACGGTGCGCCCGGACAGGGTCACCTCGGGCGGCGGCCTGGTGTCGCTGGCAACGGCCGGCAGGTGCGGGTTGCCGCGTCGCAAGGCGGGCAGGGACGACGTCCAGTGCTGGCCGTCGAACAGGTCCAGCACGGGGCCGCGGAAATAGAGCTGGTCCGACGACGGGGGCGCCTGCGTGAACCGCACCCGCAGCGCCACGCTGTCATCCTGCGCCAGCTCGGCCACGCCGCCCAGTTGCATGCGGTCGGACAGGCCGGTGCGCGCCCCGGAGTCGGCCGGCACGCTCCACAGGGGGCCGAAGCGCGGGAAGAACACGTAGAGCGCCAGCATCACCGGCACGCCCATCACCAGGCTGCGAGCCGCAGCGCCCAGGGCCGAGCCGATGCTGGGGCGGCCCACCGGGCGTTGCGCCAGCACCAGGGCGCTGAGCAGCCCCAGCAGGGCCAGCAGCATCAGCAGGGCCATGCCCATGGCCTGGGAGAACAGGAACTGCGTGAGGATGAGGAAGAAGCCCAGCGAGGTGACGACGAAGGCGTCCCGGCGGGCGCGCAGCTCCAGTGTCTTGAGGGCGGCCAGGATGGTCACCAGGGTCACCCCCGCCTGCCGCCCGAACAGGGACTGGTGGCTCATGAGCGTGAGGCCGATGGCGGCGATCAGGCTGGCCATCAGCACCCAGCGGGGGGGCAGGGGCGCTTCCAGCCAGGCCTGGCGGCCACGCCAGACCATGGCCGCGACCGTGCCCAGCGCGCACCACAGCGGCAGGCGCTCCAGGTGCGGCGCGATGCACAGCGCCAGCACGGCCAGCAGCCAGAGGGTGTCGCGCGCGTCGCGGCTCAGCGGCGGGGCTTTCATGGCTGGCCCCTGGCGGTGTCGGGCCGATGTTCTGGCGACCAGGTGGCCAGCGTGTCCAGGCAGCGACGCAGGTGGTGCGTGCCGCAACCGCATCCCAGGGTGTCGCCGGGCAGCCGCAGCCCATAGGCCGTGCCGCTGAGCGTGGCGTCCTGCTCGGCCTGGACCAGCCAGCTGGCCAGCCGCGACAACCGGGCTTCCAGCGGGAGGCCCTGCAGGCCCGGGCTCAGGTCGTAGTCCAGCCAGCGCTCGGGGGCGCTGCCACCGGTGGGTTCACGGCTGACCAGGGTGCCGCTGGTGGCCAGCGTGCGGCTGGATTTCTTCCAGGACACCCAGCGCAAGGGGTCGCCGCGGCGGTGGTCGCGCAGCCCTTCGGGCATGTCGGCGTCGCGCGGCAGGCGGGCGGTGTGCGGTGTGCGGGTGTCTGTGCCGGGCGTTTCGGGCAGCGGCGGGGCGTGGGGGTCCAGCGCCGGCCAGACCAGCACGCGCGAATGCGGGCGCCAGAACGCCCAGGCACGCAACAGGCCCAGGGGGTAGCGTGTCTCGATGGTCAGGCGCGGCAGCGTCAGCCAGCCGCGCTGGGTCGTGGGCAGGTCCACGTCCACGCTGCCTTCGCTGCCAGCGGGCAGGTCCAGGTGCTGTGGCGGGCTGCTGGCGCCGGCGCCCCGCGGCAGGCTGCGCGCATCCACCCCGATCTGCAGGCCAAAGCGTCCCAGGCGGCGGTGCTGGTTGTTCAGGGCCACGGGCAGGCGCAGCACCTCGCCGGCATGCACGCTGTGCAGGCTCAGCAGGCGCAGGCTCACGCCCTGCAGGTTGCCGTGGGTCTGGTAGATGGCGGCCATGCCGCAGCCGCCCAGCAAGAAGGCCAAGGCATAGCCCAGGTTGATCTGCTCGTTGATGGAGGCCAGCAGCAGCACGGCCACCACCACGGCAAAGCTCCACCCCGCACGGGTCGGCAGGATGTAGAGGTTGCGTTGCGTCAGGCGGATCTGGTCCTGCCGGGGCAGCCGGGCTTCCCACCAGTCTGACCAGCGCTGGCGCAGGGTGGTCGGCACGCGCGGCTTCATGGCACCGGCGTGGCCTCCAGCAGGGCCCGGGCCTGTGCAGCGGCGCTGCGGCCGGACTGGCTGAGGGCCTGCAGCCGGTGGGCCACGGCCGGCACCCACAGGGTCTGCACGTCTTCCGGAGACACATGCCCGCGGCCCATCACCAGCGCGCGGGCGCGGGCCAGGCGCAGCAGCGACAGCCCGGCGCGGGGGCTCAGGCCCTGCGCGAACCAGCGTCCGTTGCGTGTGGCCAGGATGAGCGCCTGCAGGTAATCCAGCAGGGCGTCCGAGACGTGGACCTGATCGACGCGGGCCTGCCGCTGCTGCCATTCCGTGGCGCTCATCACCGGGCGGATGGCCTGCAGCGAATGGCGCCGGTCGCTGCCCGTGAGCAGGGCGCGCTCGGCGGTGGCATCGGGGTAGCCCAGCGACAGCCGCATGGCGAAGCGGTCGAGTTGGGACTCGGGCAGCGGGTGCGTGCCAAGCTGCTCCACCGGGTTCTGGGTGGCGATGACGAAAAACGGCGAGGGCAGGGGACGGGTTTCACCCTCGGCGGTGACCTGGCGCTCTTCCATGGCTTCCAGCAAGGCGCTTTGCGTGCGCGGCCCGGCGCGGTTGATCTCGTCGGCCAGCAGCACCTGGGCGAACACCGGCCCCGGGTGGAACACGAAGGCTTCCTTCTGGCGTTCGTAGACGCTCACGCCGATCAGGTCGGAGGGCAGCAGGTCGGCGGTGAACTGCACACGCGAAAAGCTCAGGCCCAGCGAGCGCGCCAGCGCCTGCGACAGCGTGGTCTTGCCCACGCCGGGGATGTCTTCGATCAGGAGGTGGCCACCGGCCAGCAGGCAGATGACGCTGAGCGTGACCTGCTCGCGTTTGCCCACGATGATCGTGCTAACCTGATCGATGAGCGAGGTGAGCTGGCGAGTGCCTGAAGGGCCTCCCGCCACAGGCTGCTGGTTCATGTCGTTGCGGAGCATGACGGCACCTTAACCCAATCCTGCACCCGGTGCGGTGCAATTCTGATCCATGACCACCGGCTATTTTTCACACCCTGACTGCCTGGCACACGACATGGGCGCAGGGCACCCGGAATGCCCGGGCCGCATCCATGCCATCGAGGATCACTTGCGCGCGGTGGGGCTGGACACGCTGATGGTCGCGCCGGACGTGCCCATGGCTTCCAACCAGGACCTGGCCCTGGCCCACGACCTGAACTACGTCCTCACGCTCGACGACTTCCTGCAGCAACTCGAAGCCACCGGTGACTCGCGTGCCCTCGACCCCGACACCTGGGCCAGCCCCGGCACCCGGGCGGCGGCCTGGCGTGCGGCGGGGGCCGCGGTGGCTGCGACGGACGCCGTCATCGACGGCCGCCTGGACAATGCCTTCTGCGCGGTGCGCCCGCCCGGCCACCACGCCACGCACAACCAGACCATGGGCTTTTGCTTCTTCAACAACGTGGCCGTGGCCGCCCGCCATGCCCTCGACGTGCGCGGCCTGCAGCGCGTGGCCATCGTGGATTTCGACGTCCACCATGGCAACGGCACCGAAGACATCTTCGCGGGCGACGACCGCGTGCTCATGGTCGGCTTCTTCCAGCACCCTTTCTACCCCTACAGCGGGGCCGAGAGCCGCGCCGGCAACATGGTCAACGTGCCGGTGCCCGCGCGCAGCGACGGCCGCCTGCTGCGCGATGTGGTCGACAGCTACTGGATGTACCGCCTGGAGGAATTCAAGCCCGAGATGATCTTCATCTCCGCGGGCTTCGATGCCCACCGGGAAGACGAGATGGGCGGCCTGGGCATGGTCGAGGCCGATTACGCCTGGATCACCGCCAAGGTCATGCAGGTGGCCGACGCCAGCGCCAAGGGGCGCATCGTCTCCTGCCTGGAAGGCGGCTACAACCTCAGCGCGCTGGCCCGCAGCGTGGCCGCGCACGTGCGCACCCTGATCGAAAACTGACCGAGCCCGACCCGTGTCCCTGTTCGCCCTGCCCATGGCCGTGAGCACGCCCCACGCCACCCACCCGCTCAGCGCCGATGAGCTCGCCCAGCTCCTGACCCAGTTGCAGCAGCCCACGGTGCTGGCCGAAGTGGCCGCGCTGGCGGCCTGCCTGGGCCTGGCCTGGCTGCTGGTGCGGCTGTGGCGCGGCGCGCACAGCGATGCGCCCTCCATCTGGTTCGGCCGCAAGGTCTTCGACGGCATCCTCTTCCCGCTGGTGGCCCTGATGCTGGCCCTGGCCGCGCGCCGTGCGCTGCTCGACGTCATCCCGCTGCCGGTGTTCCGCCTGGCCATCCCGGTGCTGTCCTCGCTGGCCGTCATCCGCCTGACGGTGAAGGTGCTGGGCGCGGCCTTCCCCAACTCCACCACGGTGCGGGTGGTGGAGCGCACGGTGTCCTGGCTGGCCTGGCTGGCCACGGTGCTGTGGGTCACGGGCGTGATGCCGCTGGTGCTCGATGAACTCGACCAGGTGACCTGGAAAATCGGCTCGGGCGAGGTCAGCCTGCGCAAGGTCATCGAGGGCTCGCTCAGCGCCATCCTGGTGATGATCCTGTCGCTGTCGATCTCCTCGGCCATCGAGTCCAGGCTGCTCAAGGGCGCCACCGACAACCTCTCGATGCGCAAGATGGCCGCCAACGTGCTGCGCGCGCTGCTGCTGGCCGTGGGGCTGATGCTGGCGCTGTCGGCGGTGGGGATCGATCTGACCGCGCTGTCGGTGCTGGGCGGCGCCGTCGGCGTGGGCCTGGGCTTCGGCCTGCAGAAGCTCGCGGCCAACTACGTCAGCGGCTTTGTCATCCTGGCCGAGCGCTCGCTGCGCATCGGTGACCTCGTGCGGGTGGACAACTTCGAGGGCGTCATCACCGACATCAACACCCGCTTCACCGTGCTGCGCTCGGCCTCGGGGCGCGAGTCCATCGTGCCCAACGAGGTGCTCATCACCCAGCGCGTGGAAAACGCCTCCCTGGCCGATCGCCGCGTGCTGCTGACCACGGTGGTGCAGGTGGCCTATGGCACCGACCTGAACGCCGTGATGCCCGAGTTGCAGTCGGCGGTGGCGGCCATTCCCCGGGTGCTGGACGATCCGGCGCCCTCGGTGCTGCTGTCGAACTTCGCCGCCGACGGGCTGGAGCTGACCGTGGCGTTCTGGATCGCCGATCCGGAGGCCGGCCAGCTGGGCGCGCGCTCGGCGGTCAACCTGGCGGTGCTGGACACGCTCAACCGCCTGGGCGTGGACATTCCCTTCCCGCAGCGGGTGGTGCGCCATCTGCCGCCGGTGTGGCCACCGGTCCCGCCGCTGGCACCGCCAGCTGGGCCGCTTGAGGTATCCTCACCGACACCATGATGTCATCTTTGTATCTGTTTGCGCGTGGCCATCGCCTGCTGACGGCGGTCGTCGTGCTGTTCACGCTGGGCCTGGCCTGGCTGCTGGGCGATGGCTGGGGGCTGCTGTTCTCGGTCCTGATGGCGGCACTGGCCGTCCTGCTGTGGCGCGATGCGCCCCGGGCGGTGCCCACGCAAAGCGGTGCGGTGCTGTCGCCGGCCGATGGCCGCGTGGTCCGCATCGAAAAAGCCCGCGACCCCTACGCCGACCGCGATGCCCTGCGCATCAGCGTGTTCATGAACCTGTTCGACGCCCATGCCAACCGCGCCAGCGTGGACGGTGTGATCCGGCAAGTGCAGTATTTCCCGGGGGCGGCCATCAGCACCGACCTGGACACCGCCTCGGCCCGCCACGAGCGCAATGCCGTGGTCATCGAATCCAATGGCGAGTTGGTGACGCTGGTGCAGGTGGCCGGCCTGATCGCGCGGCGCATCCTGTGCACGGTCAAGCCGGGTGACACGCTCACCCGCGGCCAGCGCTATGGCCTCATCCGCTTTGGCTCGCGCGTCGACATCTACCTGCCGCCGCACGCCGTGCCCAAGGTGGCGCCGGGCGAGCGGGTGTCTGCCACCACGACCATCCTGGCCACCCTCGCCAATGCATGAACAACGCATGAGCTCGACCGACCCCACCCCGGACATCGACCCGACCGAGCTGCACCGTCCGCGCCGCAAGGGCATCTACATCCTGCCCAACCTGTTCACGCTGGCGGCGCTGTTCGGCGGCTTCTACGCCATCGTCATGGCCATGAACGGCCAGTTCGAGCAGGCCGCCGTCGGCATCTTCTGCGCCATGGTGCTCGACAGCCTGGACGGCCGCGTGGCGCGCATGACCCACACCCAGAGCGCCTTCGGCGAGCAGATGGACAGCCTCTCCGACATGGTGTCCTTCGGTGCCGCGCCGGCCCTCATCGTCTATGAGTGGGCGCTCAAGGGCATGGGCAAGCTGGGCTGGATCGCCGCTTTCGTCTACTGCTCGGGCGCTGCGCTGCGCCTGGCCCGCTTCAACACCAACATCGCCGTGGTGGACCGCCGCTTCTTCCAGGGCCTGCCCAGCCCGGCGGCGGCGGCGCTGGTCGTGGGCTTCATCTGGGTGGTGACGGACGCCGGCTACAGCCCGCAGACCACGCCCTGGCTGGTCTGGCTGGCCTGCGCGCTGACGCTGTACGCGGGCCTGACCATGGTCACCAACATCCCCTTCTACAGCTTCAAGGACGTCAGCTTCAAGCGCACGGTGCCCTTCATCGTGATCGTGGCCATCGCCCTGGGCATTTCCGTCATCACGATCCACCCGCCCATCGTCCTCTTTGCCATCTTCATGTTCTACGGCCTGTCGGGCTACGGCGTGTTCGTCATCAAATGGCGACGCGGCCGTCCGGTGAGCGTGATCTCCACCTCCACCGACGAGCCCGACGAAGAAGGCCTCCACCGCTGACCGGCGCTGCTGACCGAGTGACCCCATGACCGACAAGCTCATCATTTTCGACACCACCCTGCGCGATGGCGAACAGTCGCCCGGCGCCTCCATGACCCGCGAAGAAAAGCTGCGCATCGCCCGCCAGCTGGAGCGCCTCAAGGTGGACGTCATCGAAGCCGGCTTTGCCGCATCTTCCAACGGCGACTTCGAGGCCATCAAGGCCATCGCCGACGCCATCAAGGAGTCGACCGTCTGCTCGCTGGCCCGTGCCAACGACCGCGACATCGCCCGCGCCGCCGAGGCCCTCAAGGGCGCGAACGCCTGGCGCATCCACACCTTCATCGCCACCTCTGCGCTGCACATGGAAAAGAAGCTGCGCATGAGCCCGGAGCAGGTGCTGGAGCAGGCGAAGCTGTCGGTGAAGTTCGCCCGCAACCTGACGGCCGATGTCGAGTTTTCGGCCGAGGACGGCTACCGCTCGGACCTCGATTTCCTGGCCCGCGTCTGCGAAGCCGTCATCAACCAAGGCGCCACCACCATCAACATCCCCGACACGGTGGGCTATGCCATCCCCGAGCTGTACGGCAACTTCATCCGCGAACTGCGCCAGAAGGTGCCCAACTCCGACAAGGCGATCTGGTCGGTGCATTGCCACAACGACCTGGGCATGGCCGTGGCCAACTCCCTGGCCGGCGTGAAGATCGGCGGGGCCCGCCAGGTCGAGTGCACCATCAACGGCCTGGGCGAGCGCGCCGGCAACTGCGCGCTGGAAGAGGTCGTGATGGCCGTGAAGACGCGCCGCGATTACTTCGGCCTGGACGTGGGCATCGAGACCACCCAGATCATGCCGGCCTCCCGCCTGGTGTCGCAGACCACCGGCTTCGTCGTGCAGCCCAACAAGGCCGTGGTCGGCGCCAACGCCTTCGCCCACGCCTCCGGCATCCACCAGGATGGCGTGCTCAAGGCGCGTGACACCTACGAAATCATGCGCGCGGAAGACGTGGGCTGGGCCGCCAACAAGATCGTGCTGGGCAAGCTGTCGGGCCGCAACGCCTTCAAGCAGCGCCTGCAGGAGTTGGGCATCGAGCTGGATTCGGAAGCCGAAATCAATGCGGCCTTCGCCAAGTTCAAGGAACTGGCCGACCGCAAGAGCGAGATTTTCGACGAGGACATCATTGCCCTGGTCGGCGACGAAAGCGTCACCAGCGAGCAGGAGCACTACCGCCTGGTGGCCCTGTCGCAGCGCTCCGAGATGGGTGAACGCCCTCATGCCGACGTGGTTTTTGCCGCGGGTGGCGTCGAGCACCGCAGCAGCGCCGAAGGCAACGGTCCGGTGGACGCCTCGGTCAAGGCCATCGAGGCCGTCGTGAAAAGTGGCGCGGAAATGGTCCTCTACTCGGTCAATGCCATCACCTCGGGAAGCACAGAATCCCAGGGAGAGGTGACGGTCCGCCTGCAGCACAGCGGCCGGGTCGTCAACGGCGTCGGGGCCGATCCGGACATCGTGGTGGCGTCTGCCAAAGCCTATCTGTCTGCGTTGAACAAGCTGCACAGCAAGGCCGAGAGGGTGGCAGCCCAGGGTTGACACAGCCCCCAAGGTGGCCGAATTCCACAGGCCACTTCATGAAAGACGCGTAAGTCTTTGATCTTGCGCGTTTTTTATTTACACTTCGGTAAGGACGAAAGGGCTGTACCGTGGTTGGCAACAAGCGCAACAAAAATCTTCGCAAGGATGGCTGGTTTCTGGCGGGCGTGACGGCGCTGTCGCTGGCACTGGCCTGGGCCGCTCCGGCGGAGGCCAGGACCACCCGCAGCAAGGCCGTGGCCACCAAGACCACGGCCCGCAGCGTTGCCAAGCCCACCGTCCGGGTGGCCGCCAAGCCCGCCGCCGTGGCCAGCAAGTCCAGCCGCAAGGGCCGTGTGCGCTCCGCAGGGGCTTCGGTGGCGCCGGTGGCTGCCGTGGCACGCACCGCGCAGCCGGTCCAGCCGCTGATGCCGATTTCGGTGAAGGCCTCCACGGCCATCCCGCTCAAGCCCTCGGCCACCGTCGCCGCGGCCTCGGGGGCCACTGGCGCGTCCTTCGGCCAGATCTACGGCCTGCACCACACGCCCGATCCGCTGGACCTGAAGTCCAGCGTGGCCCTGGTGATGGACCAGGACACCAACGAGGTCGTGCTGGCCAAGAATTCCGAAGCGGTGCTGCCCATCGCTTCCCTGACCAAGCTGATGACGGCCGCCATCATCGTCGAGTCGCGTCTGCCCATGGACGAGGCCATCACCGTCACCAGCGACGATGTCGACACCGAGAAGAACAGCAGCTCGCGCCTGAACGTGGGCGCGACCCTCAGCCGCGGCGAGTTGCTGCACCTGGCGCTGATGTCGTCCGAGAACCGCGCTGCGCACGCCCTGGGCCGCACCTTCCCCGGCGGCATGCAGGCGTTCGTGGCCGCGATGAATGCCAAGGCGCGTGGCCTGGGCATGAGCGACACCCGCTATGTGGACCCGACCGGCCTGAACAGCAACAACCAGTCCAGTGCGCGCGACCTCGCCGTGCTGGTCAAGGCCGCTTACCAGCAGCCGCTCATCCGCGAGCTGTCGACCTCGCCGGAGCACGCCGTGCGCCTGGGCAACCGCCAGGTCCAGTTCCGCAACACCAACAGCCTGGTGCGCAGCCCGGCCTGGGACATCGGCCTGCAAAAGACGGGCTACATCGTCGAAGCCGGCCGTTGCCTGGTCATGCAGGCCAGCATGGTGGGGCGCAAGTACATCATGATCTTCCTGGATTCGGCCGGGAAGTACTCGCGCCAGGCCGACGCCGAGCGCGTGCGCCGCTGGCTGGAGCGGGCCTCCCACAAGGGCGCCATGACCTCGACGGGCCTGGAAGGCATCGACGTCACCTCCTGACACGGGGCTGCCCTGGCTGGCAGGCCCATGCAAGCAAAGCGCCTTGAGGCTCTCGCCTCAGGCGCTTTTTTCATGCCCCCATGCCCGCCCGGGCGCTGAAGGGGCTCAGGCCGAGGCGGCGTGTTGCCAGCCCAGCAGGCCCGACACCCGCTGGGCGCTGAGCTTGAGCGCGTCCTGCCATTCGGCGGGCACGCTTTGCAGGTGCGACACGTTCAGCGCCAGGCTGGCCACCACGCCCCCGAGGTCGTCGTGGACGGGGGTGACGATGACCTGCAGCTGCGGGTCGGCGCTTTCGCTGTCCATGGCCAGGCCGCTCTGGCGGATCTGACCGAGTTCGGCTTGCAGCTGCTCGTAGCGGGTGCCTTGCGCGGTGCTCAGGGCGCGCAGCACCCCGGCCGACTCATTGAGCAGCAGCACCTTGCCGGCCGCGCAGCCCGTCAGCGGCAGGCGCAGGCCCATCACGCGGGTGACCTGCACGCCGGAGCGCTCGGTGACGGTGCGCTCGACGCACAGGGCCTCGTCTTCGTGGCGCACGAACAGCGAAACCGGGTGGCCGGTCAGGCGGTGCAGTTCCTGCATGGGGCGCACGGCCAGCTCGCGCACGTCCAGGCGCGACTTCACCAGGTTGCCCAGGGTCAGCAGGCGGATGCCCAGGCGGTAGGCGCCGGGGCCGGAGCGCTCGACCAGGCCGCCGACGGCCAGGTCGTTGAGGATGCGGTGGGCGGTGGAGGGGTGCAGGCCGGTCTGCTCGCTGATGGATTTCAGCGACACCGCGTCCCCCTCGTGCGCGAGCGTGTCCAGCAGAGAGAACATGCGGCCGATCACCTGGATGGAGGTGTTGTCTGGTTTGGTATCGCTCATCGGTTTTTCTCCGCGGAAACGGCTTTTCGGAAAGTGAGATTCATGAGCAATCGGCGAAATAATCGGCCGCTTGAGCGTTGATCGTGCGCTTGGCCGTGTGTTTTTTGGCATCTGATACCGCAATGCACATTTTTGAATCTCTGAAGGGCCCTTTGACCCGTCTGGAGGGCTGGGGCCGTCTCGGCGGTCTGCGCCGCATGGCCCGCTGGAGCGCGGCCTGTCTGACGTTTGCCGGTGCTGCCATGTCGGCCCAGGCCCAGCCGGAGGCCGTCGCGTCGTCTCCGGCCACGGGTGGCGCCGCGGTCACCTCGGCGCTTGCGGGCAGCGCGCCTTCGCAGCGCCACTGGATGAGCGTGCCACGCGTGGTGGGCCGCATCACCGCCCAGAACCTTGGCCTGGTCATCAACCAGGACGATCCGTACTCCGTGCAGGTGGGCGAGTACTACGCACGCGCCCGACGCATCCCCGAGCAGCACATCCTGCGTGTGAGCCTGCCGGTCAAGTCGGCGCTGACGCCCCAGGAGTTCGAGGAGTTCAACAAGCGCGTCCAGGCCTTCTATGGCGATCAGGTCCACGGCCTGGCGCTGGCCTGGCGCATGCCCTATGGCGTGGATTGCCAGAGCATCACCGGCGCCCTGGCCATGGGCTTCGATCCCAAGCTGTGCGCGGCGAACTGCGGGCCGGCGAAGGCGTCGCCGTACTTCGGCAGCCGCTCGTCACAGCCCTTCAAGGACCACGGCATGCGCCTGGGCATGCTGCTGGCCGCGCGTGACGTCGACACAGCCAGGGCCCTGATCGATCGCGGCGTGAAGGCCGATGGCAGCCTGGGCTTGCGCGGCGCCCCGCCGGTGGGTGCGCACTTCGTCATCACCTCCGACAGCGTGCGCAGCGTGCGCCAGATGTTCTACCCGCCGCCCACGCAGGTGGCTCGCCTGGGGCTGGATGTGCAGATCGACCGCACGGATGCCCTGAAAGGCGTGGACCGCGTGCTGCTGTACATGACGGGCAAGGCCAATGTGGACTGGCTGGACAAGGTGGGCTTCGTGCCGGGGGCCCTGGCGGACCACCTGACCTCGTTCGGCGGCATCATCGACAAGCCCCATGGGCAGATGACGGTGCTGTCCTGGATCCAGGCCGGAGCGACCGCCACCTACGGCACGGTCAGCGAGCCTTGTGCCCACTGGCAGAAGTTCCCGCACCCCCAGGCCTTGCTGTTGTTCTACTCCCAGGGCGCGACCGCCCTGGAGGCCTACTGGAAGAGTGTGTTGTGGCCCTCGCAAGGGATCTTCGTGGGGGAGCCCCTGGCGGCGCCTTACGCGCGGGACACCCTCCGCGACAGCCCCCCCGCGCCCCGCGAGGCCCCCCGTGAGCCAGCCCAGGACGTGTCAAGCCAGGTGGTGATGAACGGCATCGGCCGCCTGCTGCCGCGTTGAGGCTCGGCAGCTCCCGGCACCGGCCACCTCAGCGCAGCCAGCCCCAGCGCACCTGCTGGGCCATCCAGCTTTTGCGCAGCGGCGTGAGCACGATGCGCTGGTGCAGCACCGTCTCGCCCCCCGCGTGCACGGCCTCGGCCAGCGCCAGCGAGGTGTGGGCGAGGTAGACGAGCGGACGCAGGGCCTGGCGCTCGGCCGGAGGCAGGGCGCGCACCGCGTCCAGCGCCTGCAGCAGGGTGGCGCGCGCGCGCTGGTGCAGGGTCGCCAGCAGGCCCGGCCAGCCCGCGGGCATGGGCGACTCCGGCCGGCTGAGCTGGTGGGCGCGCACGTCGTGCGATTGCAGCAGGTCGATGCCGACCATGATCCAGCCCGCCCTGGCGTCCTGGCCCAGGCGTGCCAGCTGGTGGGCTTGTCGCAGGCCCAGTCCGAGCAGAGACGCCGCGGTGACGGCCGCCTCGCTGCGCGCGCCCAACAGCCGGGCCGCGACCCTGCAGGCGCCGCCGGTGGTCTGCTGCATGTGCTGCTGCAGGCTGGCGTCGTCCATCCAGCGGGTCTGGTGCACGAGTTGCAGCAGGCCGTCGAGTTGCTGTTGCCACCAGGGCCAGTGCGCCTCCCCCATCGCCTCGCGCGTCGCCGAGGGCAGGCTCAGCCAGGCCTGGGTGAGGGGGTGGCGGGCACGGCCCTGGGCGGTTTCGGCGATTTCCTGGCGCCACCAGCCCAGCTTGGCTTCGGCCACGCCCGGATCTCGGACGTCCATCGGGATGCGGCTGACCTCGTGCCACCAGCGCACCCAGAGGTGCAGGGCAGGGCGCCGCGCGGCAGGCGTCAGGCGCAGGGCGTGGTACAGGCTGGTGCCTGCGCGAGGCACGTCCATGGCGATCTGTGGGGCCAGCGGTGCGGGCGGTGCCTCGGTGGCAGGGGTGGGGGCCGAGGTCTGGCCGGGAGCGGAAGGTGTGGACATCGACGAGGAGGTGACAGCGCAGGGCGCCAAAGCGACATTCTCTCAAGATGTCTGATTGGCCGAATTGACAGATGGGGAGCGGCCTGCCTACATTACTGACCCGCGGGTCAGTTGATGCGGACCCCCACCCATCACCTGACCACGATGAACACTTTGCGCCGGCCCCCCACCCCCCTGTTCCTGACCTGCTTCCTGGCTGTCGCTGCGGCCCTCACGCTGGCCGCATGTGGCCAGCGTGCCGAGACGGCCCCGGTCGTGCGTTCGGTGCGCACCGTGGTCGTGGACAACGGCCAGGGCAGCCACCAGCGTGAGTTCGCGGGCGAGGTCCGCGCCCGCACCGAGTCACGTCTGGGCTTCCGCGTGGGTGGCAAGGTCACCCGCCGCCTGGTGGAGCTGGGCCAGCGCGTGCAAGCCGGCCAGGCCCTGGCGCAACTGGACCCCCAGGACCTGAAGCTGGGCGAAGACGCCGCCCGCGCCGGCCTGGCGTCTGCCGAGGCGCAGGCCACCCAGGCCACCGCCGACCTCCAGCGTTTCAAGGAATTGCGCGCCCAAGGCTTCATCAGCGAGGCCGAACTGGAGCGCCGCAGCACCAGCGAGCGTGCCGCCCAGGCCGCCTTGCGCCAGGCCCGCGCCCAGGCCGGCGTCCAGTCCAACCAGGCCAGCTACGCCGTGCTGACGGCCACGGCCGCCGGGGTCATCACCTCGGTGGACGTCGAGCCCGGCCAGGTCGTGGGCGCAGGCCAGCCCGTGCTGACCCTGGCCCACGACGGGGCCCGCGATGCGGTGTTCGCCGTGCCGGAAGACCTGGGTGGCGTGCTGCGTCCGCTGGCTGGCAAGGCCGGTGCCGTGCAGGTGCGTCGCTGGGGCAGTGCGGAGTGGGTGAACGCCACCGTGCGCGAAGTCGCTGCGGCCACCGACCCGCTCACCCGCACCTACCTGGCCAAGGCCGACGTGAGCCAGGCCGGCTTCGAACTGGGCCAGACCGCCGCGGTGCAACTGCGCGTGCCCACCCGGGTGGCCTCGGGCGTGCCCGTGCCACTGCAGGCGGTCGTCGAGCGTGAGGGCAAGTCCGTCGTCTGGCTGCTCGATCCGCGCAGCATGACCGTGCAGCCCCAGCCCGTGCTCACCGGCGATGTGCTGGGCAATGTCGTGCTGGTGGCCAAGGGGCTGCAGCCGGGACAGGAGGTCGTCACGGCCGGCACCCATGTGCTGCAACCCGGCCAGAAGGTCCGGCGTTACCAGCCTGCGGCTTCGGCAGCGTCCGCCCCCCGTTCCTGATCCCGCTCGCGGATCCCCACCCGATCACGTCAGGAGCAGGCGGTGAGTCACCCCGATCCCCATTCGTCCCCATCGTCTTCCAGCGGCGCGCAGGTCCAGTGGCCTCAGCCGCAGCGCTTCAACATCTCCCGCTGGGCGCTGGAGCACCCGGCGCTGACGCGCTACCTCATGGTGGTGCTGATGCTGCTGGGCGCCGCATCGTATTTCCAGCTGGGCCAGGACGAGGACCCGCCCTTTGCCTTTCGTGTCATGGTGGTGCGCGCCTACTGGCCCGGCACCACGGCGCAGCAGATGGCCGAGCAGGTCACCGACAAGATCGAGCGCACCTTGCAGGAGGTGCCTTACGCCGACCGCATCCAGTCCTACACCAAGCCGGGCGAGTCCTTCTCGCTGATGGTGGTCAAGGACCACTCGCCGCCCAAGGAAATTCCCAACCTCTGGTACCAGGTGCGCAAGAAGATCGGTGACATGCGCGCCACCTTGCCGCAGGGCGTCATCGGGCCGTTCTTCAACGACGAGTTCGGCGATGTCTATGGCTCCATCTACGCCCTGTCGGCCGATGGCTTCAGCGAGGAAGAGCTGCGCCAGTTCGCCGAGAAGGTCCGCTCCGACATGTTGCGCGTGCCCAGCGTGGCCAAGGTGGAGCTGTTCGGCGTGCAGCCCGAGAAAATCTACGTCGAGATCCCGCAGCGCCGCCTGGCCCAGCTGGGCATCGACATGAACCAGGTGATTGCCCAGC
The DNA here is from genome assembly GCA_022566735.1 of Pseudomonadota bacterium. Lineage (GTDB taxonomy): Bacteria > Pseudomonadota > Gammaproteobacteria > Burkholderiales > Burkholderiaceae_C > Aquabacterium. Next base: position 89,494 of record JADFIG010000007.1, read on the forward strand.
TCAATGCGCAGAACGCCATCGAAGGCGCGGGCGTCTTCAGCAACGAGCGCGGCACCGTGCAGATGCGCGTCAACGGCGCGTTCAACTCGGTGGAGCAACTGCGCGTGCTGCCCATCCGCGTCGTCAACCCGGCCAATGGCCAGGCCCGCAGCCTCAAGCTCGGTGACATCGCCACCATCCGCCGCGCCTACCAGGACCCGCCGACCACCAAGGTGCGCCACCAGGGCAAGCAGGTGATCGCGCTGGGCGTGTCCATGGCCAAGGGCGGCGACATCATCGCGCTGGGCAAGAACCTCGGCCAGGTGGCCGCGCAGGTCCGCGCCGAGCTGCCGGCGGGCGTCGAGCTCGACCAGATCCAGGACCAGCCGCAGGCCGTCTCGCACTCGGTGGGCGAGTTCGTCAAGGTGCTCATCGAGGCCGTGGTGGTCGTGCTGGCCGTCAGCTTCGTCAGCCTGGGCCTGCACACCCGGCCGTTGCGCCTGGACGTCTGGCCCGGCCTGGTCGTGGCCATCACCATCCCGCTGGTGCTGGCCGTGACCTTCCTGGTCATGTACTACGCCAACGTGGGCCTGCACAAGATCTCGCTGGGGGCCTTGATCATCGCCCTGGGCCTGCTGGTGGACGACGCCATCATCGCCGTCGAGATGATGGTGCACAAGCTGGAGGAGGGCTACGACAAGGTCCGTGCGGCCACCGCGGCCTACGACCTCACGGCCATCCCCATGCTGACAGGCACGCTCATCACGGCCGCCGGCTTCCTGCCCATCGGCATGGCGCGCTCGGCCACCGGGGAGTACACCTTCGCCATCTTCGCCGTCACGGCGGCGGCCTTGCTGATTTCGTGGCTGGTGTCGGTCTACTTCGTGCCCTACCTGGGCCTCTTGCTGCTGCGCACCCAACCCAAGGTGACGCACGGTGAAGCGGCGGACCTGTACGACACCCCGTTCTACAACCGCTTCAAGGCCCTGGTCGGCTGGTGCGTGGCCCACCGCTGGGCCACCATCGGCCTGACCCTGCTGGCCTTGACGCTGGGTGTGGTCGGCATGGGCAAGGTGCAGCAGCAGTTCTTCCCGGACTCCAGTCGCCCCGAGATCATCGTCGACCTCTGGCAACCCGAGGGCACCAGCTTCTACGCCAGCGAGGACGTGGCCAAGCGCTTCGAGGCCCGCCTGATGAAGGAGCCTGGCGTGAAGACGGTGAGCACCTGGGTCGGCTCCGGTCTGCCGCGCTTCTACCTGCCCATGGACCAGATCTTCCCGCAGAGCAACGTCAGCCAGGTCGTGGTCGTGCCCGAGAGCAACGAGGTCCGCGAACGCCTGCGCAAGGCGCTGCCCGCGCTGCTGGCCACCGAGTTCCCCGAGGTGCGCTCCCGCGTCAAGCTGCTGCCCAACGGACCGCCCGTGCCCTACCCGGTGCAATTCCGCATCGTGGGTGACGACGTCGAGACCCTGCGCCAGATCGCCGCACAGGCCAAGGGCCTGATGCGCGCCCATCCCGACATGCAGGGCGTCAACGACAACTGGAACGAGCACGTCCGCGCCGTGCGCCTGGACATCGACCAGGACAAGGCCCGCGCGCTGGGCGTGAGCTCGCAGTCCATCGCCCAGGCCAGCCGCATCGTCACCTCCGGCTCGACCCTGGCGCAGTACCGCGAGGGCGATCGCCTCATCGACATCGACTTCCGCGCGCCGCTGCCCGAGCGCCAGACGCTCGAAGCCCTGGACAACGCCTACGTGCCCACGGCCTCCGGACGCATGATCCCGGTGCTTCAGGTGGCCAGGCCCAGCCTGGTGTGGGAGCCCGGCGTGCTGTGGCGTGAAGGCCGCCACTTCGCGGTGACGGTGCAGGGCGATGTGCGAGAAGGCGTGCAGGGTCCCACCGTCAGCAAGGCGCTGTGGCCGCAGATGCAGGCCCTGGAGGCCAGGCTGCCGCCGGGCTACCGCATCCAGCTGGCCGGCACCGCCGAGGAAAGCTCGAAGGGGCAGGGCTCCATCTTCGCCAACCTGCCGGTGATGCTGTTCATCATCTTCACCTTGCTGATGCTGCAGCTGCAGAGCTTCTCGCGCGCCATGCTGGTCTTCCTGACCGGCCCCATGGGCATCGCCGGCGTGGCCATGGCCCTGCTGGCGCTGGACCGCCCCTTCGGTTTCGTGGCGCTGCTGGGCGTCATCGCCCTGATGGGCATGATCATGCGCAACTCCGTCATCCTGATCGACCAGATCGAGCAGGACCGCGCCCGCGGCGCCCCCGCCTGGGACGCCATCATCGGCGCGGCCGTGCGGCGTTTCCGGCCCATCGTGCTGACGGCCGCCGCCGCCGTGCTGGCCATGATCCCGCTGAGCCGCAGCGTGTTCTGGGGCCCGATGGCCGTGGCCATCATGGGCGGCCTGATCGTCGCCACCGCGCTGACGCTGCTGGCCCTGCCGGCCATGTATGCGGCCTGGTTCCGGGTTCGCAGGCCATGAGCCGGTGATCCCCCGGCCTGATTTGGCGGGATCCCCCGGGGCAAACCGACGCATTGCCGCGGTAGAATCCTGGGTTCCGACCGAATCAGCCAGTTCGGTGGCCATGGATTGACAAACTGGCCGCCGGGCTTTTTTCAGTCTGCTGCGCGGGTGGCGAAATTGGTAGACGCACCAGGTTTAGGTCCTGACGCCAGCGATGGTGTGGGGGTTCGAGTCCCCCCCCGCGCACCACAGACGCAGTTTCGTTTTCATCATTTCTGAGAGTTCACATCATGGCGATCAACGTGGAGACCCTCGACAAGCTGGAGCGCCGCATCACGCTGTCGCTGGCAGCCGACGTCCTCAAGAACGAAGTCGATGCCCGCCTCAAGAAGCTGGCCCGCACGGCCAAGGCCGACGGCTTCCGCCCCGGCAAGGTGCCGATGAACGTCGTGGCCCAGCGCTACGGCTACTCGGTCCAGTACGAAGTCATCAACGACAAGGTCGGCCAGGCCTTTGCCGAAGCCGCCCAGGAAGCCCAGTTGCGCGTGGCCGGCCAGCCCCGCATTTCCGAAAAGGAAGGCGAACCCACCGACGGCCAGCTGCAGTTCGACGCCGTCTTCGAGGTGTACCCCGAAGTGAGCATCGCTGACCTGTCGGGCGCCGAAGTCGAGCGCGTGTCGGCCGAAGTCAACGACGCGGCCATCGACCGCACCATCGACATCCTGCGCAAGCAGCGTCGCACCTTCGCCCAGCGTCCTGCTGCCGAAGGCGCCGCCGATGGCGACCGCGTGACCATCGACTTCGAAGGCAAGATCGACGGCGTGCCCTTCGACGGCGGCAAGGCTGAGGGCTTCCAGTTCCTGGTCGGTGAAGGCCAGATGCTCGAAGCCTTCGAGAAGGCCGTGCGCGGCATGAAGACCGGCGACTCCAAGACCTTCCCCCTGCAGTTCCCCGAGGACTACCACGGCAAGGACGTGGCCGGCAAGGAAGCCGACTTCCTGGTCACCGTCAAGAAGGTCGAGCAGCAGAACCTGCCCGAGCTGACCGAGGACTTCGTCAAGTCCCTGGGCCTGGCCGATGGCACCGTCGACGCCCTGCGCGCCGACGTCAAGCGCAACCTGGAGCGCGAAGTCAAGTTCCGCGTGGCCGCCCGCAACAAGGCCGCCGCCATGGAAGCCCTGCTGAAGCTGGTCGACTTCGACCTGCCCCAGTCGCTGGTGGCCGCCGAGTCCGACCGCCTGCTGGAAGGCGCCCGCGCCGACCTGAAGGCCCGCGGCATCCCCGACGCCGACAAGGCCCCGATCCCTGCCGAGATGTTCAAGCCCCAGGCCGAGCGCCGCGTGCGCCTGGGCCTGACCGTGGCCGAGCTGGTCAAGGCCAACAACCTGCAGGCCAAGCCCGAGCAGCTGCAAGCCCACATCCAGGAACTGGCCCAGAGCTACGAGCAGCCCGCCCAGGTGGTGGCCTGGTACATGAGCGACCGCCAGCGCATGGCCGAGGTCGAGGCCGTGGTCATCGAAGGCAATGTGGCTGACTTCGTGCTGTCCAAGGCCAAGGTCACCGACAAGCCCCTGAGCTTCGAAGAGCTGATGGGCCAGCAAGCCGCGGCCTGATCGCCCTCGACCCGGGTCTGACCCCGTTTTGCGGGGGCAGACGCCACGGTCTGGCTGCCTGCAGCCCCGAGGCACCCGCATTCCTGAGTGGATGCCGGTGCCTTTTGTTTTGTGCCACCTTGCCGTCCCCGGCGGCGCACCCTGGCTGTGCGCGCAAACAACGGAAAAACGATGTCCGTGGACGGGGGCTTTTTCCGGCCATCGACGCGGGCGGATCGCGCGTCATAATGATTTCATCCTGATCCATTCGATTTCCCCGCAAGGAAGCACATGAGCGCACTGGACATCCAAAACCTGGGCATGGTGCCCATGGTCATCGAACAATCGGGTCGCGGTGAGCGCGCCTACGACATCTACAGCCGCCTGCTGCGCGAGCGCGTGATCTTCCTGGTCGGCCCGGTCAACGACGCCACGGCCAACCTGGTGGTCGCCCAGATGCTCTTCCTGGAGAGTGAGAACCCCGACAAGGACATCTCGTTCTACATCAACTCCCCGGGTGGCAGCGTCAGCGCCGGCATGTCGATCTTCGACACGATGAACTTCATCAAGCCCGACGTGTCGACCCTGTGCATGGGCATGGCCGCCTCCATGGGCGCCTTCCTGCTGGCCGCCGGTGCCAAGGGCAAGCGTTTCGCCCTGCCCAACAGCAAGATCATGATCCACCAGCCGCTGGGTGGCGCCCAGGGCCAGGCCACGGACATCGAGATCCACGCCCGCGAAATCCTGAAAACCCGCGAGCAGCTCAACAAGATCCTGGCCGAGCGCTCTGGCCAGCCGCTGGAGAAGATCCAGAACGACACCGAGCGCGACTACTACATGACGGCCGACGAGGCCGCCACTTACGGACTCATCGACAAGGTGCTGGAAAAGCGCGGCTGACATCGCGCGCCGGATCCGGCGGCGGTGCCCTCTGGCGGGGGCGTCGCTGAGGCTATCATCCGTCCCACACCTTGCCGACTCACAGACAGGCCTGGACCATGGCAGACAAGAAAAGCTCCTCCAGCGAAAAAATCCTCTACTGCTCCTTCTGCGGAAAGAGCCAGCACGAGGTCAAGAAGCTCATCGCCGGCCCGTCGGTTTTCATCTGCGACGAGTGCATCGAGCTGTGCAACGACATCATCCGTGACGAGGTCGCGGCCGAGTCCGAGCAGGCCAGGCCCTCGCGCGGTGACCTGCCCACGCCCAACGAGATCAAGGCCAGCCTCGACCAGTACGTGATCGGCCAGGACACGGCCAAGCGCACGCTGTCGGTGGCCGTCTACAACCACTACAAGCGCCTGCGGCACATGGGCACCGGCGAAGGCCGCAAGGGCGACGTCGAGCTGTCCAAGTCCAACATCCTGCTGATCGGCCCCACCGGTTCCGGCAAGACGCTGCTGGCCCAGACCCTGGCGCGCCTGCTCAACGTGCCCTTCGTGATCGCCGATGCCACCACGCTGACCGAAGCCGGCTACGTGGGCGAGGACGTCGAGAACATCATCCAGAAGCTGCTGCAGAACTGCAACTACGAGGTCGAGAAGGCCCAGCGCGGCATCGTCTACATCGACGAAATCGACAAGATCTCGCGCAAGTCCGACAACCCCTCCATCACCCGCGACGTCTCGGGCGAGGGCGTGCAGCAGGCCCTGCTCAAGCTCATCGAAGGCACGATGGCCTCGGTGCCCCCGCAAGGCGGTCGCAAGCACCCCAACCAGGACTTCCTGCAGATCGACACGACCAACATCCTGTTCATCTGCGGCGGCGCCTTCGACGGCCTGGAAAAGGTCATCCAGAACCGCTCGGTGAAGTCCGGCATCGGATTCGGCGCCGAAGTGCAGAGCAAGGACGACCGCAAGGTCGGTGAGGTCTTCCGCGAGGTCGAGCCCGAGGACATCATCAAGTTCGGCCTGATCCCCGAGCTGGTCGGCCGCCTGCCGGTCGTGGCCACGCTGGGCGAGCTGACCGAAGACGCCCTGGTGAAGATCCTGACCGAACCCAAGAACGCGCTGGTCAAGCAGTACCAGCAGCTGCTGAACATGGACGGCGTCGAGCTGGAAATCCGGCCGGCCGCCCTGGGTGCCATCGCCCGCAAGGCGCTGGCGCGCAAGACCGGTGCCCGTGGCCTGCGCTCCATCCTGGAGCAATCGCTGCTGGACACCATGTTCGAACTCCCCACTCAGGAGGGTGTGCAGAAAGTCGTGCTGGACGAATCCACCATTGAAGAGAACGCCAAGCCATTGCTGGTGTATCGGGAACAGGCCAAGGCCAGTGCCTGAGCGCCCTTGAGGCGCTCTGTGGGGCACCGCTGACAGCCCGCATCCAGGCCCGGCGCCGGCTGGTTTTCACGGTGCCCTTGTGTTTCTCCGCTGAGGCCCCAACTGGGCTTCAGAGAAAGTGAGCCCCAAATGTCTGGACACCCCATTCTTCCTTCCGATCCCATCACCCTGCCGCTGCTGCCGCTGCGTGATGTCGTGGTCTTCCCGCACATGGTGATCCCGCTGTTCGTGGGTCGCCCCAAGTCCATCAAGGCCCTGGAATCCGCCATGGAGTCCGGCCGCCAGATCATGCTGGTGGCGCAAAAGGCCGCCGGCAAGGACGAGCCGAAGGCGGAGGACATGTTCGACATCGGCTGCGTCTCCAGCATCCTGCAGATGCTGAAGCTGCCCGACGGCACCGTGAAGGTGCTGGTCGAAGGCGTGCAGCGTGCCAACACGCAATCCATCGACGATTCCGGTGAGTTCTTCACCTCCGTGGCCGTGCCCGTGCAGCCCGAAGGTGATGTCACGCCCGAGGTCGAAGCCCTGCGCCGCGCCGTGACGCAGCAGTTCGACCAGTACGTCAAGCTCAACAAGAAGATCCCGCCCGAGATCCTCACCTCGATCTCCGGCATCGACGACGCCGGCCGCCTGGCCGACACCATCGCCGCCCACCTGCCGCTCAAGCTCGAAGCCAAGCAGGCCGTGCTGGACCTGTACTCGGTCTCCGCCCGCCTGGAAAAGCTGCTGGAGCTGCTGGAGCACGAGGTCGACATCCTGCAGGTCGAAAAGCGCATCCGTGGCCGCGTCAAGCGCCAGATGGAGAAGTCCCAGCGCGAGTACTACCTCAACGAGCAGGTCAAGGCCATCCAGAAGGAGCTCGGTGAAGGCGAGGAGGGCGCTGACCTCGAAGAAATCGCCAAGAAGATCGAGTCGGCCCGCATGCCCAAGGAGGCACGCAAGAAGGCCGATGCCGAGTTCAAGAAGCTCAAGCTGATGTCGCCCATGTCGGCCGAGGCCACGGTGGTGCGCAACTACATCGAGACCCTGGTCAACCTGCCCTGGAGCAAGAAGTCCAAGGTCAAGCACGACCTGACCCTGGCCGAGACCGTGCTCAACGAAGAGCACTACGGCCTCGACAAGGTCAAGGAACGCATCCTCGAATACCTCGCTGTGCAACAGCGCGTCGACAAGGTCAAGGCCCCGATCCTGTGCCTGGTCGGCCCCCCTGGCGTGGGCAAGACCTCGCTGGGCCAGTCCATCGCCCGCGCCACCGGACGCAAGTTCGTGCGCATGGCTCTGGGCGGCGTGCGCGACGAGGCCGAGATCCGTGGCCACCGCCGCACCTACATCGGCTCCATGCCGGGCAAGGTGTTGCAGAGCCTGAGCAAGGTCGGCGTGCGCAACCCGCTGTTCCTGCTCGACGAGATCGACAAGCTGGGCATGGACTTCCGCGGTGATCCGTCGTCGGCGCTGCTGGAAGTGCTCGACCCCGAGCAGAACCACACCTTCGGTGACCACTACATCGAGGTCGATTTCGACCTGTCCGATGTGATGTTCGTGGCCACGTCGAACTCGCTGAACATCCCGCCGGCGCTGCTGGACCGGATGGAAGTGATCCGCCTGGCCGGCTACACCGAAGACGAGAAGGTCCACATCGTCCAGACCTACCTGCTGCCCAAGCAGATCAAGAACAACGGCGTGAAGGACGGTGAGCTGGAGGTGGCCGAGAGCGCCATCCGCGGCATCATCCGCTACTACACCCGCGAGGCCGGCGTGCGCTCGCTGGAACGCGAAGTCTCCAAGATCTGCCGCAAGACGATCAAGGGCTTTGCGCTCAAGCAGTTCACCGAGAAGGTCGTCGTGACCGACGAGAACCTCAACGACTTCCTGGGCGTGCGCAAGTACAGCTACGGCGAAGCCACCAAGGAAAACCAGGTGGGTCAGGTCGTGGGTCTGGCCTGGACGGAAGTCGGTGGCGACCTGCTGACCATCGAAGCCGCGGTCATGCCGGGCAAGGGCAACATCATCCGCACCGGCCAGTTGGGCGACGTGATGAAGGAGTCGGTCGAAGCGGCCCGCTCGGTGGTGCGTTCGCGCGCCCGCCGCCTGGGCATCACGGACGACCTCTTCGAGAAGCGCGACATCCACATCCACGTGCCGGATGGCGCCACGCCCAAGGACGGCCCGAGCGCGGGTGCGGCCATGACCACGGCCTTCGTGTCGGCGTTGACGGGCATCCCGGTGCGTGCGGACGTGGCCATGACGGGCGAGATCACCTTGCGCGGCGAGGTCACGGCCATCGGTGGTCTGAAGGAGAAGTTGCTGGCGGCCCACCGCGGTGGCATCAAGACGGTGCTGATCCCGGAGGAGAACGTCAAGGACCTGGCCGAGATCCCCGAGAACGTGAAGGGCCAGATCGAGATCGTGCCGGTCAAGTGGATTGACAAGGTGCTGGAAGTGGCCCTGGAGCGTCAGCCCACGGCGCTGCCGGAAGAGGAAGCCAAGGTCGAAGCCAAGCCCGACGCCGCGGCATCCTCGGCGCCGGCTGCCACGCCCGCCGGCTCGGCAGATCTGCTCAAGCACTGAGACGGGCGTTGCGCCCCGGTGCGGTGTGGTTCGGCGCTTCGAACATGATGCGTTTGGACCACACCGGCCAAAAAATCTGCGCGCACTTGACCTGAAGGCCAAAAACGCGGTAAAGTTCAATTCTTCGCTGATCACTGACGCCAAACGGTGATGCCAAAGCAGCGGAACATGCGGGATTAGCTCAGTTGGTAGAGCGATACCTTGCCAAGGTATAGGTCGAGAGTTCGAGCCTCTTATCCCGCTCCACATGCTGAAGGGAAGCCTGAAAAGGCTTCCCTTTTCGCTTCTGGGCCCCTTTGGGGTGTCCTTGGCCTGAGGTTTCTGGCGCGGTAGCAAAGCGGTTATGCCCCGGATTGCAAATCCGGTCAGTCCGGTTCGACTCCGGACCGCGCCTCCATGAAAAAGCCCCTTCACGACCGCGTGACGGGGCTTTTGCTTGTGTGCTTGCTGTTGCCGCTGGCTGCTGCGCCTGCCCTTGCGCTTGGCGGCCGTGGTGCCCCGAGCCGGACTCGAACCGGCAAGCCATGGAAGTGGCGGCGGATTTTAAATCCGCTGTGGTTACCGATTTCACCATCGGGGCCTGGGCAGGCAGTGTAAGCCGGGTGGCGGGGCGCTGCGGACGCGCTGTGGTGGCGTGTTGTGGCGTTGTTGCGGCGCTGTCGCCGTGTTGTTGCGACGTGCTTGCCGGCCAAGCCTCCCTGGCGTGCCTCCCTGACGTGCCGCCTTGGTGCGCCGTTGCCGCGGCACCGGCGGTGATGGGAATGCGCAACATCGTGCGCGAGTCTTGCGGATCGGTGAAAAGCAGTGTACATTAACGGTCTTCGCTGATCGCGACACCAGAAGCGGTCAAGACGCAAGTCAAAGCGAGCGTTGCGCTGTTCTTTGTCAAAATTCCTTGAATTTTTCTTTGAACAACGCAGCACATGCGGGATTAGCTCAGTTGGTAGAGCGATACCTTGCCAAGGTATAGGTCGAGAGTTCGAGCCTCTTATCCCGCTCCACATTGCAAAGGGAAGCCCGGTTGACCAGGCTTCCCTTTTTTCAAGCAGGTTTGTCCCGGCAGGCACCGTCCCTGCAGGCAGCGATTGGCGCGGTAGCAAAGCGGTTATGCCCCGGATTGCAAATCCGGTCAGTCCGGTTCGACTCCGGACCGCGCCTCCAGCATGAGAAAGCCCTTCACGTTCTGCGTGAGGGGCTTTCTGCTTTTCGCCCCTCAGTGCTCAGTGCTCAGTGCTCAGTGCTCAGTGCTCAGTGCTGGCCGAGGCCGCGTCCAGCTCCGGCTGCGAAGGCAGGGCCAGCGCGGGGGCCTCGATGCCCAGCCAGGTGCGCGCCACCCGTTGCAGGTGGCCCGGGTCGGCGCTGCTCCACAGGCGGATCTGGCCGTCGCCCGTCGCTGCGGCCTGGGGGCATGCCGAGGTCACCCGCGCGGTGTGCAGCGCCACGGCCTCGGCGGTGTCGAGCACCTGCACCTGGGAACCGAGTTCCGCCTGGATCAGTGGCGCGACGAAGGGGTAGTGCGTGCAACCCAGCACCACGGTGTCCACCTGCGCCTGCCGCAGGGGCGCGCAGAAGTGCGCCACCATGTCGCGCAAGGCGGGGCTGTCGAGCTGGCCGGATTCGATTTCGCGCGCCAGGCCGGGGCAGGGCTGCAGCGTGAGCGCGGCGCCTTGGCCGTGCTGTTCGACGAGGTGGCGGAATTTCAGGCTGGCCAGCGTGCGTGGCGTGGCCATGACGCCCACGCGCTTGGCGTGAGACAGGGCCACGGCGGGTTTGACGCCGGGCTCCACGCCGATGACGGGCAGGTCCCCGCAGCGCAGCCGCAGGCGGTGGATGGCGGCGGCCGTGGCCGTGTTGCAGGCCACCACGATGGCATCCACGCCCTGGTGCACCAGGAAGTCGCAGATGTGCTGCGAGCGCGCCTGGATGAAGGCGTCGTCGCGTTCGCCGTAGGGGGCGTGCCCCGAGTCGGCCACGTAGAGCAAGTCTGCCGACGGCAGGTGCTGACGCAGGGCGCGCAGCACCGACAACCCGCCCAGCCCGGAGTCGAACACGCCGATGCGCAGCCTCTCGGGGGGCGTGGCGTGGGGCGTGTCGGAGGCCTGCCCTGGTTTGGCGGGCGCCTGGGCAGCGAGGTTCGGGTTGGCGGACATGCGCGGTCGGCGAGAAATCAGGCGAGGGCGTGACGGAAAACAGGCGAAGTGTGCACCCGGTCGACGCACAATTGTCCCGCGTTCGAGTGCGGGCCCGGTTTCAAATCCGGGAACTTCGCGTTAGAATCGAACGATCGTGCTTTTTCACAGGCGCGGCTTTTCAATCAACTCTTCCTCATGACGCAGGAGAACAACGCATGAAGGCTCTCGTTCCGGTCAAGCGGGTTGTGGACTACAACGTGAAGGTTCGCGTGAAGTCTGACGGCTCTGGTGTCGACATCGCCAACGTCAAGATGTCCATGAACCCCTTCGACGAAATCGCCGTCGAGGAGGCCACCCGTCTGAAGGAAAAGGGCGTTGTCACCGAGATCATCGCTGTCTCCGTGGGCCCCGCCCAGTGCCAGGAAACCCTGCGCACGGCCATGGCCATCGGCGCCGACCGCGGCATCCTGGTGGAGACCGACGCCGAGGTGCAGCCCCTGGCCGTGGCCAAGGTGCTCAAGGCCCTGATCGACAAGGAACAGCCGCAGCTGGTCATCCTGGGCAAGCAAGCCATCGACGACGACAGCAACCAGACCGGCCAGATGCTGGCGGCGCTGGCCGACCTGCCGCAAGGCACCTTCGCCTCCAAGGTGGAAGTCGCTGGCGACAAGGTCAACGTGACCCGCGAGGTCGACGGTGGCCTGGAGACCGTGGCCCTGAGCCTGCCGGCCGTGATCACGACCGACCTGCGCCTCAACGAGCCGCGCTACGTGACGCTGCCCAACATCATGAAGGCCAAGAAGAAGCCCCTGGAGACGGTCAAGCCGGCCGACCTGGGCGTGGACGTGGCCGCGCGCATCAAGACGCTGAGCGTTGCCGAGCCTGCCAAGCGCTCGGCCGGCATCAAGGTGGCCGACGTGGCCACCCTGGTGGACAAGCTCAAGAACGTCGCCAAAGTGATCTGAGGAGATAACCCATGACCGTTCTCGTCATTGCCGAACACGACAACACCAGCATCAAGGGCGCGACCCTGAACACCGTGACCGCCGCCAAGGCGGTGGGTGGCGATGTGCACGTGCTGGTGGCCGGTGCCAACGCCGGTGCCGCCGCCGCCGCTGCCGCGCAGATCGCTGGCGTGGCCAAGGTGCTGCACGCTGACAGCGCTGCCTTCGCCGATGCCCTGGCCGAAAACGTGGCCGCCCAGATCCTGGCCGTGGCTTCGGGCTACAGCCACATCTTCTTCCCCGCCACCGCGTCGGGCAAGAACGTGGCCCCGCGCGTGGCCGCCAAGCTGGACGTGGGCCAGTTGTCGGAAATCACCAAGGTGGTGTCTGCCGACACCTTCGAGCGCCCGATCTACGCCGGCAACGCGATTGCCACGGTGCAGTCGACCGACGCCGTCAAGGTCGCCACCGTGCGCGCCACCGCCTTCGATGCCGCCGCCACCAGCGGTGGTGCGGGTGCCGTGGAAGCCCTGGCCGCTGTGGCCGATTCCGGCAAGTCGGCCTTCGTGGGCCGCGAGGTGACCCAGTCGGAGCGCCCCGAACTGGTGGGCGCCAAGATCGTGGTCTCCGGTGGCCGCGCGCTGGGCTCTGCCGAGAAGTTCAACGAAGTGATGTCGCCGCTGGCCGACAAGCTGGGAGCGGCCCTGGGCGCCTCGCGCGCTGCGGTGGACGCGGGCTACGCGCCCAATGACCTGCAAGTGGGCCAGACCGGCAAGATCGTGGCGCCGCAGCTGTACGTGGCGGTGGGCATCTCCGGCGCGATCCAGCACCTGGCCGGCATGAAGGACTCCAAGGTGATCGTGGCGATCAACAAGGACCCGGAAGCCCCGATCTTCCAGGTGGCCGACTTCGGCCTGGAAGCCGATCTGTTCACGGCCGTGCCTGAGCTGATCAAGGCCCTGTGAGCTGACTGAGCACACCTCGAACGGGGCGTCTTGCGAGACGCCCCTTTTTCCGTTGCAAGCCCTGTGTGTTGCGCAGGGCAGTGGAGAGCACAACATGGCATTCACCGCACCCGTCAAGGACCAGCTGTTCTGCATGAAGGAACTGGCTGGCATCGACAAGATCGCCCAGATCCCCGGCTTCGAAGACGCCGGCTACGAAACCGCTCAGGCCGTGCTGGAAGAGTCGGCCAAGTTCAACGAGGGCGTGGTCGCCCCGCTGAACTGGTCGGGCGACCAGGACCACGGCTCGTGGGACAACGGCGTCGTGCGCGCCTCCAAGGGCTTCAAGGAAGCCTACGCCGCGCTGGCCGAAGGTGGCTGGCAAGGCCTGGGTCAACCCGCCGAATACGGCGGCCAAGGCCTGCCCAAGACCATCGGTGCGGCCTGCGTCGAGCAGACCATGGCCGCGAACCTGAGCTTCTCGCTGTGCTCCATCCTGACCGGTGGCGCCATCGAGGCCCTGCTGACCGCAGGCAGCGACGAGCTCAAGACCCGCTACATCCCCAACATGGTGTCCGGCCAATGGACCGGCACCATGAACCTGACCGAGCCGCAGGCTGGCTCCGACCTGGCCCTGGTGCGCTCCAAGGCCGTCAAGCAGGACGATGGCAGCTACCGCATCTCCGGCCAGAAGATCTTCATCACCTACGGTGAGCACGACATGGTGGAGAACATCGTCCACCTGGTGCTGGCCCGCACGCCCGACGCGCCCGAAGGCGTCAAGGGCATCTCGCTGTTCGTGGTGCCCAAGTTCATGGTCAATGCCGACGGCTCGCTGGGCAAGCGCAACGACGTGTACTGCGCTTCCATCGAAGAAAAGCTGGGCATCAAGGCCTCGCCGACCGCCGTGCTGGTCTATGGCGATGACAAGGGCGAAGTCGGTCCGGGCGCCATCGGCTACCTGGTCGGCGAAGAGAACCGCGGCCTCGAGTACATGTTCATCATGATGAACGCCGCCCGCTACGACGTGGGCCTGCAGGGCATCGCCGTGTCCGAGCGCGCCTACCAGCACGCCGTGGCCTACGCCCGCGACCGCGTGCAGTCGCGCCCGGTCGATGGCTCGCTGCCCGGCTCCGCGGCCATCATCCACCACCCGGATGTGAAGCGCATGCTGCTGACCATGCGCGCCCTCATCGAAGGCGAGCGCGCCATGGCCCTGGTCGGCGCTGCGGCCTACGACACCGCCCACCACCACCCCGATGCGGCCGTGGCCAAGCAGGCCCAGGCTTTCTACGAATTCCTGGTGCCGCTGATCAAGGGTTTCTCGACCGAGAACTCGGTGGAAGTGACCTCGCTGGGCGTGCAGGTGCACGGCGGCATGGGCTTCATCGAAGAAACCGGTGCGGCCCAGTACTACCGCGATGCGCGCATCCTGCCGATCTACGAAGGCACGACCGCCATCCAGGCCAACGACCTGGTCGGCCGCAAGACCTCGCGTGACGGCGGTGCCATGGCCAAGGCCGTGGCCGCCCAGATCGCCGAGACGGAAGGCCTGCTGAACGCCCGCAGCAGCGAAGCCGGCAAGAAGCTGGCCAGGCAGCTGAAGGCCGCCCGCGAGTCCTTCCTGCAGGTGGTGGACTTCGTGGTCGCCAACGTCAAGTCGAACCCGAACGCCGTCTTTGCCGGCTCGGTGCCCTACCTGATGCTGGCGGGCAACCTGGTGGCAGGCTGGCAGATGGCCCGCGCCCTGATCGTGGCCGAAGACAAGCTGGCCGCCGGTGAAGACGCCGCCTTCATGACCGCCAAGATCGCCACGGCCCGTTTCTACGGCGACCACATCCTGGCGCGCATCGCTTCGCTGCGCGACACCATCCTGGAAGGCGGCGACAGCGTGTCGGCCATGCCGCTGGACGCTTTCTGACCGCACCCCCGGACCTGATCGCCACGCCCTGATCTGTCAGGATGGCATCTGACCGCAAGGACACCTCTGGCTGGTTTGAACCGGCTGGGGTGTCCTTTTTCTTTTGAGGAGACCCCATGGCCCTGCCCGAAGTGCTCAAGCGCGTTCCTTTCCCCGTCATTGCCTCGCCGATGTTCATCATCAGCACGCCCAAGCTGGTGATCGCCCAGTGCAAGGCCGGCGTGGTCGGCTCCATGCCTGCGCTGAATGCCCGCCCGGCGGCCCAGCTCGACGAATGGCTGGCCGAGATCACCGAGTCGCTGGACGCCCACAACCGCGCGAACCCGGACCATCCGGCCGCGCCCTTCGCCATCAACCAGATCGTGCACAAGAGCAACGACCGGCTCGACCACGACCTGGAGATGTGCGTGAAGTACAAGGTGCCCGTCATCATCACCTCGCTGGGCGCGCGCGAGGATGTGAACCAGGCCGTGCACAGCTACGGCGGCGTGGTCATGCACGACATCATCAACAACAAGTTCGCGCGCAAGGCCATCGAGAAGGGCGCCGACGGCCTGATCGCCGTGGCGGCCGGCGCGGGTGGCCATGCGGGCACGACCAGTGCGTTCGCGCTGGTTCAGGAAATCCGCGAGTGGTTCGACGGCCCGCTGGCGCTGTCGGGCTCGATCGCGAACGGCCGCTCCATCCTGGCGGCGCGCGCGCTGGGGGCGGATTTCGCCTACATCGGCTCGGCCTTCATCGCGACCGAAGAGGCCCGCGCGGTCGATGCCTACAAGCAGATGATCGTGGACAGCAGCAGCGCCGACATCCTCTACTCCAGCAAGTTCACCGGCGTGCACGGCAACTACCTGCGCCCGTCCATCGTGAAGGCCGGCCTGGACCCCGACACCCTGGGCGACGGCGACCCGAGCCAGATGAGCTTTGGCAGCAAGGACGGCGGCGACGCCAAGGTCTGGAAGGACATCTGGGGCTGCGGCCAGGGCATCGGTGCCATCAAGCAGGTCGTGCCCACGGCCGAGCTGGTGGCCCGCCTGAAGGCCGAGTACGCCGCCGCGCGCGAGCAGCTCTGCCGCGGTTGAACTGGGTGTGAACGGCCTGTGACGGGCCGCGGATGGCGGCTCAGCGCAGACCGAGCTTGAAGGCGATCATGGCCCGCAGCTTGGTCGGCACCACGGGCTTGAGCAGCACGTGGAACTGGTGCTGGCGCGCCTCTTCCTCGTGCTGGGTCATGGTGCTGCCCGTGACCAGGATGGCCGGCAGGTCGGGGCCGAAGTGGCCGCGCAGGGCCTTGATGGCGTCGATGCCGGTGTGTTGCTCCGGCAGGCGGTAGTCGACCATGAGCAGGTCCGGGCGCGGCGAAGCCTGGGCGGCCTGGCGCTGGGCCCAGTCGGTCACGGCGGCCACCGAGTCGAAGGCGCTGACGGTGGCGCCCCAGCCCTTGAGCAGCACCTGCAGGCCTTCCATCACGGCGAGCTCGTCCTCCACCACGACGATGTGGCGGCGGTCCAGGGTGACGCCCAGCGAGGGCTTGGGCGAGCTGCTGATGGGCTGCAGCCGCGGTGCGCGCCCCATGGGCAGCACCAAGGTGAACACGGTGCCGCGGCCCACGCGCGAACGCAGCGTCAGCGGTGCGCCCATCAGGTTGGCCAGGCGCTTGACGATGGCCAGACCCAGTCCCAGGCCCTTGCGGTGGTGGGGCTGCAGGGGGCGGTTGCTCTGCGTCTGGTAGAACTCCTCGAAGATGCGGCCCTGTTCCTTGTCGGCGATGCCGATGCCGGTGTCCCAGACCTGCAGGCAGAGTTGCTCACCGCGCTTGCGGCAGGACACCAGCACGCCGCCGTCTTCGGTGTAGCGGATGGCGTTGGAGACCAGGTTGCGCAGGATGCGCTCGACCACCAGCGGGTCGGCATAACAGTGGTGCTGCTCGCCATGGAAGCTCAGCATCAGGCCTTTCTCGAAGGCGATGGGCTCGAAGTGCAGCTGGATGCGGGTGAACATGTCGCGCATGGCGAAGTGCTCGGGGTCGATGTCCACGCCGCCGGTGTCGATCTTGGTGATGTCGAGCAGCTCGCTGAACAGGCCCTCCAGGGCATCGACCGAGCTGTTGATGCTGTTGACCAGGTGGGCCACGCCGTCGTCCTTGCTGTGGTTGCGCAGGGCTTCGGCGAACAGGCCGAGGGCGTGCAGGGGCTGGCGCAGGTCGTGGCTGGCGGCGGCGAAGAACTGGGTCTTGGCGCGGTTGGCGGCCTCGGCGGCACGTTGGGCGGCTTCGGCCGCCTGCATTTCGCCGTGCAGCTTGCGGGCGAGGTCCTGGGTGTGCATGCGCAGGCCGACCATCTCGCCGAACATGTTGCGGAAGGCCCGCCCCAGGGTGAGCACGCACAGGCACATCAGGCCCCAGACGCCGGCCAGCTGCAGGCCTTGCGCGTCGTGGACGGCGGTGGTGACGATCATGGGCACGAAGTACATGGCCATGCAGCCGATGAACAGCCGCGTCTGCGAGGCCATGTAGGGCACCGAGCCGATGGCGAAGGAGTAGACGGCCAGCATCAGCACCGTGCGCTCGAAGGTGCCGCCGTGGCGGTAGAGCAGCACGGGCACCACGCCCCACAGCGCCGCGCTGAGGATGGCGCCGATGCGCCAGCGGCGGTGCCAGGGCGCGGGGTCGACCCGGTCTTGCAGGACGGCGCGTTCGTAGCCCAGCAGGTTGACGAAGCGCAGCGCCCACAGCACGGCGAAGCAGCCTGTCCAGGCCAGCAGGATGGCGCGTGGGGCGGCTTGCCAGAACACCATGGTCACGGCCAGCACGCCCAGGAACTGGCCGATGAGGCCGGCGCTGTGCTGGCGGTAGACCAGGCGGGTGGTGTCTTCGAGGAGGATGGCGTCGGAAGGCGCGGGCAGGGCGCGCTCGGTGGTGGCCTGCATGGGAGGCCCTTCAGCGGCGCTGGCCGCTCAGGGGGCTGCCATGCACACCGTCGTGCAAGGCGCTGCCCACGCTGGCGGCCTGTCGCTGCAGCATCTGGCTGACGGCGATCACGGCCTGGGTGCGCGAGCTCACGCCCAGGGAGCGCAACACGGCGGCCACGTGGTCCTTGATGGTCTCCACCGACAGGCCCAGTTCGCGGGCGATGAGCTTGTTGGGCTGGCCCTTGAGCAGCAGGTGCAGCACCTCGGCCTGGCGGGATGTCAGGCCGAGGTCGCGCAGCCTCGGCACGCTCTGGAAGTCGCTGGCCTGGGCCTCTTGCTGGACCTGGCGCAAGGCGGGCGAGTGGTTGAGCGTGGGCTGGAAGTCGGCGCCCATGCTCATGGGGGGCACGTAGACCCCGCCCGAGATGACCTGCTGCAGCGCGTCGAGCAGGGTGTCGTTGCTGGCGCGCTTGGGCACGAAGCCCATGGCGCCCATGTCGATGGCGCGGATGACGTCGCTGGTGCGGTCGGAGGCCGAGACGACCACCACCGGCAGGGCCGGATAGCGGGTGCGCAGCTCGGCCAGCAGGTCGAAGCCGTCGGCATCCCCGAGTTGCAGGTCGAGCAGGACCAGGTCGTGGCTCAAGTCCTTGCGCAGGGTTTCGCGGGCGGCGCGGCCGCTGTCGGCGGTGGACACGCTGACGTGGTCTCCCAGGCTCTGGATCACGGACTGCAGCGCTGAGAGGATCAAGGGGTGATCGTCGATCAGCAATACCTTCATGGTGGACTCCTGCTTTGGCCGGGAACCCCGCAGGCGCAGCTGCGCCCAGAGCCATCCCCGTCGTTTTATTGATTGATGCAGGATGATAGGGGGCTTCCCCTGGGCCTTCTGTGCGGCTGTCCGGATCTCCCCCCGTTTCCAGGGGAGGGGCTCAGGTGGGTGGTGCTCAGGTGCGCCAGACCCGCGGCGGACAGGCCGGCAGGCCCCAGGCCAGTTCGCGCCAGCACGCCCACACCGAGGTGAGCAGGGCCATGGCAGGCTCGACCCGGTGGGCCAGCACGCGCAGCACCACGACCTGCTCGTGCGGGCTGGTGCTGCCGCTGTGGGCGGCCAGCGGGCTGTCGGCCTGGCGCTGGCGTGCGGCCTGCAACAGGGCGTCGCGGCGGTCGGCCTGGATGGGCGCGCCGGCGGCCCACCACAGGGTGGCCATCACGCGGTGGCCGGCCCAGCCCAGCGGGCTGTCGAGCAGGGCGGTGTCGCGTGCCGCCACCGTGCCGCGTTCCAGCCAGGCGCCGGGCAGGTGGATCTCCTGGGTGAAGCGGCCGTGGGCGAACGCGGGGTCATCGAAGTGCTGGCCCGCGGCCGGCAGGCCCAGCGCCAGCACGTCCCAGCCCATCATCTCGGCGCCGGGCGCCAGGTCGAAGTGCATGCGGTTGCTGGCCACGCAGCCTCGGTAGGCCAGGGTTTCCAGTGGCAGCCATTCCAGCTGGGTGCCAGGCGCCAGCCGGGCGTGCAGGTTCTGCACGGCTTCGGCCCCCAGGCTTTTGTAGAAGCGGGTCGCGCCGGGTGTGGTGATGAGCGCGTGGCTGCCGGCCTCCAGCGACACCTGCATGTCCAGCACATCGCCGCCGGCGATGCCGCCCGGGGGGTGCACCAGCACGTGGTGGCAGGTGCCCGGGTGCTCGGGGTAGAGGCGTTGCAGCACGCGCAGGGGGCCGTCGTGGCGGTCCAGCGAGGTGGTGCGTTCGCCGTCGCGGCAGTACGTCAGGTGCAGTTGGCCGTGCCAGGTCATGGGCCGAAGGAGGGGGGGAGGATGAAGCTCCATGTCCAGCAGCAAGGGCCGTGCCCAGGCGTTCGCGGCGACAATGGGCGCATGAGTGATCAAGACACCATCATCGCCGATACCCGCCGCTGGATGGAGCGCGCGGTCATCGGTCTGAACCTGTGCCCGTTCGCCAAGGGCGTGCACGTCAAGCAGCAGATCCGCTGGCGCGTGTCGCCGGCCGGCACCCCCGAGGCCCTGCTCGACGACTTGGTGGCCGAGCTGAAGTTCCTGGCCGAAGCCGACCCCGAGCAGGTCGACACCACCTTGCTGATCCATCCCGGGGTGCTGCAGGATTTCCTGGACTTCAACGACTTCCTCGATCTGGCCGATGCCGCGCTGGAGGCGCTGGGGCTGGAGGGCGTCTTGCAGGTGGCCAGCTTCCACCCGGACTACCAGTTCGCCGATGCGGCCTCGGACGACATCGGCAACTTCACCAACCGCTCGCCCTATCCGACGCTGCACCTCATCCGCGAGGCCAGCCTGGACAAGGCGGTGGAGGCATTCCCCGAGGCCGAGACGATCTACGAAACCAATATCGCCACGATGCAGAAGCTGGGCCACGAGGGCTGGCGCAAGCTCTGGGAGGACTGAGCTCTGGCCGCTCGCCGGCGTGCCTGGTGGCTCCGGTGGGCGCCTGCCTCAGCGAGGCAAGGCGCTGTCGTGCCAGCCGGACAGCAGGCGGTGTGACAGCGCGCTCAGCAGGCTGAACTGCGCCACCCCGGTCAGCGTGACGAGGGTGAGCGCGGCGAACATGCGGGGGATGTCGAGCTGGTAGCCCGACTGCAGGATCTGGTAGGCCAGGCCGGTGGCCGTGCCGCCTGTGCCCGCCACGAACTCGGCCACGATGGCGCCGATCAAGGCCAGCCCTCCGGAGATGCGCCAGCCCGTGAGCACATAGGGCAGGGCGGAGGGCAGGCGCAGTCGCCACAGGGTCTGCCAGCGGCTGGCGCCCTGCAGCTCGAAGTAGGCGGCCAGCCCCGGCGAGACGCTGCGCAGGCCTTGCGTGGTGTTGGCGATGATGGGGAACAGCGCCACCAGCGTGGCGCACAGCACCAGCGAGGTGGTCGGGTCTTTCACCCAGATGATGATGAGGGGCGCGATGGCCACGATCGGCGTGACCTGCAGCAGCACGGCGTAAGGGAAGAAGGCCGCCTCGATCCAGCGGCTTTGCACGAAGGCGAAGGCCACGCCCATGCCCAGCAGCACGGCACAGGCGAAGGCCCACAGCGTGATCTTCACGGTCACCCACCAGGCGGCGCCCAGCAAGGCCCAGTCGCTGTGCAGGGTCTGGGCGATGCGCCAGGGCGAGGGCAGCAGGTAGGGCGGGATGCCGGCCAGCGTCACCCAGGCCTGCCAGGCACCGAGCAGCAGCGCGGCCACGCACAGGGGCAGCAGCCAGGGCAGGCGCAGCCACGGGGCTCGGGAGGTGTCGTGCGTGTCAGGCATCGTGGGCTGCCAGCAGGGCATCTTCCAGGCGCCGCACCACCGCGTTGAAGGCGGGGCTGGTGCGATGGTGGGCTTCGCGCGGCCAGGGCGTGTCCAGCGCGAGGTCATCGACGATGCGGCCGGGGCGCGGCGCCATCACCACGATGCGCGAGGACAGGAAAGCCGCCTCGCTCAGGCTGTGCGTCACGAAGACCACGGTCAGGCCTTGCGTGCGCCACAGCGCCAGCAGGTCGGCGTCGAGGCGATGGCGGGTGAGCTCGTCGAGGGCACCGAAGGGCTCGTCCATCAGCAGCAGGCGTGGGCGGGTGACCAGGCCCCGCGCGATCGACACCCGCATCTGCATGCCGCCCGACAGCTCGCGCGGCCGTTGCGCGCCAAAGCCTTCCAGCCCGACCTGGGCCAGGGCCTCGGCCACGCGGGCATCGGCTTCGGGGCGGGGCACCCCGGCGAGGTCCAGCGGCAGGCGCACGTTCGCGGCCACGGAGGCCCAGGGCATCAGCGTGGGCTCCTGGAACACGAAGGACAGCTCGCGCCGTGCGGCTGCGCTGTCGGGCGGCTGGCCCTGCACGCGCACCCGGCCGGCGGTGGGCGGCAGCAGCCCCGCCATCATGCGCAGCAGCGTGCTCTTGCCGCAGCCCGAGGGGCCCAGCAGCGAGACGAACTCGCCCTCGCGGATGTGCAGGTCGATGGCCTGCAAGGCGCGCAGGCCATGGGCATCCAGGTGGTTCGGGTAGACCTGTTCGGCCGCGTCGAGCTGGATCAGGGCATCACCTTGAGGTCTTGCACGAAACGCGTCGTGTAGGTCTTCTTCACGTCCACCTTGGCCGCATCGAGCAGCTTGTGGGCCACCAGCATGTCGTGGGTTTTTTGCATGCGCTCGTCGGTGAGGGTGCCGATGCCCAGCCGGGTGGCATCCCCACCCAGCACCACGCCTTCGGACTTGAGCCTGGCGATCGCCTGGGCGATCACCTCGTCGCGCATGTTCGGGTTGTCTTTCTTGATCAGGGCGTTGGCGGGCGCGGGGTTGCCTTGCAGGTAGCTCTTCCAGCCCAGCGCCGAGGCCTTGACGAAGGCCGCGACCTGGCGGGGTTTGCGCTGCAGCGTGTCGGCCATGCAGACCACCGCGTTGGCGTAGGGCGGCCAGCCCAGGTCGGCCAGCAGGAAGACGCGCGGCTTGAACCCGGCGGCCTTTTCGATGCTGTAGGGCTCGGAGGCCAGGTAGCCTTGCTGGGCCAGGGAGGTGTCGGCCAGGAAGGGCTGGATGTTGAAGGTGTAGGGGCGCAGCTGGGCGTCGGTGAAACCGAAGCGGGATTTCAGCCAGGGCCAGTAGGTGACCTGGCCGACCTGGCCGACCAGGATGGTGTGGCCTTTGAGGTCTTCCATGCGCTGCACCTGAGGGTGGGCGATGATGACGGCCGGGTCCTTCTGGAAGAAGGCCGCCACGCTGACGGCCTGGATGCCTTGCTCCCAGGCCTTGAGGGTCTGGGTGTCGAAGCCCATGATGCAGTCGGCCTGGCCGGCGACCAGCAACTGCATCAGGTTGACCTGCGGGCCGCCCATCTTGAGGGTCACGTCCAGGCCCGCCCTGGCGTACAGCCCGGTGGCCTGGGCCTGGTAGTAGCCGCCGTGCTCGGCCTGGGCGTACCAGTCGGTCAGGAAGACGAATTTGTCGGCGGCCAGGGCAGCGGTCCACGGCAGGGCCAGGCCGAGGTTCAGGCACAGTCTCAGGCCGAGGCGGCGCAGGGATCTCGGGGCAGGGGGCATGCGGATCTCCGGAGGGGTTGGGCGCCATTGTCACCTGATCGTCACTGGATCGCTGCCTGATCGCTGCCTGATCGCTGCCTGATCGGCGCCCGTCCATGAAGGCTGTGCAGCCTACAATCACGGCCTTTGTCCCGGCACCCCTGGAAGGCCTTGTGACCGATCGCATTTCCCCCGATGCCGCCGACGCGGCCCCCTTGTCCGAACGCCTGTTCGTGGCGCTGCAGCACGTCCTGCCCAAGCGGGCGCTGACCGAGTTGGCCGGCTGGGCCGCATCGGCCCGCGGTGGTGCCCTGACCACCGCCGTCATCCGCTGGTTCATCGCGCGCTATGGCGTCCACATGGCCGAGGCCGACCCGCCCGATCCCGCCGCCTACGCCAGCTTCAACGCGTTCTTCACGCGGCCCCTGAAGGCCGGTGCGCGTCCGCTGGCGCAGGCCGACTGGATCTCGCCTGTGGACGGGGCCATCAGTCAGTTCGGCCGCATCGAGCGCGACCAGGTCTTCCAGGCCAAGGGCCACAGCTATTCCACCACCGCGCTGGTGGGCGGTGACAGCGCCCTGGCCGCGCAGTTCGACCATGGCCACTTCGCCACGCTCTACCTCAGCCCCAAGGACTACCACCGCATCCACATGCCCTGCGATGGCCGCCTGCTGCGCATGGTCCATGTGCCGGGCGAGCTGTTCTCGGTGAACCCGGCCACGGCGCGCGGCGTGCCCGGGCTGTTCGCGCGCAACGAGCGGGTCGTGTGCCTGTTCGAGACGCCGCACGGCCCCATGGTGCTGACCCTGGTGGGCGCGACCATCGTGGGCAGCATGGCCACGGTCTGGCACGGCCAGGTCAACCCGCCGCGTCCGGGCGGGGTGCGCGAGTGGCGTTACGACGACCCGCAGATCGTCCTGCGCCAAGGCGAAGAAATGGGCCGGTTTTTGCTCGGTTCTACGGTCGTCATGCTGTGGCCTGCCGGCCCCATGATCTGGTCTGAAGCGTGGTGCGCTGGTCGTGGCATCCGCATGGGTGAGTTCATGGCCAGTCGCTGAATGGCGTCGGACGGGGCTCTCGACCCGATGTCTCGTCCAGACATCATCAAAGCGGGGATGACGCCATCATGGTGGAACACAAGGATGCGTGGGGGCGCTCGGCCCTCATGGCGGCGCTCGTCGCGCTGCTGGTGGGATCGATCGGTGCTGCGGCCTGGTGGACCAGCGATGCGCTGCTGATGTCGCGCTCGGTGAACGAGGGGCGCGTCGTGGCCGACATGGCCGAAACGGTGGGGCGCTGGGCATCGCAGTACGGCGGGGTGCATGCCCGCACGCAAGGGGCGTCAGCGGCCTTGCCCGGGGCCTTCCTGACGCGGGCGGTCTACGCAGGCAGCGATGAGGATGCGGCCTTGCTGCAAGGCGCGCGCACCGGCACGGGGCTGGGCGCAGGCTCGGGCATGGAATCGCGCCAGGAGGAGCGCCATGCCATGGCGCGCGTGGAGTCCTACTACTGGAAGAACCCGGCGCTGGTGCAGCGCGAGGTGGCCGATGTGTTGCTGGCCTCGGGCAGCCGTGCCCAGTACCGCTTGACGGCGCGCTCGGTGCTCAACCGGGGCAACGCACCCAACGGCTTCGAGATCGAGGCGCTGGACGCCCTGCAGGCGGCTTTCCAGCGGCAAGGTGCATCGGCCAGCCCCGCGGTGGCCGCGGTGCTGCGTCCGCTCGGCAGCCCGCCGTCGCCGGCCCAGGGCAAGGAGTACTGGAAGGTCGAGGGCGGGCACCTGCTGTATGCGCGTGCCGTGATGGCCCAGGCCAGTTGCCTGCGTTGCCACGACTCCCCGCAGAAGGCCCCGGAGTTCCTGCGCACCAACCAGCAGTTCAATGGTGGCGGTGGCTTTGGCTACCAGGTGGGGCAGCCCGTGGGCCTCATCAGCGTGAAGTTGCCCGTGGCCACCAGTGCCAGCCTCCTGCGTGACGGCGTGCCGCGGCCGGCCTGGTTGGCCCTGGCCGTGGCCGTGCTGGCCGGCGTGGGCATCGTCTGGCTGGGCGTGTCGCGTGGCGCTCAGGCGGTGCGCCGGGTGGCCTGAGCCAGCCAGTGGCCGAGGTCCAGCCGGCGCGGGCTGTCGAAGCAGCGCAGCTGCCCCGTGACGGGGTCGGTGAAGCGCAATGACCTGGCCAGCAGCTGCAAGGGGCGGCTGAAGTCCGGGGGCGCGTCCGCGGGTGGCGCGGGCAGCAGTTCCGGGTAGATGCGGTCGCCTGCGATGGGCAGTCCCAGCGCGCAGAGGTGGGCGCGCAACTGGTGCTTCTGGCCGGTGCGCGGCGTCAGGCGGTAGCGTGCCCAGGCGCCCATCACCTCGATGGGCTCGATGAGGGTGTCCGCATTGGGCTCCCCTTCGGCTTCCTCCATGGCCATGAAATGCGCGCTTTCCTGCAGCCGGCTCAGGCGCTGCTGCGGCCAGTTCAGGTCGTCCCGCCAAGGCGCGATGGCCTCGTAGGTCTTGTGCACCAGGGCGTCGCGCAGCAAGGACTGGTAGGCGTCGCGCGTGTGCGGCTGCACCGTGAAGGCGACCAGGCCCGCGGTTTCCAGGTCGATGCGGTGCATGGGCACCAGGGTGTCGATGCCGGTGCGGCGTTTGAGCCTCACCAGCAGCGTTTCCTGCACATAGCGGCCCTTGGGTGTGACCGGCAGGAAATGCGGCTTGTCGGCGACCACCAGGAACTCGTCCTGGAAGACGATGGTTTCCTCGAAGGGAATGCGGTGCTCGAAGGGCAGGCTGCGCCAGTAGTGCAGCCGTGTCTGCGCGCGGAACGGGGCTTGCGGCGGCAGGGGCTGTCCCCGCGCGTCGAGGACCTCGCCGCGCGCCATGCGCTGAGCCCAGTCCTCACGCGCGACCGCGGGGATGCGCTCGGCCAGGAAGTCCAGCACCGTCGCCCAGGGCCCGCTGGGCGTGGCCACCGTGCTGGCGCTCACGCCGTCGCGCGTGGGCAGGGGGATGCGTGCTGGGCGGGACATGGCGAAAAAAAGGACACCCGCGGGTGTCCTCCTGGGCGGTGATCCGTGGGATCAGACGCGCTTCTTGTACTCGTGGGTGCGGGTGTCGATTTCGATCTTGTCGCCCGATTCGACGAACAGGGGCACGGCGATTTCGAAGCCGGTGCCGACGATGCGGGCGGGCTTCATCACCTTGCCGGAGGTGTCGCCCTTGACGGCGGGTTCGGTCTCGATTTCACGCACGACGGAGGTCGGCAGTTCCACCGAGATGGCGCGGCCGTCGTAGAACACCACTTCGACGGGCATGGCGTCTTGCAGGTAGCTGATGGCGTCGCCCATGTTCTCGGCCTCGACCTCGAACTGGTTGTACTCGGCGTCCATGAAGGCGTACATCGGGTCGGCGAAGTAGGAGTAGGTGCAGTCCTTCTTTTCCAGCACGATCTGGTCCATCTTGTCGTCGGCCTTGAAGACCACTTCGGCGCCAGCACCGTTGAGCAGGTTCTTCATCTTCATGCGGACGGTGGCAGCGCCACGGCCACCGCGGCTGTATTCGGTCTTGAGGACGACCATCGGGTCCTTGCCCTGCATGATCACGTTGCCAGCGCGGATTTCTTGTGCGAGTTTCATGTTGGATTCCCGATGAGGGGGAGGGTGGATCTGGGCCCCTCGGGGTCGGTGGGGCTGTCGATGCTGGAAGTGGGGTGCTTGCCGTCCAAATCAAGGACGCACGAAGCAAAGCCTCGCATTTTACCCCGAGCCGGCGACAAAATGAGTCAATTGTGTGACCAGGTCGGGCTGGGCCAGCAGGCGGGCGCGGGCCGCGCGGCTGGCGCAGGCCCAGGCGCCGTCTTCATCCCGCCAGTCGGGCAACGAGGGGGCGTCGCCTGCGGGGCCGGCGCCCGCGGGCGCTCCCGGTGCCTGGCCCGGGCCCAGGCGGTTGAAGTGCCGCCACGCCGCCTCGACCTGGGCGCGCAGCGCGGCGGGCCAGTCGGCCATCCAGCGGTCCATGAAGGCGCCGAGCTTGTCGGCATGCACGCCGTCGTCTTGCGGGTAGATGTGCCAGAGGTGCGGGCGGCCCGCCCACAGCGCGCGCACGGCGGAATCCTCCCCGCGCACGATGTTGAGGTGGCAGCTCCACAGCAGCGGGTCGAACTCGGCCTGGGGCAGGGCGGGCAGGAGGTGGAGCTGGAAGTGCGGAGCGCCCCGGTGGCGGCCCTGTGCCACCCAGGCCTGGGCCAACTGCGTGGCGTGGCCGGGCGTCAGCAGCACGCGGGTGACGCTGACGGCCTGGACGGCATCCTGGACGGCATCGTGGGCGAGGGCCTCGGCCTGCAAGGCGTCCAGCCACTCGGCCAGGGGCGCGCCGCCATAGCAGAACACCGACACCAGCCTGTCAGACGCGGCCGCGGGCACGCCCAGCCCGTGCAGCCAGGGCAGGCGCCGCCGGGCCAGGAAGTCGGCCTGGCGGGCCATGAGCCCCGGTTCGCGCAGCAGGCCGCCGGTGGCCGGTGTGAAGCCCGGGTAGAAAAAGCGCTTGTGCAGGCCGGCGCCGGGGCCGCTGAAGACGGGCGAGCTCAGGCCGTGGCTGCGCTCGACGTAATCTTCCGCGCTCAGGTACTCCAGGTTGACCCAGGCGGGAGGGCAGGGGCGCCGCATGCGGGCCAGGAAGGCCGCGGGGATCTCGCAGCCGAAGGCCTCGATGACGACATCGCCGGGGGTGAGGGGCACTGCGCTCAGCTCCGCCTCGTGCCAGGGGTGCACCTCGACGCCTGGCGCGCCCGTTGCGGCTTCGGGCGCCATCCAGGCCAGCGCCGAGGCGTCGTCCACCCACAGCCGCGCCGTGTGCCCGCGCGCGCCCAGGTCGGCACACAGCCGCCAGCACACGCCGATGTCGCCGAAGTTGTCGATGACCCGACAGAACACGTCCCAAAGCATGGCGCGGATTATGGCAAGCCCCGCCGGCGTGGCGCGTGCGTGTGTCGGACAATCCGGGGCATGAGCGATACCCCCGACGAGGGCGT
The DNA here is from genome assembly GCA_022566735.1 of Pseudomonadota bacterium. Classification (GTDB taxonomy): domain Bacteria; phylum Pseudomonadota; class Gammaproteobacteria; order Burkholderiales; family Burkholderiaceae_C; genus Aquabacterium. The sequence continues at coordinate 117,252 of JADFIG010000007.1, forward strand.
GGCCGCCGCCCCGTCCCCCACTGTCCCCACTTCCCCTGCGCCCTCCGCATCTCCCGAAGCGCGCGAGCAGATCTGGCAGCGCCTGCTGGCCGAGGTCAGCCGCCTGCCTGCGCTGCCCGGCGTCTACCGCTATTTCGATGCGCAAGGCGCCGTGCTCTACGTCGGCAAGGCCCGCGACCTCAAGCGCCGCGTCTCCAGCTATTTCCACAAGAACCACGGCGGCACCCGCATCGGGCACATGGTCTCGCGCATCGTGCGCATGGAAACCACCGTCGTGCGCAGCGAGGCCGAGGCCCTGCTGCTGGAAAACAACCTCATCAAGACGCTCAATCCGCGCTTCAACATCCTCTTTCGCGACGACAAGAGCTACCCCTACCTGAAGCTCTCGTCGCAGGACTTCCCGCGGATGTCCTACTACCGCGGCGCGGTGGACCGCAAGCACCGCTACTACGGGCCCTACCCGAATGCCTGGGCCGTGAAGGAAACCATCCAGCTCATGCAGAAGGTCTTCCAGCTGCGCACCTGCGAGGACGCCGTCTACAACCACCGCACGCGCCCCTGCCTGCTCTACCAGATCAAGCGCTGCAGCGGCCCCTGCGTGGGCATGGTCAGCCGCGACGATTACCGCGCCGCCGTGGGCCAGGCCGAGCGCTTCCTGCTGGGCGAGCCGGAGGGCGTGCTGGCCGACCTGCAGACCCGCATGATGGACCACGCCGAGCGCCTGGAGTACGAGCAGGCCGCCGAGATCCGCAACCAGATCAGCGCCTTGTCCAGCGTGCTGCACCGCCAGTCGGTGGACACGGTGATGGACAAGGACGTGGACGTGCTGGCCGTCAAGGTCCATGGCGGGCGTGCCTGCGTCAACCTCGCCATGGTGCGCGGGGGCCGGCACCTGGGCGACCGCGCGCACTTCCCCGTGCACGTGCAGGACCACGTGGCGCTGGCATCGCGCGAGTTGCCTGCGGACGACGCGGCCGGCGTGGCCGCTGCAGTCGGGGCTGACGCCACGGCGGAGGTCTCCGCCGAAGACTGGACGCAATCCACCGAGGTCGCCGTGCTGGAGGCTTTCCTGGCGCAGCACTACATCGGCGGGGCGGTGCCCGGGCTGCTCATCCTCAGCCACCCGGTCGACCCGGCGCTCATCGAGGCCCTGAGCGAGCAGGCCGGCCGCAAGGTCACGGTGGTGCTGCAGCCGCGCGAGGAGCGCCGCGTCTGGCTGGAGATGGCGGTCAAGGGTGCCGAGCTGTCCCTGGCCCGCCTGCTCAGCGAGGAGGGCTCCCAGCAGGCCCGCACCCGCGCCCTGGTCGAAGCCCTGGACCTCGACCTGAACCTGGAGCTCGACCTCGATGCCCGCGAGGCCGGCCTGGAACCGGGCCAGGATGCCGATGCGGGCATCGCGCCGAACGAGGCCCCCGTGGCCGCACCTTCCCGCCACGACCCGCTGGCCGGGCTGCGCATCGAGTGCTTCGACATCAGCCACACCGCGGGCGAGGCCACCCAGGCCTCCTGCGTCGTCTACGAGGGCCACAAGATGCAGCCCGCCCAGTACCGCCGCTACAACGTCACCGGCATCACCGGCGGTGACGACTACGCGGCCATGAAGCAGACGCTGGAGCGCCGCTACCGCGACGTCGCGCCAGGGGCTGCTCGCGGCGAGGGTGGCGTTGGCGGCAAGGCCAGCAAGGCCGCCCGCGTGCCCGACATCGTCCTCATCGACGGCGGCAAGGGCCAGGTCGCCATGGCCCGGGAAGTCTTCACGCAACTGGGCCTGCCGCTGTCCATCATCGTCGGCGTGGAGAAGGGCGAGGGGCGTAAAGTCGGGCTGGAGGAACTGGTGTTCGCCGACGGGCGCCCCAAGTTGCAGCTCGCGCCCAGTTCGGCCGCGCTGATGCTGGTGGCGCAGATCCGCGACGAGGCCCACCGCTTTGCCATCACGGGCATGCGGGCCAAGCGCGCCAGCGTGCGCACCACCAGCAGCCTGGAAGACATCCCCGGCGTCGGACCCAAGCGCCGCGCCCGCCTGCTGCAGCGTTTTGGCGGGGTGCGCGGGGTGAGCGACGCCAGCGTCGACGACCTGGCCAGCGTCGACGGCATCTCGCGCGAGCTGGCCGAGGAGATCTACCGTGCCTTGCGATGACACCCGGCGCACGCCCTGGCGCCTCACCCGCCATCACCTGGCTCTCGGGGCGATCCTGAGCCTGGTGGCCTGCCAGACCCCGCCGCCCAGCCCGCCCGCCACCGCCCCGGCGGACGGCCGCAGCGAGGCCCCGCGCAGCACGCCCGCCCCGGCGGCACGTGGCGCCCAGGCCGGCGGCAAAGAGGTCCACCTCCCGGCACCGCTGTCGCCGCGCAGCTGGGCCGAAGCCCGCCAGCAGGCCGCGCGCCGCCTGGTGGCTGCCAACCCCGAGGCCACCTACATGGACAAGCCGCCCGCGTTGCTGCTGGCCATCCCCGTGATGACGGTGGAGCTCAACGGCGACGGCTCCGTGCGCCAGATCAGCGTCATGCGCTACCCCAGCCAGGCGCGCGACACCGTCAAGCTCGCCATGGCCGCCATCCACCGCGCGGCCCCGTATGGCGATGTGTCGCGCCTGCCCAAACCCTGGCGCTTCAACGAGACCTTCCTGTTCAAGGACGACCGCAAATTCAAGCCCATGACGCTGGACCAGCCCTGAGCGCGAAGCGGCTGCCGCATTGCGGGGCACAATGGCGACATGTTTCTGAATTTGCCCACCATGCTCACCTGGGCGCGGATCGTGTCGATTCCGCTGATCGTGGGCTTGTTTTACCTGCCTTGGCCCATCGTCCAGATCAACCTGGTGGCCAGCGTCCTGTTCATCGTGATGGCGATCACCGACTGGGCCGATGGCTGGCTGGCGCGCCGCCTCAACCAGACCTCGGCCTTCGGCGCCTTCCTCGACCCGGTGGCCGACAAGTTCCTGGTGTGCGCCTCCCTGCTCATCCTGCTGCAGCAGCACCGCGTCAACGCCCTGATCGCCCTGATCATCATCGGCCGGGAGATCGCCATCTCGGCCCTGCGCGAGTGGATGGCCCAGATCGGCGCCTCGCGCAGCGTCGCCGTGCACATGCTGGGCAAGCTGAAAACCGCTTCGCAGATGGCCGCCATCGTCCTGCTGCTCTACGACGGCGAGCTGTTCGGCCTGATCCACACCCGCGTGGCCGGCACCTGGCTGATCTATGTGGCCGCGGCCCTGACCATCTGGTCGATGGTCTATTACCTGCAGAAAGCCCTGCCGGCCATCCGCGCCAAGGTGCGCTGAACCGGGGGAAACCAAGGGCGTTGGATGGGCGCTGTCAAGCGAACAAGTCCGCGCTCCCGGCCGCTGCGCCACCCTGACGCCGCCGCATAGAATCGTCCGGCACCGACACACATTTTCTCGCAGGGGGTTTTGTGAACAAGTCCGAGATGATCGAGCACATCGCCCAGCAGGCCGACCTCTCCAAGGCCGCTGCCGGCCGGGCGCTGGAGGCCTTCTTCGAGGGGGTGCAGACCTCCCTGCGCAAAGGGCATGCCGTCACCCTGGTGGGCTTCGGCACCTTCGCCGTCACCACCCGCCCGGCGCGCACCGGACGCAACCCCCGCACCGGCGAGGCCGTCCAGATCAAGAAGTCCAAGGTGGCCAAGTTCCGCGCCGGCAAGTCGCTGCGCGACAACCTGGGCTGATGTCACGATCGATGCAGTAAGATAGCCGCCGATCATCGGGTGCTTAGCTCAGTTGGTAGAGCGGCGCCCTTACAAGGCGTAGGTCGGGGGTTCGAGCCCCTCAGCACCCACCAAGCCCGATGGTGATCTGACGGTGAAGCCCGCACCCTGAACCAAGGCGAACTCCGGTTCGCCTTTGTCCTGTCTGGGCCTTTGCAGTCGGTGACCGCCGCCCGTCCTGGGTTCCTGACCGGCATCCATGCCCGCCTTCAGACATGTTTGATTTCGTCCGCAAGCACACTCGCCTCCTGCAGTTACTGCTGCTGATCCTGATCCTGCCGTCCTTCGTGGTCTTCGGCATCCAGGGCTATTCGAAGTTCTCCGGCGACGAAGGCATCGTGGCCAAGGTCGGCAAGCAGGCCATCACCCAGGCCGAGTGGGACAACGCCCACCGCAGCCAGGTCGAGCGCATCCGCGCGCAGCAGCCCAACGTCGATGCCCGCCTCTTCGACACCCCCGAGGCCCGCCGCCAGTCGCTCGACGCCCTGGTGCGCCAGTACGTGCTGGCCGAAGCCGCCGCCGACCAGAACCTGGCCGTCAGCGACAACCGCCTGCTGCGCCAGTTCACCACCGACCCGCGCTTTGCGGGACTGTTCAACCCGGACGGCTCCTTCAACAAGGGCCTGCTCGAAGCCCGCGGCATGACGCCCAACCAGTTCGTCGCCGCGGTGCGCCAGGAAATGGTGCTCGGCCAGGTGCTGGGCGCCGTGCAGGCCACCGGCCAGACCTCGTCGCTGTCCAACCGCCAGGCCGTGGACGCGCTGTTCCAGGTGCGCGAAGTGCAGTGGACCCAGTTCGAGCCCAAGCAGTACGCCGGCCAGCTCAACCCCACGCCCGAGCAACTGCAGGCCGCCTACAAGGACCCGGCCAACGCCGCCTGGCTGACCTCGGCCGAGAAGGCCGACGTGCAGTACCTCGTGCTCGACATCGACACCCTCAAGCAGCGTGTCAGCGTCAGCGAGGACGACCTGCGTCGCTCCTACAAGGAAAACGAAGCGCGCTTCAGCACCCCCGAAGAGCGCCGCGCCAGCCACATCCTCGTCAAGGTCGATGCCAGCGCCTCGGCCGAGCAGAAGAAGGCCGCCCGCGCCAAGGCCGAAGGCCTGCTGGCCCAGCTCAGGCAGAACCCCGCCCAGTTCGCCGAACTGGCCCGCAAGAACTCCGATGACCCGGGCTCGGCCGTCAACGGGGGCGACCTCGACTTCTTCGGCCGCGGCGCCATGGTCAAGGCCTTCGACGAAACCGCCTTCAAGCTCAAGAAGGGCGAACTCAGCGGCCTGGTCGAGACCGAGTACGGCTTCCACATCATCCAGCTGACCGACATCCGCGGCGGCGGCACCCAGCCTTTCGAGGCGGTGCGCGCCCAGATCGAAGACGAAGCCCGCAAGCAACTGGCCCAGCGCCAGTTCGCCGAAGCGGCCGAGCGTTTCACCAACGGCGTGTACGAGCAGTCCGACAGCCTCCAGCCGGTGGCCAACGAGCTCAAGCTGCCGCTGCAGAGCATGAACGGCGTGCTGCACGTGCCTGGCGACAAGGACCAGGGCCCGCTGGGCAACCGCCGCCTGCTCGATGCCTTGTTCGACGCCAACAACCGCGCCAAGGCCCGCAACACCGAAGCCATCGAGGTGGGCCCGAACAAGCTGGTGTCGGCCCGCATCGTCAAGTACAGCCCGGCGGCCCTGCGCGCCTTCGACGAGGTCAAGGACGAACTGCGCACCCGCTGGGTGGCCACGGCTGCCGCCAAGGCCGCCCGCGCCGATGCCGAAAAGAAGCTGGCCGAATGGCAGGCCGCGCCCGACAAGGCCGAACTGCCTGCCGCGGTGAAGATGTCGCGCAAGACCATGTTCTCCCAGCCGCCGCTGGTGCTGGACGCGGCCCTGCGTGTCCCTGAAAAGCAGCTGCCTGGCTGGACCCTGGTGGAGCTGGGCAATGGCAGCGTGGCCGTGCTGAAGGTCATCAAGGTGCTGCCGGTGGACATCTCCGAGCAGGAGCTCAAGGAAACGCAGAACCAGTTCGGCAGCTACTGGGGCCGTGCCGAGGCCGAGGCCTACTACCAGGCGCTCAAGCGCAAGTACAAGGTCCAGTACCTCCACGAAGGCAAGAAGGTGATGGACGCACAAAAATCTGCGTCAGCATCGTGACAGCCTCTGAAATGACGCTATAATTTCAGTCTTTGCTGCGGTGGCTGTAGCTCAGTTGGTAGAGTCCCAGATTGTGATTCTGGTTGTCGTGGGTTCGAGTCCCATCAGCCACCCCACCGGATAAGAAATCCCCTGACAGGTTCGCCTCTCAGGGGATTTTTCTTTGTTGATCAAGAATTGATCCGGCTCAAGAATCGGTGCGCCACCGGGCAAGGCCCTCGCGGCGGCGGCACACCTCTGGTCACAATGGGGGCTCACGATCCCGCGTGTTGCCCATGCCATCCCCGAGCCCATGTTGCCCATGCCGCAGCCCCCCACTGTCCGACCGCATCTGACCCTGCCCGAGCGCCCCGCCGTGGGCGCGCGTCGCGGTGTGGCGTGTGGGCTGGTGCTCTGGGCGCTGCTGTCTGCAGGACTGTCCGGGTGCGCGCCGCACATGCGTGCGCAGGGCGATGCGTCTGTGGCGCTGCCTGCGGACTACGCGCAAGCCACCCAGGAGGGCGGCGGGGCTGGCAGCGCCTCGCAGGCCGGCGTGGTCGCACCCGCTGCGGCGGACTGGCGGCACCACTTCAGCGATCCGGTCTTGCTGGGTTTGCTGGAGCGTGCCGTGCGCCACAACCGCGATGTGCGCGTCGCCGCACTGCGGGTGGAGGAGGCCCGCGCGGCACTGGGCATCCAGCGGGCAGACCGGCTGCCGACCGTGGCCGCCAGCGTGGCCGCCACGCGCTCTGCCGTGCCGGCCGACCTCAACGTGAGCGGCCGCCGCGTGGTCGGCAGCCAGTACCAGGTCGGGCTGGGCTTCGCCAGCTGGGAGATCGATTTCTGGGGGCGCCTGGCCAGCCTCGACGAGGCCGCGCGGCAGACCTACCTGTCCAGCGAGGCCGCGCAGCGGGCGGTGCAGCTCAGCGTGGTCACGCAGGTGGCCAACGGCCACCTGGCCTGGCGCGACCTCGACGAGCGCCTGGCCCTGGCCCAGCGCACGCTGGCGTCCCGCGCCGAGTCCCTGCGCATCTTCCAGCGGCGTGAGGCGCTGGGCGCGACCTCCCGACTGGAGCTCACCCAGGTCGAGTTGCTGTGGCAGCAGGCCAAGACGCTGGTGGCGCAACTGCAGCAGGCGCGTGCGCAACAGGCCCATGCCTTGAGCCTGCTGGTGGGCGAGCCGGTGGTGCTGCAAACCTCGGCGTCGTCCCTGGACGACCTGGTGCTGGCCGCCGAGCCCGCCGTGGGCCTGCCATCGCAATTGCTGGTGCGCCGGCCTGACATCGTGGCGGCCGAGCACGCCCTGCAGGCCGCGCGGGCCCAGGTGGACGCCGCGCGCGCGGCGTTCTTCCCGCGCATCGCGCTCACGGCGTCCGCAGGCACGGCCAGTGGCGCGCTGGAGGGGCTGTTCCAGTCCGGCAGCCAGGCGTGGACGCTCGCGCCGCAGCTGTCCCTGCCGATCTTCGACCGCGGTCGCCGCCAGGCCGCGCTGGACCTCAGCGAGGTGCGCCGCGAGCAGTCGGTGGCCGGCTATGAGCAGGCCATCCAGGCCGCCTTCCGCGACGTGGCCGATGCCCTGTCTGCGCGGCGCTGGCTGGCCGAGCAGGTCGCAGCCGTGCGGGCCACGCTGGCCTTGCAGGAGGAACGCGCCCGCCTGGCCAAGCTGCGCTACGACAGCGGCGCGGTGCGCTACCTGGAGGTGCTCGACGCCGAGCGGGACCGCCTGAGCGTGGCGCAGCAGCTGGTGCAGTTGCGCCGTGCGCAGCTGTCGGCGGACGTGGCCTTGTACGCCGCCCTGGGCGGTGGGGCAGAGGGTGATGGCTCAGGGGACGCCACGGCGCCCTGACCCCACGACGACAGCACAAGACAGCACCAAACAACACCAGAACCGCGCATTGAGGCCCGGCGCAGCACAAGAGAGGACGCAGGATGCAGATGGATTTCCGCAAGGCCAGGACAGGCGCGATGGCGCTGCTGCTCGTGGTGGCTGCCGGCGTCGCGGTCTGGGTGTGGCGGCCCTTCCAGCCGCGTGACGCCATGGCGGGCCTGGTCAGCGGCAATGGCCGCATCGAGGCCACCGACATCTCCGTGGCGACCAGGCTGGCCGGCCGCCTCGACGACATCTACGTGGCCGAGGGCGACTTCGTCAAAGCGGGGCAGAAGCTGGCGCGCATGCAGATCGACAGCCTGCAGGCCCAGCGCGACGAGGCCCTGGCCCGCCTGCAGCAAGCCCGCGAAGGCGTCAGCGGCGCACAGGCTCAGGTGGCCTTGCGCGAAAGCGACCGCCAGGCCGTGGTCGCCCAGGTGGCCCAGCGCGACAGCGAGCTGGACGCCGCCCGCCGTCGCCTGGAGCGTTCCGAGACGCTGGCCCGCGAAGGGGCTTCTTCCGGGCAGGAGCTCGACGACGACCGTGCCCGCGTGCGCAGTCTGCAGGCGGCCTTGAGGGCGGCCCAGGCCCAGGTGCGCGCGGCGCAGGCGGCCATCGACGCGGCCCGCACCCAGGTCACGGGCAATGCCTCCAGCGTGAAGGCCGCCGAAGCGACGCTGGCGCGCATCGACGTCGAGTTGGCCGACAGCGAGCTCAAGGCGCCGCGCGACGGCCGTGTGCAGTTCCGCGTGGCCCAGCCCGGCGAGGTGCTGGGCGGTGGGGGCAAGGTGCTCAGCCTGGTCGACCTGTCCGACGTCTACATGACCTTCTTCCTGCCCGAAGCGGTGGCCGGCCGCGTGGCCCTGGGCAGCGAGGTGCGCATCGTGCTGGACGCGGCGCCCGGCTTCGTCATCCCGGCCAGGGTGTCCTTCGTGGCCAGCACGGCGCAGTTCACGCCCAAGACGGTGGAGACGGCCAGCGAGCGCCAGAAGCTGATGTTCCGGGTCAAGGCCCGCATCGACCGCGAGCTGCTGCTCAAGCACATCGAGCAGGTCAAGACCGGGCTGCCCGGCGTGGCCTGGGTGAGGCTGGACGCCCAGGCGCCCTGGCCGGCGCAACTCCAGCTCAAGGTGCTGCAGTGAGGGCGCAGCCGTGAAGGTGCCACGGTGAGCGCTTCGGCGATGCCTTCGGTGGCGGCTGCGGTGGTCCGCCTGGAGGGCGTGCGCCTGGCCTATGGCAAGAAGGTCGCGCTCGACGGCATCACGCAGGACATCCCGGCGGGCTGCATGGTCGGCCTCATCGGACCCGATGGCGTGGGCAAGTCCAGCCTGCTGTCGCTGCTGGCCGGTGCCCGCGCGTTGCAGCAGGGGCGGCTGTCCGTGCTGGGCGGGGACATGGCTTCTGCGCGCCACCGCCGCCAGGCCTGCCCGCGCATCGCCTACATGCCGCAGGGCCTGGGCAAGAACCTCTACCCGACGCTGTCGGTCGAAGAGAACCTGCAGTTCTTCGCGCGCCTGTTCGGCCACGACGCCGCCGAGCGCCGCCGCCGCATCGACCAGCTGACGCGGGCCACCGGCCTGCACGGTTTCCTCGCGCGCCCCGCCGGCAAGCTCTCCGGTGGCATGAAGCAAAAGCTCGGGCTGTGCTGCGCGCTCATCCACGACCCGGACCTGCTCATCCTCGACGAGCCCACCACCGGCGTGGACCCGCTGGCCCGTGCGCACTTCTGGGACCTCATCGCCGGCATCCGCCGCGACCGCCCCGGCATGAGCGTGATCGTGGCCACCGCCTACATGGACGAGGCCCAGCGTTTCGACTGGCTCATGGCCATGGACGAGGGCCGCGTGCTGGCCCATGGCGCGCCCGCCGAGTTGCTGGCGCGCACCGGCAGCACCTCGCTGGAAGCCGCCTTCATCGCGCTCCTGCCCGAGGCCAAGCGCCGCGACCACCGGCCGGTGGAGATCCCGCCGCTGCCGCCGCACGGCCAGCACGACGTCGCCATCGAGGCCCAGGGCCTGACCATGCGCTTTGGCGACTTCACCGCGGTGGACCACGTGGGCTTTCGCATCCTGCGCGGCGAGATCTTCGGCTTCCTGGGCTCCAACGGCTGCGGCAAGTCCACCACGATGAAGATGCTCACCGGCCTGCTGCCCGCCTCCGAGGGCGAGGCCTTGCTGCTGGGCCAGCGCGTGGACCCGCGCGACATGGCCACCCGGCGGCGGGTGGGCTACATGTCGCAGGCCTTCTCGCTCTACAACGAGCTGACGGTGGCGCAGAACCTGGTGCTGCACGCCCGCCTGTTCCACGTGCCCGAGGCCGAGGTGCCGGCGCGCGTGGCCGAGATGCTGCAGCGCTTCGGCCTGCAGGAGGCGCAGGACAGCCTGCCCGACAAGCTGCCGCTGGGCATGCGCCAGCGCCTGTCGCTGGCCGTGGCGGTGGTGCACCGGCCGGAGCTGCTGATCCTGGACGAACCGACCTCGGGCGTGGACCCGATCGCGCGGGACAACTTCTGGCGCCTGATGATCGAGCTGGCGCGGCGCGACAAGGTCACGATCTTCATCTCCACGCACTTCATGAACGAGGCCGAGCGCTGCGACCGCATCTCCTTCATGCACGCCGGCAAGGTGCTGGCCAGCGACACCCCGGCCGCGCTGGTGGCCAGCCGCGGCGCCGCCAACCTGGAGGCCGCCTTCATCGACTGCCTGCTGGAGGCCGATGCCGCCGATGCCGGGACCTCGTCCGCGGCCATGGCTGGGGCGGCTTCCCCCGAGGCCGCGCCGTCGCCCGCGATGAGCACGGCGGCCAGCCCCCCCGTCCCCTCGGGGCCGTCTGCCTGGGCGCAGCGCCTGCGCCGCAGCCTGGTGCGGCTGGGCAGCTACGCCTGGCGCGAGTCCCTGGAGCTGCAGCGCGACCCGGTGCGCGGGGCGCTGGCCCTGCTGGGCTCCATGCTGCTGATGTTCGTGATGGGCTATGGCATCAGCATGGACGTCGAGAACCTGCGCTACGCCGTGCTCGACCGCGACCAGACCACGCTGAGCCAGAACTACGCCCTGAACCTGGCCGGTTCGCGCTATTTCAGCGAACGCCCGCCGATCGCCGACCACGCCCAGCTGGACCAGCGCATGCGCAGCGGCGAGCTGTCCCTGGCCATCGAGATCCCGCCGGGCTTCGCCCGCGACCTGGCGCGCGGCCAGGCGGTGCAGATCGGCGTCTGGGTGGATGGCGCCATGCCGCAGCGCGCCGAAACCGTCACCGGCTATGTGCAGGGCATGCACCAGCAGTGGTACGCCCTGCAGGTGCGCGAGCGCACCGGGCTGCAGCTGGCCGGCGTCAGCAGCGTCGAGACGCGCTTTCGCTACAACCCCGACGTCAAGAGCCTGCCGGCCATGGTGCCCGCCGTCATCCCCATGCTGCTGTTGATGCTGCCGGCCATGCTCACCGCCCTGGCCGTGGTGCGCGAAAAGGAGCTGGGCTCCATCATCAACCTCTATGTCACGCCGACCACGCGCACCGAGTTCCTGCTGGGCAAGCAGCTCCCCTACGTGGCCCTGGCCATGCTCAATTTCGGGCTGATGTGCCTGCTGGCCGTGACCGTGTTCGACGTGCCGATCAAGGGCAGCTTCGCCACCCTGGCGCTGGCCACGCTGGTCTTCAGCGTCTGCTCCACCGGCATGGGCCTGCTGGCCTCGACGGTCACCCGCAGCCAGATCGCGGCCATGTTCTTCGCCATGGTGGGCACCATCCTGCCGGCGGTGCAGTTCGCCGGGCTGATCAACCCGGTGTCCTCGCTGGAAGGCGCGGGCCGGCTGATCGGCGAGGTCTACCCCGCCACCCACATGTTCAGCATCAGCCGCGGGGTGTTCAGCAAGGCGCTGGAATTCTCTGACCTGCACGCCGCCTTCTGGGCGCTGCTGCTGGCGGTGCCGGTGATCCTGGGCGCGGCCATCGTGCTGCTGAGAAAGCAGGAGCGCTGACATGCCGCCGGGACTGCTGCGTCACCTCGCCAACATCTGGCGCCTGGGCGTCAAGGAGCTGTGGAGCCTGTGGCGCGACCCGGCGATGCTGATCCTCATCGTCTACACCTTCACCGTGGCCATCTACCTGGCCGGCACGGCCATGCCGGAGACGCTGAACAAGGCGCCGCTGGCCATCGTCGACGAGGACCGCTCGACCCTGTCCACCCGCATCGCCTCGGCGTTTTACCCGCCGCAGTTCATGCCGCCGCTGTCCATCGACCACACCCAGGTCGACCCCGGGCTGGACTCGGGCCGTTTCACCTTCGTGCTGGTGATCCCGCCGGACTTCGAGCGCGACGTGCTGGCCGGGCGCGCGCCCCAGATCCAGCTCAATGTGGACGCCACGCGGATGAGCCAGGCCTTCACCGGCAGCGGCGCGGTGCAGCAGATCGTGCTGGGCGAGGTCAACGAGTTCGTGCAGCGCCACCGTTCGGACGCCACCTTGCCGGTCGAGCTGGCCGTGCGCTCGCGCTTCAACCCGGCCTTGACGCCCTCGTGGTTCGGCTCCCTGATGGAGGTGGTCAACAACATCACCATGCTGTCCATCATCCTGACCGGGGCGGCGCTCATCCGCGAGCGCGAGCACGGCACGGTGGAGCACCTGCTGGTGATGCCGGTGACGCCCACGGAAATCATGCTGGCCAAGGTGTGGTCCATGGCCGCGGTGGTGCTGCTGGCGGCCGGGGTGTCGCTCGGCCTGGTCATCCAGGGGGCGCTGCATGTGCCCATCGAGGGCTCGATCCCGCTGTTCCTGGTGGGCGCCGGCCTGCACCTGTTCGCCACCACGTCCATGGGCATCTTCATGGCGACGCTGGCGCGCAGCATGCCGCAGTTCGGCCTCTTGATGATGCTGACGATGATGCCGCTGCAGATGCTCTCGGGCGGGATGACGCCCCGCGAGAGCATGCCGCTGTGGGTGCAGACGGCGATGTCGGTGGCGCCGACCACGCATTTCACGGAGCTGAGTCAGGCCATCCTGTACCGCGGGGCGGGGCTGGACGTGGTCTGGACCTCGTTCCTGGCGTTGCTGCTGATCGGCTCGGCGCTGTTCGCGCTGTCCTTGCGGCGCTTCCGGCGGGCCATCGGTCAGATGGCGTGACAGCGCCGCTCAACTCACCAGCGACCGCGCACGGCGCGCTGGCTCATGCGCTCGGGGCCGTCGTCGCAGTGGCATTCGTCGCGGCCGAACCAGGGCTGGTTGCCGGCGGCAGACTGGGTGGCCAGGGGCACCGAGGCACGCAGGCCTGCGGCATCGGCAACGGGCCGGGCGGCAGTGCCGACAACCGGCAGGGGCGTGGACATTCGGGGCGAGGGGGCGGCTTGGCGCATGACACTTTCCTTCCAGATCCCGGCTCGACAAGCCGGGTCTGAGGGTTCAACGCGGCCCGCGGGCGTTTGGATGACAGCGATCGCGCTTCTGACACAAAAAGTCAACGTCCTCACGTTTCCAGCAGGTCGAGCAGGCTGCGCGCCACCACCTTGGTGGCCCGGCGCAGGTCGTCCAGCACCAGGTGCTCGTCGGCGCGCTTGGCCCCGGACTCGAACACCGTGCGGGGGCCTGCGCCATAGATCACGGCCGGGATGCCATGGGCGGCGTACAGGCGCACGTCGGTGTAGAGCGGGCTGCCGGAGGTCGGGATGGGCTCGCCGAACACGGCCTGGCCGTGGCGCTGGAGGGCCTCGACCAGGGGGGCGTTGCCGGGCGCGGGCTGCAGGGCCTGGGCCAGCAGCAGGCGCTGGATGTCGACGCGGATGCCGGGGCAGGCGGCCACCGCCTCGGCGATGGTGCGGCAGACCTCGGCCTCGACGGCCACGGGGTCTTCCTCGGGGATCATGCGGCGGTCGAGCTTGAAGCTGACCTGGCCGGGCACGACGTTGGTGTTCGTGCCGCCCTCGATGCGGCCCACGTTCAGGTAGGGGTGGGTGATGCCCGGCACCGCCGAGCTGATCTGGCGGTAGCGGGTGTTGAGCGCGTACAGCGCGTTGAGGATGGCCACCGCGCCTTGCAGCGCGTCCACGCCGGTGTCGGGGATGGCCGCGTGCGCCATCTGGCCGTGGACGGTGACGGCCATCTGCAGGCAGCCGTTGTGGGCCGTGACCACCTGGTAGCTGAAGCCGGCGGCGATCAGCAGGTCGGGGCGGGTGAGGCCCTGGCGCAGCAGCCAGCCGGGGCCGAGTTCGCCGCCGAACTCCTCGTCGTAGGTGAAATGCAGCTCGACGCTGCCGTTCAGGGCAGGGCGGTCGGGGCCCTGGCCCAGGGACTCCAGGGCGCGCAGGGCGAAGGTGTAGGTGGCGAAATCGCTCTTGCTGACGGCGGCGGCACGGCCATAGAGCTTGCCGTCGACCACCTCGCCGCCATGGGGCGGGTGGGTCCAGCCCTCGCCCGGGGGCACCACGTCGCCGTGGGCGTTGAGCGCGATGGTGCGCCCGCCCGTCCCGAAACGCCGGCGCACGATCAGGTTGGTGATGCTGGCGAGGCCGTGGGCATGGACCTCGGCGGCGGGCACGGGGTGGGTCTCGGCCAGGTAGCCGAAGCCGGCCAGCAGTGCCGCGGTGCGCTCGGCGTGGGGGGCGTTGTCGCCCGGCGGGGTGTCGGTGGGCACCTGCACCAGGGCCTGCAGGAAGCGCACCTCCTCGTCGAAGTGGGCGTCGATCCAGGCGTCGAGCTGGGCGTGGTGGCCGTCGAAGGCCTGTGGGGCGGTGGGCGGTGGGCTCATCGGGTCGGGCCTGCGGTCATGGGGGGGCAGCGCGCCCTCAGAGGGCATGGAGGACATGCAGGAAGGCGTCGCAGGCGCGCTGGGCGTCGTCGCGGGTGATGCTCTCCAGCGGGTTGTGGCTGATGCCGCCATGGGCGCCGCGCACGAACAGCATGGCCTGGGGCATGACCTGGTGCAGCTTCATGGCGTCGTGGCCGGCCCCGCTGGCCAGGTGGTGCACGGGCAGGCCCAGGGCGGCCACGGCATCTTCCCAGCGCTGGCGCAAGGCGGCGTCGCAGGGGGCGGCGGCGGCCGACAGCGTCTGGCTCAGCGTGAAGCGCACCCCGCGGCGTGCGGCCACCGCGTCGATGTGGGCGAGCACGTCGCGGGCGAGGGCGTCGCGCTGGGCGTCGCTGGGCGCGCGCAGGTCCAGCGTGAACTCGCAGCGCCCCGGCACCACGTTGACCGAGCCTTGCGGCACCTGCAGCACGCCCACGGTGCCGACCGAGCCGCCTTCGGGCCGGCCGGCGTCCTGCAGGGCCCGTTGCTCGACGTGGAGCAGCACCTCGGCGACCGCGGCGGCGGCGTCCTGGCGCAGGGCCATCGGGGTGGTGCCGGCGTGGCAGGCCAGGCCGGTGGCCTCACCGTGCCAGCGCAGGCTGCCATTGATCGAGCTGACGATGCCCAGCGGGGCGTCCAGGGCTTCGAGCAGGGGGCCTTGCTCGATGTGCACCTCGACGAAGCCCAGGTAGCGCGCCGGGTCCCGTTTCAGCGCCGCGATGGCGGCCATCGTCGCGGGCAGGCCGGCGTCGGACATGGCCTGGCGCAGGGAGACGCCATGGGCGTCGCGCAGGTCCAGCCAGGCGGGGTCGACGTCGCCCACCAGGGCGCTGGAGCCCAGGAAGGTGGCGGCGAAGCGCTGGCCTTCTTCCTCGGCGAAGGCCACCAGTTCGATGCCGTGGCGCGGCCGGCGGCCCTGGGCGCGCAGGCTGCGCACCGCGGCCATGGGCACGAAGATGCCCAGGCGGCCGTCGTGGCGCCCGGCGTTGCGCACGGTGTCGTAGTGCGAGCCGGTCAGCAGCCAGGGGGCGTGCGGGTCGCTGCCGTGACAGCGGCCCACGACGTTGCCCACGGCGTCGCGCCCGACCTCGTCGAAGCCGCAGTCGCGCATCCAGGCTTGCAGGTCGGCCGCGCAGGCCTGGTGGGCGGGCGTCAGGTAGGTGACGGTCAGGGGCGGGCGGCCGTCCAGGCCGTTGTCCTGCGGCTGGTCCTGAGCCTCGCCGCCTTCGGTGTGGCGGGCCAGGGCGTCGGCCCAATCCAGGATGAGCTCGCCTTGCACACAGCGGCGCCCGAAGCGGTCGTTGAGGCGGATTTCGGCGATGCGGTGCACCTGGCGCAGGCACTCGGCGTGTTCCGCGGCCGGGGTCTGCTGCAGGCGGCGCGTGAAGGTGCGGATGACCTCGGCGCGGCCCAGGCCCTGGCCACGCGGCCCGCGCACGGCCAGGATGAAGGGCCAGCCAAAGCGCGCCTTGTAATCGCGGTTGAGCTGCTGCAGCGTGGCGAACTCTTCGGGGCTGCAGTGCTGCAGGCCGGCGCGGCTTTGCTCGTCGGTGGATTCGGCCGTCAGCGTGCCGGCCACGGCGGCCTTGCCGGCCAGCTCCGGGTGGGCGCGCAGCAAGGCACGCTGGGTGGGACCGGGGGCCTGGCGCACCGCCTGCACCAGGGCGTGCTGCAGCTGGTCGAGGCTGAGGAAGCCGGCCGAGGGGCGCTGCGCCCAGGCCTGCTCCGCCACCCAGGGGGAGTGCTCGTAGATGCCGTCGAGCAGGTGCACGAAGCCGGCCGGGTCGCTTTCGCGCACGGCCTGGTTGAGCGCGTCGAGGGTGAGGGGCGGTGAGGCGGCCATGGCAGGAGGTGGGGCTCAGGGCGCCGGCGCCGGGTGCGTGGCACGCCAGTGCCGGGCGATGTCGATGCGGCGGCACACCCAGACGTCCGCGTGCGACTGCACGTGGTCGAGGAACTTCTGCAGGCCGCGCAGGCGGCCCGGGCGGCCCAGCAGGCGGCTGTGCATGCCCACGCTCATCATCTTGGGGCGGTCCAGCCCCTGCGGGTCGCCCTCGGCGTAGAGCACGTCGAAGGCGTCGCGCAGGCAGGTGAAGAAATCCTCGCCCTGCGAGAAGCCCTGGGGCAGGCTGAAACGCATGTCGTTGGTGTCCATCGTGTAGGGCACGATGAGTTGCTGCACGACCTCGCCGTCGCTCCTGGTGACGGGCATCCAGAAGGGCAGGTCGTCGCCGTAGTGGTCGCTGTCGTAGGCGAAGCCGCCGAAGTCGGCCACCAGGCGGTGCGTGTGCGGGCTGTCGCGGCCGGTGTACCAGCCCAGCGGGCGCTGGCCGGTGAGCTCGGTGATGGCCTGCATGCCCAGGCGCATGTGCTCGCGCTCGGTGGCTTCGTCGACCTGCTGGTAGCTGATCCAGCGCCAGCCGTGGCAGGCGATCTCGTGGCCCAGTTCGACGAAGGCCTGCGTCAGCTCGGGGTGGCGCTGCAGGGCCATGCCGACGCCGAAGACGGTCAGCGGCAGGCCGCGCTGCTCGAACTCGCGCAGCAGCCGCCACACGCCGGCACGGGGGCCGTACTCGTAGATCGACTCCATGCTCATGTGCCGGTCGGCGAAGGACGGCGGGTTGAACATCTCGCTGAGGAACTGCTCGCTGCCGGCGTCGCCGTGCAGCACGCACAGCTCGCCGCCTTCCTCGTGGTTGAGCACGAACTGCAGGGCGATGCGGGCCCCCCCGGGCCAGCGGGCATGGGGCGGGTGGCGGCCATGGCCGACGAGGTCACGCGGGTAGGACGCCTGGGGGCGAGGTGATTCGCGCATCGTGGTGTCAGTGTATATACAGTTGAGCCAGGCCGGCCCGCCGATTGCTTGCCGGATGCCTGCACCTTGGCGCAGGCATGACGCGTGCCAGGCCCGCCGTCCCCGCCCTTGTCTGCCCATGCCTGCCACACCATGACCACCACCTCAGCCCACCCCGAAGGCCCCACCGAGCCCCAGTCCTTGTCCTGGGGCCGCCTGACCACCCACGTGCTGGACACCGCCCAGGGCAAGCCCGCGGCCGGCATGGCCCTGGCGCTGTTCGTGCGCGTGCCCTCGCCGGACGGTTGCGCCGACGGCCGCTGGCAGCTGCTGCGCCACGTGGTGACCAATGCCGACGGCCGCATCGACGGGCCGCTGCTGCAAGGCGAGGACGTCAAGCGCGGCCACTACCGCCTGGTCTTCGAGGTGGACGCCTATTTCCGGGCCCAGGGCGTGCCCCTGCCCGAGATGCCCTTTCTGACCCAGGTGCCGCTGGACTTCGGCATCGACGACGAGTCCGCGCACTACCACGTGCCCCTGCTCGTGAGCCCCTGGGCGTATGCCACCTACCGGGGCAGCTGAGGCTGTTGCGGAACTGAAAGCACCGCATGAGCTGGGACCCCTGGATGAGCTATGCCCTGGACTGGGCCAACCTGTTGCTGCGCTGGGCGCATGTCATCACGGCCATCGCCTGGGTGGGGGCCTCGTTCTATTTCGTCTGGCTGGACAACTCGCTGACCCCGCCCGAAGACGCCGCGTTGCGCGACAAGGGCGTGGGCGGCGAGCTGTGGGCCGTGCACGGCGGCGGCTTCTACCACCCGCAGAAGTACCTGGGGGCGCCGCCCCGGCTGCCCGCCCACCTGCACTGGTTCTACTGGGAGAGCTACGCGACCTGGCTGACGGGCTTCGGCCTGTTCACGGTGCTCTACCTGTTCCAGGCCGGCACCTTCCTGGTGGACAAGACCGTGCACGACTGGTCGCCGCTGGCGGCCGCGGGCACGGCCCTGGGTTTCCTGGCCGGCTTCTGGCTGGCCTATGACCTGATCTGCCGCAGCCTGGGGCGCCGCCGCTGGCTGGGCGTGTCGGGGGATGCCTGGGTGGGGGCCGCGGTGTTCGCCGTCGTCGTGGCGGGGGCGTGGCTGGCCTGCCAGCTTTTTGCCGGGCGGGCGGCCTTCCTGCTGGTGGGCGCCATGATCGCCACGGCCATGAGCGCCAACGTGTTCTTCTGGATCATCCCCGGGCAGCGCCAGGTGGTGGCGGCCCTGCGCGCCGGCCAGCCGGTCGACCCGGTGCACGGCCAGCGCGGCAAGCAGCGCAGCGTGCACAACACCTACTTCGTGTTGCCGGTGCTGGTGGCCATGCTCAGCAACCACCACGCCTGGCTCACCGGGGCGCCGCACAACTGGCTGGTGCTGGTGCTGATGATGCTGGGGGCCGCCCTGGTGCGCCAGTTCTTCGTGGCCCGGCACAAGACGGCGGTGGCCGGCCGGCCCGCGCCCTGGCGCTGGTTGCTGGCCGGGCTGCTGCCGCCCCTGGCGGTGCTGCTGTGGCTGGCGCCGACACCCACGACCGCGCCCCCGTCGGTGGCCCAGGCCGGAGAGACCCCCGCGAAGACCGCCGCGCAGTTGGAGGCCCGCGCGCAGGCCATCGTGGCGCAGCGCTGCGTGCTCTGCCACAACGCCCGGCTGGCCCACAAGGGCGTGCGCCTGGATGCGCCCGAGGCCGTGCGCACCCACGCCCAGGCCATCTACCAGCAGGCGGTGGTGCTGCAGGCCATGCCCCTGAACAACGCCACCCAGATCACGGCCGACGAGCGCGCGGCGCTGGGGCGCTGGTTCCAGGCCGGCGTGGTGGCGCCCTGAACAGCGGACGCCGGCTCACACCGGCAAGGCCGTGCGGTCCACCACCCGGCGCAGCACGAAGCTGGTGTGCACGCCGGTCACGCCCTTGATCTGGGTGATCTGGTTGAGCAGCAGGTGCTGGTAGGCGTCCATGTCGCGCACCACCACCTTGAGCTGGTAGTCGGCCGCCTGGCCGGTGATGAGCAGGCACTCCAGCACCTCGGGGATGTCGCGGATGACGGCCTCCAGCGCGGCGAAGCGGTCGGGGGTGTGCTTGTCCATGGAGATGCCGATCAGCGCCATCAGCGACAGGCCCAGCTTGCGCGCGTCCAGCAGGGCGCGGTAGCCGGCGATGATGCCGGCCTCCTCCAGCGTGCGCACGCGCCGCAGGCAGGGGGAGGGCGACAGGCCGATGCGCTCGGCCAGCTCCTGGTTGCTGATGCGGCCGTCTTGCTGCAGGGCGGCGAGGATCTGCCGGTCGTAACGGTCGAGTTCTCGGTCGAGTTCGTGGCTGGTTTCTTGCGTCATGCTGAGAAATGCGTTTTCGCGCAATGTTCTGCCAATGTGGTGGCAATTCTGGCATGAGATTGGCAGCATCTGCGGGGGTGTGCAGCGCACAATGTCTCTCATCCCCACCAGATCTGCCCGAGGCCCCCGCCATGCTCGCCCACCCCGCCCAGAAATACACCGCCTTCCCGCCCGTGGGCTTGAAAGACCGCAGCTGGCCCGACCAGGTCATCGCCAAGGCCCCCATCTGGATGAGCACCGACCTGCGCGACGGCAACCAGTCGCTCTTCGAGCCCATGAACGGCGAGAAGAAGCTGCGCATGTTCCAGACGCTGTGCGCCATCGGTTTCAAGGAGATCGAGGTGGCCTTCCCCTCGGCCTCGGACACCGACTTCAACTTCGTGCGCAAGCTCATCGAGGAAGACCTGATCCCCGCAGACGTCACCATCGAGGTGCTGACCCAGGCGCGCGAGCACCTGATCCGCCGCACGATGGACTCGGTGCGGGGCGCCAGGAAGGCCATCGTCCACGTCTACAACGCCACCTCCAAGCCCTTCCGCGACATCGTCTTCCACATGAGCCGCGACGAGGTGCGCGAGATGGCCGTGGCGGGTGTGAAGCTGGTGCGCGAGATCGCGGCCACCATGCCCGAGACCGAGGTCACCCTGGAGTACAGCCCCGAGACCTTCACCGGCACGGAACTCGATTTCGCTCTGGAGGTGTGCGACGCCGTCACCGCCGCCTGGGGCGCCACGCCCGAGCGCAAGGTCATCCTCAACCTGCCGACCACGGTGGAGCTGACCACGCCCAACGTCTACGCCGACCAGATCGAGTGGATGCACCGGAACCTGGCGCGCCGCGACAGCGTCATCCTCAGCCTCCATCCGCACAACGACCGAGGCACCGCCGTGGCCGCCGCCGAGCAGGGCCTGATGGCCGGCGCCGACCGGGTGGAGGGCTGCCTCTTCGGCAATGGCGAGCGCACCGGCAACGTCGACATCGTGACCCTGGCCCTGAACCTGTACACCCAGGGCGTGCACCCGGGCCTGGACTTCTCCGACATCAACGCCGTGGTGCGCACGGCCGAGCATTGCACGCAGCTGCCCGTTCACCCTCGTCACCCGTATGCGGGCGACCTGGTCTTCACCGCCTTCTCCGGCTCCCACCAGGACGCCATCAAGAAGGGCTTCGCCGCCCGCAACCCACGAGGTGACGAGGCCGGCGAGCGGTGGAACGTGCCCTACCTGCCCATCGACCCGGCCGATCTGGGCCGCAGCTACGACTCCGTGATCCGGGTCAACAGCCAGTCGGGCAAGGGCGGGGTGGCCTATTTGCTGGAGACCGACTTCGGCGTGGTCATGCCCCGGCGCATGCAGATCGAGTTTTCGGCGGTGGTGCAGCAGGTCACCGATGCGCAGGGCGGCGAGCTGAGCTCGGCCGACATCTGGCGCATCTTCGCGGACACCTATGTGGCGCCGCAGGCTGCAGCCGCGCAAGGCCTGGCCTACCGCGGCCACCACCTGGTCGAGCAGGACGGCGGCCAGACCATCGCGCTGACGGTGGCCATCGACGGTCAGGAGCGCGTGCTGACCGGGCACGGCAACGGCCCCATCCACGCGGCGGTGCAGGCCTTCGCCTCGGCGGGCATCGCGGTGGAGGTGCACCACTACGAGGAGCGCTCGATGGCCTGCGCGCCAGGCCGGGAAGACAGCGACGGCAGCGCCCAGGCTTGCGCCATCGTCGAGGTGGCGAGCGGCGGGCGCCCCACATTTGGCGTGGGCGTCGATGCGAACATCGTGACGGCCTCCCTGCAGGCCTTGTGCAACGGGGTGCGCCGCGCGCGCCAGGGCGCCTGAAGCCGGCCCGGGGGGGCGTGGCGGGCGAGCCACCGAGCTTGGGGCTCCGCCCGCGCCCCTTTGTGCTGCACGCTCCGAGCTTTGAGCTCGGTGAACGGAGCTCCGAACCCCGTGCGTGCACCTTTGAGGTGCATGTGCCGAGCAAAAAGCTCGGTGCGTGCGGCTGAAAGCTCGGTGCGTGATGCTGGATGGTGCATGCGCCGAGCCCAACGCTCGGGCGGCCGAGCCCGGCGCTCGGGCGGCCGAGCCCGGCGCTCGGGCGATGCACCACCGTGCTGCGCGGGCCAGGCTCAGGACGGCGTGCGCTGCAGCAGTTGCGCCACGGCCGAGATGGCGATGACGGCGGGCTCCTTGCCGGCCAGGTCGGGCAAGCCGATGGGGCAGGCCAGGCGGGCGAGGGCCGCGTCGGCATGGCCCATCCCGCGCAGGCGGCGCTCGAAGGTGGCCCGCTTGGTCCGCGAGCCGATCATGCCGAGGAAGGCGAAGTCGCCGCGCTGCAGGATGGCGTGGACGATGCGCAAGTCCAGGTCGTGGCGGTGGGTGAGCACGAGGTGGCAGGCGCCCGCGGGGGCGTCGCGCACCTCGGCCTCGGCGGCGTCGCTGGGCAGGAAGCGGATGTGCCCGGGCAGGGCGGCCAGGGCTTCGGGGCTGGGCAGGCCGGTGCGGTCGCTCGTCTGGGTGTCGCTCATGTGGGTGTCGCCGGGCGCGGGGCGCTCGTCGATCCAGCGCACGCTGCAATCGACGTCGGCCAGCAGCCGCGCGATGGCCTGGCCGACGTGGCCGGCGCCATGCAGCTCCAGGTGGAAGCGCGGCGCAGGCAGGGCCCAGGCGGCCAGGGTGGCGTCGTCCAGCGGCGCGAAGCCCAGGCACACGCTGCCGCCGCAGCACTGGCCCAGGGAGGGGCCCAGGGCGAAGGTCTGCGTCCACGGCTGCAACCTCGGCGATGTGGGCTCGGCCCCGGGCTGCGCCCCGCCGAGGGCGTCCGCCAGCGCCTGCCGCGCCAGGGCGATGGCCTGCCATTCCAGGTGGCCGCCGCCCACCGTCCCTTCCACCTTGCCTTCCAGCTTGCCGTCCACCCAGTCCGGGGCCGCCACCAGCATGCGCGTGCCTGCCTCGCGGGGCGTGGAGCCGCGGATGGCCTGCACCTCGACCACGATGGCCGGCACACCGGCGGCCCGCCAGGCCAGGGCGGTGTCGCGCAGGTTGCGGGCGCTCAGGTGCATGTGCGCTCCGCCGCCCTGACCGCGTTCAGCGCGTCCAGCACGGCCTCGGGCGTGGCCGGTGCGCGCAAGGGCGGGCGGCAGCGCGGCGCCCCCGCCAAGGCGATGGCGTCGCGGATGGCCAGGAAGACCGAGAAGGCCAGCAGCAGCGGCGGCTCGCCCACGGCCTTGGAGCGGTGCACGGTGTCTTCGGCGTTGGCGTTGTCGAACAGGCGCACGCGGAAGTCGGCGGGGCAGTCGCTGGCGGTGGGGATCTTGTAGGTCGAGGGCGCGTGCGTCAGCAGCCGGCCCGTCTGCGGGTGCCAGACCAGCTCCTCGCTGGTCAGCCAGCCCATGCCCTGCACGAAGCCGCCTTCGATCTGGCCGATGTCCAGCGCCGGGTTGAGCGAGCGGCCGACGTCGTGCAGCAGGTCGGCGCGCAGCACCTTGGTCTCGCCCGTGAGCGTGTCCACCACCACCTCGCTGACGGCGGCGCCGTAGGCGAAATAGTAGAAGGGACGGCCCTGCAGGGTCTGGCGGTCCCAGTGCAGCCTGGGCGTGGCGTAGAAGCCGTCGGACCACAGTTGCACGCGCGCCAGGTAGGCGTCGGCGACCACGTCGTCGAAACGCAGCGTCTGCGCCGTGCCGGGCAGCGCGACCTGGCCCGCGGCGAAGGCGATGCCTTCGGCGGCCACGCCATGGCGCTGGGCCAGGAACTGCGCCAGGCGCTGGCGGACCTGGCGGGCGGCGTCGGCGGCGGCCTGGCCGTTGAGGTCCGAGCCGGTGGAGGCCGCCGTGGCCGAGGTGTTGGGCACCTTGTCGGTGTCGGTGGCGGTCACGCGCACGCGCGCCAGGTCCACGCCCAGGGTCTGGGCCACGACCTGGGCGACCTTGGTGTGCAGGCCCTGGCCCATCTCGGTGCCGCCGTGGTTGACCAGGACGCTGCCGTCGGCATGGACATGGACCAGCGCGCCGGCCTGGTTGAGGTGCACCACGTTGAAGGAGATGCCGAACTTGACCGGCGTGAGCGCCAGGCCCTTCTTGAGCACGGGGCTGGCGGCGTTGAAGTCGGCGATGGCCTGGCGGCGTTCGCGGTAGCCGCTGCTGGCCACGAGTTCGCCGATGAGCGGGCGCAGCACGTTGTCGTCGACGCGCTGGCCGTAGGGGGTGGTGTCGCGTTCGCCGCTGCCGTCACCGGTGCTGTCATCGGCGCCATAGAGGTTGACCAGGCGCACGTCCAGCGGGTCGCGGCCCAGGTGGCGGGCGATGTCGTCCAGCGCCAGCTCGATGGCCAGGGCGCCTTGCGGGCCGCCGAAGCCGCGGAAGGCGGTGTTGCTTTGCGTGTGCGTGCGTGCGCAGTGGCCGGCCATGGCCACGTGGGGCAGCCAGTAGGCGTTGTCGAAGTGGCACAGGGCGCGGGTCATGACCGGGGCGGAGAGGTCGGCCGAGAAGCCGGCGCGCGACACCATCTCGATGCGCGCGCCCAGCACGCGGCCTGCGTCGTCGAAGCCGGTCTCCCAGTCGTGCACGAAGCAGTGGCGCCGCCCGGTGACCATGAAGTCGTCGTCGCGGTCCAGGCGCAGCTTGACGGGGCGCTGCAGGCGCTGCGCGGCCACGGCGGCCACGCAGGCGAACAGGGCCGACTGCGACTCCTTGCCGCCAAAGCCCCCGCCCATGCGCCGGCACAGCACCTGCACCCGGTGGCTGGCCACGCCCAGGGCGTGGGCCACGGCGTGCTGCATCTCGCTGGGGTGCTGGGTGGAGCAATGCACCCGCATGCCGCCGCCTTCCTGCGGGATGGCGTAGGAGATCTGGCCT
This sequence comes from Pseudomonadota bacterium, assembly GCA_022566735.1. GTDB lineage: Bacteria > Pseudomonadota > Gammaproteobacteria > Burkholderiales > Burkholderiaceae_C > Aquabacterium. The sequence goes on from JADFIG010000007.1 coordinate 141,750, forward strand.
TCCAGGTAGAACTGCTCCTGGCCGCCCACGTAGAACGAGGACTTCAGGCGGTGCGGCGCCTCGTCCATGGCGCGGCGCGCGCCGCCTTCATTCGTGCTGCGCGCCAGGTGCATGGGCGGCAGCACGTACTGGCCCAGCTCATGCGCCTGCTGGGGCGTGAGCACGGGCGGCTCGGCCGTGATGTCGGCCGCCGCCTTGGCCTGGGCCGCAGCCAGACGCGCCGCCTCGCGGCTTTCGGCGATCACGGCGAACAGCGGCTGGCCCAGGTAGCGGATCTCGCCGCTGCACAGGATGGGGTCGTCGTGGATGATGGAGCCGCAGTCGTTGACGCCGGGAATGTCCTCGCCGGTGAGCACGGCCACCACGCCGGGCATGGCGCGGATGGCATCCAGCCTGAGCGCATTGAGCCGGCCATTGGCCACGGGAGACAGGCCCAGCGCGCAGTGCAGCGTGCCGTCCAGCTCGGGCAGGTCATCGATGTAGGCGGCCTCGCCGGCCACATGCAGATGGGCCGATTCATGCGGGCGGCTGATGCCCACGCGCTGGCCCTGGGTGTGGGCGCCGGCCTCGGCACGCTCGTCCACGCGGAAGGCGGCGTTCTTCAGGTAATGCGCAAAGGCCTCGGACGAGTGCAGCAGGGAAGGGTCGATGGGGCGGTTCATTTCAGGCTCCTTGGTGCACTGCGTGGGGCATCACGCTCCAGACGCTGGTGGCCTGCAGCGGCAGCGGCTGCTGCAGACGTGTCTCCAGCCACAGGCGCTGCAGCAGGTTCTGCGCCACCTTGAGCCGGTAGTCGGCGCTGGCGCGCATGTCGGACATGGGCTTGAAGTCCTGGGCCAGCGCGGCCTGGGCGGCCTTCACTGCGGCCTGGTCCCAGGGCTGGCCCACGATGGCCGCCTCCGCCAGGGCCGCACGCTTGACCACGGCGGCCATGCCGCCAAAGGCCAGGCGGGCGGACTTC
>JADFIG010000029.1 GCA_022566735.1 Pseudomonadota bacterium
CGAGCAAGGCCAAGGCCAAGCTGGGCTGGGTCCCGAAGACGACGCTGGCCGAGCTGGTCAAGGAAATGGTCATCAGCGACTACACCTCGGCCAAGCGCGACCACCTGGTCAAACAAGCAGGGTTCCAGGCTTATGACTACCACGAGTGAGGTGCCCATGGCCGCAGTGGACCAGGCAGACCAGGCCGCCAAAGCGCCCCCCGCCGCCGGCCTGCTGCCCCTGCCCACCGAGCTGGTGGTGCTCTTCCTGGGCCTGTTCGGCATGTTCTCGCTGACCCTGTACGACCTGTTCTTCAGCGTCGACGCCGGCCTGTGGAACAAGGACGAGCACAGCCACGGCCCCATCATGCTCGGCCTGTCGCTGTGGCTGCTGCACCAGCGCTGGCGCGAGTTCGACGGCAAGACCGACGGCAGCGCCTCCGGCACCTGGCTGGCCTGGGTGCTGTTCGCCATCGGCTTCGCCTTCTATGTGCCTGGGCGTGCGCTGAACATCATCTACTTCGAGGTGTTCGCCTTCCTGCCGATGATGATCGGCGTGGTCGCCCTGGTCGGTGGCTGGCCCCTGCTCAACAAGCTGAAGTTCCCGCTGTTCTTCCTGGTCTTCATGGTGCCGATCCCGGGCTTCGTGCTCGACCCGATCAGCCACTTCGTCAAGCTGCACATCTCCATCACCGTCGCCGAGATCCTGTGGTGGCTGGGCTACCCCATCTCGCACACGGGCGTCGTGCTGACCATCGGTCAGTACCAGCTGCTGGTGGCCGACGCCTGCGCCGGCATGCGCACGCTCTTCATGCTGGAAGCCATGGGCATCTTCTACCTGAACGTGGTGCGCCACAGCTCGCTGCTGCGCAACGTGGTGCTCAGCCTGCTGATCGTGCCCATCTCCTTCGTTGCCAACATGCTGCGCGTGCTCTTCCTGGCGCTGCTGACCTACCACTGGGGTGACGAAGTCGGCCAGGGCTACCTGCACGGCTTTGCGGGCATCGTGCTGTTCGTCATCGCCCTGGTGCTGACCATCTCCACCGACGGCCTGCTGCGCTGGATCGCCAGCCGCCGCGCCCCCCAGGCCCAAGGAGCCACATCGTGATCTTCAAGCCCCTGGCGCTCAAGCCCGCCGTGCTGCTGGTCAGCGTCGGCATCATGCTCGGTTCGGTGGCGCTGGCCCAGCACCTCAAGCCCAGCAAGTACTGGGCGGACCACACCGGCGTGCCGCACTACGAGCAGCTCATCCCGCACAGCTTCGGCGACTGGGAGGAAGTGCCCTTTGCCAACCGCGGCGTGGTCAACCCGGTGCAAGAGGAAAACCTCAAGCGCATCTACAGCGAAACCTTCGCGCGCACCTTCGTGCACAAGCCCACGGGCCGCGGCATCATGCTGTCGATCGCCTACGGCCGCGACCAGACCAACGACACGCAGCTGCACACCCCCGATCAGTGCTACCCCTCGCAGGGCTTCCGCGTCGAAAAGCGCGAGGACGTGGACCTGCCCTCGGCCTTCGGCACCATCAAGGCCGTGCGCCTGGTCACCATGCTGGGCACCGAGCGCAAGGAGCCGCTGACCTACTTCATCCGCGTGGGTGATGCCGTCACGCGCGGCTCCAAGGAGCGCAACCTGGAGCGCATCAAGCTGGCCATGCGGGGCTACCTGGTCGACGGCACGCTGTTCCGCGTCTCCGAGGTGACGCGCCGCGACGATCCCTTCCCGCTGCAGGACCAGTTCATCGCCGACCTGCTCAAGGCCATGCCCGCGCATGACCGCAGCTACCTCATCGGACAGCGCGAAAGCTGAAGCCTGGGTTGTTGGCACATGAAAGTTGTCCTGTCGGTCATCGGCAAGTTCCACACGTTTGACCTGGCCCGCGTGCTGCACCAGCACGGCCACCTGGCAGGCATCTACACGGGCTACCCGCGCTTCAAGCTGCGCAACGAGCGCCTGCCCGAGGAACTGGTCCACACCTTCCCCTGGCTGCACACGCCCTTCATGGCGATGTCCAGCAAGCCCTGGATGACGCGCAGCCTGTCCGACCACTGGCAGCACCTCTCGCGGGTGGCGCTGGACCGCTACGTGTCCCAGGTGATGCCCGAGTGCGACGTGTTCGTCGGCCTGTCGAGCTGCGCACTGCACACCGGCCGCCAGGCGCATCGCCAGGGTGCGCGCTATGTCTGTGACCGCGGCTCCACGCACATCCTCGAACAGGATGCGCTGCTGCGCGAAGAACACGAACGCTGGGGGCTGCCCTACACCGCCATCGACCCGCGCACCATCGAGCGCGAGCAGGCCGAGTACGCCGAGGCCGACATCATCACGGTGCCCTCGCAGTTCAACAAGGACAGCTTCGTCAAGCATGGCGTGCCCACCGAGCGGGTCCATGTGCTGTCCTACGGCGTGGACCTGGGCCGCTTCCACCCCAGCGGCGAACCGGACCCGGGCCACTTCGACGTGATCTTCGTGGGCGGCATGAGCATCCGCAAAGGCGTGCCGGACCTGCTGAAGGCCTTTGCCGACCTGCGCCACCCTGCCAAGCGGCTGAGCTTCATCGGCACCCCCTCGCCGGAGCTGATCCAGCAGATGCGCAGCCATGGGCTGTGGTCCGACGACATCCGCGTGCTGGGCCACATGCCCCAGGAGCGCCTCAAGGAAGTGATGAGCCGCGCCCACGTGATGGTTCTGCCCAGCATCGAAGAAGGCCTGGCGCTGGTGCAGGCCCAGGCCATGGCCTGCGGCTGCCCGGTCATCGCCACCACGAACACCGGCGCACAGGACCTCTTCGAGGACGGTGTGCAAGGCCACATCGTGCCCATCCGCCGCCCCGACCTGCTCGCCGAGCGCCTCCAGGCCCTGGCCGACCAGCCCGAGCGCCGCGCCGACATGGGCCGCCAGGCCCTGCAGCGTGTCAAGCAGGCGGGCGGCTGGCAGCAGTACGGCGAGCACGCGATCCGGCTGTACCAATCCCTGCTCACCCCGCAGCTGGCCACGAGCTGACATGGCGAGCTCCCAACCCTTGCGCGTTGCCCTGTCGGTCGTGGGCAAGTTCCACACCTTCGACCTGGCCCAGCAGTTGCACCAGCACGGCCACCTGGCCGGCGTGTTCTCCGGCTACCCGCGCCGCAAGCTGCGCGACGTCGACCTGCCGCAAGGGCTGGTGCACTGCTTCCCCTGGATGCGCGTGCCCTACATGGCGGTGGCGGCCACCGGCTGGTTCGAGCACCGCCAGCTCGGCTACTTCGAGTACCTCTGCTACACCTCCCTGGACCGCTACACCGCGGCCCACATGCCCGACTGCGACGTGTTCGTGGGCCTGTCCGGTGCGGGGCTGCAAGCGGGCCGCAGCGTGCAGCGCCAGGGCGGCAAGTACATCTGCGACACCGGCTCCAGCCACATCCGCAGCCAGAACGAGCTGCTCACGCAGGAGCAGGAGCGCTGGCGGGGCGGCAACGAGAACGCCCACCCGCGCGTCATCGAGCGCGCCGAAGCCGAGTACGCCCAGGCCGACCTCATCACGGTGCCATCGAGCTTCAGCGCCCGCAGCTTCGAGCAGCAGGGCGTGCCCGCCAGCAAGCTGCGCGTGCTGCCCTATGGCGTGAACCTGGACGTCTTCCGACCCGATGGCCAGCCCGACGCCAGCACCTTCGACGTGCTGTTTGCCGGTGGCGCCTGCCTGCGCAAGGGCGTGCCCTACCTGCTGCAGGCCTTCCAGAAGCTGCGGCACCCGCGCAAGCGCCTGTGGTTTGCCGGCGCCTTCCCCACTGAACTGGTCGATCAGATGCGCCAGGCCGGCCTGTGGTCCGACGACATCCACCTGCTGGGTCACCTCGACCGCGACCGCCTGCGCCAGCGCATGAGCCGCAGCCACGTGCTGGTGCTGCCCAGCATCGAAGACGGCTTCGGCATGGTGATGGCCCAGGCCATGGCCTGCGGCTGCCCGGTGATCGCCACCGAGAACACCGGCGCCTGCGACCTGTTCGCCGACGGCGACGCCGGAGACATCGTGCCGATCCGCCGCGCCGACCTGCTGGCCGACCGCATGCAGCGCCTCATCGACGAGCCCGACACCCGCGGCCGCATGTCCGCGCGCGCCATCGAGGTCGTGCAGCAACTCGGTGGCTGGCAAGACTACGGCCAGCGCGCGGTGGCCACCTATGCCGAGCTGAGCGGACAGCGGCCATGACGATGAAGATCCTCTACGTCGGCGACGACAAGCCCTCCAGCACCTCGCGCCACCGCGCCGATGCGCTGCGCCGCCTGGGCCACGAGGTGACCCACCTCAACCCCTACGGCGATTTGCGCAAGCACCTCAACGGCTGGCGCATCGTCATCCACTACCGCAGCGGCTACGCCTTCCTGCAGCCGCGGGTGCGCCGCTGGCAGGCCGAGCACCTGAACCAGCTCGGCCACTTCGATGTGTGCTGGGTGGACGGCGGCGAGCTGCTGGGCCGGCAGGTGGTCGAAGGCTTCCGCCAGGCCGCCGACAAGGTCGTGCTCTTCAACCACGACGACCCCACCGGGCACCGCGACGGCATGCGCTTCTGGACCATGCTGCGCGCCATCCCCGCCTACGACCTGTGCGTCGTGGTGCGCCCCTTCAACGTCGACGAGTACCGCCAGCGCGGCGCCCGCGACGTGCTGCGCGTGTTCATGAGCTACGACGAGGTGCGTCACGCGGCCCCCGCCCAGGACGGGCCCGTGCCGCCGCAGTTCGACAACGACATCGTCTTCATCGGGCGCAACATCCCTGGCGAAGGCCGCGACCTGTTCCTGCACGAACTGGTGAAGGCCGGACTCAAGCCCGCCATCTGGGGTGACAACTGGCAGGCCTCGCCCGTGTGGGCCGCGCTGCAGCCGTTCTGGAAGGGCCCGTCCATCTCCGGCAGCGACTACGTCAACGCCATGCGCCACGCCCGCATCTGCCTGGGCATGCTCTCCAAGGGCAACCGCGACGAGCACACCACGCGCAGCATGGAGATCCCCTACGCGGGCGGCCTGCTGTGCGCCGAACGCACCAGCGAACACACGGCCCTGTACCGCGAAGGCGAAGAGGCCGTGTTCTGGCGCGATGCCGCAGAATGCGCCCAGGTCTGCCGCGAGCTGCTGGCCGACCCCGCCCGCATCGGGCGCATCAAGGCCGCAGGACACGCCCGCGTGCTCGCCAACCGCGTGGGTGCGCAAGATGTGGGCAGGGCGGCGCTGGCGCGTTTGACCTCCCAAACTGAAAGTCGGTGAAAGTCAGGCATGACCCTCCCTGCGCAACAACCCCGGTCGAGCCACGGCTGGCTGAACGCCGCGGTTCCCATGATGGCCACCGCCGCCCTGTTGACGGGCAGCATCCAGCTGATGGGCTACACCTATGCGTGGCCGTTGTGGCTGTCGATGGTGGTGCTCACCGTCATCGGCTTCAGCGGCATGGGCATCCTGCTGTACGCGCCCGGGCAGATCACCGCGTGGTCCGTGTACGGCATCAGCATCGCGCTGGCCTATGGCTTCGGCACGCTCAACAGCATGACCAGTGGCTACCTGGACGGCTCGGCCATGTTCCTGATCAACTTTGCCGGGCCGAATGCGCTGGGCCTCGCGCTGGGCATGATGACCCTGATCGTGGCCACCATGCTGTTTGCCAGCCACTTCGACAAGAACAAGATCATCCCGCTGCAATCTTTCACCGACAGCGAACGCAGCGCGGCCCTGGTGGTCCTGGTGGCCACCACGGCAGGCACCTTCATCGCCCTGGCCACCGGCCAGCTCGGCTTCGGCGGGGTCCAGACAGGCTCCACCGACACCGTCCTGGTTTCGCCGCTGGCCTCCCTCATCACCTCCTGCCTGACCCCGGTCACCGGCGTCGCCATCCTGGCCTTTGCCAACCAGGAAAGGTCACGCACGCGCTGGATCGTGATCGCCCTGTGCCTGTTGCTGGCTGGCACCCAGGTGACCCAGGGCCGGCGGCTGTTCCTGTTCAACCTGCTGACCCTGATGATGGCTTTCTTCGCGGCACGCGGCATCAAGCGCTTCGTCACCCCGCGAACGATCGGGATTCTGGTGCTGACCCTCATCACCGTCTGGGGCGCCTCGCGCTTCTTCGTCTCGATGCGGATTGCCGGCTACTCCTTGCCCCAGGACGCCTCCATTGGCCAGCGCCTGGAAGGGGCTGTTGACGTCATCCGAAACCCCGAGGCGAACGGCCTGGACGAGCACATCGAACAGAACCAGAGCACCCGCACCTTCCTGGTGGGCTACGTCGGCGAGCTCATCCAGGCCTACGAGCGAACAGGCCGCACCACCGGGGGGGACCTGCTGATCCTGAACGCGGCCTCTGCCTTCCCCACAGCGATCTGGCCCGGCAAGTGGCGCGTCATCATGTCCCTGGGCTCGGACGAGATCGCCTGCCACCGCGCCATGGGCCTGCCCGCCTGGGACGCCGGCAACACGGTGATCACCGAAGGGCTGTGCGATTTCGGCTGGACCGGCATGCTGCTCTACCCCGTGGCCGTGGTCGGGTTGCTGACCCTCGTGAACTTCGCCGTGCGCAGGATGTCGATCGTCATCCGCGCCCTGGTGGCTTTCGCCACCATCAAGTCGCTGCTGGGCGTGGAGGGCGTGCTGACGGGCTATCTGGTGGACCTGCGCAACACCACCCTGCTGGTGGTGGGCACCTACCTGCTCATCCAGGCCTTCAGCGCCATCCAGAAACTGCCCCTGATGCAACACGCCCGCAAGCAACGCCTGGAGCGCCTGCAGCGCCAGGCAGCCGGCGGACAGTGAATGCCCGGCAAACGGCTCCCGTGAACCGGGGCCTTTGCAACACATCGGTAACACAGGGCTGACACATCCACGCCCCACAATCCGGGCTCCACGTGCAGCAACCCCGCCATGACGTCCATTTCGGTCCTGATCCTGACGAAGAACGAAGCCCAGGACCTGCCCGGCTGCCTGGACAGCGTCGCCTGGTCGGACGACGTGCATGTGCTGGACTCGATCAGCACCGACGCCACCCAGGCCATCGCCCGGGCCAAGGGCGCCCATGTCACCGAGCGGGCCTTTGACGGCTACGCCTCGCAACGCAACGCCGGCCTGAAGCTGCCTTTCAAGCACGGCTGGGTGCTGGTGCTGGATGCCGATGAGCGCATCCCCACCGCGCTGGTGCCCGAGATGTCGGCTTTCGTGCAGCGGGCCCCCGAGTCCGTGGCCGGCGCGCGCATCCGCCGCCGCGACATCTGGTGGGGCACCTGGCTGAAGCACGCCCAGATCTCCCCCTTCTACGTGCGCCTGGTGCGCGTGGGCCGAGCCCACTACGAGCGGGAAATCAACGAGGTCATGGTGGTGGATGGCGACATCCAGGACCTGCAGGAAAGCTTTGACCACCACCCCTTCTCCAAGGGCCTGGACCACTGGATCGCCAAGCACAACACCTACTCGCGCATGGAGGCGGAACTGATCGCCAGCGGCCAACGCGGCGAGCCCTCCTGGAAGCAGGCTTTCTTCCACCCGGACTTCAACGAGCGCCGCGTGCACCAGAAGGGGCTGTTCTACCGCATGCCGGGCCGCCCCTTCATCAAGTTCGCCTACATGGTGCTGGTGCGCCGCGCCTTCCTCGACGGCTGGGCGGGCATACGTTATGCAATCCTGCAGTCGATCTACGAGTACTTCATCGTCCTGAAGACTCGGGAGATCACGCAACGCCAACAGAGCGAACACACCCAGGGTCAGCACCATGAAAATCGTCCTGTACAGCGCTAACTTCGCGCCCGAGCCCACGGGCATCGGCAAGTACTCGGGTGACATGGCCCGCTGGCTGGTGTCGCAAGGGCACGAGGTGCGGGTGATCTGCGCGCCCCCCTACTACCCCGCCTGGCGCCTGGCCGATGGCTATGGCGGCCCCGTCTGGCGCCGTGAGCAGTGGGAGGGCGTGGACGTCTGGCGCGCCCCGCTGTGGGTGCCGGCCAACCCGGGCGGCGTCAAGCGCGTGCTGCACCTGCTGAGCTTCGCCTTCACCTCCCTGCCCGTCGCCCTGTGGCAGGCCGTCTGGCGCCCCGACGTGGTGGTCTGCGTGGCCCCGGCCCTGGTCAACGCCCCGGCGGCCAACCTGCTGGCCCGCCTGTGCGGGGCGCGCGCCTGGCTGCACATCCAGGACTTCGAAGTGGACGTGGCCTTCAACATGGGCCTGCTCAAGGGCCAGGGCCCGCGCCGCATCGTCACCTGGCTGGAGCAGCGCCTGCTGCGCCGCTTCGACGTGGTGTCCTCGATCTCCGAGCGCATGCTCGACAGCCTGCGCAGCAAGGGCGTGGCGCCCGAGCGCATCCGCGCCTTCCCCAACTGGGTGGACATCGGCCACATCCAGGTGCTGCAACGCCCCAGCACCTACCGCGCCGAGCTGGGCCTGAACGAAGACACCAAGGTGGTGCTGTTCTCCGGCACCCTGGGCGGCAAGCAGGGCCTGTCCGTGATCCCGGCCGTGGCCCGCCTGCTGGCCCACCGCGACGACATCCTCTTCGTCATCGGCGGCGACGGCGTGATGAAGCCCCAGCTGGAAGCCGAGGCCGCCGGCCTGGACAACGTCCGCTTCCTGCCCCTGCAGCCCTTCGAGCGCCTGGGCGACTGGCTGGGCCTGGCCGACATCCACCTGCTGCCGCAAAGCCCCGAAGCCGAAGACCTGGTGCTGCCCTCCAAGCTGGCCGGGATGCTGGCCAGCGGCCGCCCCGTCATCGCGACCTGCCGCCAGGGCACCGAGCTGGCGCGCGTGGTCTCGCACTGCGGCGCCGTGGTGCCCCCCGAGAACGCCCCCGCCCTGGCCCAGGCCGTGCTGAACCTGGCCGACGATGCCGACACGCGCAAGCGCCTGGGTGCCCAGGGCCGCCGCCACGCCGAGGACCACCTGGGCCGCGAGGGCGTGCTGCGCCGCTTCGAACAGGACTGCGCCGACCTGCTGCCCACCGAGGCCGTCACACGCGTGCGCCAGTGAGCCGGGCATGAGCGTGAGCGCCTCGCACGACACCGGAGCCACCCTGCGCCGCCTGCGCAAGGTGTTCTCCGTCGGCATCCTGGGCAATGTGCTCACCCTGCTGACCAACTTCCTCATCCCGCCGCTGTTCATCGCCTCGCTGGGCACCGAGCGCTACGGGGCCTGGCTCTACCTGTTCACCATCCCCACCTCGCTGGCCATGTTCGACCTGGGCGTGTCGGCGGCGTTTTCCACCGAGGTCTACAAGCTCCACGCCAGCGGCGAGCGCGAGGCCGCGGTGCGGGCGTTCAAGACGGGGGTGAAGGTGATCGGGGGGCTGATGCTGGCGGTGCTGGCCGTCTCGGCCCTCATCGTGGGCAACCGCTACCTGGCGCGCGGCGATGGCGAGTTGCACGGCACGGTGATCCTGCTGTGCGCCTACGTGCTGTCGGGCTTCATGAGCGAGCTGCTGTCGTCCAGCTACAAGATCGCCGGCCTCTACCACCGCTTCCAGAGCATCGGCCTGGTCAGCAAGCTCGCCGAGATCGGTGCCCTGCTGGCCCTCATCCCGCTCAACGATTTCCGCCTGATGGCGCTGGCCATGCTGGCGGTGCGCCTGATCAGCATGGCCGGCAGCACCTTCCTGGCCCTGCGCCTGACGCCGGAGTTGTCGGCGGGCAGCTGGCGCGGCTGGACGCCGTTCAAGCACCTGGTCGTGCCCTCGCTGATGTACGCGGTCAACCCGCTCATCATGTTCATCGCCCTGCAGGTGCCGCTGCTGATCATCGCCCCGTCGGCCGGCATGGCCGCGGTGGTGGCCTACACCACGGTGCGCACGCTCACGCGCCTGCCGCTGCAGATCAGCAACCAGCTGAGCGTGTCGCTCTACACCGAGTTCACCCGCCTGCATGCCGGCGCGCAGCACGGCACCATGCACAGCCTCTACCGCAAGGGCCTGTGGCTGATCGCCGGCATGTTCATCGCCTACGCCCTGGGGGGGCTGCTGCTGGGCGAAACGGTCTACGCCCTCTGGCTCAAGCAGGTGCCGGCCGACTTTCACATCCTTTTCGCGGTGCTGTTGTGTGATGCGGTCTTCGAGTCCTTCATGCGCCACCGCAGCAGCCTGAGCTCGGCCACCAACCAGCATGCCCGCGACACGCTGTTCCAGCTGGCCGCGGTCGGCCTCTCCGTCGGGGTGATGTGGGTGATGGCGCAATCTCACACCCGCCTGGCCGAGGTCGTCGCGCCGGGCACCGCCATCACCCTGCTGGCCCTGGCCTGGGCCGCCATGAAGACCCCGAAGCCGCGGCCCTGAAGGCCGCAGCGACACACACCATGAGCTTTGCCTTCAACCCCCGCGACCTGCAGGTCGTCTTCATCACCTACAACCGCTCGCACCTGCTGGCGAAGTCGCTGGCGCGCATCCGCGAAGCCCGTCTGCTGCAGGGCGTGCGGGTGATCTGCTCCGACGACTGCAGCGCGCCGGAACACCAGCAGGCCATCGCCACCATGGGCTTCGACCAGGTGGTGGGCACGCCCAAGAACGGCGGCCTGGGCCGCAACAACAACAAGGGCCTGCGCGCCTGCGACAGCAAGTACCAGTTGATGGTGCAGGACGACTGCATGCTGGAAAAGCCGCAGGCGGTGGTGGACTCGGTGGCCATCCTGGCAGGCGATGCGACCGTCGGCATGGTGCGCCTGCACGGTGACCCCAGCCACTTCCCCCTGATCGAACGCCAGGTCAACGGCGTGCGCTACTGGGTGGCCGACCACACCTCGCCCGCCTACGAGGCGCTCAAGGCCACCCTGCCGCGCCGCCGCGTCTACTCCGACCAGCCGCATGTGCGCCGCCGCGAGATGCATGAAGGGGCCGTTGGGTACTACGCCGAGGGCGTCCCCATGGAGAAGACCGAGCGCGACTACGAGGACCGGGTGGACGCCCAGCGTGCGTACTTTGTGGCCTTTCTGAGCCCGACACACGTGGATTTCTTCGATCACCTCCAGCACGGTGACAGCCTGCGCACCAACAACCTCAAGCACCGCATGGACCGGCGCATCCTGGACGTGCTGGAGCCCCTGCAGCTGCGTGACACCTGGCTGTACAAAGGCCTGCGCAGCGTGTACCGCGCCGTTCAGGAACTGCTGGAACGCGTCGGCGTGTTGCGTTGAGCCATGACGCTGCTGCAGGCATTGAACAAAGTGGCCACCCTGCAGCGGGGGGCTGCCCTGTTCGTGCTGGGCTGGTTGCTGGTCTTCGGGCTGGTGCAACTCCATCGGGTGCGCCCCTTCCTGCACACGGTGACAAAGCAGCTCACGCCCGTGCTGCCCTGGTGGCTGCTGGGCTGGGCGGTGTGCTATGCCGCGGCCTACCTGGCCTACCCCCTCTATGCCGACCATGTCGAGGCCTCCGTGGTGGTGCTGGGGGAGCACCTGCGCAGCGGCCTGCCGCTCTATCCCCGTGAACTGGGCCACACGATGGACGGGCTGCTGTACGGCCCCCTGCTGGCGGTGCTCAACCGCCTCAGCCTGAGCCTGCCACTGGACGCCTTCCTGGGCAGCAAGTTGCTGGCCTTGCTCAGCAGCGGCGTGGCGGTGGCCTTGTGCCTCACCGGCCTGCAAGACCGGCGCGCGTGGCTGTACCTTGGCTTCCTCGGGGCTTTTGACCTCGCCTTCTTCAACCGCGCCGAGCCCCACCTGCTGCTGCTGACGGCCCTGGCCCTCCGCGTGGCCCGCCTGAACAACGAACACCAGCGCGCCTGGCTGCTGGGCCTGCTGGCCGGTCTGGCCATGTCCCTGAAGGTGCATGGCGTGCTGTACGTCGCGGCGGTGTACCTGTGGGTGCAGCCCGACTGGATGCAGCGCCCCGCCCTGCTGCCACGCGTGGCGGCGGGCCTGCTGCTGGGCGCGCTGCCCTGGTTTGCCGTGCCGGGCATCAGCCTGCCGAGCTACCTGCATTTCCTGCAACTGGCCAGCCAGCATGGCATCCGGCCCCGCATCGCGCTGGACAACGCCGTTTTCCTGATCGCGCTCTGGCTGCCCCTGCTGACCCTGCGCCAGGGTGCAACAAGTGCGGCCCTGCCGGCGGCCTTGTCATGGCGCACCTTGATCAGCCTCGCGGCCATGGAGCTCCCCATTGCCTTGCTGCTCGGGGCCAAGCAGGGCGCAGGCTGCTGGCATTTGATGCCTTTCGTGCTCTTGCACGCACAGGTGCTGGACGCCCTGTTGCGCCACCGGTCCCTGGACACCACGCCCGCCGCCACACGACCCACCGCACTGACCTTGGCGCTGCTGCCGCTGGCCAGCCTGGCCATCAGCACGGCGTTCGGACTGGCGCCCGGCCTGTGGCAGCACCTGAAGCAGCGCGACGACGCGCAGCAAGCGCGAACCGAGTTGCGCCAGCTGTCGGCCAGCCACGCCGGACTGCTGCTGGCGACTGGGCGGGATCGCGGCTACGAGCTCAGCTACCTGCGCATCGACCTGGAACAGCAGGGCGTTCGGCAGATCGACGTGCCGGCCTTCATCGACCTGCAGTGGGCCGGCGTGAGCGACGCCCCGCTGGCAGCGGCCCTGCGCGACTGCCGCATCGCTCACCTGGCCGTGCCGCGGGGTGAACCGGCCTTTGCCAACGTGAGCAACTACAGCGGCCGCCCGCTGTTCAGCGACGCCGTGCGCCAGGCCGTGGCACAACGCTTCACGCGTGTGAGTCAGACCCCGCACTTCGACCTTTACCGCTGCCAGGCACCGACATGAGCACTTCCACCCCCTCCCTGGCACCCCAGCACCTCAAGGCGCTGGACATCCTGCGCGGCATGTCGGCCCTGGCCGTGTTCGCCTCCCACTACGTGCAGCAGTTCCTGCGCCCCGACGAGATGGGCTGGTTCGGCGCCGTGCTGCTGCTGGCCGGCGTCACCGGCGTGGCGGTGTTCTTCGTGCTCAGCGGCTTCCTGATCCACATGGCCGCGCTGCGCGAGCGCGAACGCAGCGGCCAGACGGACTGGGCCCAGTACGCCCGCCGGCGTTTCCTGCGCATCGTGCCCGCCTACGCCCTGGCCCTCCTCGTGTACGCGCTGGCCAGCCACCAGGTGCACTCGAACATGATCACGCCTGCGACCTGGCAGGCCTTCCTGACCCACCTGTTCTTCGTCAGCAGCTTCGTGCCCGGCGAGTACCAGTCCATCAACGCCATCTTCTGGACGGTGGTGGTGGAGTTGCACTTCTACGCCCTCTACCCGCTGCTGAGCCGCATCACGCAGCGGTGGTCGCCCTGGGCCGTGTTCGGCATGACCTGGCTGCTGGGCATGGGCCTGTTCTTCGGGCTGTCGGCCGTGACGCAGGCTGGTGAGGTGCGGGTGATGTGGCAGCACACCGCCCCCGTGCTGTTCTGGAAATGGACGCTGGGCCTGCTGCTGGCCGAGGTGGCCTTCCGAGGCCATGCGCCCTGGCTGCGACAACTGCTGTCGCGCACCTGGCTGCTGCTGCCTGTGCTGGCGGGCATCTGGGCCGGCACGGTGTTCTGGCAGCAACACAGCATCGAGCTGAACTACAAGCGCTTCGTGCTGCCCTTCTTCTGCGCGGCCCTGGTGGGGCTGTTCCTGTTCTCCGGCCTGCGCCAGTGGCGCTCGGCGCTGGGTGAATGGCTGGGCGACATCTCCTACTCGGTCTACCTGTGGCACCCGCTGGCCCTGGCCGTGACGGCAGCGCTGCCGCTGGGCTCGGCGCTGGTGCAGCTGGGGGTGTCGCTGGGCTTGACGCTGCTGCTGTCGCACCTCAGCTTCCGCTTCGTCGAGCAGCCCTGCATGCAGCTGGCCCGCAAGGGCAGCCTGCTCTCATCCCCGCTCACCGCCCACCTCTCCTGACCACCGATGCAAGCCTCCACCATGTTCAATCGCTACCGTGAAGTCCTGCTGACCTTGAGCCTTGCCTGGGTGGCCGGATGGCTTTGGTTCACCTGGTCCTATTGGGAGGATGACGCCTACATCCACATCGAGTACGCACGCAACGTGTGGCTGGGCCGCGGCTTCATGTTCAACGGGCTCATCAGCAATGGCGACACATCGCCCGTCTGGGTGGTGCTGTTGGTGTCAGCGTTGTCCACGGGATTGGAATGGCTGACCGCAGGCAAAGCCTTGACCATTCTTTGCACGGCATTCTCCCTGTGGACGTTGTGGCACTTCACCCGCAGTCTGTGTCGCGATGCGAGCGTGCAAGCCGACAGCCTGCCCGGATGGATGTTGGCCTTGTTTGTTGCAAGCCCCTACTTCTGCTATTGGGCCTTCTCAGGCATGGAGGCCGTCTGGGCCGCAGGTTGGCTGATGCTGCAGTCGCTGCTGCTGATGCCTGGCAAGCCCACAACCAAAACACTGCTTGGTGCGGCTCTGTGCGTTGGCCTTGGGCCACTGATTCGACCTGAGATGGTCTTGATGTTCGTTGCGGGTGGGCCCTTCCTGCTGTACCAATGGTGGCAGGTATCCAGGGACATGACTCCCACCAAGCGCTGGGGACTGTTCCTTGCCGCGGCCATCCTGTTGGCCTTGCCTTTGCTGATCTGGATTGGCTATGCACTGCATGCCTTCGGCTACGTGATGCCCAACACCAACGCCGCAAAGCGTGCCGCACCGGACTCCTCGGTCATCGCTCGTTTGTTGAATGTTTTCGGCCTCGGCTTCACAGGTGTGCTGTTGGTCGCTGGGGCGCTGCTCGGTTCTTGGGTCATCCCCGCCTTGAAAGCCTCGCCTTCCACTCGATCGGAAGCCTCTCGCATGCTGTGGGGCATCCCCGCAAGTGCAGCCCCTCTGCTCGCCTGGGTCCTTTTGACAGTGGTGTTCTATGTCGTCAACCACACGTATGTGCAGACGCGCTACGCGCTGGTTCTGGCACCGGGGCTCATGAGCCTCCTCTGGGTGCTGTCGCTGCGCCGCATGAACACTCGGTGGCTGGCAGCCGTCACCGTCTTGACGCTGGTCGTGTCGCTGTCTGGCAGTCTGCTGATGGCACGGCCACACCTGCGCAACAAAATGGAATTGATCTCGGCCATCGACGGGATGGTCAAGCGGATCGAATCCACCGTCCCCACGGGAAGCGGCATCGCGGTGTACTCGATTGGCCAGTATGGATTCCAACTGCAACATCACCCTCTGATCGACATCGGTGGCATCACCCGCCCAGAGGCCAGCAAGTACCTGTTCGACGCAGACCAGCATCGCATGCTGGATTGGGCGAAAAAGGAAGGTGCCCTCTATTACATCTCTGGCGATGCCCCTGAACCAGGCGCAGTTCTCTTGCATGAGGTGAACGCGCGCGTGACTGGATGGCACCTGCGTCTGTCTACCTACGACATCACCTCTGCCCAACGTTTGTGGCGCCTGCCTGCCCCGGGTCATCTCCCTCAAGAATGACAAGCAAGCCTCAGGTGTCAGCACTTGCATCAGGTGCTTGACGCTGAAAGCACCTTTGCTTCCAATCTGCGGATCATCACTCACCTCAGGGACCATGACCATCACCGCAGACACCGCCGCCAACGGACCTGAGCACCCGGCACGAGCAATGCAACGTACGCCCCGCTGGACCCGGCCCTTGTCCTGGCTGGCGGGGGGATTCCTTCTGGCCGAGATCGCTCTGCGTGCCTCAGGCGCCGTGTCCTTCCCGCTCTACCACGCCGACACCCGGGTGGGCTACATCCCCCAAGCCAGCCAGTCGGGCACCTTCCTGCTGTTCAGCGACTACGACTTCAACGAGCACCACATGACCGGTGGCCCGCTGATCGACACCCCGCTGCGCAAGGTGCTGGTCGTGGGCGACAGCGTGGTCTACGGCGGCAATGGCTACCGGCGAGCCGACCGCCTGGGGCCGGTGCTGCAGACGCTCATGCCCGAAGCCAAGGTCTGGACGCTGGCCGCCGGCGGCTGGGCCATCCGCAACGAACTGGGGTGGCTGGAAACCCACCAGGACGTCGTGGCCCGCATGAACGACGTGGTGGTGGTCATCAACAACACCGACTTCCTCACGGAAGCGGCCATCTGGCGCTGCGAAACCATGCACCCCACCCACCGCCCCTGGCTGGCCACGGTGTACTGGGCCCGCAAGGTCACGAAGTTCGACATCTGCGATCAGGGCCGCGCCGACCTGCGCATCCCCGATGGCGACTGGCAAGCCCCCTTGCGGCAATGGATCGCACGGACGATGGCCCAGGGCGTGCGCGTCCACTTCGTGCTCTACCCCGGGGTGGCGGACATCCAGAAAGACCCCGCCCACGCCACCTCGGCCACCCTGGCGCAACTGCAGGCCACGCACCCGGTGCATGCCGTCGAGGTGAGCCGGTCACCGCAGTGGCACAGCGGCCTCTACAGCGACGCCATCCACCCCAACGCCCAGGGCAACCAGGTGCTGGCCGGCGTGATCCGCAGCGCCCTGCTCACCGAAGCCGGCCGCTGATCAGGGCTGGGCGGCCCGCTTGCGTGCCGGCCGCCCCAGCACCTGCTCGTAGGCGGTGTCCCACAGCACGCGCTGGCCAACGTACACCGCCCCATCCTGGGTCAGGTGCACGCGGTCGGGGCTGAGCATGCGGCCCGCGGCATCGGCCACCGGCATGCGCCGCTCCTGCAGCATCACCCGCTGGTAGATGGGCAGGAAGTGGCTGGCGGGCACCGCCGCCCTCAATGCCTCGCCCTCCTCCCAGGCCACCGGGATCACGGCGTTGGTCTGCAGGGCCCGCTCCTGGGCCGACAGCCGAGCCAGCCAGTTGAGGTTGTAGCCAAAGTGCTTGCCGCCCACGTAATAAACGGCCTTGCCTGCCGCCTGCGCGATGGCGATGTTGCGCTGGACACACTTCACACCGGGCCCCATGCCGCCGCTGGCGTAGACGATGACATCGGCCTGGGCGTACAGCCGGGCCGCACCGCCTGAGAGCTGGTCCAGGCACTCGGGGAAGTCATCGCGGTAGACGAACTCCAGCGTGGCCTGGTCGAAGGCCTCCAGGTTCATGTTGACGAAGTCGCGCGCATAGCTGTTGCCATGCACCAGCACCTTGCGGGCATCCTGGCGCACAAAGGCATCGACCTTGCGCTGGAACACCCGCTCGTTGTAGGTGACGTACATGCCCGACTGGCCCTTCGCCGAGGCCCCGTAGACGCGTTCCGGCAGGCCATGGCTGAGGTGCAAGTGCAGGCCGATGCCCGCGAACAGCACCGAGCCGGCCAGGGAGGCCGAGAAGATGAAGCGCCGTCCGAAGCCCGCGCTGTGGCGGAAGGGCTGCTCCACCCAGCGCCAGCTCGCATGGGCCAGCACCAGGGTCAGGCCGCTGAGGGCCAGCATCAGGCCATCGGAGGGCTTCTCGCGGCCGATGATGCGGGCGAACGCGAACAGCGGCTGGTGCCACAGGTAGGCGCTGTAGCTGATGAGGCCGATGCCCACCGGCACCTTGCTGGCCAGGAGGCGGTGCGCCCAGGTGCCTGGCAAGGCGAACAGGATGATCAGCACCGCGCCCACGGTGGGCAGCAGGATCCACAGGCTGGGCGAGCGCACGGCCTCGCCGAAACCCAGGATGGCGGCCAGCACCATCGCCAGGCCCAGCAGGCTCAGGGGCTGCCAGGCCTGCCGCGGCACCGCCGCCAGCCAGGCCTGCCGTGCGCACAAAGCGGCCATCGAACCCAGCAACAACTCCCAGGCCCGCGTGGGCAGGAGGTAGAAAGCCAGGGTGGGCTGCGCCAGGGAAGCCCACTCGGCCGCGGCCAGGCTGAGCAGCGACAGCAGCGCGAACAGGCCCAGCAGCGACTGCGCCCGCCAGCGCCGGCACGCCATCAGCAGCAAGGGGAAGAGGATGTAGAACTGCTCCTCCACCCCCAGGCTCCAGGTGTGCAGCAAAGGCTTGAACTCGGAGGCCAGCGACCAGTAGCCCGAGGTCAGCATCAGCAGCATGTTGTTGGCGAACGCCGAGGTGGCGAACAGGGACTGCCCGAAGTTCTCCAGCTCGTCAGGCAGCAGGCTCCACCAGGCCAGGGCGGTGCTGCAGGCCATCACCAGGAACAAGGCCGGCAGGATGCGGCGGGCGCGGCGCTCGTAGAAGCCCAGGATGCTGAAGCGGCCTTCGGCGTTCTCGGCCAGCAGGATGGTGGTGATCAGGAAGCCGCTGATCACGAAGAAGACATCGACGCCGACAAAGCCGCCGTGGAAGGCGCTGAAGCCGGCATGGGACAGGATGACAGGGAGGACGGCCAGCGCCCGCAGGCCGTCGATTTCGGGACGGTACTTCATGCGATGCTCGCTCGAACGCCCATCACTGCTGGGGGCGCACCTTGAAGCTGAACTGCATGTAGCGGGAGTCGCTGCCCAGCAAGGCCGTCAGCGCACGCATGGCCAGTTGCTTGACGACCGCCCCAGGGCTGCGCCAGTTCATGACCGCGCTGTTGATGCCCTGCAGTTCGCAGATTTCATAGCCATGGGCGCCGAACATCCTGAGGAGGCTCTTCTGGGTGAAGAAGCGCAGGTGGGTCCGGTCGAGGATGCCGCCATCGGCATATTCCCAGTCCCGGTCGATCAGCAACCCCTTCAGGTTGGAGATGTGCCGCACATTGGGGATGGAGCCGATCAGGACCGCGCCCGGCTTGATCTTCTGCTTGATGAGCTCAAGGAACTCGGCCTCGTCGTCCATGTGCTCGATCACGTCGTTGCAGACCACGCAGTCAAAGAAGTGGTCAGGCAATTCGCCGTAAACCTGCTTGAAGGTGCCCACCAGCACGCGCTGCAAGCGGCGCTCGGCTTCCTTGGCCACCGAGGGCACCGGCTCCACGCCCCAGTACTCGCAGGCGAAGGGAATGCTTTCGCGGAAGTAGCCGGCACCGCAGCCGATTTCCAGGATCCGGGCACCCGCGTATTCCGGGCCCAGCAAACGGGCGATCTGGGGGCGGCGGTTGAGGTAGTAGGCGTCCATGTGGGGTTCCCTGGCAGGTACGGAGCACGGCAGGCAAAGATCCCACGGTCGGGGGTGGCGTCCATGGGTGCGGGCAACTCTACGCCCCGTACATGACAAAGCGTCATGTTTGGCGGACATGCCGGTGCGCCGGTCCGAAAGCATGGGGGCGATGCCCCCCTCCGAAGGGGGGGATGTCTGTTCACCTCCCGGCCCGGCGCTTATGGTGGGCGCCGGCCGCCCGGCATGGGGCCGAAGCGGCCAAACACCACACCAACGAAAGACAGAGATGAGCCAGAACCTGATTTCCCTGAACTTCACTCCCGAAGACTACGCCCAGCTGGACGATTTGCTGACGCAGCTGGAAACCCTGCTCGCCCCGCTGATCGACCTGACTGCCGATGAGCGCCGGGCGCTGGCCCGCATGGGCGAGAAGTCCGAAGTGTTCTGCCGCCAGACGCTGTCCGTGATGGCGCAGAACCGCAAGCTGGTCCCCGAGGAAGTGATGCTGGGCGAGGCCGAGAACGACCTGCACCACTTCGACGCCCTGCGCCCCCGCTACAACCGCCTGTTGCAATTGGTCGGCCGCTGCGAGGACTCCATCACCGCCCTGGGCAGCGACGTGATGAGCACGGCCCTGGAGGGCTACGCACTGCTGCGCGTGCTGGGCCGTGGCGCCGGCCTGGAGGAGTTGCGCGGCACCCTGGGAACGCGCTTCGCCAAGCGCAGCAGCGCGTCACGCACCCCGGTCACGCCGGCAGGTGCGGGCAGCACGGCCGACTGAGCACCGTCCGCCCCTCGCGTGCCGGTCAAAGCGGCACGCGCGCCCCTTAAAGGGGCACCGATGTCGCCCAAAGCGGGATGCGTGTCGTGGAAAGCGCGTCGCGTCCCACTTCCAGCGGCAAGGTTGTCGTGAAAAGCGCATCGCGTGCCCCTTAAAGGGGCACGCGTGTCGCAAAAAGCGAGTCCGTTGTCGTGGAAAGCGGCAACGGTGCCGCGGAAAGCGGGGCTCACGCCCCTTTTTGAGGCTCGCGTGCCGCTTTCAGGGCCAATCGCTCCATGAGCCGAAGCAGGCCTTGCATGAGCAGTTTGCGCACCTCAGGAGCATGGCGCTCGAACATCCACCAAAAGAGCCATGAAGTCGCCACGATGCCCAGGCTGAGCGCGGCAAATGTGACCCATCCGGACGCATTCAAGCTCATCTTTCCCGAGGGAATCAATGCGCCAACCCCCACAAAAATGATCGGCATGTGAATCAGGTAGAGCGAAAAAGACATGTCGGACAGCCGATGTGTGGGAGCTCGCAGCCAATCAGGCCAGGCCAGTGTTTCGGCAAACCTGACATGCAGACACCACATTGATACGGCTGCCGCCAGCAACAGGTCGTGAGCGAACGGAAACAGCGAGGGAACCTTGTCCAACCTCGCCAAGCTCAGCATGACCAGCATCCACACCAAACTCAACGTACCGCACGTCCATCGGCCGAAACAATGCCACCGCCCAGGCACACCATGAACCGCGGCACCCATCACCCAGGCGATGAAAAGCCAGCGCATCTCTTGCGTCATGGCACTCAGCACTGCCGCTGAGACGATCAAAAACAATAGCTTGTGTGTCCAGCGTGCAGACCGCACCACACCGTGCCAGATCAAAGGGAACAACAGGTAGTACCAAGCCTCATAAGCAAGACTCCATAGCGGTCCATTGCTGCCAAAGATGGGAACGGACACGGTTTGCAAAAACATCGCATTACCGATGAATACCACCCAGCCATGCTGCAACAGCCCATCGTGAGGAATGCAACGCCAGCTCTCGATGTGGGCGGCATCAAGCACATGCGGCCAGAAAGACAGCAGCGCCGTGTCCAACGCCCATGTCAGCAGCAAGGCGGGCAACAGCACCACCCACAGCCGGCTCAGCCGTGCGACCACGTAGTCCAAGACATAGAAGCCGCCGGCCTGGCGCAAAACGGCCCCCCCGACGAAATAGCCACTCAAGACGAAGAACACCATGACAGCCTGATGCCCCATGCCTGACACGAAATAGAAGATCTTGGTCAGAACCGTTGGACTGATGAGATCTCCAAAGTCAGGCAACAAGGCTGACCGCAAGTGCCCCAGCATCACAACAAGGGCGCTCAGGCCACGCACGAGCTCCAAAGAAGTGATCCGACCAGACCGGTGCATGGCGAAGTTCTTTGCTTTCATGTTCTTCTGATTGGAACGCGAACATGTGACAGCAACTGCGCAGCGAACGCCCCGGCCCCATCGGCCGTCTCCCGCCAAGCCACCGGCAACACCCACCCCAGCATCACCACCTCGACCAGCAGCAAGCCGCCCAGCAAACCTCCCATGCCCACGGCCCAGCCCAGTGCCCCGGCCAGGGTCAGGCCCAGGGCGTTGACCAGCAGGAAGACGATGCTCAGGCGCACATGCCGGTTGGTCGCCGTCAACACGATGGAACTGACGTTCCACACCGCCGACACCCACGACACCGCCAGCAGGCCGAGCAGCACCACCTGGTCATGCCGCCCCGGCCCCAACCACACGCGGCTCAACCACGGCCCCAGCAGGCCCAGGCCGAGGCAGGCCAGCAGGCCCAGGCCGGCCGTGGCCGCCCAGGCCGTGCGGTGCAGGCGGCGCACCTGTTCGGGCCGCCCTTCGCCGTGGGCACGCGACACCTCCGGCGCCACCGCGTTGTTGAGCACGTTGGTGAACTGCACCGGCAGGCGCGCCAGGGTGCGCATGGCCGAGAAAACCGCCACCGCGCTGCTGCCGAACAGGCTGCCGATCAACAGGATGGGGCCTTGCAGCGCCAGGGCGTAACCCACCGGGAAGGCCATGAAGGCCAGCGAGGGCCACAGCAGGCGGCGCAGCAGGTGGCGGTCCGCCGGCACGGGCGGGTGGAAGAGCCAGTCGCAGCGCCGGCGCAGCAGCGCCCATTGCCAGGCCAGGAACACCCCCCGCACCACCAGGGTCGCCAGGCACATGGCCAGCGGGCCTTGGCCGATCAACAGCACCACCGCGCTGGCCAGCGCCTCGCCCAGGCGGCTGAGGTTGGACCACGTCGTGCCCAGGCCATTGAAGCCCGCGCAGCGGAAGCCCGCCTGCACCACGCCGCCGGAAAACCCGAGGGCCACCTGCAGGCTCAACAGCAGCAGCACCCAGGCCGCCTCGCTGTGCGAGACATGCTGCAGCGCCGGCCAGTCGCTCCAGGCGCTCAGGCCGGCAGACAGCGCACCCAGCAACAGGGCCAGGCCGGCGGCCAGCCAGGCCACGCCCTGCGCGCCACGGAAGGTCTGCTGCGCGCCTGAGAAATCGCGCGCACCGGCGCGCATGGCCATCTCGTTGGCCGCGGCCGAGCTCACGCCCAGGTCGGCCAGCATCAGGTAGGCGGGGATGGCCGACAGCATCAGCCACTCGCCATAGCGCTCGCTGCCCCACAGGCGGAAGAACAGCGGCGTCAGCAGCAACTGGGTGCCGATGGTCACGGCCTGGCCGAAGCCGTTGGCGGCCAGGGCGGCGTGGATGCGTTGGCGTGCGGACACCGTCAACCCAGCCTGGCGGTGCTCAGGGCACGCTGTGCATCGGCTTCGGTCTGCCGCACAAAGCCTTCGGGGCCTTGCCGGGCCAGCCAGTCGCCCAGCGTTTGCCCCGGCTGCAACAGGCGCATGGCCAGCGCCTGCTTGCCGGAGCGTTCGATGTCGAGCCGGCGCGGGTAGAGCCACTCGCTGCCGCAGGTGCTGCCGAAATCCAGGTAGACGTTGCCGCGGTAGGCGGCGGCGTCGTAGGCGTCGAAATGGGCTTGCCGACCGAACTCGATCACCGTCAGCCGCCCGGTGCGCTGTGCCAGCAGGGACAGCACCTGCTGGCGGTGCAGCAGGTTGAGCACATTGAACAGGCCGGCCCACTCGGCCGCGTCTGCCGCCTCGGGCCAGGGCCGCAGGTCCTGCGCACTGCGCTGCAACTGGCCGACGGCCTGGACGATGCGGGCCTGGGCGCGCTGGGGCTCGGTGTCCCAGGGCAGGTCCAGCAGGTCGTCCAGCCCGGCACGCAAGGCGGCCAGCCGGGCGCCGCGGAAGCTGTCGTCCAGCAGCATGCGGTTGTGGCGCACGGCACCGCAAAACACCAGGCGCCCGCCCTCGGCCAGTTGCCGGTGCACCTCGGGCTGGCGCAGGCGCTGCTGCCAGGGACGCACCTGCCGCCGCAGCCAGGCCTGCCAGCGCGGGCGCCAGGGCAGCTGCGGGCCGCCGGCAGCCGGCAAAGGAGCGCCGGTGCCGCCACGCGGGTACAGCGGCCAGGCGCCCTCGGGCAGGGCCGCTTCGGCTTCAGGCAACTGGCCCACGAAGACCATGCGGGGCTCGGCGGCGTTCGGCAGGGGGCGGCGCTGGCGCCACTCGATCAGGCTGTTGAGGCCGTCCCACAGCACGACGTGGGTGGGCTGGCGCCCCTCGGGCAAGCCCGCACCCGACTGCATCACCACGCTGTCGGTCAGCACGGGGGCCGAGCCAGGCGCCGAGGCCGGGACGGTGGCCAGCAGGTGGCGGCGCAGTTCGGGGTGCACCTGCAGGGCTTCGACCGCCCAACGCAGGCGGTTGAAGTCACTGAAGACCAGGGGCACCTTCAGCCGGGGCGCCTCGGGCAGGGAGATGGCACAGGATTGCATGGACATCGCGAGGGCCACCGTGGCCGCGCGACATCCTACCGTGCGGCCGTGTCAGGCCTTCATGAAGCCCAGGTCGCTGCTGGCGAAGTTGGCCAGTTGGGGGAAGACGCCCAGCAGCTGGCTCGGGCTCAGGCCGAACCAGCGGCCCAGCGTGGCGCCCATCTGCACGGCCGCCTGCTGGGGCAGGAGCACGCCGTTGTAGAGCAACTCGCTGCCCGCATCGAAGCCGTTGTTCTGGGTGTTCTTGGGCACGTAGGTGGGGAAGGTGCCGTGGATGTCGCCCCCCTGCACCGCCCCGCCCATCACGAACTGGTGGCTGCCCCAGCCGTGGTCGGTGCCGTCGCCGTTGCTGGTGAAGGTGCGACCGAAGTCCGAGGCGGTGAAGGTGGTCACCTGGCTGCCCAGGCCCAGGGTCTGGACGACGCGATCGAAATAGGCCAGGCCATGGTCGAGCTGCATCATCAGCTCGGTGTGGCGCACGTTCTGGCCGTTGTGGGTGTCGAAGCCCGGCAGCGTCACGAAGAAAACCTGGCGCTTGAGGCCCAGCCTGGGGCCGGCCGCGATGGCCGCGGCCACCATGCGCAACTGCTGGGCCAGGCCGTTCATCACCTTGCCCTTGGTGGGCAGGGTCAGCTCCAGCGTGGACGCCGGGCCGTAAGGGGCCACGTTCACATCGGGCAGGGCCGCAGACAGCTGCGCCTCGCTACCGATGCTGGCCTGGTGGATGGCGGCCAGGTCCTTCATCAGGACGTGGTTGCCGCCGGGCTGGGTGGCCTGGCGCTTGATGACCGCCGCGGCCAGTTCGCTGCTGCCCACGCGCTCGATGCCTTTGTCATCGCGCGAGAACCCGTACTTGATCGGGCCGAAGGCGTTGAGGCTGTACTGGCGCACCTGCTGGCCGGACAGCCACACGGCATGGCCCGCCATCGACACGGCAGTGAACAGGGACTGGCCGTTGTCTGCCGCGAAGGCATCGGCCAGGTGCCCGCCCCAGCCTTGCGATGCACCTTCGCGCGCCATGGCCATCCAGTGGCTGGCCTGGTCGTTGTGCGAGAACAGCGGGTCAGGCAGGCGGGCCTTGCGGGCCTCGTAGCTGGCCTTGCTCACCGGCTCGACCAGGGTGCCCACGTTGCTGACGATGGCCAGGCGCTTCTGGTCGTTGAACAGGCTCTGCAGGGCCGCCAGGCTGGGGTGCAGCGCGAAGCTGCGGCCCTGGTTGCGGGCCGGCGCGATGGGCCGCACCCCGCCCAGCCAGGCCGGCGAGCAGGCCGGCGCGGTGGTGTCCGGGGCCACGTCCTTGCGCAGCGAGATGCCGTCGTTGCCCGGCTTGCGCACCGACTGGTAGACGGACCAGCTGGCGGCATCGGTGGGCAGCACGGTGTTGGCGTGGTCGTTGCCGCCGGTCAGGAAGACGCAGACCAGGGCCTTGTAGTCGGTGGCGCCGGCGGCCGCGGCCGGGCCGAGGGCGGCCAGGTTGAGGGCCAGGGGCGCGGCCGTGCCCAGCCCACCCAGGGCGGCGGCTTGCTGGAGGAAGAGGCGGCGGGAGCTTGGAGAGATCGACACGGCGGCACCTCAGCGCTGGACCAGGAACTCGGGGGACGTGAGGGTGACCAGCAGGGCCTTGACGATGCGGTCGGGCTGGCGGATCTCGGGATGGGGGTCGGTGATGTTGCTCACCACGCTCACCAGGTCCTGGCGCAGGCTGGCCGACATGGTGCCGTACATCAGGCGCTGGTTGAGGGCCTCGACCAGGGCCGCGGGGTCATCGGCCAGGGTGCGCCAGCTGCTGGTGGCGTTGCGCTGGAAGTCGAGGTAGACATCGGGCAGCTTGACCCCGTTGAGGCCTGCACCGAAGTTCGGCACCGGGCCCAGACCGTTGATCAGCATGCCGCCGACGAAGTTGGCGTAGCCGGCCACGGAGGTCTCGTTGGCGATCTGCAGCTCGGGCGCCACCAGGCCGCGCGCGGCGCTCAGCGAACCCGCCGCGACGTAGCCCGGGCGGAAGAAGTTGAACACCGAGGGCGCCATCAGCGGGGCCTGGTTGAGGCCGCGGTCGGCATCGGGCGTCCAGCCCACGGTGAATCGGCCGGTCATGGAGCGGCCATCGACCGCGCGCAGCACGGCCGTCATGCGCAGGATGGGTTCGCGCACCTTGCCGAAGCTGTCGCTGGCCAGGGCGGCCGCGGTGTTGCGGGCTTCCGGGTCCATCAGCACGGCCTGCACCGCGGTGCCCAGGTTGCCGCCCGAGCTCTTGAAGGCCTGGGCCACGCGGGCCACGTAAGCGGGGCTGGGGTTGCTGGTGACCAGGCGCTGGATGAGCTGCCTGCCCAGGAAGGGCCCGACGTTGGCATGCGTGGCCAGGGTGTCGAGCGCAAAACGCAGGCTGGCCCAGGCGTTGGCGGCATCCTGCGCCGGGAAGGTCTTGCCCAGGAAGGTCTTGGCCAGGGGGGAGTGGAAGCGGTCATAGGCCACCATGGGCTTGATCCACATGTCCGGGTCGGACTGCATGCCCGCCCAGGACGATCCCCGCACGAAGCAGCCGTCGTCATACGGCAGCGGGCAATTCCAGCTGAAGCCGGTGAACACGCGCGCCAGGCCAGCGATGTCCGACGGGCCGTAGGTGGGCACGGGCTGGCCGGCCGACATCACCGCCGTGCCATCGGGGTTGAGCTGGTAGAGGCCGATGGAGAACAGCTGCATGACCTCGCGCGCGAAGTTCTCGTCGGGCACGCGGCCGGTGACCGGGTCGTCCTTCTGGTTGGCCACGTGGGACAGGAAGCAGCCCATGATGGGGTGCAGGGTCACATCCTGCAGCAGCTGGCGGAAGTTGCCGAAGGCGTTGCGCTCCAGCATGTCCAGGTAGGCGGCGTAGCCGCGTCCGTGGGGGTTGCAGGTGTCCATCAGGGACACCACGAAGATCTCCGACAGGGCCAGGGCCACGCGCTGACGCAGCTGGTCGTCGCCCGCGATGGCGTTGCGCCAGACCGGGTCGGTGATGTCCATGGGACCGGCACGACCCGTGGGGTTGTAGGCCATCCACTCCGCGTTGCGCATGTCGAAGTAGGCGACGTGGCTTGGCGAGGGCAGCGGCTTGGCCAGCTGCTCGCTCACCCAGGCATCGAAGCCCACCGCCTTGAGGTGGGCCACGTCGGTGGGCGTCGGGCCGAAGGTGGCCTGCGTGAGGAAGCGGGCGGCGTCCTGGTCGGAGATCGGCCCCATCTGCACCCAGCGGGTCGGCGAGGGGGAGGAGGTGCCCGTCACCGTGGGCGAGGTGACGCCGGTCACCAGCCGCAAGCGCGCCGGGTCGGTGCCGCCGTCGCCGGACGTGGCGCTGGTGCCGGCCGCGGTCGCCGCATCGGCAGGGCTGGCGCCGCTGCCACCGCCACAGGCCTGCAGCGCGGCGCAGGTGAGCAGCACGGCCCACCATTGTCTGAAAGAACGTTGCTCGGCCATGGGACACCGGACACAGAGAAGGGGTGCCAGCATCATCGGTGACCCGTCCGCCGCAGCAGAGGACAGATGTCACAGTGCGGCAAGGGCTTACTGCGCGTTACAAGGCCGCCGTCGCCTGACGCACCGACACAAATGTGGGGAAAAATACGGGCGCCCCCTGCCCAGCCCTCCCCGCCCTGTCGTCCCATGCCTGTCCAGCCGTCCTCCGCTTCGAGCCCTGCCCCGCGTGCCAACCACCTCATCGCGCCGCCTGACGCGGCCTCCAGGCAGCGCTTCGAGGCCGCCCGCCAGGCCTTCCGCGGCTGGTTCGTGGCCCAGGCCATGCCTTTGTGGACGACCGCGGGCGTGGACCTGGCCCAGGGCGGGTTCGCCGAGAAACTCGACGCCCAGGGCCGGCCGCTGGACGAGCCGCGCCGCACCCGCGTGGTGGCGCGCCAGCTCTACGTCTGGAGCGTGGCCGAGCCGCTGGGCTGGCCGCACGACACCTCCGGCGTCGTCGCCCATGGGCTGGACTTCCTGCTGCACCGCCTGCTGCAGGCCGATGGCACCTTTGCCTCCTCGGTGACGCCGCAGGGCCAGGTGGTCAACGCCACCTTCGACCTCTACGAGCAGGCTTTTGCGCTGTTCGCCATGGCCACCGTCTACCGCCGCAAGCCGCAGGCGCACGCCGACTTGCTGGACGTGTCCACCCGCTTGCTGACCGTGCTGCGCCAGGGCTGGGGCCACCCGGTGGCCGGCTTCGAGGAAAGCCGCCCGCGCACCCTGCCCCTGCGCGCCAACCCGCACATGCACCTGTTCGAGGCCACGCTGCAGTGGGCCGAGGCGCTGCGCGACAGCCAGGCGCCCAACGTGGTGCAAGCCCCCTGGTGGGCCCTGGCCGACGAGCTGGCCGGGCTGGCGCTGCAGCACATGGTGCAGGCGCCCTCGGGCCTGCTGACCGAGCTCTTCGATGGCGACTGGCGACCCATGCCCGGCGACGATGGCCGCCTGGTCGAGCCCGGGCACCAGTTCGAGTGGGGCTGGCTGCTGATCCGCTGGGGCCTGCTGCGCGAGCGCCCGGACGCCCTCGCCGCGGCACAGCACATGGTGGCGCTGGCCGAGGCCAAGGGGGTGGACGCCCAGCGCGGCGTGGCCATCAACGCGATGGACACCGACGGCGCCTGGCGCGACGCCCACGCCAAGCTGTGGCCGCAAACCGAGCGCATCAAGGCCTGGGCCACGATGGCGTCACTTGGATCGGATACAAGTGCGGTGTCGCGGTCCCTGGACCACTGCAGTGCCGCCATGTCGGGCCTGATGGGCTACCTGGCACGGCCCCTGCCTGGTGCCTGGTACGAGTCGCTGGACGCGCAAGGAGGCTGGAGCCCCGAGCCCGTGCGCGCCAGCAGCCTGTACCACATCGTCTGTGCCCTGGAGACCGCCTGCGCCCTCTCCCTCACCCCTGCCTGACATGCGCCCACCTGCCCCCTCCACCATCGTCATCTACCGCCTGGGCAGCCTGGGCGACACCCTGGTGGCCCTGCCCTGCTTCCACGCCATCGAGCGCGCCACCCCCGGCGCACGCCGCGTGGTGCTGACCAACTTCCCCGTGAGCGCCAAGGCCGCGCCGCTGGAGGGCATCCTCGGTGGCAGCGGCCTGATCGACCAGGCCCTGGCCTACCCGGTGGGCACGCGTTCGCTCAAGGCCTTGTGGGCCCTGCGCAAGCAACTGCGCGCCCTCGGCGCCGACACGCTGTACTACCTGACCCCGGCACGAGGCATGGCCGCGGTCTGGCGCGACATCCTCTACTTCAAGCTGTGCGGCTTCAGGCACATCGTCGGTGCGCCCAGCACGCCCGAGTTGCAGACCTGGCAGACCCTCAACGCGCAAGGCGAACTGGAGCCGGAATGCGCCCGCCTGGCCCGCAGCCTGAGCGCGGGCGGCCAACTGCCGGCCATCGACCTGCACGACCGCAGCCTGTGGGACCTGCGCCTGAGCGCGCGCGAACAGCAGGTGGCCGACGCGGTCACGGCCGAGCTGCAAGGCCGGCCCACCCTGGTCATCAACATGGGCGGCAAGGTCGCCGAGAAGGACTGGGGCGAGGCCCGCTGGATGGCCCTGCTCAACGGCCTGGGCCGCGAGCACCCCGAGCTGGGCCTGCTGGTGGTGGGCGCCCAGGAAGACAGCGAGCGCGCCCGCCGCGTCACCCAGAACTGGCCCGGCCCGGTGGTGGACGCCTGCGGCCGCCTGAGCCCGCGCGAAAGCGCTGCGGCCATGCGCGGCGCCCAGCTGTTCATCGGCCATGACTCCGGCCCCATGCACCTGGCCGCCACCGTGGGCGTGCCCTGCATCGGCCTGTTCGGGGGCTACAACCGCCCGGTCGTGTGGCACCCCTTTGGCGAGGGCCACCGCATCGTCCACCGCATGAGCGGCGTGCAGGACATCAGCGTGGATGAAGTGATGAACCTGGCGCGTGCGGGCCTGTCAGGCCTGGCTCAGGAGCCGACCGCAGCCCGCGCGAGCGCATCGCTTCGATGAGGGATTCGGCGGCGCGCTCGATGTGGAAGCGCGCCACGAAGCAGTCCCGCGCCCGCTGGCGCATGGCCTGCCATCCGGGCCGCGGCATGGCCAGCCACTGCTGCAACAGGGCCTGCGTGCCGGCCAGGGTGTCGTCCTCGGCCAGGCCGGCCTGCGAGGCCAGCACCTCGCGCCAGATGTTGACCTGACGGCTGATGAGCACCGGCACGCCGCAGGCCAGGGCCTCGGCCACCGAGATGCCGAAGTTCTCCTGGTGCGAAGGCAGCACGAAGGCATCGGCACAGCGGAAGGCGCCCCATTTCGTGGGCCCCGACACCATGCCGGTCCACACCGTGATGTCGTCCAGGCCCAGTTGCGTGGCCAGGGCCTGCATGCGCTGGCCATGGTCGTCGTTGGCGGGGCCGGCGATCACCAGGCGCACGTCCTGCATCCACGCGGGGGACTGGGCCCGCACGGCCGCCAGGGCACGCAGCAGCAGGTCCACGCCTTTCTTCTCGTGCAGGCGGCCCAGGAAGAGCAGGTTGCGGGTGTCGGCCAGCTGAGGGAAGCGCTCCAGGAAGGCCTGGCGCTGTTGTTGCGCCGCTTCGTCCGCCACCGGGGGGCCGCCTGTGCCGTAGTTCACGACGATCTCCTGGCAGCGGTAGAGCCAGAACGACTGCCGCGCCAGGCGGCGCTCGTCTTCCGAGGTGAAGAGCACGGCGGCGGCATCGCGCAGCACGCGGTATTCGGCCCAGGGCCAGAACAGCCACTTCTTGAGGTGCTTGAGCGGGTAGTGCCGCTTGAACCACGGGTCCAGCATGCCGTGGGTGTAGACGAAGTAGGGCGTGTCCGTGCCGTGCAGGGCCTGCCAGGCGGCGAAGGCGTGGTACTGCCAGATGCCGTTGACGATGACCGCGTCGTAGCGCTGCCGGTGGGCCTGGAGCCAGGGCACCAGCCGGGGGCTGTAGCGGTACTTGCCGATGTGCCCCGGGCCCAGCGCGTGGCACGGCAGGGGGCAGCGTTGCACCCACTCGGCCTGCGGGTCGTCCAGGCTGGCCACCTCGATCTCGTGGCCCTTGCCGCGGTTGATGGCCGCCAGCTGCACCAGCCCCTCGATCGGCCCACCCCCGCGGGGGTTCACCGATGAGATGACGTGGAGGATCTTCAGCGACATACGGCGATCGGCGCTCGGTCAGGCACCCACTTTGCAAGAAGTGGATGGTTTGCACATTTGCCCAGACTATAGCGTCGGAGATGACAGCCCGCGTGACACACGCACCACGGGATGTGGGCAATCGTTCCCCCTGCTGCGGCCCGGGCACCCCGATGTCAGGGGACTCTGCCGGGCTGCCACAACCATGACATCTGAGGCACGTTCAATCCTGTCAGTCAGTCCGTTCGCATCACCATCATGACCAAAGCCATGATCCTGGCCGCCGGCCAGGGCACCCGCATCCGTCCGCTCACCAAGGGCATGCCCAAGCCCATGATCCCCATCCTGGGCAAGCCCGTGCTCGAGTACATCATCGAGCAGCTCGCCCGCCACGATGTGCGCGAGATCATGGTCAACGTGGCCTACCACCACTGGAAGATCGAGAACTACTTCGGCGACGGCCACCGCTGGGGCGTCGAGATGGGCTACAGCTACGAAGGCCGCCGCGAGCACGGTGAAATCGTGCACAAGCCGCTGGGTTCGGCCGGTGGCATGCGCCGCATCCAGGACTTCTCCGGCTTCTTCGACGACACCACCATCGTCCTGTGCGGCGACGCCATCATCGACCTGGACATCTCGGCCGCGCTGGCCGAGCACAAGGCCAAGGGCGCCATGGCCAGCGTGGTGACGCTGGAGGTGCCGCGTGACCAGGTCAAGAACTACGGCGTGGTCGTGGCCGACGAGAGCGGCCGGGTGCTGAGCTTCCAGGAAAAGCCCAAGCCCGAAGAGGCGCTGTCCAACCTGGCGTCCACCGGCATCTACATCTTCGAGCCGGCCGTGCTGGAGATGATCCCGCGCGACCGCGAATTCGACATCGGCAGCGAGCTGTTCCCGATGCTGGTCAAGCAGGGCCTGCCCTTCTACGCGCAGAACCGCCCCTTCCACTGGATCGACATCGGCCGCGTCAGCGACTACTGGACCGTGCTGCAGCGCGTGCTCTCCGGCGAAGTGGCCGACATGCGCATGCCCGGCAAGGAAGTGCGCCCGGGCGTGTGGAGCGGCCTGAACACGAAGGTGGACTGGGACTCGGTGGAGATCACCGGGCCTGTGTACATCGGCTCGGGCACCTGCATCGAGCCCGGCGCCAGGATCGAGGGCCCGGCCTGGCTGGGCAACGGCTGCCTGCTGCGTGCCGGCAGCAAGCTGACCCGCTCGGTGCTGTTCGACTACACCCGCGTCAACGCCGGTTGCGAGTTCAAGGACGTGATCGCCTCGCCGCAGTACGTGGTCGACCGCGAAGGCCACACCTTCTACCAGGGCGAAGAAGGCACCACCCTGCGTTGGGGGGATGCGCGCGCCTGAGCCCCCCTCTTACATTGACGCCATGACCCTGTCGATCGTGATGCCCACCTACAACGGTGGGGCGTACCTCCAGGAAGCCGTTCGTTCGGTGCTGGCGCAGTCTTGCCAGGACTGGGAGCTGCTCATCAGCGACGACGGCTCCAGGGACGGCACGCGCGACTTCCTGCGCCAGCTGGACGACCCGCGCATCAAGGTCTTCTTCCAGGAAAAGAACCTGGGCATCTTCGGCAACCTGAACTTCCTGTTCCAGCAGGTGCGCACCGACATCACCCAGATCTTCTGCCAGGACGACTGGCTGGTGGACGCGGGAGCGCTGCAACGGCTGGTCGACACCTGGCAGACCCTGCCCCCCGACATCGCCTTCCTGCGCGCCAACCATGGTGCCGAGCAGGGGGGCTCCAGCCTGGCCCGCCTGGAAGAGGCGGTGCTGCCGGCCATCGTGCGGCCGGAGCAATCAGACCGCTTCTTCTTCCTGTTCGGCTGCATCCCCGGCAACCTGTCCAACGTCAGCCTGCGCACGCGCATCGTGGCCGAGCACGGCTGGTTCGACCAGCGCCTGCCCTACGCCGGCGACTTCGAGTTCTGGAGCCGCGTGGGGCACCGCGAGCCCTGGGCCATCTCGCCGGTGCGGGTGACGACCGTCCGCGTGCACGAGGGGCAGGCATCGGCCACGCTCAACAAGGTGGGCGAGCTGATGCCGCAGATGGGCACGGTGCTGCGCACGCTCTATGACCGGCTGATCCAGGCCGGCACGTCGCCGCTGAAGCTCAAGCTGGTCGCGTCCGTGTGCTACATCAGCACCCATCGCTGGCAGGGCCTGCAGTGGTTCCGCCGCACCCGCTCCTGGCAGTACATGCAGATGGCCAACAGGCACCTGGGCAACCAGCGTTTCGCACTGGGCTTCGTCAGCGGTTGGCTGGCCTTCCTGGCCACAGCCGGTGGTCGCCTGGGCCGCCTGGCCGCAGCGCGCTGGCTGCTGGCACACTGAGCGCCTGCACCCCGCGCGCCCATGACGACCCCCGACCTCCTCACCGAACGCAAGGCCTTCGACGGCCCGACCTTCAGCCTGAGCAACCGCCTCAAACGCCTGGCCTGGTCGATGAGCTGGCTGCTGCTGGCCCGCTGGACGCCCCCGCAGGCCCGCCTGTGGCGCCTGGCCTTGCTGCGCGCCTTTGGGGCGAAGGTGTCCTGGCGGGCCAACGTCTACCCCAGCGTGAAGGTCTGGGCGCCCTGGCACCTGGAGATGGCCCCGCTGGCTGCGCTGGCCCCGCGCGTGGAGGTCTACAACATCGCGCCCATCTCGATCGGTGAGAAGGCCATCGTCTCGCAGGGTGCCTACCTGTGCACCGGCACCCACGACCACCGCAACCCGGCCTTCCCCCTCTACGCCCGCCCCATCGCCATCGGCCGGCGGGCCTGGGTGTGCGCCGAGGCCTTCGTGGGCCCCGGCGTGATCGTGGGCGAAGGCGCGGTGCTGGCCGCCCGTGCCGTGGCCTTCAAGCCGCTGGCGGCCTGGACGGTCTACCAGGGCAACCCGGCCGTGGCGGTGAACACGCGGGCGGAGATCGTGGACTGAGATCGCCGCGCCACAGGAGCGCTCGGCACGGCGTCACAACGGCGGCTCGTGCCTGATGTAGACGGCCCAGCCACCCACGACCTCGACCCGACGATAGTTCGACCAGGCTGTGCGGAAGGCCGGATCCACAGAAAAGAAGCGCAGGAAATCAAACGGCCCCGACACGAACAAGTGGCCCTCCTGCTGAACCAGCACCACCGCGGGCCGGTGCTTTTCGAGGTCCTCCGCGTTCATTCGCGCGGCCAAGGTGCGCAACCGCATCACCTGATCCTCATCGGCTTGCGGACGGGCTTCGAGCTTGAGCACGCCTGGGATGAGCCACTGGCACACCATGCGTGACGCCCACTCGCCTTCCACCATGGACACCAGGGGGAAGGCGGGCGTGACCGCCGTGCTCCACGCCACCCAGGGCCGCCCCTGCGCGTGCCTGATCACCGCCTGAGCAAACGGCGAGTTCAGTTGGGCCTGCCGCGTGCTCAGGGGGTCGACAGCGAAGATGGCGCCCGACGCACCCATGGCCCCCATCAACGACAGGATCGGAACGGTCGCCCACCGACGCCCCGCCCGCCAGACCAGCGCAGCCATCAGCCCCAGGGCGATGGACAGAAGCGCCACCGCGGGCAACAGGTGGTACGACCAGCCTTTTTGCTGCAGCAACGCCAACGCCGCCCAGGATGCCGCCACACACAGCAGCTGCGCGAAGAAGCGCCGCTGCATGGCAATGCCCGGCCACAACAGCAGGCAGAACGCCGCCACGCTGCCGAGCAAGAACTGCGACTGGTACGCCGCCCACACATCCTGCCAGCTCGCGTTGTAGCCAAAGTAGGCCTGCACCGTCAGCGCCAGGGTGTCCAGCCAAGGACGAGCCCACCACCAGATGGCCGCCGCATAGACCACAGCGCCCGACACCACCGCACGGAACTCCACACCGAACAGGAGCCGCCAGTCACGCCGCCAGACGCTGCGCGCCAGCAACCCTGCAGCCAGCACCAAGGCGAAGAATGGCTTGAGCATGAGCCCGACGCTGGCCACCAGCCACAGCACCGTGTAGCCAGCACGCGGCCTGGACAAGGACCCCGGGATGTCGGCGACCGCGAAACTCACGAGTGCCGGCAACAACAAGCACACGGCCAGGTGCTCGCGCTGACCAAAGTCATGACCGGGCAGGACCGCGAGGCCCCACCACAGGACCAGGGCGCGCCAGGCACCAGACACGTCCGGCAAAGCCCGCGCCAGCACCCGACTCACACAGAGCGCTGACGACGCGATGATGAGGCCAAACCACAACATCACCCCCGCCCACTGGGAGCAGCCCAGAGCCTGGCCCAGCAGCACCCCCGGCATGCTCAGGAAAATGGCCAAAGGGGGATTGGTTTCCATCACGTCCTGATGGAACTGCCCACCTGCCAGGATCTTGTGCGCTTCGACCAGGATCACGCTGGCGTCATGGTTCGGCGCCCAGTGCACGGCATGCAACCAGCAGATGCCCAGGACCCCCAACACGAGCGCCACGTCCCATCGCAGCGAGCGCCAGACCATCACAGCTTGAGCTTGACGAACACGGACTCGGGGATGTGCTTGATGATGAGCATGATCAGGCGCCAGAAGCCCGGCGTGTAGACCACGCTGCGGCCCTTGTCCATGCCGCCGACGATGTCGCGCGCCACCTGCTCCGGCCGGGCCCACAGCGGACCGCCCTTGGGCAGGTGGGCCGTCATGGGCGTGTCCACGAAGCCGGGCTTGATGGTGACCACCGCGACGCCCACCTTGTGCAGGCGCTGGCGCAGGCCCGAGGCGAACGCCGACACCAGGGCCTTGGCGCTGCCGTAGACATAGTTGCTCTGGCGACCACGGTCACCGGCCACCGAGGAGATCACGCCGATGACACCGCGCTGCTGCGCCGCCAGTTGCTCACCCGCCAGGCCCATGAGCGCCACCACCGAGGTGCCGTTGACCTCGATCTCCCTGAGTGCGTAGGACGTGTCCTGCTGGGCGCGATCCTGGTCGGACAGCGTGCCGTGGGCGATCAGCACCGTGTCCAGCCCCCCCATGGCCTGGGTGGCTTCGGCCAGCAAGGCAGCGTGCTGATCGAAGGCGGTGGCGTCGAACACCTTGAAGCCGACGAAGTTGGCGCCGCGGGTGCGCAGGTCATCGGCCACCGACTTGAGCTGGGCTTCACCGCGAGCAGCCAGGAAGACGCGGTCGCCGCGCTGGGCCCAGACACGTGCACAGGCTTCGGCGATGGCCGAGGTGGCACCGATGATGAGGACGTGGTTCATGTGTTCTCCGCGGCGCGGCCGCTGCTGGGTCCAGACACGCGGCGCCAGAAGCCGGAGCTGAAACGGGGATCGACGAATTCAGAGAAGGCCCGCCATTGCGGATGGCCGGCCTGGAACATGGCGGCGCCGATGCGGCCGTCCTTGGCCGGGTAGAGGCGCCCGCCAGCGGCCAGCACGATGCGGTCGAGCTCGTCGAACAGGCGCATCAGCTTCGGACCGCTGTTGGGGAAGTCCAGCGCCAGCGTGGTGCCCGGCTGCGGGAAGGACAGCATGCCGCGCGAGGGCGGCGCACCGAACTGCTTGAGCACCGCCAGGAAGGAGCCCATGCCGCTGTGCGCGATGGCCTGCAGCATCTGGCGGGTGGTGGCCAGGGCGCGCTCGGGCGGCACCACCGACTGGTACTGGTAGAAGCCGCGCGGGCCGTAGATGCGGTTCCATTCCAGCAGCGCGTCCAACGGGTAGAAGAAGGGCCGGTAGTGCGCCAGGCTGCGCACCACGTCGGCGCGCTGCTTGTGGAAGTACAGGGTGTTGAAGGACTTCAGCGACAGGCTGTTGACCAGCGAGATGGGCGGGGTGATGGGCACGCGCCGGGTCGCCTCTGCGACGGCCGCAGACAGGCCTTTGGGCACACGCGATGTATCGATGACCGCAGGCGCATGGTTGGCCCGGTTGAACAGCCCGCGGCCCAGGCGCTTGCCTTCGAAGGCGCAGTCGATCCACGACACGGTGTATTCGAAGTCGCGCTCGGAGGCGGCGCTCAGCTCGAAGAACTCCTCCAGGCTGCGAAAGCGGATGGACTCCGAATCGACGAAGGGGTTGGCCACGCGCCTGAGCTGGATCTCGGCCCAGGTGATCAGCCCCGTCAGCCCCAGCCCGCCGATGGTGGCCGCGTACCAGTCGGCGTGCTCGGTCGGCGAGCACAGGCGGCGCGAACCGTCGGAGCGCAGCAGCTCGAAGCAGCGCACGTGGTTGCCGAAGGAGCCTGCCACATGGTGGTTCTTGCCGTGCACGTCGTTGGCGATGGCCCCGCCCACGGTGACGAACTGCGTGCCCGGCGTGACCGGCAGGAACCAGCCTTGCGGCACGATGAGCTGGAGGATGGTGTGCAGCAGCACCCCGCCCTCGCAGCGCAGCACGCCCGTGGCCGGATCGAAGCCGATGAAGCGGTCGAGTTGCCCCGCCATCAGCAAGGCGCCACCCGGATTGAGGTTGCTGTCGCCGTAGCTGCGGCCGTTGCCAAAGGGCAAGACCGTTGGCTGCGCGGCATCGCCCCGGTCGGCCGGCATCGGCAAGGGCGCATGGCGGCTGCTCAGGCCCAGGATCTCGTGCGGCTCACGCAGCACGCGGCCCCAGGACTGGCGCACCTGGGTGGCCGTGGGGGGCTGGGTGGCTTTGGCGGCAGACATCGGGTGGGGCAGACCTCAGACCGCCAGGGCCAGCACCACGGCGGCCATCGCCCCGGTGACCAGGCTGATGCGGTCCTTGAGGGCGTAGACCAGCGGGTCGTCGTGCATGTTGCCGCGGTGGGTCTGCATCCAGATGCGGCTGATCCAGTACAGCATGATGGGCACCAGCAACCACACGATCTTGGGGTGGTGGTACATGCGGGCGATGTCGGGCGTGTTCAGGTAGAGCGCCAGCACCAGGATGCTGAGGTAACCCGACGATGCACCCAGGCTTTGCAGCAGGCTGAGGTCTTCGACCTGGTAGCCACGACCCTGGGCCTTGAGCTTGCCCTGCAGCTTCATGACGTGCAGCTCGGCATAGCGCTTGACGATGGCCAGGCTCAGGAAGATGAACACCGCGAACATCAGCAGCCAGAAGGACAGCGCGATGCCCGTGGCCGCGGCACCCGCGACGATGCGCACGGTGTAGAGGCCGGCCAGGGTCAGCACATCGACCATGACCATGCGCTTGAGCACAAAGGAATACGCCAGCGTGACCACGTAATACGCGGCCAGCACCAGCAGGAACTTGGCCGACAGCAGGCACAGCGAAATCAGCAGGGCCGCCACCAGCAGCAGCGGCGCGGCCAGCAGCCCGAACAGCAGGCCCAGCGTGCCGGCCGCGAAAGGCCGGTGGCACTTGCTGTGGTGCTGGCGGTCGGCCTCCAGGTCCAGCATGTCGTTGAGCAGGTAGACCGAGGATGCACACAGGCTGAAGGCCACGAAGGCCAGCACCGCCTGGCCCAGCACGGTGACATCGCCCAGCAGGTGGGCTGCCGCCACCGGCACGAAGATGAGGGCGTTCTTGGCCCACTGGTGCACACGCAGGGCCTTGAGCACGACCTTGGGCCCGCCCGCACGGAAGGGGTACTGGCCGCGCACCTCGGTCACGCGGGCGGCCTGGGCGGCCAGCGATGCGCTGGCATTGACCACGATGGCGCCACGCGCGTGCGGCCACACCTTCAAATCGACATGCTCGTTGCCGCAGTAGTCGAAGCCCTTCTCGCCGAACTTCGCCACCAGCGCCGCGGCCTTGTTGCGTCCCGAGAGGTTGGTCTGGCCATTGCTGGCGAGCACGCCGTCGAAGATGCCCAGGTGCGTGGCCACGGCCTGGGCCAGGCGCTCGTCGGAAGCGGTGCACAGCCACAGCGGGCGGCCCGCGGCCTTCTGCTCGCGCAACCAGGCCACCAGCGGCTTGGTGTAAGGCAGGGCCGCGCCGTCCAGCGTCACGCGCGAGGCGATCTCGCGCTTGAGCCGGGCCTTGCCGCCCAGCAGCCACAGGGGCACCAGCAGCAGGTACAACGGGTTGCGCTTGATGAGCAGCAGGAAAGACTCCAGCAGCAGGTCACTGTGGATCAGCGTGCCGTCGAGGTCGACGCACAGTGCAACGTTGTCAGACATTCAATCCCTGTCAGAAATGCTTGTTCGAGAAACGCTTGATCGAAGTCCCGGCGACATCAGGGCCGCCGCAGCAGGGCCACGCACACCCAGCCGATCAGCACCGCCAACCACAGCGTCAGCAGCCGGCAGATCAGGGTCAGCAGGATGGCCTGCGGGGTGGAAAAACCATGGGCAGCCAGCAAGGCGGCCATGACGACCTCGGTGCTGCCCAGCCCCCCCGGCAGGAAGGACAAGGCCCCCACGATGATGGCGATGGCGTAGATGCCCATGGCGGCCGGCACGCTGAGCTGGTCCGGCGCGACGATGTCGGTGATGAGCTTGAGGCCCACCGCTTCCGCGCCCCAG
Source organism: Pseudomonadota bacterium (assembly GCA_022566735.1). Lineage (GTDB taxonomy): Bacteria > Pseudomonadota > Gammaproteobacteria > Burkholderiales > Burkholderiaceae_C > Aquabacterium. The sequence continues at coordinate 39,009 of JADFIG010000029.1, forward strand.
GCCGCCAGGCCCAGCAGCAAGCCCGTCACCAGGATGCCGGGAGAAAGGAACATGCGCGCGCTGGCCAGCATGCGGGCCGCCGGCGCCACCAGCTTGACCAGGCCGGTCGCCCCGCGGCGCGCGCCCTGCTCGGCCAGGCTTGCCCAGGGCAGCACGGCCACCGTCGCCAGCAGGCCGCCCACCAGGCCCACGGCCACCCAGACGAACTGGCGGTAGGCCTGCAACTCGGCCAGCACCACCACGGCCAGCAGGATCATGACGACCAGGTCGAGCAGGCGTTCGATGAAGAAAGCACCGGTGACCGCGGCCAGCGGGATGCCGCGTGGCTGGTAGTAGCGCGCCCGCACCATCTCGCCGAGCTTGCCCGGAGACAGCGTGAACGCGAAGCCCGCCATGAAGGTCAGGGAGACAAAGCGCCAGGGAAGCACGTGGCCGAGGCGGCGCAGGTAGAGTTGCCAGCGCACCACCCGCAGCGCGTAGTTGAACAGCGACAAAGCGGTGGCCGCGAGCACCAGAGGCCAGCCCTCGCGCACAGGGCTGAGGTCGATCTGGGCGATGTCCTTGCGGAAGGCCGTCACGCACCACACCGCGAAGACAGCGAACACGCCGTACACCAGGGCACGGCGCCACCAGGGCGCAGCGGGCTGCGCGATGCCATCGGGGAGTGCTTGCTCGCTCATGGCCGGGATTATCGGCGCCCCGGATGCATCGAATGTGTCAACCTGCCGGCGTCCAGCGCGGCAGGTCACCGCCTGCGCGGGCCTGGGCCAGGCTCACGGCCTGGGCGTCCTTGGGGGCCACTGTCGGCGCACCACCGGCCAGCACCGCCAGCGGCCATTCGATGCCGATGGCCGCGTCCTGCCAGTGCAGGCTGCGCTCGCAGTCGCGGGCGTAGACGTCGGTGGTTTTGTAGAGGAAATGGGTGTCGTCCTGCAGCGCCAGGAAACCGTGGGCAAAGCCCTCCGGGATCCACAATTGGCGGCGGTTGTCGGCACTCAGTTCGACCCCGACCCACTGCCCGAAGGTGGGCGAGCCTTCGCGGATGTCCACGGCCACGTCGTAGGCCGCGCCGTGGGTGACGCGCACCAGCTTGCCCTGGGGGTTGGGCGGCAGCTGGTAGTGCAGGCCGCGCAGCACGCCGGCCTTGCTGCAGGAGTGGTTGTCCTGCACGAAGGCGCGCGGCACGGGCAGGCCCAGCTCGCGCAGGCCCGCATGGAAGCGCGGCTCGTTGAAGGTCTCCATGAACCAGCCGCGCTCGTCGGCGAACACGGCGGGCTCGACGATGACGACGTCGGGGATGCGGGTCTGGGTGAGTTTCATGGCGGTGGTCTTGGCGGGGTCAATAGACCTTGTCGTTGAGCACCTTGAGCAGGTACTGGCCGTAGCCGTTCTTCAGCATGGGCTGGGCCAGCTTGTTCAGCTGCTCGGCCGAGATCCAGCCCGAGCGGTAGGCGATTTCCTCCAGGCAGGCCACCTTCAGGCCCTGGCGCTTTTCCAGGGTGGCGATGAACTGGCCGGCCTCCAGCAGGCTGTCGTGGGTGCCGGTGTCCAGCCAGGCGTAGCCGCGGCCCATGATCTCGACGCTGAGCTGACCCAGCTTCAGGTAGGTCGCGTTCACGTCGGTGATTTCCAGCTCGCCGCGCGGGCTCGGCTGGATGCTGGCGGCGATGTCGCACACCTGCTTGTCGTAGAAGTACAGGCCGGTGACGGCGTAGTTGCTCTTGGGCGCCTTGGGCTTTTCTTCGATGGACAGGGCGCGCTTGTCGGCATCGAACTCGACCACGCCGTAGCGCTCCGGGTCGGTCACGTGGTAGGCGAAGACGCTGGCGCCGTCGCCGCGCGCGTTGGCGCTCAGCAGCTGGCGCTGCAGGTCGTGGCCGTAGTAGATGTTGTCGCCGAGCACCAGCGCGCTGGGGTGGTTGCCGACGAAATCACGGCCGAGGATGAAAGCCTGCGCCAGGCCGTCCGGGCTGGGCTGCACGCAGTAGCTCAGGTTCAGGCCCCACTGGCTGCCATCGCCCAGCAGCGACTCGAAACGCGGCGTGTCCTGCGGGGTGCTGATGACGAGGATGTCGCGGATGCCCGCCAGCATCAGGGTGCTCAGCGGGTAATAGACCATGGGCTTGTCATAGACCGGCAGCAGCTGCTTGCTGATGGCCAGGGTGGCGGGGTGCAGGCGGGTGCCCGAACCACCGGCGAGGATGATGCCTTTGCGTGTCATGTCTCAGCGTCCCAGGATTTCCGTCAGCATGCGGCTGACACCTTGCTGCCAGTCGGGCAGCTGCAAGCCGAAGGCCTGCTGCAGTTTGTCGGTGGCCAGGCGCGAGTTCAGCGGGCGCTGCGCCGGCGTGGGGTAGTCGGCCGTGGGGATGGGGCGGATGGCCTCGGGCGCCACGCGGATGGGCTGGCCGGCCGCACGCGCCCACTCGATGACGAAGCTGGCGTAGGCGTGCCAGCTGGTGTGGCCGCTGGCCACGAGGTGGTAGAGGCCCAGCAGCTCGTCGCGACGCGGGCCCGCCGGTGCGCCCTGCACCACGCGGATGGCGTGGGCCGTGACGTCGGCCAGCAGGTCGGCCCCGGTGGGCGCGCCGACCTGGTCGTCGATGACGTTGAGGGCGTCGCGCTCGGCCGCCAGGCGCAGCATGGTGCGCGCGAAGTTGCCGCCGCGCGCCGCATAGACCCAGCTGGTGCGGAAGGTCAGGTGGCGGCAGCCCGAAGCCTGGATCAGCTGCTCGCCTTCGAGCTTGCTGCCGCCATAGACGGACAGCGGCGCCGTGGCCTCGGTCTCCGTGCGCGCAGCGCTGCCGCTGCCGTCGAAGACGTAGTCCGTGCTGTAGTGCACCAGCAGCGCGCCGGTCTGCGCCGCCTCGCGGGCCAGCACCTGGGGAGCCAGCGCATTGAGCAGCCGCGCCTGTTCCGGCTCGCTTTCGGCCTTGTCCACGGCCGTGTGGGCGGCGGCATTGACGATGACATCGGGACGCAGAGCGCGCACGGTCCGTGCGAGTTCATCGAGGCGAGAGAGATCGCCGCACAGGCCCTGGCCACCGGCGTCGCCCTGGCGCTCCAGCGCAATCAACTCGCCCAGCGGCGCCAGGCTGCGCTGCAGCTCCCAGCCCACCTGTCCATTGCGGCCCAGCAGCAGCAGCTTCATGCGCCGGCTCCCTCCGTGTACTGGCGGCTGACCCATTCGCGGTAGGCGCCGGACTGCACATCGGCCACCCACTCGGGATTGTCCAGGTACCACTGCACGGTCTTGCGGATGCCGGTCTCGAAGGTCTCCGCGGGCTTCCAGCCCAGTTCGCGCTCGAGCTTGCGCGCGTCGATGGCATAGCGCCGGTCGTGGCCGGGGCGGTCCTTCACATAGGTGATCTGGGCAGCGTAGCTGGTGCCATCGGCCTTGGGGCGCAGCTCGTCGAGCAGCGCGCAGACGGTGTGGACGATCTCGATGTTGGGCTTTTCGTTCCAGCCGCCCACGTTGTAGGTCTCGCCCAGGCGTCCCGCTTCGAGCACGCGGCGGATGGCGCTGCAGTGGTCGCGCACGTACAGCCAGTCGCGGATCTGCTGGCCGTCGCCGTACACCGGCAGCGGCTTGCCCGCGAGCGCGTTCACGATCATCAGCGGAATCAGCTTCTCGGGGAAGTGATAGGGCCCGTAGTTGTTGCTGCAGTTGGTGGTGAGCACCGGCAGTCCGAAGGTGTGGTGCCAGGCACGCACCAGGTGGTCCGACGCCGCCTTGCTTGCGCTGTAGGGGCTGTTGGGCTCGTAGCGGTGCTGTTCCGAGAAGGCGGGTGCCGCAGCTTCGAGCGAACCGTATACCTCGTCCGTGGAGACATGCAGAAAGCGGAACGCCGCACGCGCCGCTTCGTCCAGACCGGCCCAGTAGCCGCGCACCGACTCCAGCAGCCGGAAGGTGCCGACCACATTGGTCTGGATGAAGTCTTCGG
>JADFIG010000030.1 GCA_022566735.1 Pseudomonadota bacterium
CAACGAAACTCCCCCGTTGACCTTCGCCGGCGTGGGCCACAACGGGACATCGACCTGCGAATCGAACGCATGGATACCCTCCGACGAAGCCACAAAGTAGTGTGACCACCGAGAGGATGGTTGATGGCCGAACCGGGGCACGAGCAGGGAGATCGCCTGGTCAAAATCGCGGACGAACGGATCGTTTAACGCAACGACGACGTTCGGGCGAGACGGTTCGACTTGATCGCGCACGTGGGCGAGCCTCTCCCGATACTCGCGGAAGGAGACCGATCGGCCGTCATACTCGATGCGGGCTCCGGGGTGCTCGCGAACCGCTTTTGTAAGCCAACGGTAGGCGTGCAGGGTCTTACCGGCCTGCTCGTAGGCATCGGCGATCGCGCGCAGAAGCGCAGGTCGATCCACTTGCTTGGGATAGCGGTGATAGGCCCGGGCGAAGCTCTTGGCCGCGCTCTTGACGTCACCCCGCTGAGCGCGAAGTTCGCCCAGCGCAACCAGGGCATCGGGCGCCGCCTCACTGTTGGGGAACGTGTCCACGACGCGCTGGAGCTTGGCCTCGTCGCCGGTCGCTTTGGCGCCGTCCATCCAGCTCCTCGCCTCGGCTTCATGCGCGGCGTAGATTGCGCGGCCGTGCTTTGTAATCAGTTCGCTTATTCTCTGCTGCGCGAGGCTGCCCGCCGAGTCCGCAGCACTGCGCGACGCTGGTTTCAACCCCCGCGAATCCGGGCGCAGGCCAAAGCCTACGGCGCGCTGTTGGGCTACCCCATGATCGTGACTCGCGCGAAGGGCGCGCCGGCTGTCCCGAGGTACCTGATGGCGGCGCACCTCGGCGTGCTCGTGGTAGTCGAGGCCGGCGCGGCGCAGCAGCTTGTCGTCCATCGAGAAGCCCAGCGGCTCGATCAGGTGCAGCTCGCAGCCGGTGTTGGCGGCCAGTCGGATGACATTGCCCGTGTTGGGCGGGATCTCGGGGTGGACGAGGACAATGCGGAACATGGGGCGGGATCACGCGGACTGCTTGAACGCCATGATGGCCTGGTTGCGCAGGGTGCGCAGCAGCGAGAGGGTGCGGTCGTCGATCTGCAGGCTGCCGCCACGGGCCTTGTCGGCATAGATCAGGCCGATGACCATGTCGGGCTGGCCGGGCCGCTTGAGCATCAGGGGCAGCAGCAGGAAGGTCTGCGCGTCGATGTGGGTGGTGAACCAGCGCGGCAGCAGGCGCGCGACGGCCGGCACCAGGGCATCGGCGATCAGGGTGTCGGCGTTCTTCAGGCACACGGCGGTGAACAGGTCCGGCGGGGTGCCCGCGGCCACGGTGAGCGGCACGCGGAAGGCCGACTTGAGGACCTCCGCCCCTTCGCCCAGGCCGATGCGGCCTTGCAGCTCGCCGGTGCGGGCATCGCGCAGGCAGAACACCACGCGGCGGCAGTCCAGCGCGCGCAGCAGGGTCTCCAGCACCATGTGCAGCACGCTGTGCAGGCGGAAGGACTCGACCAGGGTGTTGGTGATGTCCTGGATGCCGCTGGTGAGGATGGCGATGGGGTCGAGCGCGGGCGTGACGGTGTCGCTGGCGCCGAGGTCGGTGAAGCCGGTCTCGGCCAGGTCCACATCGACGCTGCCCAGGCCGACCGGGGCGGGCACCGCGGCATCGCCCTGGTGGGGCGCATCGACGTAGTAGGTGTCGAGCAGCCGCTCGGCCGGCGAGGCCGCCGGCACGCTGAGGTTGAGCGCCTGGGTGAGCTCGCTGAGGCGCTTGCGCGCCCGCCCGGCCGCATCCTGCAAGGCCAGGGGTTGCAGGTCGAGCGCGCGGACATGGGCGCGCTGCAGCCGCTCCAGCGCCTGGCCCAGCTCGGCCGGCGGGGTGTGCAGCATCGCGTCGGTGGCGGCCTCGGCGAGGCTGGCCAGCCAGTGCAGGCGCTCGGGCGAGCCCGCCAGGGAGTGTGCCGGCAGCGGCCCCTCGGGCACGCGCATGCAGGCACGCAGGGACTCGGGCAGGCCCCACTGCGTGGCAACGGCATCGCCCAGCTCGTCCAGGCGCACGCCCAGCACCTGCTCGGCGGCCTGCCGTTCGCTGAGGCCCTGGGACGCATCGCGCATCAGCGCGCGCATCTGCTCGGCGTCTTCCGGCAGGTAGAAGCACACCAGCAACCAGCCCAGGCGCCGGAACAGCGTGCCGACAAAGGCTTCCTCGGCCTCGTTGGGCGAGACGCTCAGCTCGCTGGCCAGGGTGCCCGCCATGACGGTGTGCAGGAAGGCCTCCTTGAGCTGGAGGGCGTGCACCTGGTCGTGCATGTGGTCGAGCAGCACCAGCGACAGCGCCAGGTTGCGCACCCCGGCCACGCCGATGAGGCTGACCGCCCGCGAGACGGTGCGGATGGGGTCGCTGCCGGCGCGGCGGTAATGCGCGGTGTTGACCACGCGCAACAGCTTCTGGGTCAGGGCGACGTCCTGGAGGATTTCGTCGCACAGGGTCTGCAGGCTGTCGCTGTCGGACTCGGACAGGGCCTGCACGCGGGTGATGGACGAGGACAGCGCCGGGAAGTCCTGCTTGCTGCGCATGCGCCGCAGCAGGTAGTCCAGCGTCAGGCGGGCTTCGGCCTCGCGTCCGCCTGCGGGCGGCACCGCGGCGGCCGGCATGTGCGGCTCGGACGGCGCCGGCGCCGACGACGCCACGGACGTCACAGCAGATCGCGAAGGGGGTGATGGGGAGGCCGGCATCCCGAATCCTGATAATGTGCTGGCGCCCATTGTCCGCTGTTCTCTGCTGAACTGAGCCTGCCGTGACGCCATCTTCCGTGACGCCCTCCCCCCCGGCGCCCGCACCCGCAGGCGCCGCTGCCGTGTCTTTCTGGCAGGCCCTGGGCTTCTGGTGGCGCCTGGGCTTCATCAGCTTCGGCGGGCCGGCCGGGCAGATCGCCATCCTGCACGAGGAGCTGGTGGTACGCCGCCGCTGGCTGTCCGAACGCCGCTTCCTGCACGCCCTGAACTACTGCATGGTGCTGCCCGGCCCCGAGGCGCAGCAGCTGGCCACCTACATCGGCTGGCTGATGCACCGCACCTGGGGCGGCATCGCGGCCGGCGTGCTGTTCGTGCTGCCCTCCCTGGCCATCCTGATCGGGCTGTCGTGGGTGTACGTGGCTTTCGGGCACCTGGGCTGGGTGGCGGGCGTGTTCTACGGCATCAAGCCAGCGGTCGCGGCCATCGTGCTGCAGGCGGCCCACCGCATCGGCTCGCGCACGCTGCGCAACCGCTTGCTGTGGGCGCTGGCGGCGGCGTCTTTCGTGGGCATCGCCTGGCTGAAGCTGCCCTTCCCGCTGATCCTGGCCTGTGCCGCCGTGACGGGCGCCGTGGGCAGCCGCATCGCGCCCACCCTGTTCATGGTCGGCTCGGGACACGCCAGCGCGGACACCGAACTGGGCCCCACCGTCATCGACGACCACGCGCCCCGCGCGCCGCACACCGTCTTCCGCTGGTCGCGCCTGCTGGCGGTGGTGGGCGTGTCGTTGGGCCTGTGGCTGCTGCCCATGGCCTGGATGGCGCTGCAACTGGGTTGGGCCCACACCTACACGCAGATGGGCTGGTTCTTCACCAAGGCCGCGTGGATGACCTTCGGCGGCGCCTACGCCGTGCTGCCCTACGTCGTGCAAGGCGCGGTGGAGCACTTCCACTGGCTGAGCGCCACGCAGATGATGGACGGCCTGGCGCTGGGCGAGACCACGCCCGGCCCGCTGATCATGGTGGTGGCCTTCGTGGGCTTCGTGGGCGCGCACGCCCAGGCCCTGCTGGGGCCCGACTCGGCCGTCCTGGCCGGCGCACTGGGTGCGGCGCTGGTGACGTGGTTCACCTTCCTGCCGTCCTTCCTGTTCATCCTGGCCGGCGGGCCGCTGGTGGAGTCCAGCCGGCACGAGCTGCGCCTGACCGCGCCGCTGACGGCCATCACGGCCGCGGTGGTGGGCGTGATCCTGAACCTGGCCCTGTTCTTCGCCGGGCATGTGCTGTGGCCGCAGGGGTCGGGGCACCTGGCAGACATGGACCTCGCGGCCGCCGCCATCGCGCTGACCTCGGCCGTGGCCCTGCTGCGCTACCAGCGCTCGGTGATGCAGGTCATCGCCGGTGCGGCGCTGGCCGGCTGGCTGCTGACCCTGTGGCCGGCCTGAGCCCGCCAGCCCGGTTCACCTGAAACGCACGCAGTCGCGCGTGAGCTGGTCGACCGAGGTGCAGCCCATCAGCTTCATGCCGCGCAGGACCTCGTCGCGCAGCTTGTCGAGCGCCCGCTCCACCCCGGGCTGGCCTGCCGCGGCCAGCGGGTAGAGGTAGTAGCGGCCCAGCCCCACGGCCTTGGCCCCCAGCGACAAGGCCTTGAGGACGTGCGTGCCGCGCTGCACACCGCCGTCCATCATCACGTCCAGGCGGTGGCCCACGGCGTCCACGACCTCGGCGAGCTGGTCGAAGGCCGAGCGCGAGCCATCGAGCTGCCGCCCGCCATGGTTGGACAGCACGATGCCGGTGCAGCCGATGTCGGCCGCGCGCTTCGCATCGTCCACGGACATCACGCCTTTCAGGCAGAACTGGCCGTCCCACAGGCGCACCATCTCGGCCACATCGTCCCAGTCCATGGTGGGGTCGAGCATCTCGGTGAAGTAGCGCCCGATCGACATCGCCCCGCCGCCCATGTCGACGAACTCGTCGAGCTGCGGCAGGCGGAATCGCTCGTGGGTGAGGTAGTTCAGGCCCCAGGCCGGCTTGCTGGCGAACTGCCACAGGCCGCCCAGCGTCAGCCGAAAGGGGATGGAGAAGCCCGTGCGCAAGTCCCGCTCGCGGTTGCCGCCGGTGATGCTGTCCACCGTCAGCATCATGACCTCGACGCCGGCCTCCTTGGCGCGCTGCATCATGGCGCGGTTGAGGCCGCGGTCCTTGTGGAAATAGAACTGGTAGACCTGCGGGGTGTCCCAGGCGTGGCGCAGCTCCTCCAGGCCCACGGTGCCCAGCGAGGACACGCCGAACATCGTGCCGCAACGCGCTGCCGCGGCCGCCACGGCCCGCTCGCCCTGGTGGTGGAAGAGGCGCTGCAGCGCGGTGGGCGAGCAGTAGAACGGCACCGCGAGCTTCTGCCCCATCACCGTCACCGACAGGTCGACGCTCTCGACCCCGCGCAGCACATGGGGCACGAGGTCGCACTGCTCGAAGCTGGCGGTGTTGCGGCGGCAGGTGACTTCGTCGTCTGCCGCGCCATCGATGTAGTTGAAGATCGGGCCAGGCAGGCGCCGGCGGGCCAACTCACGGAAGTCGTGGAAGTTGTGGCAGTCGGTCAGGCGCATCGTGGGACTCCGGAGCGAGCGCGGAGGGGGCGCGTCGGGTGTCGCGCACAGATCAGCGAGACAAATCAGCGACACAGTGCCAGCACAGCGTGGCGCGCCCGGCTGGGATCGAACCAGCAACCCCTGCCTTCGGAGGGCAGTACTCTATCCATTGAGCTACGGGCGCGCAGCGTGGCGCATTCTAGCAGCGCGACCAGCCCCGCGCAGACCTATAATCTTGCCCATCCCTTTCCCTGCGTTCAACCAGCCTCAGCGAAGAACCATGAGCCAAGCGCCCCAATCTCACGAGTCCGGCCACGAAGGCCCGATCCAGACCCCTCAGCAACTGCTGATTGCCGTGGTGGCCGCTTTCGTGGTGCCCGTGGCCATCATCGCCCTGCTGGTGAACTACGTGAACTCGGCCGCCAGGAGCGCTGCCGGCAGCGACGCCCTCAGCGCCCAGGCCACGGCCCAGCGCATCATGCCGGTGGGCACGGTGGAGATCAAACTGGCATCGACCAACGCCGGCCCGCGCTCCGGTGAAGAGGTCTACAAGGCCCAGTGCGTGAACTGCCACGGCGCGGGCATGCTGGGCGCACCGAAGTTCGGTGACGCGGGCGCCTGGGGTGGCCGTGTCGGCCAGGGCGATGCCAAGCTGCTGGAGCACGCCATCAAGGGCTTCAACGCCATGCCCGCACAAGGTGGCGGCGACTTCTCCGACCTCGAAGTGCATCGCGCCTTGGTCTACATGGTCAACGGCTCCGGCGGCAAGCTCGCCGAACCGGCTGCCCCGGCCGCGGCTGCTTCGGCCCCCTGAAGGTCAGGCCCCGCCCACGACCAACCGGCCCCTCGCGGCCGGTTTTTTCATGCCCGCGCGGTCGGCATCGACCTCAAGGTTCGGGATTCAGCACATAGCCGTGTCGCGCGGGCAACTCGGCAAACACCACCTCGTCGGGCGACGGCCACTGCCCGGCCACCAGGGCATCGGCGGCGGCGTCCATGTCCAGCGAGCGCAACACGCCCAGGCCACGCTCGGTGTCCAGGAAGAGGCGGCCGTGCTCGTCCACGCAGGTCTGGCGCACCTCCTGCACGGGCAAGCCGGTGTGGGTTTCGACCACGAAACCATCGCCTTGCCTGCGCACGCCCAGCACCCAGGGCGCGGCCTCCAGCACCAGGTAGACACGCTGCGGGCCGTTCTGGAAGAACCACGCGCCGTGCTCGTCGCGGTCGTAGTTGCGGTGGATGAACTCCTTGAGCTTGTCGTGCACGATGCGGCTGCCCTTGACCTGCGGGAAGGGCCCTGCGGCCTGGATGCGGTCATCGCGCATGTACCAGTCGCCGCGGGCGTCCAGCGCCAGCCAGTGGTAGCAGTGGGGCACGTTGGGCCACTTCTTCAGCGCGGCCTTGACGATGTCGTCCATGGTGTTCCTCGTGCGGTTCAGAGCTGCTGGCTCAGCCACATCCCGACGGCCTGCGGCAGCTCGGCCACATGCCCGGGGAAGCGCCCGGCCGGGAAGCCGACGTGGCCGCCCTCGCTGGGCTGCCAGAGCGTGACGGCCGGGCCCGCCTCGCTGCGCGTGGGCAGGCTGGCCGCGGGGATGAAGGGGTCGTTGCGTGCGTTGACCACCAGCGCAGGCACATGCCGCATGGCCTTCAGCCCGGGTTTGGACGAGCAGCGCGCCCAGTAGTCTTCGGTGTTGGCAAAGCCATGCAGCGGGGCCGTGAAGGCATTGTCGTAGGCGTGGAGATCCCCCGCGGCGCGCAGGGCAGCCTCGTTGAACAGGCCGGGATGCTGCTGGAGCTTGGCCAGGGCCTTGGGCTTCATGGACTGCAGGAACATGCGGCTGTAGACCTGCAGGTTGAAGCCACGCGACAAGGCGTGCCCTGCCGCAGCGAGGTCCAGCGGCGAGGACACCGCCGCCACCGCGCGCACGGTGCGAGCCGCTTCCGCCCCGGCCTCCTGGGCCCAGCGCAACAGCACATTGCCGCCCAGGGAGATGCCCACGGCCAGCAGCGGGCCCTTGTGGCGGCGCGCCAGGCGCTGCAGGATCCAGTCGGCTTCGGCGTGATCACCCGAGTGGTAGGTGCGCGGCGCGCGGTTGAGCTCGCCCGAGCAGCCACGGAAATGCGGCACGGCGAAATCCCAACCCTGCGCGTGCGCCCACAGCGCGAAGGCCCGTGCGTAATGGCTTTGCGAGGAGCCCTCCAGGCCGTGGAACATCGCCAGCAGGGGGCGTGGCGAGGGCGTGCCGGTGGCCGCGGGCAGGAAGTCCACGTCGATGAAATCGCCATCGGGCGTGTCCCAGCGCTCACGCACATAGCGCACCGGGCCGATGCGGCGCTCGGGGTGGACGCGGCTGTAGAGCGCCGGCCAGATGGTCTGCACGTTGCCGGCCACCGGGCCTGCGCCCGACAACCAGCGGGGAGCGCGGTAGCCATGCATGGCGGGACTCCTCAGGAGGGCATCAGTGCAGGATGCCGCGTGGTTCGGAGATGTCGGGCAGGTCCTGCGCCAGGCCGGGGCTGGCGTGGTGCGCCACCATGCGCCAGCCCTGGGCCGTGCGCAGGTAGACGTTGGTGGCCATCACGAAGGCCGTCTGCAACTGGCCCTCCGGCCCCATGGCCTGCACCTTCTCGGTGACGTGGTGGATGGCGCACACGGCGGTTTCCATGCGGTGCACGTGCTCGATGCTGACATGCACCGGCCCACTGGTGAACACCGCCTCGAAGGCCGCGCGCACCGCCACCGTGCCCACCACGCGGGGGCCGCCGGGATGCACGCAGGCGATGTCCTCGTCGTCGGCCCAGACCTGCATCATGCGGTCGAGGTCGGCGTGCTGCATGGCGTCGTAGAACGAGGCCTCGGTGTCATCGGCCGAGGTCAGCAGCACCGCTTGGGTGACTTTGGCACGCGGGTCGGTCATGCAGGCATCCTCACTTGAAAACCACGGTCTTGTGGCCATTCATCAGCACGCGGTGCTCGGTGTGCCACTTCACGGCGCGGGCCAGCACCACGCACTCGACGTCGCGGCCCACGGCGGTGAAATCTTCCGGGCTGAGAGTGTGGTCCACACGTTCCACATCCTGCTCGATGATCGGGCCTTCGTCCAGATCGGCGGTCACGTAGTGCGCCGTCGCCCCGATCAGTTTCACGCCGCGGTCGTGCGCCTGGTAGTAAGGCTTGGCGCCCTTGAAGCTGGGCAGGAAGCTGTGGTGGATGTTGATGGCGCGGCCCTTGAGGAAGGCGCAGAACTCGGGGCTGAGGATCTGCATGTAGCGCGCCAGCACGACCAGGTCGATGCCTTGCTGCTCGACCAGCGCCTCGACCTGGGCCTCCTGCGCGCGCTTGACCTCGGCGCTGGCACCCGTGGGCAGCGGCAGGTGGTGGAAGGGGATGCCGTAGCTGGCGGCCAGCTCGGCGTAATCCGGGTGGTTGGAGACGATGGCGGGGATGTCCACGTTCAACCAGCCCGAGCGCCAGCGGAACAGCAGGTCGTTGAGGCAGTGGCCGTGCTTGCTGGCCATGATGAGCACGCGCGGCTTGCGCGCCAGTGCGTCGATGTGGGCCACCATGCCGAACTGCTCGCGCACATGGGCGAAGAGCTTGTCCAGCGTCACCGCGTCGGCCAGGTGCGGGGGCGCAGCGAAATGCACACGCATGAAGAACAGGCCGGTGCTGTCCTCGCTTTGCACGTCACCGAACTGCTGCGAGTCGATGATGTTGCAGCCCGCCTGGCAGAGCAGGCCCGAGACGGCATGCACGATGCCCGTGGTGTCCCGACACGAAAGGGTGAGGACGAATTCTTGCGCGGTCTTCATGGTGGAAGCATTGTAGGCGTGGCCCATGACCATCCCTGCCCCCCGGTTCGCCGGGGCGCTGCATCCATCGGGGCATCCGGCCCGTAGTGGGTGTCAGGCGCGCATGTCGCGTGCCGGTGCACAGACGCCATCCCTCCAGGAGACCCGCCATGAAGACCCCGTCCTCCACCCCGATGTCCACCCGCAGCGCCGCCGTGTGCGCACTGGGCGCCGCCCTGCTGGCCGCCTGCGCCAGCCAGCCCATGGTGAAGAACGCCGAGCTGCCCGAGGCCGTGCGCGCCCCGGCCGGCCACACCCAGACGATGTTCACCGTGGGCAGCGGAGAGATCACCTACGAATGCCGCGAGAAGAAGGACGCGGCCGGCGCCTTCGAATGGGCCTTCGTCGCCCCCGTCGCCACGCTGACCGACGCCAAGGGCACCGTGGTGGGCAAGTACCACGCCGGCCCGACCTGGGAGTCCAACGACGGCTCCAAGGTGACCGGCAAGCAGGTCGCCGTCAGCCCCGCCGCCGCCGGCAACATCCCCCTGCAGCTGGTCAAGGCCAACCCCGCCTCGGGCGCCGGCGTCATGCAGGGCGTGAGCTTCATCCAGCGCCTCAACACCGTGGGCGGCGTGGCCCCGGCCCTGCCTTGCGGCGCCGAGCAAAAGGGCGACAGGAAGGTCGTGGCCTACAAGGCCGACTACGTCTTCTACAAGCCCGCCATGTGATGCGACCCGTGCGATGCGCCATGCGTGACGCACCATGAAAAAAGCCCGGCATGACCGGGCTTTGTGCTGTGTGGCGCGCCGTTGCGACCACGACGCAGGCGGGCCGGGGAGCCCCCTCCGTGGCCGCCTCCGTGGCCGACTCAATGGCCGTGCGAAACCTTCTCGCCGGCCTTGAGCTTGTACACCGTGCCGCAGTAAGGGCACTTGCCCTCGCCATGACCGGCCACGTCGATGAAGACACGGGGGTGGTTGCTCCACAGGGCCATCTTCGGGTTCGGGCAGAACACCACGCCCGGGCCTTGCAGCTCGGCGGCGGTCACTTCCACGGTGGCGGGGGCTTGTTGCTTGCTGCTGTTGCTCATGCGAAAACTCCGTCAGAGGCTCAGACCACGGGCGTCAGCCACTCGGCGTACTTCGGGTTGCGGCCGTTGACGATGTCAAAGAACGCCGACTGGATCTTCTCGGTGATGGGGCCACGCGAGCCGATGCCGATCTGGATGCGGTCCAGCTCGCGGATCGGGGTCACTTCGGCGGCGGTGCCGGTGAAGAAGGCCTCGTCGGCGATGTAGACCTCGTCGCGGGTGATGCGCTTTTCCTTGATCTCCAGGCCCAGGTCACGGGCGATGGCGAAGATGGTGTTGCGCGTGATGCCGTTCAAGGCACCGGCCGACAGGTCGGGCGTGTAGATCACGCCGTTCTTGACGATGAAGAGGTTCTCGCCCGCACCTTCGGAGACGAAACCGGCGGCGTCGAGCAGCATGGCCTCGTCGTAGCCGTCGTCCGTGGCTTCCATGTTGGCCAGGATGGAGTTGGTGTAGTTGCTCACCGCCTTGGCCTGCGTCATCGTGATGTTGACGTGGTGGCGGGTGTAGCTGGAGGTCTTGACGCGGATGCCGCGCTTCATGCCGTCTTCGCCCAGGTAGGCGCCCCAGGTCCAGGCCGCGACCATGACGTGCACCTTGGCACCCTTGGGGCTGACGCCCAGCTTCTCGGAGCCCAGCCAGACCAGCGGTCGGATGTAGCCGCTTTCCAGCTTGTTGGCCTTGATGACGTCGAGCTGCGCCTGGCTGACCTCTTCTTGCGTGAAGGGCATGGGCATGCGCAGGATCTTGGCGCTGTTGAACAGGCGCTCGGTGTGCTCGCGCAGGCGGAAGATGGCCGGACCGTTGACGGTGTTGTAGGCGCGCACCCCTTCGAAGGCGCCGCAGCCGTAGTGCAGCGTGTGGGTCAGGACGTGGATCTTGGCGTCGCGCCACTCCACCAGCTTGCCGTCCATCCAGATCTTGCCGTCGCGGTCGTCCATCGACATGGGGGTGTCCTTTTCAAGTGTGCACGGGGTGGTCGCCCCCACAGGGCGCCCTTCAAGCCGTGTCTAGAGCCTTCGATTGTAGCGCCGCATGGCGTTCAGCGTCCCAGCACCAGGCGGCGCGTGTGCTGCGCGATCATGCGCTCCTCGTCGGTGGGGATCACCCACACGGCCACCGCGCCGTCGTGTGCACTGATGCGCAGGCTCTGGCCATCGTCCAGCCCCGAGGCCCGGGCGTTGGCGGCCTCGTCCAGGCGCACGCCCAGCCAGGCCGCCTGCAGGCAGACCTGGGCGCGGATGGGCGCGGCATGCTCCCCGATGCCCGCCGTGAAGACGATGGCGTCCAGGCCGCCCAGCACCGCGGCCAGGGCGCCCAGCTCCCGGGTGATGCGGTGCACGTAGAGCTCGACGGCCTCGCGCGCTTCCACGCGGTCGCTGGCCAGCAGGGTGCGCATGTCCGACGACAGCCCGCCGGACACACCCAGCAGGCCCGACTCCTTGTAGAGCAGGCGCTCGATGGCGCGGGCGTCCATGCCGCGCTCGTCCATCAGCCACAGCAGCACGCCGGCGTCCAGGCTGCCGCAACGCGTGCCCATCATCAGGCCGTCCAGCGCCGTGAAGCCCATGCTGCTGGCCATGCTGCGCCCGGCCTTCAGGGCGCACATGCTCGCGCCATTGCCCAGGTGCATGACCACGGTGCGGCCCTGCGCGGCGCGCGCGTCCACCTGCGGCAACTGGCTGGCGATGTACTCGTAGGACAGGCCGTGGAAGCCATAGCGGCGCACCCCCGCATCGTGCAACTCGCGCGGCAGGGCAAAGCGCTGCGCCACCGGCGGGCAGCTGGCATGGAAGGCCGTGTCGAAGCAGGCCACCTGCGGCAGGCCCGGCGCCACGCGCTGCAGCGCCCGCACCGTCGAGAGGTTGTGCGGCTCGTGCAGCGGCGCCAGCGGCACAAGGCGCTGCAGCTCGGCCAGCACGGCGTCGTCCACCACCACCGGGGCCTGGAAGCGGCTGCCGCCATGCACGATGCGGTGGCCCACGGCGCACAGCGTGTGGCCCTGCAGGAAGGGCTGCACGGCTTCCAGCAGGTAGGACAGGGCTTCGTCGTGCCCCAGGCTGCCCGGCCAGTCGCGCTGCAGCACCACGGCGCCATCGGGCGTGTGGGCCTGCAGGTGCGGGTGCACGCCCAGGCCATCGATCTGGCCGTGCAACCAGGCTTCGTCGAGCCGGGTGCCCACCGAGGAGGACGGGAAGATGGAGAACTTCAGGCTCGACGAGCCCGCGTTGAAGACGACGATGGCCTGGCTCATGCTTGCCCGCCCCCTTGCGGCGCCTTGGCATGCTTGGCCGCCTGCGCATGGGCCAGCAGCTTGAGCACCGCCGCCGAGGCCAGCCGGGTGCGCACGCTGTCGGCACGGCTGGTCAGGACCATGGGCACGCGCGTGCCCAGCACGATGCCCGCGCTGTCGGCCCCGGCCAGGTACTGCAGCTGCTTGGCCACCATGTTGCCCGCCTCGATGTTGGGCACCACCAGGATGTCGGCCTGGCCTGCCACCTCGGACCTGATCTGCTTGGTGTGCGCGGCCTCCAGGCTCACGGCGTTGTCGAAGGCCAGCGGGCCGTCCACCAGGCCGCCGCAGATCTGGCCGCGGTCGGCCATCTTGCACAGCATGGCCGCGTCGATGGTGGCCGGCATCTCGGGGTTGACGGTCTCCACCGCCGCCAGGATGGCCACCTTCGGTTGCGCCACCCCGAGCACGTGGGCCAGGTCGATGGCGTTCTGCACGATGTCCACCTTGTCCACGATGTTGGGGGCGATGTTGATGGCCGCGTCTGTCACCAGCAGCATGCGCGGGTAGGCCGGCACGTCCATCACGAAGACATGGCTGATGCGCCGCCCGGTGCGCAGGCCCGTGGCCGACGGCACGACCGCGGCCATCAGCTCGTCGGTGTGCAGGCTGCCCTTCATCAGCGCCTGCACCTCGCCGTTGCGGGCCATGGCCACGGCCACCTCGGCGGCCGCGTGGCTGTGCTCGGTGTGGACGATGCGCACGCCCGACAGGTCCAGCCCCTGCGCCTCGGCCACCGCCTGGATCTTGCCCTGCGGCCCCACCAGCACCGGCGAGATCAAACCGTGGCGCGCCGCCTCCAGCGCGCCGCCCAGCGCACTGGCATCGCAGGGATGGACCACGGCGCAGGCCACGGGCGGGAGCGACTCGCACTCGCGGAACAGGCGCCCGAACACATCGTTGCGGCGCAGCACGACGTTGCCCGGGTCGCGCTCGTCCACCGTCTGGTGGCGGGACGGCGCGCGCACCGTCACCGTGCCATTGAGCAGCAGGGTGTCGGCATGGCGCACCTGGCAGTCGAAGGTGAGCTGGTCGGGCGCCTGCTTGTCGACCACGGTGATGGTCGCCATCAGCTCGTCGCCCATGCGCGCCGTGCCGCCATAGGCCAGCTGGTGCGACAGGATCACGGTGCCCGGCCCGGGCAGCTGGCGCTTGAGCATGCCGTGGATGAGGGCCTCGGCACTCACGCCCTCGCACACCGGGCCGTCGGCGGCCACCTCGGCGGCCGTGGCACCGTCGCGGGGCGCGAAGGGGTTGGCATCACCCGATACCAGGGCCATGAGCTCGACCTCGTGGCGTGTGACGGTGTGCTGGATGACCAGGGAGGCCCCCAGGTCGATCTGGTCGAAGGTGAGGTTGGTCAGGGCGGTCACGGGTGGCTCTGGACGTGGCGATCGGAGGGGCTGGGGGGTGCGATCCATGGTCGGATGCCGCTGTGACAAGCATATGGCCTGCGCGGGGCCTGCGCGCGCGATGCCACAGCGCGACGCATCCGGCTTGACCCAGATCCAATGCCGCACGGTCGTGCGGGGCATGCGCATCCCCCCGCTTGCGTTTCAAGACGACTGGTCATATTATTTCCACCATGCCACGCACCGCCGACCCCACCGACATCCCCAACCGCCTGCTGGAGGCCGGGCACCGGTTGTTCCAGCAACAGGGCTACAACGCCACCGGGGTGTCCGAACTGGCCTCGCAGGCCGGGGTGCCCAAGGGCTCCTTCTACAACCACTTCGACAGCAAAGAAGCCTTTGCCATCGAGATCATCCGGCGCTATGCCCAGAACATGGACGCCACCTGGGATGCGGCCATGGCCACGCTGCCGGCCGGCGCCGCGCACTCCCCCAAGGAAGCGGTTCGCCACCTGTTCAACACCTTCATCGCGCACCACGAGCAGGCGACCTGCCCTGGCTGCCTGGTGGGCAACTTCTCGGCCGAGCTGGCCGAGTCAAGCCCCGCCTGCCGCGACGCGCTCGACACCGCCATGCGCCACTGGCACCAGCGCCTGACCGATCTGATGGCGCAGGCCCAGCAGGCCGGCGAAGTGCGGCGCGACGTGCAGGCCAAGGCCCTGTCGGCCTTCTTCTGGAATGCCTGGCAAGGCGCCCTGCTGCGCATGAAGGTCACGCACGACGCCAAACCCCTGAGGGAGTGCCTGCGCCTGACGCTGGACCACTTCTTCCAGTCGGCACCTGCCGCCGACGCCTGAGCATCCCTCCCCGCATCCTCCCCTTGAAGTTCCCACGAGGCGGACGCCGTCTCATCCTTTCCTTCCACTGGAGCAAGCCATGGCACAGAGCCAAGCCGACATCGCCAACAGCGCACTTTTCCAACCGTTCAAGCTCGGTGAGATCACCCTGTCCAACCGCATGGTGATGGCCCCGCTGACGCGCAACCGTGCCGAAGCCGGCAACGTGCCCGGCGCCATGACCACCGAGTACTACGCCCAGCGCGCCAGCGTCGGCCTGATCATTGCCGAAGCCACCCAGGTTTCTGCCCAGGCCCAGGGCTACGTCTCCACCCCCGGCCTGCACACGCCCGAGCAGATCGCCGCCTGGCGCCAGGTGACCGACGCCGTGCACGCCAAGGGCGGCAAGATCTTCGTGCAGCTGTGGCACACCGGCCGCATGTCGCACACCGCCTTCCAGCCCGGTGAAAAGGCCCCCGTGGCCCCGTCCGCCGTGCGCGCCAACGCCAAGACCTACATCCCCGGCGCCGGCTACGTCGACACCTCCGAGCCCCGCGCCCTGGACGCCGCCGAGATCCCCGGCATCGTCGACGATTTCCGCACCGCGGCCCGCCACGCCATCGAAGCGGGCTTTGACGGCGTCGAGATCCACGGCGCCCACGGCTACCTGATCGACGCCTTCCTGCGCGACGGCTCGAACAAGCGCACCGACGCCTATGGCGGCAGCATCGAGAACCGCGCCCGCTTCCTGGTCGAGGTCATGAGCGCCGTGATCGGTGCCATCGGCGCCGACAAGGTCGGCATCCGCATCTCGCCCGTCTCGCCGGTCAACGACTCCAGCGAAAGCCAGCCCCAGCCCCTGTTCGAGCACGTCGTGCGCGAGCTGGAAAAGCTGCACCCGGTCTACATCCACGTGGTGGAAGGCGCCACCGGCGGCCCGCGTGACATCGCCCCGTTCGACTACGACGCGCTGCGCAAGCTCTACAGCGGCGTCTGGATGGTCAACAACGGCTACAGCAAGGAGATGGCCGAGCAGGCCGTGGCCAGCGGTCACGCCGACCTGGTGTCTTTCGGCCGCCTGATGATCACCAACCCCGACCTGCCCCGCCGCTTCCAGGAAAACGCACCGCTCAATGAGCTGTTCAAGGACGCACCCCTGTACGGCGGCCAAGGCCCGCACGGCTACACCGACTACCCGGCACTGGCCTGAGCCGCGCGCGCTGCATCGCGCAGGGTCAGGGCGTCCCCATCAGGGCCACCCCCTTGACCTGCGCATGCACGGGCATGCCTTCCCGCAGGTGCAGGGCATCCGCTGAACGCCGGGTCAGGCGGGCCAGCAGTGCCGGGCCCTGGCCCAGCGCATCGCCTGGCCCCGCCCCCAGCGCGAGGCGCAGCGTGACGGTGTCCGCACCGTCCACGCGGATGCACTCGATGCGGGCCGGCAGGATGTTGGTGATGCTGCTGTCGGAGGCCCGGCTCAGGGCGATGCTGACATCGCGCGCGAGCACGCGCACCCGCACGTGCTGGCCCACAAGGGCCTGGCAGCGCCCGACCCACAGCCGCTGGCCGGCCACGTCCAGGCCACTCTGCCCGTAGGCCTCGTCGTGCGCGGCCACCACGGCCTCGATCACCGACGCGGCCTCGTCCAGCCCACTCAAGGGCAGATCCAGGCGCGAGAACAACGCACCGGCCGCCCCCGAGGCGCGCACACGGCCCGCCTCCATCAGCACCAGGTGGTCGGCCAGGCGCGCCGCTTCTTCGAGCGCATGCGTCACGTAGACGATGGGCACCTGGGCCTCGCGGTTGAGCCGCTCCAGAAAGGGCAGGATCTCGGCCTTGCGCATGGCGTCCAGCGCTGACAAGGGCTCGTCCATCAGCAGCAGCCGGGGGCTGGTGAGCAAGGCACGCGCGATGGCGATGCGCTGGCGCTCGCCGCCGGACAGCCCTTGCGTGCGCCTGTCGAGCAGGTGCCCGATGCCCAGCAAGTCCACGGCCTCGTCAAAGCCCACCTGCTGAGCCTGGCGGGCGACGCGCCTGCGGCCGTAGTTCAGGTTGTCCCGCACATCCATGTGCGCAAACAGGCTGGCTTCCTGGAAGACATGGCCGATGGCACGGCGGTGCGTGGGCACGAAGACCCGTCGGCTGTCGTCCTGCCAGACCTCGCCATCGAGCTGGACACGGCCTTGCGCGCGCGCCAGCCCGGCCAGGGCCCGCAGCACCGTGGTCTTGCCGCAGCCCGAGGGCCCCAACAGCACCGTCATGCCGGTGGCCGGCAGGCGCAAGGCCACATCCAGAGAAAAGCCCGCGTAGCGCACGCGCAGCTCGGCGCTCAGCTCAGCCATGGCCTGCCCCCCGCACCGGTGAGCCCGCGCCCGACACGCGGCCATTGAGCACGTACAGCACCAGCATCACCAGGAAGCCAAAGGCCACCATGCCGCCGGCCAGGACCTCGGCCTTGCCGTGGTCCATCGCCTCGACGTGCCCGTACAGCGCCACCGACAGCACGCGCGTCGCACCGGGGATGTTGCCGCCGATCATCAGCACCACGCCGAACTCGCCCACCGTGTGCGCGAAGCCCAGCACCGCGGCGGTGAGGAAGCCGGGCCGGGCCAGCGGCAGCGCCACGGTCACGAAGCGGTCCCAGGGAGAGGCGCGCAAGGTCGCGGCCACCTCCAGGGGACGGGGGCCGATGGCCTCGAAGGCCTGCTGCAAGGGCTGCACGACAAAGGGGAAGGAATGCATGACCGAGCCCACCGCCAGGCCCCAGAAGGTGAAGGGCAGCAGCCCCCAGCCCAGCCACTGGGTGAACTGGCCCACGGGGCCGTGGGGCCCCATCAGCATCAGCAGGTAGAAGCCGATGACCGTGGGCGGCAGGACCAGGGGCAAGGCCACCACGGCGGCGACCACGCCCTTCAGGCGCGAGCGGGTGCGGGCCAGCCACCAGGCGATGGGCGTGCCCAGCACCAGCAGGCACACGGTCGTCAGGGTGGCCAGGCTGGCCGTCAGGCGCAAGGCCTGCAGGTCATCTGCGTCCAGCATCACAGCGCATAGCCAAAGGTCTTGACGATGAGGCGGGCCTTGTCGCCCTGGAGGAACTTCAGCAGGGCCGCGGCAGCCTCGTTGCCCTCGCCCCTCTTGAGCAAGGCCGCATCCTGCAGGATGGGGGTGTAGAGCCCGGGCGGCACGACCCAGTGGGAGCCCCCGGCCGGCTTGTCCGGCGGCGCGACCTGCGACAGCGCCACGAAGCCGAGCTCGGCATTGCCCGTGGCCACGAACTGGAAGGCCTGCGCGATGTTGTCGCCCTGCACGATCCTGGCCTGCAGCCGCTCGTACAGGCCCAGGGCCCGGAGCGTCTCGATGCCCGCCGCACCATAGGGCGCCAGCCTGGGGTTGGCCAGCGCCAGGCGGGCAAAGTCACCCTTCTTCAGCACGGCACCCTGGTCATCGACGACGCCCGCCTTGGCGCTCCACAGCACCAGCTTGCCCTTGGCGTAGGTGAAGGTCCGGCCCTTCACGGCCAGGCCCTCGTCTTCGAGCCTCCTGGGGGTCTCCTGGTCGGCCGCGAGCAGCACGTCGAAAGGCGCGCCCTCCCTGATCTGCGTGTGGAACTTGCCGGTCGAGCCCACCGACACCCGGGTGGTGTGGCCGGTCTGGGCCTGGAAGACCGCGGCGATCTTCTGGAAGGGGCCGGCGAAGTTGGCGGCCACGGCCACCTGGACCTCCGCGGCCCGGGCCTGGGACAGCGGGACCGACAAGGCGCACAAGGCCCACAAGACCCACCGGGACACCAGGGCCCAGGCCCCGGCACTGCGCGCACCACGGCGACGGACGACATGCTTCATCTCTCACCCCTCCAGGATCAGCGCGTGGCGGCCGGCCTCAGCCCAGCACCGCCAGGATCACGCTGGACGACTTGAACATGGCACACACCCGGACGCCCCTGGCCAGCCCCAAGGTGGCGATGGATGCTTGCGTGACCACCGACGTGACCGTCCTGCCCCCGCCCAGCGAGATCACCACCTCGGCATTGACCTGGCCATCGGTGACCCGCTCGACCGTGCCCCACAGCTGGTTGCGCGCACTCGTGCGCAGGCCCTCGTCGGTCAGCAGCAGCACCGCCGAGGCCTTCACCAGCGCCACCACGTCCATGCCGATCTCCAGGCCCAGCTGCTCGGCAGAGTCCTGCGTGATCACGGCCACCAGTTCGTGGGCGTCGTCCAGACGGAGGCGGACCTCGCAGTCCACCTCGCCTTCGCGCAGGCCCGCCACCGTGCAGGCGAACTGGTTGCGCGCGCTGGTGCGCATGCCCATGCGGCGCAGCACCTGCTGGAATGCGCGCACGTCGCTGGCCTCGACATCGCCCCATTGCGCCATCAGGCGGTCTAGCCCCAGCTGGTACTCGGTCTCCAGCGCGCGGTACAGGCTCACCACCTTGCGGCCGTGGTCGGTGAGGACGGTGCCGCCGCCACGCCTGCCACCGGTGCTGCGCTCGACCAGGGGCTGGTCGGCCAGGTTGTTCATGGCATCGACCGCGTCCCAGGCCGCCTTGTACGACAGCGGGACATGCCTGGCCGCCTGCAAGATCGAGCCGTGCTGCGCGATGGCCTCCAGCAGGCGGATGCGCGTGTCGCCAAGGAAAGCGCCCCGCTCGGTGGACACCTCCAGCTTGCCCACCAGCCTGGGGCCGACGGCCCGGATGGCCGCGGGGGGCCGATCTTGGCGACGATCCGGGCGAGGGGCGGGGCGGCTGGGACGCATCGGGTGACTCGGTTCAGGCGACTCGGTTCCTTGTATGCATGCGTTTATAACGCAAGGCACAAGCCACGCCGGCCACAAACAATGGGGGGAGGATGAAAAACGCCGGCCGGTTGCTGTACGCAACGGCCGGCGAATCTCTGTTGATGGTTGCGGGGGCCGGATTTGAACCAACGACCTTCGGGTTATGAGCCCGACGAGCTACCAGACTGCTCCACCCCGCGCCAGATGCGGTGTTCGATGTCCAGGGCGACCTCACACGAGCGTGTGAAGGCCTCGACATCAGGACCCTGGCGCTGGTGTGGCACGGCTGTGCTGAACCAGGATCCCATGTTCTTTGGTTGCGGGGGCCGGATTTGAACCGACGACCTTCGGGTTATGAGCCCGACGAGCTACCAGACTGCTCCACCCCGCGGCAGAGACATAAATTATGGCACAACTTTGACAGTTTGGCCAGAAGTCGCACCGAAATCTTCCTGGGGGGCCCAACGTGGCGAAGACCAGTTCCGCCAGGCACAACCCGGCAAAGAAAAAGCCCGCAACGCGCGGGGCGTGCGGGCCTTGATCGGGCCTTGGGCGGACCAAGCCGGCTGCAGCTTATTCAGCAGCGCCTTCTTCAGCGGCAGCGCCGTCGTGGCTGCGCTCGACCAGCTCCATGTAGGCCATCGGAGCGTTGTCGCCCACGCGGAAGCCCATCTTCAGGATGCGGGTGTAGCCGCCAGGACGCTTGGCGAACAGCGGGCCCAGCACGTCGAACAGCTTGACCACGTTGTCGCGGTTGCGCAGGCGGTCGAACGCCAGACGGCGGTTGGCCACGGTCGGGACCTTGGCCAGGGTGATCAGCGGCTCGACGATGCGGCGCAGTTCCTTGGCCTTGGGCACGGTGGTCTTGATGGCCTCGTGCTCGATCAGCGAGTTGCACATGTTGCGGAACATGGCAGCGCGGTGAGACGAAGTGCGGTTCAGTTTACGGAGTCCGTTTCCGTGACGCATGGTGCTTTCCTTTCATTATCAAAACCGACGGCCGTTTCAAGGTACCGCCGGGTGCACCGGATGCCCCGTTGACCGGGTGCATCCACTTTCAAAAAATCAACGCTTGTCCAGACCTTGCGGCGGCCAGGCTTCCAGGCGCGAACCCAGGGCCAGACCACGCGACGCCAGCACTTCCTTGATCTCGTTGAGCGACTTGCGACCCAGGTTCGGGGTCTTGAGCAGCTCGGTCTCGGTGCGCTGGATGAGGTCGCCGATGTAGTAGATGTTCTCGGCCTTCAGGCAGTTGGCCGAGCGAACGGTGAGTTCGAGCTCGTCCACCGGGCGCAGCAGGATCGGGTCGAAGTGCTGGGCCGACTTGGCGGGCGCGTCGAAGGCGGCGATCTCGGAGCCTTCCAGTTGCGCGAACACGGCCAGCTGCTCCACCAGGATCTTGGCCGAAGCACGGATCGCTTCCTCGGGCGAAATGGCGCCGTTGGTTTCGATCTCCATGACCAGCTTGTCCAGGTCGGTGCGCTGTTCCACACGGGCGCTCTCGACCGTGTAGCTCACGCGCTTGACCGGCGAGAACGAAGCGTCCAGCACGATGCGGCCGATGGCCTTGCTCGACTCTTCGCCATAGCGGCGGATGTTGCCAGGCACGTAGCCGCGGCCCTTTTCCACCTTGATCTGCATGTCCAGCTTCCCGCCTTGCGACAGGTGGGCGATCACGTGGTTGGGGTTGACGATCTCGATGTCGTGCGGGGTCTGGATGTCGGCGGCCGTGACGGGGCCTTCGCCGTCCTTGCGCAGCACCAGGGTGACTTCGTCACGGTTGTGCAGACGGAACACCACGCCCTTGAGGTTCAGCATGATGTGAACGACGTCTTCTTGCACGCCATCGATGGCCGAGTACTCGTGCAGCACGCCAGCGATGGTGACTTCCGTGGGAGCGAAACCGACCATCGACGACAGCAGCACGCGACGCAGCGCGTTGCCGAGGGTGTGGCCATAGCCGCGCTCGAAGGGTTCGAGCGTGACCTTGGCGCGGTGACCGCCCAGCGGTTCCACCTGGATGGCTTTGGGTTTCAGCAAATTGGTTTGCATGAGGTCTTCCTGTCAATACCCTCGGCTCGTTACACCGATAAGGCTGCTGGACCAACCGGAGCGGCTGCCCCGGCCCTGAAAAAACACATGCCGCCAGGCCCGAAAGCCGAACGGCACAAGGCCGCGCGCACGACCCGTGGACCGTGCAGCGCAGCCAATGAACGCATCAACGCGAATACAGTTCGACGATCAGCGATTCGTTGATGTCGGAGCCGAATTCGTCGCGGTCCGGTGTCTTCTTGAAGACGCCTTCCAGCTTGGCGCCATCGACCGACACCCAACCGGGCAGACCGATGGACTCGGCCAGCTTGTAGGCTTCCTGCACGCGGACCTGCTTCTTGGCCTTTTCACGCACGGCGACCACGTCGTTGGCCTTGACCAGGTACGACGGGATGTTCACGACCTGACCGTTCACGGTCACGCCCTTGTGGCCCACCAGCTGACGGGCTTCGGCGCGGGTCGAGGCAAAGCCCATGCGGTAGACGACGTTGTCCAGGCGCGATTCCAGCAGGAACAGCAGGTTCGAGCCGGTGTTGCCCTTGCGGCGCTCGGCTTCGGCGAAGTAGCGACGGAATTGCTTTTCCAGCACGCCGTACATGCGCTTGACCTTCTGCTTTTCACGCAGTTGCAGACCGAAGTCGGAGGTGCGCGAGCCCGAAGTGCGGCCGTGTTGGCCAGGCTTGGTGTCGAACTTGGCCTTGTCGCTGATGGGGCGGCGGGCGCTCTTGAGGAACAGGTCGGTGCCTTCGCGGCGGGCCAGTTTGGCCTTGGGTCCGAGGTAACGTGCCACTTTTCGTGTCCTTGTTTGATCTGACGCCGACCCGTCGGAGGGGGTGCTCGGCGCGAGTCTGGCGAATGCGATCGCTCAGACGGTGGGCTTCAAGAAACAACCAAACCGCCATGCGACAAAGCACACAGCGGTGAGGTCTTCGGGGAACTTGCCATTGTAGCAAGCATTGGGTGGTTTTTGAAGAAGCCCCGTCGGGCCACTCGGAAATCACCAGGACAGGCCACTGACACCAGCGGCGCTGCCCGTGGCCAGCCCCTCAAGGCCGGCCAGCAAGCTCAGATGCGACGACGCTTCTGCGGACGGCAACCGTTGTGCGGCACCGGGGTCACGTCAGAGATCGAATTGATGCGGATGCCCAGCGAAGCCAGGGCGCGCACGGACGATTCGCGGCCAGGACCGGGGCCCTTGATCTCGACGTCCAGGTTCTTGATGCCTTGTTCCTGAGCTGCGCGGCCAGCCACTTCGGCAGCCACCTGGGCGGCGAAGGGGGTGGACTTGCGCGAGCCCTTGAAACCTTGACCACCGGAAGAGGCCCAGGACAGGGCGTTGCCCTGACGGTCCGTGATGGTGATGATGGTGTTGTTGAACGAGGCGTGCACGTGGGCGATGCCGTCCGCAATGTTCTTGCGGACCTTCTTGCTCACACGACGGGCGGCGCTGTTCGCAGGTGCTTTTGCCATGATGTATCTCTTTCGAACTCTTCAACCAAGCCGGATCACTTCTTGCCAGCGATCGCCTTGCGGGGACCCTTGCGAGTGCGGGCGTTGGTGCGGGTGCGCTGACCGCGCATGGGCAGGCCACGGCGATGACGGAAACCGCGGTAGCAACCCAGGTCCATCAGGCGCTTGATGTTCATCGAGAGTTCGCGACGCAGGTCACCTTCGATGGTGAGCTTGCCCACTTCCTCACGAATCTTCTCCAGGTCGGCGTCCGTCAGGTCCTTGACCTTCTTGTCGAAGGCGATGCCTGCGGCCACGCAGATCTTCTGCGCGGTGGTGCGACCGATGCCGTAGATCGAAGTCAGACCGATTTCGGTGTGCTTGTGCGGCGGAATGTTGATGCCAGCAATACGTGCCATAAAGTCCTCTGTACGCGTGTGTCGTCGCTACGTCCGGCCAATCAGCCTTGACGCTGCTTGTGACGCGGGTCGGTGCAGATCACGCGAACCACACCCTTGCGACGGATGATTTTGCAATTGCGGCACATCTTCTTGACGGATGCCGAAACTTTCATGGTCTTCTCCTGAACCGCAGAATGCTCCGCGGAATTTCGCCCACGTTTCCGGGGTCACTTCACCTTCAAGCTCACTTCGCCCGGAACACGATGCGAGCACGACTCAACCTTTGGAGCGCCTGGCCTGCCTAGACACCCGCTGGTGCCTGCCGGCTTGCCGGACCCTCGGCCGAACTGACATCAGCTCGACTTGAAATTTGCCTTCTTCAGCAGAGAGTCATACTGCTGAGACATGACGTAGGACTGCACCTGGGCCCAGAAGTCCATCGTGACCACCACGATGATGAGCAGGGAAGTCCCACCGAAATAGAACGGCACGTTGTACTTGAGCACGAGGAACTCGGGCAGCAGGCACACGGCGGTGATGTATGCGGCGCCGGCCAGGGTCAGACGGGCGAGGATCTTGTCGATGTAACGCGCGGTCTGGTCACCAGGACGGATGCCAGGAATGAAGGCACCACTCTTCTTGAGATTGTCTGCGGTCTCGCGGCTATTGAACACCAGAGCCGTGTAGAAGAAGCAGAAGAAGACGATGGCGACGGAATACAGGAGCACGTAGATCGGTTGACCCGGAGACAGCATGCTGGCGATGTCCTTGAGCCAGCGCATGCTGTCGCCCGTGGCGAACCAGCCCACGGCGGTGGTCGGCAGCAGGATGATCGACGAGGCGAAGATCGGCGGGATCACACCGGCCATGTTGATCTTCAGCGGCAGGTGCGACGACTGACCACCATACACGCGGTTGCCGACCTGGCGCTTCGCGTAGTTGACCAGGATCTTGCGCTGGCCACGCTCGACATAGACCACGAAGAAGGTGACCAGACCGACCAGGGCGACGATGAAGATCGCGGCAGGGATGCTCATGGCACCGGTGCGGATCAATTCGAACAAGCCACCCATGGCGCCGGGCAGGCCGGCAGCGATGCCGCCGAAGATCAGGATCGAGATGCCATTGCCCAGGCCGCGCTCGGTGATCTGCTCACCCAGCCACATCAGGAACATCGTGCCGGCGGTCAGGCTGATGACGGTCGTCATGCGGAAGCCGAAGCCGGGGCTGATGACCAGGCCGGCGGTGCCTTCCAGGGCCACGGCGATGCCGAAGGACTGGAACAGCGCCAGGCCGACGGTGGCGTAGCGTGTGTACTGCGTGATCTTGCGACGGCCGGCTTCGCCCTCTTTCTTGAGCTGCTCCAGCTGCGGGATCACATAGCCCATCATCTGCATGATGATGGACGAGGAGATGTAGGGCATGATGCCCAGCGCAAACACGGTGAAGCGCGACAGCGCGCCGCCCGAGAACATGTTGAACAGACTCAGGATGCCGCCCTGCTGGCCCTTGAACAGCTGCTGCAGCTGGGCAGGGTCGATCCCCGGCACGGGGATGTGCGCCCCGATGCGGTAGACGACCAGCGCCAGCAGCAGGAAAGTCAGGCGACGCTGGAGGTCGCCGAACTTGCCGCTTTGAGCCAGTTGATTGGGAGAGGTTGCCACGCTGAGTCCTGTTCAGGCTTGACGTTCGTGTTTGCTGCTTGTGCCGACTTATTCAGCCAGCGAGCCGCCAGCGGCTTCGATCACGGCCTTGGCGCCAGCGGTGGCGCCGATGCCCTTGAGAGCGACCTTGGCAGTCAGCTCGCCGGACTTGATGACCTTGACGTTCTTGGCCAGCTGAGGGATCAGGCCGGCTTGCTTGAGCACCAGGAGGTCCACTTCGGTGGCGCCCAGAGCCTGCAGTTCACTCAGGGTGATCTCGGCGTTGTACTTCAGCAGGTGCGACTTGAAACCGCGCTTGGGCAGGCGGCGTTGCAGAGGCATCTGACCGCCTTCGAAGCCCACCTTGTGGTAGCCACCCGAACGCGACTTCTGACCCTTGTGACCGCGACCGGCGGTCTTGCCCAGGCCGGAGCCGATGCCACGGCCGACGCGGCGCTTGGCATGCTTGGCACCCGATGCGGGCTTGATGCTATTGAGTTCCATGGTATTCCCCAGAGACTGCAGTGGCTCAGACCACCACAACCATGTAGCGGACCTTGTTGATCATGCCGCGCACAGCGGGCGTGTCTTCCAGGACAGCGGTGCTGTGCATGCGACGCAGACCCAGGCCGCGCACGGTGGCGCGGTGATCGGCACGGGTACCGATCGGGCTGCGAACCAACTTGACCGTGACAGTTTTCTTTTCGCTCATGTCAGCTCTCCTGCGATCAGTTGAAGATGTCTTCAACGGTCAGACCGCGCTTGGCAGCGACTTCGGCCGGGGTGGTGGCCTTGTTCAGGGCGTCGAAGGTGGCGCGAACCATGTTGTAGGGGTTCGACGAGCCGAGGCTCTTGGCCACGATGTCGGTGATGCCCATGACTTCAAAGACAGCGCGCATCGGGCCGCCGGCGATGATGCCGGTACCGGCGGGTGCCGGAGCCAGCAGCACCTTGGCTGCGCCGTGTTCGCCGGTCAGGTTGTGGAACACCGAACCGTTCTTCAGAGGCACCTTCAGCATGCCGCGACGTGCCTGGTCCATGGCCTTTTGCACGGCCAGCGGCACTTCACGCGCCTTGCCCTTGCCCATGCCGATGCGGCCATCGCCGTCGCCGACCACGGTCAGTGCTGCGAAGCCCATGATCCGACCGCCCTTGACCACTTTGGTCACGCGGTTCACCTGGATCATCTTCTCGCGCAGACCGTCGTCGCGACCTTCGTCTGCCACCTTGGGTTGAAACTTAGCCATTTGAAATTCCTTCCGGTTGCAGACGGCTTAGAACACGAGGCCGGCTTCGCGCGCGGCATCGGCCAGGGCCTTGATACGACCGTGGTATTGGTAACCAGCGCGGTCGAAAGCGACCTTCTCGACGCCAGCAGCCTTGGCCTTCTCGGCAATGCGCTTGCCGATCAGGGTGGCGGCTTCGGCGTTGCCGCCGTTCTTGATCTGCTCGCGGACTTCCTTCTCTTGGGTGGAAGCCATTGCGATGATCTTGCTGCCGTCGCCAGAAATCACGCTGGCGTAGATGTGCAGGTTGCTGCGGGTGACCGTCAGACGCACGGCGCCTTGCAGGGCGATGCGTGCACGGGTCTGGCGTGCGCGACGCAGGCGCTGTTCCTTCTTGCTCATTGCCATGATGCAGCTCCTTACTTCTTCTTGGTCTCTTTGATGACCACGCGCTCGTCCGCATAGCGGATGCCCTTGCCCTTGTAAGGCTCAGGCGGACGGAAGGCGCGCACCTCGGCGGCGATCTGGCCGACGACCTGGCGGTCGGCGCCCTTGATCAGGATCTCGGTCTGAGACGGGGTCTCGACCTTGATGCCGGCAGGCATGTCCTTCACCACGGGGTGAGAGAAACCAATCTGCAGGTTCAGCTTCTGACCTTGGGCCTGGGCACGGAAGCCCACGCCGACCAGGGTCAGCTTCTTCTCGAAACCCTTGCTGACACCGTTGACGGTGTTGTTCAGCAGGGCACGGAAGGTGCCGGACATGGCATTGGCTTCGGTGGATTCGTTGGCCGGGGCGACCTTCAGCGAGGCGCCGTCTTGCGTGACGGTGACCAGGCCGTTGACCGGCAGGCTCAGGGTGCCGTTGCCACCCTTGATGGTGATGGCTTCGGCAGAGATCTTGACGTCCACACCTTGAGGGACGGCGATCGGCATTTTTCCAACGCGGGACATTGCGATTGCTCCTCGATCAGGCGACGTAGCAGAGCACTTCGCCGCCGATGCCGGCAGCGCGAGCCTTGCGGTCGGTCATGACGCCCTTGGGGGTGGTCACGATGGCAACGCCCAGGCCGTTCATGACCTGAGGGATGTCGTGACGGCCCTTGTAGATGCGCAGACCGGGACGGGACACACGCTCGATGCGCTCGATGACCGGGCGACCAGCGTAGTACTTCAGTGCGATTTCCAGCGTGGGCTTGGCAGCTTCGCCGGTGACGGCGAAACCGTCGATGTAGCCTTCGTCCTTCAGGACTTGGGCGATCGCGACTTTCAGCTTCGACGACGGCAGCGCAACGTTGGTCTTGTTGACCATTTGAGCGTTGCGGATGCGCGTCAGCATGTCGGCGATGGGATCACTCATGCTCATGGGATAACTCCTGTTCGTGCCCTGCCGGGATTACCAGCTCGCCTTGGTGACACCGGGGATGTCGCCAGCGAAAGCCAATTCACGGATCTTGGTGCGGCCGAGGCCGAACTGACGGAAGGTGCCACGGGGGCGGCCAGTCAGGTTGCAACGTGCGCGCAGGCGGGTCGGGTTCGCGTTGCGCGGCAGTTTCTGCAGCTCCAGGCGAGCGGCGTAGCGCTCTTCATCGGACTTGTTGCTGTCGTCGATGATGGCCTTGAGTTCCGCGTACTTCTTGGCGTACTTGGCAACCAGCTTTTCGCGCTTTTCTTCGCGTTGCTTCAGAGAGACTTTTGCCATGGTGGGCCTCAGTTCTTGAACGGGAACTTGAAAGCCTGCAGCAGAGCCTTGGCTTCGTCGTCGGTCTTGGCGGTCGTCGTGATGCTGATGTTCAGACCACGGACAGCGTCGATCTTCTCGTACTCGATTTCCGGGAAGATGATCTGCTCCTTGACGCCGACGTTGTAGTTGCCGCGGCCGTCGAAGGAGCGACCCGAGATGCCGCGGAAGTCACGCACGCGGGGCAGCGAGACGGTGACGAAGCGGTCCAGGAATTCGTACATGGTGACGCCACGCAGGGTGACCATGCAGCCGATGGGCATGTTTTCGCGGATCTTGAAGCCGGCGATGGCCTTGCGGGACATCGTGACCACAGGCTTCTGGCCGGCGATCTTGGTCAGGTCGCCGACGGCGTGTTCCATGACTTTCTTGTCCGACACGGCTTCCGAGACACCCATGTTCAGGGTGATCTTGGTCAGACGCGGCACTTCCATGATCGACTTGTAGCCAAACTTGGCCATCAGTTCGGGCACGATCTTTTCGCGGTAGATCTGCTGCAGGCGAGCTTGTTGCTGGGACATATTCGACCTCGTCAAGCCTTGATTTCTTCGCCGCTGGACTTGAAGACGCGCACTTTCTTGCCGTCAGCCAGGAGCTTGATGCCGACGCGGTCAGCCTTGCCAGAAGCAGGGTTGAAGATCGCCACGTTGGACTGGTGGATGGGCATGGTCTTGTCGACGATGCCGCCGGTGGTGCCCTTCAGGGGGTTGGGCTTCACGTGCTTCTTGACCACGTTCACGCCATCGACCACCAGATGGTCGGCGTCGACGCGGGACGACACGGTGCCGCGCTTGCCTTTGTCACGGCCGGTCAGAACGATGACCTGGTCGCCGGTTTTGAGCTTGTTCATTGAGCTGTCCTTTGCTGAACCTGGAAGGTTGACCGAGGCTTACAGAACCTCGGGAGCCAGCGACACGATCTTCATGAAGCGCTCGGTACGCAGTTCACGCGTCACGGGGCCGAAGATGCGGGTGCCGATGGGCTCCAGCTTGGCGTTCAGCAGCACGGCGGCGTTGCCGTCGAACTTGACCAGCGAACCATCCTGGCGACGCACACCCTTGGCGGTGCGCACGACCACAGCGCTGTAGACCTCGCCCTTTTTGACGCGGCCACGCGGTGCAGCTTCTTTGATGCTCACCTTGATGATGTCGCCGATACCGGCGTAACGACGCTTAGAGCCACCGAGCACCTTGATGCACATGACGCTCTTAGCACCCGTGTTGTCAGCGACGTCCAGTCGCGATTGCATTTGGATCATGGTGTACCCCAACTTGATTGTTCGGCTGCACAAACCACTGCACAACAACGAACCATCAGTCTTGGGCCCGTAGAACGGGCGGATCTGAAAAGACACCCATTTCGAAGAACCCTGCCGATGGGGTTGGCAGGCCGAAAATGAACGCCTCAACAGCGAAGCCTTGCATTATGCACGAGTTCCGCCCACCGAGTCAAGCGTCTCTTCGCATGACGGGCAAGAAGAGCCGAACCACCCGATCCGCTCACCCGATCTGCTCAAGCGGCCCAGGTCGCCAGAC
The DNA here is from genome assembly GCA_022566735.1 of Pseudomonadota bacterium. Taxonomy (GTDB): domain Bacteria; phylum Pseudomonadota; class Gammaproteobacteria; order Burkholderiales; family Burkholderiaceae_C; genus Aquabacterium. The sequence goes on from JADFIG010000030.1 coordinate 29,492, forward strand.
GCTCGGCCAGGAAGGCGTGCAGGAGGCGGACGGCCGGGCCGAGTTGCCTGCGGTCGGCGCACAGCAGGTTCAGGGGGCTGGCTTCGCCCTGCCAGCCCGGGCAGAGGCGGATCAGGCGCCCGGCCCGCAGGTCGGCCTGGACGTCGAGTTGCGATTTGTAGGCGATGCCCAGGCCGGCCAGGGCCCAGCGGTGCACCACCTCGCCATCGTCGGCCTGGCGGTCACCCCGCACGTCGACGTCGAAAGCCTGTCCGTCTTGCCAGAAGCGCCAGCGCTGGTGCACCTGCTCGCCCAGCACATAGCAAAGGCAGTTGCGTCGCTGCAGTTCTTCGGGATGGGCCAGTGCGCCCAGGCGCCGGACGTGGTCAGGCGAAGCCACCAGCACACGGCGGTTGTCCGGCGCCAGCGGCAAGGCGACCAGGTCGGAGTCGGGCGGGATGCCGTAGCGGATGGCCAGATCGACGGGCTGGCCATAGACATCCGCCAGCCGATCGGAGACTTGCAGGCGCAGGTGGATGCGCGGGTGAGCCGCCATGAACTCGTCCAGCCAGGGCAGCAGGACGTGGCGCCCCAGGTCCGACGGCATCGACACCTGCAGGCTGCCCTGCGCCACCACCTGTCCGCACCGGATCTGCTGGCTGGCCACCTCCAGGAGGTCGACGGCCTGGCGCGCGCGCTCAAGGAACAGCTCCCCTTGCGGGGTGATGCGTTGCCTGCGGGTGGAGCGCAGCAGCAAGGGCGCACCGAGTTCGGCTTCCAGGCGATGGAGGGCCGCGCTGGCCGCCGCGGGGGTCAGGCCCAGCTTGCGTGCGGCCGCGGACAGGCTGCCCGCCTCGACGGTCGCGATGAACAGCTGCAGGTCTGACAAGGCTTTCATCTTCAAATGATGTTTGAAATTCATTCAAACATTAGCCTATTTTTCAAACATGGAAGATGAATGAAGATGCGGCCACGGCGCTGATGCGCACCCACCAGGCAGAGCTCCATGACCACGCACCTCTCAGACCTCGTCCAGACCCGCTACACCACCAAGGCCTTCGACCCCAGCCGCAAGCTCAGCCCCGCGCAAGCCAGCCAGATCGAGGCCCTGTTGCGCTTCAGCCCCTCGTCGACCAACGTCCAGCCCTGGCATTTCGTGATCGCCAGCAGCGACAGCGGCAAGGCCCGCATCGCCGACACGATGGCTGCGGGCCATGCGTACAACGCGCCCAAGGTGCGCAACGCCTCGCACGTGGTGGTGCTGTGCACCCGGCAGTCGCTCACGGACGAGCACCTGGCGCGCGTGCTGGCGCAGGAGCAGGCAGATGGCCGCTTCGCCACAGAGGAGGCGCGTGCCGGCCAGCACCGTGGCCGCTCGTTCTTTGTGAACCAGCACCGCTTCGAACGCCGCGATGCCCAGCACTGGGCCGACAAGCAGGTCTATCTGGCCCTGGGCTTTTTGCTGTTGGGCGCGGCGGCCATGGGCGTGGACGCATGCCCGATCGAGGGCTTCGACCCGGCCGCGGTGGACGAGGCCCTGGGCCTGCGCGAACAGGGATTTTCCAGCACCGTGATCGTGGCGCTGGGCTTCCGTGCAGCGGACGACTTCAACGCGCAGCTGCCGAAGTCGCGCCTGCCCTCGACCGAGGTCATCACGACCTTGTGATGTGACTTGGCGGTGCGGCTCAGGCCGTGCCGCCCACCGTCAGGCCATCGATGCGCAGGGTGGGCTGGCCCACGCCCACGGGCACGCTCTGGCCTTCCTTGCCGCAGGTGCCCACGCCGGTGTCCAGCGCCAGGTCGTTGCCGATCATGGAGACGCGGTTCATGGCGTCGGGGCCGTTGCCGATCAGGGTGGCGCCCTTGACCGGGTAGAGGATCTTGCCCTTTTCGACCCAGTAGGCCTCGGAGGCGGAGAACACGAACTTGCCCGAGGTGATGTCCACCTGGCCGCCACCGAAGTTGACGGCGTAGACCCCGCGGTCGATGGAAGCGACGATTTCCTGCGGGTCACGGTCGCCGGCCAGCATGTAGGTGTTGGTCATGCGCGGCATGGGCAGGTGGGCGTAGCTTTCGCGGCGGCCGTTGCCGGTGGGCGCCGTTTTCATCAGGCGGGCGTTGGTGGCGTCCTGGATGTAGCCGCGCAGGATGCCGTCTTCGATCAGGACGTTGCGCTGGCTGACGTGGCCTTCGTCGTCGATGTTGAGCGAGCCGCGGCGGTCCGGCAGGGTGCCGTCGTCGAGCACGGTGACGCCCTTGGAGGCGACGCGCTGGCCGATGCGACCGGCGTAGACGCTGGAGCCCTTGCGGTTGAAGTCGCCTTCCAGGCCGTGACCCACCGCTTCGTGCAGCAGGATGCCAGGCCAGCCATTGCCCAGCACGACGGTCATTTCGCCAGCCGGTGCCGGGCGGGCTTCGAGGTTGACCAGGGCGGCGTGCGCGGCCTGGTCGACGTAGGTCTGGACGATGTCGGGCGTGAAGTAGGCCAGGTCGTGGCGGCCACCGCCCCCGCCGGAGCCCACTTCGCGGCGGCCGTTCTGCTCGGCGATCACGGTGACGGACAGGCGGATGAGGGGGCGCACGTCGGCGGCCAGCACGCCATTGGCGCGCGCCACCAGGACAACGTCGTATTCGCAGCCCAGGCCGGCCATGACCTGCACGATGCGCGGGTCCTTGGCGCGGGCGCGGCGCTCGACGTCTTCCAGCAGCGCGACCTTGGCGGCGCTGTCCATGGAGGCGATCGGGTCGAACGAAGCGTAGAGGCTGCGGCTGGGCACGACGCGGTGGCCATCGACCTTGACGCGGCGGCTCTGGCCGGCGGCGGCGATGGTGCGCACGGTGCGGGCCGCGTCCAGCAGCGCGGCCTCGGAGATGTCGTCGGAATAGGCGAAGGCGGTCTTCTCACCGGAGATGGCGCGCACGCCCACGCCCTGGTCGATGCCGAAGCTGCCGGACTTGACGATGCCTTCTTCCAGGCTCCAGCCTTCGCTGCGGGTGTACTGGAAGTACAGGTCGGCGTCGTCGACCCGGTGCTGGGTGATGACGCGCAGGGCGTTCAGCAGGCTGGATTCGTCCAGGCCATAGGGCGCCAGCAGCAGGTCGCGGGCGGTTTGCAGGCGGGCAAGGGTGGCGTCAACAGCGATCATGCGGCGATTGTGGCACGGGCGCCGCGGCCTTGTGCAAGCCCGCCCCGGGTGGGCCGGCAGTGGCGCGGATCAGGGGGCGTCAGAGGTGCAGCAAGGCGCGCACGCGGGCCTGCTCGTCGGGCTGGAAGTGGGCCTGGATGTGGCTGTCCATGTCCTGCTTGCGCTGCAACTCGGACAGCTGCGGCGAGGCCTTGAGTCGCTCCCACTCGTTGCGGGCCGCGGCCAGGCGGCGCTCCCAGTCGGCCCATTCGGCGTCGGCCCTGGCCAGGCGGTCGGCGGCGGCCTGGCCGTAGCGGGCCACGCGCTCGGCGTGCACGGCGGCAGGGTCTTTGCCGGGGGCCATCTGGGGCACGGGCTCGCCGGGATCGATGGCCGGCGGCTGGCCAGACTCGACCTGGGCCATCAGTTGCTTGAAGCGGACCTCGTCGTCGGCATAGAAGGCGCGGGCCCAGTCCTCGCCGAGGATCTGGCGGCGGACCAGGCGCTGCTCCTCGAAAGCGGGGCGCCAGGTGCCGGGGTCGGATTGCACGAAGACGCTGCGCCAGGCATGGCTGCGCAGCTGCCAGTAGCGGTCCCAGACGGCCATGATGGCCACGGCCTGGGCCTCGCCGTGGGCGCGACGGGCTTCGTCCTCGACGAGGGTGCGAAGGTCCTGGACACTCACCTCGCCCAGGCCCAGAAAGTAGTACTCGAAGCGCTTGCGCAACTCGGCGCAGGGCGTGAGCCGGCCGGCACCGACACACCAGCCGCCAGGGGGCTCGGTGCCCTTGAAAGAACCCTGCTGGAACAAGCGTGCGCGCACCTGCTCGGCCGTCAGGGCCTGGGAGGCGGGCTCGGCCGGCAGCGCGGCACTGGCGGCATCGGGGCGGATCATGCCCCAGCCGCCCTGGCCGGCGCCCTGCCCTGTCAGCGCCGTCAGGCCCGGCAAACCGCCTGAGCGGCCCCAGACCAGGTAGCCGAGCACGGCCACGGCCAGCGCGGCTGCCGCGCCTTTCATCCATGCTTGCTTCATCCGTCCTTGCACCTGCATCGCCAACACCTTCGGGCTCACGGGCCGCGCGCACCCTGTCACGCGGTGCGCGCATTGTCTCCGAACCGGGCGCGGCGGCCTTCCGCGCCGCTGGCCTCGGTTCACACAGGCCAGGTCAGAGGCCCGACAGCTTCATGCGGTTGGCATGCTGGATGTAGAAGGCCACCGGGTCAGGCGAGTTGGCACCGACGATGCCCAGCACCTGGTTGATCTCGTCGAGGTGGTTCCAGCTGTAGTTGTCCTTGATGACCTTGCCCCAGTGGCTGGAGCAGCGGCTGACCAGGCCGTCGTTTTCTTCGCCCTTGAAGTAGTCGGCGGTGTAGGCCAGGATGGCGTCGGAGATGTCCCAGCCATTGGTCTTCACCGAGGTGCCCGAGAACGAGTACCAGCGCAGGCTGTTGCCGTTGACACTGGCGACTTCGGGGCCGCTGCCGCAGGCGGTGGTGGGTGCGCCCACCGGGAACTTGGCGTTGAACGTGGCCGCCCCCTGGCTGCTGAGGGCATGGAGGGCGGTGAGCAGGTCGGCCTGGCTGGTGGTCTTGTTGCCGCTCAGCCAGGAGATCAGCTTCAGGCCGGCGCTGGCCAGGCTGTCGAAGCCGCCACCCGGGGTGGTGCGGGCCAGGATGTCATCGGCCACCCTGGAGCCGAAGTGCGTGCCGGCCATGGTGCTCACGGAAGCGACCATGCCGGGCACGGTGCCGGCGGCGTAACGCACGGTCGGGCCGCCATGGCTGTGGCCGACCAGGTTGAACCGGGTGACGCCGTCCTTGGCGGCCCACTGCTTCATCTGCTGGACGAGTTCCTCGCCGCGGAATTCGGTGGTCTGCGAGGGGTTGACCGAGGCGATGTAGACGGTGGCGCCTTCGTTGCGCAGCTTGCCGGGGATGTCGTAGAAATAGTTGATGCCCAGGATGCTGTCGAAGCCGATGAAGCCGTGGACCAGCACGATGGGGTACCTGGTCTTGGCGGTGGTGCCGGCATGGGCAGCGGGGGCGGCCAGGGCGAGGCCAGCGAGGGCAGCGGCAGCGCAGACAGCTTTCAGCGCGGCTTTGGCGGCCCGAGGGGTCGAAAGAAGGTTCATGCTCGTGCTCCTGTTGTGTGTGTGCCTGCGCCAAGGGAAGGGGTGATGCGCATGTTTCGCAGACAGGGGCAGTATCTGGAGAACGACTTTCGTTAAATTTGGGGCATACCCTCGCGGCGGGGAAAGCACTCTCCCGCGATGTGTGTAGCGTGTGCTGGCCTGTGCGGCGTGCGCCACCCACCCACCCGGGCTACGCTGCCCGGGCGAAGGCATGACAGAGCGCACGCTGTGCCTTGGGCCCGCGGCTCAGTCGGGCAGATCGTCGGCGGCGTCGGCGGCCGCGTCAGCCTGGCGCAGTCGCAGGGCGTCGTCGTACAAGGCCTTGCGCGGCAGGCCCAGCACATCGGCCACCAGGGCGGCGGCCTGCTTCACGGGCACGTGCCGCACCAGCTCGGCCAGCAGGGCCGCGACGGCGGGCGACAAGGCCTGGGCTTCCTCGGTGGCGGGCTGGGCGTGCACCACCACCACGAACTCGCCACGCAGGCGGTTGGCATCGGCCTGCAGCCAGGCGCACAGCGCGGACACGTCCAGCGTGGCGATGGTTTCGAACTGCTTGGACAGCTCGCGGCACAGGGTCACGCGCCCGGCGGGCAGCACCTCCGCCAACTCGCGCGCCAGCGCCTCGATGCGGTGGGGCGCCTCGAACAGCACCACACTGTGGTCCTGCCCGAGCAATTCGCGCAGGCGGGCCAGCCGCACCGCGCCCTTGGACGGCAGGAAGCCCTCGAAGCGGAAGCCATGGGCCTGCGCGTCGCCGGCGGCGCTCAGGGCCGTGGTCACGCTGCTGGGCCCGGGCAAGGGCACCACGGTCAGGCCGGCGGCCTGCGCGGCCCGCACCAGGTGGGCGCCAGGGTCGGAGATGGCGGGCGTGCCGGCGTCGCTGACATAGGCCACGCGCTGGCCTTGCTGCAGGCGCGCCACCACCTGCTCGGCGGCCTGGGCCTCGTTGTGCTGGTGCAGCGCCAGCAAGGGCTTGTCCAGACCGAGGTGGCGCAACAGGCCGCCGCTGACGCGGGTGTCCTCGCAGGCCACGGCATCGGCCAGGGACAGCACCTGCACGGCACGCAGGCTGAGGTCGGCGAGGTTGCCGATGGGCGTGGGCACCAGGTAGAGCGCGCCTTTGGGATACTGCTGGCTGCCGGCCACCTGTTGGGCGGCCTGGAGCCACAAATTGACATCGAGGGTCACGACGAAATCCCGGGGCGATGAGGGTGAGGAACGCGCCTTGCGGCACCTGCTGGGGCAAGGGCTGACGCTGGTGGAGCGCAATTATCGGGTGGCACGCGGGCCCGGCGCACGCGGCGCAGAGGTCGACCTGATCATGCGCGACCGCGATGGCACCCTGGTCTTCGTGGAGGTGCGCCAGCGCGCCCGGGACGCGCACGGCGGCGCCGCGGCCTCCATCACGCGGGGCAAACAACGCCGCTGCATCCTCGGGGCGAAGTTTTACCTTCAGACACTTTCGGTGTGGCCGCCCTGTCGTTTCGACGTGGTGGCCATCGATGGCGAGGTGCTGAGCTGGTTGCCGGCGGCCTTCGATGCCAGCTGAGACCCGCCGAGGCCCCCGGGGCTGACATATCATCGGCCGCATGCCGGACACGCCCTACCTGCCGACCCATTTGCAGCAGCCGCTGCTGGAAACTGCCGACTGGCTCTACCAGTCCTCCGAGCGCCTGGCCCTGCAGCTCAACTTCGCCGCGCAGGCCCTCATGCACGCGCTGACGTCCGGCGGCAAGGTGCTGTGCGCCGGTGAGGCCGAAGCCGCGCTGCTGGCCCGCCAGGCCGCCAACCTGCTGGTGCGTGGCACCGGCCGCGAGCGCCCGCCGCTGGCCGCCCATGCCCTGACGCCGCCGGCCGATGCGCAGCAAGCCACGCTCACGCAGCAGTTGCGTGCCCTCGGCCACCCCGGCGACGTCTGGCTGGCCTTCTCGATGGAGCGCCACGAGCCCGACCTGCTGGCCGCCACCGAGGCCGCCCGCGAGCTGGACCTGACCCTGGTGGCCTTCACCGGCGAGGCCGCCAGCGTGCTGGGCCCGCAGTTGCGCGACACCGATGTCTGGGTGCCCCTGCCGGGCACGCAGGCCCCCACCTTGTTTGCCCTGGGCTGGCTGGCCTTGCATGGCCTGTGCGCAGCCGTCGACAACCATTTGCTCGGAGAGGACGCATGAACATCCGCATGAACACCCGCCCGCTGGCCGCGGCCTGCCTGGCCGCTTCGCTGCTCACCTCGCTGAGCGCCTGTGCACCGCTCGTCGTCGGTGCGGCCGTGGGCGGCGCCGTCGTGGCCACCGACCGCCGCACCTCGGGCGCGCAGGTCGAGGACAAGGCCATCGAGCTCAAGGCCGGCAACCGGCTGGGCGACGCCTTCGGTGGCCGCGCCCACATCAACGTCAATGCCTTCAACCGCATGGTGCTGCTGAGCGGCGAGGTGCCGGCCGACGCCGACCGCCTCACCGCCGAGCAGATCGCCTCGCGCGTGGAAAACGTCAGCAGCGTGGTCAACCAGCTGGTGGTGGCGCCCAACAGCTCGCTGGGCAGCCGCTCCAGCGATGTGCTGCTGGCCGGCAAGGTGCGCGCCACGCTGGTGGATGCGCGCGACGTCATCAGCAGCGCCTTCGACATCGTCGTCGAGCGTGGCGAGGTCTACCTGATGGGCATCGTCACCGAGCGCGAAGCCCACCGCGCGGCCGAGCTGGCCGCCAGCATCGACGGCGTCAAGAAGGTGGTCAAGGTCTTCCAGATCATCAGCGAAGACGAGCTGGCCCAGCGCCAGCCCAGGCCCGCCAGCAGCGAGCCGGGCACGGCGCCGGCCTCGCCACGCTGAGGCCTCAGCGCAAGCGGCGGATCAGCCCGGAGGTGTCCTGGCGGCCACCGCCCATGGCCTGCACATCGGCATAGAACTGGTCGATGAGGGCCGTGGCCGGCACGCGCGCGCCCAGGCGGCGCGCTTCGTCGAGCACCAGGCCGAGGTCCTTGCGCATCCAGTCGACGGCAAAGCCGAAATCGAACTCGCTGCGCAGCATGGTGGGGCCGCGGTGCACCATCTGCCAGCTGCTGGCCGCGCCTTGCGAGATCACGTCCAGCACGCGCGGCATGTCCAGCCCGGCCTTCTCGCCGAAGGCCAGGGCCTCGGCCAGGCTTTGCAGCACACCGCCCACGCAGATCTGGTTGACCATCTTGGCCAGCTGGCCCGCACCGCTGTCGCCCAGGTGGGTGACGGCGCGGGCGAAGGCCATGACCAGGGGGCGCACCTGCGCGAAAGCCTGGGCATCGCCGCCGCACATCACCGTCAGCGCGCCATTGAGCGCGCCCACGTTGCCGCCGGACACCGGCGCGTCGATGAACTGCAGGCCGCGCTCGCGGGCGGCCTGGGCCAGCTCGCGGGCCACCTCGGCGGAGGTGGTGGTGTGGTCGACCACGATGGCGCCGGGCGGCAGGGTCTGGAACACGCCCTGCGGGCCGCTGACGACCTCGCGCAGGTCATCGTCGTTGCCCACGCAGGTGAAGGCCACGGCGGCACCGCGGGCGGCATCGGCGGGTGTGGCCGCGGCGGCGCAAGCCAGCTCGCCCTGGCCATGTTCGGCCAGCCAGGCCTGGGCGCGTGCCGGCGTGCGGTTGTAGACGGTGACGGGATGGCCGGCACGCCGCAGGTGCGCGGCCATCGGCCCGCCCATGGTGCCCAGGCCGATGAAGGCCACGCGGGTGGCGGGATGCGGCTCGTAGGCCTTGTCGGCCAGGCCGGGTGAGGCGACGGGTGAGGCTGGGGGGGCGGCGGTCATCGGCATCTCCTGGTCAAGGCACCGATTCTGTCAGAGGCCCGCCCCGGCCCCCGGCTTCAGACGATGCGCATGTGCTCGGTGCCCGCGCCCAGGTCCTGGTTGCGCGCGCGCTGGCTGTTGAGCTTGATCTGCAGGCGCAGGTCGTTGACCGAATCGGCGTTGCGCAGCGCGTCCTCGTAGCTGATGTCGTTGCCCTCGAAGAGGTCGAAGAGCGCCTGGTCGAAGGTCTGCATGCCCAGCTCGCGCGACTTCTTCATGATCTCCTTGATCTCGCCGACCTCGCCCTTGAAGATCATGTCGGCGATCAGCGGCGTGTTGAGCAGGATCTCGATGGCCGCCACCCGGCCCTTGCCGCTCTGGCGCGGCATCAGGCGCTGCGACACCAGGGCCTTGAGGTTGAGCGAGAGGTCCATCAGCAGCTGGGCGCGGCGCTCTTCGGGGAAGAAGTTGATGATGCGGTCCAGCGCCTGGTTGGCGCTGTTGGCGTGCAGCGTGGCCATGCACAGGTGGCCGGTTTCGGCGAACTGCACGGCGTGCTCCATGGTCTCGCGGTCGCGGATTTCGCCCATCAGGATGACGTCGGGGGCCTGGCGCAGCGTGTTCTTCAGCGCGATCTCCCAGCCCTCGGTGTCGAGGCCGATCTCGCGCTGCGTGACGATGCAGTTCTTGTGCGGGTGGACGAACTCGACCGGGTCTTCCAGCGTGATGATGTGGCCGTGGGAGGTCTCGTTGCGGTGGTCCACCATGGCCGCCAGCGTGGTCGATTTGCCCGAGCCCGTGGCACCCACCAGGATGACCAGGCCGCGCTTGGTCGAGGCCACGTCCTTGAGGATGGGCGGCAGGCGCATGGCGTCGATGGTGGGGATGTTCTGCGGGATGACGCGCATCACCAGGCCGACGTGGCCCTGCTGCACGAAGGCGTTCACGCGGAAGCGCCCCACCCCGCCCGGCGAGATGGCGAAGTTGCACTCCTTGGTGCGCTCGAACTCGGCGGCCTGTTTGTCGTTCATGACCGAGCGGGCCAGGGCCAGGGTGTGGCCCGGCGTGAGCGGCTGCGGTGAAACCTTGGTGACCTTGCCGTCGACCTTGATGGCGGGCGGGAACTCGGCCGTCAGGAACAGGTCGGAGCCGCCGCGCGAGACCATCAGGCGCAGCAGGTCGGTGATGAACTTCGAGGCTTGATCGCGTTCCATGGTGGTCTGCCTGAGGAGGGTGGCGGAGGGAGGCGGCGGGGGCAGCGAACGGGGGGATCAGCCCGCCGTGAGCAGGGCGCCCAGGCGGGCACTGAGCTGGCGCATGCGCAGCGACAGGCGCCGCGCGGTGGAGGTCATGAGCGCCATGCCCAGGCGGGGGTCTTCGATGGCCAACTCGTCGAGGGCGCGGCCGGTCAGCACGGCCAGGGAGACGCGGCTGAGCGTGATGCAGGAGGCGAAGCGGGCGCCCGCGTCCAGCAGGGACATCTCGCCCAGCACATCGCCCTCGCGGGCCTCGGCCAGGCGCGCGCGCGCGCCAGTGGGCTGCACGCGGTCCACGGCGACCAGGCCTTCGAGCACGATGAGGGCGTAGTCGCCCTTCTCGTCCTGCACGATGAGCTCGCGGCCCGGCGGCACGGTGACGAAGTCCAGGTGCTCCAGCACCTTGCGGTGGTCTTCCTCGGCCAGCGAGGCCATCAGCGCGTCGTTGCCCCAGGCCGCCAGCAGCAGCTTGAGCCCGAGTTCGGGCTCGATGGCGTGCGCCCCCACGGCCAGCGCGCGGGCGGTCCAGGCAGAGGTGGCGCGCAGGTCTTCCGGGCGCTCCATGAACTGGGTGGCGAAGTAGCCGACATCGTCGGGCGCGGCCGCGGCCGGCCCAGGGGTGCTGCGCGGGTCAGGGGGGCCGTCGGAGCGCCGGGCCCCACCCACGAAGCGGTCAAGGAATCGCTTCATGCTCAGCCAGGGAAGTTCTCGGGGATCTTGGCCTTGGCGCGCGCCTCGGCCGACGAGATCACGTTGCGGCGCACCAGGTCGGCGAGGTTCTGGTCCAGCGTCTGCATGCCCATGCTGTTGCCGGTCTGGATGGCGGAGTACATCTGGGCGATCTTGTTTTCGCGGATGAGGTTGCGGATGGCCGGCGTGCCGATCATGATCTCGTGCGCGGCGACGCGGCCATTGCCGTCCTTGGTCTTGCACAGCGTCTGCGAGATGACGGCCTGCAGCGATTCGGACAGCATGGCGCGGACCATGTCCTTTTCCGCGGCGGGGAAGACGTCGACCACGCGGTCGATGGTTTTCGCGGCCGAGGAGGTGTGCAGCGTGCCGAACACCAGGTGGCCGGTTTCGGCGGCGGTCAGCGCCAGGCGGATGGTTTCCAGGTCGCGCATTTCACCCACGAGGATGGCGTCCGGGTCTTCACGCAGGGCCGAGCGCAGGGCGTTGGCGAAGCTCAGGGTGTGCGGGCCGACCTCGCGCTGGTTGACCAGGCACTTCTTGGACTCGTGCACGAATTCGATCGGGTCTTCCACCGTCAGCACGTGGCCGTACTCGGTCTCGTTGAGGTGGTTGACCATGGCGGCCAGGGTGGTCGACTTGCCCGAGCCGGTGGGGCCGGTCACCAGCACCAGGCCGCGCGGCTTCAGGGCCAGGTCCTGGAAGACCTTGGGCGCGTTGAGTTGCTCCAGGGTCAGGATCTTGCTCGGGATGGTGCGGAACACCGCGCCGGCGCCGCGCTGGTGGTTGAAGGCGTTGACGCGGAAACGCGCCAGGCCGTCGATCTCGAAGGAGAAGTCGACCTCCAGGAACTCCTCGTAGTTCTTGCGCTGGGTGTCGTTCATGATGTCGTACACCATGGCGTGCACCTGCTTGTGGTCCAGCGGTTCGACGTTGATGCGGCGCACGTCGCCGTGCACGCGGATCATGGGCGGCAGGCCGGCCGAGAGGTGCAGGTCGGAGGCCTTGTTCTTGACGCTGAAGGCCAGCAATTGGGTGATGTCCACGTATCCCTCTTTAGCTCGAGAATTCTTTTGGTACGCTAGGCGCTCAGGCCCGCCGCCTTCGCCGTGAGTGGCGAGCGACGCTGCAACGATTATGACCACGATTGCCACCCAGCTCCAGACCGTTCGTGCCCGCATCGCCGCCGCATGTCTTGCGGCCGGGCGCGACCCGCAGGCCGTGCGTCTGCTCGCGGTGTCCAAGACCTTCGGCCCCGACGCCGTGGCCGAGGCCTACGCGGCCGGGCAGACGGCCTTCGGCGAGAACTACATCCAGGAAGCGGTTGAGAAGATGGCCGCCCTCAGCCACCTACCGCTGGAGTGGCACTGCATCGGCCCGATCCAGAGCAACAAGACGCGGCTCGTGGCGCAGAACTTCGCCTGGGCCCACACGGTGGACCGGCTCAAGATTGCGCAGCGGCTGAGCGAGCAGCGGCCACCCGAGCTGCCGCCGCTGCAGGTCTGCATCCAGGTCAATGTCGACGGCGGTCCCACCAAGTCCGGCGTGGCGCCAAACGAAGCGCTGGGACTGGCACGCGAGGTCGCTGCCTTGCCCCGCCTGTGCCTGCGCGGGCTCATGTGCATTCCGGAGCCTGCTCCTGATTTTGAAGCGGCTCGCGCTGTATTCATGCGGGCCAAGGCCTTGTTTGACCAAGTGAATGAGGCCGGCTTGCAGCTCGACACCCTGTCCATGGGCATGACGGCCGACCTGGAGGCCGCCGTCCACGCCGGCAGCACCCTGGTGCGCGTGGGTACGGCCATCTTCGGCGGCCGCAGCTACGCCAAGGCATGAGCGCAACGCAAGGCGGCACGGCACGCATGAGCCTGCTG
>JADFIG010000031.1 GCA_022566735.1 Pseudomonadota bacterium
CGTCATCCCCACCTTCCTCCGGTTTGTCACCGGCAGTCTCATTAGAGTGCCCTTTCGTAGCAACTAATGACAAGGGTTGCGCTCGTTGCGGGACTTAACCCAACATCTCACGACACGAGCTGACGACGGCCATGCAGCACCTGTGTTCAAGTTCTCTTTCGAGCACTCCCACATCTCTGCAAGATTCTTGACATGTCAAGGGTAGGTAAGGTTTTTCGCGTTGCATCGAATTAAACCACATCATCCACCGCTTGTGCGGGTCCCCGTCAATTCCTTTGAGTTTCAACCTTGCGGCCGTACTCCCCAGGCGGTCAACTTCACGCGTTAGCTTCGTTACTGAACAGCAAGCCGTCCAACAACCAGTTGACATCGTTTAGGGCGTGGACTACCAGGGTATCTAATCCTGTTTGCTCCCCACGCTTTCGTGCATGAGCGTCAGTACAGGCCCAGGAGATTGCCTTCGCCATCGGTGTTCCTCCGCATATCTACGCATTTCACTGCTACACGCGGAATTCCATCTCCCTCTGCCGTACTCTAGCCTTGCAGTCACAAAGGCAGTTCCCAGGTTGAGCCCGGGGATTTCACCTCTGTCTTGCAAAGCCGCCTGCGCACGCTTTACGCCCAGTAATTCCGATTAACGCTCGCACCCTACGTATTACCGCGGCTGCTGGCACGTAGTTAGCCGGTGCTTATTCTTCAGGTACCGTCATCCTCCCGAGGTATTAGCCCAGAAGATTTCTTCCCTGACAAAAGCAGTTTACAACCCGAAGGCCTTCTTCCTGCACGCGGCATTGCTGGATCAGGCTTGCGCCCATTGTCCAAAATTCCCCACTGCTGCCTCCCGTAGGAGTCTGGGCCGTGTCTCAGTCCCAGTGTGGCTGGTCGTCCTCTCAGACCAACTACAGATCGTTGCCTTGGTAGGCCTTTACCCCACCAACTAGCTAATCTGACATCGGCCGCTCCAGTAGCGCGAGGTCTTGCGATCCCCCGCTTTCACCCTCAGGTCTCATGCGGTATTAATCCGGCTTTCGCCGGGCTATCCCCCACTACTGGGCACGTTCCGATGCATTACTCACCCGTTCGCCACTCGTCGGCGCCCGAAGGCCCGTTACCGTTCGACTTGCATGTGTAAGGCATGCCGCCAGCGTTCAATCTGAGCCAGGATCAAACTCTTCAGTTCAATCTCTGTAAACTCACTCAACGGAATCGAAGTGAACATTACACTTCTTTTACCGTGAGCGTTTGGTCCAAGGACCTGGAGTCTTGCGACTCCGCGGCCTTCGTCCACCAAACACCCACGCTTATCGGCTGTTGATTTTTAAAGAACAGTTCGCTTTGTTTGACCGCTGACTCACATCGCTGCAACTGCGTTGCTTGCTTTGTTTTGTCTGTCGCGATCAGCGAAGAACGCAATTATGGCACCGTTTTGACAGCGTGCGCAAGCCCTCTGGCGAAAATTTTCCAAATTTCTTTGGCTGGAGGGGTTGGCAGGGTCCCAGGACACCGTCTGGCATCGGTTCGCGCCAAAGGCGCGGATCGTACAACGCGCGCCTGGGCCCGTGGCCGATGGCTCGAAAAAAATCTGTGACACGGGCCTGACAACGCGTCTGTGCGCCCCAAGACGATGCCGAGACGGCGCCCCAGCGGGCTTTGTCCACGCACCGCCGCGTGCCCGCCCCGGTCTTTCTGCTCCCGCGCCGCGCCATCCGGCGTCGCCGACAATGCTCGCGATCACGCGGCCGGTGGGGCTCACCCGCCGCACGCCAACTTCCAGACAAGCCGCCAAGTGCGCAGGAGAACAATGTGTCGATGGGTCCCCGCCTGCATGTGGAGCGCAGCAGTTTGCGCGTCGATGGCCAGCCTTTTGCGCTGGACGACGGGGCGTCTCGTCATGTGCAGGTGCTGCGCCTGCAGCCGGGAGACGGCCTGCGGCTGTTCGATGGCCGGGGGCAGGAGTGGGCCGCGGTGGTGACGGAGATGGGCCGCAAGGTCGTGCAGGTGCACATCACGGGGCCCGTGGGCAACGATCGGGAGTTGCCCGTCCAGGTGACGCTGGCCGTGGGCATGCCGGCCAATGACCGCATGGACGCGCTGGTGGAGAAAGCCACGGAGCTGGGGGTGCATGCCATCCAGCCGCTGGTGTGCGCGCGCTCGGTGCTGCGCCTGGACGGCGAGCGGGCGGCCAAGAAGGTGGCGCACTGGCAGGCGGTGGCGGTGTCGGCGGCGGAGCAGTGCGGGCGCGCGGTGGTGCCGCAGGTCCTGCCGGTCCAGAGCCTGGCGAACTGGTTGAAGCAGGACCAGGTGACGCCCGTGGCGACACACCGCGGGGTGCTGAGCCTGCGCGAGGCCGTGGCGGTGCGTGGCTGGCTGACGGGGCGCAGCGGGGCGACGGGCTCGGACGCGACGTCAGGCACCGTTGCCGACTGGTGTTTCCTCAACGGGCCCGAGGGGGGGCTGGCGCCGGAGGAGGAGTCCCAGGCCCTGGCTCAAGGCTGGACCGCCATCAGCCTGGGCAAGCGGGTGCTGCGGGCCGACACGGCGCCGCTGGCGGTGCTCAGTGTGATGGCGGCGGTGTTCGAGGCCTGACGCCGCGGCACCCCGCTGAAGCGAGGCGCTGCGGGGCAAGGGCCGCAGAGCTCAGCTTTCAGCGGCCGCGCCAGACGCGTCGGCGGCCGGGCTCGCGCCGGACTGATCGTCCGATGCGGGCATGGCGGCGCGCGGCTTGTGGCTGCCGGCCACCAGGTCGAAGCGGAACAGGCGGCACTCGATGGGGCCGTTGAACATCACCACTCGGCGGCTCTCTTTGAGGCGCATGGCGCTGGGCAGCTTCATGTCGGGGCTGAGGATCCAGGCCGTCCAGCCGCTGTAGTTCTTTTTCCAGTGCGAGGAGAGGCGCTGGAAGAAGGTGGCCGCGGCCTCGTCTTCCTGGAAGGCCTCGCGGGCTGTGCGCACGCCCGGCACGCCAGACACGCCGGGGCGGGCGATGCCATCGTCCGGGTCTGCAGGCTCGTCCCAACCCCCTTGCTCCGCCCGCTGGCCATAGGCGTTGCGTGCAGAGCCTTTGGTGTCGATGCGCTCGCCGTAGGGTGGGTTGAACATGAGGACGCCGTGCTCGCAGGGCACGGGGCGCTGCAGGGCGTCGGCCGTCTTGAACTCGATGGCGTGGCGCACCCCGGCCCGCTCGGCGTTGCGGGTGGCGAAGTCGGTCATGCGGAAGGCGACGTCGCCGGCGTAGATGGGCACGCGCGGCGGGCATTCGCGGGCGCGTGCCGCCTGCTTGAGGAGCCCCCAGGCGGCCTGGGCGCCGCGGAAGGGCAGCAGGCGCTCGAAAGCAAAGCGGCGGTGGATGCCGGGGGCGATGTTGCAGGTGATCTGCGCCGCTTCGATGGGGATGGTGCCGGCGCCGCAGCAAGGGTCGAGCAACGGCCCGTCTTCGGGGCGACCTTGCCAACCGGCCGCAGCCAGCATGGCGGCGGCCAGGGTTTCCTTCAGCGGGGCTTCGCCAGTGTCTTCGCGCCAGCCGCGCTTGAAGAGGGCTTCGCCGGAGGTGTCCACGTAGAGCACGGCGTCGAGGTCGTCCATGTAGAGGACGAGGCCGAGGTCGGGGTGGCGGGTGTCGACGCTGGGACGTTCGCCGGTGCGCTCACGCAGGTCGTCGCAGACAGCGTCCTTGATGCGCAGGCCGGCGAAGTTCAGGCTGCGCAGGTGGCTGCGGCGCGAGGTGACGTCGACGCGCAGGGTGTGGCGCGGGGTGATCCAGTCGCTCCAGTTGACCTGGCGACCGAGGGCGTAGATGTCGTCTTCGTGGCGGTAGACCCGCGAAGCCACACGCCAGAGCACGCGCTGGGCAAGGCGGCTTTCCAGGTTGAGGCGCAGGGTGTGGTCGATCAGGGCGGCGCGGCATTCATCGGCGGTGCGCAGCGCCGGGGCGGCCTGCACTTCGACGCCACCGCGCGAAGCGATGACGATGGGGCCCTCGCCCAGGATGCGGCGCACCTCGTCGGCCAACAGCTCCTCGACACCCGAGGGGCAGGACAGGTAGAGCGCGGTGGGGCGGTCAGCGGCCAGGGCGTTGCCGATGGGCACTGGGCGCCCGCTGGCGCGCGGCGCAGGGCCCTGGCCCGAGGTCGGACGCGCGGACGCACGCCCCGGCCCCTCGGCAGAGGGTCGGCCGGTGGCGGCGGACACGCGGGGGCGTTGCGGGGGCTTGATGGGCATGGCTGGGTCAGGGAGGAAAAGAGGGGCCCGCGTCGGACCGCGGCGTCAGGCGCGCAGGATGGCCAGCACGTCAGAGCGGAATTCTCGCCGATACAGCACCCACAGCACCGCGAGCGTGGCCATGGCAAAGGCCAGGGGCGAGACGAACCAGCCGATCACGGCAAAGGACATGTAATAGGCCCGCAGGCCATCGGCGAAGCTCTCGGCCGCCATGCCCATGAGCTTGCCGGCGCGCTCGGCATAGGCGTGGCGGTCGGCCTGGCCCGAATCGAAGACGTCGACGTTGGGCGCGGCACCCACCATGATGGCGCCGAAGGAGTAGACGCGCATCGACCAGGTGAATCGGAAGAACGCGTACACGAAGACGGCCAGCAGCACGATGATCTTGATGTCGAAGACCAGCATGGAGGTGCGCGCCGCAAACGGCAGGTCCTTGACCAGTTCGGTGGCCTTCTCGGAGGTGCCCAGCACGGCCAGCAGGCCGCCCAGCACCAGGATGGTGGTGGAGGCCCAGAAACTCGGGCTGGCCGCCAGGTTCTGCGTGACGGCGGCGTCCACGATGCGCTGGTCGCGGTACGTCACCTGCATCATCCAGACCTTGCGGAAGTGGTTGGTGCTGGCCAGCAGGGTGCGCTCGACCTTGGCGCGGCGGCTGGCAAAGGCCGCATAGCCGACCCAGCCGAAGAAGAACAGCGCCAGCGCGGCCCAGTCCTCCCAGGGCATCACGGCGACGAGGTTGTTCAGCTTGGCCCACATGGCACTGTGCTCCGGCGGCTCACAGCGCCTTGCGCAGGTTGGCCGGCGCGATCTTCAGCGCTTCGCGGTACTTGGCCACGGTGCGGCGCGCCACCTGGATGCCCTGCTCTTCCAGCATGCTGGCGAGCTGGCTGTCGGACAGCGGCTTCTTGGCGTCTTCGGCCGACACCAGCTGCTTGATGAGCGCGCGCACCGCCGTGCTGGAAGCGTTGCCGCCAGCCTCGGTGTTCAGGCTGGAGCCGAAGAAGTACTTCAGCTCGAAGGTGCCGAACGGCGTGTTCATGTACTTGGCCGTGGTCACGCGCGAGATGGTGGACTCGTGCAGGCCGAGTTCGTCGGCGATTTCGCGCAGCACCAGCGGCTTCATGGCGATCTCGCCATGGGTGAAGAAATTCTTCTGCCGGTCGACGATGGCCTGCGACACCCGCAAGATGGTGTCGAAGCGCTGCTGGATGTTCTTGACGAACCAGCGGGCCTCCTGCAAGCGCGAGCTCATGG
This sequence comes from Pseudomonadota bacterium, assembly GCA_022566735.1. Taxonomy (GTDB): domain Bacteria; phylum Pseudomonadota; class Gammaproteobacteria; order Burkholderiales; family Burkholderiaceae_C; genus Aquabacterium. The sequence continues at coordinate 5,473 of JADFIG010000031.1, forward strand.
CCGTGTGGCCCTCGCTGGCCGCCGTGCCGCGCGGTGAGCGCGAGGCGCGCAGGGCTTGCGCGTAGAGGTCGTTGATGCGCAGCTTGGGCATCACGTCGGGGTTGAGCACGACCTTCCAGCCCCGACCGGACTTCTGCACGATGACATCGGGCACGATGATGTTGGCCTCGGCGCGCGTGAAGGCCCGGCCCGGCTTGGGCTCCAGCTGCACGATGAGGCCTTGCGCCTGCTTGACCTCGCCTTCGCTGGCGCTGGTGGCGCTCATGAGCTTGCGCGTGTCGCGGCGGGCCAGCAGCTCCAGGTGGTGACGGCAGATGTCGATGGCGACGTCGCGCACGCGGCTGGCCGGCTGCGTCCTGAGCTGCAGCACCAGGCAGTCCGAGAGGTTGGCCGCGCCCACGCCCACCGGCTCCAGGCTTTGCAGCCAGCCCAGCGCGCATTTCAGGCGGGAGAGCACCTCGTCGCGGGTGTCTTCGTCGGCCTCATCGGGGCCCCCGGGCAAGAGGCTGGCGGCGATCTCCTCCAGCGGGTCGGCCAGGTAGCCGTCTTCGTTGAGGGACTCGATGAGCACCTCGACGGCGGCCATGTCCTCGTCGCTCAGGCGCGTGCCCATCAGCTGCTGCCGCAGGTGGTCCTGCAGGCTGATGGCCGCGGTGTTGCGCGACATCGGGTCGAAGTCGTCGTCGCCATCGTTGCTCTGGCGCGAGGGCGTTTCGCTGATGCCGTCGAAGTCATCGCGCTCGGTGCCGTTTTCCCAGTCGTCGCGCTCGGTGGTGCCCAGGTCGGCGCTGTCCAGGGCCGTCGACTCGCCATCGCCGGACGCACTGCCTTCGCCCTCCGACGCGGGGCTGTCTTCGCTGCTCTGGCGGTCGTTGCGCTGGCGCTCGAACTCGGCGGCCGCGGCCACGTCCAGCGGCGCGAAGTCTTCTTCCGGCTCCAGGAAGGGGTTCTGCTCGAGCATCTGCTCGATTTCCTGGTGCAGCTCCAGCGTGGACAACTGCAACAGCCGGATGGATTGCTGCAGCTGCGGCGTCAACGCCATGTGCTGCGACAGGCGGAACTGCAGGGAGGGCTTCATGGTGATTCAGCCGCCCTCACATGCGGAAGTGCTCGCCGAGGTAGACCTTGCGCACCTCGGCGTTGTCAACGATGTCGGTCGGGCGGCCTTCGGCCAGCACGCGCCCTTCGCTGATGATGTAGGCGCGGTCGCAGATGCCCAGGGTCTCGCGCACGTTGTGGTCGGTGATCAGCACCCCGATGCCGCGGGCCTTGAGGAAGCTGATGATCCGCTGGATCTCGATGACGGCGATCGGGTCGACGCCGGCGAAAGGCTCGTCGAGCAGGATGAAACGCGGCTGCGTGGCCAGGGCCCGCGCGATTTCCACGCGGCGGCGCTCGCCACCGGACAGCGACAGCGCCGGGCTGGTGCGCAGCTTCTCGATGCTGAGCTCACGCAGCAGGGTGCCCAGGCGCTCCTCGATGACCTGGCCGGAGAGCTTGCGGCCGCGCTCATCGACCTGCAACTCCAGCACGGCGCGGATGTTTTCCTCGACGTTGAGCTGACGGAAGATGGAGGCCTCCTGCGGCAGGTAGCTCAGGCCCAGGCGCGAGCGCTCGTGCATGGGCAGGCGCTCGATGCGCTGGCCGTCGATGTCGATGGCGCCGGCATCGGCCCGCACCAGGCCGACAATCATGTAGAAGCTGGTGGTCTTGCCCGCGCCGTTGGGCCCCAGCAGCCCCACCACCTCGCCGGCCGACACCGCGACGTGCACGTCGTGCACCACGGTGCGCGCGCCATAGCGCTTCTTCAGGCTCTCGGCCTTGAGCTGGCCGCGGACGGCGCCAGCCTCTGCCTGAGGGCGAGCCCCTTGAACCCCATCGGCGAGCGGACCCATCTCAGCGACCGCTTCCGGAGGTCGTGGCCGGGGTGGCCGCCGGGGGCGCCGCAGCGGGCTCGCTGGCCCGCGGCGTGATCACGCCCTTGACGCGCCCGGCCGGCTTGCCACCTTCGCCGGGCGAGCCCATGACCTGGTAGACCGAGGTCTTGTTGTCGTAGCGAATGGCCTGGCCGTTGACCTCGTCGGTCTTGACGCCCGCCGTGAGGCGGCGCATCTCGGCCCGGGTGGTGAAGGTGACGGTGTCGTCGCGGCCTTCGTAGACGATCTTCTCGGCCTCGCCCTCGATGACCTCGTCCACGCCCTCGCGCTTTTGCCTGAAGAAGCTGCGCCCGCCCTGGCCGCCGGTGGCCGTGGCCGTCTGGGTGCCGTCGGGGTTCTGGCGCACCTCCACGCGGTCGGCGCGGATGAGCATGGTGCCCTTGGTCAGCTCGACGTTGCCGGTGAGGATGTTCAGGCGCCTGGCCTCATCCACCCGGGCGGCATCGGCTGCGAACACCACGGGCTGGCTGCGGTCGCTCTTGTCGGCCAGCGCGGCCCCGGGCGAAGCGAGGCCAGCCAACAGCACCGCGCAGGCGCCGGCACACAGGCGATGGGAGAGGGAAGCAAAGGACACAGGCGGACTCATCTTCGGCATGAAATTTGCAGAGATTTTACCGAAGACAGGGCCGCGCGTGTGTGGCGGCCTCACAAATGCGAGGCGCTCATTTGCAAGGCGCTCACTTGCCCTTGCGCAGGCGGTTGACCAGGAAGTCCACCGTGGCAAGGGTCTTGTCGGGCGTGCCGTTGAGCGAGATCGAGGTGTAGAACTGGCCACCGATGCCGATGGTGGGCACGCCGTCGATCTTGTAGGCATCGGCCAGGCTGCGGGCCTGGCGGCACTTGGTCTGCACCGCGAAGGAGTCGAACACCGACATGAACTTGGCGCGGTCCACGCCCTGCTTGGCCATGAAGTCGGCGATCAGCTCGGGCTTGTCCAGCCGCTGACCCTCTTCGTGCAGGGCATGGAAAGTCTTGCTGTGCAGCGAGGACAGCAGGCCCATGGCTTCCAGCGTGTAGTAGATGCGCTGGTGCATGCCAAAGGGGTTCTCGCGGAAAGCCACGGGCGCGCGGCGGAAGGCGACGTCGGCGGGCAGCTTGCCCACCCAGGCGTTGAGGGCGGGCTCGAAGTGGTAGCAGTGCGGGCAGCCGTACCAGAAGAACTCGACGACCTCGATCTTGCCGGCCGGTGCCGCCACCGGGGCGGGCTGGGCCAGCTTGACGTAGTGGGTGCCCTCGACGGGGCCACCCTGGGCCGACGACAGCAGGGGCGCACCCGCCAGGCCCAGCCCCAGGGCCGACAGGGAGTGCTTGGAGAAATCACGGCGGTTCATCTGGAAAGCATCCTTTCAGGGGCTTGCAAGCAATGTCAGAAGGTCAGATCACTTTTGCACACGCACCAGCGCGGAGTCGATGCCGGCACCCTGGAGCTTGACGCGGATGTCCTCGGCCTGCTCGCGCTGACCATAAGGCCCCAGGCGCACGCGGTACATCGTGCGGCCATTGACCTCGCGCTCCTGGATGTGCGCCTCCAGGCCCATCATGGCCAGCTTGGCGCGCTGCTGTTCGGCCTCGGCCTGGCTGCCATAGGCACCGGCCTGGACCTGGTAGCTCAACGCATCGGACGCCGGGGCGGTGGACACCGGCTCACCCGAGAGGATGGCCGCCGGGTTGCGCGACGAGGTGGCCGACGCGGCCGCCTTGGCGGGTGTGGCCGGTGTGGTTGCCGGCGCCGAGGCCGGCGCATCTGCCGCGCCACCCACGACCGGGCGCTCGACGGCCGAGGCCCCCGATGCCGGGGTCAGCTCGACCTGCACCGGGCGGGGCTTGGCCGGGTTCTTGCCGTACAGCGGGTTGTTTGGGTCCCAGTTCTTGTTCTTCTCGGCCTCGGCCGCATCCTGCTCGGCCGTGCGCTGAGGCACCTTGTCGATGAAGGGCAGCGGCACCTTGGCGATGTACAGGGCCACGCCCAGCGCCAGGGCCAGGCCGATCAGCATGCCCACGATCATGCCCAGGAAAAAGCCGCCGCGTTGGGATTTCATCAGGTTGGTCCTCGTTGATCCTCTGGGGTCTGCCGGGTGCGCCGCCACCGGCTCACATCTTCTCGGGGGCGCTCACGCCCAGCAGGGCCAGGCCGCTGCGCAGCACCTGGGCGGTGGCCGTCAGCAGCGCCATGCGGGCACGTCCGAGTTCGACATCATCCACCAGGAATCGTTCCGCGGCGTAGTAGCTGTGGAAGGCGCTGGCCAGGTCGCGCAGGTAAAACGCCACGTCGTGCGGGGCCAGGCCCGCGGCGGCATTGCGCAGCATGTCGGGGTATTCGGCCAGGCGGGTCATGAGGGCCAGCTCGGTCGGCGCATCCAGGCGGGCCAGGTCGGCCTGACCCAGGGCGTCGAGCTGGCCGCCCTTGTCGGCGTACTGCGCGCGCACCGAGTGGATGCGGGCATGGGCGTACTGGACGTAGAACACGGGGTTCTCGTCGTTTTGCTGCAGGGCCAGGTCGACGTCGAAGACGAACTCGGTGTCGGCCTTGCGGCTGATCAGGAAGAAGCGAACGGCGTCCTTGCTGGTCCACTCGATGAGGTCGCGCAGGGTGACGTAGCTGCCGGCGCGCTTGGAGATCTTGACCTCCTCGCCGTTCTTCATCACGGTGACCATCTTGTGCAGCACGTAGTCGGGCCAGCCCTGGGGGATGCCGACCCCCGCGGCCTGCAGGCCGGCGCGCACGCGGGCGATGGTGCCGTGGTGGTCGGAGCCCTGGATGTTGACGCACTGCTCGAAGCCGCGCTCCCACTTGGCGATGTGGTAGGCCACGTCCGGCACGAAGTAGGTGTAGCCGCCGTCGGTCTTGCGCATGACGCGGTCCTTGTCGTCGCCGTAGTCGGTGGAACGCAACCACAGGGCGCCGCCTTCTTCGAAGGTCTTGCCGGCATCGACCAGCTTCTGGACGGTGCGCTCGACGCGGCCGTCGGTGTAGAGGCTCGACTCCAGGTAGTAGTTGTCGAAGCGCACGCCGAAGGCCCGGAGGTCCAGGTCCTGCTCGTGGCGCAGGTAGGCCACGGCGAACTGGCGAATGCCTTCGAGGTCCTCGGGGTCGCCGGAGGCGGTGAACTCGCGGTCGTCGGCCTTCACCGTCTTCTTCGCGAGGAAGTCGGCGGCAATGTCGGCGATGTAGTCGCCGTTGTAGGCCGACTCGGGCCAGTGCTCGTCACCGGGCTGGAGGCCCTTGATGCGCGCGTGCGTCGACCAGGCCAGGGTGCTGATCTGCACGCCGGCGTCGTTGTAATAGAACTCGCGGGTGACCTGCTGGCCCTGCGTCTCGAACAGGTTGCACAGGGCATCGCCCAGCGCGCCCTGGCGGCCGTGGCCGACGTGCAGCGGGCCGGTGGGGTTGGCGGAGACGAACTCGACCAGCACTTTCTTGCCCGTCGGGTGCTGCCAGCCGAAGCGGTCTGCGGCCTGCATCACCTCGGCGACGATGCCCTGCTTGGCGGCGGGCTGGAGGCGCAGGTTGATGAAGCCGGGCCCGGCGATCTCGATGGGCAGTTGCACCCATTGCTGGACGGCCGGCTGGGCTTCGAGGGCCGCCACCAGGGCGGTGGCCAGCTCGCGCGGGTTCTTCTTGAGCGGCTTGGCCAGCTGCATGGCAGCGGTCACGGCCAGGTCACCGTGGGCGGCCTGCTTGGGCGCTTCGAACACAGGCGCGGGCAGGGTGCCGGCAGCGGCGGCTTCGGGGGCCACCTGGCGCAGGGCGTCGCCCAGGGCAGAGAGAAGGTCACGCTTGGCTTGGATCATGGGCGGGATTCTACGAGGCGCCGCCCCCTGGGCACCAGGGTGGCGCCGGATCCACCACAAGTGCACAGAATTGCCTGCGGCGCGGCGGCCTTTTTGCCCGCTCAAAGCCGGCGCGACGTGACAAGATGCACACCATGGACAGCATCAGATGAGCATGGACGTCAGCACGATCGGCAAGTACCGGATCCTCCAACGCTTGGGCGAAGGCGCCACCAGCGAGGTTTTCCTGTGCCGGGACGACTTCCATGATCGCGACGTCGCCATCAAGCGCGTGCGCGCCAGCGTGCTGGGCGATGCCGTGGACGGCCCGGTCTACGCGCGCTTCTTTGCCGCCGAGGCCGCCCTGGTGGGCCGCCTGCAACACCCCAACGTCGTGCAGATCTACGACGCGGTGGCCGATCCGACCACACCCTACGTGGTGATGGAGTACGTGCCGGGCACCACGCTGCGCAGCTTCTGCCGCACGGACCAGCTCCTGCCGCTGGAGCTGATCGTGGAAATCGGCTTCAAGTGCGCGATGGCGCTGGGCTACGTCTACCGACAGGGCCTCATCCACCGGGACGTCAAGCCCGCCAACATCCTGGCGCTGACCAACGCGCAAGGCATGGTCACCGACGTCAAGATCAGCGACTTCGGCAGCGTGCTCAACCTCGCCGCCGATGCCACCCAGGTGCACAAGGTCGGCTCGCTGGCCTACATGGCCCCCGAGCAGCTCGACGGCCAGGTGCTCGACAGCCGCGCCGACATGTACGCGCTGGGCGCGGTGCTCTACCACCTGGTGGCGGGCCGCCCGCCTTTCGATGCGCCCTCGCAGGCGGCGCTGATGAACCTGATCTACAACGAGGTGCCGACGCCCCTGTCGATGCTGCGCTCCGGGGTGAGTGCGGCGGTGGATGGCGTCATCCTCAAGGCCCTGGCCAAGAACCCGGCCGACCGCTACCCCAACTGGGATGCCTTCGCCCAGGCGCTGTCGGGGCTGATCTCGGGGCACCAGGTGCCGCGCGGCCACCTGCAGGGCGTGGCCGACTCGGAGCGCTTCAACCTGTTGCGCGCGCTCGATTTCTTCTCGCAGTTCGGCGACGTCGAGCTGTGGGAGGTGGTGCACCGCGCCCGCTGGCAGCGCTTCGCCTTCGGCCACGCGCTCTACCGCCGCGGCGAGGAGGGTCGCAGCTTCCACATCATTGCCCAGGGCAGCGTGGAGGTCTACCGCAACAGCAAGCGCGTGGCGCTGCTGGGGGCCGGCACCTCGGTGGGCGAGATGGCTTACCTGGCGCCCAGCCCGGAGCTGCGCAAGCACAGCACCGATGTGGTGGTGACCGAGCCGGCCACCACGATCTCGTTCACGCCGGAGGCCATGCAGCAGCTCAGCCCGGCTTGCCGGCACCTGTTCGACGAGGCCTTCATCCGCGTGCTGGTGCGACGCCTGCACGCCGCCCACGAGGCCCTGGCGCACCCGCGCCGCATCATGTGACGGGTGCTTGCAAAGAGTCTGACGCCGGTCATCCGCACCGATCCGTTGCGCGTTAAAGTGGGCGCCGGTCACACCTTCCGTGACCTGTGCCCCACCGACCCCAACCCCATCTAGGAGTTCGACATGCGCGCACTGATCGCCACCGCCACCCTGGCCCTGATGGCCACCCTGGCCCACGCCGACCCCGCCTGCGAGGCCAAGGCCGTGGACAAGAACGGCAAGGCCCTGGCTGGCGCCGCCAAGGCCAGCTTCATCAAGAAGTGTGAAAAGGGCAGCGCCACCGACGGCGCAGCGGCCGCCTGCGCCACCAAGGCCGTGGACAAGAACGGCAAGGCCCTGGCCGGCGCCGCCAAGAACAGCTTCATGAAGAAGTGCGAGAAGGACGCGGCCGCGGCGCACTGAGCCCCGACCGCCTTCCGCTGGGCCCCCAGGGGCTCAGCGCGTGCCCACCCCGCGCGACAGCAGCACGGCCGCCAGCGGGATCAGCACCAGCAGGTGCGCCTCCACCAGGATGTAGCGACGCACGCTGCGCACCTCGGCGGCATCGGGCAAGGCCCCGGTGGCCACCAACTGCTTGCGCCAGCGCAGGAACGCGAAGGTCGGCTTCAGCGAGATCAGCCCGATCAGCGCGAACAGCCCCACCTTGGCATGCAGCAACGGCTGGTGCCAGTACCAGTCCATCCCCTTCATGCCCCAGCCGGTGCGTGCCAGGCCCGTGGCCAGCACGGCGATGGCCGCGCCCAGGTAGATCAGGTCCAGGCGCGCCAGCCGGTGCACCGCCGCGGCATTGAGCCACTCGGAGCGGCACAGCGCGGCCTCGCTCGTCAGGAAGACGATGAGGCTGAAGATGGCGACGAGGTGGGCGTAGGCCAGCAGGGCTTCTTGCAGCATGGGGCCATCATGCCTCAAAGGCCGCCGCGGCCGGGCCCTTGTGCTGCCAGTAGGCCGGATCCCCGTAGGTGGCCTTGATGAAATCGATCCACAGGCTCAGGCGCAGGGGCAGGTGCTTGCGTTGCGCGAACACGGCGTAGATGCCGTTGGGCGGCGCGGCGAATTCGTCCAGCACGCTGACCAGGCGGCCGGCGCGCACATCGGCTTCGACCTCCCACCAAGAGCGCCACGCCAGCCCCAACCCTTCCAGACACCAGGCATGCAGCACCTGACCGTCGGAGCAATCCAGCCGCGGCAGGGGCCGCACATGGGTCACCTGGCCGTCGATGGTGAAGGCCCAGCCACGTGCCTGGCCGGCCTCCGAGCTCAGGGCCAGGCATTCGTGGCGGACGATGTCGCCTGGGAGGGCCGGCACGCCGCAGCGCGCCAGGTAGCTCGGACTGGCCACGCACAGGCGGCGGTTGTCGGCCAGGCGCACGCTGATGAGGCTGGAGTCGGGCAGGTCGCCCACGCGCACGCCGCAGTCGAAGCCCTCGTTGACGAGGTCGACCATGCGGTCCGAGAGGTTGAGCGACAGCGACACCTCCGGGTGCTGGGCCACGAAGCGCGGCACCAGGGGCGCGACGTGCCGCCGCCCGAAACCCGCCGGCGCGGTGATGCGCAGGTGGCCGCTGGCCTTCAGCCCCCCCGCGCTGACGCTGGCTTCGGCACTGGCCAGGTCGGACAGCAGGCGCTGGGCATCTTCCAGGAAGGCCGTGCCCTCGTGCGTGAGGGTGATGCGCCGGGTGGTGCGCACCAGCAGCTTGACGCCCAGGCGCTCTTCCAGCGCGTCGATGCGCCGCCCCACGACGGCAGGCGCCACGCCCTCGGCACCCGCCGCGGCGGTCAGGCTGCCGCGCACGGCCACCGCGACGAATGATTCGATCTGCTTGAGTCGGTCCATGGTCTCCCAGACATGGCAGGCACGCGCAGGGACATCGCCGCGCGCGATGTCCGATCGGCCCATGTTGGTCAGGCGTGCGGAAAAAAACAATCCGGGTGCGACCCACCCCATGAACGGGGCTGGGCCCGCCCCGATTTTTGCTTAAAAGTCATTAATCATTGAATTTTTCGGAGATTAATCTACAGATAAGTATCGAATAAACTGCGCGCATGGCCGCAACGCCCCGTTGTCGGCGCCCCGTTTCACCTGTTGTTTGTCGCCCCCAAAGAGGTTTCCATGACCGCACGCACCCACGTCCACGGCCTGCAAGTGGCCACCGAGCTGTTCCGTTTCATCGAAGACAAGGTGCTGCCTGGCACCGGCGTGGACAGTGCGAAGTTCTGGGCCGGTTTCGACCAGATCGTTGCCGACCTGGCTCCCAGGAACGCCGCCCTGCTGGCCGAGCGTGACCGCATCCAGACCGAGATGGACGCCTGGCACGCCGCCCACCCCGGCCCGATCCAGGACATGGCCGCCTACAAGGCCCACCTGGAAAAGATCGGCTACCTAGTCCCCGTGCCGGCGGACACCCAGATCACCACGAGCAACGTGGACGACGAGCTGGCCGTGATGGCCGGCCCGCAGCTGGTGGTGCCCATCCTGAACGCCCGCTACGCCCTGAACGCCGCCAACGCCCGCTGGGGCAGCCTGTACGACGCCCTGTATGGCACCGATGCCATCAGCGAAGAAGGCGGCGCCGAAAAGGGCAAGGGCTACAACCCGGCGCGTGGCGCCAAGGTGATCGCCTGGGCCCGCAAGCTGCTGGACCAGGCCACCCCGCTGGCCGGTGCCTCGCACACCGAAGCCGCCGGCTACCGCGTCGAAGGCGGCAAGCTGGTCGTGGCCCTGGGCAATGGCTCGACCACCGGTCTGGCCAACCCGGCCCAGTTCGTGGGCTACCAGGGTGATGCCGCCGCGCCCAAGAGCGTGCTGCTGGTCAACAACGGCCTGCACCTGGACATCCAGATCAACCGCAGCACCCCGATCGGCCAGTCTGACGCCGCCGGCGTGTCGGACGTGGTGCTGGAATCGGCCGTGTCCACCATCATGGACCTGGAAGACTCCGTGGCCGCCGTGGACGCCGAGGACAAGGTCCTGGGCTACAGCAACTGGCTGGGCATCCAGCTGGGCACGCTGGCCGAGAGCGTCGAGAAGAACGGCAAGACCTTCACCCGCACGCTCAACACCGACCGCGTCTACACCGGCGCCAACGGCGGCGAGGTCAAGCTGCATGGCCGCTCGCTGATGTTCGTGCGCAATGTGGGCCACCTGATGACCAACCCGGCCATCCTGTGGGGTGCAGACTCGGAAGGCCAGGGCCGCGAGATCCCCGAAGGCATCATGGACGCCGTCATCACCACTGCCATCTCCCTGCACGACCTGCAGCGCCATGGCCGTGACGGCATCACCAACTCGCGCAAGGGCTCGATCTACATCGTCAAGCCCAAGATGCACGGCCCGGCCGAAGCCGCCTTCGCCGCCGAACTGTTCGGCCGCGTCGAGCAGCTGCTGGGCCTGCCTGACAGCACCGTCAAGCTGGGCATCATGGACGAAGAGCGCCGCACCAGCGCCAACCTGAAGGCCTGCATCGCCGCCGCCAAGAGCCGCGTGGCCTTCATCAACACCGGCTTCCTGGACCGCACCGGCGACGAAATGCACACCGCCATGCTGGCCGGCCCGATGATGCGCAAGGGCGACATCAAGGGCAGCGCATGGATTGCCGCCTACGAGCGCCGCAACGTGCTGATCGGCCTGGAATGCGGCCTGAGCGGCAAGGCCCAGATCGGCAAGGGCATGTGGGCCATGCCCGACCTGATGGCCGGCATGCTGGAGCAGAAGATCGCCCACCCCAAGGCCGGCGCCAACACCGCCTGGGTGCCCTCGCCCACCGGCGCCACCCTGCACGCCACCCACTACCACCAGGTGAACGTGGCCCAGGTGCAGGCCGAGATCGCCGCGCTGAAGGAAGACCCGCAGGCCCTGCTGGACAAGCTGCTGACCATCCCCGTGGCCGAGCAGGCCAACTGGTCCGACGCCGAGAAGCAGCAGGAGCTGGACAACAACATCCAGGGCATCCTGGGCTATGTGGTGCGCTGGATCGACCAGGGCGTGGGCTGCTCCAAGGTGCCCGACATCCATGACATCGGCCTGATGGAAGACCGCGCCACCCTGCGGATCTCCAGCCAGCACGTGGCCAACTGGCTGCACCATGGTGTGGTGAGCGAGGCCCAGGTGCGTGAGACTTTCACCCGCATGGCCGCCGTGGTGGACAAGCAGAACGCCGGTGACGCCCTGTACCAGTCGCTGGTGGCCCACCCCGACGGTGCCGCCTTCCAGGCCGCACTGGACCTGGTCTTCAAGGGCAAGGAACAGCCTTCGGGCTACACCGAGCCGCTGCTGCACGCCTGGCGTCTGAAGAAGAAGGCGCAGGGCTGATCACCACCACAGCGCTCCCGCGTTGCAACGGCACCCCGCGGGGTGCCGTTTTTCATGCCCTGGCCAACAAGGTGCATGCTCACCCCGCCCAGATGCGGCTACAGTGCCCCGCTGGGCGGGCCATCCGGCCGCCCTGTGTGTTCCCATCCCAAAGAAGCAGGGAGTTTGTCCATGAAGTTCCAGTCCCTCCAATCCCGCGTGCTGGCTCTGGCCGCCGCCGGCCTGCCGCTGTTGATGAGCGGCTGCGCCACCGAGTCGTCGCAAGCCGTCGCCGTGACGCAAACCCAGGTGTCGTCCAAGGCCTACACCGGCGCGCGCTCGCCCATCGCCGTGGGCAAGTTCGACAACCGCTCCAGCTACCTGCGTGGCGTGTTCTCCGATGGCGTGGACCGCCTCGGCAGCCAGGCCAAGACCATCCTGATCACCCACCTGCAGCAGACCAACCGCTTCAACGTGCTTGACCGCGACAACATGGCGGAGATCAAGCAGGAAGCCGCCTTGCAAGGTGCCACCCAGAAGCTCAAGGGCGCCGATCACGTGGTCACCGGCGACGTGACCGAGTTCGGCCGCAAGGAAGTGGGTGACCACCAGCTCTTCGGCCTGCTGGGTCGTGGCAAGACCCAGGTGGCCTATGCCAAGGTGGCACTGAACATCGTCAACATCCGCACCTCCGAGGTCGTGTACTCGGTGCAAGGCGCGGGTGAATACGCCCTCTCCAACCGCGAGATCATCGGCTTCGGCGGCACCGCCAGCTACGACTCGACGCTCAACGGCAAGGTGCTGGACCTGGCCATCCGCGAGGCAGTGGAGCGCCTGGGCGAAGCCATCGACTCCGGCGCCTTCAAGCCCGCGCAGTGAGGGAGTCCCGCGCCATGACATCCAGCCCCCTCACGCGGCTGGCGGCAGGCCTGTGCCTGTTCGCCGCCATCGGCCTGTCCGGCTGCGCCGGCCCCAAGCCCCTGTACGAATGGAGTGGCTACCAGCCTCAGGTCTACGCCCACCTCAAGGGCCAGGGCAAGGGCCCTGAAGAGCAGATCCTGGCGATGGAAGAAGGCGTGCAGAAGGCCGCAGCCAAGGGCGCCAAGCTGCCGCCCGGCTACCACGCCCACCTCGGCCTGCTCTACCTGAATGTCGGTCGCACCGACCAGGCCGTGGCCGCCTGGAACCAGGAAAAAGCGCAGTTCCCGGAGTCGACAAAGTACATCGACTTCCTGCTCAACAACATGAATAAGAACGGTGGCTGAGATGAAGACCCACGCCCTTTGGACGCGCCTGGCGCTGGTCGGCCTGGTCAGCCTGATGGCGGGCTGCGCTGCGCCCAGGAAGATGGACTACTCCGCGTTCCGCCAGGCCAAGCCCGCGGCCATCCTGGTGCTGCCGCCGCTCAATGAATCGCCAGACGTCAACGCCAGCTTCAGCATGCTGGCGCAGGCCACCTACCCGCTGGCAGAGGCCGGCTATTACGTGATGCCAGTGAGCCTGGTGGCCGAGACGTTCCGCCAGAATGGCCTGAGCAACCCGCCGGACATCCATGCGGTGGCCCCGGCCAAGCTCAAGGAGATCTTTGGCGCGGACTCGGCGCTCTACATCAAGGTGACGCGCTACGGCACGACCTACACGGTGCTGAGCAGCGCCGCCGTGGTGTCTGCCGAGGCGCAACTGGTGGACCTGAGCACCGGCACGCAACTGTGGAGCGGCAAGGCCTCGGCCTCCAGTGACGAGAGCAACAACAACCAGGGTGGCGGCATCGCGGGCCTGCTGGTGGCGGCCATCGTGAAGCAGGTGCTCAACAACATGACGGACGCCTCGCACACCGTGGCCGGCGTCACCAGCGCACGGCTGCTGTCGGCCGGCACGCCCAACGGCATCCTGTACGGCCCGCGCTCGCCCAAGTACGGCCAGGACACGCTGAACTGAGCACGCAACAGCGGGCACACCGCTGGCCCTTGGCAAAACGGCCTCGCAGTGCGAGGCCGTTTCTGTTTCCGCCAGGCCCATCGATCAGGACCGAGGGCTGCAGGGCTGTCAAAGGGGCATGGCGCAGCGATCAGAACGCCGATCAGAACGCATATTGCAGGCCGACGCTCAGCAGGCGCACGGATGCGCTTTCACCCTCGATCTCCACGCGCGTGAAGTCGGCGCCGCCGGTCAGACGGAGTTGCTTGTTCAGCGCGTACTCGGCGCCCAGGCCGAGGTAGGGCTTGGTCGAGTCGTGGTCTTCCGACGCGCTCGCCCCACCGAATCGGGCAGAGACCTTGCTCTTCAGAACCGCCAGCCCCAGGCGCCCCACCAGAGACACCGCGGGGGTGGCGTGGTGGCGGAAGGCCGCGGCCAGCAGCACGCCATCGGCCTTGACGTCGCCATGGATCAGGCGGCCGAAGTCGTCATAGCCACTGACCTTGAGCTTGCCGAAATCGACGTAGCTGGCTTCCAGCGCGGCCACGGGGTTGAGGTGGTAGCCCACCGTCAGCTTGTAGCCGGTGTCGGACTTGTCGCAGCTCACGGTGCCAGAGCAGTCGGCGCTGACATGCGAGGGGCCGATGTTGCCCCCCCCCACCACGCCCCGACTCACTGCGCCAGGAACGACCGCACCGCCGCCACCGTGGCCGCAGGCGCTTCTTCGTGGGGCACATGCCCCAGGCCATCGAACATCACCAGGCGGCTGCCGGCGATGTCGTGCTGGAAGCGGTCGGCGTTGTCGGGCGGGATGAGCCGGTCCTGGCCACCCCACAGGATGAGCGTGGGCTGCTTCACCCGGGGGATCTGCGCCGCGTGCTCCCCACCCGGGCTCTGGCGGAAACGCTCGCCGAGTGCCTGGCGGTTGCCGGCGCGCAGCGTCAGCTCGAAGTAGCGGTCGATGAGTTCGGGCATGATGCGGCTGGGGTCGCCATAGACGTTGCGCACGCTGGATTCGATCATGCTGCGCGGCAGGACGTTGGCCAGCACCGGACGCAGCCAGGACACCTGCGCGATCTTGAAGCCGATGGGCATGGACTTCGGGTCGTGGGGGTAGCCGGCCGCGTCGACCAGCACCAGGCGGCCGACGCGCTCCGGGTGGTCCACGGCCAGTTTCCAGGCCAGGTTGCCGCCGAAGGAATTGCCCGCCACCACGGCCTGCCGGACGCCCAGCTTGTCCATGAGCGCGACGACGAACTGCACGTAATGCGCGACCCGGTAGTCGCCATCCGGCATGGGCCCGGTGAGGCCGAAGCCCGGCAGGTCCATGCGGATGACGCGGCGATCGCCCCGGAGGACATCGGCCCAGCCGTCCCAGGTGTGCAGGCTGGCGGAGGTGCCGTGCAAGAGCACGATGGGCATGGCGTGCTGGGCCGCCTGGTCGTGGCCTTCATCGCGTGGGCCTTCATCACGCAGGTGCACCTGCATGCCCATGAGCTCGACGAACTGCGAGGGCGGTGGCGCCCAGCGGGCCTTGAGGCTGTCGACATCGCGGTCGGGCGCCCAGGCCGTGGCCAGCCCGATGCCCACCAGCACCACCAGGGCCAGCACGAGCCCGCCCAGCACCTTCCACAGCTTGCGCATCGTCCGCCCCGTTCCTTGTGTGCATCGCATCGATGCGGCCATTGTCGGCCGCCCCCGCGCCCCCAGGACGCACCCGCCGCTCAGCGGTAGCTCAGGAGGGAAGGATTCGCGCCTTCGACGTGGGCATGCTCGTTGATGGACACCAAATGCAGGCCGTCCCGGCCCACCAAAATCTTCGTGATGCCGGCATTGGCCAACGTCCAGTTGATGGTGAAGGCCTGGGTGTCGTGCAGGCCCAGCAGGTGGGCGCAGACCACGCTGATGAAGCCGCCCGAGGTGAAGACCACGGCCTGGCCCTTGGCGGGCGTCAGCTGCACCAGCTCTTCCAGCGTGGACACGCAGCGCAGCTTGAAGACCGACCAGGGCTCGCTGTACTCGGCATCGTGGTTGCCACCGACCCAGCGCGACACGGCATCCTGGAAGAAGGTCTGGAAGGCGCGGCGCGGGTCACCGCTGGCGGCCATCTCGCCCATCATCAAGGCCTTGTCGGCGTAGCGTGGCTGGGCCACCTCGATGACGTTCTCGTGATCGAACTCGTTGACGCCGGCATGGATGCGCATCTGCACGTCCAGCGCCATGGCCGACAAGGCCGCGCGGGCCGTGTCCTGGTGACGCTGCATGGTGCCGCTGACCACCGCCTCCGGGCTCACGCCGCGGGCCTTCAGCGCCTGCCCGACGGCGTGGCCTTGGCTGTGCCCGAGGGCCGAGAGCTCGTCGTAGTTCTGGCTGCCAAACGACGCCTGGCCATGGCGGATGAGGTAGAGCGCGCCCATGTCGATGTGCTTTCTGCCGTGCGCCTCACTTGCTGCCGTACTTCATCAGCTCCAGGCGGGCGATCATGCCCTTGTGCACCTCGTCCGGGCCGTCGGCCAGACGCAGGCTGCGCGCCTGGTTGAAGAAAGCCGTCAGCGGGGTGTCGTGCGAGACGCCCATGCCACCGTGGATCTGGATGGCGAAGTCCACCACCTGCTGCAGCACGTTGGGCGCCACGACCTTGATGGCCGAGACGTCGGTGAGCGCGGCCTGCACGCCCAGGGTGTCGATCTTCCAGGCGGCTTGCAGCGTCAGCAGGCGGGCCTGGTCGATGGCCAGACGGCATTCGGCGACGCGTTCGCGGTTGCCACCCAGGTTGATGAGGGGCTTGCCGAAGGCCACGCGCTTGAGGCCGCGCTCGATGGCGAGCTCCAGCGACTTCTCGGCCGCGCCCAGCATGCGCATGCAGTGGTGGATGCGGCCCGGGCCCAGGCGACCCTGGGCGATCTCGAAGCCGCGGCCAGGACCTGCGATGACGTTGGACAGCGGCAGGCGCACGTTGGTGAAGTGCACCTCGCCGTGGCCGTGGGGCTCGTCGTACTCGCCGAAGACGGGCAGCATGCGCTTGATCTGGACGCCCTGGGTGTCCATCGGCACCAGCACCATCGAGTGCTGGCTGTGGCGGCCGGCGTCGGGGTTGGGCGTGGCGGCCATGAAGATGCCGATCTTGCAGCGCGGGTCACCGACGCCGGACGACCACCACTTCTTGCCGTTGAGCACGATCTCGTTGCCCTCGACCACGGCGGTGGCGGCCATGTTGGTGGCGTCCGACGAGGCCACATCGGGCTCGGTCATGAAGAAGACGGAGCGGATCTCGCCCGCCAGCAGCGGCGTCAGCCATTGGGCCTTCTGCTCCGCGTTGCCGTACTTCCACAGCACTTCCATGTTGCCGGTGTCGGGCGCGTTGCAGTTGAAAATTTCCGGCGCCATCATGGAGCGGCCGGTCTGCTCGGCGCTGAAGGCATAGTCCAGCACGCTCAGGCCGGCGCCCAGCTCGGCATCGGGCAGGAAGAGGTTCCACAGGCCTTCGGCGCGGGCCTTGGCCTTCAGGGCCTCGACACGCGGCGGGATCTGCCACTGGGTCCAGTCACCGCCGTGGCGGGCTTCGTGGATCTCCTGCCAGTGCTGGGCTTCGACGGGGGCGATGTGTTCGTCGATGAAGGCGCGCACCCGCTTGGCGGTGCTGCTGGCACGTTCGCTGGGCTGGAAATCCATGGCTGTCTCCTGTGGTCAGAGGGAATGCACAGGATGCTACGCCGACGCCACCATTGCATCAAATGATGAATTTTCATCGCAAGTCATGCACAGGCAGCATGACCCAGGGCCGCGGTCGCGTCGGGTTCAACTCCCCGTCAGCGGGGGGCTCCAGGCGTCCCGGCACCAGCGGCGCAGCACGTCGCCATCGACGCTCTCGCAGCCGGGGGCCGTGACGCGCAGCAGGCGGGCCAACTCGATCAGGTCGGCGTCGGGGACGTGCCGCAAGCTGCCACGCAGGGCCTCGGGCGTCCACACCAGCAGGGTGCTGCCCTGCACCGCCTGGCTGGGCACCGACTCGGGCTCCTGCCCCAGCACCCGCGCCCAGCCCAGCCAGTCGCCCGGCAACAGGGCCCGCGACGACTGCGCCGGTCCCCGTGCCAGGAAGTCGGCCCGGCGCACCGCGTCGGGGAGGGACTCGGCCACCGCGCGCCAGGCCAGCCAGGCGTCGTCGGTGAGGGCCGCCAGGCGCTGGCACAGGCTGTGCGCCACCGGCCCCAGGGCCAGGCTGGCCTCGTGCAGCAGGTGCCGCAAGGCCGCGTCATCGAGCAGGGGCGGCTCGCCCAGGGGCACGGTCAGCTGGGACTGCGCCAGCAGCAAGGTGCGCAAGGCCTGCTCCGCGCGCGGTGCCTCCAGCGGGCGGTCCTCGCGCAAGCGCCCGCCCAGCACCAGGCACACGCCCTGGGTCGGACACGCCTCTCGCGGGCCGTAGGCGCGCTGCTGCGCGGCGCGCAGCAAGGGCTGTGTCACCGCCTCTGGCAGATGGCCAGGCCAGGGCACGCGGTGTGGCTCCAGCGGCACGGGCGACGCGCCGCGGGGCCCTGCCTGCACCGGGCGCAAGCGCGGCGGCAGGCGCCGCGGCCCGGCCACATCGGCCACATCAGGCATCGGCGCGCCCGCGTGAGCCCTCTGCGCCATCTGTCCCATCTGCGCCGCCTGTGCCGCCTGTGCCGCCTCGTGCCCAGGCTCCGGCAGGGGCCACCACTGCACCGGCGGCGGCAACAGCGCCAGGCCCTCGCGCGACAGGGCGTACCACAGCCGCTCCAGGAAGGCCGAGGCGATGCTGCTGCGGTCCAGGAACTGCAGGGTGTAGAGCCGCGCCACGTAACGCAGGGTGCCCGTGACCGGGTCGTTGCCCACCACCACCACCGAGGCCACGGGCAGGCGGCACACGCCGGGCAGGTCGCTGCGCACCACCTGCTGGGCGATGTGGATGACGCGGTCGGGCGGCACGTCGCTGGGCAGGCTGAAACCCACCTGGTGGCGGTAGGGCCGCTCGCCGGGGATGACCTCGATGAGCTTGCTGGTGAAGTCGCTGTTGGGCAGCACCAGGGTGGAGCCACGCTCGGTGCGCAGGTAGACCGAGCGCCAGTTCAGCGAGGTGACCTGGCCTTCGAGCTGGTCGTCGCGGCGCACGAAGTCACCGACTTTCAGCGGCCGCTCGATCTCCATCGACACGCCCGCAAACAGATGGCCCAGCGTGGGCTGCAGCGCCAGGCCGATCACCACCGACATCATGGCCGAGGTCGCCAGCACGCTGCTGATGTCCAGGTGCAGTCCCAAGCGCAGGTACAGCATCAGCGCCACGAGGTAGAGCGCGATGCGCAGCACCGCGTGCAGCAGGTCCGAGGTGGCCGGGCGCTGCTGGCGGCGATCGCGCACCACGTGCTGCAACACCCGCTGCAGCACCAGCACCCCGGCCAGCACCGCGCTGCCCAGGGCCGCGTGGTGGAGCCACACAGCGACGTCGGCATCGAGCACCGCGCCTTCGGCGCCCAGGGTCACGCGCACCAGCCACAGCAGGGCCGACACGGCCAGGGCGATGAGGGTCCACATGGCTCAGCGCGGCCCGTCGTGGCCATTGGCACCGCCCGACGACGCACCGGGCGGCTGGCGCTCCATCAGCGTCAGCGCGCGGTCCACGCTGGTCTTCAGGCGCACGATGGCATCGTGCAGGTCGCGGAACTGGCCGCCGGGTGCCGGCGACAAGGCCTCGGCATCATCCCCGCGGCCATCGCCGGGCGGGCCGCTGCGGGGCGCCACGCTGGTGGCGTGCGCGGCCCGCGTCAGCGCCTCCAGCGGGTGGGTGACATGGCGGCGCAGCAGCAGCAGGAAAACAGCCGCCGAGAGCACGAACACGCAACTCAGCGAGCCCACCGTCACCAGCACGCTGCGCCAGGCGCGCTGCTCGGCCGCGACCGTGGGCACCTCGACGAGCTGGATGGCCACGGCCTCGCCCATCTTCCAGCCAAAGCCGTTGTTCGGGCCGTACTTGGCCAGCATGGCGCTGGGCGCGGCCTCGGGCGTGCTGTGGCAGCGCAGGCAGGCGCCCGAACCCACACGGATCGGACGGGCCACGTAGAAGCGCCGATCGCCCCCCTCGCCGACGGTGCCACTGAGCTCCTTGCGCGCGCTGTCGGTGCGGAAAGTGCGCAGCAGCCCGACCTCCCAGTCGTTGGCGCGGTCATGCAGGTTGCTGGGGTTCAGCGCGGTTTCGCGGTAGCGGTACTCGGGGTACCTCGCGCCCAGCCGCTTGATGGTGGACTGCGCCGCGAACGAAGGCACCTGAGAGGCGTGGAAGGTGCTCGCGTCCATGGCCTGCAACAGGGGCGCCACCTCGTCGACCGTGTAGCTGCGCACCGAGGTCGCGACCTCCAGCAGCATGTCGGCCCTCTGCTTGACCTCCTCGCGCGCCTGTTGGGACTCCAGCCGGTAGGAGATGTAGCCCGCCGTGGCCACGCCGAACAGGAAGCACAAGGCGATGATCCAGGCAAACCGGGTTTCGATGCGCATGGGAACTGCTGGGGTGATGCGGTGGGGGTGCGGTGGTCCGGCGCACGCCCGGCATCGCCTCCAGGCCCGGTGCGCTCGCGAAATGAGCGCAGAGTGTCTTTGTTACAAATGACGGGCCTGTGACGCCCCCTGCGCCATGCCGCCCATGGCGGTGACAGCGCCTTGCGCCACGCTGTCGCGCATCCAGCGGTGCACCGGGTCGGACTCGCGGTCGGCATGCCAGTACATCCAGATGCCGATGGGCGGCACCGGCACAGGCAGCTCGCGCAGGCACAGCGGCAGGGCGCGCACGAGTTGCTCGGCATAGGTGCGCGGCAAGGTCAGCAGAGTCTGGCTGGCGGCCACCACATTGGCCGCGGCAAAGTAGTGCTGGCAGCGCAGGATGACCTCGCGCTCGCCCAGGCTCTGGGCCGCCCACACCGACTGCAGCGGGTCGGGCTGGTCGGGCTGCAGGGTCACCATGACGTGCTGCTGCGCGAAATAGGTCGCCACGTCCAGGCGGTCCTGGGCGGGATGGCCCTGGCACATCAGCACGGCCAGGTCCTCGTCGGCCAGGTGCTCGCCACGGATGCGCCCGGCCACACGCCGCTGCCGGTCGATGACCAGGTCCACCTCGCCCAGCGTGAGCGTGCGCTCCAGGGCATCGCGCGGCACCCGCACGCTGGCCAGCTTCACGTGCGGCGCCACCCGGCCCAGGTTGGCCATCAGGGGCGGCAGGGTGATGGCTTCGAGCACATCGCGCATGCCCAGGCGCAGGGTCATGTTCAGCGTCAGCGGGTCGAAGGTGTCGGCCTGCCCCATCAGCGACTGCAGGCCGCGCAGGTGCGCCTGCACCTCGCCGATGACGCGGCGGGTCAGCTCGGTCGGCACCATCTGGTTGCCCTGGCGCACGAACAGGGGGTCTCCCCACAGGCGGCGCAGCCGGGCCAGCGCGTGGCTGACCGCCGGCTGGCTCAGGTGCAGGTGGCGGGCCGCGCCGGAGATGCCACCGTGCTCGTGGACGGCGTCCATCACGCGAAAGAGGTTGAGGTCCAGGCGCGACACCGCCGCGCCGCTCGTCTTGAATGCAGGCATCACCATGGCCCGAAACCTTACACCCTGGGCCCCGCCATCCCGCGGCCTGGCCCGTGGTTTTTGCACTCACCCCATGGCCCTGGCGGATCTGCGGGCGCGCCCGCGCGTCATAATGGCGTGTTGCCGCCAGCGCGGCGAACTCATGGAGCGTTCACCTTGGACTGTCCCCCTCGGTGACCGCCCACTCCAGCCAGTCGGTGGCGGGGTCGGGCCTCATGCCTGAACCCTGATCCGGATGCGGTCGCAGCCCCGTCGCCCACTGAGCGCGGGCCGGCCTTGCGGGAGGGGGCGGCACACCCACACACCACCCCTCACCGTCATCCGTGCAGCGCGGCCCCAGGCCTGCGGCATGCACGTGCTGGAGTACCCATGCTCAACGTCTTCACGCTGGCCAACGGCCGCCTGTTCCAGGAAGAAATCGACAGCCTCGACGAGCTCACGCCCGTCCAGCCGATCTGGGTCGATCTGGAAGACCCCACGCCCGAGGAAAAGGGCTGGATCGCCGTGCGCTTCGGCCTCGTCATCCCCGGCGACATCATCGACGACGACCTGGAAGAATCCGCCCGCTTCTACGAAGAAGACGGCGCCGTGCACATCCGCTCCGACTTCCTGATCGACGACGACGACACCCCGCGCAACGTGCGCGTGGCCTTCATCCTGCACCACAACGTGCTGTTCTCGATCCACCGCGAAGACCTGCCCGTCTTCCGCCTGCTGCGCATGCGCGCGCGCCGCATCCCGGCCCTGATCGACGACGCCAAGGACGTGCTGCTCAAGCTCTACGACGCCGACGCCGAATACTCCGCCGACACGCTGGAGAACATCTACGACGAGCTGGAGAAGGTCAGCAAGCGCGTGCTGCAAGACGAGGTCAACGACGCCGCCGCCGCCGAGGCCCTGGCCGCCATCGCGCGCCAGGAAGACTTGAACGGCCGCATCCGCCGCAACGTCATGGACACGCGCCGCGCCCTGAGCTTCATGATGCGCGCGCGCATGCTCAACGCCGACCAGTTCGAGGAAGCCCGCCAGATCCTGCGCGACATCGACTCGCTGGACAGCCACACCGCCTTCCTGTTCGACAAGATCAACTTCCTGATGGACGCCACCGTCGGCTTCATCAACATCAACCAGAACAAGATCATCAAGATCTTCTCGGTGGCCTCGGTGGCCCTGCTGCCGCCCACCCTGGTGGCCAGCGTCTACGGCATGAACCTGAAGTTCCCCGAGATGGAGTTCCTGGGCGGCTGGGGCTACCCCTACACCGTGGCCCTGATGGTGTGCAGCGCGCTGGTGCCCATGTGGTACTTCAAGCGGCGCGGCTGGCTGAGCTGATCCGAGCCCCACGATGCCCCTTCGCCTGTCGGAGCGCCCTGCCCTGCCGGAGTTGCCGGACGGTCTGTGGCGGATCATGCTGGGCACGGCCTGCGTGGTGCTGAGCTTCAGCCTGCTCAACCCGGTGCTGGCCGTGCGCCTGCAAACCTCGGGCGCCAGCGGCACGGCCATCGGCCTGTTCGCCACCCTGCCCTTCGTGGCTGTCGCCCTGCTCGTGCCCCTGGTGCCGCGCCTGTTCGGGCGCATCGGCGTGGGCCAGGCCTACCGGCTGGGCCTGCTGCTGGAGCTGATCGCCTGCCTGGGCTACCTGCTGACCGACGGCTACTGGCTGTGGTGCGGGCTGGGCCTGGTGGCCGGCCTGGGCGCGGCGGCAGCCTGGAACGCCACGGAAGCCCTGATCGCGCACAACGTGCCCGCCACGCACCGCGGCCGCCTCACCGGCCTGTACCAGGCCCTGCTGGGCGCGGCCATGGCCCTGGGGCCGATGCTGCCGGGCCTGCTCGGACTGGACCAGCGCCAAGCCAACATCGTGGCCGCGGGCGGCCTGGCGCTCGGCCTGGCGCTGACGCTGCACCCTGCCGTCGTGCAGCTCAAGGCCATGCACGACGACCGCGAACCCATGGGCCTGGTGGCGGCCTGGCGCTTTCGGCCCGAGCTGGCCTGGGCCGCGGTGGTGGGTGGCGTCTTCGAAGTCGGGCTGGGCTCCATCACCACCGCCTACGGCTCGCAGATCGGGCTGGACCTCGGCCGCGCCACCTCCATCGCCGGTGCCCTGGGCCTGGGCAGCTTCGCGCTGCAGTACCCGATCGGCTGGCTGGCCGACCACCTGCCGCCACGCCGCCTGTTCGCCGTGGGTGCGGGCTTGCTCGTGCTCAGCGCCATGGCCTTCGTCGAAGCCGCCCAGCACCCCGCGCTGCTGTGGGTCTGCGCCGGCCTGTGGGGCGGTGTGGGCGGTGCGCTCTACACGCTGAGCATGATCCGCGTCGCCCATGACTTTGCCGACAGCTCCGCGCTGGCCGGCACCTCGGCCATGATCGCCGGCTACACCGCCGGGGGGGCGCTCGGCCCCATCGTCAGCGGCTGGGTGTTCGACCACCATGGCGTGGCCGGCCAGGGCCTGTGGCTGGCCGTGCTGGCCCTCAGCCTGCTGCTGATGCAAGTCCGACGCGCTGGGCCTGGATCTGCCGCCACTGGCTGAGCAGGGCCGCGCGCAGCTGTTCGGCCGGCACCGGCTTGTGCAGCAACTGCAAGCCGCTGGCATGGGCCTCGCGCAGGCGCTCGGGGGCCGTGTCTCCCGTGACGATCAGCGCGCCGATCTCCGCGCCGCCGTCCAGACGCAAGGCCTCACGCACCGCGGCGATGGCCTGCACCCCGGTGCGGTGCTCGCGCAAGCGGTAGTCGGCCACCACCAGGTGGGGCGTGAAGACATCCAGGCGCCCCAGGGCCTCGTCCAGCGTGCCGGCGCCCTCGCAACGGCAGCCCCACGCGACCAGCAGGTCGAGCATGGCCGCCAGCACCACCTCGTCGTCTTCGATCAGGAGCACGCGCAGGCCCTTGAGGTCGCCCTGCGGCACCACGCGCACCTCGTCCATCACGGTCTGCTGGCTCAGGGGCAGGCTCAGGCGGAACACCGAGCCCCGCCCCGGACGCGAGGCCAGGCTGACCGACACCCCCATGGACCGCGCCAGGCCCTCGACCACCGCCAGCCCCAGGCCCAGGCCTTTGCGGCGGTCCCGCTCCGAGTTGCCCAGCTGATGGAACTCCCGGAAGATCTCGCGGTGCTGGTCCGGCGGGATGCCGATGCCGGTGTCCCAGACCTCCACCACCACGCGATCGCCCCGCCGGCGGCAGCCCAGCAGCACGGCGCCGCGCTCGGTGTAGCGCACCGCGTTGACAAGCAGGTTGCGCACCACCATCTCCACCAGGGCTGGATCGGCGTGCGCCACCAGGCGCGTGTCGCGCAGGCGGAAGGCCAGCCCCTTGGCCTCGGCCAGCGGCGCCAGTTCGCGCTCCAGCTGGTGGCACATCGACTGCAAGGCAAAGCTGCGCGGCTGCGGCTTGACCACGCCCGCATCCACCTTGGAGAAATCCAGCAGGGTGTTGAGCATCTCGTTGGCCGCCTCGTTGGAGACCTGCACCTGCCGCATCAGGTGCAACTGCCGCTCATTGAGCCCCGCCCGGGACAGCGCCCCCAGGTACAGCCCCGCCGCGTGCAGGGGCTGGCGCAGGTCATGGCTGGCCGATGCCAGGAACACCGTCTTGGCCCGGTTGGCGTCCTCGGCCTCGACCAGGGCCTGCTCCACCAGCTGGCGGGCCTCCTGGGCGCGCAGGGTCTGGTCACGCAGGCGCAACACCAGGTCTTCGTTTTCAAAGCGCAACTCGATGGAGCGCGCCGCGATGCGCGAGGCGTGGAAGGAGTACACCGTCATCGCCCACAGGTAAGCCGCGCCGCCCAGTGCCAGCGCCGTGTTGACCAGGCCGTCGGCCCGCCACAGCCCGATCAGCACGGGCACCAGGCAGGTCAGCCAATAGCTCATGCCGATCGGCCACGAGGGCCCGAACAGCGCCAGCCCGGCCGAGCCCAGGCCCGCCACCATGCCCACCACCAGGTTGGTGGAGTCCGGCACGCCGCTGCGGATGAAGCACAGACCCAGCACGCCCCAGGCCCCGCCGTTGAGGGCGCACACGCCCCGGATGACATGGGCGTAACGCAAGGGCGCGAAACCCGGGGCGCCAGGCCGCGGCAGCGTCCGGTGCACCGCCATGCCCGCCAGGCACAGCCCCACCGTCGCCAGGCACCAGGCCCAGATGCGCGCATCGCCCACGGTCAACTGGTACGTCGCGGCCGTCAGCAGCGACACCATCATCGAGGCCACGAAGGCCGTGCTCATGCCACGGTCCAGCAACTCCATCTGCGCCGCCAGCAAGCGGGGTGGGTCGAAGCGGAAGGCCCGGCTCAGGGGCGGCCACCACCTCATGGCGCCAGCAACCCACGCGCCACCGCGCGCTCGTAAGCTTCCGTGCGGCTGGTGGCCTGCAGCCATTCGGTGATCCACGACACCTCGGCGCGCACCGCGCTCTCGCTCATGGCCATCTGCCGGGCGATGGCCTTGTTCGGCGTGCCCTTGCCCAGGTGCCGCAAGATGGCCAGCTGCAGCGCGGAAAACACCACGCCTCCCTCCTGCGCCACGTGGGGCACGGGCAAAGGCATGGGCTGGGCGACAGCTTGCGCCACAGGCTGCGCGGTCTGCGGCAGCGCCGCATAGGGCAGGGCCCCGTAGGCCGACTCTCCGCGCAACACGGCCTGGACGGCCGCCACGATGTCGGCGGCCTGCGCGCATTTGGGCACGAAGCCCTCGGCCCCGGCCGCTCGCGCCTGGGCCACCTGGGCCGCGTCCGCCTCGGCGGACATCAACAGCACCCGCGCCTGCGGGGCCAGCCCGCGCAGCACGGCCAGGTCGGCCACCCCGTGCCCGTCGGGCAAGTGGATGTCCAGCATCACCAGATCGACCGCCTGCGCCCGCAGGTGGTCCAGCGCCTGCGCCCAGGTGCCTGCCTGGGTCAGCATGGCCTGAGGCCAGCGCTCGGTCAGCATCAGGCCCAGGCCCATGCGGAACAGGGCGTGGTCATCCACCAGCAGGAAACGGGGGCCTGTGAAGCTCATGGGGCGTGCAAATCAAATGCCCCGCAGTATCACCCGCACCACCGTCGTGCCGCCCCCCGGACCACCCAGATGAGCGCCACCCCCCTCTTCAGAGGGATGTCATCCAGGCGTCAGGGACGGCATGCGCGAAGCTCAACGGGCGCGACGCGCCTTCACCGCATCGGACAGGATCTGCAGCACCTGCTCCGAGTCGTCCCAGCCGATGCAGGCATCGGTGATCGACTGGCCGTAGGTCAGCCTGGACGGATCGTCCTTGCCCGGCGTGAACTTCTGGGCGCCGGCGCACAGGTGGCTTTCCACCATCACACCGAACACCTGGGTCGAGCCACCGGCCACCTGCGCGGCGATGTCCTGCGCCACCACGACCTGGCGCTCGTGCTGTTTGGAGCTGTTGGCGTGTGAGAAGTCCACCATCAGCGTGGCCGGCAGCTTGGCGGCTTCCAGGTCCTTGCACGCAGAGGCAACGCTCTCGGCGTCGTAGTTGGGGGCCTTGCCGCCGCGCAGGATGACGTGGCAGTCGGGATTGCCGGCGGTCTCGACGATGGCGACCTGGCCGTTCTTGTGCACCGACAGGAAATGGTGCGGGCGGGCCGCGGCCTGGATGGCGTCGGTGGCGATCTTGATGTTGCCGTCGGTGCCGTTCTTGAAGCCGATGGGCGCGCTGATGCCCGAGGCCAGTTCGCGGTGGATCTGGCTTTCGGTGGTGCGCGCGCCAATGGCACCCCAGGCGATGAGGTCGCCGATGTACTGCGGCGAGATCACGTCCAGGAACTCGCTGGCCGCGGGCACGCCCAGGCGGTTGATCTCCAGCAGCAGATGACGGGCCATGCGCAGGCCCTCGTCGATCTTGAAGCTCTCGTCCAGGTAGGGGTCGTTGATCAGGCCCTTCCAGCCCACCGTGGTGCGGGGCTTCTCGAAGTACACGCGCATGACGACTTCCAGCGTGTCGGCGAATTTCTCGCGCTGGGCCAGCAGCTTGCGGGCGTACTCGATGGCCGCGGCCGGATCGTGGATGGAGCAGGGGCCGATGATGACCAGCAGGCGGTCGTCCTTGCCGTTGATGATCTTGCGGATGGCCTTGCGGGTGCCGCTGACCAGCGTCTCCACCGGCGTGCCGCGGATCGGGAAGAAGCGGATCAGGTGCTCCGGCGGCGGCAGGGGCTTGACGTTGCGGATGCGCTCGTCATCGGTCTGCGAGGTCTTGTCGGCGGGCGGGATCCACCCTTGTGCGGCACTGGATTGGGCTGTCATGTGCGGTCCTGTTGGGGTCGGGAAATGGAACGGAAAGGCGGGCAAAGGGACAAAAAAAAACCGCCGGGCTGCTGCCGGCGGTTTCAGGATCGGGTGGGTCTGCTCAGCAGTTGGCCACTCCTGCGCCGGTCTGGGGCGGGAGGTAAAAGTGCCAAAAGTAAAAGCGGACCGTGCTCATGGCTCCAAATGTAGCACGGGCCACGAGCCCGCCACAAGCCTGCCGCAGGCCGCGCCGCTCGCCATTGGCGGCGCGGCAACGCTACACTGCTCGCCCCACCTCACACCCACGCCCCAGTGCCCATGGAGTGCCAGAGCTGCGGCGCCTGCTGCGCCCACTTCCGCGTTTCGTTCTACTGGACCGAGGCCGACGACGCCCCCGGCGGCATCGTGCCGGTCGCGCTAACCCGGCAACTCAATGCGCACCAGCGCTGCATGGCCGGCACATCCAGCCGCACGCCGCGCTGCGCCGCCCTCGAAGGCGAAGTGGGCCAGTGGGTGGGCTGCCGCATCTACGCGCAGCGACCCTCGGTCTGCCGGGAGGTCACACCCGGCGACCCGCAATGCCTCAAGGCCCGGGCCGCCCTCGGCCTGGATGCCCCACCGGCCCAAGGCACATCGCCCCAGGACCAGTGACCGAGAACCCGCTCAAGCCTTGGCTTGCTTGAGCAGCGTCTCCGCGTCGCTGACGGCAAAGCCCCCGCCGTTCTCGTTGTTCAGCTGCGTGACCACGCCGTCCTTGACCAGCATCGAATAGCGGCCCGAACGCAGGCCCAGGCCCTTGTCCGTCAGGTCCAGCGTCAAGCCCGTGGCACGCGCGAAGTCGGCGCTGCCGTCGGCCATCATGCGCACCTTGCCGGCAGCCTTCAGCTCGCGGCCCCATGCGCCCATCACGAAAGCGTCGTTGACCGACACGCACCAGATCTCGTCGACGCCCGCGGCCTTGAACTGTTCGGCCAGGTCGATGTAGCCGGGCGCATGCTTGGCCGAGCAGGTCGGCGTGAACGCACCGGGCAGGCCGAAGATGGCGACGGTCTTGCCGGCCGTGGCCTGGGCGATGTCGAACGCGTTGGGGCCGAGGCTGCAACCATTGCCCTCGACTTCGATGTACTCGAACAGCGTGCCGCCGGGCAGCTTGTCACCGACCTTGATCATCTGGAACTCCTGTGGTGAAAACGGACAAGAAAAAACCGGCGCCAGTATGACTGGACGCCGGTTGGCAGTCGGTGCGGTGCGGCTTTGACCCCGCATCCACCGTGGCGATGGCATCGCTGCCATCGCAGGTTCATGCAGCTCAGGCTGCCGGTGCCTTCTCGACCAGACGGGTCACGACCCAGTTCTTGGTCTTGGACAGCGGGCGGCTTTCGCTGATCTCGACCACGTCACCGATGTGGAACTCGTTGTTCTCATCGTGAGCGTGGTACTTGTTCGACTTGGCCACGATCTTGCCGTAGAGCTCGTGCTTCACACGACGCTCGACCAGCACGGTCACGGTCTTGGCGCGGGCGTCAGAAACGACCTTGCCGACCAGGCTGCGCACCACTTTGGTTTGAGCTTCCGTCATTTGGCGGCTCCTTGCTTCTTCTCGGCCAGGATGGTCTTGGCACGAGCGATGTCACGACGGGTCTTGCCCAGGGCAGACGTGTCGTTCAGCTGCTGGGTGGCACGCTGCATGCGCAGGTTGAAGTGCGACTTCAGCAGGTCCTTGATTTCGGTTTCCAGTGCGGCCACATCCTTGGCGCGCAGTTCAGAGGCTTTCGCCATGTCTTTCTCCTTGCGCGTTGATCAGATGCCGAACTGGCGGCCAACGAAGGTCGTGCTCAGCGGCAGCTTGGCGGCAGCCAGCGTGAACGCTTCGCGAGCGAGTTGCTCGGGCACGCCCTGGATTTCGTAGAGAACCTTGCCCGGAGTGATCTCCGCGACGTAGTACTCGACGTTACCCTTGCCGTTGCCCATGCGCACTTCGGCCGGCTTCTTGGAAATCGGCTTGTCCGGGAAGATCCGGATGAAGATGCGGCCACCGCGCTTGACGTGACGCGAGATGGCACGACGGGCAGCTTCGATCTGGCGAGCCGTGAGGCGACCGCGCTCGGTCGCCTTCAGGCCGAAATCGCCAAAGGACACATCGGCGCCACGGGTGGCGACACCGGTGTTGCGGCCCTTGTGCTCCTTGCGGAACTTGCGACGATTAGGTTGCAACATGCTTATTCTCCTTTCGCTTCGGCAGCCGGAGCAGCCTTGCGAACGCGCTTGGCATCGGCAGCACCCGCAGCCACGGCGGGCTTGTCGCTGCCGTCAGCCGGAGCACCGTCGGCACGGGGACGGCCCGGGCCACGGGGGCCACGGCGGTCGCCAGGACGGTCGCTGCGGGGGCCGCGGCGGTTACGACGATCGTCTTCGCGGTCGTCACCCTTGAGCACCGGGGCTTCGCCATTGGCCAGGCGGTCACCACGGTAGACCCAGACCTTCACACCGATCACACCGTAGGTGGTGTGGGCTTCGGAGAAGCCATAGTCGATGTCGGCCTTCAGGGTGTGCAGAGGCACGCGGCCTTCGCGGTACCACTCGGTGCGAGCGATTTCGATGCCGTTCAGACGACCGGACGACATGATCTTGATACCCTGAGCGCCCAGGCGCATGGCGTTCTGCATGGCGCGCTTCATGGCGCGGCGGAACATGATGCGCTTTTCCAGCTGCTGCGTGATCGAGTCGGCGATCAGTTGGGCATCGACTTCAGGCTTGCGCACTTCTTCGATGTTGACCGACACCGGCACGTTCAGGCGCTTGGCCAGTTCGAGCTTCAGGTTTTCGATGTCCTCGCCCTTCTTGCCGATCACCACGCCCGGACGAGCCGAGAAAATGGTGATGCGGGCGCTCTTGGCGGGGCGCTCGATCAAGATGCGCGACACGGCCGCGTTCTTGAGCTTCTTCTTCAGGAATTCGCGGACTTCCAGGTCTTCAGCCAGCATCGAGGCGAATTGACGGTTGGTGGCGTACCAACGCGAAGCCCAGTTGCGGGTGACGGCCAGGCGGAAGCCGGTCGGGTGGATTTTCTGTCCCATGATCAGCCTCTCGTCAGTTGCCCACGGTCACATAGATGTGGCACGTCGGCTTGCTGATGCGGTTGCCACGGCCCTTGGCACGGGCAGTGAAACGCTTCAGCGTGGGGCCTTGCTCCACATAAATGGTCTTGACCTTCAGTTCGTCGATGTCAGCGCCGTCATTGTGTTCGGCGTTGGCGATCGCAGATTCCAGCGCCTTGCGAACGATGCCGGCGGCCTTCTTCTGCGTGAACGTCAGGATGTTGAGGGCCTGATCGACCTTCTTGCCACGGATGAGATCGGCCACCAGTCGACCCTTGTCGACCGACAGGCGAACGCCGCGAACGATTGCTTTCGTTTCCATCGCAGCTGCTCCTTATTTCTTGGCTTTCTTGTCGCCGGGGTGACCCTTGAACGTGCGGGTCAGGGCGAACTCGCCGAGCTTGTGGCCAACCATCTGGTCCTGGATGTACACGGGCACATGCTGCTTGCCGTTGTGCACGGCAATGGTCAGGCCGATGAACTCGGGCAGGATGGTCGAACGACGCGACCAGGTCTTGACGGGCTTCTTGTCCTTGGTGGACACAGCCTTCTCAACCTTGGCCATCAGGTGGTGGTCCACGAAAGGACCTTTTTTCAGAGAACGAGCCATTTCAGCCTACCTCTTACTTTTTGCGACGCGAGACGATGAACGTCTGCGTGCGCTTGTTGTTGCGGGTGCGGTAGCCCTTCGTCATGGTGTTCCATGGCGACACAGGGACCTGACCTTCACCAGTACGGCCTTCACCACCACCGTGCGGGTGGTCCACCGGGTTCATGGCCACACCGCGGACGGTCGGGCGGATGCCCTTCCAGCGGATGGCGCCGGCCTTGCCGTATTGACGCAGGCTGTGCTCTTCGTTGCTCACTTCACCGAGGGTGGCGCGGCATTCGACGTGGATTCGGCGGACTTCACCCGAGCGCAGGCGGACCTGAGCGTAGGTGCCTTCGCGCGCCATCAGCACAGCGGAGGTGCCAGCCGAACGGGCGATCTGGGCGCCCTTGCCAGGCAGCATCTCGATGCAGTGGATGGTCGAACCCACGGGGATGTTGCGGATGGGCAGGGTGTTGCCAGACTTGATCGGTGCTTCCGAACCGCTCAGGATGGTCGAACCCACTTCCAGGCCACGGGGGGCGATGATGTAGCGACGCTCACCGTCGGCATAGCACACCAGAGCGATGTGGGCCGTGCGGTTGGGGTCGTACTCGATGCGCTCCACCTTCGCGGGGATGCCATCCTTGTTGCGCACGAAATCGACCACGCGGTAGTGGTGCTTGTGACCACCGCCCTTGTGACGGATCGTGATGTGGCCGTTGTTGTTGCGGCCAGCGTTTTGCTTTTGCGGCTCAAGCAGCGAAGCCTCGGGCTTGCCCTTGTGCAGGTGCTTGTGCACCACCTTCACCACGCCACGACGGCCAGGCGAAGTCGGTTTGATCTTGACGACGGCCATGATTACGCAGCCTCCCCGGAGAAGTTCAGCTCCTGACCATCCTTGAGGGCGACGAAGGCCTTCTTGGCGTGGTCACGACGGCCGATGCGGCCACCGAAGCGCTTGACTTTGCCCTTCTGATTCAGGACTTGCACCGACTTCACTTCGACCTTGAACAGCAGCTCAACAGCGGCCTTGATCTCGGGCTTGGTGGCGTCGCGCAGCACCTTGAACAGCACTTGGCCGCGCTCTTCGGCAGCGGCAGTGGCCTTTTCCGAAATGATCGGAGCGACCAGCACCTTCATCAGGCGGCTTTCATCGAATTTCAGAGTGCTCATGCGAACATCTCCTGCAGCTTGTCGATCGCACCCTTGGTGACCACGACCTTC
This sequence comes from Pseudomonadota bacterium, assembly GCA_022566735.1. Taxonomy (GTDB): domain Bacteria; phylum Pseudomonadota; class Gammaproteobacteria; order Burkholderiales; family Burkholderiaceae_C; genus Aquabacterium. The sequence continues at coordinate 37,599 of JADFIG010000031.1, forward strand.
TTGTAGAAGACCAGGGACAGGGGATCGGCGTAACGGGGCTCCACCACCAGCACGTTGGGCAGGTTGCGAGCGGCCAGGAACAGGTTCTCGTCCACGGTGTCGGCGATGACCAGGACGTGGTCCAGGTTCATCGACTTCAGCTTGGCGGCCAGCAGCTTGGTCTTGGGGGCTTCGACGGTGATCGAGTCCACCACGGCCAGGCGGCCTTCGCGGGCCAGTTGCGAGAAGATGGCGGCCATGCCGGCGCGGTACATCTTCTTGTTGACCTTGTGGGTGAAGTTCTCGTCGGGGCTGTTCGGGAAGATCCGACCGCCGCCACGCCACAGAGGCGAGGACGACATACCAGCGCGAGCGCGGCCGGTGCCTTTTTGGCGCCAGGGCTTCTTCGTGGTGTGCTTGACGGTTTCGCGGTCCTTCTGGGCGCGCGTGCCTTGACGGGCATTGGCCTGGTAAGCGACGACGACCTGATGGATCAGGGCTTCGTTGTACTCGCGGCCGAACACGGTGTCGGATGCTTCAACCTTGGAAGCAGCCTGACCTTGCTCATTGAGCAGTTCGAGCTGTGCCATCAGTTGGCTCCTTTCTTGACCTTGACCTTGACGGCCGGGCGCACGGTGACCAGGCCGCCCTTGGCGCCAGGCACTGCACCCTTGACCAGCAGCAGTTGACGGGCTTCGTCAACGCGCACGACGTCGAGGTTCTGGGTGGTCACGGTTTCGTCGCCCATGTGGCCAGACATGCGCTTGCCGGGGAAGACGCGGCCAGGATCCTGGGCCATCGAGATGGAGCCGGGAACGTTGTGCGAACGGGAGTTACCGTGCGAGGCGCGCTGCGAACCGAAGTTGTGGCGCTTGATGGTGCCGGTAAAACCCTTGCCGATCGAGGTGCCTTGCACGTCGACCATCTGGCCAGCCTGGAACAGGGCAGCCGCAGCGATGGTGGTGCCAGCCTTGTACTCGGCGGCCACTTCGGGGGTGACGCGGAATTCCTTGACGAACTCACCGGCTTCGACGCCAGCCTTGGCCAGGTGACCGGCTTCGGGCTTGGTCACACGGGATGCCTTGCGGGCACCGAACACCACCTGGAGGGCGGTGTAGCCGTCGGTCTCAACGGTTTTGATCTGGGACACGCGGTTGTTGGACACGTCAAGCACCGTCACGGGCACGGCGTCGCCGTCGTCCGTGTAGATGCGCATCATGCCCACCTTGCGGCCCAGCAATCCGAGGCGATTGCTAAGACTCATATTTTTCTCCAACCCCTTCATCGTCATGAAGCGATGCGTGGGGCCTTTTACAAAAACCCGACATCGATTGGCCGGGCCCGGATGGATCCCCTCGATGAGCAAAGCGCGCAGGCACGCCGCCCATTTCAGGAAAGCCCACGACTATATCAAAGGGTCAACCCGAACGCAAGCGTTTCCCGCCCATCGCGGAGGGGGCGCCAGAAAGCAAAAAAGCCGCACCGGAAGGGTGCGGCTTTGCGGGGCCGACGCCATCGGGGCGCCGGGCCATGCATCACTGCAGCTTGATTTCGACGTCCACGCCAGCGGGCAGGTCGAGCTTCATCAGGGCGTCGACCGTCTTGTCGGTCGGGTCCACGATGTCCATCAGACGCTGGTGGGTGCGGATTTCGAACTGGTCGCGCGAGGTCTTGTTGACGTGGGGCGAACGCAGGATGTCGAAACGCTGCAGGCGGGTCGGCAGGGGCACGGGACCCTTGACGATGGCGCCGGTGCGCTTGGCGGTTTCCACGATTTCAGCCGACGACTGGTCGATCAGCTTGTAGTCGAACGCCTTCAGGCGGATGCGGATCTTCTGTTGTGCCATGACACTTCCTTCAATTAAAGAGCGATGAGAGATGCCCGCCCCGGGCAAGCCAGGAACGGGCAGGTGTCATGCAAATCACTCGATGATCTTGGCAACCACGCCGGCGCCGACGGTGCGACCGCCTTCACGGATGGCGAAGCGCAGACCTTCTTCCATGGCGATCGGGGCGATCAGCTTGACGGTGATCGACACGTTGTCGCCAGGCATCACCATTTCCTTGTCGGCCGGCAGCTCGATCGAGCCGGTCACGTCGGTGGTGCGGAAGTAGAACTGGGGACGGTAGTTGTTGAAGAACGGGGTGTGACGGCCGCCTTCGTCCTTGGACAGGACATACACCTCACCGGTGAAGTGGGTGTGGGGCTTGATCGAACCCGGCTTGCACAGCACCTGGCCGCGTTCCACGTCTTCGCGCTTGGTGCCGCGCAGCAGGATGCCGACGTTGTCGCCAGCCTGACCCTGGTCCAGCAGCTTGCGGAACATTTCCACGCCGGTGCAGGTGGTCTTCTGGGTGGCCTTGATGCCGACGATTTCGATTTCTTCGCCGACCTTGATGATGCCGCGCTCGATGCGGCCGGTCACCACGGTGCCGCGACCGGAGATCGAGAACACGTCTTCCACGGGCATCAGGAAGGTGCCGTCGATGGCGCGCTCAGGCGTGGGGATGTAGCTGTCCAGGGCGTCGGCCAGCTTCATGATGGCTTGTTCGCCCAGCTCGCCGGTGTCGCCTTCCAGGGCCAGCTTGGCCGAACCCTTGATGATCGGGGTGTCGTCGCCGGGGAAGTCGTACTTGGACAGCAGCTCGCGCACTTCCATTTCGACCAGTTCCAGCAGTTCGGCGTCGTCCACCATGTCTGCCTTGTTCAGGAAGACGATGATGTAGGGCACGCCCACCTGGCGCGACAGCAGGATGTGCTCGCGGGTCTGGGGCATCGGGCCGTCAGCGGCCGAGCACACCAGGATGGCGCCGTCCATCTGGGCGGCACCGGTGATCATGTTCTTGACGTAGTCGGCGTGACCGGGGCAGTCCACGTGGGCGTAGTGGCGGTTGGCCGTCTCGTACTCGACGTGGGCGGTGTTGATCGTGATGCCGCGAGCCTTTTCTTCAGGAGCCGCGTCGATCTGGTCGTAGGCCTTGGCCTCGCCACCGAACTTCTTGGACAGCACGGTCGCGATCGCAGCCGTCAGCGTCGTCTTGCCGTGGTCCACGTGACCGATCGTGCCCACGTTCACGTGCGGCTTGGTCCGTTCAAACTTGCCTTTTGCCATCTTGCGCTCCTGAGGCGAACCCGTTGAGACGAGTAGAAGAAAAGAAAGGGTTGGTGCCCATGACGCGGATCGAACGCGTGACCTCTCCCTTACCAAGGGAGTGCTCTACCACTGAGCCACATGGGCATCGGCACAGGTTTGACGGCAACCCTTTCGGGCCACAACCAGCAAACCGGTGTCGACGTCAATCGACAACCCCACCCGATGGAGCGGGAAACGGGAATCGAACCCGTGTCATTAGCTTGGAAGGCTAAGGTTCTACCATTGAACTACTCCCGCCCTGGGAGCTCCTGCCTCAGACCCTCGACGCGCACAGGCACGCCTTGGTGGAGGAGGCTGGATTCGAACCAGCGTACGCAATGCGGGCAGATTTACAGTCTGCTGCCTTTAACCACTCGGCCACCCCTCCTGAGGCAAGCCCGCAACTATAGCACAGGCTTCTGCGGCCGCAACAGCGTGCGCCTCGCAACGCCTCGGACACACGCCCGTCACACACCTCGGCGCGCACGCATCCATCGGCGCCTCAGCCACCTGCTGCTCCCCCAGCTCGGCACAACCAGTTCAGCACCTGAAGAGCCGCGCGAGACGGCGAGCCACAAGCCAAGGCACCCCGGCCACGTCGCCGACGCCCACACGACGTCGCCCAGACACAACATTCGCTGCGCAAATCAATACCAATTAGGAACCAGCTAAAACGCGTTCACCGAGCCCTTCCCAGGGAAAGCTGAGTGCCCATCGTGTCGCCAAGGGACCCATTCGGGTAAGTCCCTGATTCATACTGGTAGCAAAGTGGCGTTATCAGTCGTTACAGTGGCATCGCACTGGTTGGAAAGCCAACGCGCTAGGGCAGCGAAGGCCGCAACCGGACCCAAGGTGGTATGCAATGCCCGACGCAAGGACCGCCGCTCCGATTTCTTTGACCATAACGAGGAACAGTCAATGAAGGTCAAGCAGACCCCCCTTCTCTCTCCGGTTTCGCAGGCGGTGCTCGTCGCGCTGCTCGGCGCCAGCGGCGTCGCCCTGGCGCAGCAGGCGCCGGCCAACCAGCAACTCGACACGGTCACCGTCACCGGCATCCGCGCTTCGCAGGAGAAGTCGCTGGCCGTCAAGCGCAACGCCGACGCCCACATCGACGTGAT
>JADFIG010000032.1 GCA_022566735.1 Pseudomonadota bacterium
CCTCAGCCCGCTGAGCGGGCTCACGAACCTGACGCTCCTCCGCCTCCACCAGTACTGGCCCGACCTGCGCCACTATATGGATGGGAGTGAATATGGCCCTGCCACGTCGATCACCGACATCAGCGCGCTGAGCGGGCTCACGAGCCTGACGGAACTCTACCACTGGAATTCCCATGGTTTGGTGGACACCGGGGGTCTAGAATTCTAGACCTACGCAGGAGGTGTCATGAGTCATCGGATTTACACGCCTGAGTTCAAGGATGAGGCGGTCCGGCAGGTGGTGCAACGTGGATACACGGTGAAGGAAGTAGCCGAGCGTTTGGGGATCTCGGAGGCGAGTCTCTACACATGGCGCAAGGCGGTGGTACCGAGCAAGGATGATGAGCGGGCAGAGGAACTGCTCGAGGCGAAGCGAGAGAATCTGACACTCCGGTCGGAGTTGCGGCGCACCCAGGAGGAGCGCGACATCCTAAAAAAGGCCGCCGCGTACTTTGCCAGGGAGTTCGGGTAAGGTACGCGTTTATTCATGCCCATCGTGCCGAGTTTAGGGTGAGAACGATGTGCCGAGTGCTTCGGGTGGCGCCGAGCGGATTTTACGCATGGATCCACAAGCCGATGTCTGCGCGGGCAAAGGAGGACGGCCGGCTACTCAAGTTGATCCGTGCGTCGCATGCGTCGAGCGGAGGCATCTACGGCAGTCCCCGGGTGTTCCTAGACCTCAGAGAGGTCGGAGAGACCTGTGGTCGCCACCGGATCGCACGGATCATGCGGGAGCACAAGATGCGTGGGGCACAGGGCTACAAGGTTCCACGAGCCGTAGGCGGCGGACCTCCGTCGATCGTCGCTCCGAATCGCCTGAAGCGGCAGTTCAGCGTAGACGGCCCTGACAAGGCGTGGGTCACCGATATCACCTACATCCGGACGTGGCAGGGCTGGCTATATCTCGCGGTGGTGCTGGATCTCTATTCGCGGCGGGTCGTCGGATGGTCGATGAAGCCGTCGCTCGCTAAGGAACTCGTCTTGGATGCCATTGTGATGGCGGTCTGGCGTCGACGACCGGACAAGGGCCTCCTCATCCATTCTGACCAGGGCTCGCAGTACAGCAGTGACGACTTCCAGCGCTTTTGCAGAGCTCACCATTTGGAGCCAAGCATGAGCCGGCGGGCGAACTGCTGGGACAACGCCGTTGCCGAGTCGTTCTTCGGCAGTTTGAAGAAAGAAAGAATTCGAAAGAGAATCTATCGCACCCGCAGGGAGGCGAAGGCCGATCTGTTCGACTACATCGAGATGTTCTACAATCGTACCAGGCGCCACAGTTATCTCGGTGGCGTCAGTCCCGAAGCCTTCGAGCAGGCTTCACGCAGCGGCCCCTAAGTGTCCACGATACCGGGGGAATTCCACCTCACTACTGAGGTGTCCACCAAACCGGGTCAACTCCACTCAAGAGACTAGGTGTCCACCTTCAGGGGTCAACTCCAGGATCGCCTGCGGTGTCGGCGGTGCGCTGTTTTTTGCGATTTTCAACTTCACCGGCGCCGTGGGCGTCGTCGGAGCCAGCGCGGGCGTGTTCGGTCTTTACCTGGCCTACGCGATGATGTTTCCGAACAACTACGTGTACGTGTACTTCCTCTTTCCGGTCAAAGCCAAATACCTGGTGACCTTCGCGGCGATCTTCCAGCTCGCCCAGGGCATAGCGGGACAGGGAGGCATCGCTTACTTCGCCCACCTGGGCGGGATGGCGGCAGGGCTGTTCTTCTTCCGGCACGAAGTCGCCAGGTGGCAATTCTGGACCCGCATGAAGCGCCAATGGATCGACCAGCAACGAGTCCGCAACTCGAAGTGGGGCGAGCAGGAAAACGGGAAGATCGATTCCATCCTCGACAAGATTGCCAGCAAGGGTTATGAAAACCTGAGCACAACCGAGAAGCGCATTCTCGAAAACTACAGCCGCAAACAGAAAGAAGACTCCGAATAGAAACGGAGACTCCAAGAACACGAAAAGCGGGATCGCTCGGTGAAGTCTGGGATCTCGCTTTCCCTGCCGTTATCGCTATGGTGTCGCAGACCGTCATGTGGACGGTCGACTCAATAATGGTCGGTCGACTCGGCAAGGTTGAACTGGCCGGGGTGGGCCGACTCGTAGCCCAGGTAGGTGAAGCTGATGGTGCCGGCGCTCAGGGCGCTCAGGGTGCCCACCCAGCCTTCGCTGAGCGTGCCGGTGCTCACGGTGGGGGCGCCGTCGTAGCCGGAGAAGACGATGGCGCTGGCGTCGCTCACCGTGAGGCTGCCTTGGGTGGCGGAGGCCGGCGCGGCATGGGCTGCGGCGGTGCCGGCGAGCAGGGCGAGGGCGGTGAGCAGGCGACGGTTCATGGTGCGGGAGCGCTTTGCCTTGGGTTTGTCTGTGATCTGGATGCTACCGTAACCAGATCGGGGGGTGTCAACCTTCAGCCCGGGGGGATGGCGGACCGGGCCGCGTTGATTTTCCGCAGACAATCCCAGGCGTTCGCCTTTTTTGTCCGCCATGGCCCCCTTGCGTCACATCCTCAAACAGCCCCTGGTGCGTGTGCTGTCGGTGTTCACCGGCCCCCGCATCCTGTATGGCTGGTGCAATGCCGACGGCAGTTTCCAGCCGCACACCCGGGTGAGCACGCACACCTGCCTGGAGGGCCTGGAGGGCCTGGTGCTGCAAGACCACGTTTTCGTGGGCCACTTCAACCGCCTGGACGGCTCCAGTGGCCTGCTCGTCGAAGAGGGCGTGCAGGTCACCAATTACGTGTCCATCCTCTCGCACTCCAGCCACCGCGCGGTGCGCGTGATGGGCCGCCGCTACATCTCCGACCCCAAGCCGGCAGGCTACGTGCGCCGCGCCACGCGGGTCGGGGCCTACAGCTTCCTGGGGCCGCACAGCGTGATCGCGCCGGGCGCGCAGATCGGCAAGGGCGTCATCGTGCAAGGCCACAGCTTCGTGTCAGGGGCGGTGCCGGACTTCGCCATCGTCGGGCCGCAGGCGCACGGCCGCCCCGCCGTGGTGATCGGCGACACGCGCGAGCTCGACGGCCCGCTCCTGCAACGCCACCCCGAGTTGCACGCCGTCTATGCGCAGTGGGCCGGCAAAGACCACCTGCGACGCGCCTTGCAGGTCAGCGGCCAGGGAGACACCGCATGAGCGCCATGCTGCCCGAGGTCGGCACCCGCATCCTGTTCTTCGCCGATGCCGCCAGCGTGCACACGCGCCGCTGGGTGGCCGCCGTGGCCGACCGCGGCGCCGAAGCCATCGTCGTCACCCGCCAGCCGGCCGAGGTGCCGGGCGCCCAAGAAGTGATCGCCATCGCGCCGGGCAGCGACAAGCTGGGCTGGTTCAAGGCCTTGCCCGAGGTGCGCCGCGTGGCCCGCGAGGTGGCCGAGCGCTTCCAGCCCACCCTGGTGCACGGCCACTACGTCACCTCCTACGGCCTGTGGGCGGCGGCCTGCGGGCTCAGGCTGCCCACCGTGCTGACGGCATGGGGCAGCGACATCCTGGTCACGCCGCGCGAAAGCCGCCTGATGCGCCTGGTGGTGGCCTGGTCGCTGCGCCACGCCGACCTGATCACGGCCGATTCCATGGACATGATCGACGAGATCGCCCGCTACCACCCGGCCGCGCCGTGCCACCAGATTTTGTGGGGCGCCGACACCGATGTGTTCACGCCGGCCGCCACGCCGCAGGACGGCTTCGACGTCGTCAGCCTGCGCAGCTGGGAGCCCAACTACAACATCGACACCATCGTCGACGGCTTTGCGCGCTTCGTGGCCGAGCGCCCGCAGGCGCAGGCTCGATTGCACCTGCTGGGCGGCGGCAGCCTGAACGATGCCCTGCACGCGCAGGTGGCCCAGCTCGGTTTGCAAAGCCAGGTGCAGTTCCACGGCCGCGTCAACGACGTGCAGATGGTGCAGGCCATCCAGCGCAGCCGCGTGTCGGTGTCGGTGCCGACCTCGGACGCCACCTCGGTGTCGGTGCTGGAGTCCATGGCCTGCGGCCTGCCCGTGCTGGCCTCCGACCTGCCGGCCAACCGCCAGTGGGTGGACGGACAAGGCGGCTGGGTCGTGCCCGTGCGCGACGCCCAGGCCCTGGCGCAGGCCCTGCTGCAAGCCCATGACCACCCCGCGCAGGCCGCGCAGATGGGCCGCCACAACCGCGAGCGCATCGAGCGCGACGCCTCGCGCCGCGGCCAGATGGACGCCATGTGGCGCCTCTACCAGAAGCTGCTGCACCCGACCACGCCGCGCCTGCAGCGCAAGCGCGTGGTGTCGGGACTGAAGGGTTGATGGGGCGGCTGACGACACCATGCACATCTCCGTCATCGTTCCCTGCCGCAACGAAGCGGCGCACATCCGCGCCTTCTGCCAGAGCGTGGCCGAGCAGCGGTTGCCCGAGGGCTGCACCCTGGAGGTCTGGGTCGCCGATGGCATGAGCAACGACGGCACCCGCGAGCAACTCGCCGCCTGGTGCGAGGCCGACGCCCGCTTCCACGCCATCGACAACCCCGGCCGCATCGTCTCCACGGGCCTGAACCGCTGCATCGCGCAGGCGAGCGGCGACTTCATCGTGCGCCTGGACGTGCACACCGTCTACGCACCCGACTACATCGCCCAGTGCCTGGCCACCTGGCAGGCCACCGGGGCCGACAACGTGGGCGGCCCCTGGCGCGCCCAAGGCAGCGAGGGCAAGGCGGCCACCGTGCAGCGCGCCGTGGCCGCGGCCTTCCAGTCCAGATGGGTGGCCGGCGGGGCGCGCTCGCGCGACCTGGCCTACAACGGCGAGGTCGACACCGTCTACCTGGGCGCCTGGCCGCGCAGCACCTTCGAGCGCTTCGGCGGCTTCGATGAAACCCTGGTGCGCAACCAGGACGACGAGCACAACCTGCGCATCCGCCAGGGCGGCGGGCGCATCTGGCAGTCGGCCGGCATCCGCTCGGTGTACTTCCCGCGCAGCAGCAAGCGCGACGTGTTCCGCCAGTACCGCCAGTACGGCTACTGGAAGCCCTTCGTCATGAAGAAGCACGGCCAGGCCGCGGCGTTGCGCCACCTCGTCCCCGGCCTGTTCGTGGCCGCGCTGCTGCTGTGCCTGATGCTGATGGTGCTGGGCGCGGCGCTGAGCTACGTGCTGCCGCCCGCGGCCGACTTCCGCTTGGCCGCGCTGTGGGCCGCCCTGCTGGGCGCCGGCGGCGTGATGGCCCTGAGCACGCTGTACGGCGCGGCAGTGTTTGCCGTCAGCACCGTGATCAGCCGCGAGGCCGGCCGCGACCTGTGGTGGCACCTGCCCGACGTGATCGCCGCCTACCACTTCGGCTACGGCCTGGGTTCGCTGCGCGGCTGGTGGGATGTGCTGGTGCACGGACGCCCCGACCCGGCTTTTGGCCGCCTGACCCGGTGAGCCGCCTGACCCGATGAATGCCTTGAAAGATTGCCATGAGCACTGAGAAGCCTGACGGCCACAAGCTGCCCTTCCTGCCGTTTGCCCTGCCCGAGATCGGCGAAGAAGAAATCGCCGAGGTCGTGGACACCCTGCGCTCCGGCTGGGTCACCACCGGCCCCAAGGCGCGCCAGTTCGAGCAGGCCTTCGCGGCCTACCTCGCCGGTGATGGCCAAACCGACGCCAACGCCCTGCACTGCATCGCCGTCAACTCCGCCACCGCCGGTCTGCACCTGGCCCTCGAAGCGCTGGGCATCGGCCCGGGCGACGAGGTCATCACCACCACCCACACCTTCACGGCCACGGCCGAAGTCGTGCGCTACCTGGGCGCCGACGTGAAGCTGGTGGACATCGACCCGGCCACGCTCAACATCGACCTGGTGGCGCTGGAAGCGGCCATCACGCCCAAGACCAAGGCCATCATGCCGGTGCACTACGCTGGCCTGGCCGTGGACATGGACGCGGTGCAAGCCATCGCGCGCAAGCACGGTGTGAAGGTGGTGGAAGACGCGGCCCACGCTCTGCCCACCACGTGGCAGGGCAAGCTGATTGGCCTGCACGACAGCGACGCCATCGTCTTCAGCTTCTACGCCAACAAGACGATGACGACGGGCGAGGGCGGCATGCTGGTCACGCGCAATGCCGCGCTGGCCGCGCGCGCCAAGGTCATGCGCCTGCACGGCATCAACCGCGATGCCTTCGACCGCTTCACCGCCAAGGTGCCGAGCTGGTATTACGAGATCGTCGCGCCCGGCTTCAAGTACAACCTGACCGACATCGCCGCAGCCCTGGGCCTGCACCAACTCAAGCGCATTGACGGCTTCCAGGTCCAGCGCGAGCACATCGCCCAGCGCTTCGACGCGGCCTTCGCCGACCTGCCCCTGGTGCTGCCGCCGCGGCCCGTGAACGCCGGCGACTTGCACGCCTGGCACCTCTACGTGGTGCGCCTGAGCGACGAGGCCATCGCGCAGGGCATCACCCGCGACGGCGTCATCGACAGCCTGTTCGCCGACGGCATCGGCGTGAGCGTGCACTACATCCCGCTGCACCTGCACCCCTACTGGCGCGACCGCTACGGCCTGAAGCCCGAGACCTTCCCGCACAGCCAGAAGGCCTACGAGCGCATGGTCAGCCTGCCGCTGTACACCCGCATGACGGAGGCAGACACCGACCGCGTGATCGCGGCGGTGCGCAAGGCCTGCGGTCGTTGATCGTCACTGGCGCATGGCCAAACGCCTCTTCGACCTGCTGCTGTCCAGCCTGGGCCTGCTGGTGCTGGCGCCTGTGCTGCTGCTGATCGCGCTGTGCGTGAAGCTGGACTCGCCCGGGCCGGTGATGTTCCGCCAGGAGCGCGTGGGCCGCTTCGGCCAGCCGTTCCGCATCCACAAGTTCCGCACCATGCGGCACGTGGCGAACCTGGGGGCGGGCCAGCCCAGCCAGGGCCTGCAGATCACGGTGGGGGCGGACCGCCGCATCACCCGCGTGGGCGGTTTCCTGCGTGCATCGAAGCTGGACGAGCTGCCGCAACTGCTGGACGTCTGGCTGGGCGACATGAGCCTGGTGGGGCCCCGCCCTGAGGTGCCGCGCTACGTGGCCCACTACCCCGCGGCCCTGCGCGACAAGGTGCTCTCGGTGCGCCCCGGCATCACCGACATCGCCTCCATCGAGTACCGCGACGAGAGCAAGGTGCTGGCCCGCGCCGCCGACCCCGAGCAGGCCTACATCCACGAGGTGCTGCCGCACAAGCTGGCGCTGGCCGCGCAGTACGTGGACCAGTCTTCGCTGTGGCTGGACGTGCGCCTGATTGCGCGCACGGTGCTGGCCATCGTGGGCCGGTGAGGTGAGGGTGGCCGCGTGATCGAGCTCGTCTTGCTGGCGGTGCTGGTGGGCGGCGGCGCCTGGTACGTGAGCAGCCGCCGACGTGGCCTGGACGAGGCCGTCACCCAGCTGCGCCGCGATGCCGTGCTGCGGGACGCGCAAGGCCGGGTGCTGTTCGACGGCAGCCTGGCCGAGGTGGTCGAAGAAGCGGTGGAGGCCGGCGGTGACGACGCCAGCGGTCCCTGGTTGCGTGTGAGCAGCCTGTGCCGCATGCCCGACGGCCGCGTGTGGCGCGTGGTGGCGGAGACGGCGCGGCGCGACCGCGAGGCCCGCTGCACCGTCACACTTGAACCTGCGCCCGAACCCGCACCCGAGGCACCGTGAGCGGCAGCCGTGCCCCTGAAAGGGGCGGCGTTGCCGCAAAAAGCGGCACGGGTGTCGCGGAAAGCGAGGGCGGTGTCGCAAAAAGCGCGTCGCTTGTCGCCCAAAGCGACTCGGGTGCCGCAAAAAGCGGCAACGCTGTCGTGCAAAGCGGCAAGCCTGTCGTGAAAAGCGAGCCCGCTGTCGCGAAAAGCGCGTCGGGTGCCCCGCAAAGGGGCATCGCTGGCGGTTTCAGCGGCAAGTGAGGCTGTGGCCGGCACGTGCACCAAAATCAGCAGGGTGCGCAGGTAGCCCCTGTCGCCGCCTTGGTGATGCGCCCCAAGCGCTGTTTGCCCCCAGAGCTGTATTGCCCGGGCACCAGGCCCAGCCAGGCGGCCAGCTGGCGCCCGCATTTGAAGTCGTGCCCGTTGCCGATGCTGGCCAGCAAGGCGCTGGCTGTCTTGGCGCCAATGCCCGGCATCTCCATCAGCTTGCGGCCTCGCTCGTCAGCCCGGGCCATGGCCTTGATGTGGCGGTCGTGCTCGGCAATGCGCTCATCGAGGTGATGCAACTCGCTGAGGCTGTCACCAATGGCCGTGTTGGCCCAGCCGGGCAGGTCCTCCAGGTGGCGCCCCGCTTCGCGGCGCACCACCTCGGCCTTTTGCGGCAGCACCACGCCAAACTCGCTGAGAAAACCCCTGGTGCGGTTGATCGTGGCCGTGCGGGTTTCGATGAAACCCTGGCGCACGCGGTGGATGCTCAAGCGCCCCTGCGCGTCTTCGCTCTTGATGCACACCGTGTGGCCCCAGGCCTGAAACTGCCGCGCCCAATGGTGCGCGCCCGAGCACGCCTCCATGCCGATCAAGCACGGCGGCAGCTTGGCGATCAGCTCCAGCAGCGCGTCGCGTCGCACGCTGGGCTTGACCAGCACGGCTTTGCCCGCCTCATCCACACCGTGCACCGCGAACACGTTCTTGGCGAGATCGATCCCCATCGCAATCATGGCCATGGACTTCCCCTTCCGGGTGAGTTGATGAGATTCGCAACCCCATCGTGGCACTTCGATGCCGTTTGCCGCAATACGCGGCTGGCTCGGGACGGGGAAGTCCCTTTCATTCGTTAGGGTTTTCGCGTGTTCGGGTGAGTCTTCAGCCAATCACGCAGCGCCGTATTGATGCGCGTCTGCCAGCCCGCACCGCGATCTTTGAACGCGTCCAAAATGTCCGCATCCAAACGAATGTTGACGTGCTCTTTCGGTCGGCTGGCGGGCGGTCGACCTCGCTTTGGCTTGAGCATCTCCTTGGCCACATCAGCGCCCATCAGGTCGGCCAACACATCCTTCGCCGGCCGAGCTTTTGCAAACCACTCTTCCGTGGCCTCGGGTGCGTCGTTGTCCAAGCGTTCAGGGTTGGGTTTGCGCGGCATAGCGAGTCCTTTCACGTTTGTTGGCCCGGCGCAAGCTGATCAGGTGCACCGCGCCATCGCGCGGCGTGAACACCAGCATGCACAAGTGCTCATCAATGAAGCCAAGCGCCTGGAGTCGGCGTTCAGGGTAGTCCTGCCTGGCGTCTTCAACGATCAGTGCGCTGCTCCAATCGAACCTCTCGGCAAGCCCAAAGGGCATGCCTCGCTCCTCTTCATTGCGCGCGCTTTTGGCAGGGTCGTAGGTCAGGCGCATCAATTTATTGTATCCACAATAAATCAGGCTGCCCACCCGTCAAAGCCACTCGCCTCCACCCGCGAGAACCACTCGTTCCGGGGCGTGCCACTGCCCCGCACCTGGTTGATGAGGGCGGTGCGCTGGTGCACGAGTAGATCGCGCGTGCGGTGGATGGCCTGGTTGTCTTGCTGCTCAACTGACTTCACTGGCACAAAGCGCATGCTCGGACGGCAGGCTGCCTCGACAATCGCCTCTGCATCGTTGCGATCGTTTGTATTGACCCAGTGAATTCCTGCTCAGGTGTCAACGTTGAACGAAACGACGATGAACACCCTGATGGAGGACGACATCAAGCGCTGGGTGAACACAGTCTGCCACGAGGCCGTGTGAATGCCTTTCTTGGCCAGGAGGGCCTGTTTGATGATCCACAAAGAACGCGTGACGGCGACCTTGGAGCGCGACTTCGTCATCTTCCTCATCGGGATGCGGATCAACTAACCTTGGCAGGTCCACCAGTGGTTGCCCGTCGCTCGCGCCATGCCGCGCATGCTCAAAGAGCTCAGCCCCCAGCCCGATCTCGGCTTCCTGCATGCCGAGATGTGGTTCTCTCGCACCATCATCGTGGTGCAGTACTGGCGCTCGTTCAATCAGGCGGTGGGCACCCCGCGCCCTGACCTCGCACTGCGCCATACTGGTCGGCCTCGGGCGCCCGCTGCCCATCAGGAGAAAAAGCATGTTCAGCCACATCATGGTGGGTTCCAATGACATCGAGCGCTCCAAGCGCTTTTACGACGCCGTGCTCGCCGTTCTGGGCGCGGGTGAACCCATCCGCAACGCGGCCCCCACCGGGCACACCCGGCTCTTTTACCGGCACGATGGCAGCACCTTCTGCGTGGTCGAGCCGATCAACGACGAACCCGCGACCTTCGCCAATGGCGGCACCATCGGGTTCAAGTGCAGTTCTGCCGAGCAGGTGCAAGCCTTCCACGATGCGGCCGTCGCGCATGGCGGCTGCACCATCGAAGAGCCGCCCGGCTTGCGCCAAGGCGGCCTGGGGCCGCTGTACCTTGCCTACGTCCGCGACCCCGACGGCAACAAGCTCTGCGCGCTGTACCGCGTGCCGCAGGCTTCTTGATCTCTGATGTCTCCACCCAGCTTGTCTGTATGAAAACCCTCATCGCTCTGTTCGTTCTTGTGGCCACGGTGGCTGGCTGTGCGGTCTACACCCCGTCGGGCTCGGTGGTCATCGATCCGGCGCGTTCCCACGGTTCGGGCAACGGCGGCTTCTGCCCGCCCGGCCAGGCCAAGAAGGGCAACTGCTGAGCGCGGTCTGCATGGCCACCTCCCAAGCCACCGTCGATTTCCTGCTCGACCAGCTGCGCGGCATGCTGGACGTGAGCGCCCGCAAGATGTTCGGCGAGTACTGCCTCTACCTGCGCGGCAAGCCGGTGGCCTTCGTCTGTGACGAGCAACTGTTCCTCAAGCCCACCGACGCGGCCCGTCCGCTGTTCGAGGAGGTGGTCGAGGGCTTCCCGTACCCTGGGGCGAAGCCGCATCTCCTGGTGTCGGCCGACCTGTGGGATGACCGGGAGTGGCTGGTGCGCGTCATGGTTGCCACCGCGCAGGCCTTGCCGGAGCCGAAGCCGAAGCAGCCCAAAGTCCCCAAAGCGCCCAAAGCCCACAAGGCGCCTGGAGGCTCCCGGTCGGCGTGAGCCGTGGCCGGCGATGTGGCCGGTGGTGTGACCGACTCAGGCCGGCCCTTCGCTCAGCCGCGTCAGCAGCTGGCGCAGCTGGGTGCGCTCTTCGGGCGACAGCATCTGTGCCATGCGCTCGTCGTGGGCCTGCACCGCGGCGCTGATGGCGGCCAGGTCGGTGTGGCCCTTGTCGGTCAGCATCAGGCTGAAGGCGCGGCGGTCTTCCGGCACGGGCAGGCGCTGGATGTAGCCGAGGTCTTCCAGGGCATCGACCAGGATGACCGAGCCCGAACGCGCGATGCCCATGATGCGCGCCAGCTGCGTGAGCTTCAGCCCCGGGTTGCGCGAGACGATGACCATGGCCGAGAAGCGCGGGGGCGTGATGCCCCAGGGTGCCAGCGAGGCGATGAAGTCCTCGTAGAGGCGGATCTGGGCGCGGCGCACGGCGTAGCCCAGCAGGGTGTCCAGGATGCCGTAGTCGATGCCCGGCACCTGGGGCACGAAGTGATCGGGGTCTTGCATGGGGTTCGGATGCGGAGGTGCGAAGTGTAGGCTGGATGGGCGACGTCAGCAGGCCACGATGTGCACGGCCAGGCCGCCCAGCGCCGTTTCCTTGTAGCGGGTCTGCATGTCGGCGCCGGTCTGCTTCATGGTGCGGATGACGTCGTCGAGGCTGACGCGGTGGCGCCCGTCGCCCAGCAGGGCCAGGCGCGCGGCGTGGATGGCCTGCACCGCACCCACGGCGTTGCGCTCGATGCAGGGGATCTGCACCAGGCCGCCCACCGGGTCGCAGGTCAGGCCCAGGTGGTGCTCCATGCCGATCTCGGCGGCGTTCTCGACCTGTTCAGGCGTGCCGCCCATGACGGCGCACAGGCCGGCCGCGGCCATGGCGCAGGCCACGCCCACCTCGCCCTGGCAGCCGACCTCCGCGCCCGAGATGGAGGCGTTTTCCTTGAACAGCAGGCCGATGGCCGCGGCCGTCAGCAGGAAGTCGCGGGCGCGCTGGTCGTCGGCACCGGGCAGGTGGCGCATGGCGTGGTGCAGCACCGCGGGCACGATGCCGGCCGCGCCGTTGGTGGGCGCCGTCACCACGCGGCCGCCAGCGGCGTTTTCTTCGTTGACGGCCAGGGCCCAGAGGGTGACCCAGTCCATCTCGGTCAGCGAGTGGGTGAGCAGGGGGGTGGGCGCGTTGTGGGCGTCGCCCGCCGCCAGCAGCTTGCGCAGCAGGGCCGGGGCGCGGCGGTGCACATGGAAGCCGCCGGGCAACTCGCCGTCCTGGTGGCAGCCGCGGATCACGCAGTCCTGCATGGCCTGCCAGATGCGGTCGAGGCCGGGGTCGATGTCCGCGGGGGCATGCCAGCGGGCCTCGTTGCGGCGCATGACCTCGGCGATGCCGATGCCGTGCTCGGCGCAGCGCTGCAGCAACTCGCTGGCGTGCTGGAAGGGCAGGGGCAGGGTGGCGGCACCAGGAGCGACGTCGCCATGGCGCTCCGGGTGGTCGGCCAGGGCCTGCGGCACGATGAAGCCGCCGCCCACCGAGTAGAACGTGTCTTCCAGCAGCCGCAGGCCGGCGGCATCCCAGGCGCTCAGGCGCAAGGCATTGGGGTGGAAGGGCAGGCGCTGTTGCGGCTCCCAGACCAGGTCGTGGGCCGGGTCGAAGGCGATGGGGTGGCGGCCCAGCACCGCCAGCGTCGGCTGCGCCTGCAGCGCGTCCATGCAGCCGAACACCAGGGCCATCGGCACGGTGTCGGGTTCCTGGCCCATCAGGCCCAGCACGATGGCGCGGTCGCTGGCATGGCCGCGACCGGTGGCGCCCAGCGAGCCCATCAGCGTGGCGGTGATGCGGGTGGTGGCGGGCAGCAGGCCGGCGGCGTCCAGCTTCAGCGCGAACTGGCGCGCAGCCCGCATCGGCCCGACCGTGTGGGAACTCGATGGGCCGATGCCCACCTTGAAGAGGTCGAACACCGAGATGGCCATGGCATGTGCTCCTGCCAGGCCATCATGCGCTCAAGCGATGGCGGCTGCCTCGGGCCAGACCCGCATCTGGCTCAGTGGGCCGCCTGGAAGAGCGCGTCGCCGGCCTGCCGCGGGTTGCCGCTTTCCTCGAAGGCCTTGATCCACACCGGGTAGCTGTGGATGACCTGGTGCTGCCAGGGGTGGAAGCCGGGGCGGTAGTAGTCCAGCAGCTTGAGCGTGTTGCGGGCGAACAGGCCGCCGGGGCCGTAGAGCCAGAACGCGCCCTTGGCGCACAGCCACAGGCGCTTGGGCAGGGAGAACTTGTCACCGATGAGCAGGCGGTTGGTCAGGCGCATGCTGTCGACCACGACCTTGTAGAGCGCGTGGGTCATGGCCACGCAGCGCATCACGTAGCCCACCTTGGCCACGTCCTGCATCACGTCGAAGGCCACGGCCTTGTGCTCCATCTCTTCGATGGCGTGCCAGGCCCACATGGCGCGCACCTGGGGGTCGGCCGGGGCCATCACGTCCTTGGACTCGAACAGCATCTGCGCCATCATGGCCGTGAAGTGCTCGAAGGCGGCGGTCAGCGCCAGGTTGTACCTGGCCGAGTGCTTCTTCGTGTAGTGGTCGAAGAGCTCCTTGGCCTCGGTGAGGATGAGGTCCACGTCGCAGCCTTGCTTGCGCAGCAGGTCGTTGTAGTGCGTGTGGGCGATGCCGTGCTGGCCTTCCTGGCGGATGAAGTTCTTGACGTCCTCGGCCAGCTTGGGGTCGGTGATCAGGTGGCGGAAGGCGCGCACGCTGGTGATGAAGTAGCGCTCGCCATCGGGGAAGGCGGCTTGCATGCCGTCGAACACGCGGGTCTTGAACGCGTCGCCGCCATACCACCAACGGGGGGTGCGCTCGTCGAGTTCGAAGTCCAGCTTTTCGCGCGGCACGATGGCGTCGGGGCCATTCTTGTGGATGTCGCTCATGGGTGTCTCCTCGGTTCAGCCGATGTGGATGCGATGGGAGGCAGTCTAGGAAGCGCGGCTGGCTTGACGTGCACGTCAACACGACAGGGGGGCATCGTGGGCGACAGTTGCGGGCCGTCGGTGGGATCGGGTCGACAGGCGCGCTCGGGTTTCCCCGGGGTTCCGCGTGCCGCATGATGGGGGCCGTGTCATCCACGGATTGCTTTTGCCGACCATGAACGCTCCTGTCTCCTCCTCGTCTTCGAACCCCACCTTGCGACTCGATGAGCGCGTGGCCATCGTCACCGGCGCCGGTGCCGGCCTGGGCCGCGCCCACGCCCTGCTGCTGGCCTCGCGCGGGGCCCGGGTGGTGGTCAATGACCTGAACCTGGCCCCGGCCGAAGCCGTGGTGGCCGAGATCCGCGCCGCCGGGGGCCAGGCCATCGCCGCAGCGGGGTCGGTGACCGACGAGGCCGCCGTGCAGGCCATGGTCGCGCAGGCCCTGGCCACCTGGGGCCGCATCGACATCCTGGTCAACAACGCCGGCATCCTGCGGGACAAGAGCTTTGCCAAGATGACGCTGGACGACTTCCGCCTGGTGGTGGACGTGCACCTGATGGGCGCGGTGGTCTGCACCAAGGCCGTCTGGGAGACCATGCGCGCGCAGCAACACGGCCGCATCGTCTTCACCACCTCCTCGTCCGGCCTGTTCGGCAACTTCGGTCAGTCCAACTACGGCGCCGCCAAGATGGCCCTGGTCGGCCTGATGCAGACCCTGGCGCTGGAGGGCGAGAAGGCCAACATCCACGTCAACTGCCTGGCCCCGACGGCGGCCACGGCCATGACCCAGGACATCCTGCCGGCCGAGGTGCTGGCGGTGCTGACGCCCGAGAGCGTCTCGCCCGGCCTGCTCTTCCTGGTCAGCGAGGAGGCGCCCACCCGCGCCATCCTCAACGCCGGGGCCGGTGTGTTTGCGGCCTCGCACGTCAGCCTGACGGCGCCGGTGCACATCGGCAGCGGCCCCGATGCCCCCGAGCAGGTGGCCGCCGCCTGGCCGCGCATCAGCGACCGCGCCGACAGCGTCGTGCCGGGCAGCGGCATGGTGCAGTCGATGCGCGAGGTGCAGACCGTGCTGCAGCGCGCCGGACAGCGCTGAGGCGGCGTCCCGCCAAGGGCATCTACATTTTTTGCATAAGCAAGTGAACAAACGGTTGTTCTCAGCATGATCTGCCCCTCCTAACATGCGGTCTTCGCATGTTGAAAGGGTTTGGTCATGCTGTTTTTCTGGAAGAAGCCGTTCACCGCTGCCGTCACCGCCGCGCTCGCCCTGGGGGCCTCCCTGGCGCACGCCGATGTCACCCTGCTGAACGTCAGCTACGACGTCACCCGCGAGTTCTACAAGGACTACAACCAGGCGTTTGCCAGGCACTGGAAGCAGACCACCGGCGAGACGCTGACGCTCAACCAGTCGCACGGGGGCTCCAGCAAGCAGGCGGGCAGCGTCGTGGCCGGTCTGGCCGCCGACGTCATCACCATGAACCAGGCCAGCGACATCGACATCCTGGCCGAGCGCGGCAACCTCATCCCCGCCGACTGGGCCAAGCGCCTGCCCAACAACAGCGCCCCGACCACGTCGGTCACCGTCATCCTGGTGCGCAAGGGCAACCCCAAGGCCATCAAGGACTGGGCCGATCTGGCCCGCCCCGGCATCTCAGTCGTCATCCCCAACCCCAAGACCTCGGGCAACGGCCGCTACACCTACCTGGCGGCCTGGGGCTCGGTGATCAAGGCCGGCGGCAAGCCCGAGCAGGCCAAGGCGCTGGTGACCCAGCTCTTCGCCAACGTGCCCGTGTTCGACGGCGGCGGCCGCGCCGCCACCACCACCTTCGCGCAGCGCAACATCGGTGACGCGCTGGTGACCTTCGAGAGCGAAGTGCCGCTGATCCAGAACGAGTTCAGTGGCGACTACCAGGTCGTCTACCCCAAGACCACCATCCTGGCCGAGAACCCGGTCAGCGTGGTCGACAAGGTGGTCGACAAGAAGGGCACGCGCAAGCAGGCTGAAGGCTACCTGAAGTACCTCTACTCCGACGAAGGCCAGGCCATCGCCGTCAAGCACAACCTGCGTCCGCGCAACCCGGCGCTGCTCAAGCAGCACCAGGCCAAGTTCATCGGCATCCCGACCTTCACCGTCGACGAGGTCTTCGGGGGCTGGAAGAAGGCGCAGGCCGACCACTTCCGCGACGGCGGCATCTACGACCAGATCACCGCCGCCGGCCGCAAGTGAGCTGAGCCATGTTCCTCTCCAAGACCCTGCTGCGGCGCCACAGTGTGCTGCCCGGCTTCGACCTGTCCCTCGGGTTGACGCTGCTCTACCTGTGCCTGATCGTGCTCATCCCCCTGAGCGCGGCCTTCCTGCGCACCACCGAGCTGACCTGGCCCCAGTTCGTGGACACGGTGACCTCGCCGCGCGTGGTGGCGTCCTACAAACTGACGTTTGGCACCTCGCTGCTGGCCGCGCTGGTCAACGCCTTCTTCGGCCTGCTGGTGGCCTGGGTGCTGGTGCGCTATGACTTTTTCGGCCGCCGCATCGTCGATGCCCTGGTGGACCTGCCTTTCGCCCTGCCCACGGCCGTGGCTGGCATCACGCTGACGGGCCTGTACGCGGGCAATGGCTGGATCGGCCAATGGCTGGAGCCGCTGGGTCTGAAGGTCGCCTTCACGCCGGTGGGCATCTTCGTGGCCATGACCTTCATCGGCCTGCCCTTCGTGGTGCGCACGGTGCAGCCCATCCTGGAAGACATGGCGTCCGAGCTGGAAGAAGCCGCTGCGACCCTGGGCGCCAGCCGCTGGCAGAGCTTCACCAAGGTGATCTTCCCCATCTTGTTGCCGGCGCTGCTGACGGGCTTTGCCCTGGCCTTCGCGCGCGCCCTGGGCGAGTACGGCTCGATCATCTTCATCGCGGGCAACATGCCGATGGTCTCGGAGATCACGCCGCTGCTCATCATCACCAAGCTGGAGCAGTACGACTACGCGGGCGCCACGGCCATCGCGGTGGTGATGCTGGTGATGTCTTTCATCCTGCTGCTGGCCATCAATGGCCTGCAGGCCTGGACGCGCAAGCGCCAGGGCAAGTGAGCCGGAGTGTCCAAGATGCAAGCCGTTTCTCCGAAGGCGCCGGTGTCGCCGTCGCAAGCAAAGCCGCTGCCGCCATCACAGCCGCAACCTCAGCCGCTGACCCTGGTGCCGCCCAATGTGGCGCGCGCCACCACCGAGCCGGCCTGGGTGCGCCGCCTGTTGATCGGCACCGCGCTGGTCTTCCTGTCGCTGTTCCTGTTCGTGCCGCTGGTGTCGGTGTTCGTCGAGGCCTTCAAGAAGGGCTGGGACGTGTACGTGGCCTCCATCAGCGAGCCGGACGCCGTGGCCGCCATCTGGCTGACGCTGACGGCGGCGGTCATCGCTGTGCCTTTGAACCTGGTCTTCGGCGTGGCCGCGGCCTGGGCGATCGCCAAGTTCGACTTCCGCGGCAAGAGCGTGCTGCTGACCTTCATCGACCTGCCGTTCTCGGTCTCGCCCGTCATCGCCGGCCTGATCTATGTGCTGGTGTTCGGCCTGCAGGGCTGGTTCGGCGAGTGGCTGATGGCGCACGACCTGAAGGTGATCTTCGCGGTGCCGGGCATCGTGCTGGCCACCATCTTCGTGACCTTCCCTTTCGTGGCGCGTGAGCTGATCCCGCTGATGCAGGCGCAGGGCCAGGAGCAGGAAGAGGCCGCCCGCGTGCTGGGTGCTTCGGGTTGGCAGACCTTCTGGAAGGTGACGCTGCCCAACGTGAAGTGGGGCCTGCTGTATGGCGTGATCCTGTGCAACGCACGGGCCATGGGCGAGTTCGGCGCGGTGTCGGTGGTGTCGGGCCACATCCGCGGCCAGACCAACACGCTGCCCCTGCACATCGAGATCCTCTACAACGAGTACCAGTTCGCCGCGTCGTTCGCCGTCGCGTCCCTGCTGGCCAGCCTGGCGCTGGTCACCCTGGTCCTGAAATACATCGTCGAGCGCCGCGTTCAGCAAGAGCTGAAGCAGTCGCTGGCATCGCCGCTGAACCCAACGCACTGAACCTCGGTCTGTGCCGGAGTCACCCCATGAGCATCGAAGTCAAGAACCTGGTCAAGCGTTTCGGTCAGACCACCGTGTGTGACCACCTCAACCTCAGCATCCCCTCGGGGCAACTGGTCGCGCTGCTGGGCCCCTCGGGCTCGGGCAAGACCTCGCTGCTGCGCATCATCGCCGGGCTGGAAACGCCCGACAGCGGCTCCGTGTACTTCAATGGCGAAGACACCACCCACGTGGCCGTGCGCGAGCGCAACGTGGGCTTCGTGTTCCAGCATTACGCCCTGTTCGGCCACATGAGCATCTTCGAGAACGTGGCCTTCGGCCTGCGCGTGCGCCCCAAGGAGACGCGCCCCTCCGAGGCCCAGATCAAGGCCAAGGTGACGGAGCTGCTCAAGCTGGTGCAGCTGGACTGGATCGCCGACCGCTACCCGCACCAGCTCTCCGGTGGCCAGCGCCAGCGCATCGCCCTGGCCCGCGCCCTGGCGGTCGAGCCCAAGGTGCTGCTGCTCGACGAGCCCTTCGGCGCGCTCGACGCCAAGGTGCGCAAGGAGCTGCGCCGCTGGCTGCGCCGCCTGCACGACGAGATGCACATCACCAGCGTCTTCGTGACCCACGACCAGGAAGAGGCCATGGAAGTGGCCGACCGCATCGTGGTGATGAACCAGGGCCGCATCGAGCAGGAGGGCGCGCCCGACGAGGTCTACGACCACCCGGCCACGCCCTTCGTGCTGAAGTTCCTGGGCGATGTGAACCTCTTCCATGGCCGCGACCACGCGCCGGGTGCCGTGGATGGCGCCAAGGCGAGCGGCACGCCCGGCGATGTGGCGGTGAGCTATGTGCGCCCGCACGAGATCCAGGTGCTGGCCCGCGCCGAGGAGGGCTCGCTGGCCGCCACCCTGATCGACACGCTGACCGTGGGCCCCAACACGCGCCTGGCCTTCCAGCGCACCGATGGGCAGGGCGAGATCGAGGTCGAGCTCAGCCGCGAAGAGTTCGCCGCGCTGCGCGACAGCGGTGTGCTGCGCACGGGTGAGCTGGCCCACCTGAAGGCCCGTCGCATCCGCCAGTTCACGGCCGAAGGTGCACCGGCACCTGAGCCCGTGTCCACGGTGGCTGGAGGCGCTGCATGAATTTCCAGCAACTGCGCTCGGTGCGTGAAGCGGCCCGCCGTGGCTACAACCTGACCGAGGTGGCCGCGGCCCTGCACACCTCGCAACCCGGGGTGAGCCGCCAGATCCGCGAACTGGAGGAAGAGCTGGGCGTGGAGCTGTTCCAGCGCGCGGGCAAGCGCCTGACGGGCATGACGCCCTCGGGCCAGCAGCTGTTGCCGGTGGTCGAGCGCCTGCTGCGCGAGGCCGAGAACCTGCGCCAGTCGGCGCGCGATTGCGCCTCGCACGACACCGGGCCGCTGTCGCTGGCGGCCACCCACTCGCAGGCGCGCTACGCCCTGCCCGGTGCGGTGAAAGACTTCCGCCACCGCTACCCCAAGGTCACGCTCAGCCTGCACCAGGGCTCGCCGCGGCAGGTGGCGCAGATGCTCATCGACGGTGAGGCCGACATCGGCATCGCCACGGAAGCGCTGGACCAGTACCCGCAGCTCGTCACCCTGCCTTGCTACACCTGGACGCACAGCGTCGTGGTGCCGCCCGACCACCCGCTGCTCGACGGTGAGCCGCTGACCTTGGCGCGCCTCTCGAAGTACCCGCTCATCACCTACGACGGCGGTTTCACCGGCCGGGCCCACATCGACGAGGCCTTCGCGCGCGAAGGGCTGCAGCCCAGCATCGTGCTGTCGGCCATGGACGCCGACGTGATCAAGACCTATGTGGAGCTGGGCCTGGGCGTGGGCGTGGTGGCGTCGATCGCCTTCGACCCCGACCGCGATCGCAACCTGCGCGCCATCGACGCCGGCCACATCTTCGCCGTCAACATGACGCGCCTGGCCTTCCGCCGCGGCGCCTTCCTGCGCGGCTATGTGTACGGCTTCATCGAGACCTTCGCCGCACCGCTGACGCGCGAGGTGGTGGAGCAGGCCATGCTCAAGGCCCGCGAGGACGAGGGCCGCGAAAGCGGTGGCGTCGCGGGTTTTCCGGTCGCCGACGCCGTGTGACATCGCCGCTTTGGCGCTAGGCTGTGGGGCCGGGCCCTGGGCCTGTTCGCGGAGGTGAGGATGGCCGTGTTGGACTTGATCGATGCCCACGCCAGCACCCTGGTGCTGGTGGACCCGCAAACGCGGCTGATGCCCGCCATCCACGGGGGCGCGGCGGTGTTGGCCCATGCGGTGGCGCTCGCACAGGGCGCGCGCCTGCTGGGCGTCCCGGTGATCGGCACGCAGCAGAATCCGGCCAGGCTGGGGCCGAATGCCCACGAGGTCGCGGCGCTGTGCGATGTCACCCTGGACAAGGTCCACTTCGACGCCTGTGCCGATGGCCTGCTCGGTGCCTTGCAGTCGGCCAGGCCGGGGGGTGGGCAGGTCGTCATCGCCGGGTGTGAGGCCCATGTCTGCTTGCTGCAGACGACGCTGGGCCTCTTGCGTGCGGGCCAGCGGGTGTGGGTCGTGGCCAATGCCTGCGGCTCGCGCCGGAGCAGCGATCATGCCGCGGCCATGGCCCGGCTGGCGGATGCCGGGGCCACCGTGGTGACCCACGAGATGGTGCTGTTCGAGTGGTTGCGCGACTGCCGGCACGAGCGCTTCCGAGAGGTGCTGGCGCTCGTCAAGTCGGTGGCTTGAGTGCGGCATGGCATGCACCCATCCCGTTCCTGCAGCCCCGCTCTGGGCCGGTTGCTGTCGCAGCCCGTCCACCTGGTCCTGATCGGCCTGAGCCTGGTGTGCGCTGCGTGGTGGCCCGCGCCTGCCCGGGCCGCTGCGTCCGAGCCCCAGCCCTGGCCCGTGCCCTGGCCTGTGCTGACGGTCAGCGAAGCCCAGTCGCGTGCTTATGTGGTGTCTGACGAAGCCCGCTTTGCTCAGACCGACTGGCAGGGCATCGAGCAGGCCACGATGGCGCTGGCCGAGCGCCGCATCGGCTCCTTCGAGGGCGCGCCCACCGGCCTGACGGACCGCCCGGTGCGCATCCACCACCGCTTCTACGAGCACCGTCAGGAGCAGCGCGGCGCCGTGATCGTGGTGCCGGGCTTCACCGAGGGCCTGTCGATGTACCAGGAGGTGATCCACGACCTGGTGCGCAACGGCCACTCGGTCTACATCCATGACCACCGCGGCCAGGGCTTTTCCAGCCGGCTGCTGAGTGGTGCGGACCAGGCCGACAAGGGCCATGTGGACCGCTTCGACCGCCTGGTCAGCGACCTGGAAACCTTCACCGAACTGGTGCGCCGACACCGCGCCGCCGACCCTGTCCGGGCGCGTCGCCCGCTGTTCGTGCTGGCCCACTCGATGGGTGGGGCCGTGGTGGCACTGCACCTGGAGCGGCGCGGCGCCGACACGCCGTTTGCCGCGGCGGCCCTGGTCACGCCCATGTTCGAGCCCACGGTGGTTCCGCGCGGCAGCCAGCGCTGGAGCGACCGCGGCTTGCGCCAGTGGTGCCACAGCGGTGCCTTCGGCCTGCCCTTCAGCCTGCCGGGGGTGTCGGCCCTGCGGGTGCGCGGCGGGGGCTTTGCCGCCGACCTCGCCGCCTTCGAGGCCTTGCCCGACCCGGCGGTGGCGCCCCTGACGCACAGCGTGTTGCGCCACCGCATGCGCTGGCGCAACCGCGCGGCCCTGTGCACGGGCGCGGACTGCGGCCATGCCGATGCCCGCGTGGCCGGCCCGACGCTGCAGTGGGTGGACCAGGCCTGTGCCGCGTCCGAGCAGGCCCGTGGGCCGGCGGCCGGGCGGATCGCCGTGCCCGTGCTGGTGCTGCAAGGTGGCGAAGACGAGACCGTGGAGCCCGAGGCCCAGCGCGAGTTCTGTGCCCAGGCCCAGGCCGACGGGCCCGGGCGCGCGGCGGGGGGGCGTTGCGTGGGGGAGCGCCTGCCCGAAGCCCGCCATGGTCTCCTGGTCGAGGCCGACCGCCTGCGTCAGCCCGCCTTGGTGCGGGTGTTCTCGTTCTGGGACGACGTCGTGCGCCGCACGCCCTGAGCGGCCGGGCCCAGGCATGGCCCACGCCTGGCACGGAAGGGTCCACCAGACGGCGCAGCGGCCGGCCCGGCTTGACCATGGCCGATGCCAGCCAGGAGCTGGGGCCGTGTCCACCCAGGAAATCGCCCGCGCGCAGGACCAGCGAGCGCCCCCCTTCGGCGGCGGCGTGCTGCAGCATCTGCTCCATCTCGACGCGCACCTGGCCCTTGCGGCTGACCGGGTGCTGCGGGCTGCTTTCGTCGACGAGGGCGCCCTCGGCCGGTTGAAGTTGTAGACGTTTTCAGGCAGCACCAGCCGTGCGCCGCTGTGGCGCGCCGCGTCGATGCTGTGGGCCAGCATGGGCAAGGCCAGCTCGCGCCAGCGCCGGTGGCACCCAGCACCAGGGCCGTGCGGGACCGGGCCTTGGGCGAGGTCGGAGAGGGGAGGGTGGACGAGCTCATGCAGCGATGCCAAGACCGGCCCTGGCTCGCCCGGCCCTGGCTCACTTCACCCGGCGGCCCTGCGCGTCGATCACCACCTCGCCGTCTTCCTTGCTGAACGGGCCTTGCTGCGGCTGCGGCAGGATGTCGAGCACCAGCTCGCTGGGGCGGCACAGGCGCGTGCCCCGTGGCGTGACCACGATGGGCCGGTTGATCAGGGCCGGGCGCTGCACCATGAGGTCCAGCAGCTGATCGTCGGTCCAGTGCGGCTCGGCCAGCTTCAGCTCCTCGTAGAGCTCGCCCTTGTCGCGCATGACCTGGCGTGCGCTCAGGCCGGCATCGCGCACCAGGGTGACGAGCTCATCGCGCGTGGGCGGGGTCTGCAGGTAGAGCACGACCTCCGGCTCGATGCCGGCGTTGCGGATCAAGGCCAGGGTGTTGCGCGAGGTGCCGCACTGCGGGTTGTGGAAGATCTTGACGTGGTCCATGGGTGTGCTCGGTGAAGTCAATGGGATTCAATGGGCGCAGGGCGCCCGCCGCGTTCGCGGTAAGCCGTCGGCGCCATGCCTTCCCAGCGCTTGAAGGCGCGGCGGAAGTTGGCCTGGTCGTCGTAGCCCAGCAGGAAGGCGATCTCCTGCATCGTCAGGCGACCGGCCTGCACATGCTCGACGGCCAGGGTGTGGCGCACGTCTTCCAGGATGTCGCGGTAGGACGTGCCCTCGTCCAGCAGCTTGCGGTGCAGGGTCCGCGCACTGAGGTTGAGCTGGCGGGCCGTGAGCTGCAGCGAGGGGAAGCCGCCTTGCCCCGACAGCATCAGCCGGCGCACCCGGGCCGACAGGCTGTGCTGCCGCTGCAGGCGTGAGACCTCGGCCTGGCAGCGCTGCACGGCGTCCAGCCAGGCCTCGGCGTTGCCGCTGCGCAAGGGGCGGTCCAGCGGGGCCACGGGCAGCTCCAGCCCGCACCAGACCGCGTCCCAGCGCAGCTCGCAGCGGAACAGCTCGCGCGCCAGGTCGGCATGCGCCGGTTCGGGGAAGGGGAAGGCCGCGCGGCTGACCTGGCCGCTGCCCAGGGTGACGTAGTCGATCAGGTTCTTGATCGTCAGCACGATGGCTTCCGTCACCGGCAGGCGGATGTCGCCCAGGGGGTGGGGCTCGGCGAAGACCAGGCGCAGGCGCTCGCCATGCACTTCCTGGCGCAGGGTCAGCAAGGAGGTGCGCAGCTGCAGGTAGGCCTCGATGGCGTCCACGGTCTGGCGCAGGGTCTGGCTGTGCAGCGCCACATGCCCCAGCAGGCCGTGGCTGGAGACCATCAGCCGATCGCCCACCAGCAGGCCGAAGGCCGGCTCACCCGTGAGGGCCAGGGCGTCGCGCACCAGGCGGCGGAAGTCCGCGAAAGACAGCTCCGGCACCTCCAGCTCGCCCTGCGGCCCCGGGCGCTGCAGCCGCTGGAACCAGTCGGGCAGGCGCACGCCCATGCGCGCGACCTGGTCCGCGATCTGGTGGACGTACTGCGCTGGCAGGAAGAAGTCGGTGTCTGACATGGGCATGACGGGCGGGCGCATTGTCAATAAATGACCTGTGGCTGTCAATGCGCGCCCTCCCTCATCCGGGACCCGGTTCCTAGCATCGGGACACCCAGGTTCTCAGGAGTCCGCATGTTCAGTTTCTGTGCCAAGCCCAAGGCGGTGAGCGCCCAGGTCAATGACACGGCCATCACGGTCCAGCCCAAGGAGACCCTGTTGCAGGCCGCGCTGCGCCAGGGCATCGACTTCCCCCACAGCTGCCGCGTGGGCGGCTGCGCCACCTGCAAATGCCGCCTGCTGGAGGGCAAGGTCCGCGAGCTCACCGAGACCGGCTACATCCTGTCGGACGCCGAGCTGGACCAGGGCTACATCCTGGCCTGCCAGAGCGTGCCGCGCACCGATGTGCGCATCCAGGTCGAGCTGAGCGCCGCCACCGCGCGCCGCCGCGTGCGGGGCCGGGTGCTGTCGCGCGAGGTGCTGACGCACGACATCGTGCGCCTGCGCATCCAGCTCGACGAGTCTCTGCCCTACCAGGCCGGCCAGTTCGCACAGCTCAGCGTCGACAGCCTGCCCGGCGTGGCGCGCAGCTATTCCTTTGCGACACCGATGCAGCCCGACGCCCAGGTCAGCTTCTTCGTGCGCAAGGTGCCCGAGGGGCTGTTCTCGGCGCATGTGCATGCGCACGCCGTGGTGGGCGAGGGCGTCACCGTCGACGGCCCGCAGGGCGACTTCCACCTGCGCCCGGCCGACGCGCCCCTGCTGCTGGTCGCCGGGGGCAGCGGGCTGGCGCCGGTGCTGGCCTTGCTGGCGCAGGCCCTGGCCGATGGCGTCAAGCGCCCGGTCAGCCTGATCTTCGGGGCGCGCACCCAGGCCGACCTCTACGCGCTCGACCACCTGCAGGCGCTCCACCGGCAGTGGCCCGAGGGCTTCGACTTTGTGCCCATCCTCTCGCAAGAGCCCGCGGCCTCCGGCTGGCAGGGCCCGCGCGGCTTGGTCACCGACCTCATCCCCGCGCGCCTGCGTGAGGGCAGCCACGCCTACCTGTGCGGCCCGCCCGCCATGGTCGATGTGGCCAGTGCCCTGCTGCGCGAGCGGGGCGTGGCACCGGCCGACATCCACGCCGACCGCTTCACCACCCTGCACGAGGTGCCGACGGCGACGGCGTCCACGGCTGCAGCCGCCTGACGATTTCCCACAACAAGCACACATCTACCTACCGAGGACGACCCCATGATGCTCTTCCACTACCTCAAGTACTTCCTCTTCCACGTGATCGGGCTGCTGGCGCTGGCGGCGCTGGTGGCCGGCGGCATGTGGGTCACCATCGGCCTGGTCGGCGTGCTGGCCATCTACCTGGTGGGCGATGCCGTCTGCGGCGACGACACCGCCACGCCGCACTTCGCGCACCCCGGCATCCTGACCTTCCAGCTGTGGATGGCGCTGCCTCTGCTCTCGGCCATCGTGTTCGCGTCGGTGTGGTCCTTCGGTGCGACGTTCGGCGGGGCCGGGACGCACTGGGCTCACCAGGTCTCCGGCGTGCTGCTGACCGGCCTGATGATCGGCATGATCGGCACCATCCCTGCGCACGAGCTCACCCACCGCACCTGGGACCCGGTGTCCATGCTGGTCGGGCGTTGGCTGCTGGCCTTCAGCTTCGACACGGTCTTCTCGATCGAGCACGTCTATGGCCACCACCGCTACGTCTCGACCACCGCAGACCCGGCCACCGCGCCGCGCGGGCGCAACGTGTACTTCCACGTGGTCGCCTCCACCCTCAAGGGCAACGTCAGCGCCTGGCAGATCGAGCGCAAGCGCCTGCAGCGCCAGGGCCACGGCGTGTTCACCCCCTTCAATGCCGTCATCCGCGGCCACCTCATGAGCGTGCTGCTCGTGGCCGGTGCCTGGGCCCTGGGCGGCTGGCCCGCGGCCGCTTACTTCCTGGCCTGTGCGCTGTGGGGCAAGGCGCTGCTGGAAATCGTCAACTACATGGAGCACTACGGCATGGTGCGCGACCCGGCCACCCCGGTGCAGCCGCGCCACTCGTGGAACACCAACAAGCGCATCAGCTCCTGGACGATGTTCAACCTGACCC
The DNA here is from genome assembly GCA_022566735.1 of Pseudomonadota bacterium. Lineage (GTDB taxonomy): Bacteria > Pseudomonadota > Gammaproteobacteria > Burkholderiales > Burkholderiaceae_C > Aquabacterium. The sequence goes on from JADFIG010000032.1 coordinate 26,112, forward strand.
GCCACTCCCACCACCACGCCCAGGGCGAGGTGCCTTACCAGGACCTCAAGCCCTTCCCGCAGGCACCCATGATGGTGGGCGGCTACCTCACGACCATCGTGGTGGCCATGCTCCCGCCGCTGTGGCACAAGCTGATGACGCCCAAGGTCCAGGCCTGGGACCGCGATTTCGCCTCCCCCGCCGAGCGCGAACTGGCCCGCCAGGCCAACCAGCGCAGCGGCATCGCCCAGCTGGTGCGGGCCTGAGAGGGCGCCGCAAGGCAGGGGCGGCCCTGGCGCGCGGGGGACCCAGCAGGGCTGCCTGACGCTGCGCGACCGGCTGCGGGTGTGGCGGGTGCTCATCGCCCGTTGGCCCCGCGTGACCCCCTGCCCTTGAAACTTTCGAAGCCGTCCCTATAATCATTAGCACTCGCATGAGGTGAGTGCCAGCGCGCCCGGTCTTGCACCGCTGCGCAGACGGCGCACCTCTCGCGGCATCTTCCTGAAGCCAAAAGTGGGTGATCACTCACAAGGCAATCCCGTCCAACCGTTGTCTCTCTAGACAGGAGAAGTCATGAAACTGCGTCCTCTGCACGATCGCGTGATCGTCAAGCGCCTGGAACAAGAAACCAAGACCGCTTCGGGCATCGTCATCCCTGACGCCGCCGCTGAGAAGCCTGACCAGGGCGAAGTGCTCGCCGTCGGTCCCGGCAAGCGCAATGACAAGGGCGACTTCGTGGCCCTGAACGTCGCCGTGGGCGACCGCGTCCTGTTCGGCAAGTACTCTGGCCAGTCCGTCAAGGTCGATGGCGAAGAGCTGCTGGTCATGCGCGAAGAAGACCTGTTCGCCGTCGTCGCCAAGTAACTGGCCGCCACCGCGATCCCTTCGCAGGCAAACACCCCACATCACTGGATTCGGAGAATTTAAATGGCAGCAAAAGACGTTGTGTTCGGCGCAGATGCCCGTCACCGCATGGTTGAAGGCGTGAACATCCTGGCAAACGCCGTCAAGACCACCCTGGGCCCCAAGGGCCGCAACGTGGTGCTGGAGCGCTCCTTCGGCGCCCCCACCGTGACCAAGGACGGCGTGTCCGTGGCCAAGGAAATCGAGCTGAAGGACAAGCTGCAGAACATGGGCGCCCAGATGGTCAAGGAAGTCGCTTCCAAGACCTCGGACAACGCCGGTGACGGCACCACCACCGCCACCGTGCTGGCCCAGGCCATCGTGCGCGAAGGCATGAAGTACGTGGCCGCCGGCATGAACCCGATGGACCTCAAGCGCGGCATCGACCGTGCCGTGGCCGCCCTCGTGGTCGAGCTGAAGAAGGCCTCCAAGGCCACCACCACCTCCAAGGAAATCGCCCAGGTCGGCACCATTTCCGCCAACTCTGACTCCGACGTCGGCGAAATCATCGCCAACGCCATGGACAAGGTCGGCAAGGAAGGCGTGATCACCGTCGAAGACGGCAAGTCGCTGAACAACGAGCTGGACGTCGTCGAAGGCATGCAGTTCGACCGCGGCTACCTGTCGCCGTACTTCATCAACAACCCCGAGAAGCAAGCCGCGCTGCTGGACAACCCCTTCGTCCTGCTGTACGACAAGAAGATCTCGAACATCCGTGACCTGCTGCCCACGCTGGAGCAAGTCGCCAAGGCCGGCCGTCCGCTGCTGATCATCGCCGAAGAAGTCGACGGCGAAGCCCTGGCCACCCTGGTGGTCAACACCATCCGCGGCATCCTGAAGGTCGTCGCTGTGAAGGCCCCTGGCTTCGGCGACCGCCGCAAGGCCATGCTGGAAGACATCGCCATCCTGACCGGTGGCAAGGTCATCGCCGAGGAAGTCGGCCTGTCGCTGGACAAGGTCACCCTGGCTGACCTGGGTCAGGCCAAGCGCGTCGAAGTGGGCAAGGAAAACACCACCATCATCGACGGCGCCGGCACCGCTGACGTCATCGAAGCCCGCGTCAAGCAGATCCGCATCCAGATCGAAGAAGCCACCAGCGACTACGACCGCGAGAAGCTGCAAGAGCGCGTGGCCAAGCTGGCCGGCGGTGTCGCCGTCATCAAGGTCGGTGCTGCCACCGAAGTCGAGATGAAGGAAAAGAAGGCCCGTGTCGAAGACGCCCTGCACGCCACCCGCGCTGCTGTGGAAGAAGGCATCGTGGCTGGTGGTGGCGTGGCCCTGCTGCGCGCCCGTCAGACCGCTGGCACCATCAAGGGTGACAACGCCGACCAGGACGCCGGCATCAAGCTGATCCTGAAGGCCATCGAAGCCCCGCTGCGCGAGATCGTGGCCAACGCCGGTGGCGAGCCGTCGGTGGTGATCAACAAGGTGCTGGAAGGTTCGGGCAACTTCGGCTTCAACGCCGCCAACGACACCTACGGCGACATGATCGAGATGGGCATCCTGGACCCCACGAAGGTCACCCGCACCGCCCTGCAGAACGCCGCTTCCGTGGCTTCGCTGATGCTGACCACCGAATGCATGGTCGCTGAGGCTCCGAAGGAAGACGCCCCCGTGGGCGGTGGCCACGACATGGGTGGCATGGGCGGCATGGGCATGGGCATGTGAGCCCTGGCCCCTGCGCCACGGCGCCTGCCTGACGGTGGGCGCCAACACGAAAGGCCGCTGCGAAGCGGCCTTTTTTCATGGCCCGACCGGTCGGCTGACCGGCAGGCCCGCAGCCTCGGGCTCAGAGCTTGCCGGCTTCGCGCAGCAGGCGGTCGTGGCGCTCGGTGTCTTCCTTGACGTGCTTGAGCACGTACCAGACAAAGTAACCCAGGCCGCAGAGCATGGCGACGATGCTCACAGCGCTGAGAACGCCGTAGTCGGTGGTGAAGAAGTCAATCCAGGCTTGCATGGTGGGGCTCCTCTCGGGGTCCTTGGGGTTGTCGGGATCTCTGTGGATCGTCCGCCCGGTCTGTCCCGGGCCTCTTCGCCATCTGACGCCGAATCGGTCCGTGCGGCGATGACGCAGATCAAAGCGGCGCTCGGCGACGGCCACGGTGGCGGCCGCATTTGACGCGGCACAATCCCGGCCATGGCCCGTGTCGCTCCACCCCCTGTCGCTGCCCCCGCCACGGCACCTGTCCCCGCCTGTCGCCGTGCCTTGCGCTCCCTCGGGCGCATCCGGGGCGGCTTGTGCCTGGTCGCCCTTCTGCGCTTGTGGGGCTTGTGGGGCTTGGGGGCGCTGGGGGCCATTGGTGCCATGGGGGAACTCGGCGGTCTGGCCACCGCGGCTGCCGCCGAGCCGGTGGCGTTGCCCGCGGCCCCGGGCGCACACCCCCGCGTCGGCCTGGTGCTGTCCGGTGGCGGTGCCCGTGGCCTGGCGCACGTCGGCGTGCTCAAGGTGCTGGAGCGCGAGCGCATCCCGGTGGATGTCATCGCCGGCACCTCCATGGGCGCCATCGTGGGCGGGCTCTATGCCAGCGGGTTGAGCGCTGCCGAGATCGAGGTCGAGGTGGCACGGCTGAACTGGGGCGAGGTGTTCGCCGCGCGGGTGGACCGCCAGAACCTGTCACAGCGCCGCAAGGAGCAGGATTTCGAGGTCTCGCCGCTGATCGAGGTGGGCGTGGGCGCCGACGGCCTGAAGGCGCCGCTGGGGGCCGTCTCCAGCCGCCTGCTCGAATCCCACCTGCGCCGCCTCACCCTGGCGGCCGGCCAGGTCAAGCACTTCGACCAGCTGCCCACGCCCTTCCGCGCCGTGGCCACCGACATGGAAACCGGCCAGGCCGTGGTGCTGGCCGATGGCGACCTGGCCACGGCCTTGCGCAGCAGCATGTCGGTGCCGGGTGTGTTCGCGCCGCTGGAGGTGGAGGGCCGCATCCTGGGCGATGGCGGACTGGTGGACAACCTGCCGGTGGACGTGGCCCGGGCCATGGGGGCGCAGCGCGTGATCGCCGTCAACATCGGCACGCCGCTGTCGCGCCGCGAGACGCTGGGCTCCATCACCGGCGTGACCGCGCAGATGATCAACATCCTGACCGAGCAGAACGTGCAGCAGAGCCTGCGCATGCTGGGCCCGCAGGACGTGCTGATCGCACCGCAGCTCGATGGCCTGACGGCCGCCGACTTCGACCGCGCCATCGACTTCATGCGCCTGGGCGAGCTGCAGGCCGAGGCCCTGGTGCTGCGCATGCAGGACCTCAAGCTCGGCCCTGAGGCCTATGCCGAGTGGCTGGCCCGACGCAAGCTGCGCGTGCAGCCCAGGCCGGTGCTGGACTTCGTGCGCTTTGCCGGCACCGAGATCACCCACCCCGAAAGCCGCCCCGACCTGCTGGCCAGCCAGCCGGGCCAGCCCTTCAGCGTGGCCCATGCCGAACGGGACCTGACGATGCTCGCCGCCTCGGGCGACTACCTGCGCACCGACTACCGCCTGGTGCGCATGGTCAATGGCGAGCAGGGCCTGATCTTCGATCTGGAAGACAAGCCCTGGGGCCCGAACTACCTGCAGATGGGCCTGGACTTCAGCGCCGACAACCGCGGCCGCAGCGTCTTCAACCTCAAGCTGGCGCACAACCGCCACTGGCTGGATGCGTCCGGCGCGGAGTGGCGCAACTTCGTGCGCCTGGGCACGGCGCCGATGCTGGCCTCGGAGCTGTACCGCCCCATGAACTTCCGCCTGCCCGATGGCCTGGAGGGCTTCGTGGCGGCGTCTGGCTCCGTGCAGCGCCGCACCCTGGACTACCACACCGTGCCAGAGGCCAAGGCCGATGCGCAGGTGGACCGCCACATCGTCGCCCTGCATGCCGATGTGGGTGTGAACTGGCGCGAACTGGGCGAGCTCCGCCTGGGCCTGCAAGACGAGCTCTGGCGCGACGACCCCACCCTAGTCAGCAGCAGCTACAGCCTGGCCCGGGCAGGGCAGGGCGCAGACGGAGGCCTGCGCAACGAACGATGGCACGAACGTGGCTGGCGCCTGCGCGCCGTCTTCGACCAGCTCGACCACGCCTTCTTCCCGACCCGCGGCTGGCGCGTGGAAAGCCAGTGGATGCAGGGCCGCCGCCTCAGCCGCGAAGACTTCGCCGATGGCCCCATCCGCCGCTTCAACCTGCAGGTGCAGGGGGTCAACTCCTGGGGCGTGCACACGTTCAGCGCGCTCACGCGCCTGGACCTGTCCGATGGCGTGGCCGCGCAGATCCCGCGCTACGGCCTGGGCGGCTTCCAGCAGCTGTCGGGCTTCGCACCCTTCCAGGTCAGCGGCCAGCAGGTGGCCCTGGTGCGCCTGGGCTACCAGGTGCGGCTGGCGCCGGCACCGCTCACGCGTGGCACCTTCATGGGCCTGAGCTGGGAAGGCGGCCAGGCCTGGGAGCAACGCAACGACTTCGGCAGCGGCCGCAAGCGCACGGGCACCAGCCTCTACCTGGGCGCGGACACGGCCGTGGGGCCGGTGTATGGCGCCATCGTGCACAGCCCCGGCATCGGGGCCACGCTGATGGTGTTCGTGGGGCGGCCCTGAGCCCTGGCCGCGGTTTCAGACGCTGATCAGACCCGGCTGAGGGCCTGGCCCACCGTGGCGCGCAGGTGGTCGAGCACGTGCTGCGCGATCCTGGTCAGCGGCAGCACCTCCTGCACGGCACCCGCGGCGATGGCCTCGCGCGGCATGCCGAAGACCACGCAGCTGGCCTCGTCCTGGGCCACGCAGTAGGCGCCGGCGTCGCGCATCTCGCGCATGGCACGGGCCCCGTCGGCGCCCATGCCGGTGAGCATGATGCCGATGGCGTTGGGCCCCACCACGCGCGCGGCCGACTTGAACAGCACTTCCACGCTGGGCTTGTGGCGGTTGACGGGGTCGCCGTCCTGCACGCGGGCGATGTAGTTGGCGCCCGAGCGCTCCACGCTCAGGTGCAGGCCGCCCGGGGCGATGTAGGCGTGGCCGGGCAGGATGCGCTCGCCGTCGGAGGCTTCCTTGACGCTGATCTTGCACAGCCCGTCCAGGCGCGCGGCGTAGTTGCGCGTGAAGCCCGGCGGCATGTGCTGGGTGATGACCACCGCGGGCGAGTCGGCGGGCAGGGTGGCCAGCACTTCCTTGGTGGCCTCGGTGCCGCCGGTGGAGGCGCCGATGAAGATGATCTTTTCCGTCGACAGGCGACCCAGGCCGGTGCTCACCGGCGCAGCGGACGCGGGTCGAGCCGCCGTGCCGGGCGCCGCGCCAGCTGCCGCGGAGGCCTGGCCTGGGCGGGCGGTGGCAGGGGCAGCCGTGCCCGCCGGGGGGGTCGCAGCCGCGGGCACCTGCAGCCGGTGGATGCGCGCCTTGGAGGCCACGCGCACCTTGTCGGTGATGTCGTCGGCGAGCTGGCGCAGGCCGTCGGCCACGCCGATCTTGGGCTTGGCCACGAAGTCCACCGCACCCAGCTCCAGCGCCTTGAGCGTCACTTCGGCGCCGCGCTCGGTCAGCGTCGACACCATCACCACCGGCATGGGGCGCAGGCGCATCAGCTTGGAGAGGAAGTCGAGGCCGTCCATGCGCGGCATCTCCACGTCCAGGGTGATGACGTCGGGGTTGAGGTTGCGGATCATCTCGCGCGCGATGAAGGGATCGGCGGCGGCGCCGATGCACTCCATGTCGGACTGTCGGTTGATGATCTCGGTGAGCATGCTGCGCACCAGGGCGGAATCGTCCACCACGACCACGCGGATCTTGGCCATTGTTGTTGTCTCCGAATCAGAACAGATCGATCGAGCCACCACCCGTGGCCGCCGGCACCACCTTCTGTGCGGCGGCGCGTTCCTGCTGCACGATGGCGTCCGGGTTGGAGGGGGCCAGGCGCTTGACCATGGCCTTGCCGCTGAAGGGCAGGAAGCAGACCTTGCGCGGGTAGATGTCCAGCACATCCTTCGAGACCACGGGGATGCGTTCGGTCTTGAGGTACTCCATCACGAAGGCGGTGTTGCGCTCGCCCACGTTGATGGTGTTCATGCCGCTGATGACGGCACCACCGCCGAACACCTTGGCTTCCATGGTCAGGCGCGAGGCGCCCATCTTCATCATTTCGTTGATGAGCAATTCCATCGCGTAGGAGCCGTAGCGGCCCGAGTCGCTGGCACCGCCGCCGTTGTCGGGCAGCATGAAATGGTTCATGCCGCCGATCCTGGCCTGGCGGTCCCACAGGCACACGGCGATGCACGAGCCCAGCGTGGTCATGATCAGCAGGTCTTCGTTGTAGCAGAAGTACTCGCCGGGCAGGATCTTCACGGCTTCGGATTTGAAGTGCGCGTCGAAGAAGAAGAACGAGGCTTCGCCCGGCCTGGCCACGCGCGATTTCAGCCGCGCCAGCCGGTCGGTGCGGTTGAGTTGCAGCCCCAAGGCAGGCCCAGGAGGCGGCACGCCTGCGCGGGGGGCCCCGGGGGCGCCCGTGGGCGAGGTGCTGATCATCGTGATGTCCTTGCTGGCTGGAGGTGTCAAACCCTGTCGTAGACCGTCTTGCCTTGCAGCAGGAAGAGGTCGCGCGAATCGGTGAAGTTTTCGGAGTGGCCGACGAACAGCTTGCCGCCCGGCTTCATCACGCCATGGATGCGCTCCAGCACCTTGCGCTGCGTGGGGGCATCGAAATAGATCATCACGTTGCGGCAGAAAACGATGTCGAAGCCTTCACCGAGCTGCCACTGCGGCTGCATCAGGTTGAAGGGCTTGAACTCGATGAAACGGGCCAGCTCGGGCTTGACGCGGATGCAGCCCTCGTTGTTGCCTTTGCCCTTGAGGAAAAAGCTGCGCAGGCGCTGCGGCGAGAGGCCTCGGGCGTTGGCGTCGTACACGCCGCGCGAGGCGGTGGTCAGCACATGGGTGTCGATGTCGCTGGCCAGGATCTTCACCGGCGCGTGCAGGCCCATCACCTCGGCCACGGTCATCGCCAGGGAGTAGGGCTCTTCGCCGGTCGAGGCGGCACAGCACCAGATGCGCGTGGGCTTGCCTGCGCGTGCCTTGAGCCACTCGGCCAGGGCGTGGAAATGGTGATCTTCCCGGAAGAAGGAGGTCAGGTTGGTCGTCAGGCAGTTGATGAACTCCTGCCACTCCTGCTGGCTCTGGGCGCCGTGGTTGCTCTCCAGCCATTGCAGGTAGCTCTCGAAGGAGGGGTGGCCGGTGTCGCGCAGGCGGCGCGACAGGCGGCTGTAGACCATGGCCTGCTTGCCCTCGTGCAGGCTGATGCCGGCGCGTTCGTAGATCAGCGCGCGCACCCGGGCGAAGTCACGGGTGTTGAAGGCGAACTCGCGATCGACCGTCAGGTTCGAGGGATCTTGGACTGGCAGCATCGGGTCAGGGGCCGGGTGGCGCGGTTATCGACTGTGGACTCTCGTCTGTAGGTATCGGACGGAGTGGCCCTTACCTTGAGTCACCCCCGAGCTTGTCCTGAGGCCGGCGTGCCTAGGCGGCAAGATCAGGCCGAATCCGTGGCTTATTCCGCGCCGGATTTTGTAAGTGGCTGTTAGACTGGGCGCGTCAAGCTTTACCCTTCTGGAGCCCATCATCGCCCTGATCGACTTCGCGTCAGCGTCCCCGGCAGACCGTTCCGACGGTGCAGGGGGTCTTGCCGATGCGTCCCGGGGTGAGCGGGGCGGCGTCGTGCTGGGCGTGACCGACCTGTCCGGTCTGCGCATGGAGACGGCCTTGAGCTTGCTGACGCAGGCCGGCTGGATGCTGCCCGAGGGGATGACGCCGGGATCGGTGGCCTGGCTGCAGACACTCATCGACGGCCTGTGCGAGCTGTCCAGCCGCGATGCGCTCACCGGCCTGAGCAACCGCCGCCAGTTCGAGGCCGCCATCGCCCGCGAGGTTGACCGCGTCGCCCGCATCGGCGAGCCGGCCCTGCTGCTGCTGGCCGACATCGACCACTTCAAGAAAGTCAACGACACCCATGGCCACGCCGCGGGCGACGTCGTCATCCAGTCCGTGGCCGCCTGCCTGCAGGACTGCGTGCGTCCCATGGACCTGGTGGCGCGCGTGGGCGGCGAAGAGTTCGCCATCATCCTGCCCAATTGCCCGCCCGCCTTCGGCCAGACCGTGGCCGAGCGCATCCGCCAGAAGGTCGCGGCCCGGCCGGTGGCCATCATCGGTGGCCAGAGCCTGAACGTGACGGTGAGCATCGGCGGGGCCTTCGCGCCACCCTGGGTGCGCTCGTCGGCCGTGCTGTGGTCGGAGCGCGCCGACCAGCAGCTCTACCGTGCCAAGGCCGAGGGCCGCAACCGCACCTGCCTGGACATGCCCCCCCTCACGGTGGTCAGTGCCGAGGAAAAAGGCCTGTTGTTCGCAGGTCTCACGCAATCTGATCCCATCGAGCCCTCAGGTAATGGGGACTTCATGCCGAAAACACCGGAATGATGGAGCTCATGACCGCCCCCGCCCCCCAAGCCCCCAGCGCACCTCCACGACTCGCCCGCACGGTGGCCATCACCAGCGGCAAGGGAGGTGTGGGCAAGACCTTCTTCAGTGCCAACCTGGCCGCCGCCCTCACGCGGCAGGGCCTGAAGGTGCTGGTGCTGGACGCCGACCTGGGCCTGGCCAACCTGGACGTGGTGCTCAACCTCTATCCCAAGATCACGCTGCACGACGTGTTCACGGGCAAGGCCGAGCTGGAAGAAGCCATCCTGCCGGCGCCCGGCGGCTTCTCCGTGCTGCTGGCCGGCTCCGGTCTGGTGGAATATTCCCGCCTGACGCCCGAAGTGCGCGACCAGCTGGGCCGCATCTTCGAATCGGTCAAGCCACGCTTCGACGTCATCCTCATCGACACCGGCGCGGGCATCTCCGACGTGGTGCTCTATGCGGTGTCGATGGCGCACGAGGTCATCATCCTGGCCACGCCCGAGCCGACCTCCATGACCGACGCCTACGCCACCATCAAGGTGCTGGCGGCGCAGCAGTCGCGCGAGCAGATGCACCTGGTGGTCAACCAGATCTCCCGCCAGGGCGAGGGACGCACCATCTGCAACCAGCTCCAGCAGGTGGTCGAGCGTTTCGTGCAGTCGCCGGCTGGCGTCACGCCCAAGCTGTCCTTCCTGGGTGAGGTGCCGCTGGACTCCAGCGTGCGCGAGGCCGTGCAAAAGCGCCAGCTGCTGATGGAGCTGCACCCCGGCAGCGCCGCCGCCCGCGGGGTGGTGGCCGTGGCCACGCGCCTGCAGGCCCGCGGCTGAGGGTGATGGAGGCCTCCGAGGCATCGCAAGGCCCGGCCACCGCTTACGAGTGGGTGGGCGGCGAGGCCCGCGTGCGCGCGCTGGTCGACCGCTTCTATGACCTGATGGACCTGGAGCCGGGCTATGCCGAGCTGCGCGCGGCCCATGGCGACACGCTGGACAGCGCCCGCGACAAGCTGTTCTGGTTCCTGTGCGGCTGGCTGGGCGGGCCCAACCACTACACCGAGCGCTTCGGGCACCCGCGGCTGCGGGCCCGCCACATGCCGTTCAAGATCGGCATCAAGGAGCGCGACCAATGGCTGGCCTGCATGGCCCAGGCCATGCGCGAGCTGGGTGTGGACGCCGAACTGGCAACCCGCCTGGAGCAGTCCTTCTTCCAGACCGCCGACTGGATGCGCAACCAGGGCGTCTGACACAGGGCGTGTGAAGCAGGGCGCGGGTCTGGGGCGCCTCAGCCCCGGCGCGTGCGCGACCGCGCCAGCACCACTCCCAGCAGACCCAGTCCGGCCAGGGCCATGGTGCCTGGCTCGGGCACGGCCGCCGGTGCGGCCAGCTTGACGGCGCCCAGGGTGTAGCTGCGGCTGCCCCCCAGGAAGGTGAATTCCGTGCCGGTGATCGACAGCGAGCCTGCCTGGTCGGCGGGGATGTCGTAGACCTGCTCGTCCACCAGCAGGCGGACGGTGGTGCCGGGCAGGAAGGCCTGTTGCTGCGCATCGAAGAACTCGAAGCCGACCACCAGGGTGGGGCGCGCGAAGAACAGGCTCAGGCCTTCGGTGCCGCCGATGGCCGGGTCGTCGCCCAGGCGCTCGCCGCCGATCGGTGTGCTCACGCCCAGGCCGGCCTGGGACTGCAGCAGGTTCTGGTAGACCAGGGGCACCTGCTGGGCGGGCAGGGCGCCATCGAAGACGCTGTAGACGCTGACGGTGCCCGCCACCTGCGAGGCAAAGCCCAGGCCTGGCGCGCAGACGTCGGCGGCGTGGTCGGCGTCGCTGCAGACGTCGCCGCCAGCCAGGGGCGAGCCGATGTCGGTCGAGACGGTGTCGCTGGCGGGGGTGTAGAAGCGCAGGGTTTCGACCGCGCTGCCATCGGCCTGGACGCTGATGCCGCCGGCGTGGGCCGGGGCCTGCGACAGGCCCAGCAGCAGGGCGGACAGACAAAGAGCGGACAGCGGGGACGGCAGGCGGACGGCGGTCATGGGCACGGCTGATGTTGCGGCTGATGTTGCGGCTGAAGGACTGCGGCAGCGCCGCGGGCACCGCGCAGGACACTGGCGGGCAGTGTATCTGCCGGCCCGCAGGCAACCCACCCCTCAGTCGGACGGTGTGCCCGATCCGCCCACGCTGGATTGCAGCAGCACCACCAGGGCACCGGCGCCGCCTTCGTCGGCCCGGGCCTGCACGAAGGCCAGCACCCGGTCGCTTTGCACCAGCCAGCGCTTGGCCTTGTCCTTCAGCACGGGTTGCTTGCCGGGTGAGCCCAGGCCTTTGCCGTGCACCACGCGCACGCAGCGCCAGCCCTTGGTGGCGGCCTCGCGCAGGAACTGCGCCAGGCGCTCGCGGGCCTCGTCGGTGCGCATGCCGTGCAGGTCCAGCTCACCCTGCAGGGCCCAGACGCCACGGCGCAGCTTGCGCACCACGTCCACGCCCAGCTCCGGGCGGCGCCAGGAGAGGGTGTCGTCGGTTTCCAGCAGGCTTTCGACGTCGAATTCGTCGGACAGCGAGGACTTGAGCACCGCCTGCTCGTCGGCCTGGCGGCTGACGGGCACGGGGCGGGGGCGCGGGGTCTGGGGCGTCGCGCGGTCGGCAGCGGGCAGGCCGTTGACCTGGCCCACCGAGCGGCGGAACAGGGCGGCATCGGCCTCCTGGGCGCGCAGCGAGGCCTCGCGCCGGGCGCGCTCCAGGCGCTCCTGCTCAGCACGTGCAGCCGCCTCCTTGGCGGCTTTGCCCAGCGCACGCTTGAGGTCGGCGAAGTCGTTCAGCGTGGTGTTGGGCGAGGGCTTGGCGGCGGGCTTGGTGGTGCGGCTCACGGCTGCAAGCCTACAACAAGTCCGTGTCGCATCCCCTGGGGGCTGTCCTCAGGGGGACGCGGTCCGTGCGTGCGTCACAGGGCGCGCGCGGGGGTCACAGCAGCCCGCGCTCGGCGAAGGACAGGGCCCCGCCGGCGCTGACGACGACGTGGTCGAGCACGCGCACGTCCACCAGCTGCAGGCTGCTCTTGAGCGTCTGGGTGAGCAGTTCGTCGGCGCGCGAGGGCTCCAGCACGCCCGAGGGGTGGTTGTGGCTGAGGATGAGGGCGGCGGCGTTGAGCGCCAGGGCGCGCTTGACGACCTCGCGCGGGTAGACGCTGGTCTGCGTCAGCGTGCCGCGGAACAGCTCCTCGCAGGCGATCAGGCGCTGCTGCGCGTCCAGGAAGAGCACCGCGAAGACCTCGTGGGGCAGGGCGCCCAGGCGCATCTGCAGGTAGTCCTTGACCCGTTGCGGCGAGCTGAACACCGGCTGCGTGCGCAACTGGCCCGACAGGCCGCGGCGGGCCATTTCCATCACGGCCATCAGCTCGGCCTGCTTGGCCGGCCCCAGGCCCTTGATGCCCTGGAGCTGCGCCGCCGTGGCGCCGAGCAGGCCGCTCAGGCCGCCGAGTTCCTGCAGCAGGTGCTCGGCCAGTTGCAGCACGCCGCGGCCCTGCAGGCCGGTGCGCAGCAGCAGGGCCAGCAGCTCGGCGTCGGCCAGGGCGGTGGGGCCCATGGCCAGGAGTTTTTCGCGGGGCCGCAGGGCGGCGGGCAGGTCTTTCATGGTGGCTTGTTGCGGGGAACGCGTCGCGGGGGCCGTCTCAAACCTAAAATTGTGCTTTTCCAGCCCTCCCAGTCCCATCCTCCCAAAGGGTGGGTTGACACCATGACCACTCCCGCGCCCACCGTCGCCCCCGGCTCCTTCCTGACGCTGCACTACCGGCTGGCCGGCCCGGACGGCGCCGACCTGGTCAACACCTTCAGCGACAAACCCGCCACCCTCTCGCTGGGTTCCGGCGAGCTGTCGCCGGCGCTCGAATCCCGCCTCATCGGGCTGAGCGAGGGCACGCGCACCACGCTGCAACTCGACGCGGGCGAAGCCTTCGGGCCGCGCAACCCCGAGATGCTCCAGCGCGTGGCCATGAGCCTGCTGCGCGAACTGGGTGACCCCGACGAGACCTGGAACGTCGGCGACGTCGTGCAGTTCCCCACGCCCGATGGCCAGGGCAGCTTCGCTGGCGTGGTGCGCGAGGTGGATGCCGGCGGCGAATGGGCCCTGTTCGACTTCAACCACCCGCTGGCCGGACAGCCCGTCACCTTCGAGGTGCTGCTGATCGGTGTGCTGTGAGCCCGGACGCCCGCCCCCCCATGAGCGCACCCGCCCCCCACCGCGTCGATGACGTCCTGCTGGCCGAGCCGCGCGGCTTCTGTGCCGGCGTGGACCGCGCCATCGAGATCGTCGAGCGGGCCCTGGCCCAGTTCGGCGCCCCCATCTACGTGCGCCACGAGATCGTGCACAACCGCTACGTCGTCGACACGCTGCGGCGCAGGGGCGCCGTGTTCGTCGAGGACCTCGAGGACGTGCCCGACGGCGCCACGGTCATCTTCAGCGCCCACGGCGTCGCACCTGAGGTGTGGGAGGCGTCGCGCACCCGCGGCCTCAGCGTCATCGACGCCACCTGCCCGCTGGTCACCAAGGTGCACCTCGAATCGCTGAAGTACGCGAAGGAGAGCTACTCCATCGTCGTCATCGGTCACGAGGGTCACCCCGAAGTCATCGGCACCATGGGCCAATCGCCCTCGGTATCGCACCTTATCTCCACGGTGAAGCAGGCGGAGGAGGTCGAGCTCCCGGACCCCGACCGGGTCGTGGCGCTCACGCAAACGACGCTGAGCCTCGAGGACACGCGGGAGATCGTCGACGTCTTGCGCGCCCGCTTTCCGTCGCTCATCGTCCGCAACGACATCTGCTACGCGACGACCAACCGCCAGGAGGCGGCCAAGGCCCTGGTGGACAAGGTCGACCTCATGCTGGTCATTGGCGCCCAGAGCTCGTCCAACTGCAACCGCCTGCGCGAGGTGGCCGCCGACGCGGGCATCCCCTCCTACCTCATCGACGACGCGTCGCTCATTCAGCCCGCCTGGCTCGAGGGGGTCGAGCGGGTGGGCATCACGTCGGGTGCCTCGACGCCCGAGTCGCTGGTGGAGGAGGTCATCGACCACCTGGCGCCGGAGACCGTCACCACTGTCGAGGTCATCAAGGAAGACGTCGTGTTCACGCTGCCCAAGGAGCTGCGCGGCAAGGGCGAGCAGAAGTGGGCCCGCCAGCGCATCGGCCAAGGCGCGATCCGTTAGGCGGCTGCCAACCACCCCCCGCGATCACCCGCCCGCAGCGCGTATTCCGCCCACCTGCTGGCCGAGCTCGTTGAGC
>JADFIG010000033.1:0-27420 GCA_022566735.1 Pseudomonadota bacterium
CCTGGCGCCTGGTCAAGTTCATCGACAACGGCATGCTCACCATGACCAAGTGCAACAAGTGCGGCGGCCACTTCGTCACCCACCCGCACGAGATCGCACGCCACTTCACCTGCGGCCTGTGCAACCCGCCCGCACGCGCCGGCAAGGGCCGCGCCGCCGGCTCGCTGCAGATGCACTGAGTTCGGGCTGATCTGGCGACAGATCAGTTCACGTAGAAGCGCCCCGAGACCTGGGGCTGCGAACGCTCGCCGACCGAGAAGGTGGCCACCCCCGGGGTGACGGTGCGACCCGCCACGCCGGGCACCAGGGTCACGGACGGGACGTCCGCGGGCACCTCGCAACGGTAGAAGCCGGTGCGCCCGGTCTGGCACTGCACGCGGGCATCGCTGGCCGTCAGCCGGCTGGCCCCGGTGTAGGGCGTGCCATTGGCCTGCAGCATCCAGCCCGTCACGGCCAAGCCGGTGCTCGCATCCGAAGGCGCCGCGCCGCTGCGGCCCAGCGAGGCCGCGAAGGTCTTGGTCTGCAGCACGGTCGCCACCACGTTCTCCGTGCTGGTGCCGCAGGACTGGCCGTCGGCGGTGCAGCTCAGCTGCGGCGACGAGAACAGCGCCACCCGCGGCGACACATACGACATCACCGTGCCGAACACCCCCGGCACCCCCTTGCCATGGCTGTAGCTGAACACGCCCGCGAAAGGCGCGTTGGGCTTGTCGTGCACGGCGCCCAGGTTGTGGCCCAGCTCGTGCGCCAGCGACAGCGTTTCGCAGTACTGGTTGCCCGTCTGCCCGTCGTTGAGCGCGGCATACATCAGGTAGGGCGCCTGCTGCCAGTAGGCGGTCAGGCCCGCGGCATAGGCGCCCGGCACGTAGGCGATGCCGCAGGTGTTGGTGGTCACCGTGACCTCGTTGAGCGGCGCGAAGAACACCGCCAGCGCCGCCCCTTGCTGGGCCTTCTGGGCGGCCGTGCCTTCGAAGGCGCCCAGGTCCAGGCGCAGGCGCTCAAGCTGGTTCTGCGGGGTGTCGTCGGGCGCGGCGATCTGGCGCCAGCCCACCACCAGGAAACGCACGCCCGTGCCGCTGTTGGCGTAGGCGCTGTTGGCGACTTCCAGCAGGTTGGACAGGCGGGTGCGCGCGGCCAGCTCGCTGCCCCAGGCGCTCACGAAGCTGCTGCTGTAGGTGACCAGCAGGTTCAAGGTGGTGTTGATGGTGCCGGCCGGCAGGGGCGCGGGCTGGATCGCGGGGGTGCTGCGGCCGCCGCCCGGGGTGCTGGCGCCGGAGCCGCCGCTGCGACGCAGGATGGCCTGGGTGGCGGGCTCGAAGGGCAGTTGCGCCGGCGCGGCGATGTGGTCCTCGCCCTGGGGCGGCGTGAGGCCGGCCGCGCGCGGGTCGAGGAGGCGGGTGCGGCCCGCACGGGTGAGGATCTGGTAGTCGCCACGGGCGGTGATCAGGCTGCCGAACACCGCGTCGGGGCTGATGGTCAGGTGCACGGGGTAGGCCTGGCCGTCCATGCGGCTGATGCCGGCGATCTGCTGGAAGCCGTGCGCATCGACCTCGGCGCGGGTCACGATGGCGACCTCGACCTCGCCACCCGGCAGGGGCAGGGCGATCTCGCTGCCCGGCTGGGCCTGAGACAGCGCCGCGAGGTTGCTTTGCAGGGCGAACTCGCCGCGGGCCAGTGTCCCGCCCACACTGTAGGCGCGGCCGGCCACGGGCAGCACGCTGGCGGCATCGGCGGCAGCCAGGGTGCCGCTGGCGCGTTGCTCGAAGGCGACCTGGCGGCCCGCCAGGCGCACCGCACCGACGAAGCCGGACGCCGTCTGCTTGAGGAACACGCGGTCACGCGGGTTCTGGCCCAGCCGGCCATGCCAGTAGGCCCGGCCATCCAGACCGCGGGTCAGCACCTCGAAGGTGACGGTCTGGCGGCCGATGACGGGGAAGTCGATGGCGATCTGTTCGCCCGCTTTCATGGCCAGCAGCCGGGCCGCGTCCAGCTGGATGGCCTGCTGCAGCGCGATGTCGCGCGGAGCGGAGGGCCCGGCAGCGTGTGCGGGGTTCACCAGGTTCACCACGGCAGCCAAGGCGGCGGTGGCCACGGTCGCAAGACGGACATCGGGCATCATGGGGCGCTCTCCTGTGTTGACGCGCTGTGTCGCGCGTTTGTGTCGCAGGCAAGAGGTTACTTGATGAAACCCTGGTAAAGCGTGATTTTCATCATGGAGGAAGCCCCTAGGGGGGCGCCCAGGGGCCCCTGAATCGGGGAGGCGGACGGCCCGTCGCCCTGGCTGCCGCCGGTCAGCGCCCGGCCCGCAGCGCCTGGCGCACGAAGGCCCGGGTGTCGTCGTCGACCTGCACGAACTGCATCCCGATCTTGAAAAGGTCGCCCGCGGCGGCATGGAAGACCACGCGCGCCATCAGCGTGACCGGCCGGATGCGGCTGCGGTCGCGGGGTTCGGGCACCGCCAGGGCGACGTTCAGGGTGGCGCCGCTGCTCAGGGCGCGGTCACACAGCAGGCTGACGCCGACGTCGGAGATGTTGAGGGTGCGGCATTCGATGAAGGTTGCCTGAGAGAGCAGCACGCGCGCGCGCCACGAGACCTGCACCCGCGACGAGCCCCTGGCGTCGCCCTCACCCCCCGCCTGCGCCAACCAGCTCGCTTGCAGCCCCGACACGTCCGCCCGCCTCTTTCAGATTTGTAACACCCTGCCATCAAACCACAACGGCATGGTTTTCAGGTGCGTGCGCCCTCGGCCATTCGGGTGAATTTTTCATTTTTTGCAAACCTTGGCGATGCGGCGCAGCCCCCGCCCCGAAGGCGGATCGGGCGGTCCGCCGCCCGCCGAGGACGGCTATGCTTGGCCCATGCTGCATGTTCGACAACTGGCCAAATGGCATGGCGTGGCGCCGGCACACACACCGGTGTTTGCGCAGGTGGACCTGGATGTGGCGGTCGGCGAATTCGTCGCCATCGTCGGGGAGTCCGGGGTGGGCAAGTCGACGCTGCTGAACTGCCTGGCCGGGCTGGACACCCCCAGCGCCGGCACGGTCACGGTGCTGGGCACCGAACTGACGCGCCTGGACGAGGCTGGCCAGGCGCATTTCCGCCGCCGCCACCTGGGCTTCGTCTTCCAGGCCTTCCATGTGCTGCCGCACCTGAGCGTGGCGCAGAACGTGGCCTTGCCGCTGATGCTGCTGGGCGCGCCGCGTGCGCAGCAGGCAGCACGCGTGGCCGAGGAGCTGGCCGCCGTGGGCCTGGACAGCCTGGGCGAACGCCTGCCGCAGCAGCTGTCGGGCGGGCAGTTGCAGCGCGTGGCCCTGGCGCGCGCGCTGGTGCACCGGCCGGCGCTGATCCTGGCCGACGAACCCACCGGCAACCTCGACCCCGACACCGCGGAGCGCGTCATGGCCCTGCTGGCGCGGCAGACCCGGCAGCATGGCGCGGCGTGCATCATGGTCACGCATTCGCAGGCGGCCGCGGCCCATGCCGACCGCGTGCTGCGCCTGACGCCCACCGGCGTGCTGGACACCCGGGGGGCGGCCCATGGCTGAGCCGGCGGGTGCCACCGCGGCCCTCACCGGGCGCTTGCTGCGCTGGGTGAGCTGGGCCGAATGGCGCCACCATGCGCTGCGCCAGGCCACCGCCGTGCTGGCGGTGCTGCTGGGCGTGGCACTGGCGTTTTCGGTGCACCTCATCAACGCCTCGGCGCTCAGCGAGTTCGGCGCGGCGGTGCGCAGCGTCCATGGCGAGGCCGACCTGCGCCTGAGCGCCGCCCACGGCCAGCTCGACGAATCGCTCTACCCCCGCGTGGCGCGGCACCCGCAGGTGGCGCTGGTCAGCCCGGTCATCGAGCTGCAGACCCAGGCCCTCGACCGCCAGGGCCGCCGCCAGGCGCTCAAGCTCGTCGCCCAGGACAGCCTGGTGGCCGCGCCCCTGGCCCCGGCCCTGCTGCCGCAACTGGCCACGGGGCTGCCGGGCCTCGACCGGCTGGCGCTGTTCGCGCCGTCCTCGGTGCTGCTCAATGCCGTGGCGCAGCGCCGGCTGGGCGTGGCCCCGGGCGAGCAGGTGCAGGTGCAGGCGGGTGCCCGCGATGTCAGCCTGCGGGTGGTCGGCAGCGTCGGCGCCGGCGGCGAGCCCCTGGCCGTGATGGACCTGGCCGGCGCGCAGGAGCACTTCGGCCTGCTGGGGCGGCTGAGCCGGCTGGACGTGAAGCTGGTGGAAGGTGCGGTCCCCGCCGAGGTGGTGCGCAGCCTGGCCCTGCCCCCCGGGGTGCTGGCCGAGCAGGCCGAGGAAGCGTCGCAGCGGCTGTCGAACATGTCGCGGGCCTACCGGGTCAACCTCACGGTGCTGGCCCTGGTGGCGCTGTTCACCGGGGCGTTCCTGGTGTTTTCGATCCAGTCGCTGACGGTGGCCAAGCGCCTGCCCCAGCTGGCCCTGCTGGGCGTGCTGGGCCTGAGCGCCCGCGAGCGCCTGCGCCTGGTGCTGGCCGAGTCGGCCTGCCTGGGGCTGCTGGGCTCGGTGCTCGGCCTGGCGGCAGGCACGGGCCTGGCCGCGCTGGCGCTTCGGATGCTGGCGGGCGATCTGGGCGGCGGCTATTTCCCCGGGATCACGCCGCGCTTGCAATGGTCGCTGCCCGCCGCGCTGGGCTATGGCGCGCTGGGCGTGGCCGCGGCGGTGGCCGGGGGCTGGTTGCCCGCGCGCATGGCGCAGCACATCGCGCCGGCCCAGGCGCTCAAGGGCCTGGGCGGTGGGAGCGGGAGCGGCACGCCCGCGGCGCGCGCGGCGGTCTGGCTGGGGCCGGCCCTGCTGGTGCTGGGCGCCACGCTGGCCTTGCTGCCGCCGGTGGACGGCGTGCCGCTGTGGGCCTATGTCTCGGTGGCCTGCATCCTGATGGGCGGCATCGCCTGCGTGCCCGCGGTGGCGCGCGCCCTGCTGGGGCGCTGGCCCGCACCGAGGCAGGCCCCCTGGCTGCTGGCGCTGGAGCGCGCCCGGCGCATGCCCCACACCGCCACCATCGCCATGGCAGGGGTGGTGGCCAGCCTGAGCCTGTCGGTGGCGCTGACGGTGATGGTGGCCAGCTTCCGCACCTCGGTCACCGACTGGCTGGACACCGTGCTGCCCGCCGACCTGTACGCCCGCGCCGGACAGGCCGGTGGCGGCGCCGAGGGCCTGCGCCTGCCCGGGTCGCTGCTGGCGCAGATCGCGCAACTGCCCGGGGTGACGCGGGTGGCCGGCGTGCACGTCAGCAGCCTGGTGCTGGACGCGCACCGCCCCGCGGTGGCGTTGATCTCCCGCGAGGTCGGCGACCCGGCCCGCAGCCTGCCCCTGGTGGGCGAGTTGCTGCCGCCGCGGCCGGGCACCGTCGGCATCTTCGTCAGCGAGGCGGTGGTGGACCTCTACGCCCGCCCCGGCCAGATCCTGCCCTTGCCGCTGCGCGCCGGCCAGCCTGCGCTGCAGGCCTATGTGCGCGGGGTCTGGCGCGACTATGCCCGCCAGCAGGGCGCCATCGTCATCGACACCGCCGACCACCAGCGGCTGAGCGGCGACACCGACATCAACGACGTGGCGATGTGGCTGGCCGCAGGCACGCGCGTGGACGCGGTGCAGGCGGCGGTGCGGGCCCTGGCCACGCGCCAGGGCCTCGATGGGTCGCTGCTGACCTTCGCCGAGCCCGGCCAGATCCGCGAGACCACGCTGCGCATCTTCGACCGCAGCTTCGCCGTGACCTACTGGCTGCAGGCGGTGGCCATCGGCATCGGGCTGTTCGGCACGGCGGCGAGCTTCTCGGCACAGGTGCTGGCGCGGCGCAAGGAGTTCGCCCTGCTCGGCCACCTGGGCTTCACGCGGGCCCAGGTGCTGGGCACCGTGGCTGGCGAGGGGGCGGCCTTCACCGCCGTGGGCGCCCTGCTGGGCCTGGCCCTGGGCATCGCGGTCAGCGTGGTGCTGGTGAAGGTCGTCAACCCGCAGAGCTTCCACTGGACGATGGACCTGCTGCTGCCCTGGCCGCGCCTGGCGGCGCTGTGCCTGAGCGTGATGCTGGCGGGCACGCTGACGGCGTGGCTGGCGGCGCGCTCGGCCATCGGCCGCGACATGGTGCTGGCTGTCAAGGAGGATGGATGATGGTGCGACGCCGCGATGCCTTGCTGACCCTGGCCCGCACCTGGCAGCGGCTGGCCGTTGCGGGCACGGCGGGCCTGCTGGCGCGCCCGCTCCAGGCCGTCAGCCCCATGCCGGCCCGGCGCCCCGAGACGCGCCCGGAGATGCGCCCCGGCTTGCATCCCGGCGAAGCCCTGGCCTTCCCGCGCGACTTCGGCGCCCACCCGGCCTTGCGCACCGAGTGGTGGTACCTCACCGGCAGCCTGTGGCCGCAAGGTGCGCCCGCGCCACGCCCTGAGCAGGCGCCCTGGGGCTTCCAGATCACCTTCTTCCGCTCGCGGGTGGATGCTGCAGCCGACAGCCGCAGCGCCTTCGCGGCCCGGCAACTGGTCTTCGCGCACGCGGCACTGACCGACGTGGCCGCGGGCCGCCTGCAGCACGACCAGCGCATCGCCCGCCAGGGCTTTGGCCTGGCCGAGGCCCGGGAGGGCGACACCGGCCTGGTGCTGCGCGACTGGCGGCTGCAGCGCAGCGGCCCGGCCGCACACAGCACCTACGCCAGCCTCGTCCCCGCGCGCGGCTTCACGCTGGACCTGCGCTTCGAGCAGACCCAGGCCCTGCTGCTGCAAGGCGAGGGCGGCTTCTCGCGCAAGGGCCCGCGCATCGAGCAGGCCAGCCGCTACTACTCGCAGCCCCAGTTGCGCGTCGGCGGCGCCATCGTGCAGCAGGGCCGGCGCCAGGCCGTGGCGGGCCGCGCCTGGCTGGACCACGAATGGAGCGAGTCCCTGCTGGACCCGCAGGCCGAGGGCTGGGACTGGATCGGCATGAACCTGGACGACGGCAGCGCCCTCACCGCCTTCCAGCTGCGCCGCCGCGATGGCAGCGCCTTGTGGGCCGGCGGCAGCCTGCGCCGACCCGGCCAGGCCCCGCGCAGCTTCGCGCCCGAAGAGGTGCGCTTCACCCCGCTGCGCCACTGGCGCAGTCCGGCCACCGGCACGCGCTACCCGGTGGCCTGGCAGGTCGTGGTGGCCGGCGAGCGCTTCACGGTGCAGGCCCGCGTGGACGCCCAGGAGCTCGACAGCCGCCAGAGCACCGGCAGCGTCTACTGGGAAGGCCTGAGCACCTTGCACGACAGCCGCGGCAGCGTGGTCGGCAGCGGCTACCTGGAGATGACGGGCTACGCGAGCGCGATGCGCCTGTGACGCTGGCAGCGCGGGCTATCCCCAGCTTGTCAGTCAACCCGGGCGGCCCTACAAAGAATGTGTGCGCAATTCACGCCCATGGCCTGGGCCGCTGCGCCGCTCCATCCGCGATCCAGAGGAGGCACGATGAGCCTGTCTTCGATCCCATCCCGTCCCGCACAGCCAACGCACTCGGCCTGGCAGCGTTCGCGCTACTGGACCACCGCGTCCTTCGTCGCTGCCGCCGTGCTCGGGGTGCTCCTGCTGTCTCAGGGCCACAGCCTGCACGGTGGCCTGATGCTGCTCGCCGCCACGGTGCTGCTGCGCCAGAGCGTGCTGAGCCGACGCGCGCGCCGCCTGGCCTCCATGGCCCGGTTGCGCAACGCTTACCACGGCGCCGGGCCGCTCACGCCACCCTGAACAGGCCCTGAAGATGGCATGAGCCTGCCGTGGGCGCGCCCCGCGCTCACCGCGACCGCGGCCGCAAGGGCGGCATGCGCCCGCTCAGCCCATGCTTGTCCATCAGGCGGTAGAGCGTCATGCGCGACACACCCAGCTCGCGCGCGGCCTGGCTGACGTTGCTGTGCAAACGCCCCAAGGTGACGGCGATGAGGTCGCGCTCGGCCTGGGTGCGGGCGGCGTCCAGCCCCGGCCCCGGCGCTTCCTCCGGCGCCTGCAGCCCCAGGTCCTCGGGCGTGACCAGGCGGGCGTCGGTCATCACCAGGGCCCGCTGCACGCGGTTGCACAACTCGCGGACATTGCCCGGCCAGGGGTGAACCATCAGCGCCGTCATGGCCTGCTGGGTGAAGCCGTCGATGCGGCGCAGCGGGTCGGCCGCGCTGCAGCGGCGCAGCACATGCTCGGCCAGCAGCGGGATGTCCACGCACCGATCGCGCAGGCTGGGCACGACGACGGGCAGCACGTTGAGCCGGTAGAACAGGTCCTCGCGGAAGCGTCCCGCGCTCACGGCCTGGCCGAGGTCCACGTGGGTGGCGGCCAGCACGCGCACATCGACGTCGATGCTGCGGGTCGAGCCCAGGCGCTGGATGGTGTGCTCCTGCAGGAAGCGCAGCAAGGTGGCCTGCAGGTCCAGGGGCAGGTCGCCGATTTCGTCCAGGAAGATCGTGCCGTGGTGAGCGGCCTCGATCAGACCGGGCTTGGCCGTGGTGGCGCCCGTGAAGGCGCCGCGCTCATGGCCGAACAGCTCGGACTGGATCAGCGTGGGGGCGATGGCGCCACAGTTCACGGCCACGAAGGGCTGCAGGGCCCGCCGCGAGCCGTTGTGGATGGCTCGCGCGGCGAGTTCCTTGCCGCTGCCGCTTTCGCCCCCGAGCAGCACCGGCGCGTCGGTGCTGGCCACCTTGCGCAACTGCTGGCGCAGTTGCTGCATGGCCGGGCTCTGGCCGACCATGCCCTGTTCGTCGACCAGGTGCGGCACGCCCACGCTGCGCTGGCGCAGCCTCGCCCGCGCCAGCGCATGGCGCAGGGTGCGGTCCAGCTCCTCGGGGTCGGCCGGATGCCGCAGGTGGTCGAAGAAGCAGGCCAGCACCCACTCGCACACCCCGGCCTGCTCGACGGTGCCGGCATCGAAAGCGCCGACCCACTCCAGCTCCGGGGCCTGGGCCAGGCAGACCTGCAGGCGGGCCAGGCTGTCGTCGTCCAGCGTCGGGCACCACAGCAGCCCGACCGCCACCGCATGCCGCGCCAGGACCTGGCGCACGCCTTGGGCGTCATGGACCTCGTGGACCCGCCAACCCCGCGCCACCAGCGGTGCCGCGAACTCGGCAACGTCCGTCGCGACCGTCGTCCTGCGCCTCAGGCACAGAACCTCATGCGCAACCATGGCGCCCCCTCAGAACGAATATGGGAACCGGATGGTGAGGCTCAGGTCCGGGGTGTCCCGCGTCAGGCCGGCCCCCACCGTGAGGTTGAAGGAGGTCTTCTCGCTGTAACGGTACGAGTAGCCCATCAGCAGGCTGGAGAGCTGGGTGCGCACCGAACCGCGCACCACTTCGCTGTTCTGGCGGGTCCGCCCGACCGAGTTCAATTCCACGCCCATGCTGAAGGACGCCCGTTCGTTGAGGGCCAGCCCCATGCCGAAATTCAGCCCGACGATGCCGCCCGGTTCGACCGTGCCGATGAACTCCTTCTCGCCATTGAGCACGCGGCGGGAGACGTTGTTGCGCTTGAAGTTGTGGGTGTAGCTGAAGCCGCCGAAGAACACCGCCGGATCGGTGGGCAACAGCCAGGTCAGCGAAGGCTGCAACGAATAGAAGCCCGAGCCGGTCGGCAGGTCCTGCGGCAGGCCGGTGCCCGAGGCGATGTCCACGCAGCGCGTGATGCAGTCGGTCACGACCTCGAAGGGGTCCTTGCCGGTGCGCGACTTGAAGCGCAGCGCCCCGATGAAGTAGGGCCTGTCCGCGCCGCCATCGTTGAGCTGGTAGCGCGCGGCCACCTCGATGTCACCGAGGTCCTTGCCGCGCGTCTCGAACACGCGGTCCGACGCCGAGCCCAGGCCGTACTCGCGGCTGATGGTCGAGTCGTTGCGATAAACGTAGGGCACCTTGGCTTCGACCTCGACCCGGTTGCTCAGGCCGTAGCGGGCGGTCAGCGAGCCGGTGAGGGTGTTGCGCTTGACCTCGCGCACATCGACCAGCCCGATGAGCAGCGCCGGGATGATGGTGTAGCCCACCAGGGCCACACGGTTGCTCGACGAGTAGGCGTACTGCAGGGCCGGCTCCAGCACCAGCTGCTTGCGCGGCGTGAGGATGCCGGGTTGCTCGAAGAGGGTGGCCACCGGAGGCGCGGGCCGGGCATCGGGCTCGGGCGGGGCACCCACCTGGATCGGGCGCGGCCCTGACGGGCTGGGGGTGGCTGTGGACGTGGGGGTGGGGCTGGCCGGCACACCCAGGGCGCGCTGGAGTTCGCTTTGCCGCGCCTCCTGCTCGGCCACGGCCTGTTTGAGGCGCTGGATCTCGTGGGCCTGCTCCTCCAGCCTTTGGCGCAACTCCGCCTGGGAGGCCGTCCCCGGCGCGGCCTCCTGCGCCTGTGAGCCCACCACCGGCATGACACAGACCGTGCATGCCATGACCCACTTCCAGCCACCTCGATGACTTCTGTTGCCCATGGCATCCACCCGTGTTGGCCGGCTTTGCGCCGGTGGTTGTGATTTGAGTGGGTCGCAGGTTAGGCGCCCTCATCGTGCAACGCAAGACGGCTTTTTGTAAGTGAATGCAACCTGCCGACCGGTTGTTTTCGCGAGGTGTCACACCCCTGTGACACCTCCCCCCAGAGCGGCTTTGGCGACCGCGGCTGCCGGTGTCACGCCCACGAGACAGGCCCTCGCCATGGGCAGGCACGGGTTACCTCTAGACAAACGGCAGAGGTCGCGCCTCGCTCTGCCGCCCCGTCTCGACACCGTGACAACACCGCCGGTCGCGGACGCCCCGCCGCCCCATCGGCATCCCTAGCTCCTCCAGGGAAGTCGGGGGGCCCCCAGCGCTTTGGCACAGCGTGTGCACACGCCGGCCGGGATGCGTGACGGCGACGTCGTGCATCCCTGAAATGACGCCCCCTTCCTCGCAACCTGTACTCACGGAGGTTTTATGAATAAGACCCTTCTGGCTTCGGCCATCGCGATGCTGTTCGGCCTGGGCTCCACCGCCATGGCGGCCACGTCCACCACGCAGAGTTCCGGTGGAGACAGCAACAGCAGCAGCGCCAGCACCGACAACAGCAACAACAACACGACCAACACCGACAACTCGGACAACAGCAGCCACACCAAGACCATCACGAAGACGTCGACCAAGACGTCCACGAAGATCCGCACCGGCGCCGCCGAGGCTTCGGGCGCGCGTTCGGCCTCGATGAACAACGGCTCGACCGGCACCTTCGACAACGCGTTCAACAAGACCGCGATCACGGCCACGAGCACGCTGACCGGCACCGTGTCGGGCAACAGCGTCTACGGCTTTGGCAACAGCGCGTACAACACGGGCTCGGCGGACGGCGGCACCGGTCGCGGCGGGCACGGCGGCAAGGGTGGCAGCGGCTCTGCCTCTGGCACGGGCCAGGGTGGCGTCGGCGAAGGGGGCCATGGCGCCGAGGGCGCCGTCGGAGGGTCCGCCTCCAATGGCGGTGCGTCCAACGGCAGCGCGACCAATGGCAGCGCGACGGCGGGCAAGGGCGGCTGGGGCGGTGGTGGTGACGCCACGGCCCATGGCCATGGCGGAGCGGCCTCGGCCGATGGCGCCAGCGGCGGCGGCACGGGCAGCGCGAACACGGACGTCACATCGCGCGCCCGCAACCGTGACGGCACCGCCACCTCCAGCCCGTCGGTGGGTGGCAGCTCCGGCAACGGCGGTGCGGGCGGCGCAGGCGGCTCGGCCAACGGTGGCGGCGTGACCGGCAGCCCCTCGGCCAGCGGTGGCACGGGCGGTGCAGGTGGCGCGGCGTCGAACGGCAGCGCCACCAACGGCAGCGCGACCAATGGCAGCGCCACGGCGGGCAGTGGCGGCAGTGGCGGCAGCGGTGCGGGTGGCAGCGGCGGTGCGGGCAGCGGTGGCACCAACACCGCCTCGGGCGGCGCCGGCGGCACCGGCCAGGGTGGCACGGGCGGCAATGGCGGCAGCCACACCATCAGTGCCGGCAGCTTCAGCCTGGCCAACACCATGAGCAGCGTCGGCCAGTCGGCCGCGGGCATCATGATCGCCAGCCAGAACAGCGGCGCAGCCTCCCTGGTGCAGCAGAGCGTGAACGTCCAGGCCAACCTGGGCGTCGGCAGGTAAAGCCGATGGGTGCCGGGCCCGACCACATCGCCGTGGTCAGAGGCGGTCGGGCCGGCCTCTTCACGTCGCGGATCCAACCCAAGGGAGAAACACCATGCCCCGCGCCCTTCGCTCCGGGCAGGCAAGCCTGCTCGCCCTGCTCCTGGCGGCCCCGGCCTTCGCCCAAGTCACCCCACCGTCCACCCCCGCCTTCGACAAGCCCGTCGACCTCCTCACCCTGGCCGCCCACCGCGGAGGCAGCGAGAAAGTCCGCGCCGAGATCGACCTGAACGGCACCACCTCCCAGAACACGGCCAGCCAGGTCAGCACGGGACAGAACATCATCCAGTCGGGCTCGTTCGCCAACCTCAGCGGCCTGCCCATCGTGGTCCAGAACAGCGGCGCCAATGTGCTGATCCAGAACGCCGTGGTCCTGCAGTTGCAGATGCGTTGAGTGAGGGCGCCATGCACCAGCCGATCTGCATCGCCCCGCTGGTGGGCCTGCTGCTCGCGGGGCTGTCACTGCCCTGGCTGCCCTCGCGCAGCCTGGCGCAGGCGGCCATGCTGCCCGCCATCGACGGTGGCGCCATGCACGTGCCGGTGACGAGCCTCAGGCAGGTGCGGCTGACGCACACGGTGCGCCAGCAATACGACTTCAGCTGCGGCTCGGCCGCGGTGGCCACCTTGTTGACCTACCACTACGGGCACCCCGTCACCGAAGCCGAGGTGTTCGAGCAGATGTTCCAGGACGGCGACCAGGACCGCATCCGCCAGGAGGGCTTCTCCCTGCTGGACATGAAGCGCTTCCTGGCCTCGCGCGGCTTCGAAGCCGATGGCTTCCAGCTGCCCCTGGACAAGCTGGCCGATCAGCAGACCCCGGCCATCGTGCTGCTCAACGAGCGCGGCTACATGCACTTCGTCGTGGTCAAGGGCATGCGCGGGCAGCGCGTGCTGCTGGGCGACCCGGCCAATGGCACGCGGGCCGTCTCGCGCACCGAGTTCGAGGCGGCCTGGCCGAGCCGCCTGCTGTTCGTGATCCACAGCCACCTGCGCACTGCCCGCTTCAACCAGCCGGCCGATTGGCAGATGAGCCCCCAAGCCCCGTTGAGCGCGGCCGTCAGCCGCGACAGCCTGCAAGGCATCACGTTGCCCAAACACGGGCCGGGAGATTTCTGATGACGCACAACCGCCTTCCCCCCCTCCCGGGCGCGCCCCTGCGGCCCGGCGCCATGCTGCTGTCCCTGATGGCGGCCCTGCCGGGCGGCCCTTGCTTCGCGGCACAGGACGAGGCGGCCACCCCGGTCTGGTGGACCGTGGGCGACGCCCCCCTGGCCGAGATGCGCGGGGGCTTCGACCTGGGCCGGGGCCTGATCGTGTCCTTCGGCATCACCCGCGCGGTCTACATCAACAACCAGCAGGTCACGCAGACCACGCTGCAGTTGCCCGACCTGGGCCACCTGCAGGGGCTGCCCACCGACCAGGCCGCGACCCTGGCCCAGCAGATCCGGGCGCAGGTGGCGGCCCAGCTGGCGACCCAGCTGGCCGGCCAGGCCAAGGTGATCCAGAACGGCCCGGGCAACAGCGTGTCTCCCGAGGTCGCGGTCCTGCCCCTGGGGACCTACATCCAGAACACGCTCAACAACCAGACCATCCGAACCGAAACGCTCATCCAGGCCACGTCCAACGGACTGGGCCTGCTCAAGAGCATGAACCTGCACAACGCCATCCAGGAGGCGGTGAACCAGGCCATCGGCCCGCGGTGATGCGTGCGGCGGGCCTCGGGACAGCGCGGCTCAGGCGTTCACGTCCACCACCACCCGGCCGCGCACCTGGCCGTCCAACAGCTGCTGCGCCACGGGGATGGCCTCGGCCAGCGAGATGGTGCGGGTGATGAGGCCCAGCTTGGCGAGGTCCAGGTCGGTGGCCAGGCGCTGCCAGGCCTGCAGGCGATCGGGCCGCGGGCACATCACGCTGTCGATGCCGGCCAGCGTCACGCCGCGCAGGATGAAGGGCGCCACGGTGGCGGGGAAGTCCATGCCGCCGGCCAGACCGCAGGCCGTGACGACGCCGCGGTACTTCGTCTGCGCACAGACATTGGCCAGGGTGTGGCTGCCCACGGTGTCCACCGCACCGGCCCAGCGCTCCCTGGCCAGGGGCTTGCCCGGCTGGCTGAACTCGGCGCGCTCCAGCACGGTGGTGGCGCCCAGCTGCTTCAGGTAGTCGGCCTCTTGCGGGCGGCCGGTCACGGCGGCCACGGTGTAGCCCAGCCGGGCCAGCACGGCCACGGCCACGCTGCCCACCCCGCCGGCCGCGCCGGTCACGACGATCTCGCCATCGGCAGGCTTGACGCCATGGCGCTCCAGGGCCAGCACGCACAGCATGGCGGTGTAGCCCGCCGTGCCGATGGCCATGGCCTGGGCCGGGGTGAAGGCCTGGGGCAAGGGCACCAGCCAGTCGCCATTGAGGCGGGCCTTCTCGGCCAGGCCGCCCCAGTGGGTTTCGCCCACGCCCCAGCCATTGAGCACCACCGCATCGCCCACCTGCCAGTCGGGGTGGCTGCTGTGCTCGACCGTGCCGGCGAGGTCGATGCCCGGCACCATGGGGAACTTGCGCACCACCGGTGACTTGCCGGTGATGGCCAGGCCGTCCTTGTAGTTCAGCGTGGACGCGGCCACGCGCACGGTCACATTGCCCTCGGGCAAGGCGCTGTCGTCGATGTCTTTCAGGGCCGCACGGTAGCCCTGCTCGTCTTTCTCGATGAGGATGCCCTTGAACACGTGGTGTCTCCTGGTGACGAAAATGGCCGCGGGGGCGGCGGAGAGCGCAGCATACTGCGCCTCGCACCGCCCCCGCAGGGTTCCGCTCAGGCGCCCGGGTTCACCCCGAGCCGAAGGGACCGGGAGACCCTCAGAAGGTCCTGGACAGCGACAGCACCAGGCCGGTCTTGCCGGCGTCCTTGTTGGCATTGGTCAGGGCAAAGTCCTTCTTGCTGGTGCCGACCAGCGATGCGCCCACGACCCAGCCGCTCAGGTCCTTGGTGGCACCGATGCGGTAGTCGGACACGTTGTCGGCCACCAGACCGACGTCCTTGCCGTTCTTCACGTACTGGTAACCGTAGTGGGCATTGACGCCCCAGCCGTTGCCCAGGTCCTTGGCCACACCCAGGTCCAGGTAGTAGTTGCCCTTGGTGTTGGTGCCCGTGCCATCGCCCGCGCCGAAGAAGTTGGTCAGGCCGTAGCTGAACTTGGCGGTGAAGATGTCATACGCCGCGCCCAGGTAGATTTCGGTCTGCTTGAGCTCCTTCTGGCCCTTCTTGTTGGACGAAGGGTAGGCGTAGTGCAGCAGGCCGGCGTCCATGGTGACGGGGCCCAGGGCGTACTTGTAGCCACCGTAGAAGTCCATTTCCAGGCTGGCGCCGCGGAACAGGTTGCCGCCTTCGACGTTGGAGTTCCAGTTGCCCAGGTAGAAGCCAGAGGCATGGGCCACGTCAAAACCGCCTTGCAGCGCAGGCTTGAAACCCGTCTGCGTGAAGCCGCGGAAACGGTAGTCGGAGAACAGGCCAGCGTTGCCGGTGAGGGTCCAGTCGGACTTGGCCTGGTCGGCCAGGGCGACGGTCACGGTGCCCAGGGACAGGGCGGCAGCCAGGAGCGCATTCTTGTTCATGTGCATGTCCATTTCGGTGTGAATGGTGGATCGGAGCCCCAAATCAGAGCGAGTCCCTTACCGCGAGGATCGTGCCAGCCCCGTTTCGGGCGGCAGTGGGGCCGAAAGCGCTTCCCGCGGGGCCGGAAGTGCCGCACACGCACCAAGTCAGCGCGCACCGAGGCCCGACGCGGGCCGCCCCTGACCCAGGGACGCGCGGCGGCGCCCCTTTGTGGTGCATCCACGCCGCAGGCCACGCCGGCACTGGCACGGCGCGGCGTCTGTGGTTAGATTCGCGGCGAGAACACCGCCGCTTTTGGCGCCACCCACGCCCCGGAGAAGCCCATGCACGCCCCTCGCCCCACCGCCCTCGCCCGCCCACGTCCCGACACCGACGCCGCCCACGGCCCCGCCCAGCCTGCGCGACGCGACTTCCACCGGCAGGCCGCCACGCTCGGCGCCGGATGGGCCGCCCTGCTGCTGGGTGCCACCCACCGCCAGGCCTGGGCCCTCTCGCTGGCCGACCTGAGCGACAAGGACGCCGCCGGCGGCGTGCGTGCCGCGCTGGAGCAAGGCGCCAAGGCCGCCATCGCCCTGCTCGGCCAGCCCGGGGGTTTCCTGGACAACCCCAAGGTGCGCATCCCGCTGCCGGGCTTCCTGGAGCAGGCCGCCGGCGTGCTGAAGATGACCGGCCAGGGCAAGCGCGTGGACGAGCTCGTCACCGGCATGAACCGCGCCGCCGAGGCCGCCGTGCCCATGGGCAAGGACCTGCTGGTCAAGGCCGTGAAGTCGATGACGGTGCAGGACGCCAAGCAGATCCTCACCGGCGGCGACAACGCCGTCACCCAGTTCTTTGCCGACAGGACGCGCGCGCCGCTGGGCGAGTCCTTCCTGCCGGTGGTGAGCAAGGCGGTGGGCCAGGTCGGCCTGGCCAGGACCTACGACCGCGTGGCCGGCAAGGCCGCCGGCCTGGGTCTGGTCAAGGGCGAAGACGCCAGCATCGAGCGCTACGTGACGGGCAAGACCCTGGACGGGCTCTACACCGTCATCGGCGAGGAAGAGCGCAAGATCCGCCAGGACCCGGTGGGCACCGGCAGCGCGGTGCTCAAGAAGGTGTTCGGCGCGCTGCAGTGAGCGCCTCCGCACGTCGCCCTCAGTGCGTCCAGCGCGCCCTCAGCGCCACGCCTCGTGCACCCGCAGGTTGAGCGGGTGGGCGTCCAGCCAGCGCACCAGGGCCCACACCCCGGCGCCTGACAGCAGGCCACCGGCCGCGAACGCCACGGTGTAGCCCAAGGCATCGCCCAGCACCCCGCCGGCGATGCCGCCCACGCTGGCCAGAGAGAAACCGATGGCGCCCAGCAGGGTGTAGTCGGTGCCGGCATGGGCCGGGTCGGCGGCATCCATCATCAAAGAGAACAGCGCCACCGTGGCCAGCGTGCCGATGAGGCCCTCGGCCACCGTCGCCACCCACAGCAGCGGCAGGCCGCCCCAGCCGCTGGCCGCCAGGGCATAGAGCCCGAACACCCCCACCTGCGCCAGGCCGCTGCCCAGCAGCGCACCGCGGCGGCCCATGTGCAGCATCCACCAGCCGCCCAGGGCCGCGCCCGCCAGGCTGGTGCCCGAGCCGACCGTGCCCTTCATGAGCGCCAGCGTGGCCTTGTCCACCCCCTGGTCGATCAGCAGGGGCGTGATGAGGCCGCTGGCCATCTGGTCGCCGAACCGGAAGCAGAAGATCAGGCCCGCCAGCGGCAGCACGCCCGGGCGCCGGGCGCGGTGCCACCACAGCAGCGCCAGGGCGCGGCCACGCGGGATGGCGGCGGCCGCAGGGTCGGGGGCCAGCACAGCCGCCCGGGCATCGGCCAGCGGCGGGGCGGCAGGCGGTGCCGTCGCGGGCATAACCGCGGGCTCGCGCAGGCCCCACACCGGCAGCGTCAGCAGCGCCAGCAAGGCGGCCATGGCCAGGAAGGTCGTGGCCCAGTCGGTGCGGGCGAACAGCCACAGCAGCAGGCCGCCGCCCAGCACCATGCCCAGGCGGTAGGCGCCCACCTGGACGCCGTTGGCCAGGCCCCGCTGCTGCGCGCTCAGCAGGCGCACGGCCAGGCCGTCGGTGGCCACGTCCTGGGTGGCGGCCAGCAGGTTGAAGGCGAACACCGCCACGAACAGGCCCACGCTGCCCTCGTGGAAGCCGAGCGCGGCCAGGCCCAGCGCCAGGGCGCAGGAGCCCAGCTGCATCGACAGCAACCAGGCCCGGCGCGTGCCATGGTGGTCCACCCAGGGCGCCCACAGCAGCTTGAGCACCCAGGGCGCGGCCAGGAACTGCAGGAAGCCCAGCGCCGTCAGCGACCAGCCGGCCTCGCGCATCAGCACCGGCAGGGCCAGGGTGAAGAAGCCGTAGGGCAGGCCCTGGGCGGTGTAGAGCGCCGCCAGTAGGGGCAGGTGGCGGGGGTGGGTGGCGGGCGCCGCGCTCAAGGCGTCCCCAGGCGCCACTGCTCGGCCGCGATGCTCAGCGAGCGCAGGCGCAGGTCCGGATCGAAGGTGTCGCACACCAGCATGAGCTCGTCGGCGCCGGTGGCCTGGGCGATGTCGCTGAGGCCCTGGCGCACGGTCTCGGGCCCGCCGACGACGGCCAGGGCCAGGAAGTCGCGCACCGCGGCGCGCTCGGTGGGCCCCAGGCTGGCCATGAAGCCCTCGACCGGCGGCGGCAGGCGGCCGCGCTCGCCGCGCACGATGCCCAGCACGCGTTGCTGGGTGCTGCTGGCGAGGAACTCGGCTTCGGCATCGGTGGGGGCGGCCACCAGCGGCACGCCGACGATGGCATGCGGCCGCTGCAGCGTCGCCGAGGGCTGGAAGCGGCTGCGGTAGAGCGCCAGGGCGGGCATCAGCATGCGCGGCGCGAAGTGCGAGGCGAAGGCGTAGGGCAGGCCGCGCTCGGCCGCCAGCTGCGCCGAAAACAGGCTGGAGCCGAGCAGCCAGATGGGCACCTGGCTGTCGGCCCCGGGCATGGCGATGAGCCGCTGGCCTGGCTGCACGGGGCCCAGCAGGCGCTGCAACTCGGCCACATCGCGCGGGAAATCGTCCTCGGTTTCGACGCGGTCGCGGCGCAGCGCGCGCATGGTGGCCGGGTCGGTGCCGGGCGCGCGGCCCAGCCCCAGGTCGATGCGGTCGGGGTGGAGCGCCGCCAGCGTGCCGAAGGCCTCGGCCACCACCAGGGGCGCGTGGTTGGGCAGCATGATGCCGCCCGAGCCGACGCGGATGCGCTGGGTGCCGGCGGCGATGTGCCCGATGAGCACGGCCGTGGCCGAGCTGGCGATGCCAGGCATGTTGTGGTGTTCGGCCAGCCAGTAGCGGGTGAAGCCCAGGGACGCCACATGGCGGGCGGTGCGCAGGGCCACCTCGATGGCGCCGGCCACCGTGCCGCCTTCGCGCACGGCCACGAGGTCCAGCATGGACAGTTCAACGTCTTGCAGCATGGTCATGCGCGCATTGTGGGCAGTTGCGCCCGGCCCGTGGGCGGCAGGGTCACTCGCCTGTCGGTCACTCGCCAGGCTGCGGATGCGGCAGCGGCGGGAAGCGCTGCTCGTTGATGTCGACCTTGCGGTGGGCCGCGGCCACCACGTCGATGTCCAGCTGCTTGCCCAGCTGCACCAGGTAGAGCAGCACGTCGGCCATCTCCAGGGCGACCGCGTCCTTCAGCTCGGGCGACAGCTGGCGGCTTTGCGCCTCCGTCATCCACTGGAAGGGCTCCAGCAGCTCGGCGGCCTCGACGATCAGGGCCGAGGCCAGGTTCTTGGGCGCATGGAAGCGGGCCCAGTCGCGGGCGTCGGCAAAGGCCTGCAGGCGCCGGGCCAGGTCATCGAGGGTGTCGGTCACATGGGGCATGGCCCGATTATGCGAGCAGCGTCCCGCCCTCGTGCAGCCGCTGCGCCAGGTCGGCCGCCGCCATCGGCCGCGCGAACAGGTAGCCCTGGAACTCGTCGCAACCCTGGGCCTTGAGGAAGTCCAGCTGGCTGTGGTGCTCGACGCCCTCGGCCACCACGGTCTTGCCCAGGCTCTTGCCCAGCGAGACCACGGCCCGCGCGATCATGGCCGCGTCCGACGCGGTCTCCAGGTCGGTCACCAGGGAGCGGTCGACCTTGATGGTGTCCAGCGGGAAATGGCGCAGGTAGGACAGCGAGGAGTAGCCGGTGCCGAAGTCGTCCATGGCCAGGCGGCAGCCCAGCGCCTTGAAAGCGCGCAGGGTGTGCATGGCGCGGCTGTGGTCTTCCAGGAAGACGCTTTCGGTGATCTCCAGCTCCACGCGGTGGGCCGGCAGACCGCAGCGCTGCAACCAGCCCGAGACCTTGGCCACCAGCTGCGGGTCGATGAACAGCTTGGGCGAGAGGTTGAGCGCCAGCGTGATGTCGCGGCCGTTGACCTGCGGCCAGTCCAGCGCCGCGGCACAGGCCTGGCGGGCGATGGCTTCGGTCAGCGGCAGGATCAGCCCGCTTTCCTCGGCGATGGGGATGAAGCGGTCCGGCGCGATGTGGCCCAGCAGCGGGTGGTGCCAGCGCGCCAGGGCCTCGACCCCGACGATGTGGCCCGCGCCATCGACCTTGGGCTGGAAGTGGGCGCTGAACTCGCCGTGGTCCAGGCCCACGCGCATGGCCGCTTCCAGGTGCATGCGCTCGCTGGCCACGCGGTTGAGCTCGGGCGTGAAGAACTGGAAGTTGTTCTTGCCGCGGTGCTTGGCCGCGTACATGGCCACGTCGGCGTGCTTGAGGAGGGTGTCGACGTCGACGCCATCCTGCGGGTAGAGGGCCACGCCCAGGCTGGCGCCGACCTGCAAGGTGCGCCCCGACAGCGGCAGCGGCCGCCCGATGACCTCGACCAGGCGCTCCAGCTGCGAGATCAGCGTGTCGATGCCGCGCAGGTCGTTGAGCAGCAGCACGAACTCGTCGCCGCCCTGGCGCGCCACCGTGTCCGAGGCGCGCACGTTGTGGCTCAGGCGCTGGGCCACCTCGACGAGCAGCTGGTCGCCCGCGGCGTGGCCCAGGGTGTCGTTGATGTACTTGAAGTTGTCCAGGTCGATGAAGACCAGGGCCAGGCGCTCGCCGCTGCGGTCGGCACGGCGCATGGCCTGCTGCAGCCGGTCGGCCAGCAGGTGGCGGCGCGGCAGGCCGGTGAGCTGGTCGTGGTTGGCCTGGCGCTCCAGCTGGGCCTGGTGGGTGCGCCGCTCGGTGACGTCCTGCACCGTGCCCTCGTAGCAGATGAACTGGCCGCTGGGCGAGCGCACCGCCCGCGCGCTCTCCGAGATCCAGATGCGCGAGCCGTCGCGCCGGTAGACCTCCGACTCGAAGTGGCTGACCTTGCCGTCCACTTCCATGCGCTGGCAGAACTCCTGGCGCCGCGAGGGCTGCACGTACAGCACGTGGCCGATGTCCGAGAGGTTGGCGATCAGCTCCTGCGGGCTGGCGTAGCCGTACATGCGCGCCAGGGCCTGGTTGGCGGCCAGGTAGCGGCCGTCGCGCGAGGACTGGAACATGCCCTCGCTGGCGTGCTCGAAGATCTGGCGGTAGCGCTGTTCGGCCTCTTCCAGGGCCTGCTGGGCCATGACGCGCTCGGTGATGTCCTGCACATAGCCTTCCATGACGGGCCGGCCGTTTTCATCGACCACGAACACGCCGCGCTCCAGCACCCAGCGCACCTCGCCGTTGCGGCAGCGGATGCGGTAGTGCACCTCGAAGCGCTGGCCCATGTGGACGACCTGGCCCACGCGGACGATCTGGCCGATGTGCTCGCGCACGCGCTGGCGGTCTTCCACCAGGGTGATCTCCTCCCAGGTGACCCAGCCGCCCTGCACCAGCTCGCGCGGCGCGTAGCCCGTCAGGGCCTGACAGCCCTGGCTGACGAACAGCATGGTCCAGTCCGCATCGGGCAGGCAGCGGTAGGCCATGCCGTCGAGGTTGTGGATGAGGGTGTCGAGGATGCGCGCCTGGTCGAGCCGGCCGCCCAGCGTGGGCTGGTTGGCGGCCTGCGTGGCCACCTGTGAAGCCACCTTTGAGGCGGCCTGTCGGACATGGGGCGGAAGGTCCAGTGCGTTCATGTCGTCCAGCTTCTGCGTGATCGCCTGGGCCGGGGGCCAGGCAGGGGCCCTTGGGGCGTTGGCGGGTGTCATGCGGTGTGTCTGATCGGTGCCGGCCACATGCATCACGGTGGTGCACATGTCGGCATGGGCATGCCACGCGAGCAAGCGCAGTGCCAGTCAGGGGTGAAAACCACGGGCCGCGCGCCTGGCCGCGCAGAATCCCGGCAGCTCCGTGGCAAAGCTCACGGCGCAGAAGCCGCCCACCGGCTTGAGCCGGGTGATCTTCTGGCCCATGGTGCGCACGATGCCCTTGCCCACCGTCGCGGCCACGCTGAGGTGGAACACGAAGATCGCCACGGCGTTGAAGCAGGCCGCGAACAGCAGGGCCAGGGCCGCCAGCGTGGCCGCCTGCAAGCCATCCATGGCGCCGCCTCCCGGTCAGGCGTGATCGAGGGTGACGCCCTCGATCAGCTGGGCCACATCGTCCATGGTGTTGATCAGGGTGTGGATCTGCTCGCGGTCGATCGGCGTGATGAAGGTCTTGTGCAGCAGGCGGTTGACATCGCGGGTGAGGCCGCCCCCCGCTCGGGCAAAAGCCCGCCGGGCTGGTTAGCATCGGCAGGAATTCACCCTCCGAGGCCCCCCCGATGAGCTTGTCCCCCGCATCGCCCGCCCCCTGCCAACGCAGCATCACGCCCCTGCCCGGCAACCACCAGCGCCTGGACGGCGGCGCCATGTTCGGCAACGCCCCGCGCGCCGTGTGGGCGGGCTGGCTGCCCCCGGACGACCAGCACCGCATCCGCATGGCCTGCCGCGGCATGCTGGTGCGCGAGGCCCCGGCCCAGGGCGCACACCACGGCGAGCGCCGCATCCTGGTGGAGACGGGCATCGGGGCCTTCTTCTCGCCGGAGATGAAGGCGCGCTTCGGCATCGAGGAGCCGCAGCACATGCTGCTGGCCCACCTGGCCGAGCAGGGCCTGAGCGACGCCGACATCGACGTGGTGGTGCTCAGCCATCTGCACTTCGACCACGCCGGCGGCCTGCTGTCGGCCTGGGAAGAGGGCCAGGCGCCGCGCCTGCTCTTTCCCAAGGCGCAGTTCGTCACCGGCCGCCGCCAGTGGGAGCGGGCGCTGACGCCGCACGCGCGCGACCGCGCGTCCTACATCCCCGAGATCATCGCGCTGCTGGCCGCCAGCGGCCGCCTGACGCTGGTGGACGACGCCCAGGAGGGCGCCCCCGTCCTGCCGCCGGAGGGCCTGCCCGCCGACTGGCGCCTGCACTTCAGCGACGGCCACACCCCCGGCCAGATGCTGGTGGAGGTGCCCATGCCCGACGGCCCGGTGGTCTTCACCGGCGACCTGGTGCCCGGCCTGCCCTGGGTGCACCTGCCCATCACCATGGGCTACGACCGCTTCCCCGAGCGCGTGATCGACGAGAAGGCCGCCCTGCTCGACGACCTGGTGGCGCGCGGCGGCCGCATCCTCTTCACCCACGACCCGGAGGTCGCGGTGGGCCGGCTGCAGCGCGATGCCAAGGGCCGCTACGGCGTGTCCGAGCGCTGGGGCGACGAGGCGGTGCTGTCGACCTGAGCCACCCGCACCATGCGGATGGCATCGAACGGACAGACCACCGCGCAGCGCGCGCAACCCGTGCAGCCGGGCGCGTCGTGCAGCACCGAGCGCTTGCGGCCCATGCCGCCGGGCCCCTCGGCCTCCAGCCACAGCACGTGCGGGGCGCAGGCGGGCACGCAGCGGCCGCAGCCGGTGCAGCGCTCCGGGTCGATGCGGGGCAGGGCGCGGGCAGGGGCGTGTGCGTTCATGAGCCGGGTGAACCTGTGTCAAATCCTCGCATGGCGCGCATTGCTTTTCGGACAGGCCGTTCCTACACTGGGTTGAACGAGAGGCCACGCCCGCTGTCCCGGAGGCAGGCCCCGAGCAGGAGACCCGATGCTGGCAGCGTACATCACCCACCCGGACTGCGCCCGACACGACATGGGCCCGCAGCACCCGGAGTGCCCGCAACGCCTGAGCGCCGTGCATGACCAGTTGCTGATGCGGGGCCTGCTGGACCACATGGTGCCTTGCGACGCCCCGCTGGCCACCCCCGAGCAACTGGGCCGCGCCCACCACGCGCTGTACGTGCAGGAGCTGATGGCCAAGTCGCCCAGCGAAGGGCTGGTGCAGGTCGACCCGGACACCAGCATGGGCCCGCACACCCTGCAGGCCGCCTTGCGCGCCGCCGGGGCCGTCGTCGAGGCCACCGAGCTGGTGCTCTCCGGCCAGGTGTCCACGGCGTTCTGTGCGGTGCGCCCGCCCGGCCACCACGCCGAGCGCGCCGCCGCCATGGGCTTTTGCTTCTTCAACAACGTGGCCGTGGGCATCCGCCACGCGCTCGATGTGCATGGCCTGCAGCGCGTCGCCCTGATCGATTTCGACGTGCACCACGGCAATGGCAGCGAGGACATCTTCCGCGGCGACGCCCGCGTGCTGATGTGCTCCATCTTCGAGCAAGGCCTCTACCCCTTCAACGGCGAGCGCGCCACCGGGCCGAACATGGTCAACGTCGGCCTGCCCACCCGCTCGGGCAGCGAGGCCTTCCGCGAGGCCGTGACCGGGCACTGGCTGCCCGCCCTGGAGGCCTTCCGGCCCGAACTGATCTACGTCTCCGCCGGCTTCGACGCCCACCGCGAAGACGACATGGGCAACCTCGGCCTGGTCGATGCCGACTACGAGTGGGTCACCGCCCGGCTCATGGACGTGGCCGAGCGCCACTGCCGCGGCCGCCTGATCTCCTGCCTGGAAGGCGGCTACGTGCTCAACCCGCTGGGCCGCTCGGCCGCCGCCCACGTCAAAGCCCTGATCGGCGCGGCCTGAGCCTGCGCCAACGCACCCCCTTGCCTCATGCCCATGGACCAGCACTACCTGTCACCCCTCTTCACGCCCCAGGCCATCGTCGTCTTCGCCGGCACCACCACAGGGGACGCCACCGACACCGACTGGCCGCCCGCCGCGGCCCTGCTGCAGGCCATCAAGGCGCAGCGCTTCAAAGGCACGCTGCAGTTCATCGACACCCACACCAGCGGCACCCTGGCCGACCTGGTGCAGATCAAGGCCGACCTGGCCCTCATCGCCCTGCCGCCCGCCGAGGTGAGCGCGGCCATCGAACTGGCCGCACGCATGGCCTGCCGCGCCGTGATGGTGCTGTCCAGCGGCATCGGCAGCGAGCAGGCCAGCGAGTGGCAGAAGCAGGCCCGCCGCGAGGGCCTCTACCTGCTCGGCCCCAACTGCCTGGGCCTGCAGCGGCCCTCGCTGGGCTTGAACGCCAGCACCGTGGGCGCGCTGGCCAAGGGCGGGCCGATGGCGCTGGTGTCGCAGTCCGGCTCGCTGACCTCGGCCATGCTGGACTGGGCCGGCAAGAACGCGGTGGGCTTTTCCTCGGTGGTGTCGGTGGGGCCGCACTCCGACGTCGGCCTGGCCGAGGCCCTGGACTTCCTGGCCAGCGACCCGCAAACGCAAAGCATCCTGGTCTACATGGAAGGCGTGACCGACGCGCGCCGCTTCATGAGCGCGCTGCGCTCGGCGGCCAATGCCAAGCCGGTCATCGTGCTCAAGGCCGGCCGGCGCGCCGCAGGCAATGCCGCGGCACAGACGCACAGCGGCGCCATCGTGGGCAGCGACGATGTCTTCGATGCGGCCTTGCGCCGCGCCGGAGCGGTGCGGGTCAAATCCTTCGTGGAGATGTTCTCGGCGGCCAAGTGCCTGGCCTCGCGCTTTCGGCCCGCGGGCAAGCGCCTGGCCATCGTCACCAACGGCGGCGGCCCCGGCGTGCTGGCGGCCGACTGGGTCAGCGAGATCGCGCTGCGCCTGGGCACGCTCTCGCCCGAGGCCGCGGCCAGGCTGCGCCCGCTGCTCTCGCCGCAGGCCTCGCTGAGCGAGCTCATCGACCTCTCGGAAGACGCCAGCCCGGCGCACTACCAGGCGGCCATCGAGGCGGCCAACCGCGACACCGGCATCGACGGGGTGCTGGTCATCCACGCGCCCAAGACGGGCACCGACCCGGCCCCGGCGGCCCAGGCCGTGGTGGCCATCAAGGCGCAGCTGTCCAAGCCGCTGCTGACCTGCTGGATGGGCGACTCGGTGGTGGGGCCGGCGCGCACCCTGCTGGCCGACGCGCACATCCCCAGCTTCCGCACGCCCGAAGCCGCGGTGGGGGCGTTTGGCAACCTCAACTCCTTCTACGAGAACCAGCTGCTGCTGCAACAGACGCCACCGCCGCTGTCGGCGCTGGCCAAGCCCGACATCGAGGGCGCCCGCCTGGTCATCGAGAGCGTGCTGACCGAGCGGCGCAAGGTGCTCACCGAGATGGAGTCCAAGAGCCTGCTGTCGGCCTTCCACATCCCGGTGACGGAGACCCTGCTGGCGCGCAGCGCCCACGAGGCCATGATGATCGCCACGCAGCTGGGCTTCCCGGTGGCGCTGAAGATCGACTCGCCCGACATCTCGCACAAATCCGACGTGCAGGGCGTGGCGCTGAACATCGCCAACGGCACGGCGGTGCGCGACACCTACAACGACATGATCGAGCACGTGCGCCGCCTGCGGCCCGATGCGCGCATCAACGGCATCACGGTGCAGCAGATGGCGCGGGCCCGCAGCGGCCGCGAGATCTGCATCGGCGTGGTCACCGAGGCCCCGTTCGGGCCGGCGATCTCCTTCGGTGCGGGCGGCACCATGATCGAGCTCATCAACGACCGCGCCATGGAGCTGCCGCCGCTCAACCAGTTCCTGGCCCACCACCAGATCTCGCGCTCGCGCGTGGCCGAGACCCTGGCCGACTGGCGCGGCGCACCCGCGGTGGATTTCGATGCGCTGGAGCGCGTGCTGCTGCGCGTGTCGGAGATGGTCTGCGAGCTGCCCCAGCTGCGCGAGATGGACATCAACCCCATCATCGTCGACGAGCACGGCGCCGTGGCCGTGGACGCGCGCATCGTCATCGACAGCGCACCGCAGGCCATCCCCGGCCGCACCGGCGCCTACAGCCACCTGCCCATCCTGCCCTACCCGGCGCGCCTGGAGCAGGTCTGGCCGCTGCCCGGCGGGGGCGAGTACACGGTGCGCCCCATCCACACCGACGACGCGCAGATGCTGCAGGAGCTGGTGCACGGCCTCTCGCAGGAGAGCCGCTACTTCCGCTTCGTCTCCAGCATGACCGAGCTGCCCGCGTCCATGCTGGCGCGCTTCACCCTGATCGACTACGACCGCGAGATGGCGCTGGTGGCCGTCTGCAAGACCCGCGAAGCCCGGCCCGATGGCGAGATCGTCGAGCACGAACGCATCATCGGCGTCTCGCGCTACGTCATCAACCCGGACCAGAGCAGCTGCGAGTTCTCGCTGGTGGTGGCCGACGACTTCAGTGGCAAGGGCCTGGGCACGCGGCTGATGGAAAGCATCATGGACGTGGCCCGCGAGCGCGGCCTCACCGAGATCATCGGCCTGGTGCTGACCAACAACGACGGCATGCTGCGGCTGATGCGCAGCCTGGGCTTCACGGTCAAGGCCTACCCGGAGGACCCGGACTTCCGGCTGGTCAGCCACCCGCTGTGAGCCCCCCCCCCCCCCCCCCCCCCCCCCCCCCCCCCCCCCCCCCCCCCCCCCCCCCCCCCCCCCCCCCCGC
>JADFIG010000033.1:27428-38590 GCA_022566735.1 Pseudomonadota bacterium
CGCCCAGCCCAGCCCAGCCCAGCCCAGCCCAGCCCAGCCCAGCCCAGCCCA
Source organism: Pseudomonadota bacterium (assembly GCA_022566735.1). Lineage (GTDB taxonomy): Bacteria > Pseudomonadota > Gammaproteobacteria > Burkholderiales > Burkholderiaceae_C > Aquabacterium. Next base: position 27,480 of record JADFIG010000033.1, read on the forward strand.
GCCCAGCCCAGCCCAGCCCAGCCCAGCCCAGCCCAGCCCTCCAGAATGTAGGCGAAATCCGCGGTTTTCAGGCCGTGTTGCAAAGACACGCCGAAACCCGCGCAGTCCGCGACATCGGTCCATTTCGGGCCACCCGATCGGGCCCGATTTCTGCATGATGTCTCCAGTGACTTCACCGGAGGATCGCACCATGAACTGGCTCGACAACGTCTCGTCGGACCTGGATCAACCGATCGCTGCAGCCTGCCTGATGCAGGGCCACTGGCTGCACGCCCTGGGCCCCTTCTCGCCGCCGGTGATGTGCCGGATCGTGCTGGACGTCGCCGACCCGCGGGTGGTGGCCGCCCAGGTGGTCACGCCCGGCCAGATGCAGCACCTCGACAGCGACGCGCTGGCCGACCTCAGCGCCGCCCTGCTGGCCCAGGAGGTGCACCGCAGCCCCGCCGCCTGGGGCCTGAGCCCCTGCGCCCGGCTGCCCGCCTGGGCCCGGCCCAGCTTCAGCGAACGCCAGATCGAGGAGCTGGAGCGCCTGCAGGGCTACCTGGAAGAAGTCGAGGACGATGGCATCGACGACGTGCTGCTGTTGCGCGACGACTTCCTGCGCGGCCTGGGCATGAGCGACCACGACATGCACCGCGCGGTGCGCCAGGCCCAGGGCGGGGCGCACCGCCGGGGCGGCCGGCTGGCCAGCTGAGGCCGGACGGCGGGCGTGCAGGAGGGTCGGGAGGGGCGGGGCTAAACTGCCGGCCATGAAGGTCTCGCAGCGCGCCCAGTCCATCACCCCCTTCCTGGCCATGGAGTTCGGCAAACGCGCCGCCGAGCTCGAAGCCGCAGGCCACCGCGTCATCCGCTTCAACATCGGCGAGCCCGACTTCGGCGCACCGCCGGCCGTGCGCGCCGAGCTGCAGCGCATCGCCGGTGAAGCGGCCTTGCCCTACACCGGCGCGCTGGGCCTGCCGGCGCTTCGCGAAGCCATCGCCGGCTTCTACGCGCAAGCGCATGGCGTGCAGGTGGCGCCCGAACGCGTGGTGGTGACGGCCGGGGCCTCGGCCGCGCTGCTGCTGCTCACCGCCGCGCTGGTCGACCCGGGCGACGAGGTGCTGGTGGGCGACCCGTCCTACCCCTGCAACCGGCAGTTCCTCAGCGGCTTCGGCGCCGAGGTGCGCCTGGTGCCGACCGACGCGGCCTCGCGCTTCCAGCTCGACCTGGCCGCGGTGCAGCGCCACTGGTCGGCACGCACGCGGGGCCTGATGATCGCCACGCCCTCGAACCCCACCGGCACCTCGGTGCCGCCCGCCGAGCTGGCCGCCATCTGCGACTGGGCCCGTGTGCACGGCGCCTGGCGCATCATCGACGAGATCTACCTCAACCTCAGCGACGCCCAGCCCGACGGCCGACCCGCGCCCACCGTGCTGGCCGCCGACCCGGGCGCCTGCGTCATCAACAGCTTCTCCAAGTACTTCGGCATGACGGGCTGGCGCCTGGGCTGGGCCGTGGTGCCCGAGGCGCTGGTGCCCGCCATGGAGCGCCTGGCGCAGAACTACTACATCTGCGCGCCCACGCCGGCACAGCTGGCCGCGCTGGCCTGCTTCACGCCCGCCTCCATCGCCGTGTGCGAAGCGCGCAAGCAGGAGTTCGCCGAACGCCGCGCGCTGGTGCTGCAAGGCCTGGCCGACATCGGCCTGCCCGTGCCGGTGCGCCCCGATGGCGCCTTCTACGTCTACATCGACGTCCGCGGCACGGGCCTGGACGCGATGGCGTTTTGCGAGCGCGCGCTGCAGGACGCCCATGTGGCGCTGACGCCGGGCCAGGACTTCGGCGTGTGCAGCGGGGCCAGCCATGTGCGCCTGTCCTGCGCCGCTTCGCGCGAGGACCTGCAAGAGGGCCTGGCGAGGCTGCAGCGCTTCCTGCACGGGCTGACGTAAGCTCCGCCCCATGCCCCTGCGTCGCCCTCCCGCGGTCCGCCAACTCCGTCAGGCCCTGCGCCTGTGGCTGCTGTCCGTGCGCGACATGCTGACCTCGGCCGGCCCGGTGCTGCTGCTGGCCCTGGGCCTGCTGGCCGCGGCCTACTGGTGGCTCGACCCCCAGCCGCCGCGCACCGTGACGCTGGCCACCGGCCCGGCCGGCAGCGCCTACGCCGAGTTCGGTCGGCGCTATGCCCAGGCCCTGGCCCACGACGGCATCGAGGTGCGGCTGCTGGCCACCGAGGGCACCGCGGGCAACCTGCAGGCGCTGCGCGAAGGCCGCGCCGACGTGGCCTTCGTGCGGGGTGGCAGCGACGACACCGCCTTCGACACGCCCCCCGGTGCGGAAGACGACGACCCCGCCGAAGACGCCAACGCCGGCATCATGTCGCTCGGCGCCCTGTTCTATGAACCGATGTGGCTCTTCTACCGGCCCGCGGCCCTGCACGGCGCCCCCCGCGCCAGGTCTGGCAGCGCGCAGCGTGCGCCTGCCGGCACCGCCCAGAACCCGCTGACCCGGTTGCTACAACTGCGCGGGCTGCGCGTCAACGTCGACCAGGCCGGCAGCGGCGTGCCCGAGCTGGTGCGCCGCCTGCTGCTGGCCAATGGCCTGCCGGCCGACGCCATCGTCGCCAGCGAGATGGCCCCCGAGGCCGCCGCACAGGCCCTGCAAGCCGGGCAGATCGACGCGCTGGTGCTGGTGACCGCGCCCGAATCGCCCGTGGTCCAGCGCCTGCTGCAGGCCCCCGGCATCGCCCTGGCCGACCTGCCCCAGGCCAACGCCCTGGCCCGCCGCTTCCCCTTCCTGCAGACCGTGACGCTGCCGCGCGGCATGGTGGACCTGGCCCGCGACCTGCCGCCCGGCGACATCGGCCTGCTGGCGGCCACCACGGCCTTGCTCACCCACGAGGACACCCACCCGGCCCTGCGCCAGCGCTTCGCCCAGGCGGCGCAGCAGATCCATGGCGGCGCGGGCTGGTTCAACGGCGTGCGCGACTTCCCCAACACCCGCACCAGCGAGTTGCCCGTCAGCCCCGAAGGCGACCGCGCCATCAACGGTGCGCCGCCGTTCTGGCAACGCTACCTGCCGTTCTGGGCCAGCAACCTGCTGGAGCGCATGTGGCTGGTCATCGGCGGCCTGATCGTGCTGCTGCTGCCGCTGTCGCGCGTGGTGCCGCCCCTCTACACCTACCGCGTGCGCCAGCGCATCTTCCGCTGGTATGCGCGGCTGCGCCAGGTCGAGGCGCGCCTGGACGAAGGCGGGGAAGCCGGCGGCGGCGGGGGCGGGGGTGAACTCACCGAGCTGCTCGACGAACTCGACGAGCTCGACCGCGTGGCCAGCCAGATCACGGTGCCGCTGGCCCATGCCGAAGAACTCTACGCGCTGCGCAACAACATCGACAGCACGCGCAGGCGGCTGCTGGCCCGCCGGGACGACGTCGTCCGCGCAGGCAATGTGTCAGGCGCGTGACGCGCTGGGCGAATCAGCCCCCGAGCCACGGGCCCCTCGCCCCGGCACATCCGGCCGCGGACGCGGCAAAATGCGTCACACGATGTTACGCGTGCCGGCCTGGCATGCCGTGGCCCATCACGCTGCCCCAGGGAGTTCCGACATGCATGCCGTCCGTTCCATCTGCGCCGCCGCCCTCGCGCTGAGCGCCGCCTCCGCGCAAGCCCTGACGATCGAGTTCGACTACAGCCTCGACACGATCAACTTCTTCACCGCCGACAAGCGCGCGGTGCTGGACCAGGTGGCCTCCATCTTCGAGAACAACCTGGGCAACCACCTGGCGGCGCTGAGCAACGTCAACGTGAACACCTCGGGCATGTCGTACTACGACTCGCAGACCGGCCAGAACGTCACCCTCCCGGGCACCGCGATCACGGCGCCCCGCCAGAACATCGCGGCCGACACCCTGCGCTTTTTCGTGGCCGCGGCCGACCTGCCGAGCGCCACGCTGGGCCTGTCCTACGTCGGCACCTCGCTGGCCAACCGCGTCAACACCGCCAACAACAACTTCGGCTCCGGCTGGGGCGGCGAGATCGTCTTCGACACGACGATGGACATGTCGATGTTCGGCTCGGGCTACGCCGGCCAGACCGCCGCGCGCCGCTGGTACGTGGACAGCGACATCCGCAGCACGGAAGCCGTGCCGACCAACTACCTGCCCACGACGCCCGGCGGCAGCCTGAGCAACGGCTACTACGTGCTCAAGGACCAGGACTTCGCCAGCGTCGTGATGCACGAGATGGGCCACGCCTTCGGCCTGCAGCACAGCAGCAACCCCAACGACGCCATGTACGCGGTCACGGATGGCGAGCGCAACTTCTTCGACCCCAACGACTGGGCGGCCATGGGCGCGCGCGGTTGGCAGGTGCTGTCGACCTCGCCCAACCTCTACACCACCGTGACCATGCCGTCCGTGCCCGAACCCACCGCCCCCGCGCTGCTGCTGGCCGGGCTGGCGGTGGTGGGGGTGGTGGCGCGGAGGCGGTGAGATCTTGACGCCCTGCGGATGATCCCGCTGGCGCGCCAGCGTCCGCTTTGCCGGCGCATTTCCTGGGTTTGACCGCCATGGCCGCTGCCTAAAATGCCCCAAAAATTGGGAGTGGCACATGGCAGACCATGGCAACGACAGCCGCGTGGCGGTGCTGGTCGACTGCGACAACACGTCGCCCGACATCTTGGAACACGCGCTGCAGGTGGTGGCGCAGTTCGGCCGCGTGGTGATGCGGCGCGGCTACGGTAACCACAGCACCCTGGCCAACAAATGGCAGGAAGCGCTGTCTGACATGGTGCGCTGCTACCCGGAGTTGGCTCTGACGCAGGGGCAGAACAACGGGTTTTGGGTCAGCCTCAAGCCCGCAGCTTGAGACAAGGGAGAAGGACTGGCTCGCAGAAGAACTGATGCGTGTGCGACGAGGCATCGAAGGAGAGCGCGACGCGGCTTTCTACATTGACAGCTACTTCAAAGACAGCGAGAACCATGCGGTCCTCCATGACCTACGCCTCGACGTGGAAGGCGAGGTTGCCCAGATCGATCACCTGTTCTTCAACCGCGTGCTGCACTTCATCTTGATCGAGACCAAGTGCTTCAACGGCAACGTGACCATCAACGAGCAAGGGGAGTTCACGGTCACATACGCCAATGGCCGCGCTTATGGCCTGGCATCCCCGCTAGAACAAAGCAAACGCCACGCGCGCATCCTGGCCAAGGTGCTCGACAACCTGGAGATCACGGGTCGGATGGGCATGAAGCCGACATTCCACCACCTGGTGCTGCTGCACCCCAAGGCCATCATCGAAAGACCCGATAAGAAGGCCTTCGACGCCAGCAGCGTCGTCAAAGCCGACGCGCTGCCCTCATGGCATCAAAAGTGGATCGACACCACCTTCGGTGTGACCGACACCTTCGCTGGGTTGCTGTCTGTCCGCAGTTCCGACACCATCAAAGAATGGGCCGAAAAGCTGGCGCGCCAGCACCGCCCGGTCAATCCGCTGAGCCTGCCGGATTTCATGGCCCCACAGCCCTCTCAGGCCGCGATGGCCGTCAGGGAACCCGAACCTCGCCTGGTGCCTTCGCCGATGGCGGCGATGCCTGGTGCGGCGTCGCCCAGCGCCACGCCAGATGAAGCCCTGAAGAAGAAGCTGATCTGTGTCACCTGCCACGCGAAGATCCCCTACAACGTGGGCCTGTTCTGCTGGAACAACGAACGGCGCTTCGGCGGATTCCAGTACTGCAGAGAGCACCAGCAAGGGCTGTGAGCTTCGCTCGCCGCAGCGACACGCCCTGCAGGGCAGGGCCCCGCCATCTTCGACGCACGTGCCATCCGCCGCCTGCGGCCTGTTGGCCGCGCTGAGCCATGCGCAAGGTCGAGGCACTTGGCGCTTCGGCTGTTGGGCTCGGCAGGCCGGCCAAATCGGTTCGCGTCTGGGGCATTGTGCTTCGCCCGTGACGCGCAAAGCTGCAACATCGCAAGGCCCATCACCCCGGCAGCGGACCATGACAGCTGGGACCCCGCGCCAAGCGGGCGGGATGCCGCTCAGACAGGCCGAGACCTGGCTCTCAAGGGGCGACGCACCACGCTTCCTATGCGAAGCAAGACAGAGGGCGGCCGGCGCGTGCAACCGGATGCCTTGCGCGGCGACCGAATGGTCTGGCGGACAAGGCAAGGAAACATGCCCCCTGGATCCGATGCGGTAACGGCGACTGCGGCAACAGCACCTCCGTGGTTCGGAAGCACGCTCTTTGGCCAACAGGCTCGGTGCGCAACCCCTCGCGGACCGCGTCGATCCCTCAGAACGTCGCCCTGAACGTCGCGGGGTCCAGATGACAGTGCTGTTCGATCGCCCCAGTCAACTCAAAAAACTTGGGTGCAGTGCGAAAGTGGAACAAGCGGTAGAGCCTGAAGCGTTCGGTCTGCTCCCTCGCGAAGTCGACCTCGTTCGACGAGACGAAAAATGGCGTGGCGGCATCGTGCGCAGTGGTCTTGACTTCGATGTACCGCTTGCGCCCGTCGGGCTCGAACGACAGCACGTCGTAGCCCAAGCCGTCGCCCTGCGTGTCAGCGACATGCTCAACCCGATTGGCCAGTTGGCCCAAGCCCATCCTCTCCAACCGCCATTGCTCGTACTGGACGATGAACAGTTCGCCGGCCTTCCCGAGGGAGCGGTTGCGGCTCTCCCGCTCAAAGTAGTCGCGCTTGACGGCGCGCCGGGCATAGGCCGGACGCGGCTCTTCCGTGCGAATTTGCCTGCTTGGGGCCTCGGTGCGCAGCTTGTCAAACGCAACCGACTCAGGGACATCGGCAAGCCGGTCAACCGCCAGCTCTGCCGCTTTGTCCAGCGTTGACATGTGCGCCACCTGCTGCGCGACCACGTCCACCAAGCCATCGCGTTGAAAGTTGCTGCGGGGCTTGTAGCCATGGAGCGACGGAAAGCCCAACTCGATCAGCACCGCGCTGACATTGGATCGCTTGAATTCGATGGAGCCCTTGCTGCGCGCCTTCAGCAAAGGCATCAAGGCGCGAGCTCGTTCTGCCTTGTTGTACCGCTGGCCGGACAACTCTTTGAGCAACATCTCAAGGTAGTCCGCAACGAGCAACTCGTTTTCATGGCGCGTCCAAGCCCGCTCCTGGTTCGGTGCAGGCGCCACCCCGGCATCGACCAAATCAAAGCCCAAGCCCCTGAGCACCCGCACGACCGTCGCTTGCCCACCTGAAAAATCTTGCGGCCTCAATGGCCCATGCTCGGGAAACTGCAAGCCATGCGCCGCACCGACCACCGCCTTGGAATCACACGCCTCCCCGGTCTTGGGGTGAACGACAAAGTAGTCCCGAGCAGGCCCGAATCGGTACGTCTGCAAGAACGCATCGCGGCCCATCCGAACAAACTCATCCAGTGCCGCCTCAACGGCCCAGCGACTCAGCTTGTTCAAGTTCATCGCCATCGTCACACCCCCAACTTCAGCCTCTTGGCGATCACCGCCAAGCCCTCTGCTTCGGTCGGCAACACCGACCCGATGTCGCTGAGAAACGTGTCGTGGATGAACTGGCGCTTGCTGGCCTGGTAAACGATCACTGCTGGCACTCCCTGGGTCAGGCACCTTCTTGGAGGCTTGGCCTGAAGTGTCAAAGCGTAACGGAAATTCACTGCAACACCGTGACGCGTTCGGCCGATGCGCGGCCGAGCACGGCATCTGCCGCGTTGACTGGCACCCATGCACCGCCCCTGATTTAGCGCCCCATGCCCTCGCGGGTTTGTGCCCTGCACGCACCGACCACGCGCTCGTAGCATCTGCCAGCGCTCGCAATCACAGGCCCGCAATCACAGGCTCGCAACCGGCCCGCCTGGCATCGCGCAGCGCAATCCACATGCATGACACGCCCATGCGCAGGAGGTGCCCGTGAAAGAAGTTCACCACGCCACGTCCGAAGACGGTCTCACCGCAGACGGGTCTTCCGCCACCACCGCCCCCGGCTCCGATGCCAGCCCTGGCGGCATCAGCCGCCGCGGCCTGCTCACCTACGCGCTGTCTGCGCCGGTGGTGACCATGGCCGCGGGTTTCGGCGTCCCGCGCGAGGCCCTGGCCGCCTTGCCGCTGACCCCGCCCGACACGGTCGACCACTACGACCTGGGCGACGCGGTCACGCAGTCCTCGCTGCCGACCATGCCGCTGGTGCGCCTGTCGGTGGGCACGAACGGCCGCGTGGCTTTCGAGATGCCGCGCCACGAGGTGGGGCAGGGCATCTCGACGGCGCTGGCGATGATGGTGGCCGAGGAGCTCGATGTGGAGGTGGGCATGGTCGATGTGACCTTGGCCGATGCCCGCCCGGAGCTGGTGTTCAACCAGCTCACCGGCGGCTCCACCACCATCCGCAGCTTCGCCGGCGTGCTGCCGCTGCTGGCCGCGCAGGCCCGTGCCCGCCTGCTGGCCGCCGCGGCCCAGCAATGGGGCGTGTCCACCCACCAGCTCAACACCGCGAACGGCTTCGTGCTCGCCAGCGATGGGCGCCGCGCCGCCTACGGTGCCTTGACCCTGGCCGCATCGCTCATCCCGCCGCCGCTCAACGTGCTGCCGAAGTCCGCCGCGCAGTACCGCGTGGTGGGCAAGCCCACGCGCCGCATCGACGCGCTGGACATCGTCACCGGCAAGAAGCAGTTCACGCTGGACACGCCCGTGCCCCACGCGATGCCGACCATGGTGCGCCGCCCGCCCACCATCCAGGGCACGGTGGTGAGCGTCAACAACCTGGCATCGGTGAAGGCCATGCCGGGCGTGATCGGTGTGTGCGTGCTGCCGCGCGGTGGCGTGGTGACGCCGATCCCGCCAGGCGTGGCCGTGATGGCCGAGACCTTCGGCCAGGCCTGGGATGCCGTCAACGCGCTGGACGTGACCTGGGGCGCAGGCACCGTCGATGGCGAGAACAATGCCTCCATCACGCAAAAGCTCAAGGCCACGGTGCCGCCCTTCCTGCTGCCGCCCATCGGCGGGCTGACCATCGAGGGCGAGTTCGAGATGGCGCCGCTGTCGCACGCCCCCCTGGAGTCGGACTGCGCCATCGTCGATGTCAAGGCCGACGCCAATGGCCGGCCCGTCAGTTGCGAGATCTGGGCGGGCATGCAGACGCCCATTGCCGCGGCCAAGTCGGTGGCGCTGGACCTGGGCCTGTCGCCCTCGGCGGTCAAAGCGCATGTGCTGCCCTCGGGCGGCTCCTTCGGGCGGCGCCTGTTCTGGGACCCGGTGCAGCAGGCCGCCCAGGTTTCGAAGGCGCTGGGGCGGCCTTGCAAGCTGATGTACCACCGCGCCGACGACATGCGCCACGGCCGCATGCGACCGCCGCAGTACCACCGCGTGCGGGCCACCGTGGTGCTGGGGCAGGTGGTGTCCTTCGACCACCGCATCGCCAGCCCGCGCCTGGACACCCGCCATGGCTTCGGGGACCTGCTCAGCGCCATGGCCGTGGCCGCGCCGTCCACCGTGCAGCAATCGCTCGGCAACCTGGCGGTGGAAGAGGTGCTGTTCAAGACCATGGTGGCCTCGCCCTACAACTTCGGCGTGGCCAACAAGCTGCTGCTGCCGGCGCCCATCGTCATGAACACGGGCTCCTACCGCTCGGTGCACATCCAGCCCGCGCGCCTGGTCGAAGAGGTCATGGTCGACGAGATCGCCAAGGCCCTGGGCAAGGACCCGGTGGCCTTGCGCCTGGAGTTGCTGCGGCTGCCGCGTGCCCGCGCTGTCCTGCAGGCCGTGGCCAACGCAGGGCAGTGGGGCAAGGTGATGCCTGCGGGCTTCGCGCAGGGCATCGCGGTGCACCAGGAAACGCGCTCCTTCACCGCCTGCCTGGTGGAGCTCGACGCGCGCCCGGCCATCGCCCGCACCGGCCCTGCGCTGGTGACCCGGGCGACCATCGCCATCGACGTGGGCACCCCCATCAACCCCAGCGGCATCGACGCCCAGGTGCAGGGGGCGCTGGCCGAGTCCATCTCCATCGTGCTGAGCGCCGGCCTGCATGTGCACAACGGCCTGCCGCTGGAGGGCAGCTACTCGCAGTACCACTACGGCCGAAACCGCCACTACCCGAAGGACGTCAAGGTCATCCTCATGCCCGCCACGGGCGAAGCCATCGGCGGCCTGGGCGAGGTGGGTCTGTCGGCGTCCAGCGGTGCCATCGCCAATGCCCGCGCCACCGGCACCAAGGTGCGCAAGTTCCCGCTGTTCTTCCCGGTGGACTTCACGCCCTTCCCGCCGGGCAAGCTGCCCAACCGCCTGAACCTGCCCCTGCCCACCTGAATCCGCCTTACCTGAGGAGACTCCGCCATGCCCATCCAGAGTTTCAACGTCAATGGCAAGCCTGTGTCCGTGGAGGCGCCTGACGACATGGCCTTGCTGTGGGTGCTGCGTGACAAGCTCGGCATCACCGGCCCCAAGTACGGCTGCGGCATCAATGTGTGCAAGGCCTGCACCTGCAACGTCAATGGCAAGGCCTTCACGCCCTGCTCGACGCAGGTGGCGGCGGTGCGCGGCAAGGACATCACCACCATCGAGGGCCTGGGCGCCAACGGCACCCTGCACCCGGTGCAGCAGGCCTGGCTGGACCTGGACGTGGCCCAGTGCGGCTACTGCCAGCCCGGCCAGATCATGGCGGCGGTGGCCCTGCTCAACCGCACCCGCAACCCGACCGATGCGGACATCGACGCCATCGACAACGTCTGCCGCTGCGGCACCTATGGCCGCATCCGCGCGGCCATCAAGCTGGCGGCTTCGCGGATGTGAGGGCCGGGCCGGCCCGGTGATGCCACAGGCCTGGATTCGGGCCTGACGGGGTCCCTGCGCTCAGAGCTGCGCGGCCAGCTCAGGCACGGCAGTGAACAGATCGGCTTCCAGGCCGAAGTCGGCCACCTGGAAGATCGGGGCTTCCGGGTCTTTGTTGATCGCCACGATCACCTTGGAGTCCTTCATGCCGGCCAGGTGCTGGATCGCGCCGGAGATGCCCACCGCCACGTACAGCTGCGGCGCCACGATCTTGCCGGTCTGGCCCACTTGCAGGTCGTTGGGCGCGTAGCCCGCGTCCACCGCAGCGCGCGAGGCGCCCAGGGCCGCTCCCAGCTTGTCGGCCAGCGGCGACATCACTTCGTTGAACTTC
>JADFIG010000008.1 GCA_022566735.1 Pseudomonadota bacterium
GGTGTCGGCGCCGCGCATGGTGGGTGTCGCTTCAGGTCGTTGAGGTGCTACGCTGATAACGCATCACGCCACTGGGGCGTGGACTTGGCTGTTGGGTATTTCCGCAGCCTGCTAGGAGCCTTTCTTCAGCAGAACACAACGGATCATCCGTTGCTGGGGGGCGGGTGGACACACTCGCTGCAGCGGCGCCTGTACACGGACTTGGCCGGCCAGGGCTACGCGTGGGGCTTGCGACCGGACGGTACCGTAGACACATACCAGTCCGTCTCTGGTGCCTGGCAGTCGGAGGCGGACTCCGTGACTGCCTTGCGTGAGCGAACCAATGCAAGCTCAGAAAGAGTTGGATGGCGAGTGGTCGATCGCAAGCAGTTGGAGATGGAGGATTACGACCTTCAAGGTCGATTGATTTCGATCGTCAAGCCAGACGGGCGACGCCTCTCGTTGATTTACAGCGATGGCACAGATGGCACCAGCTCGGGGGCGGGTGGCTATGTTCGTGACGCCAACGGAGAAAACACCACAAACGTGCTGCCTGCGGGTCGCTTGCTTGCCGCTGTTGACGAATTTGATCGTCGGGTCAAATTTGGCATTGACAGCGCAGGCCGCATGGTGGCTGTTCTGGATCCCGCGTCGTTGCAGACGAAATTTTCCTTCAATGCGCAAGGCGCATTGAGCAAAATCGCCAGACCAGACAACACCACCAAGACATTTGCATACTCAGAGTCGGATCATCTGGCGGCAGGAAGTCATGCGCAAGGACTTTTGACGGGTGTATTTGATGAGTCGGGGGCGAGGTATGCCAGCTATTGGTATGACGCAAAGAACCGCGCATTTGACGAGAAGCTTGCGGGTGATGTGCAGCGACACATGCTGACCTTCAAGGAGCCCAACGGCTACATTTACAGCACGCAGGTCACAGATCCATTGGGCACTGCGCGCACCTTCACCTTCACGAATGTCCAGGGCATCAACAGGTTGTCCGGCCTGTCTCAACCGGCGGGTTCTGGTTGTGCTGCGAGCACGTCTTCGAGGACGTTCGATGACGTGGGCAATGTGACCGGCACAGACGACTTCAACAGCCATCGTTCGTGCTTTGCGTACACCAGCGCCAGCGATGGCCTGCCCAATCTGGAGAGGATGCGCATTGAAGGCCTGGCCAACACGCAGGCTTGCAGCACCGCAACCGGCAGTGGCTACGTTTTGCCCGCCGGCAGCCGCAAAATCAGCACCCAGTGGCACCCTGACTGGGCGTTGAAGACCAAGCAAGCCGAGCCCAACAAACTCACCACCTGGGTCTACAACGGCCAGCCCGACCCCTTCAATGGCGGCACCCCGGCCAGTTGCACAAGCCCCATGTACGGCGCCACCAGCGTGGCCGCCTTGCCCGATGGCAAGCCCATTGCCGTGCTGTGCAAGCGCGTCGAGCAGTCCACCACCGATGCCAACGGAGGGCAAGGCTTTGCCGCCACCGTGGGCACGGGGGTGAGTGGCAACGCCAGCCCGGACACCCGCACCTGGACCTACACCTACAACCAGTACGGCCAGGTGCTCAGCGAAGACGGCCCGCGCACCGACGTGGCCGACACCACCACCTACGACTACTGGACAGACACCAGCTTCACGGGCGAGGACCCCAAAGCCGTGGGCCACACCATGGGCGACCTCAAGACAGTCACCAACGCCCTGGGCCAAGTCACCAACTACACCCAGTACGACAAGGCTGGCCGCCTGCTGGCCATGGGCGACGCCAATGGCCTGAGCACCACGTACACCTACTCGCCCCGCGGCTTCCTCACCAGCCGCAGCCTCAGCGCCAGCGGCGCGGCCACCCGCACCACCACCTACCACCACGACCCGCGAGGCCTGCTCGACGAAGTCGGCCTGCCGGGCGGCGTGGTCAGCACCAGTGCAGGCCAGGCAGGGGCTACCACAGGCCGACGCTACACCTTCCAGTACGACGACGCCCACCGCCTCATCGGCATGCGCAGCGCCAGCGGAGAAAGCGTCAGCTACACCCTGGACAACGCAGGCAACGTCACCCGCGAGGCGTGGAAGAACGCCGACGGCAGCGGCGCGCAACTCATCCGCCGTGAGTTCGATGCCCTCAACCGCCTGTCCAAACACATCCGCCAGATCAACGGACAAGACGCTGCCACCGAACTCGGCTACGACGCCCAGGGCAACCCCACCACCACCCAGCGCCCGCAGGTGGCGGCCTATGGCGAAAGCAGCCCGCCCAAAGAAGTGCGCCGCTACAACGCGCTGGACCAACTCACCACCATCGAAGACGCCCTCAATGGCGCAGCCAAGCCCACCACGCTGACACCCAAAGCCAGCGACGACCTGCAAGCGCTGAGCGCCCCGAATGGCGGTGGTTGGACGTACCTGCGCGACGGCTTTGGGCAAGTGCTGCGGGAGTCCAGCTCCGAATTGAGCGGCAGCACGCCCAACGCCACGGTGGCCATCAGCCAGACCTTCGATGCCGCAGGCAACCTGGTGAGTCGCGTGGACGCGCGGGGCCTGACCCAAGCCCAACAGTTCGATGCCCTCAACCGCCTGACTGCCGTTCAGCACACCGGCACGGGTGCAGATGCCAGCCTGGACCAAAGCTGGCGCTGGGACAGCAGCCCCTCAGGTGCGCCTTTGGCATGCGCCAACGGCCAGGGCCGCCTGTGCCAGATCAGCACCGCCCTGGGCACACGCTATCTGTCTTACGACGCTTTCGGCAACATCACCGGCCAGGCGCAGCGCTTTGCGGCCCTGGGCAGCAACAGTGCGCAGCAGGTGGCCAGCCAATGGGGCTATGACGGTGAAGACCGCCTGAGCGCCAGCGTGGGCGCGGGCAACCAGAGCGTGGCCCTGGGACGCGATGCCGAAGGCCGTGCCAGCCAGGTGCTGGGCCTGCTCAATGGCCAGGCCAGCACACTGGTGAGCGAAACCACCTACCAGGCCACAGGCGAAGCCGACCGCAGCACCTACGGCAACCAGCGCGTCTTCGACCGGGACTTCGACATGGGCTCGGGCCTGAGCAGTGGCAGCAGAAGCACGCCAGCGGGCAGCAGCAGCGAGCAGGATGGCGATGTGCCCATCCCGGGCTGGGCACTGTTGAGCCTGGGGGCTGGCCTGATGGCGACCCTGCGCAAGCGCGCCAAAGGCCAGCACACGCGGCCAGCCACGCTGATGTCGATGCTGCTGGCACTGCTTGTGGCACTCGGTGCGTTGACCCAGCCCGAGATCGCGCACGCACAGGCCTCCACCTCTACATCCACCGAAGTCATCACCCACGACGAGCGCGGCAACGTCCAAGGCATCACCCGTGACGGCCAAGCCGCCACCTACCAGTACGACGTGCTGGACCGCCTCAAGGCAGAAACCGGCCCCAGCACCCAAACCGTCAGCTACGACGCCAACGGCAACCGAACGGGTGATGCCAGCGGCAACTACACCATCGCGCCCAACAGCAACCGCTTGGTCACGCGCAACGGGCAGACGGTGGGCCACGACTTGGCAGGCAATGTCACCCGTGAGCGCGTGCATTTGAGCCTGGGCGGTGGCAGCGCCACCCTGGTGGCTCGCACCCTGGCCTACAACGACGACAACCAGCTTGCCAAGGTCAGCATCAACGGTGTGCAGGTCGCCAGCTACCTCTACGACCACCTGGGCCTGCGGGGCCAGAAAACGCTGGCCAACCCGCCAGCCGGCACCCCCGCCATCACCCTGTACATCCACGACCCCAATGGCCACCTGTTCCAGGAGATTGCAGGCTCAGGCCCGCGCGCAGGCCAGGCCCTGGTGACCTACGCCTGGAAGGACGACATACCCGCGGCCGTGATCTTCCATGACACGGCCAGCAGCCAGCGCATCGTCTATCTGGAAGTGGACCACCTCAACACCCCGCGCAGGGGCACCGACAGCACGGGCAAGGTGGTGTGGACGTGGACCAGCGATGCGTTTGGCAACACCGCGCCCAACGAAGACCCGGACGGCGATGGCGTCAAGACCACCATCAACCTGCGCTTCCCCGGGCAGTACTTCGACGCCGAGAGCGGCTTGCACTACAACTGGCATCGCTACTACGATCCGCAAACCGGGCGGTACACGCAGCCGGATCCGATTGGGGTCGAGGGGGGATTGAACCCCTACGCATATGTGGGGGGGAATCCGCTGAGCTACAGCGATCCACTTGGTTTGTTTGCATGTGGTGGTGGCATGCGGGCAGTAGGAACGGGGCAGCCGGGGGTCTGGAAATGCGTTCCCGATTCAAGTGTTCCCGATCAGGGATGTGTCACCGGCGAATGTGCTGCAGGGTTGCCGCCTGCGCCATCTGAAAATCGGACTGGGAGCGAGATTAGTCAGGGGCAATGTGAGCTGATTTGCGGCGTGCTGGCGCCTGGTGACGTAATACCTGGGGGATTTGCCATTAAAAAGCTGGCTAGTTGGGCTGGGGTCAATGCTGCTTCGAGCTTTGGATGCAAGTTGTATTGCAAGGAAAAAAACAAATGCGATTCAAAATGAAGCAACCCCCAACGCTCTGGCTTGTATTGCTCATGGGCATCGGCGCAGCGTGTGGCGCCATATTGGCCTATGCCCTTGGTGAAAGAAGCTGGCTGACCGCTCGGATGTACCTGTACACCGGGGCGGCAGTAGGAGGTGTTCTTGGTTGGGTTTTAAGCATCAAGAGAAGTTGACCAGACTAATGCCCAGGGGCCGCTTCGCGGCCCCTGTTGCGTTATGCCTTGCGCTTTGAGGCGGTCGGCTTCTTGCCCTTGTCCTCTGGGGTGACGAACCCTATAGGTCGTTTGGTCGGCTCGGTGGGCTGCGCCATCAATTCGCGCAGCGCATCGAACACCTGCTTGAGCTGCGCCCGGGTGTTGCGGCTGAAGGTGTCGTGAGCCAGGTCCAGGCGCTCGGTCTTGTCTTCCAACTCGGCCAGACGCTTGGCCAGGTCATCGTGCAAGGCCGCAGCCTGACGCAGCCGCACGAAGGCACGCACCACATAGATGCCCATCTCCACAGCTTGGCTCGATGCCAGCACGTTGGCCAGGGCCACGGCGCCGTACTCGGTGAAGGCATAGGGCAGCGCTTTAGAAAACTTCAACTTCTGGAGGTGTGTATTGACCCAGCGGTTTCTGCAAAGGACAGAACGCTTCGCCCTTGCTGAGCATCGCCCAGGCCATGCGCGCGCCCCTTTCGGCGCCATCCGTGGCCATGTCACACGCGCTCAACCGTCCCTCATCAACATCGCAAACCTACAAAAGGGAGCCCCTCATGACCCCATTCAGAGCCTTCTTCCTGGGCTTGGCGGCCTTCGCGTCGCAGTCCGTTCAGGCCATTCCCGTCGAGTACCGCTTCACCGGGGAGCTCACGGGCGACATTTTTTCGCTGACGGTGCGCCAAAGCTTGGCCAACACCCCTTTCCAGTTGTCCATCTTCGCGGACACCGACAGCGCCGCCTACCTGGGGCGCATCGCTGGCGCCGGCAGCGCTTACGCCAACAACAGCAGCCATGCCGTGTGGCGCATTGACGGCCTCGGCGATGCCGTTTCTGCCGATGCGCAGGTGCATGCGATCCCGGGCATCGGGCGCATCGGCTTTGGATGGAACGGCAAGGTGTTCCCCCTCGGCACCGACAACCCGGCACAGACACACCTGTACTTCAATGGCAATGAGATTGCCACCGACACCCGCTACGGCCGCCTGTCCAGCACCGTGGGCCCCATCGCCGTGGGTTTGCAGACGCCGCTGGAGAACCCACCCAGCATGCTGCCTCAGTACAGCACCTTCCTTTTCCTCGGCGACATGGGCACGCTCACGCTGAAAGGCCTGTCGAACGTCAGTTATGCCGTGGTGGCGGTTCCTGAACCCTCCAGCCTGGCGCTGTTCCTGACAGGCGCGGGCGCAGTTGGCGTGGCGGTGGGGCGGCGGCGTGCAGGCACGACATGCGCATGAAACTTCATCACCCATTCCGCATCGCCTGGTTGGCGTATGCCCTCTTTTCTGGACATGCCCATGCGCAATCCTTGGTGCCCGACAGGGCCCCTCAAGCAACGCCTTCGCAGCACGTCGACTGCAAATCAACAAACACCGATGATTCCAATCGAAAGAGGTGCATGCGCGACCAGCTTCATCAGGTCGATGCGCTGCTGAACTCCGCGTACACCGACTTGCGGTCGAGACTCAAGGACAGCGAAACAGCCGAGCTGACCTCCACACAGAGAAAATGGATCAGGACTCGCGATCAATCCTGCGGCCTCGATCAACATCCCCGCAGCCGTGACGCATGGCTGGCGCATGTCGCCGCATCAGAGAATCGAACGAGGTGCGTCATCGATGCCACGCAGAAGCGGTTGGAAGAGCTTCAACGACTGCAAAGACAGGCCTCCGGGGTTTTCGTGGTCGCAGAGGCTTC
Organism: Pseudomonadota bacterium; assembly: GCA_022566735.1. Lineage (GTDB taxonomy): Bacteria > Pseudomonadota > Gammaproteobacteria > Burkholderiales > Burkholderiaceae_C > Aquabacterium. The sequence goes on from JADFIG010000008.1 coordinate 6,410, forward strand.
TCCGCCCATCGAGAAGCCTGGCCATCTGGCAGGAGAGGCCAGCCCGGCACGCGAACTGGCGCCGGAGATGCGGACACGCTCATCCCGAACGCACCGCACAGGAAAGCATTACTTCGAAATCGTCATTGATGAAACCCACGCCGGTGACATGGTGGCGAGCGTCGTCGCTCAAATCATCGACGGTTCGCAGTCACATGGCGTCAGCCACGAAGTCAAGTCGCGTGACCTGGTTCTGAAACTCGGAGAATCCAACAGCGTTCGCATTGTCGGCGGCCGCCTGGGGGATCTGCGCATTCCCAAAATTGTCATCGGCTGGGCCGTCGACCTGGATGCCGGGCGCATCTATCGGCATCGCGATGGCACATGGCTGGACGATGCGCCCCCCGGAAGCCGCCGCGGCATCGTGATCAGCCGCAATTCGGATGTTTTCGCCGAAGTGACGGCAACGGTCCCTGTGGCTGCGTTGCGCAGCAAAGGCATTCTCGAGGTGAACTTCGGTGCAGCGCCCTTCACTGGCAGCCATCCGGCAGGGTATCGCGGCTTCGATTGGCCGGATCACCTGACCAACGGGCTCCCGGACACCGAAGTTCCCGCGGGTGTGCCCTCCAAAGGTCGCATCGCCGGCACCACCCAAGTTCAATGGCTGCAACGCTACACCGAGTGGATCCGGTCGTTCCCTCCATCGGAAAGCCCGACGGCGGACTCGACCGGCGAGCGCTGTGGTGCCGGCCAGTCGGGCGATGTGTGGTTCCTGACGGGGGCGCGGGACATGGGCAAGGTGCAGCGGGAATGTGTGGTTCCGGAAGGCAAGTTCGTTCTGGTGCCGGTCATCCATACGGTCGCGCAGGCACCGTCAGAGGTGCCATGCGAGCGGCTGCAGGTGGCCTTGCGCAAGTTTGTGGACAGCGCCAGCGAGCTGCGTTTTTCCCTTGACGACAAGCCCTGGCGCGGATCTGACATCCGGCAGCTTGGGGCCGGTTGCTTCAAGCTGCGCGATGGCGCCACCGGTCAGTCCACAACGGCTGCTGTCCAAGGGCATTGGGTGTTCCTGCCACCGTTGTCGAAAGGGCCCCATGTCATCCAATTCGGCGGCCGCTTCACAGCCGACGGCTTCGAGCAGGATGTGACCTACATCCTCCATGTGCGCTGAGGTGAGACAAGCCCTGCGCATCTGCCGCAGCCTCGCCAGCGCGGTGGCACGTGATCAACCACGTTGCCGCCAAGAAGCAGGCATGCAGGCCTTGGAGTCCGCAACATGTCGTGGCATGCTGAGGCCAACGCCGACGACGACCGGCGCAACCCCGTCCAGGGAGTTCCTTGCTGCACGCCATGGAGGTGCTCATGTCCAAGCAACCCTGTCTATCGGTAGCGCTCGTTCTCGCGGTGTTGGGAAGCCATGCTGCGCTGGCAGATGAAGCGATGAAAGAAAGGTCGGCGGCCTTCACTTTCAAAGACCCTCAGCTGGCTTGGGGGGGATGCCCGCCCTTCCTGCCCAAGGGCTGTCAGATCGCCGTCCTGCATGGAGACCCCTCGAAAGACAACGCCGACGTGTTTTTCAAGGTCCCGGGGGGCGCCACCATCCCGCCGCACTGGCACACATCGGCCGAGCGCATGGTGCTCGTGTCAGGCAAGCTCAACGTCACCTACGAAGGCCAGAAGGTGGCGGCGCTGAAACCTGGAACTTACGCCTATGGGCCTGCCAAGTTGCCGCACAAGGCCGTTTGCGCGAGCAAGGAGCCGTGCGTCCTGTTCATTGCCTTTGAGTCTCCCGTGGATGCCGTGCCCGTCGACAGTCCGGCAGGCAAGTGAACCGGCTGACACGCATGGGCCGGCCATGAAACGCCGCATCGCCAGCCTCCACCTGGGCCTCGCCTTCCTGGGGGCCCTGTCAGGCTGCGCATCGACGACGGTCGAGTCCACGGGCCAGGCCCTGCCCTCGCCGCTGTGCGGCCCCACGTCCGTCACCACACCCGCCACCACGTCGGTGGCCGTGCTGTGGGGCCCGTCGTGGCGGCCTGACCAGAAGGAGCCGCCGCTGCGGGAGGCGGCGGCGCTGAGGGGCATCCAGCAGTTCTTTGCCAGCCAGCGCTGCCTGACGGACGTGGCCCTCCACCGCATCGACATCCCGGCCCAGGGCGAGTTGCCGGACGATGCCCTGCTGGCCACAGCCAAGGCACGCACGCCCCGCGCGGACAAGGTCATCCTGATCGTGGTCAGGGAGTTGGGTCCCAAGCTGGCGATCGGCCTGCCCACGCTGGTGGAAGGCGGCACCGAGGTGGTCATCGAAGTGCGTGTCCTTGACGCCAGGCACCCCGTGTCCGAGGCCCAGGTCCGAACCCATTGGCAAAAAGGCGGGCCGTTCTACATCCAGGGCGTCAGGACGCTGGACCAGGACATGCAAGCCGCGCTGTCTGCCACCCTGGCAGCGCCTGCGGCCCCCGCCGCCCCTGCGGCCACACCGCAGCGCCCCTGAGGAGCCCGCCATGCAGACCCTGCCCCTGCACAAGGCCTTCACCCTGCTGGAGCCGGGCCCCGTCGTGCTCGTCACCACCCACGATGGCCAGCGGCCCAACGTGATGACGATCTCCTGGACCATGGTCACCGACTTCACGCCCCGCTTCGCCATCACCACCGGCGCGTGGAACCACTCTTACGCGGCGCTGACGTCCACGCGGGAGTGCGTCATCGCCATCCCCACGGTGGACCTGCTCGACCAGGTCGTGGGCATCGGCACCTGCTCGGGCGCCGACACGGACAAGTTCCAGGCCTTCGGGCTCACCGCCGTCGCGGCCAAACAGGTGCGCGCGCCGCTCATCCGCGAATGCGTGGCTCACATCGAGTGCCGGGTGGTCGACATCGTCAAGCCGCACGACATCGTCATCCTCGAAGGCGTGGCGGCCAGCATCGACCGCCACCGCGCCGAGCGCCGGACGCTGCATGCCGTGGGCGACGGCAGCTTCGTCGTCGACGGGGACACGCTTGAGCGGCGAGCGATGATGCGGCACAAACTGCCGCCGGGCGTTTGAGGTGCCCGAACGCGCGGCACGCTGGCCCTGCAGCGCATGCTGGGGCAAGGGCAGGAACCGGCGCATGTCGCCACACACAGGAGCATGTCATCCATGAAACCGCTACCGATCATCTGGCAGAGACTCGTCAGCCCTGAAGGCAGAACCTGCGAACGCTGCGGCGCCACGCAACAGGAGATGGCGCGCGCCATCGCGAGGCTGACCAAAGTGCTTCTCCCGCTCGGCATGGAGCCGACCCTGGACATCAAGGAGATGGACGAGCGCTCGTTCAAGGCCAACCCGTCGGAATCCAACCGCATCTGGATCGCTGGCAAGCCCATGGAACAATGGCTCTCGGCCAGCGTGGGCAGCAGCCCCTGTTGCTCGGTCTGCGGCACATCTGAATGCCGAACGGTTGAGGTGGAGGGAACCACGTTCGAGGCCATCCCCGAGAAGCTGCTTCTTCGAGCGGCTTTGGTGGCCGCTTCGCAGCTGTTGGCGGACGACCCCACCACGCGCTTGCCTTGACGCCGACCCACGGCGCCCGACCCGAGTTGAAACGCTGACCTTGCTGCGCCCACCGGGCGGTTGAAGCTCACAGACATGACCACACCCCTCACCCAGTTGCTGGGCACCGCCCTGCCCATCGTCCAGGCCCCCATGGCGGGCGTGCAGGGCAGCGCTTTGGCGCTGGCCGTGTGCCAGGCCGGCGGGCTCGGCTCGCTGCCCGCCGCGGCCCTGAGCCCCGACGCCCTGCGCACCGAGCTGGGCCTCATGGCCGCGCAAAGCCAGGGCCGGCCGTGGAACGTCAACTTCTTCGCCCACGTGCCGCCGGTGCCCGACGCGGCCCGCGAAGCGGCATGGCGCGCCTCGCTGGCGCCCTGCTACGCCGAGCACGGCATCGACCCGGCTGGCATCGCCGCCAGCCCGGGACGCAGCCCCTTCAGCGACGCCGTGGCCGATGTGGTGGAGGCCTTTCGGCCACCCGTGGTGAGTTTCCACTTCGGCCTGCCCTCGCCCGCCTTGCTGGCGCGTGTGCGGGCCTGGGGGGCCAAGGTGCTGTCCAGCGCCACCACCGTCGAAGAGGCGCTGTGGCTGCAGGCGCAGGGGGTGGACGCCATCATCGCGCAGGGCCTGGAGGCCGGTGGGCACCGCGGCTTCTTCCTCACGCGCGACCTGAGCACGCAGATGGGCACCTTCGCGCTGCTGCCGCAGATCGTGCAGGCCGTGAAGCTGCCGGTGATCGCGGCCGGCGGCATCGTCGATGCGCCAAGCGTGGCCGCGGCCTTCGCGCTGGGCGCAGCGGGCGTGCAAGCGGGAACGGCCTACCTGCTCTGCCCCGAGGCCACGACCAGCGCCGTCCACAGGGCAGCGCTGCAAAGCGAGGCCGCCCGCCACACCGCCCTGACCACGCTGTTCACAGGCGGCGCGGCACGCGGCATCGTCAACCGGGCCATGCGCGAACTCGGCGCGCTCGACAACCAGGCCCCGGCTTTCCCGCTGGCCACCTCGGCCATCGCGCCGTTGCGCGCGGCCGCAGAACGCGCAGGCAGCGGCGACTTCACACCGCTGTGGAGCGGGCAGAACGCCAGCATGTGCCATGCCGTGCCGGCAGCAGAGGTCACACGGTCGCTGGCAGCCGGTGTGCCTGCATCCATGTGTTCGAACGCCGCATGACGCCATCGCCTCATCCCATGTCCCGCATCACCGACATCGCCCAGGCCCTGGCCAACGCCCACCGCACCGGCACCGCCTGGCAGCCCACCGACGGGTGGCCCGAGCTCAGCGCGGCCGACGCCTATGCCATCCAGGCCGCCGTCGCGGCGGAGCTGGGCTGGTTCCCCGACGGCCCGCATGCCTGGAAGGTGGGCGGCACCACGGACATCAGCGCGGCGCCCTTGCCCGAGGTGCTGCCATCCAACGCCACATCGCCTGCCACCTGGGTGCTGCCCGCGGGGCAGGACGAGGTGCTGATCGAAGCCGAGCTGGCCTTCCGCCTGGCCTCGGCGCCGCCTTTGCCTGCCGCTGCGGACTCGCCGCAAGCCGCCCTGTCCGAGGCGCTGGCCTGCCTGGGCACGGTGTGCGTGTCGGTGGAGCTCATCGGCACGCGCCTGGCCGAAGGGCTGTCGGCCCCGCCGAACTGGAAGCTGGCCGACCAGGGCGTGCACGCGGGCCTGGTCATCGGGGCGGAGCAGCCTGGTGCGCGGTTCACCGCCTTCACGCCGGCAGACTGGCAAGCGCAGGCCTGCCACATCCGCGTGCAAGGCCCCAGCGGCCCCGCGGTGCTGCACGAAGCCCGCGGCAGCCACCCGGCCATCCTGGCTGGCCTGCCCCCGCTGGGCACCCTGCCCTGGCTGGCGCAACATGCCGCGGCACGGGCCGTCACGCACAGCGGCGGCCTGAACGCCGGCGACCTCGTCACCACCGGCGCCTGGCTGGTGGTCAAGGTGCGCCGCGGCGATGTGGTGGACGTGGGCTTCGAGGGCCTGCCCGGGGTGCGCCTGCACATCGCCTGAGCCAGGGTGGGTTAACCTTCGCCCTCGTCGTTTGAAGCATTCGGAGCAGTCGGTCCATGGACATCGGTCAGCATGTGGTGCAGCAGGGCTCGGGCGAGCCCATCGTCCTGGTGCATGGCTCGTACGCCACCACCTCCACCTGGAAGAAGATGCTGGAGCGCCTCTCGCAGACGCACCACTGCATCGCCATCAAGCTGCCCGGCCATGGCGGCATGCCCGACCCCACGGATTTCGCCTCGCCCAGCATCGAGACCGAGCTCGCCGTGATCGAGGCCGCGGTGCGCCAGTTCACCGACCGGCCCATCCACCTCGTGGGCCATTCCTACGGCGGCGTGGTGGCGCTGGCGCAGGCGCTCAAGGGCGCCTTGCCCGTGTCGCGCCTGACGCTGTTCGAGCCTGTCGCCACCTGGGTGCTCGACGTGGTCGAGGACGAGGCCATGCAGGCCGAGGTGGCCGCCTTCCTGGGCCGCTACCGGCGTGACGCCGCCGCGGGGCGGCCCCATGTGTGCGGCCAGGTCATCGACTTCTGGGGCGGTGGCGAGCACTTCGCGGCCCTGCCTGCGCACATCCAGGACGCCATGGGCACGATGGTGGCCAACAACCTGCGCCACTGGGACATCTGCACCGTGGCGCGGCACAGCCGTGCCGACCTCGCTGGGCTGGACATCCCCACGCACCTGGTGTGCGGCACGCGCTCCAACGCGGTGGCGCGTGCCATCGTGGACCACCTGCACGCCGTGCTGCCGCGCAGCCAGCGCACCGACATCGAAGGCGCCAGCCACGCACTGGTGACCAGCCACCCCGAAGCCTGTCTGGCCGCGCTGCTCGACGAGCGGCCGCTGAGAGCCGCCTGAGCTGGCTGGCGCTGGAGGCCTCAGACCTCCAGCCACTCCTTGCGCACGTACTTGTCGGCGCGGAGCTCGTCGGGCGTGCCCTCGAAGACCATCTCGCCGTGGCCCATCACGTAGCAACGCTGCGAGATCTCCAGCGCGATGGTGAGTTTCTGCTCGACCAGCAGCACGCCCAGGCCGCGCTTGCGCAACTCCTTGAGGTACTCGCCCACCAGTTCCACGATCTTCGGGGCCAGGCCTTCGGTCGGCTCGTCGATCATGATCAGGTCGGGGTCGCCCATCAGGGTGCGGCACAGGGTCAGCATCTGCTGCTCGCCGCCCGACATCACGCCGGCTTCGGTGTGCTGGCGCTCCTTGAGCCGCGGGAACATCTGGTACATGTCGTCCAGCGACCAGCGGCTGTTCTTGGCGCCGCCCTTCTGGCCGAGCAGCAGGTTCTGCTCCACGGTCAGCTTGGGGAAGACGTCGCGGCTTTCGGGCACGTAGCCGATGCCGTGGCGGGCGATGTCGTAGGGCTTGTGCCCCAGCATCTCCTGGTCGTTCCACTTCACCGAGCCGTGACCATCGACCAGGCCCATGATGGTCTTGATGGTGGTGGAGCGGCCCGAGCCGTTGCGGCCCAGCAGGCTGACGATCTCGCCGGGTTTCACTTCCATGTCCACACCGTGGAGGATGTGGCTCTTGCCGTAGAAGGCGTGCAGGTTCTCGATCTTCAGCATGGGGTCAGGCTCCTGCGGCTTCTGCGGCCTGGGCCTCGGCGCGCTGGTTTTCGGCCAGCACGGAGCCCAGGTAGGCTTCCTTGACGCGGTCGTTGGCGCGCACGTTCTCCGGCGTGTCGAAGGCGATCACTTCGCCATAGACCAGCACGGCGATGCGGTCGGCCAGGCCGAACACCACGCCCATGTCGTGCTCCACGGTCAGCAGGGTCTTGCCCTCGGTGACCTCGCGGATCATCTTCACGAAGTTGGCCGTCTCGGACTTGCTCATGCCGGCCGTGGGTTCGTCCAGCAGGATGACGTTGCTGCCACCCGCGATGGTCACACCCACTTCCACGGCACGCTGCTCGGCGTAGGTGAGGTTGGTGACGTTGGTGTCGCGCTTGCGGCGCAGCCGGATCATGTCCAGCACTTCCTCGGCGCGGCGGTTGACCTCGCTGAGGTTGGAGAGAAAACGCCAGAAGGCGTAACGCTCGCCCATGGACCACAGCACCGCGCAGCGGATGTTCTCGAACACCGACAGGCGCGGGAACAGGTTGGAGACCTGGAAGCTGCGGGCCAGGCCGCGGCGGTTGATCTCGTAGGGCTTCATGCCGTGGATGGCCTCGCCGTGCAGGATGATCTCGCCGCTGGTGGGGGCCATGCGGCCGCTGATGAGGTTGAACAGCGTGGACTTGCCCGCGCCGTTGGGGCCGATGAGGGCGACGCGCTCGCCGGCCTTCACGGCCAGGTTCGCGCCACGGATGATCTCGGTCTTGCCGAAGGACTTGCGCACGTCGCGCAGTTCCAGGGCCAGGCCGGTGGATGATGTGTTGCTCATGGAGGTGTCCTTGCCTGGGTTCCGGTTCACAGGCCTTCGCGGCGCTGGATCTCGGCTTCGATGTCTTCCTGGATGCGGCCCCACTGGCGCACGAACTCGCGCCGGCTCAGCTCGAACAGGCCCACGCCGGTGGCCAGCAGCAAGGCCGCGCCCACCCAGGCATCCCTGCCCTGCGTGTCGACGCTCACCCCCGCGAAAGTCATCACCGGGCCCAAGGCTTCGTTGAGCTTGATGTGGTAGACCATCTCCACGATCAGGGCCACCGCGGTCAGCACCGTCAGCGCCGTGCCGGCCAGGGCCAGGTAGGACGTCCACAGCCGGCGCAGGAAGCCGTAGGCGGCCACGCGCATGTTCATCATCAGCAGGCTGGCGATGCCGCCCGGGGCGTACATCACCATCAGCAGGAAGACCAGGCCCAGGTAGAGCAGCCAGGCCTTGCTCAGCTCCGACAGCAGCACCGAGGCCAGCACCATCAGCACCGCACCGATGATGGGTCCGAAGAAGAACAGCGAGCCGCCCAGGAAGGTGAACAGCAGGTAGGCGCCCGAGCGCTGCGCGCCCACCACCTCGGCCGTCACGATCTCGAAGTTCACTGCGTACAGGCCGCCCGCGATGCCGGCGAAGAAGCCCGCGATCATGAAGGCGAAGTAGCGCACGCGCTGGGTGTCGTAGCCGATGAACTCCACGCGCTCCGGGTTGTCGCGCACGGCATTGAGCATGCGGCCCAGCGGCGTCTGTGTGAAGGCGAACATCAGCACCGTGCAGATGAAGCAGTACGCGGCGATCAGGTAATACACCTCGGTCTGCGGCCCGAAGGTGATGCCCAGGAAGGGCTGGCCCACCACGCGGTTGCTGGAGATGCCGCCTTCACCACCGAAGAACTCCGGCAGCATCAGCGACATCGACCACACCAGTTCGCCCACGCCCAGCGTGATCATGGCGAAGGTGTTGCCCGACTTCTTGGTGCTGACCGCCCCCAGCAGGGCCGCGACCAGCAGACCGGCGATGCCGCCCACGATGGGGATGAGCATGACCGGCAAGGCCCACTCGCCCGCGCCCACCTTGTTGAGCGTGTGGATGGCCGCGAAAGAGCCCAGGCCCGAGTACACGGCGTGACCGAAGGACAGCATGCCCCCCTGCCCCAGCAGCATGTTGTAGGACAGGCAGACGATGATGGCGATGCCCATTTGCGTGAGCATGGTCATGGCCAGGCTGCTGGTGAACAGCTTGGGGGCCACCAGCAGGACGATGGCGAACAGCGACCACAGGACGAAGCGGCCGACGTTCCAGGGTCGGAAAGAATACGTTGCGTTGCTCATGGTGCTCACTCCTCGCGCGTACCGAGCAGGCCCTTGGGCCGGAAGATCAGGATCAGCACCAGCAGGAGGTACGGCAGGATCGGCGCCATCTGCGACACCGAGATCTTCAACAGCGGGTAGGCCCAGTGTTCAAAGCTCACCGTGGTGCCCAGGCTTTGCAGCACGGACACCGGCGAGACGTCGATCACGACGGCGAAGGTCTGGATGAGGCCGATCAGCAGCGAGGCCAGGAAGGCACCGGCCAGCGACCCCATGCCGCCGACCACCACCACCACGAAGATGATGGCGCCCACGGATGCGGCCATGTTGGGCTCGGTCACGAAGGCATTGCCCCCGATCACGCCGGCCAGACCGGCCAGGGCGCAGCCGCCACCGAACACGCCCATCATCACGCGGGGCACGTTGTGGCCGAGCGCCTGCGTGGTGTCGGGGTGGGTCAGCGCCGCCTGGATGATCAGGCCGATGCGGGTGCGCGTCAGCAGCAACCACAGCGAGCCGAGCATGAACAGTGCCACCAGGGCCATGAAGCCGCGGTACATCGGGAACTGCGTGCAGCTGTTGCCCGCAGCGGGCGCACAGATGGCCGCATCGCCCGCGCCCGCCAGCCAGCTCAGGCCTTGGCCCTTGATGTTGGCCAGGGTGAACAGCGGGCCGCTCAAGGCCTCGGGCACGCGGTAGTCCACGTTGGCCGGGCCCCAGACCAGGCGCACCACTTCCAGCACCACGTAGGACAGGCCGAAGGTGACCAGCAGCTCCGGCACGTGGCCGTAGACGTGCACCTTGCGCAGGCTGTAGCGTTCGAACGCCGCGCCCAGCGCACCGACCAGCAGCGGCGCGATGACGAGGGCGGGGAAGAAGCCGATGACACCGGTCAACGCGTGAGCGAAGTAGGCGCCCATCATGTAGAAGCTGGTGTGCGCGAAATTGAGCACACCCATCATGCTGAAGATCAGGGTCAGGCCCGAGCTCAGCATGAACAGCAGCAAGCCGTAGCTGATGCCGTTCAGGAAGAAGACGAAGAAGGTTTCCATGTGCGCAAGACGTGAGGCGGCCGCAGGGATCGCCTGCACCGCAAGGCCTGCCTCGCCATCCTCATGGCAATCAGGCCCATCGCCCGCGCCCCGTGTGGACGGCGCGGGCATCCGACAAGATCCAGGGTGGGCGCGGCCTCAGCCGCCCCACCCGCCCGTCATCACGACGGACGCTTCATCTGGCACGAGGTGGGGGTGCTGGCCACGTAGGCGTCGAAGGCCTTGACCGCCACGAAGGTCATGCCCGTGCCTTCCACGTCGTAGCTGTTCTTGGCATCGACCTTGGCCCACTGGGCGATGAACAGCGGCTGCTGCAGCTGGTGGTCGGACTTGCGCATTTCCACTTCGCCGTTGAAGCTCTTGAACTTCATGCCTTCCATGACCTTGGCCACCTTGACCGGGTCGGTGGACTTGGCCTGGGCCATGCCGTTGGACAGCATCACCAGGGCCGAGTAGGTGGCGGCAGAGTAGTAGTCGTCGTTGAAGCGCTTCTTGAACTCGCCGACCAGCTGCGCGTTGATGCCGCCCAGGTTGTAGTGGCCGTAGCCCACCTGGTAGATGCGGCCTTCGGCGGCCTTGCCCAGCGCAGTGGGCGTGCCGCCGAAGTTGGCGTAGTAGGTGTAGAACTTGGCGGACAGGCCGGCATCGTTGGCGGCCTTGACCAGCAGGGCCAGGTCGGAGCCCCAGTTGCCGGTGATGACGGTGTCGGCGCCCGAGGCCTTGATCTTGGCCACGTAGGGCGCGAAGTCACGCACCTGGGCCAGGGGGTGCAGGTCGTCGCCGACGATCTGGATGTCGGGGCGCTTGCGCTTGAGGTTTTCCTTGGCGTACTTGGAGACCTGCTGGCCGTGCGCGTAGTTCTGGTTGATCAGGTAGACCTTGCTGACGTCCTTCTGGTCCTTGATGAAGGTGGTCAGGGCTTCCATCTTCATGGACGTGTCGGCGTCCAGACGGAAGTGCCAGAAGCTGCACTTGCTGTTGGTCAGGTCGGGATCGACCGCGGCGTAGTTCAGGAAGACGATTTCCTTGCCGGGGTTGCGTTCGTTGTGCTTGTTGACGGCGTCCACCAGGGCACCGGCAGCGCCAGAGCCCAGGCCCTGCACGATGTAGCGCACGCCCTGGTCAGCGGCCGACTTCAGCGCGTTGAGCGACTCGGCGGGGCTGAGCTTGTTGTCGATGGAGATGATCTCGAACTTGACGCCTGCAGGGTTGTTGGCGTTGAGTTTCTCGGCCACGAACTGGTAGCTCTTGAGCTGGTTCTGACCCACGCTGGCCATCAGGCCGGACAGCGGATCGATCCAGGCGATCTTGACGGTTTCACCCTTCTGGGCCAACGCGGCACCAGCGGCCAGAGAGCTCATCACCAACACGCTGAGGGCGCGAACGGGAAACTTCATTGCTTTCTCCTGTAGGTAAGGTCGATCAAGTACGACTGCACACAATTTACCCCCCATGCTTGCGGGGTCGCGTCAGGGATGACCCGAGGAGCCACACGCTGCCTGTCGAATGACCGAACGGGTCATTGCGTCAAGCCAGTGCATGCGCTAGGCAATGCACCACCACGTTGACACACGGGTGACAAAAAAGGGGTGCGACGCACCCCTTGCGGAACGCTGGGCACCCGGCTGGTGCCCAGCATCCATCGGCCTTTCAAGCCCATCGACCTTGTCAGGCCGTCGGCAGCTTGTGGTCCTTGAACTGCTCGCGCAGCTTGAGCTTGTAGATCTTGCCCGTGGCCGTGTGCGGGATCTCGTCGACGAAGACGATGTCGTCCGGCGTCTGCCAGTTGGGGATCTTGCCTTTGTAGAAGGCCAGCAACTCGTCCTTGCTGACCTCGGCGCCCTGCTTCCTGACCACGACCATCAGCGGGCGCTCGTCCCACTTGGGGTGATGGCAGGAGATGGCGGCGGCCTCCATCACGGCGGGATGGCCCATCAGCACGTTCTCCAGGTCGATGGAGCTGATCCATTCGCCACCGGACTTGATCACGTCCTTGGAGCGGTCGGTGATCTGCATGTAGCCATCGGCATCGATCGTGGCCACGTCGCCCGTGGGGAACCAGCCGTTGTGCAGCGGCGACTTGTCCACGTTGAAATAGCCCGCCACGACCCAGTGGCCGCGCACCTCCAGGTCACCCGCGGACTTGCCGTCCCAGGGCAGCACCTGGCCGTTCGCATCGACGATGCGCATGTCGATGCCGTAGATGCCCTTGCCCTGCTTGGCCAGGATGGCTTCCTTCTGCTCCTTGGGCAGACCGGCGTGCTTGGCCTTGAGGCGGCTGAGCGTGCCCAGCGGCGACAGCTCGGTCATGCCCCAGGCGTGGATGACCTGCACACCGAACTCGTCTTGCAGCGTGCGGATCATGGCCGGCGGGCAGGCCGAACCACCGATCACGGTGTTCTTGAAGGTGCTGAACTTGAGGTTGTTCTGCTTGGCGTGGTTGATGAGGCCCAGCCAGATGGTCGGCACGCCGGCACTGAAGGTGACCTTCTCCTGCTCGAACAGCTCGTACAGCGAGGCGCCGTCGAGGTGGTGGCCGGGGAACACCAGCTTGCAGCCGATCAGGGCGGCCGAGTACGGCAGGCCCCAGGCGTTGACGTGGAACATCGGCACCACCGGCAGCACGGTGTCGGCCGAGCACACGTTCATGGCGTCAGGCAGGGCCGAGGCGTAGGCGTGCAGCACGGTCGAGCGGTGCGAGTACACGGCGCCCTTGGGGTTGCCCGTGGTGCCCGAGGTGTAGCAGATGGTGGCGGCGGTGTTCTCGTCGAAGCTGGGCCACTCGTAGTTGCCGTCTTCCGCGTTGATGAGGTCCTCGTAGCACAGCAGGTGGGGCAGCGAGGTCTCGCGCGGCATGTTCTCGCGGCTGCACATCAGGATCACGTGCTTGAGCGAGGGCAGCGTGGGTGCCAGCTTCTCGACCAGCGGGAAGATGTTGAGGTCGACGAAGATGGCCTTGTCCTGGGCGTCGTTGACGATCCAGGCGACCTGCTGCGGGAACAGACGCGGGTTGATGGTGTGGCAGACCCGTTGCGAGCCCGACACGGCGTAGTAGATCTCCAGGTGGCGGTAGCCGTTCCAGGCCAGGGTACCGACGCGGTCGCCCGCTTCCAGGCCCAGGCGGCCAAGGGCTTGCGCCAGCTTGCGCGAACGCAGCTCGACCTCGGCCCAGGTGCTGCGGTGCATGTCACCCTCAACGCGCTTGGAAACCACTTCGACATCGCCGTTGTGACGCGCAGCGTGCGTCAGCAGGGACGAAATCATCAAGGGCATGTGCATCATGTTGCCCATCAGGCTCATGGGGACCTCCGAAAAAACAGAACCGCTGTGACTGGATGAATCGACTGGCAGGCTTGATGTGGAAACAAACCCGACCAGATGCGAGCAAAAATCATAGACGGGTTTGCCCCTTGCCAAAATGGCAGACACCCCGCGGATACCCTAGGACAGACACCCCCATCTGGCGGACAAATGCCAAACTGGCAACACAAAACACCAGATTTCAGCGGGCGATCCGATGCCAGGGATCAGGCACCGCTGATGGGCACCAGCACCTGCAGGGCCTGCACGAAGGCCTCGGGCAAGGTCGTCGGGCGGCGGCTCTGGCGGTCCACATAGACGTGCACGAAGTGCCCGCAGGCGGCGGCCAGGGGCTCGCCTTCTTCGAACAGGCCGATCTCGTAGCGCACGCTGCTCTTGCCGATGTGGGCCACGCGGATGCCGGCGTCCACGTTGCGCGGGAAGGCCAGCGGCGCGAAGTAGTTGCAGTGGGTCTCGATGACCAGGCCGATGACCTCGCCGGCATGGATGTCCAGCACGCCGGCTTCGATCAGGTAGCGGTTGACCGCCGTGTCGAAGTAGCTGTAGTAGGTCACGTTGTTGACGTGGCCGTAGATGTCGTTGTCCATCCAGCGCGTGGTGATGCGGCTGAAGTGGGCGTAGGCCTCGCGGGGCAGGGCTTGGGGACGGGTGCTCATGGCGCCCGATTATTCATGAGCCAGGACGGCGGCGCCACCAGGATTGCCAGGCCGCTTCGACCGAGGCGAACTGCACGTCGAGCATGGCCTCCAGGTCGCGGCCATAGCCGCCGGCCATGGCCATCACCAGCGGCAGACCGCGGCTTTCGCTGAAACGCATGACGGTGTCGTCGCGCCTGCGCATGCCCGCCGCGCTGACGCCCAGGCGCCCCAGGCGGTCGCCCTCGTGGGCGTCGGCGCCAGCCAGGTAGAACAGCGCGTCGAAGGGCTGGCGCTCATGGGCCCGGACCACCACGGCCAGGGCCTCGCCGAGGGCGTGCAGGTAGGCGGCATCGTCACAGCCATCGGGCAGGGCCACGTCCAGCGAACCGGCCACCTTGCGGAAGGGGAAGTTCTTGTCGCCGTGCAGGGAGAGCGTGAAGACGCTGTCGTCGCCCTGGAAGACGGCCGCGGTGCCGTTGCCCTGGTGGACGTCGAGGTCCACCACCAGCGCGCGGCGCAGCCAGCCCTGGGCCTGGGCCCAGCGCACGGCCACGGCCACGTCGTTGAAAACGCAGAAACCGCCGCCCTGTCCCGCCGCCGCGTGGTGGGTGCCGCCCGCGAGGTTCAGGGCCACGCCTTCGCGCAAGGCGGCTTCGGTGGCGGCCAGGGTGGCCCCGACCGAGCGGCGCGAGCGCTCCACCAGCGCTCCTGACCAGGGGAAGCCGATCTCGCGCTGCTGGGCGGCGTCGAGTTCGCCACGCACCACCGCCGCGACGTAGGCGGGCTCGTGCACCAGGCACAGTTGCGCGTCCGACACAGAGGGCGCCTCGCTCAGGCGCACCCCTGGCAGGCCCCGGGCGACGCGCTCGTGCAGCAGGCGGTACTTGGCCATGGGGAAGCGGTGGCCCTCGGGCAGCACGGGCTCGAATCGGTCGCTGTGGAAGGCCTGCATCCGGCCAGCATAGCCAGGTTTGCACGCCCACGTTGACCGCCCCCGGAAGCGGCGGCTACATTAATGACCCATCGGTCAGTTGACAGTCCCCGCCTTGAGCCGCCCTGCCCCGTCCTCCGCGCCAGCGCCCTGCCCCGACGCTCCCCCCGAGTCCGGCGCCACGGCCAAGGCCCTGCCCTCGTGCCCCATCGGCGCCGCGGTGGTCACGCTCGCGCAGCATTTGCCCAAGGTGCGCCAGCGCCGCAAGGCCGCACGCCCGCAGGAGTTGCTGGAGGCCGCACTGACGCTGTTCGTCGAGAAGGGACTGGCCGCGACCCGCACCGAAGACGTCGCCCGGCTGGCCGGTGTCTCCAAAGGCACGCTCTACCTCTACTACCCCAGCAAGGACGCGCTGTTCAAGGCCGTGGTGCGCAACCACCTGTCGTCGGTGATCGCCATCGGCAGCGAGCTGGCCGAGCAGTTCGACGGCCCCACCCCCGAGTTGCTGCGCCTGCTGGCCCAGACCTGGTGGACGCAGGTGGGCTCGTCCAAGGCCGCCGCGCTGATGATCCTGATCATGAGCGAAGCCTCGGCCTTCCCCGACCTGGCGCAGTTCTATGTCGACGAGGTGGTCGCACCCAGCCATGCCCTGCTGGCGCGGGTGGTGCAGCGCGGCATCGACCGCGGCGAGTTCCGTCCCATGGACGTGACCTCGGTGGTGCAGGCCCTGATCGCACCGGCGCAGTTCATGGTGCTCTACCGCCAGTGCACCGCGGTGTGCGCCGCCAACCCCGTGCCGCTGGACCCCGACCGCTTCATGCAGACGCAGATCGAGTTGCTGCTGCATGGCCTGGAGGCCCGCCCCTCGCCGTGACGCTCCGTGACATGGTTCTGACGAATCCGACCCTCACGGTCGGGGCTCGCCTCCCTGATTCGGGTGGGTGTTCATAGAATCTCAGCTTTCCCCGCATTCCCTCCCCATATCGTCTCCCGTAGGATGGCCCGCATGAACGTCGAACAAGCCCGCTTCAACATGATCGAGCAACAGATCCGCCCCTGGGATGTCCTGGACACCTCGGTGCTGGAATTGTTGTCGGCCGTGCGCCGCGAAGATTTCATCCCCGCAGAACACCAGGCCCAGGCTTTCATGGACCTGGAAATTCCCCTCGGCGGTGGCCGCACCCTGCTGGCGCCGCGCGTCGAAGCCCGCCTGGTGCAGGACCTCCACCTCAGCAAGCAGGACACCGTGCTGCTGGTGGGCGCCGCCACCGGCTACGTGGCCGCCCTGCTGGCCCACAAGGCCCAGCGCGTGATCGCCCTGGAGTCGCAGGCCGATCTGGCCTCGGCCGCCCGCGCCAACCTGCGCAAGGCCGGCGTGAGCAACGCCGAGGTCGTGCAGGCCGACGGCAGCCAGGGCCTGGCCGCCCAGGGCCCCTTCGACGCCATCTTGCTGGCCGGCTCGGTGGCCCAGGTGCCCCAGGCCCTGCTGGACCAGCTCAAGGCCGGCGGCCGCCTGCTGGCCGTTGTCGGCGACGAGCCGGTGATGCAGGCCACGCTGTTCACCCGCGTGGCCGACGGCCAGTTCAGCCGCCAGGAGCTGTTCGACACCGTCGCAGCCCGCCTGCCCGGCTTCCCCGAGCCCAGCAAGTTCCACTTCTGACCCCCACGGGTGCGGCCTGGGCTGCACCTGCCCAGCCCCACCCCAAGGATCTCCCCGATGTCCACGCGCGCCGCCACGTCCTCTGTCCTCCTCCGCCCCCGGGCCGCCCGTCGACCGGTGGCGCGGGCCGTGGCAGGCCTGCTCGTCGGCGCCGGTCTGCTGGCACAGGCGCAGCTGGCGCAGGCCGAGAACCTGGTGGAGCTGCTGGACGCGGCCAAGGCCTATGACGCCGCCTACCTGGCCGCCCGGGCCCAGGCCGAGTCGGTGCGTTACCAGGCCGACCAGGCGCGCGCGCTGCAGCGGCCCTCGGTGAACCTGCAGGCCAGCATCAACCGCAACCACCTGGATTCCAGCGCGGGCAGCTTCACCAGCCCGCTGACGGGCATGTCGAGCAGCTACAGCAGCAGCTCGACGTCGCGCAAGGTGGGCATCGGCGCGCGCCAGCCGCTCTACAACGCCGGCAACAACGCCAAGGTGGACCAGGCCGAGCAGTCCCTGCTGGCCGCCGACGCCGACCTGGCCAACGCCAGCAACGACCTGACCGTGCGCGTCACGCAGGCCTATTTCGATGTGCTGGGCGCGCAGGACGTGCTGACCACGGCACAGGCCAACAAGGCCGCGCTGGCCGAGCAGCTGGCCGCGGCCAAGCGCAGCTTCGAGGTGGGCAACTCGACCATCACCGACACGCGCGAAGCCCAGGCCCGCTTCGACCTGGCTGGCGCCCAGGAAATCGCCGCCACCAACGACCTTCGCGTCAAGCGCATCGCCCTGGACCAGCTGGTGGGCCGCAGCAACGTCGCCCCGACGCCGCTGCGCACGCCGGTCAACCTCGACAGCCTCTCGCCCGGCCAGGTCGAGGACTGGGTCGGCCAGGCCGCCAGCTCGCCCAGCGTACGCAAGGCCGAGGTCGGCCTGCAGGTGGCCACCCTGGAAATCGACAAGGCCCGCGCCGGCCACCTGCCCACGCTGGACGCGGTGGCCAACGTGGCGCGCAACGACATCAGCTCCAGCAACCCGAACGCGAAGATCGCCGGCGGTGCCGGCACCAGCAGCGCCATCGGCCTGGAGATGAACCTGCCGCTGTACGCCGGCAACGCCACGCAGAACCGCATCCGCGAGGTGCTGCAGCTCAAGGAGAAGGCCGAGCACGACGTGGACAACGCGCGCCGCTCCGTGACGCTGGGCACGCGCCAGGCCTACTTCGGCGTGCAGTCGGGCCTGGCCCAGGTCAAGGCCTACGAGGCCGCCGAGGCCTCGGCCAAGCTGGCCCTGGAGGCCACGCAGCTGGGCTACCGCGTGGGGGTGCGCATCAACAAGGATGTGCTGGACGCCCAGACCCAGCTGGCCAGCACCCAGAAGGACCTCTACAAGGCGCGCTACGACGTCATCGTCGGCGCGGTCAAGCTCCGGCAGGCCAGCGGTTCGCTGAAAGCCGAAGACGTGACCGAACTCAACAAGCTGCTGGCGAACTGAGGGGCGGCTTGCCCTCTTTCAGCCCCTCTTGCGGGGCCTCGTGCAGTGCCTCGTGTGCAGGGTCCTTCCCGCCATCCTGCGCCAGCGGTGCGGGCGCCAGCTGCGGCTTGATCAGGAAGTGCGCCAGGGCCGGCAGCAGGATCAGGGCGCCCAGCATGTTCCAGACGAACATGAAGGCCAGCAGGATGCCCATGTCGGCCTGGAACTTGATGGGCGAGAAGGCCCAGGTGGCCACGGCCACGCCCAGGGTGATGCCGGTGAGCACCACCACCTTGCCGGTGAACAGCAGGGCCTTGTAGTAGGCCTGCGAGAGGCTCTCGCCGGCGCGCAGCCCGGCCAGCGTCACGGTCATCACGTAGAGCGCGTAGTCCACGCCGATGCCCACGCCGAGCGCGATGACGGGCAGCGTCGCCACTTTCACGCCGATGTTCAGCCCGACCATCAGCGCCTCGCACAGCACCGACGTCAGCATCAGCGGCAGCACCGCGCAGATCACCGCGCGCCAGGAGCGGAAGGTGATGAAGGCGAGCACGACGACGGCGGCATAGACCCACATCAGCATCTGCGCATTGGCCTTGCGCACCACGATGTTGGTGGCGGCCTCGATGCCGGCATTGCCCGCGGCCGACAGGAACTGCACCTCGCTGGTGTTGTGGGCCTGGGCGAAGGCCTCGACCACCTTGACCACGCTGTCGAGCGTGTCGGCCTTGTGGTCCTTCAGGTAGACGTAGACCGACAGCAGGTTGCACTGCTGGTTGAACAGCTCGCGGGTGGCGTACGAGATGACGGTGTTGAGCGAGTCCTGGCTGCGCGGGATGTCGTACCAGCGCAGGCTGCCCTCGTTGAGGCCCGAGCTGGCGCGCTTGCTCAAGCCCGCCAGCGAGTTGGTGCTCTCCACCCCGGGCAGCTGCTGCAGTTGCGACTCCAGCTCGTCGACCTTCAGCAGGTTGGGGTAGAGCGCGCACTGGAACTGCGGCGTCTTGACCATCACCACATAGGTGTCGCTGCTGGCCGCGTAGTTCTTGACGATGAAGGCGTTGTCGCGGTTGTAGCGCGAGTCGGGCCGCAGTTCGGGCGCGCCAGGGTCGGTGTCGCCCACGGTCAGGCGCAGGCTGATGGCAAAGCCCACCACGGCCAGCAGGGCCGAGGCCAGCAGCGCGCGCTGGGCCCACTTGCGCTGCGTGAACAGGTCGAGGAAGGCCCAGAAGGCGTGCTTGCTTTGCGACTCGGCTTCGGCGGTTTCCTCCTTCAGGCTGCGGCGCGCGGCCACCGGGCTCACACCCGTGTACGACAGCAGGATGGGCAGCAGCACGAGGTTGGTGAAGACCAGCACGGCCACGCCCAGGCTGGCGGTCAGGGCCAGGTCCTGGATGACTCGGATGTCGATGACCATCAGCACGGCGAAGCCCACCGCGTCGGCGATCAGCGCCGTCAGGCCGGCCAGGAAGAGGCGACGGAAGGTGTAGCGGGCGGCCACCAGCTTGTGCGCGCCCCGGCCGATGTCCTGCATGATGCCGTTCATCTTCTGCGCGCCATGGCTCATGCCGATGGCGAACACGAGGAAGGGCACGAGCACGGAGTAGGGGTCGAGCTCGAAGCCCAGCAGCGGCAGCAGGCCCAGCAACCAGACCACGGCCACCACCGAGCACAGCATCACCAGCAGGGTGCTGCGCACACAGCGCGTGTACCAGAACAGCACGCCGGCACACACCAGGATGGCCAGGGCGAAGAACAGCAGCACCTGGCGCAGGCCCTCGATCAGGTCACCGATGACCTTGGCGAAGCCGTTGACGTGCAGCGCGGTGGCATCGTTGTCGTACTTGGCGCGCAGCTGCTCCAGGCGGGCCGAGAGGTCGGCGTAGTCGATGGGTTTGCCGGTCTCGGCGTTCTTGTCCTGCAGGGGAATGAGGATGATGCTGGACTTGTGGTCGGCCGCCACGAGGCTGCCGATCTCGCCGGAGCGCTCGACGTTGAGGCGCAGCTGGTCGAGGCTCTCGGGGCTGCCATCGAAGCCGTCAGGGATGACGGGGCCGCCGTCCAGGCCTTCCTCGGTCACGCCGGTCCAGCGCACCGCCGGGGTCCACAGCGATTTCAGGTAAGGCCGGTCGGCCTCGGGGAAGAGGAAGACCTCGTCGGTGAGCTTGCGCAGCGTCTCCATGTAGGCCGCGTCGAAGATGGTCCCCTTCTTCGCTTCCACCGCGATGCGCAGCGTGTTGCCCAGGCCGCCGAGCTGGCTCTTGTTGTCCAGGTAGTTGACGATGTAGGGGTGGCTGGTGGGCAGCATTTTCTCGAATGCCGCGTTCAGCCTCAGCTGCCCGGTGAGGTAGCCCAGCACCACCGTGATGATCAGGCACAGGCCCACGATGAGCAGGCGGTGGTTGAACAGCAGGCGCTCGGCCAGCGAGCCGGATTGCCGGTCGAAGTCTTCCACGCGGGCGATGACGGGCGTGGGCTGCAGGGCGGAGGTGGGTGTCATGGCTTGGAGGTCCCCAAAGAAGTCCCCGAAAAGGCGGACGAGGGCACGTGCACGGCGCCGCGGGCGCTGGACATCACCAGGCTGCCGTCGCGGGCTTGCACCACGTCGGTGAAAGAGGCGGCCTGCTTCAGGCTCACCGGAGCGAAGGTCTGGCCGTTGTCGCGGCTGAGCAGCAGCTTGCCGGCCTCGTCCACCAGGACCAGCCGGCCATCGGCCAGCCGGGTGCCGGCCGTGAGGGTCACGGGGGCGGGGGTGTCGACCTTGTCCCAGGCCTC
The DNA here is from genome assembly GCA_022566735.1 of Pseudomonadota bacterium. Classification (GTDB taxonomy): domain Bacteria; phylum Pseudomonadota; class Gammaproteobacteria; order Burkholderiales; family Burkholderiaceae_C; genus Aquabacterium. The sequence continues at coordinate 27,442 of JADFIG010000008.1, forward strand.
GGTGCCGGCAGGGTTGCGCCACACATTGCCGCGCAGGCCATAGGCCAGCAGGTCGCCCTGGCTGGAGGCGAAGATGCCGAAGAAGGTGCCGGCATAGGGGGTCTGGATCGGCTTGAAGGCAGCATCGGGGCTGGCCGCTTGGAACAGCGCGCCCTGCTCTCCCGCCAGGTAGACCGACGTGCCCTGCACCAGCAGGTGGTTGAGGTGGCGCCCCGTCGGGTTGGGCACGTCGGCGCGGCGCGAGCGCCAGGTCTTGCCGCCGTCCTGGGTGGCGAAGATGGCGCCATAGGCACCGACCACCAGCCCGCGCTGCGCGTCGAAGAAGTGCACGTCGAGGAAGGGCTTGTCCGGCCCCTGGTCGACCAGGCGCTGGGCCTGCTTGCGCTGCTCCTCGCTGGCGTGCGGGTTGGCGTTGACGGCGTCCAGCTCCAGCCGGGCCGCTTGCACGCCGTCGAGCTGGCGCGTCCAGGTCTTGCCACCGTCTTGCGTGGCCAGCACCACCTGGCCGTGGCCCACGGCCCAGCCGTGCTGGGCGTCGGCAAAGCCCACGCGGGTGAGGCTGACGCTGACGGGCGCGGCGGACTGCTGCCAGCTCTGGCCCTGGTCGTCGGACAGCACGATGGTGCCGCGCTCGCCCACGGCCACCAGGCGGTCACCGGCGCGGGCCACGGAGAGCAGCACGCCCGCTTGCGCCCGGCTGCTGAGCACCGCGGGCTTGTTCAAAGGGTCGAAGCTGGCAGGGGCTGCGCCGGCCTGGGCCGCTGCGATCGCGGTCCATGCACCGACCAGCCACGGTCGCAGGCGCTGAACAGGGAAGAGGGACATGGCGGTGGGGCCGTCGGCCGGCTTGCGTGAGGGAGGATGGCCCCGCCGACGCCCGGCCCTGAGGCGGTGCATCGGCGGGGGCGTCGGGGTGCCCTGGCGGGTCAGCGTGCGGCGTCGGCGGCCACGGCGTCACCCGTGAAGAAGCTCTCCGACTTGCGCGGCACGACGCGGTAGGTCTCGCCGTTGAGCGCCTGCACCGTGCTCATGGTGCCGGCCTGCAGGTTGAACACCGAGACCGTCTTGATGACCACCGCGGGGATGGCCGGCACCGCGAAGGGATAGGCCTGGGTGGTGCGCCACAGCTTGCCTTCGGCGTCGTAGCCGTCCATCAGGGTCAGGGCCCAGCTGTCTTCGTCGAGGTAGAAGCGGCGCTTGGGCACGGCATGGCGCTTGCCCGCAGCCACCGTGGCCTCGACCACCCACACGCGGTGCAGCTCCCAGCGGGTCTTGTCCGGGTTCATGTGGTGCCTGGTGAAGGCGTCGTCCAGCTTGGCCGTGACCAGGGCGTTGTCGTTGTAGGGGACGTACATCTCCTGCTTGCCCACCAGCTTCCACTGGTAGCGGTCAATCGCACCCAGGAAGCCCTGCACTTCGTCGAAGTAGTTGGCGCCGGAAGCCACGAAGTCGGGCGTGTCGTAAGCCACCGTGGGGGCACGGCGCACGCGGCGCTGGCCGACCAGGTACTGCCAGGCCTGGCGCGAGTTCTTGATGTCGATGCTGTCGCGGAACACCAGCGACTCACCGGCCTTGAAGGGCGGCTCGGTGGCGTTGAAGCGCTGCATCAGGTACTCGCCGCTCCAGCTTTCGGGCGAGCCGTCCTTGTAGTAGTAGGGGTGCTGGAAGTTGATGTCGTTGCGCGTGGCCAGCGCGCGGGCGCCGTCCGAGCTGGTCACCAGGTTGCGAAAGCCATAGGACAGCGACTCGGCTTCGACGCGCAGCTGCATGTTCCAGGCGGCCTCGAAGCCGTCCTTCGGGATCGGGAAGGGGATGCCGCCGAAGCAGCCTTCCACCGACCAGCCCGCGTCCTTGGTCTTGCAGCGCGTGGCGTTCTTGAAGGTGTTGTCGTAGACGTAGGCCGGGGCCGAGGCCGTGCGGCGCGTCGGGTAGACATCGACACGGAAGGTGTCGGGGTACTTCTTGAGCAGGGCCAGCGTGCCTTCGCTGAGCTTGTCGGCGTGCTGGGCAGCGTTCTTGGCCGTGATCTGCAGCACCACCTTGTCGTTGGGGAAGGGGTTGACGGGCACGTCGCCGACCTTGGCGCCCGTGGCCTGCGTGAGGCCGCCGTCCCAGGCGGGGATGGTGCCGTCCTTGTTGGCGGCCTTTTCGGCGCCCAGCGGGGTCAGGCTGCTTTTGAGCTTGGCGGCTTCGTCGGCGGTCACGGCGGCGTGGGCCGCGCCCATGGCCATCGCGGCCATCAAGGTGCTGGCGACCAGGGTGTTCACCATGTGCTTGTGGGGGGTCATCAAAGTCTCCTTGTGCGTCGGGTCGGTGTCGTCAGAAGCTGCGCTGGATGGTCAGCGAGATGAAGTCGCGGTCCTTGTAGTACTGCTTGTAGCTGGCGTAGGTGCCGGTGGGGCCGCTGGCCGGCAGGCTGGGCGCGGGGCCCGCAGAACCGAAGTAGTGCGTGAACTGCAGGCCGGCCTTCCAGGTTTTCTGGTAGTCGAAGTTGAAGCCGATGCTCATGTCGCCGCCGCGCTCGGGCGCGACCTGGAAGACGGCCGAGCGGCCGTACAGGCCCATGCCGATGCCGATGGGCACCTGCAGATCCAGCTGGGGCAGGACCTGGAAGTACTCGGGCTGGAAGACCACGCGGCCGGCCAGGTGGCCCTTGCTGTGCGTGGTGTTGAGCGCATCGGGGATGAGGCCCATGCCCGAGGGCGCGCGCGTGACCTGCATCAGCCGGTTGTAGGCCAGCTCGCCGACCACGCTGGCGGCATCCCACAGCGAGGAAGCCGCCATCACGGAGATGGCCGAGACGTTGATGTGCAGGGTGTTGCCCAGCGCATAAGGCGTGTTGCCGGTGTTGTTGGCCGTGGGGTTGAGCGTCAGCACCAGGTCGCCCAGCGGGGCCAGCGGCGTGTCGCGGCGCGTGGAGATTTCCGCGGCCACGTTGGTCTCGCCGAGCACGGTGGACAGGCTGGCGCCGAAGGTCTTGACCTTGCGCTGGTAGTACAGCGCATAGGTGCCCGTGGTCAGGTCGACGACCGGCACGGGCAGCTTCTCGTCGAACTGCGCGGCGTAGAGGCCGTAGTCCACGTCACCCACCTTGAAGCGCACCTGCATGCCGTACTGGCCGCCCTTGGAGCCTTTGCGGTCGGCCGTGCGCGGCGCGGCGCCGCTGGGCAGCAGCAGCAGGTTGGCGCCATCGCCCACGAAGTCGGCGGGGCTGAAGTAGCTGCCCGTGGCCGGCAGCCGGATGGGGCGCCATTCGAGCTGGTAGTACGCGCCCACCGAGAGCTTGGGGTTGATCTGCAGGTTGCTGGAGACCTGGTTGACCGGCAGCGCGATTTCCTTGAACTGCGCCGTGGGCTGAGAGAAGGCCTTGATCAGGTCGACCGGGGCCTGGGCGTAGGCGATGCCGTTGGCGCCCAGGAAGAGGGTCTCGCCGTAGAGCTGGGTGTGGCGGCCGGCGCGCACGCTGAGCTTGCTGTCGCCCAGCTCGGTCGAGCCGTAGACGAAGGCGTCGGAGAACTCGGTCTTCTGGCCCATCAGTCGGCGGGTCTTGGGCGTGAAGACGTTGTTGGGTCCGCCCGCGGCCGCGCTCAGCGTGTTGGGGGCGCCGCCTGCCGGGTAGTCGTTGCTGCTCTGGCGATAGACATCGTCGTACCAGGCGGCGCCGGACACGCGCATGCCGACGTTCCTGTACGAGGCGTCGAGCTCGCTGAGGATGTCGATGCGGTTGTTGATGAGCCCGCGGTTGAAGGCCAGGTCACCGGCATCGACGTTGGGTTGCTCGGCGGAGGCCGCCACGGTCTGGCTGGGGTCCTTCAGGCGGAAGGCCGCGCCGTACTTGAACGTGTTGTCCCATCGCACCTTGAGCTCGGGCACGCCCGTGTCGATGGAAGCGGCCCACACGGGGGTCAGCATCGAGGCCATGACGGCCAGAGCGGATGCGGACAGGCGCGGAGTGCGCGCACGGGTCAGGTTCATCTCGGTCTCCTACACGCTGTGTTGTGTTGATGGCGCCTGGCCGGCAGACAGGCCGACCCGCGTGGAACGAGACCTTATCGAACAGCTTGCGCACGATCCAATACCGATGCAGACACGCGCTGATACTCCGAAAGTATGTGGATCGGCGCCACGTCAAGGGATTTCACGGACTCCCGCCGCGCCACCTTGTGTGGCATTTGCGTGCGGGCGGATCGCGGGCAGACGATGCCCCGCAACGGCCCGTCCGGACGTGACAAAGGCGCCGCGGCATGTGCTCGCGGCGCCTTCGGATGGGGCAGCGTCAGGGCTTGCGGAAGAGGGCCTTCTGCATCTTGCCCAGCACGCGCAGCTTGAGGTCGCTGTGAGGGTAGATGCAGCACGCCAGCACCTGCTGGCAGGCTTCCTCGGCCTCGCTGACGTGGCAGCGACTCATGGCGCGCTTGCTGTAGCTGCCGGCCAGCACCTGCACCTTGCAGACACCGCAACCGCCCCCGCGACACCCCACGGGGATGCCTTTGCGGCCGGAGCGCGCCAGCGCATGCAAGGCCGACTCCGTCGAAGCGCAGCCGAAGGACTCCCCGGTTTCGTCGATGAGCACCTGGTGCCGCTCGGTGGTGGTCGGCACGTCGTTGCTCACGGGCCTGAGCATGGGCATGGGCGCGGGCATGGCTTGTCTCTCGGTCTCTGGTGCTGGGCGCCGGTGGCGCACCCTTCCAAGTGCGCCAGTGTGTCGAGCGACGCCACTGTGTCAAATACCTGAATGGTTCACCAGCCATACCTGCGCGAGCATGAGGGTTCGCGCCATGGCGCCGGGCTGCCGCACCGTTTACCCTGCGCTGCGCAGCCAGCCTGGCCCCCACCCGCATGCACGACCCCAGCCGCCGCTTCGACCTGACGCCCCACCTGCGCTTCAACATCGAGTCCGGCCACATCTGGCTCGACGAGCAGCGCATGATGCTCATGCACAGCGACGCCATGGGCATGCTGCGGCGCGAGCTGATCGACAGCGTCGGCATGGAGCGCGCGCGGGGCATCCTGCTGCGCATGGGCTTTGCCGCCGGCCAGCGCGATGCCGAGCTGGCCAGGTCCATGGCCAAGAGCGGGCCGCTGGAAGACGCCTTCCTGCTCGGCCCCCGTCTGCACACCATGCAAGGCCTGGTGCAGGCGGAGATGGTGCGCTGCACACTGGACATGGCGCGCGGCGAGTTCGATGCCGAGGTCCGCTTCCTGAAGTCGTGGGAGGCGCAGGCCCACCTGCGTGACCAGGGCTGCAGCCACGAGCCGGTGTGCTGGCACGAGGTCGGCTACGCCTCCGGCTACACCACGGCCTTCATGCAACGCTTCGTCGTCTTCAAGGAGTGCAGTTGCGCGGCCAGCGGCGATGCGCATTGCACCATCGTCGGCAAACCGGCCGAGGACTGGCACGACCCGGCCTACCTGCGCCACTTCCAGCCCGAGCTGGTCACCGACGAGCTGCGCACGCTGCAAGCCGAGGTGCAGCGGCTGCGGGGGGAGCTGGCGCAACAGCATGCATCCAGCGAGATCATCGGGGCCTCCGCCCCCATCCGCCAGGCCGTGGGCCTGCTGGAGAAAGCCGCAGCCCACCGCATCACCGTGTTGCTGCAAGGGGAAACCGGCGTGGGCAAGGAGGTGTTCGCGCAATGGCTGCACCGCCACAGCCCGCGCGCCGAGCAGCCCTTCGTGGCCATCAACTGCGCGGCCATGCCGCACGACCTGGTGGAGTCGGAGCTCTTCGGCGTCGAGCGCGGTGCCTACACCGGCGCGCAGCAATCGCGCGCGGGGCGCTTCGAGCGGGCGCACGGCGGCACGCTGTTCCTCGACGAGATCGGTGACCTGTCGCTGTCGGCGCAGGCCAAGCTGCTGCGCGTGCTGCAGACGGGCTGCGTCGAGCGCCTGGGCTCGGAGACGGCCAAGCAGGTCGATGTGCGCCTGGTCACGGCCACCCATGTGGACCTGGAGGCAGCCGTGCAGGCAGGCCGCTTCCGCGCCGACCTGTATTACCGCCTGAGCGCCTTCCCCATCCACATCCCGCCCTTGCGCGAGCGCCGCAGCGACATCCCCCTGTTCGTGCAGTGCTTCATCGACAAGCACTGCGCGGCCAGCCAGAAGCGCGTGCGCGGCGTGAGCGACCGCGCCATGCAGGCCCTGCAGGAACACGCCTGGCCGGGCAATGTGCGCGAGCTGGAGAACATGGTGGAGCGCGGCGTGCTGCTGGCGCCTGCAGGAGGCGACATCGAGGTCGAGCACCTGTTCGCCAAGCCCTTGCGGCCGTCCGCCGAGGAGGCGGTCATCAATGCCCGCGGCACCCTGAGCCCGCCGCCACCGGGCACGCCGGACGATGAGCTGCTCACGCGCCTGCTGGGCGAGGGGCTGGACCTGTCGGCACTGGAGGACCGGCTGGTGGCCCTGGCGCTGCAGCAGTCCCAAGGACGGCTGAGCCAGGCCGCGCGCATGCTGGGCCTGACACGCAGGCAACTCAGCTACCGCCTCAAGCAGCCAGAAACCGAACCGGCCGATCGGTCCTGAGGGGCCGAGTGAGCCCGCGCAGGCGCCGCGCCCGCTGGACATTTCTGGCACCCCCGTGGGCCGAGGCGGCACCATTTTCGTCAGGGCAAGCCCTCGGTTTCAGCGGCTGACAGGGGGATTGGAGGCGTGGTTCAGGCCGATGCGCCCTGGCCCGTCGATTGCGTATCCCCGGTGTTCTGTGAACAACACCCGACCCGGAGACACCCCATGCAAATCGACCTCCAGACCCTGGCCATCGAGCCCTTGCGGCCCGCCTACGACCACCTCGTCAGGCGCTTCGGCCACAAGCCTGCCACGCGCTACCAGGAAGCCACCTACGACCTGCAGGCCGAAGAGCAGCTGCACTACCGGCCCACCTGGGACCCGGCGCACGCGCTGTACGACAAGTCCCTGAGCAAGATCGTCATGCAGGACTGGCAGGCCCTGAAAGACCCGCGCCAGTTCTACTACAGCACCTACACCCTGGCGCGCGCCCGCCAGCAGGACACGGCCGAGGCCAACTTCCAGTTCGTCAGCAACTACGGCCTGTTCGCGGCCATGCCCGAGGCCCTGCGCACCACCGCGCGCCAGCTGCTGGTGCCGCTGCGCCACGCCGCCTGGGGCAGCAACCTCAACAACACCTTCATCTGCGGCTACGGCTACGGTGCGCCCTTCACGCAACCGTGCATCTACCAGGCCATGGACCAGCTGGGCATCGCGCAGTACCTCTCGCGCATCGGCCTGCTGCTGGGCGACACCGAAGCGCTGGACCAAGCCAGGCAGGACTGGATGACGGGCGAGGCCTGGCAGGCCCTGCGCCGCTACACCGAGGACTGCATGGTCGTGCGCGACCCTGTGGAGGTTTTCGTGGCGCAGAACGTGGCCATGGACGGCCTGCTCTACCCGCTGGTCTACGAACGCGTGGTCGATGACGCCTGGTCGCTGCAAGGCGGCTCCTCGCTGGCCCTGCTGACCCAGTTCATGAGCGAGTGGCACGCCGAGACGCGCACCTGGATCGATGCCGTGCTCAAGGTCATGGCGGCCGAGTCCGAGCACAACCGCCAGCAGCTCGACGCCTGGCTGCAGCACTGGGGCACGCGCGCCGCCGCGGCCCTGCTGCCGGTGCTGTCCATCGCCCTGCCAGACAGTGCCGATGCGGCGGTGGCCGAATACCGCGCCGCCTTCCAGGCGCGCATGGCCAAGCTCGGCCTGAACGCCTGAAGGAGCGGCCATGTCACGCGTGTTCATCGCCCTGCAAAGCAACGAAGAGACCCGTTGCATCGTCGATGCCCTGGTGCTCGACAACCCCGACGCCCACGTCGATCACCAACCCGCCATGGTGCGCATCAGCGCCGAAGGCCGCCTGGTGCTGCGCAAGGACAGCGTCGAGCAAACGCTCGGCCGGCCCTTCGACATGCAGTCCATCCACGTCCACATCGTGACGCTGGGCGGCCACGTCGATGAAGAGGACGACGCCCTGACCATCTGCTGGAACCACTGACCCCGAGGAGACCGACATGGACATGAAAGTCAACGCCAAGAAGCTGGGCCTCAAAGAGCGCTACCGCCTGCTCACCCGCGACCTGGGCTGGGAGCCCAGCTACCAGAGCCACGAGGCCATCTACCCCTACGCCCACTACGAGGGCATCAAGATCCACGACTGGAACCAGTGGGAAGACCCCTTCCGCCTGACCATGGACGCCTACTGGAAGTACCAGGGCGAGAAAGAGCGCAAGTTCTACGCGATCATCGACGCCCACGTGCAGAACAACGGCCACCTGAACATCTCGGACGCGCGCTACCTGACCGCCGTGAAGATCTTCCTGCAGGCCATCAGCCCCGGCGAGTACTCGGCGCACCGTGGCTATGCACGCATCGGCCGCGAGCTGCCCGGCGTGGGCACACAGGTCGCCTGCCAGATGCAGGCCATCGACGAGATCCGCCATGCACAGACGCAGGTGCACGCCATCTCGAACTACAACCGTTACTACAACGGCTTCCACGCCTTCACCCAGATGCGCGACCGCATCTGGTACAACTCGGTGCCGCGCTCCTTCTTCGACGATGCGATGTCGGCCGGGCCCTTCGAGTTCATGATCGCGGTGGGCTTCTCCTTCGAGTACGTGCTCACCAACCTGCTCTTCGTGCCCTTCATGTCGGGCGCGGCCTACAACGGCGACATGGCCACCGTGACGTTCGGCTTCTCGGCGCAAAGCGACGAAGCCCGCCACATGACCCTGGGGCTGGAGTGCATCAAGTTCATGCTGGAGCAGGACCCGGACAACCTGCCCATCGTGCAGGCCTGGCTGGACAAGTGGTTCTGGCGCGGCCTGCGCCTGCTGTCCCTGGTCAGCACCATGATGGACTACATGCTGCCCAAGCGCGTGATGTCGTGGCGCGAGGCCTGGGACCTCTACGGCGAGGAAAACGGCGGCGCCCTGTTCAAGGACCTGGCCCGCTACGGCATCCGTCCGCCCAAGGGCTGGGACGAGGCTGCCGAAGCCAAGGACCACATCTCCCACCAGCTCATGCTGGGCTTCTACCAGTGGAGCTTCGGCACGTCCTTCCACAGCTGGATCCCGTCCGACGAGGACATGGACTGGCTGTCGGCCAAGTACCCCGAGACCTTCGACAAGTACTACCGCCCGCGCTGGATGCACCTGCGCAAGATGGCCGAAGAAGGCCGCCCCTTCCAGAACGTGGGCCTGGCCAAGCTGTGCCAGACCTGCCAGATGCCCTGCGTGTTCACTGAACCGGGCGACCCGACCACGCTGTGCAGCCGCGAGCTGGAACACGAGGGCGAGCTCTACCAGTTCTGCTCGGACCACTGCCAGGACATCTTCCTCAACGAGCCCGAGAAGTACATGCAGGCCTGGCTGCCGATGAACCAGTTCTTCCAGACCGCGCCCAGCGAGGGCGGCATCGAAGCCTGGATGGCCTGGGTGGGCCTGGTCGGCGGCCAGGACAACGGCGACTTCCACGGCTCGCAGGACGAACAGAACTTCAAGCGCTGGAAGAACATGACATCCAGCAACCAGGCCACCGCAGGCTGAGCACAGACGCAAGGAGAACGACCATGCCCGTGAAATCGATCGGCGCCTACACCGCCACCCCGGCCGACGTGCAGGCCAACTTCCACGGCGCCCAACTGGTCTATGCCAGCTGGGACCACCACCTGCTGTTCGCCGCGCCTTTCATCATGCCGGTGCCGCCGGACATGCTGTTCAAGGACTGGGTGACCCACGCCCTGACGCCCTTGATCGCGGCCGACCCGGACACGCCGCAGATCGACTGGGCGACCGTGCAGTGGCACCTGGGCGCCCAGCCCTGGCAGCCCGACTTCGAGCGCAGCCTGAAGGACAACGGCGTGCGCCACAAGGCGCAGATCCGCATGCACACGCCCGGCCTCAACAGCCTGATGCCCTTTGCTGCGTGAAGTCCTCTGCGTGAGGTCCTCGGCGTGACGCTGGCGGCCTGAGCAGGCCCAGCCCAAGCAAAAGCCCCGGCAGCGCAAGCTGACCGGGGCTTCCTTTTGGGTGCGTGTGGGGCGCGTGTTCGTCGTTTGAAGGCGCTCAGATCGCCTTGAACAGCGGGCTGCGCACCCGCTCGGCATCGGCCGCCGAGAGGAACTTCTCGGTGTAGATGTCGCGCTCGAACAGGCGCCCTTGCATCAGGGTGGTGATGCAGGCGTCGATCATCACGGGCGGGCCGCACAGGTAGGCCTTGTGGCCGCGGAAGTCGTTGTTGAAATGCGCCTTGGCCGCGTCGTGCACGAAGCCGCGCGGGCCCGTCCAGTCGCTGCCCTCGGGTTCATGGGACAAGGCCGGCACGTAGGTGAAGTTGGGGTGCTGCTCGGCCAGGGCCAGGAACTCGTCGTGGTAGTACAGCTCGGCGCGCGAGCGCTGGCCGTACACCAGCGTGATCGGCAGCGTGCAGCCTTCGGCCAGCAGGTCCAGGATCATGCTGCGCGGGCTGGACAGGCCCGAGCCCCCGGCCATGAAGAGCAGGCCCAGCTGCTGCTGCGCATGCGCCGACTTGCGCACGAAGAAGCGGCCATACGGCCCGGCCAGGCGCACCGCGTCGCCCACCTTCAGCTGCTCGTGCAGGTAGGCCGTGCCCGCCCCACCGGCGACGATGCGCACGTTGAGCTCGACCTCGTCGCCCGTGGCCGGCGTGTTGGCCAGTGAGAAGGCACGGCGCACGCCCAGCGTCGGGATCTCCAGGTTCACGTACTGCCCGGCCTGGAAGTGGATGGGCTGGTCCAGCTTGAAGTACAGCGCCTTGATGGTCGGCGTGAGCGCCTCGATGCGCGAGACGACGCCGTTGAAGTCCCGCACCGGGATGACCTCGGCGTCGGGCTCTTCGTCGATCTCGGCCTCGATGGTCACGTCCGATTGCAGGGTGGCGCAGCAGGCCAGGGTCTTGCCCTCTTCGCGCTCGAAGTCCATCAACGCGAAGGGCGAGGCGTCGCCGTGCTCGACCTCGCCTTCCGAGACCTGCACCTTGCACGTGGCGCACAGGCCGTGGCAGCAGGCATGGGGCAGCCAGATGCCGGCGCGCAGGCAGGCGTCCAGCACGGTCTGGTCGGGCTCGACCTCGATGGTCTGGCCCAGGGGCTCGATGGTCAGTTGGTAACTCATGTCGGTGTCACCCCTCGCTCAAAAGCCGATGCCGGCCAGGCCCTGCAGGCCGGGCGTGCGAAAGCGCAGCAGGTCCTTGTGGCCCACGCCGTTGTCCTTCAGGCTCTTGGCCAGGTCGGGCGTGAAGGCCTCGCCGGCCTTGATCCACTGCACGCGGCCCCATTCGATCTGGTCGAAGTCGGGGTGCTGGCCATACAGCTGGGGCAGCACCTTCTCGACCAAGGCCCCGAAGGGCATGTCGGGCGGCACGGGGATGCACAGCGGCGTGGCGTACATCAGGTGCTGGTCCCAGCCCAGGCCGAGCAGCTGCTGGCCGTGGAACTTGTCCACCGTGTCTTTCATGTCCCCGTGGTAGCCGGGGCGGATGGCTTTGACGCTCATGCTTGTCTCCTTCGGTGTGGTTCAGGCCCGGGCTCAGGCGATCTTGCGTTCGGGTTCGGCGGCCGGCGTGGCGGGTGTGGCTGGTGTGGCTTGAGGCGCATGCATGTTGGCCGGGCGGCCCGTCCACTTCTGCCAGTTCACCGCATCGGCGTGGGTGGCGAAGTCACCGCCATCGACGCCGGGCTGGATGCGCATGTACTTGAGCGCCTCGACCAGCGGGTTGAAATCGGGCGCCGTCGGATCGACGCCGGGGTTGAAGTAATTGCCCTGGTAGATCTGGTGCACCGGCAGGTGGGCGTGCACGAACTTCTCGGGCTCCTGGTTGAAGATGTGCTGGCAGCCGTCCGAGCAGAAGTGGAACTTCTCGCCCAGGTAGGTGCCCTCGCGGTAGCAGACCTGGGTGGGGTCGTCTTCTTCGGTGAAGAGCTGCGGCCACTGGCAGACCTGGCAGAGCTGTGGCAGCGTGCCGTTGGCAAAGGGCTTGCCCTGGCGCTCCAGCTCGGCCCAGTGCTCATAGCGGGGGCGGTAGTACTTGTCGAAGGTCTCGGGGTACTTGGCCGACAGCCAGTCCATCTCTTCGGCAGAGGGCAGCCACACGGGGAAGCCGGCCGCATGGCGGAACTGGTACAGGGTGCACCAGACCTGGTGGCTGACGTGGCCCTTTTCCTTGACGGTGGTCTCCCAGCCCAGGGGCATGCGCACGCCGTAGCGGGCCAGGTCGGCGAACAGGGCGCCGCCGTTCTGCTCGAAGTAGATCTCCCAGGCCTCGGCCCAGCTCATCACGCGCTTGGGCAGCATGTAGTCCATCATCGTGGCGAGCAGGGACAGCAGGCGGTAGCCGCGCCAGAACCACTTGTCGATCCAGCCCTGCACGATGGGCAGGTTGTCCGGGTCCTGCTCCAGCAGGAACTTGATGACCTCGATGCCCAGCGTCATGTGGCGCGCTTCGTCGCTCTGCGCCGAGAAGCCGAAGGACACGGTGGACATGTCGCCGTTGTAGGCCGCGCCCGACATCCAGGGCATGAAGACGAGGTTGGTCAGCACGTACTCGAAAGAGAACGAGATGGCCGTGATGAACTCGAAGGGCCCGCCGGTGATGGCGTCTTCGAAGAAGGACTTGGGGATGGAGAGGTACCAGGCCCGGTCGAACATCTCCGGGAACTCGGCCATGCCCTCGAAGTACTTGTTGTAGTGGCTCATCGCGTGGATCTGCGTCTGCGCGTGGCGCAGCTCGTCCAGCGATTGCATCTGCGCGGCGATGCGCGGGGCCACGCCCGGGAACTCGCGGCTGAGGATGTTGAAGCCGCGGTGCGAGGCGTATTCCAGGCAGGTGATGCCGGTGACGAAGAGCTTGAGGGCCTGCACGTAGCGGGCGTCGCTCACGTTGAACTGGCCGTTGTTCTGCTGGAAGGCGTCGATGATGGCGTAGAGCTTCTTTTCCTTCTCGCCCTGGTACTTCCAGTAGGCGTCCATGGTCAGGCGGAAGGGGTCTTCCCACTTGTCCCAGTCATGGATCTTGATGCCCTCGAAGTGGACGGCGCGGTAGACCTCGTCCTTGGGCTCGTAGCTCGGCTCCCAGCCCAGGCCACGCGTGAGCATGGCGTAGTTTTCCTTGAGGCTGAGCTTCTTGGCGGGGGGGTTCATGGTCGTGTTCATGGTCGTGCTCACGGGGGTGCTCATGGGGGTGCTCCAGGGCGCGTTCAGGCGCTTTGCCAGTGAAGGGTGAAGGCGTCTTCGGTCTCGTCGATCTGGCCGGACAGCGAGATCAGGTTGAGCTGCAGCTCGCGCAGGTCGAAGTCGCGGCCGACGCGCTCTTCCACCGAGGCCCGGCGGATGACCAGCAGGCCGGGCGCGGTGACCTTGACCATGGCGGGGGAGTCCACGGCGACGGCTTGCGGGTTGTCGGCCACGATGGCCTCGACGATGGGCAGGGTGTCGTTGTTGGCCTGGAAGGCGATGAAGACGGGTTGGGTGGAGGTGGTGGTGATCGGGGTGGTCATGGCGCTTCTTTCAGTGGAGTTCAGGCCGTCAGACGCTCAAGCCCAGCTTGGCCAGGCGCACGCCCAGGGCCGCATCGACCTGGGCCAGGGCCACCTCGCCCTCGTCGCCCATGGTGGCTTCGGCCAGGGGCTTGAGGGCGGCCAGGAAGCGCTCGCGCCAGGTGCGCGCCCAGCTGCTCAGCAGGGCCTGGTTGGCCGCGCTCTCGGCCGCCGCGGTCTTCACCGTGGCATCGACCCAGCGCACGCTCTCGTCGTGCAGGCGCATGGGGTAGTCGAGCAGGGTGGACAGGCCGGGCCCATGGCGGCGCGCCAGCCAGGCATCGAACTGCTGGAAGAACAGCGGGTAGACCAGGCCGTCGGCGATCAGGGACTGGGCCGCCAGCACCTCGAACCAGTCTCGCGTCACGAAGACGCGCTCGACCTCGCGGCGCAGCGGCTGCCAGTCGCCGTGCTCGACCCAGAAGGCCTTGGCCTCGTCCAGGGTGCTGCCGGTGTTGCCGTCCACCAGCAGGCCGATGCGCGAGCAGTGCTGGGCCAGGCCCAGGCGGTCGGCCGCGGCCATGATGGCCGCCTGCGTGATGGCCGTGCTCCAGCCATAGGCCGAGATGTGGCTGAAGTTGGTGTTGGCGCCCCACTCGTAGTGGCGCAGCGGCACGATGGCGAAGACGATGGCCTCGCGCGCCTCGACGGGCAGGCCGCGCAGCAGCTCGCGCTTTTCGGCGAACTCCATCTGACGGTCCAGGGCCTCTTGCTGCTTGGCCCGGGCGATGGTGTAGCTGCCGTAGTAGTACTGGCGCGGGTCTTTCAGCGCGTACCAGTCCTTCATCACGATGGCCGTGCGGCGCGCGTCGTAGAGGTCGTGGTCGGGGTCCCACAGCGGCTTGTAGTGGTGGTTCACCTCGGACTGCAGGTCGTAGGTGGCTTCCTGGTAGCGGCTGGCGGGCTTGTCGCCAAAGCGCCGGGCGATGTGCGCATAGGTGTGGCGCACGGGCTTGACGCTCTGGGTGCGGATCTCGACGGTCATGCGTGTCTCCGGAATCGTTGTGGTGGGTGAAAGGCCGGCTCAGTCGGTGATGCCGGGTTGGCCATAGCGCCACTTGGCCTGCTCCGCGTCGATCTCCTCGCCCTGTTCGGGGCTGAGGAAGCGCACGCGGTTGGCCGCGCAGAACTCGTCGTAAGCCGCCTTGGGCAGGATGAGGTCCACCGACAGGTCGGGGTCGCCGAACGAGAAGTCGAACTCCACGAAGCCGTCGGGGCGCTCGGCGCGCAAACGGACGTAGCACTGGACCTCGGTGGCGCGCGGGAAGGCGAGCACGGGCATGTCTTGTCTCCTGGTTCTCCATGGGTCAGCCCCGTCATCTACGGGAGTACCCGATGGCCACTGGTGTGTGGCTTGCACGCCTTCTTTTGCGAAGGACGTGCCAGAGTCCCGCCCCCCTAGGGAACACCCCGAGGAGGGCGGCCTTCCAGGCCCCTTTCCACCCTGTTTCAGCCCCGCTTTCGGGCCGCCTGTGGACCATCGGCGCCACAGCAGGGTCGGGGTGGGGAGAAGACCTGTATCAATTCATTCACCCCGTCTTTAGCATCGGCCCAAGAAACTGTTCGAATTCGCACAAAGCAGTGAACATGCCCCACAGACACAAGGAAGCCGTGCCCCACGGCGCCCTGCCCACGCGCGAAGACCTCATCCAGCGCATCCACTTCGACCCGCGCGAAGGCCGCATCTGGCTGGACGACCAGCGCATGCTGCTGCTCCACACCTCGGCGCTCGGCGTGCTGCGCCAGGAGCTGATCGACTCGCTGGGCGTGGACGCCGCACGTGGCCTCATCACGCGCATGGGCTACAACTCCGGCGCGCACGATGCCGAGCTGGCCCGCAAGATGCGCGCGCCCGATGCGCCACAAGACGCCCTCTTCATCGGGCCGCAGTTGCACATGCTCGAAGGCGTGGCCCGCGTGGAGCCCGCGCACCTGGAGATTGACGAAGAGCGTGGTCACTTCTTCGGCGAGTTCCACTGGTACGGCTGCGCCGAAGCCGAGGTGCATGTGCAGCGTTATGGCATCGGCGCCGACACGGCCTGCTGGCAGCAGGTGGGCTATGCCTCGGGCTTCGTCAGCCGCTTCATGGGCCGCCCGGTCATGTTCCGCGAGGTGCAGTGCTGCGCCCAGGGCGCCAGCCACTGCGTGATCATCGGCAAAAGCGTGGACGAGTGGAGCGATGCCGACGAGGACAAGCGCTCGCTGCGCGCCGACGCCCTCACCCAGGGCCTGAGCGCCGTGTCCAGCGAGCGCGGCGACAACGCCAGCGCCCGCTCGCTGCTGGGCGACGCCGAGGTGGTGGGCGTGTCCTCCGGCTTCAACGCCGTCTGCCACATGGTGCGGCGCGCGGCCAACACCCAGGCCACCGTGCTCTTCCTCGGCGAAAGCGGCGTGGGCAAGGAGGTGCTGGCGCAGAGCCTGCACCGCATCAGCCAGCGTGCCAGCGGCCCCTTCGTCGCCATCAACTGCGCGGCCATCCCCGATGACCTCATCGAGTCCGAACTCTTCGGCGTCGAGAAAGGCGGCTTCACCGGCGCGCAAAGCTCGCGGGCGGGGCGCTTCGAGCGGGCCGATGGCGGCACCCTCTTCCTCGACGAGATCGGCATCCTGAGCTGGACCGCGCAAGGCAAGCTGCTGCGCGCCCTGCAGGAGCGCGAGATCGAGCGCGTGGGCGGCATCCAGACGCGCAAGGTCGATGTGCGCGTGGTGGCCGCCACCAACCTCGACCTGCGCGCCGAGGTCGAGGCCGGCCGCTTCCGCGAAGACCTCTTCTTCCGCCTCAACGTGCTGCCCATCCGCGTGCCGCCGCTGCGCGAACGCCGCGAAGACATCCCCGTCTTCATGAACCACTTCCTGCGCAAGTTCAACCAGCGCGATGGCCGCAGCGTCAGTGGCTTCACGGCACGCGCCATCGACGCCATGCTCAGCTATGGCTGGCCGGGCAACATCCGCGAGCTGGAGAACCTGGTCGAGCGCGGCGTGGTGCTGGCCGGCGACGGCGGCGCCATCGACGTCAGCCACCTGTTTGTGGGCGGCGAGCACCTGCAGGGCGACTGGTTGAGCTGGCAGCCCGATGGCTCGCTGCAATGCCGCGCCCCGCAAGCATCTGCGCCCGCGAACCCGGCCTCGATGGCCCTGGCCGAGCGCGTCCAGTCCATGCTCGGCGATGCCGACTGCCACGATGGCCTCGTCCTCGACGAGGTGGAGGCCGCGCTGATCCGCCGGGCCATGCAGCGCACGCAGGGCAACCAGTCCGCCGCCGCGCGCCTGCTGGGCCTGACCCGCGCGCAGCTGATCTACCGCCTCAAGACCGTGGCGGGCGAAGACAGCGCCTGAGCCCTGCCGCCCCGCCCTCCCCCGAACCCCTCTGCATTGCCCCCTCGCCATGGACCTCCGCCACCTCAAGTATTTCCTGGCCGTCGCCCAGGAGCTCAACATCGGCCGCGCCGCCGCGCGCCTGCACATTTCACAGCCGCCGCTGACCCGGCAGATCAAGGCCCTGGAGGACGAGCTGGGCGTCGAGCTGTTCGTGCGCACCGCCAAGGGCGTGGAGCTGACCCAGGCCGGCGAGATGTTCAAGGAGGAAGCCCACAACATCCGCATGCTGGTCGAGGCCGGCATCGACCGCGTGCAGCGCGCCGGCGAAGGCAAGCTGGGCCGCATCGACGTGGGCATCTTCGGCTCGGGCATCTACGACATCATCCCCAAGCTGCTGCAGGACTTCCGCCGCAAGCTGCCGGGCGTCAACGTGGTGCTGCACACCATGAACAAGAACGAGCAGATCGAGGCCCTGCGCCAGCGCCGCATCACCGTGGCCTTCAACCGCATGACCGAGCCCCAGCCGGACATCGGCCGCGAACTGGTGGCCACCGAGTGCCTGTACGCGGCCCTGCCCGAGGACCACCCGCTGGCCGCGCTGAAGGCCGTGCCCTTGCGCGCCATGGCCGACGATGCCTTCGTCGTCTTCCCCAACGTGGGCCGCCCCAACTTCGTCGACCGCGTGGTCGAGCTGTGCCGCCAGCAGGGCTTCGAGGCGCAGATCTCGCAGGAAGTGGGCGATGCCGTCACGGGGCTGGCGCTGGTGGCGCGCGGCTTCGGGGTGACGCTGATCCCCGAATCGGCCGCCCGCTCGCTGACCGTGCATGGCACCGTGGTGCGGCCGCTGTCGGACAGGCCCCAGGCCGTGATCGACCTCAGCTGCCTCTACCGTGCCACCGACCAGTCGCCCCTGCTGAAAGCCTTCCTGGCGGTGGTGCGCGAGAACCGCGAGGCTCAGGCCCAAGCTCAGGCACACACCCCGCACGACCACGCCGCCGAGGCCGCCCCCCCGCCCATCATCTGAGCGCGGTCCAGTCTGAGCGCCATCCAGGACTCAGCCCAGCGGGCGCATCCGCTCGTCGAAGTGCGCCAGGCTGGGCATGGGCAGGGGCGTGGCGCTGTCGAGGCTGTCCAGCCGCGCACGGTAGTCCGCCAGGATGTGGCCCCGCTCCGCCGCCGAGATGTAGGGCACGTGCCAGGCCACGAAAGGCGGCAGCACGCTCAGGCCCGCGTAGCCCAGCGTGCCTTGCAGCAAGGGCTTGAGCATGTCGTTCAGGGGGCCGTGCACACCGTCGCTGGTGAACATGTGCGACTGCCCGCCGATGGTGACGGCCAGCATCGCCTTCTTGCCCTCCAGGCCGCCGCGGTCGTAGAAGCGCTTGCCGCCATAGACCACGCCCGACACCAGCACCCGGTCGATCCAGCCCTTGAGCATCGCCGGCACCGAGAACCAGAAGATGGGAAAGTTGAAGATGACCAGGTCGCACCACAGCAGCTTGGCCAGCTCGCCCCGCACGTCCGCGGCCAGCGTGCCATTGGCCTGGGCGTGGCGCTGCTCCAGCGCGTAGACGAGGTGGTCGGGGTTGTGCCGCTGCTGGAAGTCGGCCGCGCTGGCGACGGGGTTGAAGCCCACCGCGTACAGGTCGGACACCCGGACCTGGTGGCCCATCGCCCGCAGGTGCTCGGTGGCCACGGTGCACATGGCGGCGCAGAAGGACTGGGGCTCGGGGTGGGCGTGGACGATCAGGACGTTCACTGGCTGCTTCCTCGGGGTCCTTGTCAGGCCGAAGCCGCCGCGGCACGCGCCTGGATCTCGCTGGAACGCACCACGCTGGCCGGCGTGCCTGCGATGCCCCACAGCGCCGGCGGCACCGGCTTGCAGATGCCCCGCACCGCACTGCGCTCGACGCCCAGGGTCTCGACGATCAGGTCGGTGAACACCGTCAACAGGCGCTGGCATGGCTCCAATGGCCGGCCCTCCAGCACCAGGAACTCGAAGAACGGTGCGGGCGCCTGGCCCTCGCTCACCAAGGCGCCCGCCACCGCGACATGCTGCGGTCGGTACATCTGCGCGAAGACACGCACCCGCTCGATGGGGCTGTCGAGCACCTGGGCATAGGCCTGGCTGGCCTGCAGGAGCAAGGCGCCGATCTGGGCGTCGCTGTGGCGGCCTTCGGCCAGGTGGAAGTGCAGGATGGGCATCGGGCATGACTCCTTCGGTCAGGGCAGGCGCCTCAAGGCAATCCCTTGCGTCGACCCGCGTCCATGAACAGCGTGCCACCGGCCAGGGCGTCGGCCTCGGGGTCCAGCAACAGGGCGATGGCCCAGGCGATCTGCTCGGGCGTGGTGAAGGCACCGATGGCGGACTCGGCGCGCATCTGGTCCAGCACCTCGGCGGCGCTCAGGCCGTCGCGCGCGGCGCGGTCTTTGGCCACGCGGTGCAGGCGCTCGGTGTCGGCCGGGCCCGGCGCCACCAGGTGCGAGGTCACGCCCCGTGGCCCGTAGGCCCAGGACAGCTGGCGCACCAGGTTGGCCAGCGCAGCATTGGCCACGCCGGCCGTGGCCGCGTAGGCCGTGGGCTCGAAGCCGTAATGCCCGCCGATGGCGACCAGGCGTGCGCCCGCGCTCAGGCGCCCATCGACGGCGCGCATCAGGCGCAACATGCCGCCCACCTTGATGTTGACCGCGTCCACCACGGCCTCGGTCGGCGCGGTGAGCACGCCGCCTGCGGTGGTCACACCCGCGCCTTGCACCACCAGGCGCACAGGCGCACCGAGCTGCTCGCAGGTGGCGCGGATGGCCTCGGTGGCGCTGTCCGAGGCGATGTCGGCGGCGCAGGCCACCACGCCGGGCGTGCTGTGCACCAGCGAGGCGAGGGCATCGGTGGAACGCGCCACCGCCACCACGGTCAGGCCCTTGGCGGCCAGTCGGCGCACGATGACCTGGCCCATGGCGCCGGTGCTGCCGACCACCACGGCGATGTCTGCTTGCGGCATGGCTGTGCTCCGTGGGTGCGTGTCGTGGGTGCGTGTGGTGGGCGGAGGTCCTCAGGCCAGCCGCTCACGCCGCGCGGACCACGTCCTGCAGCAGGCCGCGTTCCTTGGCCATGGTCATGGCGGTGTCCTCGATCATGTCTTCCTGGCCGCCGATCATCTTCTTGCGGCCCAGCTCGACGAGGATGTCGCGCGCCGGCACGCCGAAGCGCTTTTCGGCCCGCTTGGCGTGCAGCAGGAAGGTCGAGTAGACGCCCGCGAAGCCCAGCGTGAGGGACTCGCGGTCCACGCGCACGATGTGGTCCATCATGGGCACGATGATGTCTTCGGCCACGTCCATCAGCTTGAACAAGTCCACGCCGGTGACGATGCCCATGCGGTCGCACACGGCCAGGAACACCTCCAGCGGCGTGTTGCCCGCACCGGCGCCCAGGCCGGCCACCGAGCCGTCGATGCGGCTGGCGCCTGCGGCGATGGCGGCCACCGAGTTGGCGATGCCCATGCCCAGGTTGTGGTGGCCGTGGAAGCCGATTTCCGTCTCGGGCTGGAGCACCTCGCGCAGCGCCGCCACGCGGGCCGTCACGTCGGCCGGCAGCATGTAGCCGGCCGAGTCGGTCACGTAAATCGTCTGCGCGCCATACGACTCCATCAGCTTGCCCTGCTGGGCCAGGCCGGCAGGGTCGTTGAGGTGGGCCATCATCAGGAAGCCGACGGTGTCCATGCCCAGCTTGCGCGCAAAGGCGATGTGCTGGGGCGAGGTGTCGGCCTCGGTGCAGTGCGTGGCCACGGTGACGCTGCGCGCACCGCAGTCGTAGGCCGACTGCAGCTCGCGCATCGTGCCCAGGCCGGGGATGAGCAGCACCGAGACCTTGGCCTGCGTCATCTTCGGCACCACGGCCTGCAGGTACTCCTCGTTGCTGGCCAGCGCGAAGCCGTGCTGCAGCGAGTTGCCGCCCAGGCCGCCGCCGTGCGTGACCTGGATCAGCGGCACGCCGGCCGCGTCCAGCGCGGTGGCGACCTTGACCATCTGCTCCACCGAGATCTGCTCGCGCTTGGCGTGCATGCCGTCGCGCAGGCACATGTCGTGCAGCAGGACCTTGCGGCCGGCCAGGCTGGTGTCGGTGGTGTTCTTCGTCGCAGCGTTGTTGTTCTCGCTCATCACACGGTCTCCTTGGCCTGCAACTGGATCTTCCCAGCCAGGATTTCTTCGGCAAACATCTCGGCGGTGCGGCAGGCTGCCGCCGTCATGATGTCCAGGTTGCCGGCGTACTTGGGCAGGTAGTCGCCCAGGCCCGAGACCTCCATGAACACCGACACGCGCTTGCCGTCGAACACCGGGCCGTTGACCAGGCGGTAGCCCGGCACGTACTTCTGCACCTCGCCGATCATGGTCAGCACCGAGTCGATGATGGCCTGCTGCTTGGGCGCGTCGTCTGTCAGGCAGTTGATGGTGTTGCGCATGATCACCGGCGGATCGGCCGGGTTGATGATGCACAGCGCCTTGCCGCGGCGCGCGCCGCCCACCTTCACGATGGCGTTGGACGTGGTGTAAGTGAACTCGTCGAGGTTGGCGCGCGTGCCCGGGCCGACCGACTTGGACGACAGGCTGGCCACGATCTCGGCATAGTCCACCGGCTGCACGCGCGAGATCGCGTTGACGATGGGGATGGTGGCCTGGCCAGCGCACGAGATCATGTTCACGTTCATCTCGGCCTTGTCGGCATGCTCGCGCAGGTTCACCGGCGGCACGCACAGCGGGCCGATGGCCGCCGGCGTCAGGTCGATCATCAGCACGCCCAGCTCGTTGAGCTTGCGCGAGTTCTCGGCATGCACATAGGCCGAGGTCGCGTCAAAGGCGATCTGGATACCGTCTTCGAGCACGTGCGGCAGCAGGCCGTCCACGCCCTCGGCGGTGGTCTTCAGGCCCATGCTGCGGGCGCGGGCCAGGCCCTCGGAGGTGGCGTCGATGCCAACCATCCAGACGGGCTCCAGCACGGGGCTGCGCTGGATCTTGTAGATCAGGTCGGTGCCGATGTTGCCCGAGCCGATCAAGGCGCATTTGATCTTTTTCATGGAAGGGATCCTGTGGGGGTCATGCAGGGTTCTGGGCGGATGCCTTGGCGGCAGCGGCCTCTTCCAGCTGCTGCCCCTTGGTCACGCCGGCCACGGCGAACTCGTCCAGGCCGTGTTCGGTGATGAGGATGCGCACGGTGTTCTTGTCCACGCCGAGCGCGGTGGCCGTGGCCTCGGCCACAGCGGCCACGACGCGGCGCTTTTGCTCGACGGTGCGGCCGGTCATCAGGTGCATTTCGATGATGGGCATGGGGCCTGTCCTCCGGTTGTTCAGATGAATCGCACCGACACGCTGCCCAGTTCCTGGTAGCGCGCGATGACGTTGTCGCCAGGCTTGACGGCGATGGCCTCGGTGATGGCGCCGCTCATGACGAAGCTGCCCGCGGGCAGGTCCTCGCCGAGCTCGTGCAGCACCCGCACCATCAGCGCGATGGCATCGGCGGGGTGGCCCATGACGGCGGCCGATGCGCCCATGGTCACGGCCTCGCCGTTCTTCTCCATCACCACGCCCAGCGTGCTCAGGTCGATGTCGCCGGCGTAGCGGGCGCGGCCACCGGCCACGTAGCGGGCCGACGAGCCGTTGTCGGCCACCACGCTGGGCAGGTCGAACTTGAAGCCCGAAAAGCGCGAGTCGATGACCTCGATGGCCGGCAGCACGAAGTCGGTCGCGGCCAGCACGTCTTCCCGCGTGACCTGGTCACCGGCCAGGCGGGCCTTGGTGACGAAGGCGATCTCGCACTCGGCGCGCGGGTGCACCAGGTCGTCGGTGCGCACGGCGGAGTTCTCCGGGCGGGCCATGTCGGCCAGCAGGAAGCCGATGGAGGGCACGCGCACGCCCATCTGGTCCATCTTGGCCTTGGAGGTCAGGCCGGCTTTCCAGCCCGCCTGGCGGCGGCCCTGGGCCAGCCAGCGGCGGCGCAACTCCAGCTGCACGGCGTAGCCATCGGCCAGCGTCATGCCGGGGAAGTCGTCGGTCAGTTTGGGGATGGCCTTGGCGCCGGTCTGCGCCGCCTCGATGCGGTCGGTCAGGCGGACGATGTCCTCGCGGCCCAGCGTCAGCGTCATGCTCTGGTTCGGGTTCTCGGCGCTCACAGGGCGCTCCTTCCATGGAAACGGGCACGGCAGGTGCCCAGGCCACCGACGGTGCAGACCAGCTCGTCGCCCTCGGTCACGGGCACCAGGGCCGATTGCGAGCCCGACAAGATCACCTCGCCGGCGCGGAAGGGCAGGCCCAGGCGGCCCAGGGTGTTGGCCAGCCAGACCACCGCGTTCACCGGCGAGCCCTGCACCGCGGCGCCCACGCCGGTCGAGTGCAGCTCGCCGTTCTTGTGCAGCACCATGCCGGCCAGGGTGAGGTCCAGCTTGCGCGGATCGCCCTTGACGTCGCCCAGCAGGAAGACGCCGCAGGAGGCGTTGTCGGCCACCGTGTCCTGGATCTGGATGTTCCAGTCCTGGATGCGCGAATCGACGATCTCGAAGCAGGGCGTCACGTAGTCGGTCGCGTACAGCACGTCGGCCGCCGTGATGCCCGGGCCGATCAGGTCGCGCTTGAGCACGAAGGCCAGCTCGGCCTCGGCCTTGGGCTGGATCAGCGTGTTCAGGTCCACGCCGTCGGACTCGTTGCGCACCATGCTGGAGGTGAGCTGGCCGAAGTCGGGCTCGAACACGCCCAGGAAGTCCTGCACGGGCTTGCTGGTCACGCCGATTTTCTTGCCGACGATGGTCTCGCCGGCCTCGACGCGGCGGGCCACGTAGCGCGACTGGATGGCGTAGGCATCGGCCAGGGTGATGTCGGGCGACTGCTCGCGCAGCGGCCGCATGACACGGCGCTCGCGCCACGCCTGGAACAGCGCGTCGCCATGCCGCTCGATGGTTGGGATGTCCATGGTCAGGGCTTTCAGGGCTGGGTTCAGAGCTTGATGCAGATGTTGCGCAGGTCGGTGTAGAACTCCAGCGAGTGCACCCCGCCTTCGCGACCGATGCCCGATTGCTTGGAGCCACCGAAGGGCGTGCGCAGGTCGCGCAGGAACCAGCTGTTGACCCAGGTGATGCCCACCTCGACCGCCGCCGCCACGCGGTGGGCGCGCGCCAGGTTCTGCGTCCAGATCGTGGTGGACAGGCCGTAGCGGTTGGCATTGGCCAGCGTCACCACCTCTTCTTCGCTGTCGAAGGGACGGATGTGGCAGCAGGGCCCGAAGATCTCCTCGCGCACCACCGCGGCCGTCTCCGGCAGGCCGGTCCAGATGGTCGGCTGCACCCAGGCGCCTTCGGCCAGCTCGCCCGCCAGCTGGGGCACACCGCCCCCCGTCACCACCGTGGCGCCCTCCTCCACCGCCTTGGCGTAGTAGGACATCACCTTGCGCTTGTGCTCCAGGCTGATCAGCGGGCCGTAGTTCGCGCCCTCGTCGCTGGGGCGGCCGTACTTGACGGCCTCGCAACGCGCCTTCAGCGCCGAGACGAACTTGTCGAAGATGGGGCGCTCGACATAGACACGCTCGGTGCCCAGGCAGACCTGGCCGGTGTTCATGAAGGCCGAGCGGAAGATGCCCTCCACCGCGTCGTCGAAGTTGGCGTCGGCGAAGACGATGCCCGCGTTCTTGCCGCCCAGCTCGAAGGACACGTCGCGGATGCCATTGGCCGCGGCCTTCATGATGGCCGTGCCCGTGCGCGTCTCGCCGGTGAAGGTGATGGCGTCCACGTCCTCGTGGCTGGTGATGAACTCGCCCGCGGCGTCAGGCCCGAAGCCATGCACCACGTTGTAGACGCCCGGCGGCACACCCACGGCGTTCATGACCTCGCCCAGCAGGGCCGCGGTGGCCGGCGTCTCTTCCGAGGGCTTGACCACCACGGTGTTGCCGCAGGCCAGCGCCGGGCCCACCTTCCAGGTCATCAGCAGGAAAGGCGCATTCCAGGGGCTGATCACGCCGATCACGCCCTTGGGCTTGCGGATGGCGTAGTTCAGCGCGCCCCGGCCATCGGGCGTGTCCATCTGGAAGGACTCCGTGGGCACGTTCTTGATGATGTCGGCAAACACCTTGAAGTTGGCCGCACCGCGCGGCACGAAGGCATGCGCGATGACGTGGTGGGGCTGGCCGGTGTCGGCCTCCTCGGCGGCGACGAAGTCATCGAAGCGCTTCGTGATGCCGTCGGCCACGGCATGCAGCATGGCCACGCGCTTGTCCACCGCCATGCGGCCCCAGTCGCCGTGCAGCGCAGCGCGGGCCGCGGCCACGGCGGCATCCACATCGGCGCGGCCGCCTTCGGCGACCTGGTAGAGGGGGCGGCTGGTCAGCGGCGACAGCTTGTCGAAGAAGCGCCCGCTGGCGGCAGGCACGTGTTGCCCGTTGATGAAGTTCAGGATCTGTGTCATGGCGGTGTACCGGAGGGGTCGGGGTCAGGGCGGATCAGGTGGCGCAGCGCGGATCAGCTCACCACGCCCAGGAAGCTCTCGTGCAGCGTGCCCGTGGGGTAGTCCAGGCCATGGCCGAAGCCCTCGAAGGTCCAGGTGATGGTTTCCCAATCGGGGTAAGGCTCGTAGCCGCCGGCAAAGGTCTCGAAGCGGTTGCCCGACGGATCCCAGGCGTAGATGGTTTCGCCGCGGGTCACGCCATGCCGCGTGGGGCCCATGTCGATGGGCACGCGGTTCATGCCCATGATGTCGGCGGCGCGCTGCACGCGCTCCCAGGAGCTCATGCGGAAGGAGACGTGGTGCAGCTTGCCGGGGTGGGGGTGCTCGACGAAGGCAATGTCGTGCGTCTTGTTGGAGCACGACAGGAAGATGGCCACCTCCGGCTCACCCGCCTCGACCGGGCCGAGGACGCGCTCGACCAGGCGGAAACCCAGCACCTCGGTGAAGATGGTCTTGTTGGCGGCGATGTTCGGGCCGTACAGCAGGCAGTGGTCCAGGCGCACCGGGGCCATGCCGTGCTCGGCGTCCTTGCCCCAGGGCGGCGGGTTCAGCAGGCCCAGGCCATTGCCCACATGGTTTTTTTCCGCGTAGAGCTCGAACTCGTGGCCGGTGGGCAGGTTGAAGCGCACGCGCTCGCCGGTCTCCAGCATCTCGCCCTTGGGAATGCGCCGGGTGCCGATGCCGCGCTCCTTCAGGGCACGCTCAAGCTGGTCCAGCGTGGCGTTGTCCAGCACACGGTAGCCCACGAAGTCCACACCCGCGCTGTCGGCCTGGCGCAGCACGATGCTGTTGTGGTCGCGCTCGTCCCAGGCCTTGAAGTAGACGCGGCCTTGCGCGTCCTCGCCGGTCTCGACCAGCCCGATGACGTCCCGGTAGAACTTGCGGCTGACCTCCATGTCCAGAACGCGCAGCTGCGCATGTCCAGTCCTCATGACGCCGGTGATGGCCATGTGTGTCTCCTGTGGGTGCCTGGGCTATGGTTGCCCGTTGTTGGAACGACGCCGGATGCGGCGTTTCGGTGAACGATACCGAAGCATCTCCCGCCGCTCCAATACCATCGGCGTCGCCCACTCATACCGCATCGGTATGCCCTGGAGACCGGCCCCTCAGCTGGCGTCCGTCAGCACCACGCTGTAGGTGTTCTTGCCGGCCGCCTTGGCGCGGTAGAGGGCCTTGTCGGCCGCATCGATCAGGTGCTGCGGCGACAGCGTGACCGTGGCCATGAACGCCACCCCCACGCTGGTCGTGACCTGCAGGCCGATGTCATCGGTGAGATCGAAGCGCTCCCCGATGGCTGCGATCACCTTGCGCGCCACCACCTCGGCCTCGTGCGGGTGCCGCAGGCCATCGAGCAGGATGACGAACTCGTCCCCGGCCAGGCGGGCCACGGTGTCGGTCGCCCGCACGCACGAGGTCAGGCGCAACGCGAACATGCGCAACACCTCATCGCCCAGGCCATGGCCCAGGTTGTCGTTGATGGCCTTGAAATTGTCGATGTCCAGGAAGGCCAGCGCCAGCGGGCGCCCCGATCGCTTGTGGCGCAACAGCGCCTGCTTCAGGGCGTCTTCGAAGGCCCGGCGGTTGGACAGGCCGGTCAGCACGTCGGTGCGGGCCAGCTCCAGCAGGTGGCGCTGGGCCAGCTTGGCATCGGTGATGTCCGTGCCCAGGGCGAACACGCCCACCACCTCACCGCCCTCGGCCACATCGGGCAGGTAGGTCAGGTGCAGGTGGCGCACCTGATCGGCCTCACCGGCCTCGATGTCGAACTCGACGACCTCCCCCGCCTTGGCCCTCAGCAGCAGGTCCCGCCGCTGCGCGTAAGGGGCATCGCCCAGCACATCGGCCACCCCGCGCCCCACGGCCGCCCGCGTGTCCACCCCCAGCCAGCTCTCGTAGGTCTGGTTGCAAAACACATAGCGCTCTTCCTTGTCCACGTAGGCGATCAGTGCCGGCAGGTTGTCCGCGATGGTGCGCAAGCGCCGCTCGCTGGCCTTGATCGCCCGCACCGCCCGCTTGCGCTCGGTGATGTCGTGCAGGAAGGCGAAGTACATCGGCTCGTCGTGCTCGCCGATGCCCTGCAGCGCATTGATGGTCACCTCGCAGGGGATCTCCGAGCCATCCTTGCACCGCGCCACCAATTCCAGGCGCTGGCCCAGCACCTTGGCCTCGCCGGTCAGGCGCAGGTGCCTCATGCCCGCCTCGTGCGCCTGGCGCTGCGCGTGCGGGATGATGAGCTCGGCCAGCGCCACCCCCAGGGCCTCCTCGCGACGCCATCCGAAGGTCCGCTCCGCCTGCCGGTTCCACTCGACGACGCGCCCGCTGGCGTCCACGCAGATGAAGGCATTGAGCGCATTGCCCAGCACCGCGTTGAGCAGGTCGTTGCTGCGCTGCAGGTCGCGGGTGCGCTCCACCACCCGGCGCTCCAGGTCCTGGCGCAGTCGGGCCAGCGACTGCTCGGCGCGCTTGCGTTCGGTGATGTCGTCGATGATGGCGATGAAATAGCTCGCGATGCCATGGCGGCGCACCAGCGACACGGTCAGGTTCGCCCACACCAGCTCGCCGTCGGGGCGGACGTAGCGCTTCTCCATGGCGTACTGATCGGCCTTGCCCGCCAGCAGCGTCTGCACCAGGTGGAGGTCCTGCGACAGGTCATCGGGGTGGGTGATGTCCTGGAAGGTGCTGCCCTGCAAGGCCTGCGGCGTGCGCCCCAGGATGCCGCACAGCTTGGCGTTGAAACGCAGCCAGGTGCCATCCAGCCCCACCATGGCGATGCCGACCGCCGCCTGCTCGAACACCGCACGGAACAAGGCCGAGCCATCGTCCTGCACCCGAGGGTCCGCCCCCGTCGGCACCGGGCGCCGCGCCGCCTCGCGCGCGAGGATCTCCTTGCGCGCCAGGTCCGCCAGGTCCTTGAGGATGCCGAGTTCGGCCTCCGTGAAGTCGCGCGGCAGGTGGTCGATCACGCACAGCGTCCCCAGCGGCAGCCCTTCGGCAGAGGTCAGCGGGATGCCCGCATACGCGCGCATCCGCGGCTCGCCCGCCACCAGCGGGTTGTCGGCGAAGCGCTCGTCCAGGCGCGCATCGGGCACGACGAACGGGCCCGTACCATGGATGGCGTGGGCGCAGAAGGCCAGCTCGCGCGGCGTCTGGCGGATCTCCAGACCGGTGTGCGACTTGAACCATTGCCGATCGGCATCGACCAGCGTCAACAGGGCGATCGGCGCCCGCAACAGCCGCGACGCCATGCCCGTGATGACGTCGAACACCGGCTCGCACGGCGTGTCGAGCACATCCAGCGAACGCAGCCTGGCCAGCCGGGACGCTTCGTTGTCAGGCAACGCGGGGATGTTCAAAGGCAGGCTCCGGAATCAGTGCGCAGGCGCCACAACGGGACGTTTTCCATTGTCCCGCACGGGGCCCGCTTTGCCCATCACCCCGGTGCCCGCGCGCCTTCACGGCCCCTTGCGGACGCACTCCAGACCCCACAGAAACCCTCAGAAGCGCTTGACGTAAGCCGTCGTGGGGGTGTCCGGTGCCGGTTCCTGCCGCAAGGCCACCGGCGTCACCGCCAGCTTCACGCGGAACTCCGACAGCAACGGCCCCAGCACATCCATCGACAAGGGCGCGGTGCCGGACATCATCTGCGCGATGTCCTGGCGCGGCACCCCCAGCTTGATCGCCAGGTGCGACACCACGCGTGCCCAGGCCACGTCCTTGAGCGCCTCCACCAGCTTGGCACTGCCGCCTTGCAGCAGCGCGTCGGAGAGGAACTCCGCAATGCGCTCCTCCGTGTCCAGATGGGACACCACTTGGGCGGATGCGCTGCGGATTTCGATCATGACTGCTCCTGACGGACCGAAGCCACGCCGCGGCAGCCGAGGGATTCGGCCAGGTCGCAGCGGAGGACTGGGATGTAGCGATTGTGCGGAGGGAATGTTACGAGACGTAACGCCTTCTGACACCCCTTCCCCCCTGGCTTGCGGGGATGGATTGGCGTGACAAATTGCGCAATTTTCCAGACCGCGCAAAACCTGACCCCATCATGACAACGGCCCTCGCACGCGCTTGAACACACGCATGCGAGGGCCGAGAGAAACTGGTGCCGGCTGTCGGATTCGAACTGACGACCTACCGCTTACAAGGCGTATGGCATAGCGTCCAGAGCGGTCCGGGATCATCCATCATCACAAGCTATTGCTTGCTACAGGTTCCACAAACGTCCTTGATAGTCCGCTAGCATCCGGCTAAAGTGGTATCCAGGATGGTATCCGGAACCACAATGACGAAGACAACGAGATGGACCGATGAGAAGGTCAAGAGCCTGAAGCTGCCGCCAGAGAAGAGCGAACAGCGCGTGCTGGTTGAGCCAGGTCTGTACCTCTTCGTGCGCCGAAGGGCGAATGACGAGTTCGCCAAGCAATGGCAGTTTCGTGCCCAGGTGAATGGCAAGCGGCGCTGGCTATCCCTGGGGGCATACCCCGCAGTCGGACTGGCAAAGGCTCGGGAAGAGCTCCGCGCCCACCAGACCACCCATGAAGCGGCAAAGAAGGGGGAGGCAGACCACCCTGCCCTCGAAGCGCGACTCGCCCGCAAAAAGGCCAAGTCGGAGCCCACCGTGGCGGAGGCCTTCGCCGAAATGCTCGAGGACAAGAAGTTGGGGAGCAGTCGCAAGGGCGGGGAACCGGTCCGCCAGCGCACCATCGACCTCCTGCAGGAGAGCTTCGACAAAGACATCCTGTCCCGCGCAGGGGACATCCGGTTCTCCAAAATCACCCAGGAGCTGATCCAGTCGTGCATCGATGCCCCTCGCAAGCGCGGATCGCCGGGTGCCGCAGCTCACGTATACAAGGTGTGGCGGGGCTTGGTGAACTTCGGCGCGCAACGGAGGTACATCACGGCCATTGACCCCATGCTTGGCGTCAAGAATCCAAAGCCTTACCGCCCGGCACCTGTCACGGCAGCATCAGACCACGAGCTCAAGACTCTGTACAAGGTGCTCGGCGAGTCGGAGATGAGCCCCGCGACCCGCCTCGCTTTCGAGTTGCAGTTGGCCACGGGCGTCCGCCCAGAGGAAGCTGTGGGCGCGGCCCTGGCGGAGCTCGACACCAAGAAGCGCATATGGACGCTTCCCAAGGAGCGCTCCAAGTCCAACGTCGAGTTCAGGATTCACTTGTCTGACGAGGCGCTGCGCATCGTTGAGGCTGCCAAGAAGTACACGCAGCAAGACAACCCATACCTCTTCCCGGGACGAAAGCTTGGGCAGGCCCAAGGCAAAGGGGTCTTGTCGAAGGCAATGCTACGCGTAGCGGATCGCCTTGAGGAACTGGGATGCCGCAAGCTCAAGCCTCACGACCTTCGCAAGACATTTAGAACGATGCTGTCCCGCCTGGGAGTCGCGCCCCACATCGCAGAGCGCTGCATCAACCACAAGGAAAAGGAGACCATGCGCCGCGTCTATGACGGCCATGACTACTTCCCCGAGATGGTCGCGGCCTGGGACCTGGCCAGCTCTCACATTCAGGCGCTGCGGACGGGCGGCGCTGAGGTCATCCCGATTTTCAAAGCAAAGGCCTGACCCAACCGGGCATCTCAATCCATCAACCGCCGCCTGACGTATTCGGGCAAACAAGCGGGGCCCGACGGTGCTGCAACACCGGCGAGCCCCTGACCACAACCCAAGCTAAACAGGAGCTTGAACATGGCTGAACTGATTCTCCCCAAAATTTCGCCCCCAGAAGATGAGGACCGTATTTCCTATGACGAGGCAAAGGCTGCAGGCCTGTCAGTCATCGGCAATGGGTTGCTGCCCAAGGTTGACGCAATCGAACCCCAGTTGATCCCGGGCATGTGGCACGTCGAGATGAAGAATCATGGCCTGTCAATTGGTGCAGTGGCAGACCGCTTCTCGTCGAAGCATGAGGCGATGTGTTGGGCTCAAAGAGAGTACCCCGCCAGTGGCGATCGCGATCGATACGGTGGATACAGTGCGCACTGTGTTTACACGCCCACAGAAGCTGAACTGCAGCTGCTGGACACAGCCCCGAACGTGCTTGATCTCATCTGCTACATGGTCAAGATCACCCCGGTTGGGGGTACCGCATCGCAAGCCGAGAGCTTCGAATACTGGGCGAGCAAGAAAGAGGCTCTGAAACGCGTCGGGTTCCTCAAGGCAAAGGGCTTAGGTGCGAAGCTCCATGGTCGAACTGTGACGTTCCACACCAGAACTGCCGAGGACCTTAAGAATCGCGCAAAAATCCTCGACTCCATCAACGGAGACATTCGCAAGTTGAGAGATGGCTCTGTTTGGAATTCACCCTATTGGCGGGCACATCGCAGGGCGAGCGGAGCACGAGATGACGTTTTGAGCGAGTCGACGTCGTGGCATCTCAATTTGTATGTGGCCCCCCAACTGCGCACCTTTTACAGCGAGTTCTACTCAGCTAAGCGCATCCTGGCGACACGCGTTCTGCTCGATGGATTTGAGAGCGAGGCACAGGCAAGGTCGGAGGGACTTCGAAGGATGGCGGGTGCTACTGGCTACTCAGCAATGAGTGTTTGCCGCTCGGAGTCTCAACTGCACTGAAAACACCAACCTCAGACACCCTTGGGTGTAGCGACCGTCAGCAAGGGGTAGGAGCCTTGCCAACGGTCTGACCACAGCGCACCAACCTGAAAGGAACTGTGCACCATGGCTGCCGCCACTTTACACAAGCTCGCAGATGCCGAGCCAATCGATCCGCAAACCTGCCTACCGCAGGCCAAAGGCCTGTTAAGCGTGGCGATACAGAATCTGAGCGGGGAGGTCACTCAAAAGCAGCGACCATCGGCTTCAGACCTCAGAACTCTCCTCGAAGCTGTGATTAGGTTGATTGCAGATGCTCTACGAGCACGGGCAACAAATATTGCGGCTTCTCCTGGAGGTGGGCCGTTGAGTGACGCAGCCCGGAAACACCTTCTGGGGGCGTTGGGATCGCTCCGTGTCATCCATGCTGCGGCGTTTATCCCAGCGGATGAAAGCGTAAGTGGTGATGTTGCTCAGGCGCTCAATGACGAGATCCTTGGGAATGCGCTTTGGGCGATCGCTGATTTGGTCAGCAAGGCAGAGGCGGAGTGAGCATGAGTACGCCAAAAGGAACCAGCTCACCAGCACTCCGCTACCGGCCCATTTTCGGTGGTCCGTTCGGCAAGGACGGGCGTTTCGTCATGGCCACCATGCCCTGCATCGAGCGAGGTCTTCACGCGGTCCGACACATGGTGATGGAGCCCCGCACCGGCGGGGTTCTATCGGTCTCAACCAACAAGCACCAGGCACTGAGCGACGCTCGGCGCTTGCTCCGGACCGCTGCCGGCTTGGCAAGCCACCAGGCAGCAAACGCCCCATCAATGACGCAGGCCGGACTTTGGTCGGAGGATGACCTGCCCGTCGCGGCCGCGGCCGGCACTCAACCGAAGGCCGTTCCGCGGCGCCGGCGCGAGGTCTTCGAGAAGAGCGGCGGTCGATGCTTCTACTGCGGCACTCTGCTCACGCTGGACGGAAAGTGGCACATCGAGCATCAGATGCCCCGCGCGCTCATGGGCGCGGATGAACTGCCAAACTTGGTGGCGGCGTGCGCCCCTTGCAACCTTGCCAAGAGCGACAAAACAGCGCTGGAGTTCCTGGCAACCCAAACGGACGAAAGATCATGGCTGGGCAAAAAGTGAAACCTGCGGCGGACCTACACCCTGCTGAGTTGGCCGCCGCAGTGTTCAGTGAGCATTGCCAATCGCTCCTTGAGGCTGAGTCGCGACTGGAACGCTTCGATCGGACTGGGCACGGCCTCTTCATCTGGCAAGCCTACAAATCGGCTCGCGAGGCGTCCGGCAGCAAAGACGCGGCTCGTGTAGCCATGGACGCTCTTGGCCTTCCTGACGACATCAGCGCAAGGCTGGATGCTGTCATGACCAGAGTCCTGGGCCTGCTGGATCTGATAGCTAGCGAAATGGTGAAAACGGCGGGAGTCACCGGTACGGGCCAAGCTGCCGCGCTTCGGAGGGCCTTACTGATTGATCGCCAAAGCAGCCCTGCGAAGTCCCGCACGCTAGAGCTCAGAGAGCAAATCATCGATTTGTACAGAGGTCTTGTTGTCAGCACCAAGCAGTACCGATCCATCTACGCCGAGATTCCCCCCGAGCACAAGAGCAAGGCGCCCAAGCCGATCTCGCGCGCAGATGCTTACAGGATCATTGCGAACCGTGTGGAGTGCACCGAGAGGCAAGTAAGGAAGATTTACGACCTGCACATCAAGCCTACCGATCCGGACACGGAGGTATTCAACGAGGTCGAGCTGTCACCAACCGAGCCGTCCCCGGCATCCCCGTCCAGAACCCCCACGCGGCGTAGACCTAGAGCGCCCTCGAAATCTCATAGATGGAGAGCGCCCCTCAAATAGCCATCTGGAACACTCTTGGTAAATCCGTTCCATGAAAATAAGTAGCAGCCTAAGCATGTCCACGGTCAACCGGATTCGTCCAAAGACATGCTCAACAAGCTGCTTCGACTCCCCAATGTCATCTCGTGTTCAGGCATCAGCAGGTCGACACTCTATGAGTGGATCTCGCAGGGCCTTTGGACGCCGCCCGTCAGCCTCGGACCTCGCTCCGTCGCCTGGCCGGAGCGAGAGGTTTCAGCTCTAAACGGCGCGCGCATCGCAGGTAAGAAACCAGCCGAGATTCGCGCCCTTGTCGCCCAGCTCGAAGAGGCGCGCAAGGAGGCTGCATGAGTACGCCCGGCGGCCCGGACCTCATCCGGCTGATGGCTCTCCACGCCATCCGCGATGGCCTTCCCGGGACTGGCCGCAAGACACAACAGCTTCGCCTTCTTGCCGCTCTGCAGAAGCTGGGAAGCGTCACCACCTTCGAAGGGTCTCGACACCTCGACCTGTACGACGTGCGTGCCCGAAAGATGGAGTTGGTCCGCGCGGGCTACCCCGTGCTAATGGCTTGGGAAGTCATCCAGACCGAATCTGGCGAATTGCATCGGGTTGGCCGCTACTTTCTGGCACGTGACGCTGCGCAGGGGGCCCAAGCATGAACCGCCCCACCGACTTGCAGCAGCTTGGCGCGAGGCTTACAGAGTTCAAGCGGCTCGAAAAAGGGTTCGCCGACAAAGGGTGGCGCCTGTACCCACTGGACGGGGATGTCCTTCTGGTGACCATCCCCGCCTGGGGCATGAGCCGAACCCTACCGGACCTACGGGCCGCGCGAGAGCTCCTCCGCAAGATCGGGGGCACTCAATGCTGACGCGCCTTTCCGTCATGGCCTGGTGCTGGCGTTACTCGCTCGAAGAGACGCGCCAAGACGCTCATCGTGCTGGGCACCTCTGGCGCCAAGCTGGCTCGTGCATCGTGCTGGCCGCCCTGCGTTTGTTCGGAGGGTGACCGTGGCCAGATCCAGAAACATCAAGCCGTCGATCATGGACAACGACACGTTGGCGGCGCTGCCACCGCTTACGCGGCTGCTTTTCGTGTACCTGTGGATGCTTGCTGACCGTGAGGGACGGTTGGCGGATCGACCGGCGCGCATCGCCGCCCAGGCGCTGCCCTACGACCGGGATGCTGACGTCGATGCAATGCTCGACGACCTGCAACGCACCGGCTTCATCACGCGTTACGTGGCCGCAGGGCGCGCAGTCATCCAGATCGCCAACTTCCTCAAGCACCAGTCCCCTCACGGCACCGAGCGTGACGGTGAGTTGCCGGACGCACGTGGCTTCATCACCGTTCATGTCCGAGGCCGAAACGGGTACGCCACGGGCGAAAAACAGGATGTGCAGGCGGCTCCACCAGTTGATCAACAGTCGGGCAACTGTGCGTTAACAGTTAAGCCACCGTCTGATAACACCCTGATTCCTGATTCACTGATTCCTGATTCATACGTAGCTAAAGCTACGCCGCCTGACGGCGCGCCGGCTGACGCCGCCATGCCTCCGGCGATGACCACCAAAGAGATGGTCTGGTCGCTTGGACCTGCGTTGCTGGGAGAGCGATCACGCAGCCTGCTGGGCAAGCTGGTGGCCACGCATGGCGAGGACGTTGTGGCGGCAGTTTTGGCCGATTGCGAGCGTGAAAAGCCTGGGGAGCCGAAGTCTTGGGTGAGGGCTGCGTGCATGAATCGGCAGCAAGGCCCCAAATCGGTCGCTGGCAACCCAAACGACATGCTGTCCAACCCAACCCCTGCGTGGGCCATATCGGCAGGATTTGGAAGCCGCTTCGAGGCCGAGAACTCTGGATGCACAGAGCACAACCATCGTCAGTTCCAGGACGGCCGGAGGGTGGCATGAGCTTCCAACAGCTGATCCCGAGAGGGCCGGTGGGAGGGGTGACCCGGCAGCAGTTGATCTTCAGCCTGGGTGTGATCGGCCATATGCGCTTGGACGACCCGCGGCTCGTGGGCATTCAGTCCGGCCAGATCTTCGCCAGGGATGCCTTCGCGCGTTTGGTCGACATCGCAGTCAACCGCGGACTGGATCGCAAGGTTCGGCGCCAACTTGTCGGCGCTGCGCGGCGCGGTCAACCGACCACGTGGGCTCTGGGCTTGGTCGACATGGTGCACGACAAGCTGTCGCCCTCTGAGATCGATTCAGAGTTGCTGCGGCTTTCTCGCGTCATCGACTACTTCTGCCAGAACGTGGGGACCACATGAACGCGCACGACATTGCCCGCCTGTTGGCAGATCGTGCAGCCGACGTAGCGGCCCACCTGTTGCCTGGCGGCAAACGCAACGGCAAAGAGTGGAAGGCCGGCAGCGTCACCGGCGAAGCTGGCCAGTCGCTGAGCGTGTGCTTGGCTGGCGAGAAGCGCGGTGTCTGGGCGGACTTTGCCAGTGGCGAAGGTGGCGACTTGCTTGACCTGTGGGTGGCCTGCCGGTGCACCAGCATGGCGGATGCCATCCGCGAGGCAAAGCAGTACCTGGGGGTACGCGACACCTTGCCACAGCCTCCAGCCAAGACCTATCGCCGGCCTGAGCGTCAGGCCAACTGCGTGACTCCCAAGGCCGGCGCCCGGGATTGGTTGCAGAGTCGGGGCCTGACGCCCGAGACCCTGGCAGCCTTCAAGATTGGCGAGGTGGTGCATGGCAGCAAGACCTACGCAGTCTTCCCGTACCTGCGCGACGGCGAGTTGATCAACGCCAAGAGTCGCAACGTCGCAGACAAGAAGGACATGCGCCAGGAGGCAGGCGCGGAGCCCTGTCTTTTCGGCTGGCACCTCATCGACCCGAAGGCGCGCACCGTGGCCATCTGCGAGGGCGAAATCGATGCGATGACGCTCCACCAAGCGGGCATCCCCGCACTGTCTGTCAACCAGGGCGCCGGCAACCACCAGTGGATCGAAACGGACTGGGACCGCCTGGGGCGCTTCAGCGAGATCCTGATTTGCTTTGACGATGATGAGGCGGGCAAGAAGGGAGCCCAAGAGGTCGCCAACCGCCTGGCCATCGAGCGCTGCAAGCTCGTCACCTTCCAAGGTCACAAGGACGCAAACGAGGCCCTACAGGCCGGATGGGAGCCGGCCGACTTCCGCGAGTCCTTGATGTCCGCCCGTCATCTGGACCCCGATGAGCTGGTGTCCATTGCCGACTTCCGCGACCAAGTGAAGGCGCTCTTCTACCCCGCGCCCGATGGGCCCCACTCCCCCGTCCTGCGGATGGGGCGTACTGACTACGACTGGTTTGAATTTCGTCCTGGTGAGTACAGCGTTTGGACAGGCATCAACGGCCACGGCAAGAGCCTGATGAACAACCAGGTGTTATTGGGTTTGATGGACCAAGGCGAGCGCGTCTGCGTCTTCAGCGGAGAGTTGCCCCCCGCGCAACAGCTCAAGCGCCTTGTAAAACAAGCCACCGGCCTCGACCGTCCTACCTCCGCGTACATCGATGCCGTCGCAGGCTGGGTCCGTGACCGGATGTGGCTCTTCAATGTGACGGGCGTGGCCACCCTGGGGCGCTTGCTGGAGGTGTTCGCCTATGGCGCCAAGCGCTACGGAATCCGCCACTTCGTCATTGACTCTCTGATGATGCTGGGCGACGTTCCCGAGGATGGCCCCGGGGCCTTCAGCGCGCAGAAATCAGCCGTTCAGAAGATCGCGGCCTTCGCCAAGCAGCACGGCGCGCACATCCACCTGATTGCGCATCCGCGCAAGGCGGGCGATGAATCCAAGGCCCCTGGAAAGCTCGATGTCTCCGGGTCCAGCCGCATCACAGATGCCGCTGACAACGTCTTTTCGGTCTGGTCCGCCCGCAAGGAAGACGGCGAGGAAGACGACAAGCCAGATGCGCTCCTTGAGCTGAACAAGCAGCGCAACGGAGAAGTGCAGCACCGCAAGTTGTGGCTCTGGTTCAACCGCCAGGCGCAGCAGTACACGACCAGATCTGACAGGAAGACAGTGGCCTTCGTGCCCTTCAGGGCGGATTCAGATGTGAGAGCCATGTGACATGAAAACAGACCCTCCCTACAACGTCTTCGAGCGCATCGCAGGAGATCTGCTGCGATTCCACATGAGTCGCACAACCGATTTCCAGCAACGGGATGGAAGCGGGAATGCCCCCGAAACAGCCCAACCAACAGCGCTACAGAGGCCACAGCCGAGTGGCCAGAAAGGATCGATCAATGAGTAACACCGTCACCCTCCAGGACTTCATGGTCCGATTGGGGTTCAAGATTGACGACAGCACGCAGCGACGCTTTGTTGATGCGGTGAAGCAAGCCGAGATGCAGGTCTTGGCGCTCAGCGCCACCGTAGCCGCTATGGCCACCGGTGCGGTGTTGGCGGTGAACAAGTTTGCCAGCAGCCTTGAAGGTATCTACTTCGCGAGCAAGCAGACCGGCGCGTCAGCAAAGAACATCAAGGCACTGGGCTACGCGGCTGAGCAACTGGGCGGAAGTGCCCAGGGGTCGTTGAACAGCTTGCGAGCACTCGCCGCTTTCATGCGAAACAACCCAGGGGGCGAGAACTGGATCGCAAACCAGTTGGGCGTGAGTACCCGGGATGAAAAAGGCAATCTGCGGGACACCGCGGACATCCTGAACGACGTTGCTGCAGCACTGGCAAAGATGCCCGCGCCGGACGCCAAGGCCCGAGCCGACTTCCTGGGCATCGACGAGGACACCCTCCTTGTCATGCGCCAGTACGTCGACTTCATCAAGTACCAGCGAGAAGCGCTCGAGGCCATGAAAGCCGCCGGCGCTGACACAGACAAAGCTGCAAAGGCAGCACACGACTACGAGGAGGGCCTCAGAAGGGTCAACTTCAGGCTGGAGCAAATCGGGACCACCCTGCAGCAAAAGGCCTTGCCGTATTTCATCAAGCTCACCGACCAACTGGGCGAGCTGCTGAAGTACGCGGATCAAGTTGAGAAGGCCTTCCTCGGCATTCAAAACCTTTGGGACAAGTTCCCTGGGGAGATCAAGAAGACACCTCCCGGAAAGGGCTCCACCGGCAACCAGGCCGTGGATGACTGGATCCGCGGAACCTGGATGGAGTACTTGCTCCACGGATCCATATCGAAGCCGACAGGTCACAGTGTTTCGGGCAAGGTGACAAACGAGACCGTCGCGTCGTCGGCATCGGCGAGTTCACTGCAGCCGCGCGGGATTCGCAACAACAACCCGGGCAACATCGAGTACGGCGACTTTGCCAAGCGGATGGGCGCCACCGGTAGCGATGGACGCTTCGCAATTTTCCCCACCGCACAAGCAGGGCTAAACGCCATGTCGGCCCTACTGCAGAGCTACGCGAATCGAGGCATCGACACTGCCAGATCAATCGTGAGCCGATGGGCCCCCAAGGGCGAGAACGACGTCGGGGCTTACTCAAGAGCCGTAGCAAATGCGCTTGGCGTATCGCCCGATGCTTCGCTGAACCTCAAAGACCCGACCGTCCGGGCGAACCTCATGTCTGCCATCTCGGTTCACGAGAACGGGCGCGACTTCTACGCCAGGGACGCATACCGATACGCCGCTGGCGCCCCTGTGGGCAGCGGATCGGCGTCCACCTACCAACAGACCAATCAGACAACGATCCAAGTTGTCGGAAGTGGTGACCCTGTAGCAACGGCCAACGCGGTCGCCGGCGCACAAGTCCAAGTGTCAGCAAGCCAGACGAGAAACATGAAAGCGAAGATTCAATGACCGATGCCATCACGTCAATCGCCGCCGGCGCCATCACGGCGGGCGCGACCATCGCCAACGTGCTGCTGCGCGACGGCCGAAAGCTGGGCACCATCATCCCCAACGTGGTGGTGGAAGAGGTGCACACCGACACGCTCACGATCACCGACCACCCGGTGGAGCAGGGCGCGCCGATCACCGATCACGCTTTCAAAAACCCGGCCGAGCTGTCCATGCGCATCGGTTGGAGCTCGTCCAGCGTGGCCCTCGATGCGGTGGTCAGCAGCGTGGTGGACAGCGTCAAGGCTGGGAAACTCACCACGCCCAAGATCAAGACGGTGCGCGACATCTACGAGGACTTGCTCAAGCTGCAGGCCAGCCGAAAGCCCTTCGACGTCAGCACCGGCAAGCGGCTCTACAAGGACATGCTGATCCGCTCGTTGAGTACTACGACTGATGCCAGCACCGAGAACTCACTGGTGATCCAGGTCTTGATGCGCCAGGTCATCTTGGTCAAGACTCGTGCGATTCAGTTGCAGAGGGAAAGCCAGAAGTTCCCCAGCAAGACCGCGCCTACTGTTGAACGGGGGCTGGTGAAGCCCATTGAGGTGGCTACTCCGGCGGCATTGAAGGACGTGCTCGGCACGCGCTGAGGGGATAACGAAATGGATCATCAGACAAGCAAATCACACCAGCCCACCGTGTCATTGAAAGACATTCAGTGGCTGGAAAATGAGATGACTGAAATCGCCCACCAGATGTTGGAGGATGCTGAAAAGGTACCCCTCATCAGTGACAGGGCAAGCCACAGGATGCGCAGCTCCGCAACCAGGGGGAAGCACAGGCAAGCAGCAGAAACGGCTCGAGTCGGTATTGCTGAGGCCTTTGCGTTGGTTGATGCACATGCCGCTCGGCTTGAGCAGGCAACACGAAAAGTGCTCGGCGAAGTCAGGCGCCAGGACGAGTCTGCGTATGCCTTTGTGGTTCGGATGACCGAGTCGATCGGTAGCCTTGAGGGGGTGCTCCGGATCATCGAAAAAAACGGCCTTCGGGTTTCAGCTTGAGGTCGTTCGAATGAGCACCCAATTCATCAGATCCTGCGAATTGCTCGTAGGAAAAGCCGGGGGCGAAGGCATCAACCTGTCCGAGCTTCGAATAACCTTCGAAGTCACGTCAGCCAACGTTCAGACACCGAACACAGCGCACGTCCGCGTTTACAACCTGGCACCCAGTTCCGAGGCAAAGGTTCAAGAAGAATTTACCCACCTACAGCTCTCGGTGGGCTACTCGGAGGGGCTCTCAACGGTCTTTGCTGGAGAGATCCGCCAGATCCGCAGGGGCCGGGAAAGCGCCACAGACACCTTCATCGACTTGATTGCTGCAGATGGCGACACGGCCTACAACCACGCAGTGCTTCAGACCTCACTGGCGGCTGGATGGACCCCGGATCAGCTACGAGATGCCTGCGTCCAGTCAATGGCGCCGTTTGGCGTAACAGCGGGCCAGCTAGCCCCACTGCCCGATTTCAAGGCACCGCGTGGAGCGACTTTCTATGGCCGGACGTGTGATTTTCTGACCGAGCTGGCAGAGAGCTACGGCATGACCTGGTCCATTGTGCTGGGCCAGCTGCACATGCTCTCCATTGACGACGCGCTGGGCGGCGACGTTGTGGAGCTCACAGCCGAGAGCGGCCTGATCGGCCTGCCGCAGCAGACCATCGACGGGATCATGGTGCGCTGCCTGATCAATCCTCGCATCAAGCCAGGCTCCAAGATCAAGCTCAGTAATTCCAGCATTCAACAGGCGGCTATCAGTACGCAGACGAAGTACCTCGACAAGCGGCCTGGCATTGACCCTGATGGCCAATACAAGGTGTGGGCCGTGGCCATGTCCGGAGACACACGTGGTCAAGACTGGTGCATGGACTTGGCTTGCACCGCGATCAAGGGCCAGGCGCCCTTCTCCTCAACCTACCTGAATGCTGGAGGCACCTATGGATCCTAGAGAGCGTTGGAACGATCCCGAGGAGGGGTTGCGCGCTGCGTTGGGCGGCTGGCAATCGAAGCTGTGGACGTCAGCGCCAGGCATTGTTGTGTCGTTTGACGCGTCAAGTTGCACCGCCGTTATCCAGCCTGCCGTTGGTGGCGTGAAGCGTGAACAAGACGGAACCACGACCCCAACCACACTGCCTGTGATCACTGATGTTCCGGTGGTGTTCCCACGTGGTGGCTTCGGAGTGATCACGTTTCCTGTAGCTGCTGGCGACGAGGTGCTGCTGGTGTTTTCTTGCCGCCCCATCGATGCCTGGTGGCAATCCGGCGGGGTGCAACGGCCTGGCTTTTCGCGGATGCACAGTCTCAGCGACGCCTTTGCGGTGATCGGCCCCGTGTCCAAGCCCTCGGTCCCGGCCTCAATCAGCACCGATTCAGTAGAGATGCGCAGCCATGACGGATCAGTGAAGGTGTCTCTGAACCCGGGCGCACGCGCGGTGAGCATCACAGCACCTGGCGGCATCATGCTGAATGGCCCGGTCACCATCAATGGGCCGATCACTCAAGGCGCACCGGCTGGCGGCGGCTCCTCAGCTTCCAGCCTGATCGGCCCCCTGGCTGTGACGAACGATGTGACCGCGGGCGGCAAGTCGCTCAAGACCCACACGCACCCGAACGGCTCGCCAAACACGGGTACCCCCAACTGAGGCTGTAGCTGCATGTCCAACGTGAAGACCAAAGACATCCTCCCCCAGGTACTGGCATCTCTCAAGCGCCTCGCCGCGACCGACGTGCTGGTCGGAATACCTGCCCAGTCACCGGAGCGCAGCGACGGCGAGCCCATCAACAACGCTGCCTTGGGCTACATCCACGAGACCGGAGCGCCGGCCGCGGGCATCCCAGCAAGGCCGTTTCTGGTGCCGGGGGTTGCGGCCGCTGGAGCGCCTATGGCTTTGCAGCTGAAGAAGGCAGCTCAAGCTGCAATAGTCGGAAATCCTCGGGCCGTCGATCAACGGCTGCACGCCGCGGGACTGGTGGCGGAGACCTCCGTCAAGAACACCATCAACGTCGGGGTGGAGCCCGCCCTGGCGGATTCGACCATCGCAGCGCGCGAGCGCCGCGGGCGCACGGGCACCGTGCCCCTGATCGATACCGGCAGCCTGCGAAACTCCGTCACGCACGTCGTTCGAAGAAAGTAAGCAGTGGTGCGGCACAAAATTTCCAGCACCTAAAACCCAGCGAGAACCATCATGACTCGAATCAAACCCCCCCCTGCACGCCGGCGCCACATGCGGCAAGTGATCGCGCGAGCCACATTTCTGACAATGCTTGGGCTCGGCTCCTTCTCGGCCGCCCTCGCTGAGGGGGTAGCTCGGCGTTGCTCCACAGAGGACTTTCAAGCCTGCAGGTCGTGCACACAGCTCAGCGCAGCGATCGACCTGAAGTCACCAATGGCTGGCGACTACTACCGCGGCGCTGAGTGGAACGGCCTTTTCGCTGCTTATGTCTTGAACTGCCCCATGGTCGGAGCTCGGCTGATACGCGCAGGCGCTGATCCGGCGATTGGCGGGACCAGTGGCTCAATGATCCTTACTGTGGCTGGCAAGTGGCCACACAACAAACGCCAGGTCAACGAAGCCTGGGCAGCCATGTTGCTTGCGGCTGGGGCCAGCATAGCGACCCCACTTCCCTCCCAGAGCGGCAAGAGCACGTCTCAGGTGCTCCTCGATGAAGCCTGGGCCAAGCCTGACTATGTCGACCTGCTCACTGCATTTCAGCGATGAAATCGGCCCAAGAGCAAGATCTGCGCAAACTTTGGCGCGCGCACTGCGACGCCATGGCCCAGGCTCGCGCAGATTGGGTTGCGAGGGTATTCACGCATCCGCCTCCATCCTTGCCGTTGCTCCCGCCAGAGTTGATTGGCCTGAGCTGTGGGGCCAGAACCCGGGCCGGAACACCATGCAAGCTCACCTCAATCTACCGCAACGGCCGGTGCAAGCTACATGGGGGCCTGTCGACCGGCCCAACGACCGCGGATGGAAAGGCCAGATGCGCCCTCAATGGCATGGCCAAGAAGCGGACTCCATGAAGGGTTGGCAAAACCTGACATCAACACCCCGTTGATTCGAGCCGTCCAATTTCCTCGCACTTCCTCGCAGCACCAGATGGGGCGAAGCATGGCTTGACCATGCCCCCTCAAATGCCGAGGGAAGCCGGGACGGTAATCCAGCGTGCGACTATGAGCTGATCACGACAGCACGGGAGGGCATGTGGAGTGGCTGAAGCGGATTCTGAGCATCAAGACGAAGCCGACCAGGGCGACCAGCGCGGCGCGGCCCAACCCGATGGCGCTCGACCTACCGGACGACCCCGGAGGCACGCGGGTGCAGCGACCCAAGGTACGAGGCAGAACCCCGGAGGAGCGCGCCGCCGACCTTGCCGAGTACCACCGCCAGTTGCAGGTGAAAGGCCGGGCAACCTTCGAGCGCGATCGATCGAACGCGATGAGGGTCGGATCGGTGAAGTACAGGTGGCGGTCCTGTGGCGATTTCAACACCTGCCGCCGCTGTGCCAAGAACAACGGCAGGCTGTTCTCGTGGGACGTCGAGCCACCAGGTGGACACCCTGGATGCGGCACCGACTGCTCGGACGGGGCGTGCAGGTGCTATGCAGAAGCGGTTATTCGGTGATCGATCTGGGGGCAACACAAGCCCGCATTTCGAAACGCAATCGAAACGCCGCGACAGACGGAGTAGCCCTTCAGTAATGAGGATGGGCACTTTTCTCACATCCGTTTCGAAACAGTGTGGGCCGCACTGAACTGTGCCGGGCAGCTCGATGATGCTCGCAGATCGGAGCGCGACCATCAGCCGGAACACCTGGTCCGGGGTGGCGAGCGTAAGCTGCGCGCCGTGGTGGGCCAGTGAGGGCTGATCTAGACAGGTCAGCCCCTCCGCCGACCGGAAAAGCGCTACCAGACCAACAACACCCGCATCGAGTCGGTTGCCGAGAAGCCGACCTACCGGCTCGCCTGGGCCCGCCGAGGCGTTCGACCAGGCAGACGAGCCGCGCACCGACGCACGTCTGACCCAGAACCACGGCCGGGGCGGCCTGTTCTGACCAGCCGCTGACTCAGCTTCGCGAAAACTCTCACAACACCATCAGCAGTGAGGCGCTTAAACTGTATACATGTACAGTGTTTTGCAGCCGAATCAACCCGTCCCGCTGAGTGACGCTAACCTGATCCTGCCCATGGCGGGAGACAAGGTGCGCGCCGGTTTTCCGTCCCCTGCGGAGGATTTCGCCGTCAACCGGGTGGATCTGACGCAGGAGCTGGTGACGCACCCGCAGGCAACTTTCCTGCTCCGGGTGAGTGGCGACTCGATGCGTGACGCTGGCATCTTCGACGGCGACACCTTGGTGGTTGACAAGGCCGTCAAGCCGCGCCATGGCCACATCGTCGTGGCTGTCGTGGATGGTGAGTTCACCGTC
The DNA here is from genome assembly GCA_022566735.1 of Pseudomonadota bacterium. Taxonomy (GTDB): domain Bacteria; phylum Pseudomonadota; class Gammaproteobacteria; order Burkholderiales; family Burkholderiaceae_C; genus Aquabacterium. The sequence continues at coordinate 72,422 of JADFIG010000008.1, forward strand.
AAGCAGCTCTACCAGCGCGCCGGGCGGGTCAAGCTGCGTGCCGCGAACCCAACGTTCCCGGACATCACCCCAAAGGAAGGCCAGACGATCCAGGTGTGGGGCGTCGTCACTTCCTGCATCAAGCGCTTTCCTGTCTAAGCTGGCCCTAGGCTGCGTGACATGTCCGACTCCACCGACCAGTCGCCCCGCTCATCCATGCCGATCACTGGCCGTGACGGCCTGCCATGGAACTGCCCAGCCCCCCTGCGCGAGGCCGCCAGCGCATTGCCCGCGGTGCCCGGCGTCTACCTCTTCATGGGCGACGGCACAGTGCCGCTCTACATCGGCAAGAGCATCAACCTGCGCGCACGCGTGCTGTCGCACCTGCGCAATCCCGACGAGGTCCGATGGTTGCGTCAGACGCGCCGCATCGACCACATCCCCACTGCCGGCGAGATCGGTGCGCTGCTGCTTGAGGCCCAGCTCATCAAGTCGCACCAGCCCCTGATGAACCAGCGGTTGCGCCGCAACCGGCAGCTTTGCGCGTTGCAGTGGACGTCGGGGCGTCCCGCCGTGGTGTCGGCGCACGAGGTGGACTTTGCGGCCGAGCCGAATCTGTATGGTCCTTTTGGCGGCCCGCGTTCGGCCCATGCCATGCTGGAGCAGTTGGCCGACGCCCACCGCCTGTGCCTGGGATCGCTGGGCTTGGAGAAGCTGTCTCGTGGCCGCGCCTGTTTCCGGGCGGCTCTTGGCAAGTGCGCAGGGGTGTGCCGCGGTGATGAGACGCAGCAGGCGCACGACGCGCGCCTGGCCGAAGCCTTGCAAGCCTGGCAGTTGCGCTGCTGGCCTTACTCGGATGCCGTGGCCATCGTGGAAGAGCGCGACGGCATATGCGACCACCTGGTGGTCAAGAACTGGCATTACCTGGGGCGAGCGGACAGCTTGGCGGCGGCACGTCAGCTCACCAGCGTGGCCGCTGGCTTCGATGCCGACGGCTACAAGATCCTCTGCGGCCCGCTGCTCAAGGGCGATGCTCGCGTCGTGCCCTTGGGTGGTGTGGCGTGGGAGGATGGCCACTAGCCCGCGGTGTGAGCCATGTACGCACTGGTCGATGGGAACAACTTCTACGTGAGTTGCGAGCGGGTTTTCCGGCCCAGCCTGGAGGGTCGCCCGGTCGTCGTGCTGAGCAATAACGACGGGTGCGCGATTGCCCGAAGTAACGAGGCCAAGGCGCTGGGCATCAAGATGGGCGTGCCCTGGTTCAAGATCCGTCACCTTGAGGAGCAGGCTAGCCTGGTGGCCCTGTCAGCCAACTTCACGTTGTATGCCGACATGAGCGACCGCATGATGAGCCTTGCTGCTGGCCTGGGGCCTGAGCAGGAAATCTACAGCATTGACGAGTCGTTCATCGGTCTGCACGGCGTGCGCGGTGATCTGGTCGACCGTGCTCGCAAGATCCGGGCGCGCATCTACCAGTGGGTTGGCATCCCCTGCGGTATTGGCATCGGGCAGACCAAGACACTGGCCAAGCTGGCAAATCACATTGCCAAGACTGCGGAAAGGAAGCCAGGCAGCTACCCGACCGACCTAGCCCAGGTCTGCAACTTGGCTGCGCTGCCTGCCAGCGACCTGGATGTCGTCTTGTCTGCGACTGAGGTAGGAGAGGTGTGGGGAGTGGGCCCGCGCATCGGCAAACAACTGCGGGACGCGGGGATCTGTACGGTGCTTGACTTGGTGCACATGCCACCACACGTGGCCCGGGACCGCTGGGGCGTTGTCATGGAGCGCACCGTGCGTGAGCTGCAGGGCGAGGCCTGCATTGGCCTGCAGGGCAGCCCAGAGCCAAAGCAGCAGATTGCCTGCACGCGCAGCTTCGGTCGTCCAGTCACAGAGCTACGGCACCTGGAGGAGGCTGTGAGCGAGTTCGCCAGTCGCGCCGCCGAAAAGCTCAGGCGACAGCGGCACCTTGCAGGCCAGATCCTGGTGTTCGCCAGGACATCGCCATTCAGGGAAGGGCCACGTTTCTCGCGAAGCATCGTGGTGCCCCTTCGTCGACCCACGTCGGTCACATCCGACCTGGCGGGGGCGGCGCTGGACGGCCTGCGGGCAATCTACCGGCCGGGGTTCCAGATGGCAAAGGCGGGGGTGATGCTGCTCGACCTTGTGTCCGCTGACCATGTGCAAGGCGAGTTAGCCCTCGAGGAAGAGCCTGCAGGCCTGCGTGACCGTGACCGGCTCATGGCAGCCATGGACATGGTCAATGAGCGATTCGGCAAGCGGACCCTGTTGCTGGCCAGCTCCGACATCGAGCAAGGGCAGGGCACCTGGGGCATGAAGCAGGTGCGGCGCACGCCGCGGTACACCACCAGCTGGGCGGAAATGCCGTTGGCACGCGCCTAAATTGTTGGAGTGCCTTCGCTGAGAATCACCGCAGGCACTTAGCTTCGCCGGCGTTGTTGTTTCTGCGCCCTGCGCCTGTGCGAATATCCCCGCCGTGAGAACACAAATGCAGACACGGAGGGAGAGCATGGGCAAGAGAGGCACGGTCAGAGCCATCAACACGCAGCGCGGCATGGTCGCGATCAAGGCCGATGACGGTGGGTACACCATCATCGAGTTGCTGGGACACTTCGAAGTCCAACTTGGCGACCGGATGGCCTGGGAGAACGACTACGGTCTTGGCGGAGAGACGTACATCAATCTGACGAGCGGCGAGAGCAGCGGTGTTTTTGTCCAGAACCACGATGTGCCTGAAGTTCAGCTCAGGCGCCAGCTTTTGCTCTGACGCCGCGGTCATGGCCAAGCAATGGCCATCAGAACGAGCAGGTAGACCCACGGCCAATGACTGATTGCAACGCGGTGCGTCATCCAATCGGACTGCACAGTTTTGTCCACGGATTCTGTGGATAACAAGGGCAAGGTACAAACAAGTGCGAGGTGGGTGTATTCGTATCTCCAGCGACTGACTGAGTGGAAGGGAAGAACGAATGAATATGCGCAGGATGCTGCGCTTTTGGTGGTGAGGGTACAGGTAACAGCAAGGCGCCGGTAAGTGCTGCCGGGCGGCGATCTGCCTGACAATGGCGCCATGGAAACACGTGTCAGCGTACTCGAGGCAAAGTGGGACGCCGTGGTGCCGACTTTGGCGACGAAGTCGGACATGACCGAATTGCGCCTTGCCACCAAGGCAGACATGGCCGAGCTGCGCGCAGACATGCACGAGATGAACGCGGGAATTTCCCGCTGGATGCTGAGCACAACAATCACCATCATCGGGACGGTGGTGCTCGGCTTCGCCGGACTGATGTACAACCTCTCCGGAGCCAAGTCGTCAGCTCCTGCTGCCCAGCCGGCGCAACCCATCGTCATCACGATTCCGCAATCCGTGGCGCCAGCCGCCCCAAGCACGCACTGAATTCTCGGGGCAATCCCCGGCTTAAGTCTTGGTCTGACGACCAAGCCGGCAGGCAACTGCCGACAGTCACCAAACCCGCCTCGTGCGGGCTTGGTGATTTCTACCGCAACAGGCGCGGGTGGCTCGGTGCTTGCGCGCCCAGATCAGAGGTCAGGAAAAGGGCTGGAGGCGCATGGGCGTAGCCTCACGGCCAAATCGCCTGCAGCAGCTCGGCCAGATGGGCGCCACCTGCCGTGAGCTGATCCTTCTTGATGTCGCTCATCGTGGGTGAGTAGCCCGCAGGCAAGGTGCCCGGCCAGGACTTGCCCTTGAACGGCCCGAACTTCACGCCCTTGAAAGCCGCCTGCGCCTCCTTGAGCGTGCCGGTGGCCCACTGCTGCGGCCACGTGTAGATGTCGCCAGGCGTGGAGTGCAGCACCTTCGCGTGGGCTAACCAGAGGCCATCAATGCGGGGAGCGGTCAGGGTGATGGGGATGTCATCCCAGGTCGAGTGCATATCGGTGGACTTGAGCTGGATGCTGTTGCCCCCGCGGGTGGCTGTTGCCGGGTTGTAGGTGCCCTTGTCAGGGTCAACGCGGCTGCCCTTCTTGCTGAGGTACACCGCCCCGACGTGCAGTGGCTGGTGCAGGTCGCCCACATAGTGGACCAGCAGCAGCAAGGCCTCGCGCTTGTCCTTGATGTTGAACGGCGCGGGTGCAGGCTCGCCCTTGAGAACACGGGTGGCAGCGGCCACAGCACCAACGATGTCGTCTTCCCGCGTGCCCACCGGTCCCAGGCTGTAGCTGCTGCGCTGGATGGCGATGTCGCTGTAGTGGTACTGCTTGTGGCAGATCTCCTCGCCCGGCTTAGGCTGGCAGTTCTGGTCGTTGCGACGCACGAAGTCCGCCATCTCTGCCTCGCGCTCGGGCGTCTCGAAGAGCTTGCAGTCCTTGTACTTGCCCTCGTTGAGGTACTTGTAGCCCTGGGCGGGGCTGATGGCCTTGGCGCAGTCTGGCCACACCGAGATGTCAGCAAGTGAGAGGTTGCCGATGAGCGCCTGGATCTCTTGCTCGGCGCGCGAGCCCTGGATGAGCTTGGCGGCAATCGTCCCGATGGTCTGGTGGCCAGCCGCGCCCCAGGCCCAGCAGGATGAGGATGTGGCGAGCAGGATGGCCGCAAGGGCTTTGGCGAAAGGCTTCATGGCGTGAGGGTGGGCTGGCACGCCCCAACCTTCAGGCGCATCTAGAAGCTACCAAAGTCTGCAGCCAGGCGCGCTCCCTAGGTTCTGTCGTGCGCCGACATTCGGTTGTCATCACCTGCGATGCTCAGCTGACACGCGAATAACTGGTGTCACCTGCACTGCGCACCGTATTTGAAGGATGGCGCAGGCGCGTCACCCGGTACGCGCTTCATCAGCAGGAGCCGCCAAGAGTGCGTCGCTCGCACAACTCGCTCTGCATGGCCATTGACTGGCGCAGAGGTCTTTCCTCGAATCTTGGATAGGCGTGCGGCAGGATCCGAGCGGATGCGCCACACATGTGAGCGGAAAATGTAACAACCTATTGAGGTTCCCGCTCGCTACGTGGAGAATCGAAGGTTGTCTGTATTAATCCAAAGAAGTGTCGCCTGGGAGGAACATGACGACAAACGTGTATGACGCAAACACTGGATCCGTCGCGAGTGACTCACGCTGGTCTGTCCCTTGGGGGAACAAGGTGGTCTATGTGGACGATGCCAACTTTAACAAGATTGAGCTACATAAAGACATAGCCTTTGTCTTCGCAGGAAACGGTCTGAAGGTTCAAGAGTGGAAGAACTGGATCAGAACGACACCAACGAGTGCAATCGGGATGCCTGATTGCGATGGGATGTCTGTCTGCATGGTCCACGTCGAAGAGAACCGAGTCATGTTCGCGGAAAGACAGGACATCGTGAAAGATGGTGGTTTTTTTGCAGGCTCAGGATCGCGATTTGCTTTCATGTGCTGGACAGACAACCGAAATGCACCAAAGAGCGTCGAAACAGCTAAGCGATTCGACCCATACACGGGTGGTGAGGTCAAGTACCTTCACTTCTCCACCAAAGATCACAACCTTCACATTCACCCAACGGCCGAGGCAACGATCCAAAGCGTCGCCGAAGCCATTCGCACGAGAGGACACGTCATGAACATCGCAGCAGACAACGGAGCGAACGTCCCGTTCAAGTTGACCGAGTTGGCGGCCAATGATGCAGAGGCCCGAGAACTCCAAGCTAAGCTGGCTAGTGGAGCTCTGTCGCCAGAAGCGCCGTGCGACGGCATGTACGACCAGTGGACTGACGAACAAAAGGGCAAGCTGGTGACAGCACTCGGCGAAGCCTTTGGTTGGAAAAGCTGACGGGGCCTCCCCAGTCTCCAAGAGCCCGCCGCGAGCGGGCTTTTTCTTGTGTGCTTGAATCGTCCGTGGGGGGGCGAGATTGCTTAAGCATTCGCTAACCCGTTGATTTTCAAGAAATCTACCGTGGTGGCCCACGGTGCGGGCGGTGGCGATTGGTCGGGCTCGACATTTAAAGAGTTGGCCTACACGCTCCGCATATCCCTGAAGCCCGGGTGCCCGGGCCAGGCAGTTGTGCGGACAGGACTAAGAGTGCAGATCGTGAGGTTGCCGCAGGTGTTGCAGCGGCGAGGCCGGGGCCGCAGTGCCCACTACGAAGACATCAGCAAGGGGCTGTTCACCCGCCCAGTGCGCATCGGCGCGCGGGCTGTGGGATGGCCAGATTACGAGATTGACGCGCTGATCGCGGCGCAGGTGGCCAGCACGCCGCCCGGCAGCTTGAGGCAGTTAGTCAAGCAACTGGAAGAGCTACGGGCCACAGCAGCGTCCCGTCTCGCATGACTCCCCTCCCCCTTCTCGGCCCCGGCATCCCCGGGGCTTTTTGCTTTCCGCCCCCCCGATCTGCAGGGGATGCATCAATGGACCGGAGTTCACACGCGGTGGAGGTACCTGCGCGAAGTGGTATCCGAAATGGTATCCAACAATGGGAAAGGCCCCGCCATGTTAGTAGTCACTACCACGGAGGGGCCTTTAGATACTGGTGCCGGCTGTCGGATTCGAACTGACGACCTACCGCTTACAAGGCGGGTGCTCTACCAACTGAGCTAAGCCGGCTGAAAGGCTGGACCGCAGGGGTCTGGCCGGATTCTAACGCGCGCGCACCACCTCACTTGATGCGGCGCAAGGCCGGTCGGCCACCGCCACCAGCAGGGGGTTCGGGCGGCTCCGGCGGCTGGGCATCGCCCTCCTCGCTGGCAGGGCCCCGGGCGGGCTTGTCCACCGCCTTGACCACCGGACGGTCCTTGCCGCCCCCCTTCTGGGCAGGCGCCAGGCGCAGGCCGGGCGCGACAGAACCGGCCAGTTCGTCCGCTGCCTGGGGCACGGTGTCGCCATCGGCCAGATGCGCGTCCTCGCCCGACGGTGCGGACGCGGGGGAATCCACCCCCTGCCCGCCCAGCGGCGTCGGCACCGGGAAGGCCATGCCCTGCCCGTTCTCACGGGCGTAGATGGCGATCACGTGATCCACCGGCACGGCGATGTCCCGCGCCACGCCGCCAAAGCGCGCCTTGAACTCGATGAACTCGTTGCCCAACTGCAGCTGGCTGGTCGCCTCGAAGCTGACATTCAGCACGATCTCGTTGTTCTTGACGTACTCCTGCGGCACCTGCACCGAGCGGTCCACGTAAACAGCCACATAGGGCGTGAAACCATTGTCCGTGCACCAGTCATGCAGGGCGCGGATCAGGTACGGCCGCGTGGACGAACCCTGGGAATCTTGTTCGGTGGACATGCTCGGTCAGGCAAAGGAGGTCACTTGCGCATCACCTTCTCGGAAGGCGTCAGGGCCTCGATGTAGGCAGGGCGCGAGAAGATGCGCTCAGCATACTTCAACAGCGGCAGCGCGTTCTTCGACAGCTCGACGCCGTAATAGTCCAGGCGCCACAGCAGCGGGGCAATGGCCACGTCGAGCATCGAGAAGTCGTCGCCCAGCATGTACTTGTTCTTCAGGAAGATCGGGGCGAGCTGCGTCAGGCGGTCGCGGATCTGCGAACGCGCCTTCTCCAGCTGCTTGTCGTTGGCCTTGATGCCACCGCGGCCCTCCAGCGTGTTGACGTGGGCGAACAGCTCCTTCTCGAAATTGAGCAGGAACAGGCGCACGCGGGCGCGGGCCACAGGGTCGCCCGGCATCAGCTGCGGGTGCGGGAAACGCTCGTCGATGTACTCGTTGATGATGTGCGACTCGTACAGGATGAGGTCGCGCTCCACCAGGATGGGCACCTCGTTGTACGGGTTCATCAGGGCGATGTCTTCGGGCTTGGCGAAGATGTCGACGTCACGGATCTCGAAATCCATGCCCTTCTCGAACAGCACGAAGCGGCAGCGGTGCGAATAGGGGCAGGTCGTTCCGGAATAAAGCACCATCATGGCGGTGGGCTCCTCAATGTCAAAAAGCCGGTGGCGGCATGCGCCACAAAACAATGAAGCGCAGTGGACGCTCCAGGCGTGCCACTGCGCTGCGGGCCCTCGCCGGCATCACCGGCAAGGACCGTCAGATCACTTCACGTCTTTCCAGAACGCCGCATTCAGGCGCCAGGCAATGAAGGTGAAGATGGCCAGGAAGAGCAGCACGCCCACGCCGATGCGGGTGCGCTGGTGCTGCATGGGCTCGCCCATCCACTGCAGGTAAGCCACCAGGTCGGCGATGTTGCTGTCGAACTCCTGCGGCGACATCGTGCCAGGGGTCAGCTGCTCGAAGCCTTCGAACTTGTGGACCTTCTTGGCGGGGTCGTGCGGGTCGGCCTCTTCCACGAACTTGGCCGCGCGCTGGCCTTGCAACTCCCACAGCACGTGCGGCATGCCGACGTTGGGGAACACCAGGTTGTTCCAGCCGTTCGGACGGGTCTCGTCGCGGTAGAAGCTGCGCAGGTAGGTGTAGAGGTAATCGGCACCGGAGCCGCTGTCGCTGGCGCGCGAGCGGGCCACCAGGGTCAGGTCGGGCGGGGTGGCGCCGAACCAGGCCTTGGCATCCTTCGGGTCCAGCGAGACCTTCATCACCTCACCGACCTTGTCGGTGGGGAACAGCATGTTGTCTTTGATCTGCTGCTCGGTCAGGCCGATGTCCTTCAGGCGGTTGAAGCGCATGAAGGCAGCGGCGTGGCAGTTCAGGCAGTAGTTGACGAACAGCTTGGCACCGTTTTGCAGGGCGGCCAGGTCGGTCACGCGTTCCTTGGGGAACTTGTCCAGCACCAGGCTTTCGTTGGCATGCACACCCGACATCAGCGCCAGGGTTGCCAGCAAAGAGGCAAGGATCTTTTTCATGGTTGTGGATTCCTGCTGCGATCAGTGGGGCTTGAAGGTGACACGATCAGGCACTTGCTTGAAGGTGCCCAGCTGGCTCCACCAGGGCATCAGCACGAAGAAGCCGAAGTAGATCAGGGTGCCGACCTGGCTGACCTTCTCGCCCACGGGCGACGGCGGTTGCACGCCCAGGTAACCCAGGATCAGGAAGTTGATGACGAACACCAGGTACACCAGCTTGTGCCAGTCCGGACGGTAGCGGATCGACTTGACCGGGCTCTTGTCGAACCAGGGCAGACCGGCCAGGATCACCACGGCGCCGCCCATCACGGCCACGCCCCAGAACTTGGCTTCGAAGGTCTTGAGCAGACCGATCACCACGGCGGCGACCACCAGGCCGGCGACCTTGGTCTTGCCATCGCCCTGGCCCTTGACCAGGTTCAGCACCGCACCCAGGCCGATGATGACGGCCAGGACGTTGACGAGGTCATCGGTGGTGGCACGCAGCATCGAGTAGAACGGCGTGAAGTACCAGACCGGCGCGATGTGCGGCGGGGTCTTGAACGGGTCGGCCGGGATGAAGTTGTTGAACTCCAGGAAGTAGCCGCCGAATTCAGGCATGAAGAAGATCACGGCCGTGAACAGGAACAGGAAACCACCCACGCCCAGCAGGTCGTGCACCGAGTAGTAGGGGTGGAAGGGCACGCCGTCCAGCGGATGGCCATGGGCATCCTTGGGGCCTTGCTTGATTTCCACACCGTCGGGGTTGTTCGAACCCACTTCGTGCAGCGCGATGATGTGCGCCACCACCAGGCCCAGCAGGACCAGGGGCACCGCGATCACGTGCAGCGAGAAGAAGCGGTTCAGGGTGGCATCGCCCACGACGTAGTCGCCGCGGATCAGGATGGCCAGGTCCGGACCGACGAAGGGCACGGCAGCGAACAAGTTGATGATCACCTGGGCGCCCCAGAAGGACATCTGGCCCCAGGGCAGCAGGTAGCCCATGAAGGCTTCGGCCATCAGGCACAGGAAGATCAGGCAACCGAAGATCCAGACCAGCTCGCGCGGGGTCCGGTAAGAGCCGTAGATCAGGCCACGGTACATGTGCAGGTACACGACCACGAAGAACGCCGAGGCGCCGGTGGAGTGCATGTAGCGGATCAGCCAGCCCCAGGGCACATCGCGCATGATGTACTCGACCGAGGCGAACGCCAGGGCGGCGTCCGGCTTGTAGTTCATGACCAGGAAGATGCCGGTCACGATCTGGATCACCAGCACCAGCAGGGCCAGCGAGCCGAAGAAGTACCAGAAGTTGAAGTTCTTCGGGGCGTAGTACTCCGACAGGTGCTCTTTGTAGAGCTTGGACGCCGGGAAGCGGTTGTCCACCCAGTTCAGGAGCTTTTCGCCGGCGGACGCGCCGGCAGGAGCTTGTTTCATTTCAGCCATCGTGACTTCTCCGCTCAGGCCTTCTTGTCTTCACCAATCAGCAGCTTGGTGTCCGACAGGTACATGTGGGGCGGCACTTCCAGGTTGTCCGGAGCCGGCTTGTTCTTGAAGACGCGACCTGCCAGGTCGAAGGTCGAGCCGTGGCAAGGGCACAGGAAGCCGCCCGGCCAGTCGTCGGGCAGCGAGGGCTGCGCACCGGCCTGGAACTTGGACGAGGGCGAGCAGCCCAGGTGGGTGCAGATGCCCACGGCGATCATGACGTCCGGCTTGATCGAGCGGTGCTCGTTGCGGGCGTACTCGGGCGTCATTTCCAGCTTGCGCTCGGACTTGGGGTCGGCCAGCTGGCCGTCGATCTTGCTCAGGCCGGCGACCTGCTCGGGCGTGCGCTTGAGGATCCACACGGGCTTGCCACGCCATTCGACCGTCATCATCTCGCCCGGCTTGAGGGCGCTGATATCAGCCTCGACAGCGGCACCAGCTGCACGGGCGCGTTCGGAAGGTTGGAAAGTCGAAACGAAGGGGATGGCGGTGGCCACGCCGCCCACGCCACCGGCGGCGCAGGCCATGGTCACCCAGGTCCGACGGCTTTGATCCACTGGCTGATTGCTCATGGGTATCCTCAGGGACTGATGGGACGATGACATTGAATGGGGTCAACTCGGCATTGTAACGGACACCAACCCCCACTTTGGCGCCATCCGCCTGCACGACCGCTCGGAGCCCACGCGCCCCGCTTCGCACAGGGTGCGACATTTCCGCCACACTGGCCTGTCCAGAGCCCCACCGGCGCAGCGCCCTGGGCTGCACACCTGCGCCAACTCGTTCTACATTGAACGTGGATTTGTCACACAGGAGCGAGCAATGGGTTTTTTCAGCGAATTCAAGGAGTTTGCCGTCAAGGGCAACGTGGTCGATCTGGCGGTCGGTGTGATCATCGGCGGCGCCTTCGGCAAGATCGTCGACTCCGTGGTCAATGACCTGATCATGCCCCTGGTCGGCAAGGTCGTCGGCGGGCTGGACTTCAGCAACTACTACATCGCCCTGGCCGGCCAGGCGCCGGGCCTGACGCTGGCAGATGCCAAAAAAGCCGGCGCGGTGTTCGCCTACGGCAGCTTCATCACCGTGGCATTGAATTTCGCCATCCTGGCGTTCATCATCTTTCTCATGATCAAGCAGATCAACCGCCTCAAGCGCGAGGAGCCGGCCGCCCCTGCCGCCGCCCCGGTCACGCCCGAGGACATCGTGTTGCTTCGTGAGATTCGTGACAGTTTGAAAAAATGACGCAAGACGGGCGAACCCCGTCCGATAACCATCGATGAAAGGCAGTCCCACGTCCGGGCTGCCGCCATGACCCGATGCCCCTGACTGGATACGCCTCGTGAACGACCCTCGACTCGACTCCGTGCTGCAGGCCGCCGCCAGCCGCATCCAGGCAGCGGTGTCGAAGGCAGTCGACAAAGTCGCGGTCCAGCTGGGACCGCTGGCCCTGGCTGCGACCAGCAACCAGGCGCGCCAGCAACTGATGACGTGCGAGCGCGAACTCAAGCTCAAGGCCGACCGCATCCTGCGGAGCTTCCAGCGCGAGTTCCAGGACCAGCTCGACAAGCTCCAGCGCCCCGCCCAGGTGGGCAGCCCCGCCCCCGCCGCCCAGCCCGACTGGGACGCCCTCTCGCTGGTCGACAACCAGGAGGTCGAGCGCGGCGTGTGGGCCGACCGGCTGGCCCAGACCCTCACCCAGGATTGCGAGGAACACCTCAAGGGCCTGTTCGCGCACGTGGCCACCTTGCTCAGCGACAAGGCCGCCGAGCAGAACCCGCTGCGCCCGCAGGCCGTGGCCAAGGCATTGCTTGAGGCCCTGGCGGGCGCCGAATGCGACGAAGACACCTGCCTGACGCTGGCCGGCCAGATGGGCCGCGTGCTGGGGCCTGAACTCAACGCCGCCTACGGCCTGATCGTGCAGGACATGCGCCAGCGCGGCATCCAGGCACAGGGCATGGCGGTGCACCGCAGCCGCGGCGCATCCAGCGGGCATGGCGCGTTCAGCCCGTCCGCCGCGGGCGGCCTGCCCACCGACATGTCTGCCCTGGCCAGCAAGTCAGGCGCCTTCCCCGAAAGCGGTCGCATGCCGCCCAGCGGTTTCGCCCCGACCCTGCCTGCCCCGATGAGCCTGCAGGCCCACCAGCGTGCGGCGCAGGCGCTCAGCCACATGTTCGGCGTGAACCTGCCCACCGCCCCGATGGGCATGGACAGCGGCTTCCTGATGGGCCACGCCGACAGCCTGGGCCACAGCGCGGCAGCGCAAGCCGCGCGCTCCGACTTCCAGCACCTGCTGCGGCGCATCGCCCTGCAGCCCGCGCCCGTGGCCTGGTCCGCGGACCATGGGCTGGGCGCCATGGGGGGGCTGGGCGCGGCGACAGGCGCCGACCTGGCCGCCGGCCAGGGCATGGGCAGCGCGGCCGAAGGCATGGCCGCCGCCAGCTTTGCCGGCCCGATGATGGCCGTCAACCTGATCCGCGCACACCGCGAGGAGCTCATCCAGGCCACCGGCGGCGCGGCCCTGGACCAGATGGTCATCGACATCGTCGCCGCGCTGTTCGACCAGGTCCTCTCCGACCCCAAGGTGGCGCCGCAGATGGCCCGCCAGATCGCCCGCCTGCAGATGCCGGTGCTGCGTGTCGCCATGGGCGACATGAGCTTCTTCAACTCGCGCAAGCACCCGGTGCGGCGCTTCGTCAACCGCATCGCCACGCTGTCGGCCTCCTTCGACGACTACGAGCAGGGGGCCGGCCTGGCCTGCCTGGAACGCGTCACGGCCCTGGTCAACGCCATCGTCGAGGGCGACTTCGACAACATGGCGGTCTACGAGTCCAAGCTCGGCGAGCTGGAGTCGTTCATCGACGATGAAAGCGCCCGCGACGCCGCCGAGCACGCCGCCGTCGCCGCGCTGCTGAGCGGCAAGGAAGCCGACCTGCGGGTGCAGCAGCGCTACATGCAGATCCTCAAGCGCGAGCTGGCCGATGTCGAGCTGCCGGAGTTCGTGCGCGACTTCATCACCCAGATCTGGAGCCAGGTGCAGGTGATGGCGACGGCGCGCGACGGCGCGGGCTCGCCCTTCTCGCAGCGCATGAAGAAGGCCGGCCACGACCTCGCCCTGAGCGTGCAGCCCAAGGGGCACCCGCAGTTGCGCAAAGCCTTCCTGTTGACGCTGCCCGGACTGATGCGCGACCTCAACGAGGGCCTGGGCCTGATCCAGTGGCCGGAAGAAGCCAAGCAGGCCTTCTTTGCACAGCTGCTGCCGGCCCACGCCGAGTGCCTGAAAACCGCGCCGCACCACGACCTGACGCAGCGCATGCTGGAGCAGCGCCTCAACAAGGTCGAGCAGATCGCCATCCCCAGCCGGGAAGACGCCGCCAACGACCCCCTGCCCGCGCCCCTGGCCGACCTCTCGGCCGTGCCCACGCTCACGGTGGTGGCCGCGCTCAGCCAGGAAGAGGTCAAGCAGGCCGGCTTCGTGCCCGAAGCGGTCATCGCCAGGGAAGCCAAGGTCGACATCGACCTGGATGCGCCGGGCGAGGTCGACCCCTCGCTCAGCGAAGTCGACATCAACCTCGACGCCCCGCCCCCACCGGCTGCGGGCGCACAGCTGGTGCACCACATCCAGAAGGGCACGGCCTACCAGATGCACATGCAGGGGCAGTGGAAAAAGGTGCGCCTGACCTGGATCAGCGAGGGCCGCAACTTCTTCATCTTCACGCATGGCCAGACGCACAAGGAGACCATCTCCCTGACGGCGCGCACCCTGGCCAAGATGTGCGAAGGCAACCGCTTCAAGGCCTTCGAGCAGGCCGAGCTGATCGAGCGGGCCACCGTGCGGGCCCGCCGCCAGCTGGCCGCGCTCAGCGCCGACGCGCGCACGCGCAGCGCCGCCTGACAGCTGCGGCCAGCCCCCTGCGGCCGGACACCCGGCCCGCAGCCGACCTCAAGCGCGCGCCTCCGCGGGACTCAGACCGCCACGCCGCGCCCGGCCAGCAGCCGCCGCGCCATCTCCACCGCCTGGGCGAAGCTGGACGCATCGGCGCGACCGGTGCCCGCCAGGTCGAAGGCCGTGCCATGGTCGGGGCTGGTGCGCACGAAGGGCAGCCCCAGCGTCACGTTCACGCCCTGGTCCAGCCCCAGGTACTTGACCGGGATGAGGCCCTGGTCGTGGTACATGGCCACCACCACGTCGAACTCGCCGATGTGCGCGGGCGGGGCATGGCGTGCACGCATGAAGACCGTGTCCGGCGCCCAGGGCCCGGAAGCGTCGATGCCCTCGGCGCGCGCGGCCTCGATGGCCGGGCCGATGATGCGCAGCTCCTCGTCGCCGAACAGGCCGCCTTCACCCGCGTGCGGGTTGAGCCCGGCCACACCGATGCGCGCCCGCGGCTGTCCCCAGAGCTGGGCGCTGCGGTGGGTGATGCGCAGCGTCTCCAGCACGGCGTCGAAGGTCACCTGCTCGATGGCCTGGCGCAAGGCCACGTGGATGGTCACCAGCACCGTCTTGAGTTGCGGGTTGGCCAGCATCATGCGCACCGGCGCGATGGGCTGGCCGGGCGGCGTGCCCTCGGCCTGCAGGAGCTCGGTGTGGCCCGGGTAGGGCTCGCCCGCCAGCGCCAGCGCCTCCTTGTGCAGCGGCGCGGTGACGATGCCCGCGGCCTGGCCGGATTGCGCCAGGCGCACCGCGGCACGGATGCAGGCCGCGGCGGCCACCCCGGCACGGCGGTCCACCCGGCCGATGGGCGCGTCGAGCAGGTCCGCAGGCAGGCCCGGCGGCGCCCACACGCCCATCTGCCCCGGCGCCAGGCTGCGCCCGTGGGCTGGGTCGTCCAGACGCACCACCTCGGGGCGCACCTCCGGTGGCAGGCAGGCCGCCGCCCGGCCCATCACCGCCGGGCAACCCACCACCGTGGCAGCGTGGGCGCCCCTGCCCCACCAGCGCGCAATGATGTCGGGGCCGATGCCGCAGGCATCCCCCATGGTCAGGGCCAGGCGGGCGCTCGGCAGCTCGGCCGCAGCATGGGAACAAAACGCGTCAGTTTGGGTGGGTGGCACGGGGCACCTGTGGCAAGCCAGTCAATCCAGCAGAGGATTCTCCCCCTGATCTGCGGTGCGAGGTCGCCGCGGTCGCCCGGTGCGCACTGTGCTGGCGCACCGATTGCTACACTGTCGCCATGACTTGGTTGGACGAAGTGAACTGGGACGATCGCGGGCTGGTGCCGGCCATCGCCCAGGAAGACAGCACGGGTGACGTGCTCATGGTGGCCTGGATGAACCGGGAGGCCCTGTCGCGCACGGCCGAAACCGGCGAGGCGGTGTATTTCAGCCGCTCGCGCAACAGGCTGTGGCACAAGGGCGAGGAGTCCGGCCACACCCAGAAGGTGCATGCCATCCGCCTGGATTGCGACGGCGACGTCATCCTGCTGCGCGTGACCCAGACTGGCCACGAACCCGGCATCGCCTGCCACACCGGTCGTCACAGTTGCTTCTTCCAGAAGTACGACAATGGCCAGTGGGTGACGGTGGACGCCGTCATCAAGGATCCGAAACAGATTTATTCATGACCCGCGACGCATCCACACACGACGTGCTGGCCCGGCTGGCCGAGGTGATCGAGTCGCGCAAGGGCGGCGACCCCGACAAGAGCTACGTGGCGCGCCTGTTCCACAAGGGCACGGACACCGTCCTGAAGAAGGTCGGCGAAGAGGCCGTGGAAGCCGTCATGGCCGGCAAGGATCTGGCCGCCGACGCCTCGGCTGCCCACCGCAAGGCCGCCATCGGCGAATTCGCCGACCTGTGGTTCCACAGCCTGGTGGCGCTGTCGCACCTCGGTCTCAGTCCCGCCGACGTGGTCAATGAACTGGCCCGCCGCGAAGGTCTGTCGGGTCTGGAAGAATTCGCCTCGCGCCCGGTCGCCGCAAGCGGGTCGGGCGCCCCGAACAAGCAGTGATTTGCAAACCGTGATCACGGGCACCTCGCCCGATTGGAGAGAGAGATGGGATCGTTCAGCATTTGGCACTGGTTGATCGTGCTGGTCATCGTCGTGATGGTGTTTGGCACCAAGAAGCTCAAGAACGTCGGCTCCGACCTGGGCGCCGCGGTCAAGGGATTCAAGGACGGCATGAAGGACGGCGGCAGCGCCGACGCGCCCGCCCAGCAGGTGACCAACGAAGCCCGCCGCGACGCCAACACCGTCGACGTCGACAGCAAGACCAAGTCCTGATGCCTGCGCATCGGGCGACAACCGCGGGCATCTGACAGGCCATGATCGACTTCGGCATCGACAAGCTCGCGCTCATCGGCGCGGTGGCGCTCATCGTCATCGGGCCGGAGCGCCTGCCGCGCGTCGCCAAGACGGTCGGCGTGCTGCTGGGCAAGGCACAGCGCTACGTCTCGCAGGTGCAAAGCGAGGTCAACCGCTCGATGGAGCTGGAAGAACTCAAGAAGGTCAAGCAGGGCCTGGCGACCGCCGCCCAGGACATCGGCCAGTCGGTGCAGGCCAGCCTCCACGAAGCGGAGTCCGCGCTCAGCGGCGCCGACACCTCGTCCGAGTCACCCGGCTTCTACAACGACCTGCCCCCTTCGCCGTACCTCGGCAGCAGCCTGCCCGTGCGCAAGAACTGGCGGCTCAAGCGGGGCGCCACGCCGCTGTGGTACAAGCAGCGCCTGGGCGTGCGCCGGCACGTGCAGTCGGGTGCCGCCCGCGTGGCGCGTTTCCGTCCGGCGGTGCCACCCTCGTCCCACCGCTCCAGCTGATTCCCCGTGACCGACCCCCAACAAGACCCCGGCGCAGGCCAAGGCCCGGATGGCAGTGAACAACCTTTCGTCAGCCACCTGGTGGAGCTGCGCGACCGGCTGATCCGCGCTGTCATCGCCATCGGCATCGCCTTCATCGCCCTGGCCATCTACCCATCGCCCGCGGGTCTGTACGACCTGCTGGCCATGCCCCTGATCGAGCACCTGCCCAAGGGGGCCACGCTGATCGCCACCAACCCGATCTCGCCTTTCATGGTGCCGGTCAAGGTGACGATGCTGGCCGCCTTCATGCTGGCGCTGCCGGTGGTGCTCTACCAGGTCTGGGCCTTCGTGGCGCCGGGCCTGTACGCCCATGAAAAGCGCCTGGTGCTGCCGCTGATCGTCTCCAGCACCCTGCTGTTCTTCGTCGGCGTGGCCTTCTGCTACTTCTTCGTGTTCGGCAAGGTGTTCACCTTCATCCAGGAGTTCGCGCCCAAGAGCATCACCGCGGCGCCGGACATCGAGGCCTACCTGAGCTTCGTGCTCAACATGTTCCTGGCCTTTGGCGCGGCCTTCGAGGTGCCCGTGGTGCTGGTCATCCTGGTGCGCATGGGCCTGGTGACGGTCGAGAAGCTCAAGGCCTTCCGCAGCTACTTCATCGTGATCGCCTTCGTCGTGGCTGCGGTGGTCACGCCGCCGGACGTGGTGTCGCAACTGGCGCTGGCCATCCCGATGTGCCTGCTCTACGAAGCCGGCATCTGGGCCGCCAGGCTGTTCGTCAAGCACACGCAGGCGCCCGGCACCGAACCCCAGGACCAGGACGCCGCGGCTTCCTGAGCGGACAAGGCCCGGGCCTCACTGGCCCTCACTGTGCCTCGTCGCCATCCTCTTCGCGGGGCTGGACCGCGGCCTGAGGCCGGCGGGCGGCCACCACCGTCACGCTCACCTGCTCTTCGCCCCGCTGCACGCGGATGCGGGCCGGCTCACCCGGCTTGAGCGCCGCCACAGCATTGAGCAGCTGCGCGGTGTTGCCCACGCGGGCGCTGCCCACCTCGGTCACCACATCGCCGGGCCTGAGTCCGCCGCGCGCGGCCGGGCCGTTGCGCAGCACCCCGGTGATCAGCACGCCTTCGCGGATCTTCAGGTTGAAGGTTTCGGCGATCTCCGGACTGAGGTCGCGCGGCTCCACCCCGATCCAGCCCCGCGTGACCTGGCCGTCGCGGATCAGGCTGTCCATGACCTGGCGGGCCGTGGAGACGGGGATGGCGAAGCCGATGCCCATGTTGCCGCCCGAGCGCGAGTAGATGGCGCTGTTGATGCCGATCAGGTTGCCGCGGGCGTCGACCAGCGCGCCACCCGAGTTGCCGGGGTTGATGGCCGCGTCGGTCTGGATGAAGTTCTCGAAGGTGTTGATGCCGAGCTGGTTGCGGCCCAGGGCGCTGACGATGCCGCCGGTGACCGTCTGGCCCACGCCGAAAGGGTTGCCGATGGCCAGCACCGCGTCGCCCACCTGGAGCTCCTCGGAATTGCCCAGCGTGATGGCCGGCAGGCGCTCCAGATCGATCTTGAGCACGGCCAGGTCGGTGTCGGGGTCGGTGCCGATGACCTTGGCCTTGGCGTGGCGGCCATCGGTGAGCATGACCTCGATGTCGTCCATGCGCTCGACCACGTGGTTGTTGGTCAGCACATAGCCTTCAGGCGAGACGATGACGCCCGAGCCGATGCCCGACTGGGGCTGCTGCTGGCCCTGCTCCCCGTAGAAGTAGCGGAACCACGGGTCGTTGCGATGCGGGTTGCGCGCATTGCTGTTGTTGGTGAAGACGCTGACCACCGTGGGCGCCGCGCGCCGGGCCGCCTCGCTGAAACCGCCCACCACGCCGGAGCGCCCTGCCCCTGCCGGGGCGTTCGCCACCGAAACCGTGGCGTCGGGCAAGGCCTTGCGCCAGGTCAGGTTCATGACCCATTGCGGCTTGAAGGTGGACACCACGAACAGCACCGCCACAGCGACCGTCACGGCTTGTGAGAATATCAGCCAGGTTTTGCGCATGGACATCGATCGCAGAAAGAGGAGGCCTGTCGTGGTCGAAAGAGGAACACTGGTCAACCACATCCAGGCTTTGCTGGAAGTGGATCGTTTCAAGGATTATGGGCCGAACGGGCTGCAGGTGGAGGGCCGCGCCGAGGTGCGCAAGGTCGTCACCGGCGTGACCGCCAGCCTGGCGCTCATCGAGGCCGCCATCGCCGAGGGCGCCGACGCGCTGATCGTGCACCACGGCCTGTTCTGGCGCGGCCAGGATGGCCGGGTCACCGGCTGGATGCGCCAGCGCCTGGGGCAACTGCTGGCCCACGACATCAACCTGCTGGCCTACCACCTGCCGCTGGATGCCCACGCCTCGCTGGGCAACAACGCCCAGTGGGGGCAAAGGCTGGGGCTGGTGGCCGAGGGCCGCTTTGGCGATCAGGACATCGGCTTCATCGGCGCGGTGCCCGAGGCGCTGTCGCTGCAAGCCCTGGCCGAACGGACGCAGCAGGCCATGGGCCGCGCCCCGGTGGTGGTGCCCGGCGATGGCCGGCCCCTGCGGCGTGTGGCCTGGTGCAGCGGCGGCGCGCAGGGGCACTTCGAGCAGGCCATCGCTGCGGGGGCCGATGCCTTCCTGACCGGCGAGATCTCCGAGCCTCAGGCCCATTGCGCCCGAGAAACCGGGGTGGCCTTCCTGGCCTGCG
This sequence comes from Pseudomonadota bacterium, assembly GCA_022566735.1. GTDB lineage: Bacteria > Pseudomonadota > Gammaproteobacteria > Burkholderiales > Burkholderiaceae_C > Aquabacterium. The sequence continues at coordinate 92,069 of JADFIG010000008.1, forward strand.
GCCACCACGCCAGCGAGCGCTACGGGGTGCAGGCCCTGGGCGACCACCTGGCCACCCGCCTGGGCCTGCAGCACACCTTCATCGACGTGCCCAATCCAGCCTGAGTGCCGGCCCTGCGGGGCCTGAAGCGGCCACGGCACGTCGGTTGACAAGCCACCGACGTGCCGTATGCTTGGTCCATTCCAAACAAGGCAGGATCCTCCAGACCATGCTGTTCGCGTCCCGACCAGTGTGGGCCAGCGTCGGGCTGTGCGCAGCTTCCTTGACAGCGTGCGCCCACACCGCAGCGGCCAACCCGCAGCGGTCGCCACCCCGCCCCCCCGAAACCGCCGCGGCACCGTGGTCTTGCCACACCCACGTGGCCCAGCCCGGAGACACGCTCATCGGGTTGGGGCAGCGCTACCTTGTCCAGCCCCTGGACTGGCCCGTCCTGGCCCGCCTCAACCACGTCGGCAACCCGCGGCGCATCCCGATCGGCACCCGCTTGTGCGTGCCGCTGGAGCGCGTGCGCGCCAGCCCCAGCCCCGTCCAGGTGCTGGAGGCCGTGGGCGACACCAGCGCCCACCCTGGCGACCGGCTGCTGCCCGGGCACAGGGTGCGCACCGGCAGCCAGGGCTACATCACGCTGCAACTGGCCGATGGCTCCGTGCTGAAGGTCCAGTCGGCCACCGAGGCCGTGCTGCAGTCGTCCCAGAACCATGAACCGGCGGGCGTGCTGCGCACCCTGTGGCAATTGCTGCGCGGACGCATCGAGTCCGTGGTGACGCCGCAGCCTTCCACGCCACCACGCTTCCAGATCCAGACGCCCCAGGCGACCCTGGCCGTGCGCGGCACCGAATTCCGCGTCACAACGATCCCCGGGCAGACCCTGGCCGAAACGCTCTCGGGTGCCGTGGCGGTCCGCCAAGGCACCCGGCAGGCCCTGGTGTCCGCGGGCCTGGGCACGGTGGCCACCGCCGACGGCGCGCTGGCCGCCCCCCGCGCCCTGCCCGCGCCGCCGGACATCGGCCAGGTGCCGACGCTGTTCGAGCGCCCGCTGGTGCGCCTGCCCCTGCCGCCCCTGGCCGAGGGACACCGCTACCGCGTGCAGGTGGCCGACGACGCCGACTTCCGCCGGGTGCGCGCCGAAGTCGACAGCGCCGAGCCGCTGGTGCGCATCGCCGGCCTGGCCGATGGCGACCACCACTGGCGGGTGCGCACCAGCGATGCCTCCGGCCTGTCAGGCTCCGACGCCGCGGGGCAGTTTCGCCTGAAGGCCAGGCCCGAGCCTCCCATCCCGACCGCGCCGCTCAGCGGGGCCAAGCAGCGCACACCGACCATCGACTTCGCCTGGGCGGAGCACCCGCAGGCCAGCCACTACCTCCTGCAAGTGGGTCGCGGAGCGGGCTTCCATGACCTGGTGGTCGATCAGGCACGCCTGACCCAGCCCGGACACAGCGTGGCGCTGCCCCCGGGGGATTACGTCTGGCGCGTGCGCACCGCACTCGCCGGCCCGGACCTGGGCCCCTGGGGCGAGGCGCAGCGCCTGGCCGTGCGCGCCCCTCCAGCCGCCCTGCCACCGCCGACGGTGTCCGACACCACCCTGCTGTTCCAGCCCCAGGGTGAGCCCGGCCAGCGCTTCGAGTTCCAGCTCGCCCGGGACGCCGGCTTCCACACCGTGCTGGCCGAAGCCGGCGCCCCCGCGGCCGAGGTACCAGCACCGGTGGCCGTGCCCCGCCCCGAAGAAGGCGGGCGGCTGTACGTGCGTTACCGCGCCATCGACCCGGACGGCTACATCGGGCCGCACAGCAGCGCCCAGATCATCGAGTTGCCCGCCTGCCTGCGCAGTGGCAGTGGCGCCTGCGTGCGCAGCAGCCAGGGCCAGCCCGTGCAGACACTGCCCCCGTCCCGGCCATGACCATGCAACGCCGAGGCGGACCGGGGTGGACGCTGCTCCTGATGGCGGTCACCGCCACCGCCTGCCTCTGGCAATGGACCCTGCCGCTGGACCGCGCATGGGCCGACCTGGCCCAGCGCAGCCGCAGCCCCCAAGGCAGCGACGAGGTGGTGCTGGTGGCCATCGACGATGCCAGCATCGAAGCCCTGGGGCGCTGGCCCTGGCCTCGCAGCACCCATGCACAGGCCCTGCAGCGGCTGGCCGAGGCCCGGCCCCGCGGCGTGATGCTCGACCTGCTGCTGGCCGAGGGGGCCACCGACCCGGGCGAAGACGCGCAACTGGCGGCGGCCATGCGGGCCTTGGGCCATGTGGTGCTGCCGGCCGGTTTGTTGCCGCAGGCCACCCGCAGCGAGCCCTGGCTCCGTCCCATCGAGGTCTTGCGCCCCCACGCCGTGCTGGCCCACGCCGATGCGGCGCCGGACGCCGACGGCACCGTCCGGCACGCCGCGATGTGGGCAGGCAGCGATGTCAGCCTGCTGCCGCATCCGGCCCTGGCCCTGCTGGCTTCGGGGCGGCTTTGGCCACAGGGCGTTCCCCTTCAGCCGCCGGTGCGCTCGGCCACCGAAGGGCACGACGAGGGCCTGAACACCCTGGGCGGCTGGCGCCGGGCCACGGTGCTCACGCCGGACCTGTCGCGCACCGGCCGGCCCCGCACGGTGTCCTTCGTGGCGCTGTTGCGTGGCGAGGTGCCGGCGCAGTGGCTGCGCGAACGCTTCGTCGTCATCGGTGTGACGGCGCAGGGGATGGGCACGCGCCTGCCCACGGCGCTCACCCCACGCGATGGCATGTCCGGGGCCGAACTGATCGCGCGGGTGACGCAGGCGCTCGCCCATGGCTGGCTGATCCACCCCCTGCCCCCGGGCTGGAACGCGGCCCTGTCGGCTGGCCTGGTGGGCGCGCTGCTGTGGGCCATGCGCCGGCTCAAACCGGGCAGCGCCCTGCTGGCTTGCGCGGGCGTGGCCGCAGGGGCGCTGGCCGTGTCCTGGGCGCTGGCTGTGTGGGCAGGCGTGGGGTGGCCACCCTTCGCCCTGACCGGGGCGGCACTGCTGTGCTATCCCGTCTGGAGCTGGCGCCGCCTGCAGGCCACGGCCAAGGCCCTGGAGCACGAACTGCAGACCCTGGCGGCCGAGCCCGGCCTGGGCCCGGTCACCCAGCCCGGCGAGCGCGGCACGGTGGACTTCATGCGCCAGCGCACCGAGGCACTGCATGAGGCGAATGCGCAGTTGCGCCAGGCCCGGGCGCTGCTGGCCCACACCCTGGCCGTGCTGCCCGACGCCGTCTGGGTGCTGGACACGCAGGGGCGCATCGTCCAGGCCAACCAGCAGGCCTGCGCTCTGATGCAGATGCCGGCCACGACGGCCTGCGGGCGCACGCTGGACCAGGCCCTGAGCGGCTGGATGCCCGCCGACGCCCCGCAGTGGTCCATGCTGCTGCAGCAGTCTCGCCGCCAGGGCACGCCCTTGAGCACCGAGGCGGCCCACGGCAGCGGCGCGCAAAGGCTGGTCTCGCTGCTGTCGACCGAGCACGGCCACATCGTGTGCGCCACCGACGTGACGGACTTGCGCCAGGCCGAGTTGCAGCGCACCGAGTTGCTGGGCTTCATCGCGCACGACATCCGCTCGCCACAGGCCTCGCTGATCTCGCTGGTGGAGCTGCACCGCATCGGCGGCAGCCTGACCCAGGAGGAAACGTTCTCCCACGTCGAGGCCATGGCGCGTCAGACCCTGGCGCTGTGCGAGGAGCTGCTGCAGGTGATGCGCGCCGAGACCCGCGCCCTCACCCTGGACGATGGCGACCTGTGCGCCCTGGCCGGGGGCGCCATCGACGAGATGCAGATGCAGGCCCGCGCCAAGGGCATCGCCCTGAGCGGCGACTGGCCCGCAGGCCACCGCCAGACCGCCCGCTTCGACGACTACCTGCTGCACCGCGCGGTGGTGAACCTGCTGAGCAACGCGGTCAAGTTCAGCCCCGATGGCGCACGGGTGACGGTCTCGCTGCGCCGCCAGGGCGATGCCCATGTGCTGTCTGTGCAGGACCAGGGGCCAGGCATCCCCGAGTCCGAGCTGGGCCGGCTGTTCAAGCGCTACGAACGGGTCGAGCAGGGCCGACCGTCTCGGCTCGCGGCAGGCATCGGCCTGGGTCTGGTCTTCATCGACACCGTGGCGCGGCGCCACGGCGGGCACGTGCACGTCATCAACCAGCCCGGCGTGGGGGCCTGCTTCGAGCTGTGGCTGCCGGCGCAGGTGTCAGCCCAGGCGCCAGCCCCCCACCCCTGATCAATGCGCCAGCACCGACTCCAGCTCGGCAAAGCTGCGTGAGTGCAGATCGGGGACGAGCGTCGTGTTCATGCCCATCTCCAGGCGGCGCGCCGAGAACAGACCGCGCAGCACCGTGCCACCGTCTTTCTGCTGGGTGACCAGCAGGTAGCGCAGGCCGTGCTCCTGCATGGTCGCGGCGATGTCGCCCACACAGGCGCTGCGCACCTCGGCCATGTCGACGGTGTCCCATTGCGACACGGGCACCATGATGTCGGCCAGGGTCAACTCGTGGTGCGCGACCTGCTGGCTGGACGCCCGCTGCACCGGGCGCTCGCCCTGGATGTCCTCGGCCGCGACCATGCCGGCAAGTTCACCGTCGGCCCCCGACACGAAGACCATGCGCACCCCGGCACGCACCATCAGGTGCAGGGTGGCGTCCAGGCCATCGCGGTGGCTGGCGACGACGCAGGCGCTGTGGTGCAGGTCGGTCAGCAGGCTCATCGCAGGGTCGCCGGGGCGGGCCGAGCGCTGCACCTTGGGCAGGCTGGGCGCCCGATGGAGGGCCTGCAAAGGCAGGGTCCTGAAGCCTTGGCGTTGCGGCATGACGCACTCCTTTCGCGCATTCCACGGGTTTCGCGATCGCACGCCCGGGGTGCGGGCCGCCCTGTCAGCGGGCTGCCAACCTCACGCCTGGCCGTGTCCCGTGGGACAGGGTACGCCGCCCGGCGCTGTCTGCACAGGGGGTTGACCATGCCCCTGGCGACGAGGGTGTGATCTCACGCACACCCTGCGCGGCCACTCACGGCGCACGCCGAGGTGAACTCACAGGCGCACCGGGATGCCGCGTGCGGCCATCACGGCCTTGGCCTGGGCCACGGTGTACTCGCCGTAGTGGAAGATGCTGGCAGCCAGCACCGCATCGGCGCCGCCTTGCTGCACGCCATCGGCCAGGTGGTCGAGGTTGCCCACGCCGCCCGAGGCGATCACGGGCACGCCCACGGCATCGGACACGGCGCGGGTCAAGGCCAGGTCGAAGCCCGACTTGGTGCCATCGCGGTCCATGCTGGTCAGCAGGATCTCGCCGGCACCGTGCTCGGCCATCTGCGCGGCCCAGGCCACGGCGTCCAGGCCCACGTTCTTGCGGCCACCGTGGCTGTAGACGTCCCAGCCCGGCCCCTTGGCGGCCAGGTCATCGCCCTGGCGCTTCTTGGCGTCGATGGCCACGACGATGCACTGCGAGCCGTATTTCTCGGACGCATCGCGGATGACCTGCGGGTTGGCGATGGCCGCCGAGTTGAAGCTGACCTTGTCCGCGCCGGCATTGAGCAGGCGGCGCACGTCCTCGACGGTGCGCACGCCCCCACCCACCGTCAGCGGGATGAAGACCTGCGAGGCCACCGCCTCGATGATGTGCAGGATCAGGTCGCGGCCGTCGCTGGTGGCGGTGATGTCCAGGAAGGTGAGCTCGTCGGCGCCCTGCTCGTTGTAGCGGGCAGCGATCTCCACCGGGTCACCGGCGTCACGCAGTTCGACGAAGTTCACGCCCTTGACGACGCGACCGCCCGTCACGTCCAGGCAGGGGATGATGCGTTTGGCCAGCACGTCCGCGTCCCGCCTCAGGCCTTGCCGTTGAGTTCGTCGGCGCGTTGTTGCGCTGCGGCGAAGTCCAGGTCGCCGGTGTAGATGGCGCGACCGCAGATCACGCCCTCAACGCCTTCGGATTCGACCGCGCAGAGTTCTTCGATGTTCCGGATGTTGGACAGGCCGCCCGAGGCGATCACCGGCACCGTGAGGGCCTGGGCCAGCTTCACGGTGGCCTCGATGTTGATGCCCGAGAGCATGCCGTCGCGGCCGATGTCGGTGTAGATCACGCCTTCGACGCCGTAGTCCTCGAACTTCTTGGCCAGGTCGATGACCTCGTGGCCGGAGAGCTTGCTCCAGCCGTCGGTGGCGACCTTGCCGTCCTTGGCGTCCAGGCCGACGATGATGTGGCCGCCGAAGGCCACGCACGCGTCTTTCAGGAAGCCGGGGTTCTTGACCGCGGCCGTGCCGATGATGACGTAGCTCAGGCCGTCGTCGAGGTAGCGCTCGATGGTGTCGAGGTCGCGGATGCCGCCACCAAGTTGCACGGGGATCTCGTCACCCACCTCTTTGATGATGGCCTTGATGGCCGCCTCGTTGACGGGCTTGCCGGCAAACGCGCCGTTGAGGTCCACCAGGTGCAGGCGGCGCGCGCCCGCGTCCAGCCAGCGCCGGGCCATCGCGGCCGGGTCCTCGCCGAAGGTGGTGGAGTCGTTCATGTCGCCTTGCTTGAGGCGCACACACTTGCCGTCTTTCAGGTCAATCGCAGGAATCAGCAGCATGGCTGGGATGCGGTTCGGTGGGTCGGTCGTCGGGGAGTCTGGCGAACCAGACGGGGAGGAAACTGCTCAGGGACGCCAGAGCAGGAAATTGCGGTAGAGCGCCAGGCCGTGCTCGGCGCTCTTTTCCGGATGGAACTGCGTGGCAAAAATGTTATCCCGTGCCACCACGCTGGTAAAGCGGACACCGTACTCGGTTTCGCCGGCGCTGTGTTGGGGATTGTCCACATGCGCGTGGTAGCTGTGCACGAAGTAGAACCAGCTCTCGTCGGGGATGCCGGCCCACACCGGATGGGGCTGGCCGCCCCACAGACCGGCGTGGCGCGTCTGGCTGACGCGGTTCCAGCCCATCTGCGGCACCTTGTAGCGGCTGCCGTCGGGCTGGGTCATGCCATCGAGGCGGAACTTGACGACACGGCCGGGGATGAGTCCCAGGCCCGGGGTGTCCTGCTCTTCGGAGTGGTCCAGCAGCATCTGCATGCCCACGCACACGCCCATCAGCGGCTTGTTGAGGGCGGCGTGCAGCACGGCGCCGAACAGCTCGCCGCCATGGGCTTCGCGCAACTCGCGCATGCAGTCACGCATGGCGCCCTGGCCGGGCAGCACGACGCGCTCGGCGGCATGCACCAACTGGGGGTCGTTGGTGACGCGCACCTGCAGGTTCAGGCCTTGGGCGGCATGCTCGACCGCCTGCCAGACGGAACGCAGGTTGCCCATGCCGTAGTCGATGACGGCAACGATCGGGTTCTGGCTCATGGTTTCAGGCGCGGCAGCCGACTTGCTTGGGCCACCCGTTGACGACACAGATCACAGCGAGCCCTTGGTGGACGGGATGACGCCGGCCATGCGGGGGTCGCGCTCCAGGGCGGCACGCAAGGCGCGAGCAAAGGCCTTGAACACGGTCTCGCACTGGTGGTGGGCGTTCACACCGCGCAGGTTGTCGATGTGCAGGGTGACGCCGGCGTGGTTGACGAAGCCCTGGAAGAACTCGAAGGTCAGCTGGGTGTCGAAGCCGCCGATGCTGCCCGACGTGAACGGCACGTGCATGGTCAGGCCCGGGCGGCCGGAGAAGTCCACCACCACGCGCGACAAGGCCTCGTCCAGTGGCACATAGGCGTGGCCGTAGCGGCGGATGCCTTTCTTGTCGCCCAGGGCCTTGGCGAAGGCCTGGCCCAGGGTGATGCCGACGTCTTCGACGGTGTGGTGGCCGTCGATGTGGAGGTCGCCCACGGCGTGGATGTCGAGGTCGATCAGGCCGTGGCGGGCGATCTGGTCGAGCATGTGGTCGAAGAAGCCGATGCCGGTGTGCAGCTTGGCGGCCCCCGTGCCGTCGAGGTTGACGCGCACGGTGATCTGGGTTTCGGCGGTGTGGCGGGTGACCTCGGCCTTGCGCTGGGCGTCAAGGGGGATCAGGCCGTCGGTGGGGACGTTCATGCGTTGGCGGCGTTCAAGGGTTCACGCAGGATCTCGGCCAGGGCCGCGATCAGCGCGTCGTTCTCCGCGGGCGTGCCCACGGTCAGACGGACGCAGTTTGCCAGCAATTCGTGCAGGCCTGCGACATTTTTGATCAGGATGCCCCGCGCCTTGAGGGCCGCGAAGACGCCGGCCGCATCGTTGACGCGCACCAGGATCATGTTGGCCTGGCTGGGGTAGGCGCGCGCACCGGGCATGCCGGCCAGCGCGGCCAGCAGGCGCTCGCGCTCGGCCTTGATCGTCTCGGCCTGGCGGGCGAACTCGTCGGCATGCGCCAGGGCGAACAGCGCGGCCTCGGTGTTGAGCACGCTGATGTTGTAGGGCGGACGCACCTTCTCGACCTGCTCGATGAGGTCGGCGCGGCCCATCATGTAGCCCAGGCGCACACCGGCCAGGCCGAACTTGGAGAGCGTGCGCATCAGCAGGACGTGCGGCTGGCGCTGCGGCTCGGCCGCCAGGCGGTCCAGGCAGCTGCGGCTGGCGAAGGGCTGGTAGGCCTCGTCGATGACGACCAGGCCCGGGTGCCCTGCCTCGCCGTTGGCGGCCACGGCGGCGATGACCTGCTCGATCACGGCCTCGTCCCACAGGTTGGCCGTGGGGTTGTTCGGGTAGGCGATGTAGGTCAACGCCGGCTTGTGTTCGCGGATGGCCGCCAGCATGGCCGGGCCATCGAGCTCGAAATCGCGCGTCAGCGGCACGCCCACGAAGCGCAGGCCGTTTTGCCTGGCGAAAGCCTCGTACATGACGAAGCCCGGCAGAGGCGCCAGCGCCACCGCGCCAGGCTGCGCGCAGGCCACCGACAGCAGGCTGATGAGCTCGTCCGAGCCGTTGCCCAGCACCAGGCCGAACTCGGCGGGCACGCCCGCGTGGGCGCGCAAGGCGGTGTGCAGGTCGTTGATGCGCACGCCGGGGTAGCGGTTCAGCGCCACGGCACCCAGGCGCTGACCCAGCTCGGCCTGCAGCGCGGCTGGCAGCGTGAAGGGGTTTTCCATCGCGTCGAGCTTGATGAAGCCGGCGGCGTCCTGCACGTGGTAGGCGTGCATGGCCAGCACATCGGGGCGGAAGACGTTGAGCAGGCTCATGGCTTATTTCTTCAGGCGGTCTTTCAGGCGAAACTCGGCGGCCTGGGCATGGGCCTGCAGGCCTTCGCCATGGGCCAGCACGGAAGCCACGCGGCCCAGCACCTGGGCACCGGCCTCGCTGACCTCGATCAGGCTGCTTCGCTTCTGGAAGTCATAGACGCCCAGCGGCGAGGAGAAACGCGCCGTGCCCGAGGTGGGCAGCACATGGTTGGGGCCGGCGCAGTAGTCGCCCAGGCTCTCGCTGGTGTAGGCGCCCAGGAAGATGGCGCCGGCGTGCTTGAGCAGCGGCTCCCAGCGGTGCGGCTCGTGGCTGGACACTTCCAGGTGCTCGGGCGCGATGCGGTTGGAGATCTCGCAAGCCTCTTCCATGCTGCGGGTCAGGATCAGCGCGCCCCGCCCTTCCAGCGAAGCCCGGATGATGTCGGCGCGCGGCATGGTGGGCAGCAGGCGGTCGATGGCGGCCTGCACCTTCGCGATGTAGGCCGCGTCCGGGCACAGCAGGATGCTCTGCGCCAGCTCGTCGTGCTCGGCCTGGCTGAACAGGTCCATGGCGACCCAGTCGGGCGGCGTGGAACCATCGGCCAGCACCAGGATCTCGCTGGGGCCGGCGATCATGTCGATGCCCACGGTGCCGAAGACGTGCTTCTTGGCGCTGGCCACATAGGCGTTGCCCGGCCCGGTGATCTTGTCCACCTTCGGGACCGTGGCCGTGCCGTAAGCCAAGGCGGCCACGGCCTGGGCGCCACCGATGGTGAAGGCCCGGGTGACGCCAGCCACGTACGCCGCGGCCAGCACCAGCGGGTTTCTCTCGCCTCTCGGGGTGGGCACCACCATGATGATCTCGGCCACGCCGGCCACGTGGGCGGGGATGGCGTTCATCAGCACCGACGAGGGGTAGGCCGCCTTGCCACCGGGCACGTAGATGCCCACGCGGTCCAGCGGCGTGACCTTCTGGCCCAGCAGGGTGCCGTCTTCGTCGCGGTAGGCCCAGCTCTCGCCACAGGCGGCCTTCTGGCGCTCGTGGTAGCTGCGTACACGGCGGGCCGCGGACTCCAGCGCCTCGCGCTGCACGGCGGGCAGGCTGTCGAAAGCGGCCTTCAGCTCGACCTGGGTGAGTTCCAGACCGGCCATCGACTCGGCTTGCACCTGGTCGAAGCGGGCGGTGAAGTCCAGCACGGCCGCATCGCCACGGCTGCGCACATCGGCCAGGATGTCGGCCACGCGCTGCTCGATGGCCGAGTCCGTCTCGGCCGACCAGTGCAGCACCTGCTGGAAGGCGGCATCGAAGTCGGGCTGGGTGGTGGCGAGGTGACGGATGGCGACGGTCATGGCAAGAGGATCTCAGAAATCACGCGGCAGTGCGCGGCGCAACGATGGGATCTGGCGATGGGCGCGATAGGCGACAGAAGCGGGAACGAGGGCAGCGATGGGGGCGACGGGATCAGGCCCCGTTCACTGCGGGATGGCCGACTCGAAGGCCTGGATCACGGCGCGGATGGCCTCGCGCTTGAGCTTGAGCGAGGCCTGGTTGACCACCAGACGCGAGCTGATCTGCATGATCTCCTCGACCTCGACCAGCTTGTTGGCCTTGAGCGTGTTGCCCGTGGAAACCAGGTCCACGATGGCGTCGGCCAGGCCGGTCAGCGGCGCCAGCTCCATCGAGCCATAGAGCTTGATGAGGTCCACGTGCACGCCCTTGTTGGCAAAGTGCTCGCGCGCGATCGCCGTGTACTTGGTGGCCACGCGGATGCGCGAACCCTGCTTGACGGCGGCGGCATAGTCGAAGTCGGCGCGCACGGCCACGCTCATGCGGCACTTGGCGATGTTCAGGTCCAGCGGCTGGTAGAGGCCATCGCTGCCTTCCTGGCTGCCGGTGTGCTCGATGAGCACGTCCTTGCCGGCCACGCCGATGTCGGCGCCGCCATGCTGCACGTAGGTGGGCACGTCGGTGGCGCGCACCAGCACCACGCGCACGTCATCGCGGTTGGTGGGCAGGATGAGCTTGCGCGACTTTTCCGGGTCTTCCAGCACCTGGATGCCGGCGGCGGCCAGCAGCGGCAGGGTCTCTTCGAAGATGCGGCCTTTGGAGAGGGCGAGGGTGATCATTCTTTGATCCGTTCGATGTCTGCGCCGATGCCGCACAGCTTGGCTTCCATGCGGTCGTAGCCCCGGTCGAGGTGGTAGATGCGGTCGACGATGGTCTCGCCCTCGGCGACCAGGCCGGCGATGACCAGGCTGGCCGAGGCGCGCAGGTCGGTGGCCATGACGGTGGCACCCGACAGGCGGGGCACGCCCGTGACCACGGCGCTGCGACCGTCCACGCTGATGTTCGCGCCCAGGCGGATCAGCTCGTTGACGTGCATGAAGCGGTTTTCGAAGATGGTCTCGTGGATGACGGCCGAGCCCTCGGCCACGCAATCCAGCGCCATGAACTGCGCCTGCATGTCGGTCGGGAAGGCCGGGTACTCGCGGGTTCGGAAACCCACGGCCTTGGGTCGGGCGTCGGCCTTCACGCGGATCCAGTCGGCGCCGGACTCGATGGTGACGCCGGCTTCGCGCAGCTTGTCGATGACGGCGCCCAGGTGGTCGGCACGGGCCTGGCGCAGGGTCACGTCGCCGCCGGCGGCGCCCACGGCGCACAGGAAGGTGCCAGCCTCGATGCGGTCAGGCACGATGTGGTGGGCTTGCGCGGGCGTGAGGCCGTGCAGCTTGTCCACGCCCTGGATGCGGATGCGGTGGGTGCCGTGGCCTTCGATCCTGGCGCCCATGGCGATCAGCAGCTCGGCCACATCGGTGATCTCGGGCTCCTGCGCGGCGTTTTCCAGGATGGTTTCGCCCTCGGCCAGGGTGGCGGCCATCAGCAGGTTTTCCGTGCCCGTCACCGTGACCATGTCGGTCGTGATGCTGCAGCCCTTCAGGCGCGTGGGCTGGCCGTCGGCGCCCAGCGGCGTGCGGGCCTCGATGTAGCCGTGGGCCACGGTGATCTCGGCGCCCATGGCCTGCAGGCCCTTGATGTGCTGGTCGACCGGACGCGAGCCGATGGCGCAGCCACCCGGCAGGGAGACGCGCGCGCGGCCGAAACGGGCCAGCAGCGGCCCCAGCACCAGGATGGATGCGCGCATGGTCTTGACCAGCTCGTAGGGCGCCTCGGGCGTGTGGACCTGGCTGGCGTCGAGGGTGATGGCGCCGGGGTCATCGGCTGCGGCCTCGGAGACCACGCCCATGTTGCCCAGCAGCTTGAGGGTGGTCGCCACGTCCTTGAGGCGCGGCACGTTGTGCAGCGTGACGGGCTCGGCGCTCAGCAGGGTGGCGCACAGGTCAGGCAGGGCGGCGTTCTTGGCGCCGGAGATGGTCACCTCGCCTTGGAGGCGGCGGCCGCCGCGGATCAGGAGTTTGTCCATGAAGCACGAAGGGCGCACGGGCCACCGCACCGGGGTGACGCATGCGCCATGTGAAAAAGTTCAGGGGCGGGTTGCAGGGGGTCGTGTCTGTCTGGCGAGACGCAGCGGCAAGTCAGGCCTTGGGAGCCTGGTGCGCCTGCTGCGACCACTCTGCCGGCGTCAGGGTCTTCATCGACAGGGCGTGGATCTCAGCCCGCATTCTATCGCCCAGGGCCTGGTAGACGCGCTGGTGGCGCCCCACACGGCCCTTGCCCTCGAACTCCGCAGAGACGATGGTGGCGAAAAAATGCTGGCCGTCGCCCTCCACTTCCAGGTGGGTGCAAGGCAGGCCGGCGGCGATGTACTGCTGGACTTCGGCGGGCGTGGGGTTGGCCATGGGGTGCTCGACTCGGGTGGACAAAAGAAACAGACGACGGGCTCAGTGGCGGATCTTGTAGCCGGTGCGCAGCAGGCGCAGCGCCAGCATGGCCACGGCCAGCGTGACGCTCAGCACCACGGCCAGGCTGACCCAGGGGTTGACATCGCTCTGGCCGAAGAAGCCGTGGCGGAACCCGTCGATCAGGTAGAAGAAGGGGTTGAGCCGGGAGACCTCGTGCCAGAACGGCGGCAGCGAATGCACCGAGTAGAACACGCCCGACAGGAAGGTCATGGGCAGGATGATGAAGTTCTGGAAGGCCGCCATCTGGTCGAACTTGTCGGCCCACAGGCCGGCGATCAGGCCCAGCGAGCCCAGCAGGCAGCCGCCCAGCACGGCAAAGACGAGCGCCCACAGCGGCTGCGCGAACTGTGGTGCGGCGAACCACACCGTGGCCAGCCACACGCCCGCACCCACCATCAGCCCGCGCACCAGCGAGCCCCCGACATAGGCCACGAACCACGCGCGGTGAGACAGCGGCGTCAGCAGCACGAACACGAGGTTGCCGGTGATCTTGCTCTGGATGAGCGAGGACGAGCTGTTGGCAAAGGCGTTCTGCAGCAGCGACATCATCACCAGGCCGGGCACCAGGAACTGGGTGTAGCCCACGCCCTTGTAGACCTGGACGTGGTCTTCCAGCACGTGGCCGAAGATGAGCAGGTAGAGCACGGCCGTCAGCACCGGCGCACCGATGGTCTGGAAAGCCACCTTCCAGAACCGCAGCACCTCTTTGACGAACAGCGGGCGCGCGCCCTGCAGCGAAGACAGCCAGCTCATGCCACCACCCCCTGGCCTGCGGCGCCCTCACCTGCCGCCACGGCAGGCGGCGGTGGCGTCAGGCGCCCCTGCATGATGGCCAGGAAGACGTCTTCCAGGTCGGCGCGGCCCATCTCCAGGTCCTCGATGTGGCAGCCGGCCAGGCGCAGCGCGGCCAGGGTCTGCTCGACCTCCACGGCATCGCGCGCCGGCAACTGCACGATGCGCCCGGTGACGCGGGCCCGCGCAGCCAGCTCGGGCGGCAGGGCCGCGTCGGTCTTGAAGCGCAGCATGGTCGAGGCCGTGCCCGCCAGCAAAGCGGAGGTGCGGTCCAGCGCCACCAGCTGCCCCTGCTTGAGCATGCCGATGCGGTGGCACAGGGCCTCGGCCTCTTCCAGGTAGTGGGTGGTCAGCAGCACGGTGTGGCCGTCCTTGTTGAGCTTGGCGATGAACTGCCACAGCGTCTGGCGCAACTCCACGTCCACGCCGGCGGTGGGTTCGTCCAGCACGATGACGGGCGGGCGGTGCACCAGGGCCTGGGCCACCAGCACGCGCCGCTTCATGCCGCCGGAGAGCTGGCGCATGTTGGCCTCGGCCTTGTCGGACAGGCCCAGGTGGGTCAGCAGTTCGTCGATCCAGTCGTCGTTGCGGCGCAGGCCGAAATAGGCGCTCTGGATGCGCAGGGTCTCGCGCACCGAGAAGAACGGGTCGAACACCAACTCCTGCGGCACCACGCCCAGGGCGCGGCGGGCGGCGGCGTAGTCGCTCACCACATCGTGGCCCTGCACCGTGATGCGGCCCGACGTGGCGCGGCTCAAGCCCGCCAGGATGCTGATGAGGGTGGTTTTGCCCGCGCCGTTGGGGCCGAGCAGGCCGAAGAACTCGCCGGGGGCGATGTCGAAGCTCACGCCCTGCAGGGCGCGGACCTCGCGGCCGCCGGAGGCGAAGGTCTTGGTGACCTGGTGGAATGAGACTGCGTTCATGGAGCCCAGAATTCTAGAGAGCCGGCCACCCGCGCGCTGGCCCCAGGTTTTTCAGCCCCTGTTTGGAGGGTCCTGCACAGGCGAACAGCACAGCATCGGGTAGTAACATGCCGCCAACCAAGCACAACAACCCCCAAGAACCGCCAACACGGAGACAAGCACCATGTCCGACCTGCAAACCCGCTTCGACCAGGCCCTGGCCGATTCCAAGCTGCTGCCCGCCAAGCCCGACAACCAAACCCTGCTGCAGATCTACTCGCTGTTCAAGCAGGGCAGCGTCGGTGACGTCCAGGGCGATCGCCCCGGCTTCACCGATTTCGTCGGCCGCGCCAAATACGACGCCTGGGCCGCCCTCAAGGGCCAGACCCAGGACACGGCCAAGCAGGCCTATGTCGACCTGATCGAGTCGCTGAAGCAGTGAACCGGTGATCAGGCCTGGCCCTGGGCCTTGCCCTCGGCCCGGTCGATGATGCGGCCCAGGCTCTTGGCCACTTCGGCCTCGATCATGGGCTTGAGCGCGGACATCATCATGCCGAGCTTGATCTTGAGGTCGAACTCGGTGCCGGTCACGAGCATGGTGCCCTTGACGCCCATGCGCTCGAACGTGATGGTGTCCTGATCGGCGCCTTGCTGGCAATGGCAGCTCAGGCCGAGCTTGGCCGCCGAGGTGTCCACCCACTTCTGGGCCAGCTCGCGGGCCTTCTCCAGGCCCAGGGTGTGCGATTGTTGGAACGTCACGTCGCTCACGGCGGTCTCCTTCACTGATGCGGCTGATGCGGTCTTCCCGTGCCGGGCCACGATGCCCGCGGGACCCGAACTGTATACCGGACGGGGCCTGTCCACGAGGGTAAGATGAAGTCGCCGCCCATCCTGGCGCAAGTGCATTCCTGACCCGCCCGTCACCACCATGACCGCATCCCACCCCGGTTCGTCCACCGCGCTGCCCTCCTCCGTCCTGCCGGCACTGCTGGAGGAGGCCGAGGCCATGCGGGTCATCCGGCGCGACATCCACGCCCACCCCGAGCTGTGCTTCGAAGAGGAGCGCACCTCCGAGCTGGTGGCGCGCACGCTGGCCTCCTTCGGCATCGAGGTGCACCGCGGCCTGGGCAAGACCGGGGTGGTGGGCGTGGTGCGTGGCAAGCTCCCGGGCCCGCGCGCCATCGGCCTGCGCGCCGACATGGACGCCCTGCCCATGACGGAGCACAACACCTT
This sequence comes from Pseudomonadota bacterium, assembly GCA_022566735.1. GTDB lineage: Bacteria > Pseudomonadota > Gammaproteobacteria > Burkholderiales > Burkholderiaceae_C > Aquabacterium. The sequence continues at coordinate 107,945 of JADFIG010000008.1, forward strand.
CGCCCACGCCAGCCGCCACCACGGCAAGATGCACGCCTGCGGCCATGACGGCCATGTGGCCATGCTGCTGGCCGCGGCCCAGCATCTGGCCGGACACCGCGACTTCGCCGGCACGGTCTACCTGGTGTTCCAGCCGGCCGAAGAAGGCGGCGGCGGTGCGCGCGAGATGGTCCGCGACGGCCTCTTCGAGCGCTTCCCCATGGACGCCATCTTCGGCATGCACAACTGGCCGGGCATGCCCGCGGGCAGCTTTGCCGTGCGCAACGGGCCCTGCTTTGCCTCCAGCAACGAGTTCTGCATCACCGTGCGCGGCAAGGGCTGCCACGGCGCCATGCCGCACCTGGGCATCGACCCCGTGCCGGTGGCCTGCCAGCTCGTGCAGGCCTTCCAGACCATCCTGACGCGCAATGTGCGGCCGGTGGAAACCGGCGTCATCTCGGTGACCATGATCCAGGCCGGCGAGGCCACCAACGTCATCCCCGAGTCGGTGGTCATGCAGGGCACGGTGCGCACCTTCACCACCGAGGTGCTGGACCTGATCGAAAACCGCATGCGCGAGATCACCCAGCAGCTGTGCGCCGCCTTCGGTGCCGAGGCCGACTTCGAGTTCAGCCGCAACTACCCACCCACCGTCAACCACACGGCCGAGGCCGAATTCGTGCGCGAGGTGATGTGCGAACTGGTCGGCGAGGCGATGGTGCAGGAGTTCGAGCCCACCATGGGCGCGGAAGACTTCAGCTACTTCCTGCAGGCCAAGCCGGGCGCCTACTTCGTCATCGGCAATGGCGACGGCACACACCGCGAAGGCGGCCACGGACTGGGCCCCTGCACGCTGCACAACCCCAGCTACGACTTCAACGACACGCTGATCCCGCTGGGCGCCACGCTGTGGGTCAAGCTGGTGGAACGCTGGCTGGCGCGGGCCTGATCGGCTTTGGGATCAGGCGCCGCCGATCACTCCCAGCTGATGCGGTTCCACTGCAGGGCGCGACTGCGCCAGTGCTCCTCGATGCTCTGCACGAAGTCAGGCCGGACGAGCTTGGCGCGCTGCAGCAACCAGTCGGCGTCTTCGTGGCGCACCACCACGCCTTCGAGCGAGCCTTCGCGGTAATGGCTGCGGTGGTTCTGCACCCACTCGGTCAATTCGGGCAAGCTGGTCTGGCCTGAGCTCACGCGCGGCACCTCGCGCAGGCCCAGCCTGGTGGCGAGTTCGTGGCGGCGGCAGGTGCTCCAGAAGCGCTGCTCGGTGCGGTCGAAGACATCGAAGGCCAGGAACCAGTCGGGCAAGGTGTCGTAGTCCAGCGAGTGCTGGGCGGCGCACCACTCACCGAACAGCATCAGGGTGTCGCCCAGGGCGTCGAACAGGTCCCCCTCGCGCACGGCCAGCCACTCGTCGAGCCGGGCAAACTGGCCGCCGTAGGGCTTGTTGAGGTACTGGCCGCGGTTCTGCACGTGCAGCACGCCTTCGCTGGAAAACGAGATGCCCATGTTGGCGCCGTCGAGCTTTTCCTCGACGACCAGGGGGTGGGCCAGCAGGGCCCGGGCTTCTTCGGGCGACAGCACCTTGTCGTCGCGCGGCGTGCCGCTGGCCAGCCAGGCCAGGTGCGGGGTGTGGGGGAAGCGGAAGAACTCGTTCATGGCGCAGGCTCCTGGGGCGACAGCGGTTCGGCGGCGCAGCGCATCAGCGACCGAACTTGTGGAGGTGGAACTGGCGGACGTCGCCGCCGCAGAGGAACCGCACGTCGATGCCGAACTCCGCCAGGCAGGGCGCCCAGTCCATCCACTTGGAGTCGGCCGCCTGCAGGATGGGCGGGTGCGCCGGGTGCGTGCAGGCCACGGCGATGAACTTGCGGTCGGCGCGGTCGAAGTCCCACAGGCGTTCGGCGTGCGGGAAGTGCTGGTAACCCCACACCGGCTCGGGCTGCAGGGCAACCCGCTCGCAGCGGACTGGGTCGTTGACGTGGTGCAGGGCCCAACGCACGAAGGCATCGCCCGCGCCCTGTCCGGCTTCGGGGTCGGTCTTGTGGCGGTACTCGTGCAGGATCTCGAAGCCCTCGTCCAGCACGATGCGCCCGCGCGCCATGAGGGCCTCCAGCCAGGCCTGGCAGGTCTGCACACAGGTCTCGGACACGCCCGGGTGCTGGCCGTTGGCCACGAGGATGACGTTGGTGTCGACCACGCAGGCATCCAGTTGCTGCGGAGGTGGCAGCAGCTGGCCGGCAGCGGCACAGGCGTTCGGCGAGGTCGGCATCGTGTCGGCAGGCGTCATCCCCGCATTCTGCCTTGCGTCCCGCGGGGCCAGGCCACGGCGCAGGTATCCTTGGGCCCCATGTACGCCGCGTATTTCGGACTCAAGCAGGCGCCGTTCTCGATCGCGCCCGACCCGCGCTATCTGTTCATGAGCGAGCGCCACCGCGAAGCGCTGGCCCACCTGCTGTATGGCGTGGGCGGCGGGGGCGGCTTCGTGCTGCTCACTGGCGAGATCGGCGCGGGCAAGACCACCGTGTGCCGCTGCTTCCTGGAGCAGATCCCGCGGCGCTGCAACGTGGCCTACATCTTCAACCCCAAGCTGAATGCGGCGGAGTTGCTGCAGGCCATCTGCGACGAGTTCCGCATCCCCGTGCAGCCTGACGCCAGCGGGCAGGCATCGATGAAGGCGCGCGTCGATGCGCTCAACGAGTACCTGCTCAAGACGCACGCTGTGGGGCAGAACAACGTCCTCATCATCGACGAGGCGCAGAACCTCTCGCCCGAGGTGCTGGAGCAGTTGCGCCTGCTGACCAACCTGGAAACCAGCGAGCGCAAGCTGCTGCAGATCATCCTGATCGGCCAGCCCGAGTTGCGCCAGATGCTGGCCCAGCCGGAGCTGGAGCAACTCGCGCAGCGCGTCATCGCGCGCTTCCACCTCGATGCCCTCTCGGAAGGCGAGACCTCACAGTACATCCAGCACCGCCTGAGCACCGCCGGATTGCGGCGCGGCACGCTGTTCGACAGCAAGGCCCTGCGGCGCATCCACCACATCACCAAAGGCGTGCCCAGGCGCATCAACCTGCTGTGCGACCGCGCCCTGCTGGGCGCCTTCGCCGAGGGCAAGGCGCGGGTGGACCGCCACATCGTGGACAAGGCCGCAGCCGAGGTCTTCGAGGGCCAGCACCTCGCCAGCGCATCCTCGACCGCCGACGCCTCCACGGCAGGCGGCCAAGCGGGAGCCAGCACCGCGCTGCCCGGATCAGGCTGGCCTCGCTGGGCCTGGGCCGGCCTGGGCTTCAGCCTCGTGTTGAGTGTGGCCGGGCTGGTGGTGGCCATCCAGCGCCCCAGCGCCACGCCCTCCGCACAGGTCAGCGCACAGGTCGGTGCACAGCAGGCCCGCGGCGCGCCAGGCGCCGACCCGGCCAGCGCAACGGCCAGCGCCACGACCCGCTCTGCGGGCAAGCACAAGGCCTTGCCTCAGGGAGCCACCTGGGCCTTGAGCGCCGCCTCGGCCGCAGCCGCGCAGCAACTCAGCCCGCAGGAGCTGATGCAGCGCACCGCGACCGAGGAGGCCCCCGCCTGGCGGGAGTTGGCCCAGCTGTGGCAAGTCAACCTCGGCACGGGCGACCCCTGCGCGCAAGCCCGCCGCCAGGCGCTGGTGTGCTTCCGTGCCAGTGGCGGCCTGGCGCTGCTGATGCAACTCGACCGCCCTGCCCTGCTGACCTTGCAGGACGAACAGGGCCACACCCGCCATGCGGTGCTGACCTTGCTCGACACCCGCCAGGCCTGGCTGCAGGTCGGTGACGGCACGGTGCGCTTGCCGTTGAGCGCGCTGTCCAGCGTGTGGCGCGGCGATTTCGCCACCCTGTGGCGCGCCCCGGAAGGCTTCCGCGGCAAGCTGACCCTGGGCCAGAGCGGCCCGCCGGTGGACTGGCTGGCCGAGCGCCTGACGCAACTGGACCACGGCCCCGCCGTGCCTGCCCCGGCCCGCCTGGACGCGCCCCTGCAGGCCCGGCTGCAGGCCTTCCAGCTCTCTCAGGGCCTCAAGCCCGATGGCGTGGCCGGCGCCACCACCTTCATGCTGCTCAACCGCATCAGCGGCGTCCAGGAACCGCGCCTGGTGATGGCCCCCCCCTGATCCCCCGAGGTCCGACCATGTCCTACATCCTGGATGCCTTGAAGAAAGCCGATGCCGAGCGGGAACGCGAAGGCGTGCCCACCTTGCACACCCAGCACGGCGATGCGGGTGAGGCGCCGCCGCCCGGCCACGGCGCCTCGCCGCGCCTGCCCTGGCTGATGGGGGGCCTGCTGGGTGGCGCGGTGCTGGTGCTGGGCGGCTGGTGGGCGCTGTCGCCCTCGGAGCCCGCGTCGATCGCGGTCGCTCCGGTGCAGACGCCCTCGCCTTCAGCCCAGGCCCTGCACCCACCGCAGCCCCTGCCGCCCACCGCGCCGGCTCCCGTGGTCCCCGCGCCCGCCCCCGCCGTGACGCCGCCCCTGGCACCGCCGGCGCACACCCAGGTCGTGCAGGCGCCCCCCGCCCCCCTGCCGTCGAACACGACGGAACGCAAAGCCAGCCCCCGGGCCGGCGAGGGCAACGCCCTGCACGTCGACGCCTCGCTGCGCGACGCCCCGGTCCGCGTGGTGCCGGTGGCGGAGTTGCCGGATGACGTGCGCCGCGCATTGCCGGCGCTCAGCATCGGCGGGGCCATGCACTCGGACGTGCCGGCCAACCGCATGCTCATCCTCAACGGCGGGGTCTTCCACGAAGGCGACCAGCCCGCGCCGGGGCTGGTGCTTGAGGAAATCAAGCTGAAGTCGGCGGTGTTCCGCTTCAAGGGCCACCGCTACAGCGTGGCCTACTGACCTGCCGGGCCCGGCGAGCGGGGCAGCGCCCCGCAGCCGCAGCCGCAGCGGCAGCCTCAACAACAGCAGCAGGGCTCAGGCTGTCGCCGGCTCTTCGGCGCAGCGCTTGGCCAGGTGGGCCAGCGCCTCTTCGACCTGGTCCACCAGCACCAGGCACAGGTCGCCGGGACGCAGGCGCTCCAGCGCCGTGTCGATGGCCAGGAACTCGCCGCGCACTTCCTCGACATGCTGGGCACGCTGGGCCTTGCTCAGGCCTTCGCGTAGCAAGCCCAGCACCTCGCCGTCCTCGCGGCCACGCTGGCAGGCATCCTGGTAGAGGATGAACTCGTCGAAGGCATCGCCCAGGATGGCCGTCTGCTCGCGGATGTCCTCGTCGCGCCGGTCGCCCGCCCCGCTGATGACCACGCTGCGGCGCTTGGCCGGGATGCCATTGACCGCCCCCACCAGCGCACGCATGGCGTCGGGGTTGTGGCCGTAGTCGGCGATCACCGTGGCGCCACGGAAGCTCATCACGTTGAAGCGGCCCGGCGCGTTGTCCGAGTCGTTGACGAAGCTGGCCAGGCCGGCACGGATCACGTCCCAGTCCATGCCGGCGCTCCAGGCCGCGCCGATGGAGGCCATCACGTTCTCGACCTGGAAACCGATGGTGCCGTTGCGCGTCAGCGGGATGTCGCGCAGCAGCAGGTTCTCGCGCCAGTTGCCTTCGGACACCACGATGGCGTCGCCGTCCACGCAGATGGTGCGCTTGCCCTGGGCGCGGTGGGCCGTCAGCACAGGGTTGTGCGCGTCCATCGCGAAATAGATGATGCCGCCCGGGCACTTCGGCGCCATCGCCACGACGATGGGGTCGGCCGCGTTCAGCACGGCGTAGCCCGTGGGCGCCACGTTGACGACGATGACGCGCTTGAGCACGGCCAGGTCATCCACCGTGGTGATGTAGTTCAGGCCCAGGTGGTCACCCGCGCCGATGTTGGTCACCACGGCCGTGCCGCAGCGGTCAAAGCCCAGGCCTTCGCGCAGGATGCCACCGCGCGCGGTCTCGAACACCGCGGCATCGACATCGGGGTGCATCAGCACATTGCGTGCGCTCTTGGGCCCTGAGCAGTCGCCGCTGTCGATCTGGCGGCCGTTCACATAGACGCCATCGGTGTTGGTCATGCCCACGCGCAGGCCCGAGGTGGCCAGCAGGTGCGCGGTCAGGCGCGCGGTGGTGGTCTTGCCGTTGGTGCCGGTCACGGCGACGACGGGGATGCGGCCATCCTCGCCCGGCTTGTAAAGGTTGTTGATGACCGCCTCGCCGACGTTGCGGCCCTTGCCGTAGGACGGCGACAGGTGCATGCGCAAGCCCGGCGCGGCATTGACCTCGACGATGCCGCCGTTCTGCTCTTCCAGCGGACGGTGCACGCTCTCGGCCAGCACGTCCACGCCGCAGATCTCCAGGCCGATGGTCTGGGCCGCGGCGATGGCGCGGGCGGCCACCTCGGGATGCACATCGTCGGTCACGTCGGTGGCCGTGCCGCCGGTCGACAGGTTGGCGTTGTTGCGCATGATGACGCGGCGGCCCTTCTCGGGCACGTCGTCGGCGGTGAGGCCCTGCACCTGCAGGCGCGCCACGGCGATCTCATCGATGCGGATCTTGGTCAGCGAGGTGGCATGGCCTTCGCCACGGCGCGGGTCTTCGTTGACCTTGGCGACCAGCTGGCGCACGGTGTGCACGCCGTCGCCGATCACGTGGGGCGGGTCGCGGCGGGCCGCGGCCACCAGACGGTCGCCCACCACCAGCAGGCGGAAGTCGTTGCCCGGCAGGTAGCGCTCGACCATGACCTCGCCGTACTCGGCCGCCACCTTGTAGGCGCTCTCCAGGTGCTCGTTGCTGACGATGTTGACCGTCACGCCCTTGCCCTGGTTGCCATCGCGCGGCTTGACCACCACCGGCCAGCCGATTTCCTCGGCGACCATGCAGGCGTCGGCGAAATCGACCACCGGGCGGCCCGTGGGCACCGGCACGCCGGCCGAGGCCAGCAGCCGCTTGGTGAGGTCTTTGTCCTGGGCGATGGACTCGGCCACGGCGGAAGTGTTGTCCACCTCGGCGGCCCAGATGCGGCGCTGCTGGCTGCCCCAGCCGAACTGCACCAGCGAGCCCTGGGTCAGGCGGCGGTAGGGAATGCCGCGCACCATGGCCGCATCCACGATCGAGCCGGTGCTGGGCCCCAGGCGCACGTCCTCGTCGAGTTCGCGCAGCTCGGCCAGGGCGGCCTCGACGTCGAAGGGCTGGTCCTGCAGCGCAGCCTCGACCAGCGCGATGGCGTGGTCAAAGGCCTTCTTGCCCACCGGCTCCTCGCTGTACTCGACCACCACCTGGTAGATGCCTTCTTCCAGGGTCTGCGAGGTGCGGCTGAAAGTCACCGGGCACCCCGACTGCGCCTGCAGCGCCAGGGCCACGGTTTCCAGCACATGGGCAACGCTGATCTGGCCCGGACGGCCATCGGGGCGCAGCGGCCCCATGCTCGGGAAGAGCTTGCGCACGCGGCCTTCGAAGCCTTGCAACGCGTCGATGTTGCATTCGCTGGTCTCGCAACGCACCACGGCCTCGATGGCGGTGTGGCGGCTCCAGAGGTTGGGGCCACGCAGGGCCCGGATGCGGGAAACGTCCATGTCGTCTCGCTTGATTACTTCTTGGTCGAAGGGTCGAAGGTTTCCAGGCCGGCCGAGATCAGCTCGGGCGAGATGCCCAGGGCCCAGGCCACGCCGGCCGCGGCCAGCAGGCAGCGCACACTGGTGCCCGGCACCGGCTGGTCGGCGATGCCCGCGGTCATGCGGCGGGCCGCGGCGCTGTTGAGGTCGGCACAGCGCAGCGGCACCAGGCCGTTGTGCGTCAGCAGCACATGGTGACCATCGACCGACACGGTGCGGCCGCCCTTGGCGCGGTGGGCCACCAGCGCGGGGTTGTGGTGGTCGATGTCGTAGAGGATGACTTCGCCATCGCACAGCTCGGCCATCTCCAGCAGCCGCTCGTCAGACGCATTGAGCACAGCCACGCCCTCGGGCAGCACCACGTCCACCTGGGTGCGCAGCACCTTGAACATCTGTGCCGGCTCGTGGATGTCGTGTTCGGCCAACTCCGGCGCCACCGGGGCCTCGGCACCGCGCAGGTCGGTCACCACGCCCACCGTGCAGCGGTCGTAGGCCAGGCCGTCGTTGAGGATGGACGCCGCGCCGTTTTCCAGCACCACGGCATCGACCTCGCGGTTCATCAGCAGGCGCTGGCCGGTGGCGAAGTTGGCGCGGTCACCGCTTTCGATGCGGCGGCTGCCCAGGAACAGGCCCTCGCGGCAACCCAGGCCCACGTGCTTGCCGCTGAGGTGCAGCAGCCAGGCCACCAGGCGTGCGATCTGGGTGGTGCCCTGCGAACCCGCCACGCCCACGATGGGCACGCGACCGGGTTCGTCGTCCGCAAACAGGTGGTCGGCAATCGCCTTGCCCACCGGCCGCGGCAGGCCCTCGGCGGGCTTGAGGTGCATCAGCAGACCGGGGCCGGCATTGACCTCGACCACCGCGCCACGCTGCGGCAGCAGGGGCTTGGAGACATCGGTGATGACCATGTCGATGCCGGCGATGTCCAGGCCCACCACGCGGGCAGCCAGGCTGGCGGCATGGGCCACGTCGGGGTGGACGTCGTCGGTGCAGTCGATGGCGACGTTGCCGTTGCGCTGCACCAGCACGCGCTGACCATCGGTCGGCACGGAGTCCCCGCTCAGGCCCTGGCGCTCCAGCAGCAGGCGCATGGCGGGTTCGCGGTCCAGGATGATGGTTTCCAGCGGGAACTCCTCGGCCTCGCCGCGGCGCGGGTCGCAGTTGAGCTGCTCGTCGATGAGCTTGACCACGCTGTCACGGCCGTTGCCGATGATCCAGATGCTCTCGCCGCGGGCCGCGGCCACGACCTTGCCGCCCACCACCAGCAGGCGGTGCTCGTCACCGGGGATGAAGCTCTCGACGATGACGTCGCTGCCCTCGGCCTCGGCGATCTTGAAGGCGGCCTCCACGTCGGCGCGCTCGGTCAGCTCCAGCGACACGCCACGGCCGTGGTTGCCGTCCAGCGGCTTGACCACCACCGGCAGGCCGATGTCCTGGGCGGTTTCCCAGGCGGCCTCGGGGCTGCCCACCACCTCGCCTTCGGGCACGGGCACGCCGCAGGCCTTCAGCAGGGTCTTGGTGAGGTCCTTGTTGCCGGCGATGCCTTCGGCGATGGCGCTGGTCTTGTCGGTCTCGGCCGTCCAGATGCGGCGCTGTGCCGCGCCGTAGCCCAGCTGCACCAGGTTGCCCTCGTTGAGGCGGATGTGCGGGATGCCGCGGTCGGTGGCCGCCCCCACGATGGCCGCCGTCGAGGGGCCGAGGTAGCAATCGTCGATCTGCTCGCGCACCGACTCCACCGCCGCATCCACGTCGAAGGGCTCGTCGTTGATGGCCGCCATCAGCAGGGCGTGGCCCTGGCGCAGCGCGATGCGAGCGACCTGCTCGTCGCGGGCCCGGAAGACCATGCGGTAGACGCCGCGCTGCGAGGTGCTGCGGGTCTGGCCGAAGCCGGTGGGCATGCCGGCCAGGTTGAGCAGCTCGATGACGATGTGCTCCAGCACATGGCCCATCCAGGTGCCGTCGCGCAGGCGCTCGATGAAGCCGCCGCGTTCGCCGACACCGCAGTGGTGCTCGATCAGCGCGGGCAGGGCCGTGGTCAGGCGGTCGTTGAATCCGGGCAGCAGGTGGCTGGGGAAGTCCTCCAGCTCGCCCAGGTCGAGCCACACCTCCAGGACCGGTCGGTAGGTCCACATGTTCGGCCCGCGCAGGTAATTGATGCGCAGCAGGCGGATATCGTTCTTCTTGCTCATGGAGTGGGGGGAGTTGGGCGCGGACAGCGCGTGGAATTGTGCGCCGAACTCATCGGGGAGAATTGCAGCAGCCCGTCGGAGCCCACAACAACATGCAAGACCTTGCCACCGTCATCCCGTCGCATCCTCATTCAGCCGCCCTGCAGGGGCAGCTCCAGGCCGGCGAGAACGTGGTGGCGACGCTGGAGGTTGACCTGGATGCGGACGGCCGCTTCGCCCCGGGCCTGATCGCGCTGACCGATTCGCGCTTGCTGTCCTTCGAGCCGGCCGGTGCGCAATGGCTCGCTTTCCCGCTCGCGCCGGGCCAGAGCCTGCGGCTGAGCGACCACGGCGGCCTGGCCTTCATGGAGCTGTTTGACCCGAGCCGTCGCCTCGCGCGCTGGCGCTTCACCTTGGCCTGCAATCCGTCGGCGGTGCGTTTCGCGGATGCCTTTGACCGTGAACTGCAGCGCCTGTCGGGCCAGGTCGTGCCCGACGATGCCGGCGCTGACGAGGACTCGGATTTCGACTTTGGCGAAAGCACCACGCCGCCCAGCACCTGGGTGCTGCTGCGGCTGTGGCGCTTCGCGCGGCCCTACCAGGGCCAGTTGTTGCTGGGGTTCGCGCTGATGCTGGGCGCGACCGGTGCGACCCTGGTCTCGCCCTACCTGACCATGCCGCTGATGGACAGGGTGTTGATTCCTTTCCAGAGCGGCCAGTCCATCGACCCGATGCTGGTGACGCTGCTGCTCGGCGGCTTGCTCGGCGCGGCGCTGTTCTCCTGGGCTTTGGGCTGGGCCAAGACCTATCTGCTGGCGCTGGTGTCGGAGCGCATCGCGGCCGACCTGCGCACCGCCACCTTCGAGCACCTGCTGGGCCTGTCGCTCGAATACTTCGGCAACAAGCGCACCGGCGACCTGATGTCGCGCATCGGCTCCGAGACCGACCGCATCAGCGTGTTCCTGAGCCTGCATGCGCTGGACTTCATCACCGATGTGCTGATGCTGGCGATGACTTCCATCATCCTGTTCAGCATCCACCCCGGGCTGGCGCTGGCCACGCTGGTGCCGCTGCCCTTCATCGCCTGGCTGATCCACCTGGTGCGCGACCGGTTGCGCACCGGATTCGAGAAGATCGACCGGGTCTGGGGCGAGATCACCAACGTGCTGGCCGACACGATTCCGGGCATCCGCGTCGTCAAGGCCTTCGCTCAGGAGAAACGCGAAGCCGCGCGGTTTCGCGAAGCCAATGCGAAGAACCTGCAGGTCAATGACCGGCTGAACCGCACCTGGAGCCTGTTCACGCCCAGCGTCGCGCTGCTGACCGAGATGGGCCTGCTGGTGGTCTGGGGCGTGGGCATCTGGCTGATCGCCCACCAGAGCATCACGGTGGGCACGCTGACCGCCTTTCTGGCCTATATCGGCCGCTTCTACGGCCGCCTCGACTCGATGAGCCGCATCGTGTCCGTCACGCAGAAGGCCGCGGCCGGTGCCAAGCGCATCTTCGACATCCTGGACCATGTCTCCAACGTGCCCGACCCGGCGCAGCCGCTGCCGTTCAGCGATGTCAAGGGCTCGATCGCGATGCAGGGGGTGCATTTCCGCTACGGCTCGCGCTCGGTCATCCGCAACCTGAACCTGGACATCCGCCCTGGCGAGATGGTGGGGTTGGTGGGCCACAGCGGCTCGGGCAAGAGCACGCTGGTGAACCTGATCTGCCGCTTCTACGACGTGACCGAGGGATCGATCAAGGTCGACGGCGTGGACCTGCGCCGCATCAAGGTGGCCGACTACCGCCGCCACATCGGCCTGGTGCTGCAGGAGCCCTTCCTGTTCTTCGGCACCATTGCCGAGAACATCGCCTACGGCAAGCCGGACGCGACCCGCGCCGAGATCGTCGCGGCCGCCCGTGCGGCCCATGCCCACGAGTTCATCCTGCGTCTGCCGCATGGCTACGACAGCCTGGTGGGTGAACGCGGGCAGGGCCTGTCCGGCGGCGAGCGCCAGCGCATTTCCATCGCCCGCGCGCTGTTGATCGACCCCGCGGTTCTGATCCTCGACGAGGCCACCAGCGCGGTCGACACCGAGACCGAAAAGGAGATCCAGCGCGCGCTGGACAACCTGGTCAAGGGCCGCACCACCATCGCCATCGCCCACCGCCTGTCGACGCTGCGCAAGGCCGACCGTCTCGTCGTGATGGACCGCGGCGAGGTCGTCGAGCTCGGGCCGCATGACGAGCTGATCGCGCGCCAGGGCCACTACTGGCGGCTGTGGGAAGCCCAGGCCCGGCGCGTCGACGCCGAGGCGGCCGAGGACGGCGGCCTGTTGGTCGTCGCACCCAACCCGAACGCACACACGGTGAATGCATGAGCACGACGCTGCCCTTCCGCGAGCTGTACCTCGACGCTTTTGGCAAGCTGGTGATGGTCGACCTGAACGGCGATGCCCACGTGGGGGTGTCGCCGGTGCGTGCGCACCCCATCTCGGCGCCGGACGAGGGCGTGTCCCTCATTGGGGGGCACGGGCATGAACTGGCCTGGATCGAGCGCCTGTCGGCACTGCCCGAGGGCCCGCGCCGCCTGCTGGAGGCTGAACTGGCGGCGCGCGAGTTCCACCCAACGCTCAAGCGGCTGATCTCGGTGAACACCTTCGGCACTCCCAGCACCTGGCGCATCGAGACCGACCGGGGCGAGGTGGACTTCGTGCTGAAGAGCGAGGAAGACATCCGGCGGCTGGAGGAGGGCCGGCTCCTCATCACATCCACCCACGGCGTGCAGCTGCAGGTGCCGGACCGCTGGGCGCTGGACCGGCAGTCCAAGCGGTTGCTGGAACGCTTCCTCTAAGCCCGCCTCAGGGCAGAGCGCCTGTTCAGCTGGCGTCGCCCATCTGCGACTGCAGATAGTTCTGCTCGCCCACCGTCTTGACCAGCTCGAGCTGGGTCTCGAGATGGTCGATGTGCTCCTCGGTGTCGTCCAGGATGTCGACGAAGATCTCGCGTGAGACGTAGTCGCGCACGCTTTCGCAATAGGCCACGGCCTCCTTCAGGTGCACGTGGGACGCGGTCTCGATCTGCAGGTCGCAGCGCAAGGTCTCGATCGCGTTTTCGCCGATCAGCAGCTTGCCGAGGTCCTGCAGATTGGGCAGGCCTTCCAGCAACAGCACGCGCTCGATGAGCTTGTCGGCGTGCTTCATCTCCTCGATGGACTCCTCGTACTCATGCTTGGCCATCTTGGTCAGGCCCCAGTTCTTCAGCATGCGGGCATGCAAAAAGTACTGGTTGATGGCCGTCAGCTCCAGCTTGAGCTGCTGGTTGAGGTGGGCGATGACTTGGGGGTCGCCTTGCATGGGAAGCTCCGAAACGTGAAATTGGTCCGGAGTATCCCCAGCCCCGCCTGCCGATCAAAACCGGTCTTTTTGCAAATGAGATCGATTCGCATTAGACTTCGTGTCCATGATTGTCTGTGTCTGCCACCGCGTCTCCGATCGCGACATTGCCGTGGCCGCTGCGAGCGGTTGCCCGAGCTTCGAGTCCCTGCAGGACGAATTGCGCGTGGCGACAGCCTGTGGGGCCTGCCGCGAATGCGCCTGCGCGGTCTTCGAGGAGAGCCGTGTCGAGGGCGGTTCTCCGCGCGCCCGGGGCATGGCCGCTGCGGTAGCGCCGCTGCTGGCGGTCTGAGCCCCTACAATCTGCGGCCTCGGCTGGCAGTTGCCGCCGACGTCCGCTGTGTCTGATCTTGAGTGTTGTGTTTTGCCGCAGCCGCTCGGGCTGCGGACGAAACCTCATCCAACAACACCAAGGAAATCTTTCATGAGCACCATGCAAACCGGCATCGTCAAGTGGTTCGACGACGGCAAGGGATTCGGCTTCATCACGCCGGCCGACGGCGGCAAGGACCTGTTCGCCCACCACAGCGAAATCAAGAACGGCGGCGGCTTCCGCACGCTGGCCGAAGGTGCCCAGGTCGAATTCGAAGTGAAGCAGGGCCCCAAGGGCCTGCAGGCCGCCAACATCCGCGCGCTGTAATTCACGCGGCTGTCCGATGCAAAGCCCGCGCCTGGCGCGGGCTTTGTGCTTTCAGCGGCCAACCGACGACGACAATTGAAGGCTATGTCCGCCCTGCCCGTCACTCCGCCCAAGGCCCTGACCGCCTACCGTCCCTTCTGGGCGAAGCGCTTCGGCCCGGCGCCCTTCCTGCCGATGAGCCGGCAGGAGATGGAACAACTCGGCTCCCAGCCGCAGGTGCTCTTCGCTCCCGTTACGATAGCGGTAGATCAAGAAGGCGTGCCGGTGTAACCGATCGACATCTCCTATTTCGGAGGGCAGATCGGCTTCGACACGAAAGGCGTCGAGCCGCTTTTCGACCCAGAATGCTGTTTCAGTGGGTGTTCGAGGCGGGATTCGTAGAGGAACGAGACCCGGCCGGTCCAATGCCTGCGGCGGAAGATCTTCAAGACGGGAGATACCGGCGCACAGACGCTCGCACAGCTTCCGCTGCTCATCGGTGTCCTGCGCAAGGGCGAGGT
>JADFIG010000034.1 GCA_022566735.1 Pseudomonadota bacterium
CGCGCGTCGTGCAGCGCCTCGAACGCCGCGCCGAAACGCGACGCCATCGCGCGCGCAACCGCGCGGTCGCCTTCGGCGAACGTGGTGAGGTCGGCACCCGCGCTGAAGAACTTCGGGCCGTCGCCGGTGATCACCAGCGCGCGCACGCGCGAGTTCGCATTCAGTTCGGCGACGGTTGCCTGCAGTTGCCGCAGCCCGTCGGCGGTAAAGGCGTTCGCGGGCGGACGCTTGAGCGTCGCGCACGCGATCGCGCCGTCGTCGACGTAGTCCAGTTCGATCATCACGCGTCCTTCTTGGTTGCCGGTTGATACAGGCGGATCACCGCCGAGAAATCGAGCTGGCCGTCGCCGCGGCTACTCATCGTCTGGTACAGCTGCTGCGCGAGCGCGCCGAGATAGACGGGCTGGCGCGCCTGCTTCGCGGCATCGTTCGCGAGGCCGAGATCCTTCAGCATCAGGTCGGTGCCGAAGCCGCCCGAGTAACCACGCGACGAAGGCGCGGTTTCGATCACGCCCGGATACGGGTTGTAGGTATCCGAACTCCAGCAGCGGCCCGTCGACGTGTTGACGATGCCGGCCAGCACTTTCGGGTCGATGCCGAGCGCGACGCCGAGCGACATCGCCTCCGACACGGCCGCCATCGAGATGCCGAGCACGAGGTTGTTGCAGACCTTCGCCACCTGCCCCATGCCCGTCGCACCGCAGTGGACGATGTTCTTGCCCATGCCCGTGAGCACCGGCTTCACGCGCTCGAAATCCGCGTCGCTGCCGCCGACCATGAAAGTCAGCGTGCCGGCCGCCGCGCCGCCGGTGCCGCCCGACACCGGCGCATCGACGAACGCGCCGCCGTGCTCGCGCACGAGCGCGCCGAACGCCTGTGCGCTCGCCGGGTCGATCGTGCTCGAATCGATCACGGTCGCGCCCGCGCCGAGGCCGGCGAGCACGCCGTTCTCGCCGGACAGCACCGAGCGCACGTGCGGAGCGGCCGGCAGCATCGTGATGACGAACGTCGCGCCCGAGGCCGCATCGCGCGGCGATGCGGCCACCTGTGCACCGGCATCCTGCAGCGCGCGCAAGGCGTCGGCGCTCAGGTCGAACGCATGTACTTCATGGCCTGCTTTCAGCAGGTTCAGCGCCATCGGCGCGCCCATGTGGCCGAGGCCGATAAAACCGATTTTCATGTTGGGTTCCTCCGCCGCTCAATGCAGCCGGATCGTCGTGTTCACCGGGCCGGCCGTCGTGTCGTCGTCGAACCAGCGCGCGGTGACCGTCTTGGTCTGCGTGTAGAAAAGGACCACTTGTTTGCCGTAGGGGCCCAGGTCGCCCAGCTTGGAGCCGCGTGAGCCGGTAAACGAGAAGAGCGGCACAGGCACTGGGATAGGCACGTTGATGCCCACCTGGCCCACCTCGATCTCCTCCTCGAACTTGCGAGCCGCCGCGCCCGACTGCGTGAAGATGGCCGTGCCGTTGCCGTTCGGGTTGGCGTTGGTGATCGCGATGGCCTCATCCATCGTCTCGGCCTCTACGATGCACAGCACCGGGCCGAAGATTTCCTGCTCGTAGACCGACATGCCCGGCCTCACGCCGCTGAAGATGGTCGGGCCGACGAAGTTGCCTTCCTTCAGTGCGCCGGGCAGCGACGGTATGCGGCCGTCTAACTCCAGCTGGGCGCCGTCCTCGACACCTCGGGCGATCAACGCCTCGACGCGCTCGCGCGCTGCACAGGAGATCAGCGGGCCGACGTCCGTTGATGCCGAGTCGCCGGCACCCACGCTGAGCTTCTTGGCGCGCGCCACCAGGTCAGGCACCCACTTGCGGGCTTCGCCCACCAGCACGGCCACCGACAGCGCCATGCAGCGCTGGCCCGCGGCGCCGAAGGCAGCACCGGCCAGCGCGTTGAGCGTTTGCTCCTTGTTCGCGTCGGGCACCACGATGGCGTGGTTCTTCGCGCCCATCATGCACTGCACGCGCTTGCCGTTCAGGCTGGCGCGCTCGTAGACGTGCGTGCCCACACGGGTGGAGCCGACGAAGGAGATCGCTTTCACGTCCGGGTGGTCGCACAGCGCGTTGACGACGTGCTCGCCACCGTGCACCACGTTCAGTACGCCGGGCGGGACGCCGGCTTCCAGCGCCAGTTCCACAAGGCGCATCGTCACCAGCGGGTCCTGCTCCGAGGGCTTGAGCACGAAGGTGTTGCCGCAGGCGATGGCCATCGGGAACATCCACAGCGGGATCATGGCGGGGAAGTTGAAGGGCGTGATGCCCGCGCACACGCCGATGGGCTGGCGCAGGGTGTAGGTGTCCACGCCGTTGGCCACGTTTTCGGCCAGCTCGCCGAGCTGCAGCGTGCCCACCGAGCAGGCGTGCTCGACGACCTCCAGGCCACGGACGATGTCGCCCTCGGCGTCGGCCAGGGTCTTGCCCTGCTCCAGCGTGAGCACGTGGGCGATGCGGCTCAGGTGCTCGCGCAGCAGGGCCTGGAAGCGCAGCATGATGCGCATGCGCACGGCCAGCGGCGTGGCCTTCCAGGTGACGAAGGCCTGGCGCGCGGCGGCCACCGCCGCATCGACCTCTTCCGGCGTGGCCATGGGCACCTGGGCCAGCACCTCCTGCGTGGCCGGGTTGACGATGGGGTGCAGCTCGGTGCTGCGCGAGTCGACGAACTCGCCCTGGATCAACAGGCGGACCGTGGGGCGGCTGACGGGCGAGTGGCTGCCGTAGAGGTGGGGCGTGGTGCTCATGGGTGTGCTTTCTCCGGTCCGGGATCAGGGGTTCACAGCTGGCGGGCGATGACGATCTTCTGGATCTCGCTCGTGCCTTCGTAGATCTGGGTGATGCGGGCGTCGCGGTAGTGGCGCTCCACCGCGTAGTCTTGCAGGTAGCCATTGCCGCCGTGCACCTGGATGGCCTTGGAGCACACCCACTCGGCGGTCTCGGAAGCCATCAGCTTGGCCTGCGAGGCCTCGGAGATGCAGGGCACGCCGGCCATGCGCAGGCGGGCGGCGTGGTGCACCATCAGGCGCGCGGCGTTCAGGCGGGTGTGCATCTCGGCGAGCATCTGCGCGATGGCCTGGTGCTCGGCGATGGGCTTGCCGAACTGCACCCGTTCGCGCGCATAGGCCCGTGCCGCATCGAGCGCCGCCCGCGCGATGCCCACGGCCTGCGCGCCGATGCCGATGCGCCCGCCTTCGAGGTTGGACAGCGCGATCTTCAAACCCTCGCCGCGCTGGCCCAGCAGGTGGGCGGCCGGGATGCGCACGCCTTGCAGCGAGATGGCGCAGGTGTCGGAGGCGCGGATGCCCATCTTGTGCTCTTCGCGCTCGACCACGAAGCCCGGCGTGTCGGTGGGCACGATGAAGGCCGACAGGCCCTTCTTGCCCAGGGCCGGGTCGGTCACGGCGAAGACGATGGCCATGCCCGCGCGCCGCCCGTTGGTGATGAACTGCTTGGCGCCGTCGAGCACCCAGTGGGCACCTTCGCCGTTGCCATCCAGCACCGCGCGCGTGCGCAGCGCATCGGCCTCGGAGCCGGCTTGCGGCTCGGTCAGGCAGAAGGCGCCGATGACCTCGCCCGAGGCCAGCCGCGGCAGCCACTGCGCTTTCTGCGCCTCGCTGCCAAAGCGCAGGATGGGCACGCAGCCCACCGAGTTGTGCACGCTCATCAGTGTGGCGCACGAGGCGCAGCCCGCGGCGATTTCCTCGATGGCCAGGGCGTAGGCCAGGTCGTCGGTCTTGCTGCCGCCCCAGTCTTCGGGCACCAGCATGCCCAGCAGGCCGAGCTCGCCCATCTGGCGGACCACGGCGGGCGGCAGGGCGCCCTCGCGGTCCCATTGCGCGGCGTTCGGGGCCAGCACGGACTGGGCGAAATCGCGGGTGGCATCGCGCACCAGGCGCTGGTCTTCGGTCAACAGGGCGTCGTGGCTCATGGTGTGTCGATGGGTCAAAGCAACTCGATGGCCATGGCCGTGGCCTCGCCACCGCCGATGCACAGCGAGGCCACGCCGCGCTTGTGGCCGCGCTGCTGCAGCGCATGGATGAGCGTGACGAGGATGCGCGCGCCCGTGGCGCCGATGGGGTGGCCCAGGGCGCAGGCGCCACCATGCACATTGACCTTGTCGTGGCTCAGGCCCAGCTCGCGCATGGCGATGAGCGTGACCACGGCGAAGGCCTCGTTGATTTCGTACAGGTCCACGTCGGCGTCGGACCAGCCGGTCAGCTCGAACAGCTTCTCGATGGCGCCCACCGGGGCCGTGGTGAAGCGCGCCGGCGGTCCGGCGTGCGTGCTGTGGCCGACGATGCGCGCGATGGGCTGCCAGTCGCGCGAGCGGGCGGTGCTGTCGCGGGTCAGCACCAGGGCGGCCGCACCGTCGGAGATCGAGGCCGAGCTGGCCGCCGTCACCGTGCCGTCCTTGCCGTCTTTGGCGAACGCCGGCTTGAGCGTGGCGATCTTGTCGGGGCGGCACTGGCCGGGCGTCTCGTCGACCCGCAGCTCGCGCACCTCGCCGCCACCCGCGCCTTTCACATGCACCGTCACCGGCGCGATCTCGCCGGCGAACAGGCCTTGCGCCACCGCGGCCTGGGCACGCTGCACCGAGGCCAGGGCGTAGGCGTCCTGCTCGGCACGCGTGAAGCCCAGCTCCTGGGCGATGGCCTCGGCGTGCATGCCCATCAGCTGGCCGTCGTAGGCGTCTTGCAGGCCGTCGAAGAACATGTGGTCCACCATCTGGCCGTGGCCCAGGCGCTGGCCGCTGCGGGCCGAGGGCAGCAGGTAGGGCGCGCGGCTCATGGACTCCATGCCGCCGGCCACCAGCAGGCTGGCGCTGCCGGCGAGCAGCTGGTCGTGGGCCAGCATCACCGTCTTCATGCCGGAGCCGCACATCTTGGTCAGCGTGGTGGCGGGCACGCTGTCGGGCAGTCCGGCGGACAGCAGGGCCTGGCGCGCCGGGGCCTGGCCGATGCCGGCCATCAGGCAGCAGCCCATGTAGACCTCGTCGACCTCGCTGGCGTGCACCCCGGCTTTCAGGATGGCATCGCGGATGGCGGCGCCACCCAGCACGGGCGCGGGCAGCGACTGGAGCTGGCCCTGGAAACTGCCGATGGCCGTGCGGCGCGCGGCCAGGATGACGACGGGATCGTTCATGTGTGGCTCCTCACTGT
This sequence comes from Pseudomonadota bacterium, assembly GCA_022566735.1. Classification (GTDB taxonomy): domain Bacteria; phylum Pseudomonadota; class Gammaproteobacteria; order Burkholderiales; family Burkholderiaceae_C; genus Aquabacterium. The sequence continues at coordinate 5,156 of JADFIG010000034.1, forward strand.
GCGGACTTCATTTGGCGGCCATGCGGATGCCGCCGTCGATGCGGATCACCTCGCCATTGAGGTAGTCGTTGTCGACGATGCTGCGCACCAGCGCGGCGTACTCGGCGGGGCGGCCCAGGCGCGCGGGGTGGGGCACGCTGCGGCCCAGGCTGTCTTGCACCTCCTGCGGCAGGCCCAGCAGCATGGGCGTCTCGAAGATGCCCGGGGCGATGGTCATGACGCGGATGCGGTCGCGCGCCAGCTCGCGGGCGGCCGGCAGGGTCATGGCCACCACGCCGCCCTTGGACGCGGCATAGGCGGCCTGGCCGATCTGGCCATCGAAGGCCGCCACCGAGGCGGTGTTGACGATCACGCCCTGGGAGTCTTCGGGATGGGCTTCGGGGCGGGCGGCGCCACCGGGGGAACCCGAGGCGATCATCGCCGGCACGGCCAGGCGCATCATGTTGAAGGTGCCGATCAGGTTGACCTGGATGGTGCGGCTGAAGCTGTCCAGCCGGTGCGGACCGTTCTTGCCGTGGATTTTTTCGGCCGGGCCGATGCCCGCGGCGTTGACCAGCACGTCGAGGCGGCCGAAGCGCTGCACGGCGGTGTCCACCGCGGCCTGGGCGCTGGCCTCGTCCACCACATTGGTTTGCACATAGGCCACGCGCTCGCCGTCTTGCGGGGTGAGGACGCCCTCGCGCGGTGGCGCCAGGTCGGCGATGACGACGCGGGCGCCGGCGTCCAGGGCCATGCGGGCGGTGGCGGCGCCCAGCCCGGAGCTGCCGCCGGTGATCAGGAAGACGCTGTCTTGGACTTGCATGAGCGGGCGGGGCACGCGGCCCGTTGACACGAGATGGAACCATCTTGCCCCATCGGCCGCGGCTTGCCCACCGTCAAAACCATGCCATCCGGCTGCCGTGTCAGCAGGGCGACGCGTCAGCGGGTGACGGTGCGGCGCGCCTGCGTTGGCGCCTTGCCGCAGGCGCCGGCAGCGTCACTCGGCTCAGAACCCCAGGCCCTTGGCGGCGCCCATCAGGGTGGCGGCGCCCAGCAGCGCGAAGATGCCCGCGGCGATGCCGTGCACCAGGCGCATCGGGATCTTCGCGGCCAGCTTGTCGCCCACGAACACCGCCGGCACATCGGCGATCAGCATGCCCAGCGTCGTGCCGGCCACCACCCACAGCGGGTCCGGGAAGTGCGCGGCCATGGCCACCGTGGCGATCTGCGTCTTGTCGCCCATCTCGGCCAGGAAGAAGGTGATCAGCGTGGCGCCGAACACGCCGAAGCGTTGCGCCACCTGGGCCTCGTCGTCCTCGATCTCGTCGGGGATGAGCGTCCACACCGCCATGCCGATGAACGACACCCCCAGCACCCAGCGCAGCACCTCGGGGCGGAGCATGGCGGTGATCCAGCTGCCCAGGGCGCCGGCCAGGCCGTGGTTGAGCAGCGTGGCGACCAGGATGCCGGCGACGATGGGCAGGGGCTTCTTGAAGCGGGCGGCCAGCAGGAAGGCCAGCAGCTGGGTCTTGTCGCCGATTTCGGCGAGCGCGACGACACCGGTGGAGACGGTGAAGGCATCGAGGAAGGAGGACATGGGCGGGTTCCGACGAATGACAGGCCGGAAGCAGACGCATGACCACGCCGCACCCCCGGCCAGGACGGGTGCGAGGTGGTCAAAGGTCTTGCCAGGCCCCGGCCGATGGCAGAGGCTGCTGACGCCATGGCCTGCGGGCCAAGTGTGTTGACGTCAGCCAGTGGCCGCAGCGCATCAGCGCACGCGGCGGGCAGCGGCTACTCCCCAGTGACGGGCACGAGTATAGCCTCCGGGCCCTGGCAGCACATCTGAGATCATGGGGGCTGGATCGGACTGCCACGGCCCCCTGGCCCAGCCCTTGCTTCACACCATGCCCCATGACGTCACCCTGATCTCCACCATCGCGGTGGGCTTCGGCCTGGCCCTGCTGCTGGGCTTCGTGGCCGCGCGCCTGCGCCTGCCGCCCCTGGTGGGCTACCTGCTGGCCGGCATCGTCATCGGGCCGGGCACGCCGGGCTTCGTGGCCGACCTGCAGCTGGCCTCGCAGCTGGCCGAGATCGGCGTCATGCTGCTGATGTTCGGCGTGGGCCTGCACTTCTCGGTGGCCGACCTGATGGCCGTGCGCCGCGTCGCCATCCCCGGCGCCATCGTGCAGATCGCCGTGGCCGTGGCCATGGGCGCCGCGCTGGCCCACGGCTGGGGCTGGGGCGCGGGCGGGGCGCTGGTGTTCGGCCTGTGCCTGTCGGTGGCCAGCACGGTGGTGCTGCTCAAGGCCCTGGAGGCCCGCGGCCTGCTGGAGACCGGCAACGGCCGCATCGCCGTGGGCTGGCTGGTGGTGGAGGACCTGGTCATGGTGCTGGTCCTGGTGCTGCTGCCGGTGTTCGCCGGCTTGCTGCAGCCCGGTGGCAACCGCCCGGCCGCGGCCGCCTTGTGGCCCACCGTGGCCTGGACGCTGGCCAAGGTCACGGCCTTCATCGTCACCATGCTGGTGGCCGGGCGGCGGGTGTTCCCGCGCGTGCTGTGGTGGGTGGCCAGCACCGGCTCGCGAGAGCTGTTCACCCTGTGCGTGGTCGCCGCCGCGGTGGGGGTGGCCTTCGGCGCGGCCAAGCTGTTCGACGTGTCCTTCGCGCTGGGCGCCTTCTTCGCCGGCATGATGATGCGCGAGTCCGAGTTCAGCCACCGCGCCGCCGACGAGTCCCTGCCCTTGCGCGACGCCTTCGCCGTGCTGTTCTTCGTCTCCGTGGGCATGCTGTTCGACCCGGCCGTGCTGTGGCAGTCGCCGGGCAAGCTGGCCGCCACCGTGGCCATCATCCTGGTCGGCAAGACCCTGGCGGCCATGGCCCTGGTGCTGCTGCTGCGCTACCCGCTCAACACCGCCATCACCGTGGGCGCCAGCCTGGCCCAGATCGGCGAGTTCTCCTTCATCCTGGCCGGGCTGGGCGTGGCCCTGCACCTGTTGCCCAAGGAGGGGCAGGACCTCATCCTGGCCGCGGCGCTGCTGTCCATCGCCCTCAACGCCGCGGTGTTCGCCGCCACCGGCCCGGTGCTGGCCTGGGCCCAGGCGCACTCCGCGCTGGCGCGCCGCCTGGCCCAGCGTGACGACCCGCTGGCCCAGTTGCCCGCGAACGTGGACCTGTCCCGCGTGCCCGACCTGGTCGTGCTGGTGGGCCACGGTGCGGTGGGCCGTCAGATCAGCGAGCAGCTCCACGCCGCGCGCGTGCCCTGCATCGTCGCCGACGACCACCGCCAGACCATCGAGGCCTTGCGCCGCGAGCATGTGCACGCCGTGGCCGGCGACCTGATGGACCCGGCCACCCTGATCCAGGCCCACATCGCGAAGGCCGCTGTCCTGCTTGTCACGGTGCCGGACAGCCTGCTCATCCGCCACCTGACCGGCATCGCCCGCGAGCTCAACCCCGAGGTCCGCGTCCTGGCGCACGCCCCCAGCGACGAAGAAGCCCGCCTGCTGCGCCAGGAACTGGGCATCGAGGTCTGCCAGCCCGAACAGGCCCTGGCCCGCGGCATGGGCGAGCAGGCGATCGCCTGGTTGCGCCCCCCTGGCGCCGCACCCCACTGAACCGCCCCCATGGACCATTCCGCACCGCTGCCTTTCCTGCGCGAAACCCTGCTCTTCCTCACCCTGGTCGGCATCCTCATCCCGCTGCTGCAGCGCCTGCGCATCAACCAGGTGGTCGGCTTCCTCGTCATGGGCGTGCTCATCGGGCCCTATGGCGTGGGCAGCTTTGTCGGCGACTGGCCCTGGCTGCGCTGGGTCACCATCCCGCGGCGCCAGGGCGTGCAGGCGCTGGCCGAGCTGGGCGTCATCTTCCTGATGTTCCTCATCGGGCTGGAGCTGTCGCTGCAGCGCATGTGGTCGCTGCGGCGCTGGGTGTTCGGCACGGGCACGGCCCAGGTGGTGCTGACGGCGCTGGCGCTGGGCGGGCTGGCCTGGGGCTTTGGCAACCCGCCGGAGGTGGCGCTGGTGCTGGGACTGGTGCTCTCGCTGTCGTCCACCGCGGTGGTCATGCAGCTGCTGACCGAAGAGCGCACCCTGGCCACGCCGCTGGGACAGGGCGCCTTCGCCATCCTGATGCTGCAGGACCTCGCCGTCGTGCCCCTGCTCATCGTCGTCGACCTGCTGGCGCGCGATGGCAGCCAGGGGGTGTGGGCCCAGCTGGCCACCACGATGGCGGTGTCGGTCGGGGTGATCGGCCTCATCCTGTGGGGCGGGCGCAAGCTGGTGGTGCCGCTGTTCCGCACCTTCGCGCAGTCCCGCCAGTCCGAGGTGTTCATGGCCCTGACCCTGCTGGTCACCCTGAGCATCGCCGGGGCCACGGCCGCGGCCGGCCTGTCGATGGCGCTGGGGGCCTTCCTGGCCGGCCTGTTGCTGGCGGAAACCGAGTACCGCCACGAGGTGGAGGTCACCATCGAGCCGTTCAAGGGCCTGCTCATGGGCCTGTTCTTCATGTCCGTGGGCATGGGCATCGATGTGCGCGAGGTGCTGCGCGACCCCTTCTGGCTGGGCGCTTCGGTGATCGGGCTCATGGGCATCAAGACGCTCGTCACCGGCCTGTTGCTGCGCGCTGGCGGGCTGAGCTGGGGCCAGTCGCTGCAAGGCGGCATGCTCCTGGGGCAAGGCGGCGAGTTCGCCTTCATCGTCATCGGTGCGGCACTGGGCGCGGACCTCCTCGACGCGGACATCGGCCAGTTCATGCTGCTGGTGGTGTCGCTGAGCCTGATGGTCACGCCGTTTTTCGCGCGGCTGGGCGAGCAGCTGGGCCGGCGCTGGGACGCGGCCCGGCACCCGCACCGGGACGCCCACAGCAGCCTGGCCGTGCCCGAGGTCGGCGGCCAGGTGGTCATCGTCGGTCACGGCCGCGTCGGCCAGTTGCTGGGCCAGGTGCTGGGCGAACAGCGCGTGCCCTACCTCGCGGTGGAGCACAACGCCGAGCGCGTGGCCCTGCTGCGCGCCCAGGGGGTGCCCATCTACTATGGCAACGCCGCGCGCGCCGACTTCCTCGGCAAGCTCGGCCTGGAGCGGGCCGCCTGCATGGTCGTCACCATGGACCAGCCCGCGGCGGCCATGCGCGTGGTGCAGAACGCGCGGCGCCTGCACCCGACGCTGCCGCTGTTCGCGCGCTCGCACGACGAGCAGCACGCGCGGGAGCTCATCCTGGCCGGCGCCACCCAGGTCGTGCCCGAAACCCTGGAGGCCGGCCTGCTGCTGACCTCGCACGCCCTGGCCACCGTGGGGCTGGCCGAGCGCGACGTCCAGGCCATCGTCAGCGTGGCCCGTGACACAAGGATGCCCCAGGCCGGGGCGCCCCAGGCCGCGCGGCCTTGAGGCACATCCGAGGTCCCTCGAGGCCAGGGCGAACGCCGCTCAGGCGGCCTTGCGCTGTGCTGCGGCAGCGGCCGCGGTGTGGGGCTTGCTGAAGGACATCACGCCGTCTTCCAGCTCGCCGTTGCGCAGCTGGTCCATGTCCAGCGCGTAGTTCTGGTACAGCTTCCAGGGGGCCTTGTCGGCGCCCTTGGGCAGCGCGGCGGCGGCGCGGGCCACGTAGCCGGAGCTCATGTCCAGCAGCGGCGCTTCCTTGACGCTGGGGTCGTTGCGGCGCGGCACGGCGATGCGCGTGCCCGTCTTGTCCATGTGCTGGATGAGGCGGCAGACGTACTCGGCGATCAGGTCGGCCTTCAGCGTCCACGAGGCGTTGGTGTAGCCCAGCGTGTTCGACATGTTGGGCAGGTCATTGAACATCAGGCCCTTGTAGGAGATGCGCTTGCTCATGTCCACGGCCTCGCCGTCCACCGTCATGTTCATGCCGCCGAACAGGCGCAGGTTCAGGCCGGTGGCGGTGACGATGATGTCGGCCTCCAGCACCTTGCCGGACTTCAGCAGGATGCCGTTCTTGACGAAGCGATCGATGTGGTCGGTCACCACCGAGGCCTTGCCCTGGCGCAGCACCTTGAACATGTCGCCATTGGGCACGGCGCACAGGCGCTGGTCCCAGGGCTTGTACGGCGGGGTGAAGTGCTTCATGTCGAAGTCCTTGCCGACCTGGGCCTGCACCTGCTTGAGCAGGAACTTGCGCATGGCGTTGGGGTACTTGCGCGACAGCTTGAAGATCAGCTGGGTGATGAAGTTGTTGCGCTTGCGGCAGATGTTGTAGACCGTCATCTCCGGCAGGAAGGTGCGCAGCAGTTTGGCCATCGGGTCCTGCTGCGGCACCGAGACCACGTAGCTGGGCGTGCGCTGCAGCATGGTCACGTGCCGGGCCTTGTCCGTCATCGAGGGGATGAGGGTGATGGCCGTGGCGCCCGAGCCGATCACGACCACGCGCTTGCCGCTGTAGTCGAGGTTCTCCGGCCAGAACTGCGGGTGGATGGTCTGGCCCTGGAAGTCGTCGCGGCCGGCGAACTCGGGCGTGAAGCCCTCTTCGTAGTTGTAGTAGCCAGAGCACATCATCAGCCAGTTGCAGCTCATCTGCACGGTCTCGCCGCTGGCCTTCTGCACTTGCAGCGTCCAGGACGCGGTGTCGCTGCACCAGGCCGCCGACAGCACCTTGTGGCCGAAGCGGATGTTCTGCTCGATGCCGCCTTCGCGGGCGGTCTGCTGGATGTAGTTGCGGATGCGGTCGCCGTCGGCGATGACCTGCGGCTCGGTCCAGGGCTTGAAGTTGTAGCCCAGGGTGTACATGTCCGAGTCGGAACGGATGCCGGGGTAGCGGAACAGGTCCCAGGTGCCGCCGATGGTGTCGCGGCCCTCAAGGATGGCGAAGCTCTTGCCGGGGCACTGGTGGCGCAGGTGCCAGGCCGCACCGATGCCGGACAGGCCGGCGCCGACGATCAGGACATCAAAGTGTTCGGACATGGCACAACTCCTGGGCTGGGGCTCTGGGGCCGTGCGGGTGTGTCTCCGGTGGGCACCCGCGGTTGGTGAAACTCAATGTGGATGGACTCTATATTTGAAAATACACGTTGTCAAATAAGGCAATCCCCTGGTCGGGACGCATGGGCGTCAATCGGTGGCGGGTTTGTCATGCATTCGCCCATCCCCCCTCGGCTCGGGGGGTGGGATGGCGTGCGCGTTAAGCTTGGCGGCCTTGTTGTGTCCCTCGTTTCGAGCCCCGCATGAGCCACGCCCCTGCCATTTCCGTCCCTGTGGACACCCCCCTGCGCGCCGCCATCGTTGACCTCGACGGCACCCTGGTCGACACCCTCGGCGATTTCGTTGTCGTGCTCCAGCACACCCTGGCCGACATGGGCTGCAACCCCATCGAGATCGCGCGGGTGGACCGCGGCTTCGTGTCGATGACCGTGGGCAAGGGCACCGAGGACCTGCTGCGCCGCAGCCTGGCCCATGCCTGGGGCCTGCCCGACGATGCGACCGAGGTGCGGGAGGCCGTGCCCGAAGCCTGGCGCCATTACGAGCCGCACTACCTGCGCCTCAATGGCCAGCACTCGGAGGTGTTCCCCGGCGTGGCCGAGGGCCTGGCCCAGCTGTCGGCCCTGGGCCTGCCGCTGGCCTGCCTGACCAACAAGCCCACCGCGTTCGCCGAGCAGCTGCTGGCGCGCAAGGGCCTGCGCGGGCACTTTGCCCACGTCTTCGGGGGCGATGCCTTCGCGCGCAAGAAGCCCGACCCGCTGCCGCTGATCAAGACCTGCGAGGCCCTGGGGCAGCCGCCTTCACAGACACTGATGGTGGGGGACTCCAGCAACGACGCCCAGGCCGCGCGCGCCGCCGGCTGCCCGGTGCTGCTGGTGAGCTATGGCTACAACCACGGCCACCCGATCGCCGAGGTGCCGGCGCTGGCCCACGTGGACCGGCTCGACCAGGTGGACTGGGCCGGCCTGTTCCCGCGCTGAGCGGGGCCCGGGCAGCGGCTGGGGCCTGGCGCGGATCAGAGCAGCGCGTCCAGCACCGGCGGGGCGCGGAAGTCCAGCAGCGCGTCCTTGAGGTCCTGCGTGGTCGGGTGGTTGCCCAGCCACACGCGCAGCACGGCCGGGAAGAAGGCCGCGTCTTCGATGGGCAGACCGGCCGGCGCGCCGTTCACGTAGAACATGGTGCCGCGCCTGGGCACGTATTCGACCGACAGGGTGTCGTTGGGGTTGAGGCGGCGGATGCGCGAGAACTGCTCGCCCATGTTGCGGATGGCCGGGATCAGGCGGAAGAACTCCTCGCGCGGGCTGTTGGCCTCGATGCCGCGGGTGATGACCTTGCCGATCTCGTCGACGCGCATGCCCTGCAGCATCACGAAGCGCAGCTCCTTGGGCCCCCCGACGGTGAAGATCACCTCGGGCTTGGAAGACTTCTGCGGCACGTACAGGCCCACGGTGTAGAGCTTGGCCACGGCGCGGTAGGACACGCCCGTGCCATTGAGCGTCAGCGGGTTGCCCTCCACCTTGATGGCAGGGGCGTAGTGCACGCCCACCGTGTCGGCCGACTGCGCGTGCGCGGCTCCCGCCAGGCCGCCCAGGCTGGCCGCAACGGTCAGGCACAGCGCCAGGCACAGGGCCGGGGCGGAGGTGTGGTGCTGCATGTGGGTCTCGCGTGGGTGGTGGTCAGGCTGCGGATTGTTGCCCGTGCAGCGTTGCATGCCATGTGCGTTTTCCCGGTGCCCAGGGCCGATCCGCGGGCCATCCCGACGTCCATTTCGGGGATGGCTGCGGCCACACCGGGGGCGAATCCGCGCCGCATCGCGCCGGGGCCGGCTGTCATGTGTGCCAGCGACCGCCCTGCTACACTGATTTCATGTTCGTCCCACGCAAACAGACCCGAGGTGCGCACGACCGGGGAGCCTGGCCCTGGCGTCGCTGATGCCTGCCTGACGTTGCCGCACACGTCGCCGCACACGCCATGCACACCCTGCAGGCGACCTTGTCTGTTTCCTGCCAGCGCCGCGCACCCTGCGGCGCCCCGGCCGACGCACCTGGGGCACGGAGGCCCCGCGAACCATGATCACCCCATCCGAATTCCAGGCCCTGGCTGCGCAAGGGCACAACCGCATCCCCCTGGTCGCCCAGGCCCTGGCCGACCTCGACACCCCGCTGTCGCTCTACCTCAAGCTCACGCAAGGCAAGCCGCAAAGCTTCCTGCTGGAGTCGGTGGTCGGCGGTGAGCGCTTCGGGCGCTACTCCTTCGTCGGCCTGCCGGCGCGCACCCTGGTGCGGGCCACCGGCCGCCACGTCGAGGTCGTCACCGATGGGCAGGTCGTCGAGACCCACGAGACCAACCCGCTGGACTTCATCGCCGCCTACCAGCAGCGCTTCAAGGCCGCGGTGCCGCAAGGCCTGCCGCGCTTTTGCGGCGGCCTGGCCGGCTACTTCGGCTACGACACGGTGCGCCACATCGAGCCGCGCCTGGCGCGTCGCCCCGACACGCCCAGCATCGGCACGCCCGACATCCTGCTGCTGCAGTGCGAAGAGCTGGCCGTCATCGACAACCTGGCCGACCGCCTCTACCTGATCGTCTATGCCGATCCGGCCCAGGCGGGCGCCTACGACCGCGCCGCCGACCGCATCGCCCAGCTGCAGGCGCAGCTCAATGCCGTGGTGCCGGTGCCGCCCATCGCGGCCCTGCCCGAGGCCGAGCGCCACCCCGTCGAGCGCCACTTCGCCAAGGCCGATTTCGAAGCCGCCGTGCTCAAGTGCAAGGACTACATCGCCGCGGGCGACTGCATGCAGGTGGTCATTGGCCAGCGCCTGGAAAAGCGCTTCACGGCCTCGCCGCTGAGCCTGTACCGCGCGCTGCGCTCGCTCAACCCCAGCCCCTACATGTACTACTACGACCTGGGCGACCACCACGTCGTGGGCTCCAGCCCGGAGATCCTGGTGCGCCAGGAGCACAACGCCGAAGGCGGCGAGACCGTCACCATCCGCCCCATCGCCGGCACGCGCCCGCGCGGCGCCACGCCCGAGGCCGACGTCGCCAACGAGAAGGAACTGCTGGCCGACCCGAAGGAACGCGCCGAGCACGTCATGCTGATCGACCTGGCGCGCAACGACATCGGCCGCATCGCCAAGACCGGCACGGTGAAGGTCACCGAGGCCTTCGGCATCGAGCGCTACTCGCACGTCATGCACATCGTCAGCAACGTCGAAGGCACGCTGAAAGACGGCATGACCGGCCTGGACGTGCTGCGCGCCAGCTTCCCGGCGGGCACGCTCAGCGGTGCGCCCAAGATCCGCGCCATGGAGATCATCGACGAGCTGGAGCCCGTGCAGCGCGGCGTTTACGGCGGCGCCGTGGGCTACCTGAGTTTCGCGGGTGACATGGACGTGGCGATCGCCATCCGCACCGGCGTCATCAAGGACCAGACGCTCTACGTGCAGGCCGGTGCCGGCGTGGTGGCCGACTCGGTGCCCGAGCTCGAATGGAAAGAGACCGAGGCCAAGGCCCGCGCCGTCATCCGCGCGGCCGAGATGGTCGAGCAGGGGCTGTGATTCCTGGGGCCGGTTTGCCGCCCAGCAGCCGCGCCCGCAGCCAGGCCTGCGCGGGGACTTCCAGCCCGCGGTAGGTCAGCACGGCCAGCCCGAAGGTCAGCCCCAGGTAGCCCAGCAGCCAGGCCGGCGAGGCCAGCGGCAGGCGTTCGGGCTGTGCGCCCGACAGGTTGGCCACCAGCAGCTGCAGCGGGAAGTGCAACAGGTAGCTGGCGTAGGTCGTGTTGCCCAGCGTGGCGATGAAGCCTGACACCGAAGGCGATGTGGGCCGCACCCAGCGCAGCAGCAGCAGGATGGCCAGCGGCGCCAGCAACGCCGTGTAGAACATGGGGCGCAGCAGACCCCAGGCCGTCACCGCCGTGCCCGCCGCGAGCAAGGCCACCATGCCTGCCGCCAGCCCACGCTGCAGGCCCGCGCCCACACGCTGCATCGCCTCGTGCGCCAGGTGGGTGAGCGCGCCCAGGTAGAAAAAAAACACGCACAGCACGATGGGGTGCTCGGTGCGCTTGCTGGCATAGACCGCGCCGGCCAGGCCGATCAGGCCCAGCACCTGCCACCAGCGCGTCACCCCCAGGCGGCACAGCGCGAAGAACAGCGCATAGACCAGCACCTCGATGGATACGCTCCAGATCGGCCCGTTGAACGACCACTCCGAGCGCCCCGGCCAGTCGCTGGCCAGGAACAGCTGCAGTGCGAAATGCGGCCAATCGTTGAACTGGTAGACGTAGTCCGCGCCGTGCTGACTGCGGTACCACCACGCCATCAGCGCCACCGCGAGCAGCGTGAGCAGGTGCAGCGGGTAGAGCCGCGAGAAGCGCAGCACCGCGAAACGCCAGGCGTTCACCTGGCCCGATTGCACGGGGCGCGCGTACTTCCAGAAGAAGATGAAGCCCGACAACGCCCAGAACACCTGTACCCCCAGCCAGCCCGCCTCGTAGAACGGTTTGAGCAGACCGTAGAGCGGCTGTGCGCTGACGCTGAAGCCCTGGTGGGCGGCACCGACCACGTGGAAGTGGTTGTAGTGCCACAGCAGCACGGAGATGGCGCACGCAAAGCGCAACACCTCCAGCCCCAGCAGCGCGTGGCCTTCGTCGGCGCGGGCGGCCGTGGCGGGCGTGTGTGCGCGAGACGACGGCAGATGGGCAGCTGGCATAGAATGACCATCATGCAGCAACCCCGGGTCATGTCCATCCTCGTTGTCAAGGATATCCGCTGGTGGCGGTGACGCCAGCCCGTGACCACCTGACCCTGCGCGCCGCCACCCCAGCGGCATCGCCCTCAACAGGGTCCCGACCCGGGGGATGGCCGAGCAACGCTGCCCGCCAGCGTCCGGCCCGCCGAGGGGATGGTACAAACCCACCCCGTGAACCCATCCTGATGTGAGGATTGCGGCCATGCTGCTGATGATCGACAACTACGACAGCTTCACCTTCAACCTCGTCCAGTACTTTTGTGAGCTGGGCGAAGAGGTCAAGGTGGTGCGCAACGACGAAATCACGCTCGACGAGATCGCCGCGCTCAAGGCCGACCGCCTCGTGCTCTCGCCCGGTCCCTGCTCGCCCGCCGAAGCCGGGGTGTGCGTGCCGGCCCTGCAGCGCTTTGCCGGCCAGCTGCCCATCCTGGGCGTGTGCCTGGGCCACCAGAGCATCGGTGCGGCCCTGGGCGGCAAGGTGGTGCGGGCGCACGAACAGATGCACGGCAAGACCAGCGTCATCACCACCGACGAGCAGGGCGTCTTCGCCGGCCTGCCCCGCCAGTTCACCGTGATCCGCTACCACTCGCTGGCCATCGAGCGTGCCTCGCTGCCCGACTGCCTGCACATCTCGGCCACCACCGAGGACGGCGAGATCATGGGCGTGCGCCACACCGCGTCCCTGACCGACCCGAACTTCGCGCCGCTGGAGGGCGTGCAGTTCCACCCCGAGTCCATCCTGACCGAGCACGGCCACGCCATGCTGGCCAACTTCCTGAAGATGTGAGGCTGCCGTCATGAGCCAGATCACCGACCAGCAGGCGCTGCAGCGCGTCATCGAGCACCGCGAGATCTTCCACGACGAGATGCTGGGCCTGATGCGCCGCATCATGACCGGACAGATGTCGCCCGTGGTCATGGCCGCCTTCATCACCGGCCTGCGCGTCAAGAAGGAAACCGTGGGCGAGATCACCGCGGCGGCCCAGGTGATGCGCGAGTTCGCCACGCCCGTGCACATCGCCGACGCGACCGACAAGGTCCGCCTGGTGGACCTGTGCGGCACCGGCGGCGACGGCGCCCACACCTTCAACATCAGCACCACGGCCATGTTCGTGGCCGCGGCCGCCGGGGCGCGCGTGGCCAAGCACGGCGGGCGTTCGGTGTCGTCGTCCACGGGCAGCGCCGACGTGCTCGAAGCCCTGGGCGTGGGCATCAACCTGCAGCCGGGCAACGTGGCCCGGGCCCTGGCCGAGACCGGCATCGGCTTCATGTTCGCGCCCAACCACCACGGCGCCATGAAGCACGCCGCGCCGGTGCGCAAGGAACTGGGCGTGCGCACGCTGTTCAACATCCTGGGGCCGCTGACCAACCCGGCCGGTGCGCCCAAGCAGCTCATGGGCGTGTTCCATGCGGACCTGGTCGGCATCATGGCCCGCGTGCTGCAGCGCCTGGGCTCCACCCACGTGCTGGTGGTGCATGGCCGCGACGGGCTGGACGAAATCACCCTGGCGGGCGAGACCCTGGTGGCCGAGCTGAAGGACGGCGAGGTGCGCGAGTACACCATCACCCCCGGGCAGTTCGGCATCGGCGAGCACGACGGTTCCATGCTCAAGGCGCAGAGCCGCGAGATGTCGCTGGCCATCCTGCGCCGCGTGCTGGAGAACGAGCCTGGCCCGGCGCGCGACATCGTCCTGCTCAACGCCGGTGCGGCCCTGTATGCCGCCGATGTGGCCGACAGCCTGGCCGATGGCGTGGAGCGTGCCCGCGACGCCATCGCCAGTGGTGCCGCTGCGCAGAAACTCGCCGAGTTCGTGCAGGCCACGCAGCGCCTGGCCGCAACGCAATCCTGAGGCCCTGACATGTCCGACATCCTGCAAAAAATCGTGGCCGTCAAGCACGAAGAGATCGCGCTGGCGCTGAAGACCCGTTCGCTGGCCGAGGTGCGCGCCGCTGCCGAGGCCCGCAACCGTGACCTGCGCGACGTGCGTGATTTCGTCGGCGCACTGCGTGCCAAGGTCGCCGCCGGCCAGGCCGCCGTCATCGCCGAGGTCAAGAAGGCCAGTCCGAGCAAGGGCGTGCTGCGTGAGCACTTCGTGCCCGCCGAGATCGCGGCCAGCTATGCCCGCCACGGCGCCGCCTGCCTGAGCGTGCTGACCGACGAGCGCTTCTTTCAGGGTTCGGCCGCCTACCTGCAGCAGGCCCGCGAAGCCTGCAGCCTGCCGGTGCTGCGCAAGGACTTCATGGTCGACGCCTACCAGGTCTACGACGCGCGCGCCATGGGCGCCGACTGCATCCTGCTGATCGCCGCCTGCCTGGACGATGCGCAGATGCGCGACCTCGAAGCCCTGGCCTTCGAGCTGGGCATGGCCGTGCTGGTCGAGGTGCACGACGGCGACGAGCTCGACCGTGCCTTGAAGCTCAAGACGCCCCTGGTGGGCATCAACAACCGCAACCTGCGCACCTTCGAGGTCACGCTGGACACCACGCTGGGCTTGCTGCCGCGCGTGCCGGCCGACCGCCTGCTGGTGACGGAGTCGGGCATCCTGGGCCGCGATGACGTGCTGCGCATGCGCGCGGCCGACGTGCACGCCTTCCTGGTCGGCGAGGCCTTCATGCGCCAGCCCGACCCGGGCGCGGCGCTGGCCCGGCTGTTCGCCTGAGCGCCGCAGGTGGCCATGGGGCGCAAGGCGGGGGCCGTGGCCCAGGGCGCGCTGGATTTTGACGAGGCCCCCGGTGCAGCGCCGGCGCACGTCCCTGCGCTGTCCCGCCCGCTGGACGCGCTGTTCGACGAGGTGCCCGCCGACTGGCGCCCGCTGACCGATGCCTTCCGCGCCCAGCCCGTGGGCCGCGCCCTCATCGACCGCGTGGACGCCGCCCGCCAGGCCGGTGCCGTGATCTGCCCGGACGATGTCTTTGCCGCGCTGCGCCTGACGCGGCGCGCCGAGGTGCGCGTGCTCATCCTGGGGCAGGACCCGTACCACGGGCCGGGCCAGGCGCACGGCCTGGCGTTCTCGGTGCGGCCCGGCGTGGCCATCCCGCCCAGCCTGCGCAACATCCGCAAGGAGGTCCAGCGCGACCTGGGCCTGGCCGCGCCCGCCCATGGCTGCCTGCAGGCCTGGGGCCAGCGTGGCGTGCTGTTGCTCAACACCGTGCTGACGGTGGAGGCGGGGCAGGCCGCCAGCCACGCCGGCTGGGGCTGGGAGGCTTTGACCGACGCCCTGGTGGCTGCCGTGGCCGCCGATGCCGCGCCCAAGGTGGTGATGCTGTGGGGCGCACACGCGCAGCGCAAGGCCGCCTTGATGCAGCAGGCGCGCCAGGCGTCCGAGGCCGCGATGGGGGATGTGTTGCTGCTGCAGAGCAACCACCCCTCGCCGCTGTCGGCCACGCGCGGGCCGCTGCCCTTTGTGGGCAATGGCCACTTCGGCCAGGCCCGGGCCTTCTGGGCCGAGCGGGGCGTGGACCTGGACTGGTCGCTGCCTCAGTAGTACCAGACGCTCATCAGGCCCAGGTGGTTGGCCTCGAACTGCTCGCCGTCGGGCTGGTTGCGCGGGCGGAAGGATTCGAAGACGTAGCGCCCCTTGAGCCCCCAGGACGGCGTCAGCGCGTACTCGGCCTCGATGATGATGCCGACCTTGGCTTTCAGGTCGGCCTGGCCCGACACGAGGGTCTCGCCGCCCGCGCCGTTCGGGACGCGGATGTTGTCGAGCTTGAAGGTCGGGTGCATGGCCTTGCGCACGCCAAAGCCGATGCGGGTGCGGTCGCTGGCATGCCACAGCAGGGTCGCTTCGACGGGCAGGCGCCGGAAGCGCACCTTCTCGCCGCGGATGCCATTGGCCTGGTCGTTGTGGTACGCCGCGGCGAGCTGCAGGGTCAGCGGCAACTCGCCCAGGCGGTGGCTGACGCCAAAGCGCAGGTCGATGCCGCCGCCGGAGCTGATGTCCTCGCGGTAGCGGGTGCTGGTGCCTTCGGGGACGAGGTCGACCTTGATCAGCGTGTCGCCACCCGACGTGAAGCCGAGGCCGAAAAACGGCCGCCAGCTGTCGCGCGCACCGGAGGCGTCGGCGGCCTGTGCCCAGGCGGGGTTGGGGACGAGGATGACAGCGGCGGCGGTCGCGGCGGAGAAGGCGCACGCGGCCCAGGCGCGGAGGTGGCGCATGGCAGATTCCCTGTTTGTGTGTTGGTGGGGTCATTGTGCACCAGGCCCCTGCGCGCGGCGGTCAATCCCGTGCGTGAAATACGCCACGCATATTGGATGCCAACCCCTCAAATGGGTCATCTTTCACACCCATTCGCGGGGCCAGGCGGTAAATTGAAATTTGCAACAATATCCACCGAGACCCCACTCAGATAATCCAGAAACATCGATGCAGGGTGGCCGCAAAGCCAGACTTGCACGCGCGTGGATGAAAGTCCGCCAAGGCGCCAGGGAGGCGCGCAGTCCGTTCCGTTCAGGCCCGCCTTGCGGCAGGTCGCTTTGCCTTCGGCCCGGGCCGAGGCGTTCTCACCGTGCGAGCTCCCATGGCGTCCCCTGTGCCCGTGCCGTCCTCGGCCCCCACCTCTGCTGCCTCCCCGCCCGCCCCGCTGCCCAGCCTGGGCGTGGTCATCGTCAACTACTGCACCTGCGACCTGACCCTGCGCTGCGTGGCCTCGATGCTGCAGCACGGCATTGCCCAGGCCGAGCACATCGTGGTGGTCGACAACGACTCTCCCGACGGCTCGGGCGCGCGCCTGCAGGCCGACCTGCCGCCAGGGGTGGTGACGGTGCTGTCTGCACGCAATGGCGGCTTCGGGGCCGGGGTGAATATCGGGATGGCGGCGTTGGGCACCGACCTGGTCCTGGTGTTGAACCCCGACACGTATTTCGAATCGAATCGCATGGACGTGATTCGCAACATGTTCAATGAGTCGCAGAAACTCGGGGTGGCGGGCCTGAAACTTGTCAACCCGGATGGCAGCCTGCAGTATTCGGCGCGCAGGTTTTATTCCCTTCCCGACATCCTGGTGCGCCGCACGCCGCTGGGCAAACTGGCCCCGATGCGCCAGCTGGAGCATTCCCACCTGCTGACGCGCAAGTGGAGGCAGCCCTCGCAGACGCCGTTTTTCGAGGCCGACTGGGTCATGGGCACCGGTTTCGTCGTGCGGCGCAGCGCCTTCGAGCAGATCGGGCGCATGGACGAGGGCTATTTCCTCTACTTCGAGGAGGTCGACCTCTGCGCCCGCATGTGGATCGAGGGCTGGCAGGTGGTCGCCGTGCCCGAGGTGGCCCTGGTGCATGACCACCAGCGCAGCAGCGCGGCGGGCATCCTCTCGCCGGCGGGCAAGACCCATCTGCGCAGCATGGCCCGCTTCTTCGCCAAGTTCGGCGTGCCCTGGTTGAGCCGGCCGTCGCGTGCGCACATGGCCGCGGCGCTGGCGCGCTGGCAGGCTTCGCAGCACGGGCGCGGCCCTGTGACCGAGCCGCAACACGGGGGTTGAGCTGTCCGCCGGCCCGCTGTTTTTCCCTTGCCGGTGCGAAGCACGCCCCCCGTATCATCGGCGGGCCCTTCCCGGGCAGGTTTCCTGGTCGGGTTGCCATGGCCCGATCGTCCTTTTCTCGTCGCCATGAACAAGCCCCTCGCCTCCCTGCTGGCCAGTTTCCTTGCCGTGCTCATGCTGTCGGCCTGCGTGCCACCCGGCGTGCTGCAGGCGCCCCAGGGCTTCGACGCGGCGCCGCACATGATCACGCCGGCGCAACTGGCCGCCCTGCCCAGGGTGCCCACGCGCGTGCGTGCTGGCGACACCCTGCGCATCGTGCGTGACGCGCAGGACTCGGCCAGCCTGGACCTGCGCAACCTGGTCGACGACAGCCAGACGCTGAACTACGTGGTGCGCGCCGATGGCACCATCGCCTTCCGCTACGCCGGCCGCATCGAGGCGGCGGGCAAGACGCCCGAAGAGCTGGCCCAGTCCCTGCGCGACAAGCTGGCGGTCTACTACCGCGAGCCGGGCGTGACGGTCAACATCGTCAACTCGCCCAGCAGCAAGGTGGTGATCGGGGGGGCGGTGCGCGCGCCCATCACGCTGGACCTGTACGCCGTCTCCAACCTGGAGCAGGCCCTGTTCGCCGCGGGCGGCCTGCTGCCCGGCGCCGACCCGGCCCGCCTGGCCCTGCTGCGCCTCGACGAGCAGGACCGCTACCGCGTGCACCTGATCGACTTCTCCAACGTGCTGCAGCCACAAGAAGGCGGGCGCGCGGCCATCGCCTTGCAGCGCGGCGACATCGTCTTCGTGCCCAAGTCCAGCGCCGGGGCCTCGGCCGATGGCGTGGACCTGTACTTCAACCAGCTGTTGCCGTTCTCGCGCGCCCTCGGTGTGAACGCCACCGCCAACGTCAACTGAGCCCCGGGCCGCCGCCGCACACCATGATCGACATCCGCTCCCTGCGCGACCTGGTCCGCCTGTTCTACATCTTCCGCCGCGAGTTCTGGCTGGCCTTCGCGGGCACGGCGGTGCTGGCGGTCGCCGGCGCCTTCTTGCTGCCGCCGAAGTACACCTCGGATGCCCGCCTGCTGGTCAAGCCGGGCCGCGAGAACATGACCGCGCCCATCGAGGCCGCCGACCGCCAGGCCGTCTACCCGCAAAGCACCACGCGCGACCCCATCCTGGACGAAGAAAAGATGCTCACGGGCCGCCCGGTGCTGATGCAGGTGGCGCGCCTGTACCTGGCCGAGATGTCGGCCGAACCCCGGCGCGAAGGCGTCCTGGGGCAGATCAAGGACGCCTTCGGCAGCGTGCGCAAGGCGGTGGCAGGCGTGGCGGGCAAGGGCCTGGCCGCCATCGGCCTGATCGAGGTGCAAAGCGAGGAAGAGGCCATCGCCGAGAAGCTGGCCGCGCGCTTCGCGGTCACGCACGGGCCGGGCTCCAACGTGATGGAGCTGAGCTTCACCTGGGGCGACCCGGTGGTGGCGCAGCGCGTGCTCAAGAGCTGGATCCGCATCTACCTCGATGAGCGCACCACTGTGCTGGGCCGCAAGCCCCTGGTCACTTTCTACGAGGCCAAGGTGCGCGACTCCGACCAGCAGATCGAATCGGCCAAGGGCCTGCTGCGCAGCCGCCTGATGGCGATCGACGGCACCAGCGCCCAGGAGCGCCTGGACGCCCTGACCAAGCGACTCAACGACCTCCACACGCGCCGCGCCGAAATCGCGGCCGAGCGCACCGCCCTGCTCAACGGCATCGGCTACGCCAACCAGCAGGTGGGCAGCCTGGCCAAGGAGACGGTGTCCGAGCGCGAACTGGGCAACAGCCCGACCTGGCAGGCCCTGAGCACGCAGCTGGCCGACCTCAAGCGCCAGCGCGCCGATGCCCTGCGCATCTTCAAGGACACGGCGCCCACCATCGTGGCGCTCAACGAGAGCATCACCACGCTGGAGGCCCAGCTCAAGACCGAAGACCGCGTGCTGCAGCGCTCCGAGCGGCGCACGCCCAACGAGCTCAACACCACCATGGCGCGCAACCAGCTGGAGAAGTCCATGCGCCTGCGCGAGCTCGATGCCTTGCGCGCGTCCTTCGACAAGGAAGTGGCCCAGCTGGAGGTCGTGCGCCGCAAGGTGCTGGAGACCGAGCCCGAACTGGCCCGCCTGGAGCAGGCCCTGGCCGTGGGGGAAAAGAGCCGCGGCCTCTACCTGGACAGCCTGGAGAAGGCGCGCATCGACCAGGCCCTGGACGAAAGCCGCATCAACAACATCGCCCAGATCCAGGAGGCCTCGCTCAACCCCAGCCGCTCCTCGCCCAAGAGCCTGCTGTTGCTGCTGCTGGCCTTGCCCGCGGGCGGCCTGGTCGGGCTGGCCGTGGTCTACCTGTGCGCCCTGGCCGACCAGCGCATCCACGACGGTGGTCGCTTCGAAGAGCGCTTCGGTGTGCCGCTGTGGTCGGCCGTCAAGGACATCGAAGGACGCGCCCCGGACAACGACTTCCACGCCAGCCTCTACCGCATCTACGGCACGCTGCCGCTGGAGCGCATCGCCCGCGAAGGCCTGGTGCTGGGCCTGACCTCGGCGCGCAGCGGTGAAGGGGTGAGCTTCCTGACCGAACGCCTCCAGGCCTTGCTGGAGGCCCAGGGCCTGAAGGTGCGCCTCAATGCGCAGCCGGCCCAGGCCGCGCCGGGCGAGGTCGTCCTGCTCGAAGCCTCGGGCCTGCACAGCAACCGCGAGGCCTTCGTGCGCCTGAGCCAGGCCCACCAGATCGTGCTGGTGGTCGAGGCCCGTGCCAGCACCGTGCCTGTGGTGGAGAACGCCCTGGGTGTGCTGCGCACCGCTTTCCGCAAGGTCGACGGTGTCATCCTCAACCGCCGGCGCTTCGAAGTGCCGCCCCACGTGTTGCGCTGGTTGCAGCGCTGAAAGAGCCGAGTTCGCATGCGCCTGGCCCTGCTGTCTCCCTTGCCGCCCGAGCAGACCGGCATCGCCGATTACGCGGCGCATTGCCGCACCGCCCTCAACCAGGCCGGTGTGGACGTGCTCACGCCGCTGCAGGGGCAGCGTCCCATCACCTCGCTGGCGGCGGCCAAGGCCTGGGTGGCCGAGCGCGACTGGCGGCGCATCGACGTGGTCCATGCCGAGCTGGGCGGCGGCCGCCATGGCGAGTTCCTGACCCTGTGCGCGCTGGCCGCGCTGCCCAACCGGCCGGCCCTGTCGGCCACCGTGCACGACCCGGAGCGCCTGGTCTGGAAGCCGGTCAACGGCCTGTGGCGTGCGGTGAATGCTTCGGCGCTGCTGCCGCGCGCGGCCAAGCAGGCGGTGGCTTTGCTGTCCGACCCCTTCACGCTGATGAGCGAGCGCGCCCTGGCCCGCCGCCTCGATGGCCTGGTCGCGCTGACGCAGACCGGCGCCGACCGCCTGGGCAAGCGCATGAAGCTCCCGCCCGGCCGCGTCGCCGTCATCCCCCATGGGGTGCTGACCTTGCCGCAGGTGCCCTTGCCTGATCTGCAGGATGCCTTGGGCGAGACGGCCATCAAGGTGCTGTACTTCGGCTTCATCTACAGCGGCAAGGGCATCGAAGACCTGATCGACGCGGTGGGCCGCCTGCGCAGCGAGTCGCCCGAGATCGCTGGCCGCATCCGGGTGACGATCGCCGGCGGCACCGCGCCCGACATCGCCTTCGGCGGCCAGGGCAGCTACCTGGACCAGTTGCGCGAGCGCGCGGCCAGGCGCGGCCTGGACCAGCAGGTGAGCTGGGAGCTGGACATCGATGAGCACGACATCCCGCGCCTCATCCAGCGCCACCACCTGATGGTGCTGCCTTACCGCGAGTCGGCCAAGCTGGCCCTGCTGGGCCAGATGCGCGGCACCAGCGGTGCACTGGCCTGGGCGATCGCCTGCGGGCGCGGCGCCATCACCTCGGACGCGCGCGCCTTTGCCGAAGAGATCAGCCATGGCAACGGCGCCGCCTACCGCCAGGGCGATGTGCCGGCGCTGGCCATGCGCCTGCGCGAGGTCGTCGAGCAGCCCGAGCTGCTGCAGCAGTGGGCCAGGCAGGCCAGCCTGCTGGCCCAGGCGCGGGCCTGGCCGATGACGGGGCAGCGCTTTCTGGGGCACTTCCAGCGCGTGGTGGCCCGGGCCGAGCAGGTCCGCGGCGCACGCGCCACCGTGGGTGGCGACTCGGGTTGGGCGCGCAAGGAGTCGCTGTGAGGGCTCGGGTGGACGCCCGCCGCCGCCAGGCCCTGGGCCAGCCGGCCCGCGCTGCGGTGGCCTGGGCATTGGCCTCGGCCGGGGTGTGCTCGGCGCAGGCCCGGTCGCTGCCCGGCGCGTTCAAGCTGGGCGCACCGAAGGCCCTCGCACCTCAGCCGCTCAAGCCGGTGGTGTGGGCCGACTTCCTGGGCCTCAACGCGCAGCTGCAGTGGTTCCCCGAGGAGATCGCGCGCCAGCAGGTCAGGCACCTGCAGGCGCTCGGCCTGAAGTGGGTGCGCCTGGCCTTGCACTGGATGCTGCTGGAGCCCGAGCCCGGTCAGCTCAAGTTCGAAGGCACCGACCGCATGATGGCCCTGGTCCAGCAGGCGGGCTTGCACAGCGTGGTCTACGTGGTGGGTTCGCCGCGTTTCGCCAGTTCGGCGCCGGCCGGTGCGCCCTACGCCGACAAGTACCCGCCGACCGACCCGCAGGTGTTCGCGCAGCGCATGGCCCAACTCGCCCAGCGCTACCCCATGGTGGACGTCTGGCAGGTCTGGAACGAGCCCAACATCCCCGGCTTCTGGCAGCCGCGCATCGACCCCGAAGGCTATGCGCGCCTGCTGCAGCCGGCGGTGCAAGCCCTGCGCAAGGCCGTGCCCGACAAGCCCATCGCCCTGGCCGGCATGGCCTACTACAGCGAGATGGCCGGCCGCGGCGGGCTGATGCTCGAATCCCTGGGCAAGCTGGGTGTCTTCCAGCTCAAGCTGATCGCCTGCTACCACCCCTACACGGCCGAGCCGGAGGGGGCGCAAGGCGGCGCGCGCGATTTCCTCACCCACGCGCCCTTCGTCAACAAGGGCCTGCGGGCCCTGGGCGCACAGCAGGTCTGGGCCACCGAGTGGGGCTGGTCCAGCTACGACGGCCCCAAGGAAGAGCAGCCCATCGTGGGCGAGGCCGGCCAGGCCGGGCACACGCTCAAGCGCCTGGCGCTCATGGCCACGCAGGACTTCGACCGCATCTTCCTGTTCACGCTGGCCGATCTCGACGCCCGCGCCGGTGTGCGTGACCGCCGCTATGGCTTGCTGCGCGAGAACGGTGCGCGCAAGCCGGTCTACCACGCCCTGCAGCGCTTCCTGGCCATCTGCGGGCCGCGCCTGGAGCCCGGCACGCCGGTGCGCTTCGACGGCAGCGCCGGGCGTTCGGGCGCCGCCGCCGAGGCCCTGCCCGACGGGCTGGTCAGCATCGCCTGGCGCCGCCCCGACGGCAAGCGCGTGTGGATGGCCTGGGCGCACCAGCCCATGAACGTGAGCCTGGTCGACCTGGTGGGTGCGGCGGGTGCGGCCAGGTCGGCCACCTGGCACCAGCCCGTGGCCGGCACCCAGCGCGAGGTCCGCATCGAGGCCGGTGTGCTGCGCCTGGACGTGGGCACCGACTTGCAGATCCTGGTGTGGTGAGGCGCAAGGCGATGTCTTTCACGCAGTCCCCCCGGCGCATCCTCTGGACGATGCCTTACCTGCCCTGGCCCATCACCAGCGGTGGCAAGGCCCGCCAGTACCACCTGCTGCGCTGCATGGCCGAGCGCGGCCACCGCATCACCCTGCTGGTGCAGTCCAGGACCCCGCTGGACGCGGATGTGCGCGCAGCCCTGCAGCCGCTGGTGGAAGAGCTCATCGTGCTGCCGCGCCGCCCGCTCAGGCACCCGCTGACCCTGTGGCGTGCGGCCACCTCGCGCCTGCCGCTGCTGACCAGCGTCAATGGCTTCGCGCCGGCGCTGACGGCCCGCTTCGAGGCCTTGCTGCAAAGCCATCCCTGGGACGTGGTGCAGATCGAGCACAGCTACGGCCTGCAGCCATTCCTCGCGGCCTTGCGCCGCCACCGCCAGCCCTTCCTGCTGGTCGAGCACAACGTCGAGTCCGAGCTCGGCGCCGCCACCTACGGCAAGTGGCCGCTGTGGGCGAGGCCCCTGGCCTGGTTCGACCAATGGCGCGCACGCCGTTGGGAGCGCGAGACCCTGGCCCAGGCCGCTGTGGTCGTGGGCGTGACCGAGGCCGATGCGCGCAAGCTCGCGGCCATCGGCGGGCGGCCCACCTGCGTGGTCAGCAACGGCGTCGACACGCGCGGCTTCGCGGCCGTGCAGCCCGATGCGGCCTCGCAGCGCGTGCTGTTTGTGGGCAACTACGAATACGCGCCCAACCTCGATGCGGTCGAGTGGGCGCTCGATGCGGTCTGGCCCAGGCTGTGGGCGCTGAACCCGCAGGCCCGCTTCGTGGTGTGCGGCCATGCCCTGCCCGAGGCTTGGCGCCAGCGCTGGCCCGACGCGCGCATCGACTGGCGCGGCTACGTGCCCAGCCTGCCCGAGGTGCAGTCGCAATCGGCCGTGTTCATGGCCCCGCTGCGCAGCGGCGGCGGCTCCAAGCTCAAGGTGCTCGAAGCCTTGGCCGCAGGCTTGCCGGTGGTCAGCACCCGCGAAGGGCTGTCCGGGCTGGATGTGCAGGACGGCGTGCAAGCCCGCGTGGCCGACAGCGCCGAGGCCATGGCCCAGGCCGTCGCCGAGCTGCTGGCCGAGCCCCAGCGCGCCCAGGCCCTGGGGCTGGCGGCGCGCGCGCACGTCGGCCGCCGCTTCGACTGGGCAGCCGCGGCCGACCAGCTCGAAGCCGCGCATGCGGCCCTGCGCGCCCAGGCCGGCAAGGAGCGCGCATGAAGGTCGGGCTGGACTTCCGCGCCGTCACCGCCGCCCCCAAGTCGGGCGTGGCCCGCCAGACCCTGGCCCTGCACGAGTGCGTGCGTCGGCGCGCAGGCACCGAGGTGCTTGCCCTCACCGCCGCACCCGCCGACCACCCGCACCGCCACAAGGCCGTGTGTCCCGTGTTCGCCAGCCCCGTCGATGGCCTGCACCGCCCGGCCGAGCGCTGGCGCTTCGAGCGCCACTTCCTGCCCGAAGCCATCACCGCGCATGGCATCGACGTCTACGTGGCCTCGGTCAACATGGGCTTGCCCATCGGCCTGACGGCGGCGCAACGCCAGCGCACCCGCTGGGTGCTGCACCTGCACGACGTCTTCCAGATCACGCAGCGCAACCGCCACGCCTCGGCCTGGCGCGAGCGTGCCTACCGCCTCATCGACCGCTTCAGCATCGGCCACGCGGTGCGCCTGGCCGACGCCATCTGGGTGCCGTCCGACCACACGGCGCAGTCGCTGATGGACCTCCACCCGCATGCCAGCGAACGCATCCGCGTGCTGCCCAATGCCGTGCCCGCCGAGGCCTGGCGCTGCCTGCAGCAGGACGTGTTCGCGCCCCCCCGCTACTGGCTGGTGGTGGGCACGCGCGAGCCCCGCAAGAACGTGCCCTGGTTCGTCGCGGCCTGGGCCCAGGCCCGCCGCCAGTGGCCCGAGCTCATCCCCGAGCTGGTGCTGATCGGCCACCCGGACGACGTGCCCGGCGCGCCCGAGGGGGTGCGCTTCGTGCATGGCATCCAGGACGCCCAGCTGGCCGGCTGGTACCGCCAGGCCGAGCGGCTGTGGCACCCTTCGCTGGCAGAGGGTTTTGGCCTGCCCGTGGTCGAAGCGGCCGCGTGCGGCACGCCGGTGGCCAGCGCCCGGGGGTCCGCGCTCGACGAGGTCACGCCACCGGGATCGCCCCGCTTCGATCCGCACGACACCGCCGCCCTGCTGGCCCTGATGCACCAGGTGGCCGAGCAGCGCCGCAGCCCCTCCGATGCCCCCGAGCGCCTGCTCCAGTGGGCCCAGCGCTACGACCTGCCCGCGCACGCCCAGCGCGTGGACGAACTGCTTGAGGAGCTGGTGTGAGCGCGGCCCCGGCTTCGCCCCTGCGCTGGCTGCCGTTGCTGGCGGGCCTGCTGTTCGGCGCGGCCTTCATGCTGGGTGGCCTGCCCGTGTTGCTGCTGGGCCTGGCGGTGGTGCTGGTGCTCGTCAGCGTCCTGGCCCGGCCACTGCGTGGCCTGCTGGCCTTCTGCGTGATCGCGCCCTTCATCCCCTGGACCACCGTCACCCTGGGCATCCGCATGACGGTGTCCGAAGCCCTGCTCGCCCTGACCTGGGCCGGGGTCGCCTGGCAGTGGTTGATGGGCCGCCTGCCTCCCCTGCAGCGCGGCCCCACCGAGCGCACGATGGCCTGGCTCATCCTGTGGTCCCTGGTGCCCTTGGCGGCCGGGCAGCTGATGGTGCATGGCGTCGAAGGCAATGGCCCGGTCAACTGGGTGCGCTGGCTGCTCAACCTGTCCACGCTGTTCCTGGTGCCCCTGCTCACGCCCTTGCCCGAACAGCGCCGCCAGATGATGGACTGCCTGGTCATCGGCTTCGCGGCCATGCTCGCGCTGTCGCTGTTCCACTTCCTCCGCACCCCCGATGCCCGCGTGATGATCCCGGTGCTGGCCAGCCTGAAGTACGCCCACCCCGAAGCCATCCAGGACATCTTCTCGGCCAACTACACCCGCATGGCCTCGCCCTGGGTGCACCCCAACTCCACCGGCGGCGCCTTGCTGCTGGGCGTGCCGCTGGCCTTCTTCTACGGCATCACGCAGCGTGGCTGGCGGCGTGCGCTGAGCATGGCCGTCGCCCTGGCCGGGGCGGCCGGCATCGTCTTCAGCGGCTCGCGCGGGGCCTTGCTGTGCCTGGGCGCCCTGGTGGTCTGGCTGGCCTGGCGGCGCGTCCCCGGCGCCGGCCGCACCTTGCTGATCGGCACCGCCCTGGCCGCCGTGATGCTGGTGGCCTACCCGCCCGCGCAGCAGCGCCTGCTGTCGCTGTTCCAGGGCGCCAAGGACGCCAGCACCAGCGTGCGCTTCGACGAGTACCGCAACTTCCACCGCGCCATCGAGCGCTACCCGCTGGGCCTGGGCTTCAAGGTCGACCCGCCGCCGCCCGGCAGCGACCTCTTCGGCATCTCCAACCTCTGGCTCAACTACATGTACAAGCTGGGCGCGCCGGCCATGCTGCTGTTCATCGCCATCACCGTGGCGTGGTGGCGCGAGGTGCGCCAGCTCGGCGACCTCGCCCGCATGAACGCCGACAACGCCCTGCGCGTGGGCAGCGTCGGCGCCATGCTCGCGGCCCTGCTCACCGGTTTCATCGACCACTACTTCAGCTTCACCCAGGTGCTCCTGGCCCTGTTCTGGCTCACGATGGCCATCAGCCTCCAGCAGTCCAGACCGGTGCCACCACCTTCAGCGCCCCCGAGTTCGACACCATGAAACACCGCATCCTCCACAGCACCGACCTGCGCGAGCGCCTCGCCGAGTACGCCTCTCGCCTGGGCGTCGGCGTGCCCGAACTCACCGAAGCCTTCGACTGGATGGGCGCCAACAACGTGGTGTTCGAGCAGGTCGGCCGCGGCGGCGTCACCGACAGCTACATCGCCTACGTCAACATCGAAAAGCGCATCAGCCACCCGCTGGCCCGCCGCTTCTACGCCATGCTGCGCGACGAGATCCCGGCCGGCTTCGTGCCGCTGTACGGCCTCAACTGGCCCACGCTGGTCGACCGCTGGCGCCGCGCCTGGGAGCAGGTCTACAACATGCTGATCAACAAGATCCCCAGTCACCACGTGCGCCTGGCGTGGTTGCGCCTGGGCGGCGCCAGGATCGGCAAGGGCTCGACCGTGTGGCGCAACACCGAGGTCATCGGCATCGAAGGCCTGCAGATCGGCGATGACAGCTGCGTGGGCTGGCACTGCCAGCTCGACGCGCGTGCCGGCCTGCGCATCGGCAACCACGTCACCATCGCCTCGCACGTCATTGTCATCGCCGGCGGGCATGACCTCAACGCGCCCGAGTTCTGGGCCTTCGGCGCCCCCATCGCCATCGAGGACTACGCCTGGCTCACCACCCGCGTCATCCTGCTGGCTGGCGCCCACATCGGTGAAGGCGCGGTGGTGGCAGCCAACACCGTGATCTCCAAGCCGGTCGCGCCCTACGCGATCGTGGGCGGGCAGGGCGGCAAGGTGCTGGGTGAGCGCGTGCGTGGCCTGAACTACAAGGTGGGCGGCAAGGGCTTGTTCACCCTGCTGCACTGAGCCGGGAGACGACGCCATGCTGGGTGCCGCATCGCTGCTGACGCTGGTCACCCTCGGGGGGCTGGTGGCAGGGTTCGCCCGCGAGTGGCTGCTCGTGGCCAGCTGGGGCGCCAGCGCGCGCACCGACGCCTACGTCATCGCCATGTTCCTGCCCGAAGCGGTGCGCGGCATGCTGGCCGCAGGCGTGTTCACCTCTTCGGCGCTGGCCTTGTGGCAAGGGCGCGAGCCGGCGCAGCGCGGCCCCTGGTTCAGCCAGATCAATGCCGGCCTGATGTGGGTCAGCGTGGGTCTGGCGGCGGTCTTCGCACTGGGGGCGCCGCTGTGGGTGCAGCTCATGGCGCCGGGCCTGGCCGATGCGCACCAGTTGATCACCCAACGCAGCCTGGCCATCCTGGCCTGGTGCCTGCCGGGCATCGTGCTGCAGGCCTGGTGGGCCATGCCGCGCCATGCCGGCGGACACTTCCTGCTCGCGGGCACGGCCTCGCTGCTCTACAACCTGCCCGCGCTGGCCTACCTGGGCTGGCAGCGCGAGGCCGCCCAGCCAGAAGCCTTGTCCTGGGCGTTCGTGGCCGGCAGCGCGCTGTCGGCCGCCATGCTGTGGCCGTCGGCCCGGCGCTACGGCCTGCGCTGGCAGGCGGGGGGCGGCTGCCTGGCGGCGCTGCGCGAATGGGGTGGGCAACTGGCCCCTTTGCTGGGCAGCGCGCTGGCCGGACAAGGCATCACCCTGCTGGAGCGCGTCGTGGCGTCCTACCTGGGCGAAGGCGTGGTCACCGGCATCAACCTGGCGCGCAAGCTCATGAACCTGCCCCTGGTGGCGCTGCAAAGCCTCAACCAGGTGCTGCTGAGCCTCATGAGCCGCCGCCAGTCGGAGCGCCTGGCCCTGTTGCGTGGCGGCTTGGCCGCGGTCACCCTGGTCAGCCTGCCGGCCGCGCTGGGTTTGATGCTGGGGGCGCCGGCGCTCATCGCCTTGCTCTTCCCGAAGGTCCAGGGCACCGCGGCCCTGGTCAGCCTGCTGGCCGGCTATGCCGCCATCCTCGTGCTGGCGGGCTGGAACACCCTGCTGGCGCGCTACCACTACGCCGAGGGCGACACCCGCGGCCCTGTCCTGGCCGAGTTGCGTGGCAGCCTGCTGCAAGCCTTGTCGCTGCCCGTGCTGGCCTGGGCGTTCGGCCCGCTGGGCATCGTCTGGGCCCTGATGGCGGGCACGCTCCTGACAGGGTGGCACCTGCTGCAGGTGCCCGCCCTGCAGGGCGATCGCGCGGCGCTGGGGTTGCGCGCGCAGGCGGCTGTCTGCGCCTTGCTGCTGGGCCTGGCCTGGGTGCTGTTGCGCCCGCGCCTGTCGGCGCAGCCCGCCTGGCTGCTGGCCGAGGCCGCGGCGCTGGGGCTGGTGTGCCTGCTGGGCGTGGCGGCGTGGTTGCGCCCCTGGCGTGTGCGCTGATCCGGCGACGACCAGGCCGTGGTTGCAAACAACACTTTGCGAAAACGCGAAAACCTGTGTTAAAGTCTAGGGCTTGCCTTGGAGGGGTGCCCGAGTGGCTAAAGGGGGCAGACTGTAAATCTGTTGGCTTACGCCTACGCTGGTTCGAATCCAGCCTCCTCCACCAGGCAAACCCGTTGCGAATGTTGCTGCAAGTGTCATTGCGGGCGGGTGCAGATGAGGCGCGGCGTGCGCAGGGTGCCGATGTGGCCTGGCGCGTTCGCGGTTCGTCGGTGAACCGAATGACTCCCGAGCGGGAGTAGTTCAATGGTAGAACCTTAGCCTTCCAAGCTAATGACGCGGGTTCGATTCCCGTCTCCCGCTCCACAGGTCAAGGTTTTGTCATAAGCAGCGTGATACCATCGCGGTCTTCGCTGATGCGAAGGTTGTGTCTGATGTCGACACGGGTCTGGGTTCTGCCCTGAGCCCATACCCGTGTCGATGCCCATGTGGCTCAGTGGTAGAGCACTCCCTTGGTAAGGGAGAGGTCGGCAGTTCGATCCTGCCCATGGGCACCACACCCTCTTCATCTTTTTTGGCTCACTTCTGGATCGCTAGGAGCGATAGACATGGCAAAAGGCAAGTTTGAACGGACCAAGCCGCACGTGAACGTCGGCACCATCGGTCACGTTGACCACGGCAAGACCACCCTGACGGCTGCGATCGCCACTGTGCTGTCGAAGAAGTTCGGCGGCGAAGCCAAGGCCTACGACCAGATCGACGCAGCGCCTGAAGAAAAGGCCCGCGGCATCACCATCAACACCGCCCACGTCGAGTACGAAACGGCCAACCGCCACTACGCCCACGTGGACTGCCCCGGTCACGCCGACTACGTCAAGAACATGATCACCGGTGCCGCCCAGATGGACGGCGCCATCCTGGTGTGCTCGGCCGCTGACGGCCCGATGCCCCAGACCCGCGAGCACATCCTGCTGGCCCGCCAGGTGGGCGTGAAGTACATCATCGTCTTCCTGAACAAGTGCGACATGGTCGACGACGCCGAGCTGCTCGAGCTCGTCGAAATGGAAGTGCGCGAACTGCTGTCCAAGTACGACTTCCCCGGCGACGACACCCCCATCGTCAAGGGCTCGGCCAAGCTGGCCCTGGAAGGCGACACGGGCGACCTGGGCGAGCAGGCCATCATGCGCCTGGCCGAAGCCCTGGACACCTACATCCCCCAGCCGGACCGTGCCGTTGACGGCGCCTTCCTGCTGCCGGTGGAAGACGTGTTCTCGATCTCCGGCCGCGGCACCGTCGTGACCGGTCGCGTCGAGCGCGGCATCATCAAGGTCGGCGAAGAAGTCGAAATCGTCGGCATCCGTGACCTGCAAAAGACCACCGTCACCGGCGTGGAAATGTTCCGCAAGCTGCTGGACCAAGGTCAAGCGGGCGACAACGTCGGCATCCTGCTGCGCGGCACCAAGCGCGAAGACGTCGAGCGCGGCCAAGTGCTGGCCAAGCCCGGCACGATCAAGCCGCACACCCACTTCACCGCTGAGATCTACGTGCTGAGCAAGGAAGAGGGCGGCCGTCACACCCCGTTCTTCAACAACTACCGTCCCCAGTTCTACTTCCGCACGACGGACGTGACCGGTGCCGTGGAGCTGCCGAAGGACAAGGAAATGGTCATGCCCGGCGACAACGTCGGCATCACCGTGAAGCTGATCGCGCCGATCGCGATGGAGCAGGGCCTGCGCTTCGCCATCCGTGAAGGTGGCCGCACCGTCGGTTCGGGCGTCGTCGCCACGATCCTCGAGTAAATTTCCCAGGCCACAGGGGCATAGCTCAATTGGCAGAGCGTCGGTCTCCAAAACCGAAGGTTGGGGGTTCGAGACCCTCTGCCCCTGCCACCCGCCACTGATCACGGCGGTTGGTTTTCAGGCTACCAAGCATCGGCCCGCGAGAGTGATCTCGGCGGGCCTTGCTGCTGATGGCGACAGCCCTTGGCAGCCTCAGAAAAACCGCTCCATGGGCGGTGTGTGAAAGACAAGTGATGGCGAATCCTCCCCAAGTCGAGACCGTGACCAGCGGCGCCGACAAGGTCAAGCTGGCCGCTGCGGTGCTGCTGCTGATCGGCGCGCTGGCGGCTTACTATGGTCTGGCCAAGCAGGGGGCACTGGCCCAGTGGGGTGCCCTGATCGTGCTGCTCGCGGCGGGCGTCGCGGCGTTTTTCACGTCGGAACACGGCAAGGCCCTGATTGCCTACGGCCGTGACTCCACCCGTGAGGTCAAGAAGGTCGTCTGGCCGACCCGCAAGGAAGCGACGCAGATGACGGGCTACGTGTTTGCCTTTGTCGTCGTGATGGCGCTCTTCCTGTGGTTGACCGACAAGACGTTGGAATGGGTGCTGTACGACCTGATCCTGGGCTGGAAGCGCTGATCGCAAGGAATCCGAATGTCTGAAGAACAAGTCGTCACGAGCGAAGCCCCGGCCGGCCTGCCCAAGCGCTGGTATGTCGTGCATGCCTACTCCGGCATGGAGAAGGCGGTGGAGCGCAACCTGCGCGAGCGCATCGACCGCGCCGGCATGCAGGACAAGTTCGGCCGCATCCTGGTGCCGACCGAAGAGGTCGTCGAGTTGAAGAACGGCAAGAAGGCCGTGACCGAACGCCGCTTCTTCCCGGGTTATGTGCTGGTCGAGATGGCGATGGACGACGAGTCCTGGCACCTGGTGAAGCACACCTCCAAGGTGACCGGTTTCGTTGGTGGTGCGAAGAACCGCCCCGCGCCGATCTCCGAGGCCGAGGTCATGAAGATCGTCAACCAGATGCAGGAAGGCGTCGAAAAGCCGCGTCCGAAGGTCGAGTGGACGGTCGGCGAGGTCGTGCGCGTCAAGGAAGGCCCGTTCACCGACTTCAATGGCTCGGTTGAAGAAGTCAACTACGACAAGTCCAAGGTCCGCGTCTCGGTCACCATCTTCGGCCGAGCGACGCCGGTTGAGCTGGACTTCGCCCAGGTCGAGAAGGT
>JADFIG010000044.1 GCA_022566735.1 Pseudomonadota bacterium
TGCCCTCTTCGGTGCGCGGGAACAGGTGGTCGGCGATGGCCATGCCCACGGGGCGCGGCGCGCCGCTGGTGGGCTTCAGATGCATCAGCAGGCCGGGGCCGGCGTTGACTTCGAGGATGGCGCCGCCCTGCTCCTTCATGGGGCGCGAGACGTCCTGCAGGATCATGTCCATGCCCGCGATGTCCAGGCCCACGATCTTGGCGGCCAGCGTGGCCATGTAGGCCACTTCGGGATGGACTTCGTCGGTGCAGTCGATGGCCATGTTGCCGTTGCGCTGCAGCAGCACGCTGGTGCCCTGGGCAGGAATGGTGTCGGGCGTGACGTTCTGGCGCTTGAGTTCCAGCTTCACGGCCGGGGCTTCGAGGTTGATCCAGTCCAGCGGGTATTCCTGCTCGGGGCCGCGGCGCGGGTCCTGGTTGACCACGGCGACCAGTTCGCGAACCGTGGACTTGCCATTGCCGGCCACGCTCACGGTCTCGCCACGGCAGGCGGCAACCACCTTGCCGCCCACGACCAGGATGCGGTGCTCGGTGCCGTCGATGAAGCGTTCGACGATGACGTCCGAGCCTTCGGGCTGGGCCAGCGCGAAGGCGGCCTTGATGTCGGCCTCGTCGCGCAGGTCCAGCGTCACGCCGCGTGCGTGGTTGCCGTCCGAGGGCTTGACGGTGACGGGAAAGCCGATGTCCTGCGCCACTTCCCAGGCTTCCTCGGGGCTGTGGACGATCTGGCCTTCGGGCACGGGCACGCCGCAGGCGGCCAGCAGGCGCTTGGTGAAGTCCTTGTCCTGGGCAATGCCCTCGGCGATGGCGCTGGTCTGGTCGCTCTCGGCGGTCCAGATGCGGCGCTGCGCGGCGCCATAGCCCAGTTGCACGAGGTTGCCGTCATTGAGGCGGATGTGGGGGATGCGGCGCTCGCCGGCCGCATCGACGATGCAGCCCGTGCTCGGGCCCAGGTAGCGGTCGTTGATCTCGGTCTTGATGGCCTTGATGGCGGCCTTCAGGTCGAAGGGCTCGTCATTGATGGCGGCCATGATCAGCCTGTGGCCATGGGCCAGGGCCGTGCGCGCCACGGTTTCCTCGGGGCAGCGGAAGACCATGCGGTACACCCCGCGCTGCGAGATCTCGCGGGTCTGGCCGAACTCGGCAGGCATGCCCGCCAGGTTCAGCAGCTCGATGACGATGTGTTCGAGGATGTGGCCCGCCCAGGTGCCTTCTTCCAGGCGCTGGATGAAGCCGCCGCGCTCGCCCACGCCGCAGTGGTGCTCGACGAGGGCTGGCAGCATGGCCGTCAGGCGCTCGTTGAAGCCGGGCAGCAGGTTGGAGGGGAAGTCCTCCAGCTCGCCCAGATCCAGCCAGACCTCCAGCACGGGACGGTAGGTCCAGATGTTGGGACCACGCAGGTATTGCGTGCGCAGCAGTTTCAGGTCGTTCTTCTTGCTCATAACCACCAGCGGTGTTGCGTCTTCGGTGCCGTCATCCCGGCCTGCGGCTGTTCGCGACAAATCGGCGACCAGATCGCGGGGGATGACAGCCAACCTGCAATTCTGCGCCCGATGTGGGCCATATGGACGCCGTGCTTGGGCGAAAATGCGTCCATGCACGCTCATCCACACGTTGACGCCACCCGGCAACCCGCAGACCAGGACAGGGCCAGCGCCGAAGTGCCGCTGGCCCCAGGAGAGAACGTCCTGGGCCGGCTGGAGGTTGACCTGGATGCCCGGCTTTGTTTCCAGGCCTCGCCGCTGGTCCTGACCGACTGCCGCATCCTGACCCGATCTGACTCCAACACCACGGCATCGGAGATCAAGTCCAACCAAAGCACCGCAGAACAGCCGTGGCAGTCCTGGCCGCTGTCACCCCAGTTGCGCCTGCGTCACCACGACCACGCCGGCATCGGCACCCTGGAGTTGCACGACGCCACGCACTGCCTGGCCGTCTGGCGCTTCACCCTGACCGTGCACGCCCAGGTGATGCGCCTGGTCGAACAGTTCGAGCGCCGCCAGCACGAGTTGGCCACCGGCGAGGTCGAGGCCGAGGACGACAGCAACCGCTGCCCCACCTGCAAGGCGCAACTGCCGCCGGACGCCGACGAATGCCCCGTGTGCCACCGCGAACAGCAGGCCCCGCCGTCGACCTGGGTGCTGCTGCGCCTGTGGCGCTTCGCCCGCCCCTACCAGGGCAAGCTGCTGGCCGGCTTCCTGCTGACGCTGGCCTCCACGGCCGCCACGCTGGTGCCGCCCTACCTGACCATGCCGCTGATGGACGAGGTGCTCATCCCCTTCCAGAACGGCAAGGACATCGACCTCCACCGCGCCATGTGGCTGCTGAGCGGCCTGCTGGGCGCGGCCGTGGCGGCCTGGGCGCTGGGCTGGGCACGCACCTACCTGCTGGCGCTGGTGTCCGAGCGCATCGGCGCCGACCTGCGCACCGCCACCTTCGAGCACCTCATGCGCCTGTCGCTGGACTACTTCGGCTCCAAGCGCACCGGCGACCTGATGAATCGGGTGGGCTCCGAAACCGACCGCATCAACGTCTTCCTGTCGCTGCACGCGCTCGACTTCGCCAACGACGTGCTGATGATCGCCATGACCGCGGCCATCCTCGTGTCCATCAACCCCTGGCTGGCCTTGGTCACGCTGGTGCCGCTGCCCTTCATCGCCTGGCTGATCCACCTCGTGCGTGACCGCCTGCGCACCGGCTTCGAGAAGATCGACCGCGTCTGGGGCGAGGTCACCAACGTGCTGGCCGACACCATCCCCGGCATCCGCGTGGTCAAGGCCTTCGCGCAGGAGCAGCGCGAAACCAACCGCTTCCGCGCGGCCAACCAGTACAACCTGCAGGTCAACGACAAGCTCAACAAGACCTGGTCGCTGTTCTCGCCCACCGTGTCGCTGTTGACCGAAATCGGCCTGCTGGTGGTGTGGGCCTTCGGCATCTGGCTGGTGGCCCACCACCAGATCACCGTCGGCGTGCTGACGGCCTTCATCGCCTACATCGGGCGTTTCTACGGCCGGCTCGACTCCATGAGCCGCATCGTCTCGGTCACGCAAAAGGCCGCGGCCGGCGCCAAGCGCATCTTCGACATCCTCGACCATGTCTCCAACGTGCCCGAGCCCGTCAACCCCGTGCCCATGCCGACGCTGCAGGGCCGCCTGGAGATGGACAGCATCGGCTTCCGCTACGGCAGCCGTTCGGTCATCCGCGGCCTGAGCCTGGACATCCAGCCCGGCGAAATGATCGGCCTGGTCGGCCACTCCGGCTCGGGCAAGAGCACCCTGGTCAACCTGATCTGCCGCTTCTATGACGTGACCGACGGCGCCATCCGCGTCGATGGCGTGGACGTGCGCCGCATCGCCGTGTCGGACTTCCGTCGCCACATCGGCCTGGTGCTGCAGGAGCCCTTCCTGTTCTTCGGCACCATCGCCGAGAACATCGCCTACGGCAAGCCCGAGGCCACGCGCCAGGACATCATCGCCGCAGCCCGGGCCGCCCACGCGCACGACTTCATCCTGCGCCTGCCGCATGGCTACGACTCGCTGGTCGGCGAGCGCGGCCAGGGCCTGTCGGGCGGCGAGCGCCAGCGCATCAGCATCGCACGCGCCCTGCTCATCGACCCGCGCATCCTGATCATGGACGAGGCCACCTCGGCCGTGGACACCGAAACCGAAAAGGAAATCCAGAAGGCGCTCGACAACCTGGTCAAGGGCCGCACGACGATTGCCATCGCCCACCGCCTGTCCACGCTGCGCAAGGCCGACCGCCTGGTGGTGATGGACAAGGGCCAGGTCGTCGAGGTCGGCCCGCACGACGAACTGATGGCCCGCCAGGGCGCGTACTGGCGCCTGTACGAGGCCCAGGCCCGCAAGGCCGAGCAGGACGCCTTGCTGGACGCCCCCGACGCCCAGGACGCGCCCTCCGCCGCGCCCGCCGCCATGCCAACCCACCAGGCCACCCAGGCCTGATGAGCGCCAAGGGACCCCCATGAGCACGAGCCCCATCACCCCCGACTTCTCCCTGACCCGCGACACCCATGGCCGCCTGTGCCTGACCCTGGCCGACGGCCGGGTGCACGAGGGCGTGGTGCCCGTGCGCGCCTTCCCCATCTCCGCGCCGGACGAGGGGCTGTCCCTGGTCAGCGCGGATGGCCACGAGCTGCTGTGGCTGGACACGCTCGACCCCGTGCCCGCCGGACAGCGCCGGCTGATCGAGGAGGAGTTGGCCGTGCGCGAGTTCACGCCGACCATCCTGCGCATCACCGAGGTGTCGACCTTCGCCACGCCCAGCACCTGGTCGGTGGACACCGACCGCGGCGCCACGAGCTTCGTGCTCAAAAGCGAAGACGACATCCGGCGCCTGGGCGGCGGCCGCCTGCTGATCGCCTCGGGCCAGGGCATGCAGTTCGCGCTGCCCCAGGTGGCCGACCTGGACCGCCATTCACGCAAACTGCTGGAACGCTTTCTCTGAAGCGGCCCGCCGGGTGCGGCCAGGGCCGGAAGGCCGACACCCATCGCACGGACACCGACAAACGATGCCGCATTAACGTGCAGCAAAAATGGCGAAGTTCGTCAAAAACATCGACAACATCGCTCATTTGTTGATTGCCACCGGAGTTCGGCTGCTTTTCCGCGCCGAACCGCGTTAACCCTGTTCACGCTTTCCCGTTCGGGGATCAGGTTTTCCCTGCTTTGCCCCCGCGGCACACCCATGCGGGTGGACTTCCCCCCTTCAGGCAGGGCGCCCCGTCGCTCTACGCTGTCATCAGACGTTGCCTCGACCCCGGCGACGGCCTCCATCCCACCGACCAGGAGACCCCGATGACCCGCACCTTTGCACACCGCGCCATCCGCAGCTTCGCCCTGGGCAGCGCTTTCGCCGCCATCGCCGCCGCACCGATGTCGGCCCACGCGCTGGGCCTGGCCCTGTCCCTGCCGACCAACGCCATCCAGGCCGATGCCATCCAGGCCTTCTCGCCCGATGCGCAGGGCGCCAATGAACTCGTCGGCATCACCATCGAGCCCCGCGGCAACGCCACCGCCGTGCCCGGCACGCCCGGCGCCTACAACCTGCCCGTCACCAGCATCTCGCTGCAGCTGACCGGCGTGGCTGGCGGCGCCTCCACCGGCTCCGCCCTCGAATTCAACCGCATCAACGAAGACACCGGCCTGCCCAAGCGGGTCACGCTGGCGAACTTCCGCATCGACTTCACCACCAGGCAGGTGCTGGCCGATGCCACCCAGTCTGGCAAGGGCACCGTGGCCAACACGCCCATCTTCAACTTCCATGAGAAGACGCCGCTGGGCCTGAAGTACCGCTTCCCGCTGGGCCTGGGCGGCCAGCAGGTGCTGGACCAGCTCTTCCTGACCCCCGAAGCCAAGAAGGTGTTCATGGAGGGACTGGAGCTGCCCGACTTCACCGAAGAGGTGCTGAGCGTCCTGGACTTCGGCACGATCACCGTCAACGTCGTGGCCATGCCGCGCACGCGGCCGGTGTCGAGCCGCCCCTACGTGGTCGCCCCCTGACCCCCTGCCCCGCCCTGATGTCTCGGCCCTGATGCCTCGGCCCTGAATCCGAACGGGGGATGCCCCGGTCTTGATGTGACGCAAGACCGGGCAGGAGCGAGCGCCCAGAATGGGCATGGAGCCCGGCAACGCGCCGCAGGCCACATGCCCTCCCACTGGAGCTTGCCATGACCCCCTTCACCACCCCGACCGCTCCCGCACCCCTTGCGCTCCAGCCTTTCGACGTGCTGGACACCTGCCACCAGCAAATGGTGATGCACCTGCACAAGCTGGGCGAGTTGATCGACCACGTCGAAGCCCACGGCGTGGACGGCAAGGCACAGGAACTGGCCCGCGCGCTCTTCCTGTTCTTCATGAACACGGCGCGCGAGCACCACCAGGACGAAGAGCGCCACATCTTCCCGACCATGATCGACAGCGGCGACCCGGAGTTGGCCGAGCTGGCGTTGCGCCTGCAGCAGGACCACGGCTGGATCGAAGAGGATTGGCTGGAGCTGGCACCGCAGATCGAGTCGATCGCCGCGGGCTACAACTGGTTCAACATCGAGCAGTTGCGCCTGGCAGTGCCGGTGTTCCAGGCGCTTTACCACGACCACATCGCGCTGGAAGAGTCGCAGGCCTACCCGGAAGCCAAGGCCCGCATCGCAGCCTGGGACCTGCAAGGCATGGGGCGAGAGATGGCCTCACGCCGCCGCCAGCGCGGCGCTGCCCTTGCCTGAGGCGTTCAGGGCCCCGGAAATGAAAACGCGCGGCGCCTGGGAAGGTCGCCGCGCGGCAGAGCAGCCCAGGCTGCCCGAGGCAGGAGGGCTCAACCCTTCTTGCCCTTCTTGGCAGCAGCCTTCTTGGCAGGCACAGCGCCGGCCTTGCGGGCAGCCGCCTTGGGATCCACCGCAGCCTTGAAAGTGGCGCCGGGAGTGAACTTCGGCAGCTTGGCAGCCGCGATCTTGATCTTCTCACCGGTGCTGGGGTTCACGCCGTTGCGAGCAGCACGAGCGTGTTGCTTGAAGGTGCCGAAACCGGGCACCGTCACGGAGTCACCCTTCTTGACGGCGGTCACCACGGTGTCGAGCAGCGTGTCCAGAATGCGGCCAGCCTCGGCCTTGGACAGTTGATGCTGGTCAGCCAAACGCTGGATGAGATCAGTCTTGTTCATGAATGAGTTTCTGGAAGCACCCGCAAATGACGGGCAAGGTATTGTGCCCCGTTCACAAGCGATTGACACGGGGTGGCACCCCTCAAATGCCATTGTTGATGCGTGTTTCGGGGCGATTGGCCGCGACTCGCCGCGAATGGCCGCTTTCCTTGATCCAATCGGCATCCGCTGCGGGCCGCCCCGCCGGCGCACTGGCGAGCGATGGCGTGACACACCCACGCGACACACCAACGCGACACACCAACGAAAAAGGCCTGCACTTTCGTGCAAGCCTTTTTGAAAACCTGGTGGGCCCTGTAGGATTCGAACCTACGACCAACGGATTAAGAGTCCGCTGCTCTACCAACTGAGCTAAGAGCCCCAATTCAGCTTGGCTGACGCCCGGCCGAGCCTGTGATTGTAGCGCCGATTCCTTCGAATCACCCGCTGAAATCTTGGTGGGATGTGCAGGATTCGAACCTGCGACCAACGGATTAAAAGTCCGCTGCTCTACCGACTGAGCTAACATCCCGCGTCAAGCAGAGCCTGCCATTATAGGCAGGTTTTCTGGTGCGCGGCAAGAATTTTCATCAGAACGCCATCACGCGGCGCTGCCGGCCAGGTACAGCCGCTGCAACTCTGCCGCAGCACAGAGGCCAAACGTCGCCGTGACCGCAACACTGGAGCCATAGCCATGGCAGTTCAGGCTGCCGTCGACGTCACAGGACTCGCCCTCCCCTTGCCGAGGCAGATGCACGGCTTCACGCGAGTAGACGCAAGCGACACCGATGGCGCCGCTGCGAGGTGCGCCATGCTCTTTGCGCAGGCGCTGCCGCAGCGACGCAAGCAGGGGGTCGTGGGTCGTGCCGCTGAGGTCGTCGATCTGCACCCGATGGGGCTCGCGCTTGCCGCCCGCCGCACCGACAGTCACGAAGGGCAAGCGCCGATATCGCGCCCAGGCCGCCAGCGCGGCCTTGGCGCGCACCTGATCGCAGCAGTCGATCAGACCGTCGAAATCGGCGCTGCCGATCAGGGCGGGCCAGTTGTCGGGTTCGACGAACTCCTCGATGACCCGCACCGCACAGCCGGGGTGGATGTCGCCGATGCGCTGGCGCAGCGCCTCGGCCTTGGCCATGCCGACGGTCGACCCCAGGGCCTGGACCTGGCGGTTGATATTGGATTCGGCGACCTGGTCGAGGTCGATCAGCGTCAGCTCGGCCGTGCCACTGCGAGCCAGCGCCTCGACCGCCCACGAGCCGACGCCACCCAGCCCCACGACCGCGAAGCGCGCGGCACGCAGCCGCTGATAGGCCGCATCGCCGTGCAGGCGGCGCAGGCCTCCGAAGCGTCGCTCCAGATCAGCCTCGAGCTGATCCGCGGACATCACTTCAGCGCGGCCAGCCGCTCTTTGCCCGCCTGAGCCGCTTCGGTCCCGGGGTAGGCCTTGATCAGGTCTTCGAGGCTGCGCCGCGCGGACTTGTTGTCCTTCAACTCGATCTGGCAGTTGGCCAGCGCCAGCAGGGCCTCAGCGGCGCGCGGATGGTCCGGGTTGCCGGCGATGAAGCCCTTGAAGGTCGCGATCGCGTCCTTGTAGTCGCGCTTGCCGTACTGGGCGTTGCCCAGCCAGAAGCGCACCGAGTCGGTATAGCCGCTGGCCGAGTAGCGCTTCAGGAAGGCATTGAGGGCTGCCACCGCGTCCGCGAACTCGCCACGGCGCACAAGCCCGATGGCGGCCTCGTACTGGTTGCGCTCGTCCGGGCTGACCTGGAACTCACGCCCATCGAGGCTGACCTTCTGCGGCTCCAGCGGCTTCAGGCGGGCTTCGACAGACTGCGACTGATCCGTCAGCTTGCGCTGCGTGTCGGCCAGGTCACGGGCCAGTTGCTCGTTCTGGCCACGCAGCTTGGCAATCTCGGCGCGCAGGGCGTCGATCTGGCCGTTCAGATCAAGCAGGCTGCGGCGCAGGGGCTGCAGTTGTTCCTGGATGACCGCGTTGAGCTGATCACTGCGCTGCTTGGCAGCGTCCTCGTTGGCCTGGACCTTGTTGCGCAGCTCAAGAATCGCCTTGCGGGCCTCATCGTCTTCGAAGAGGCCCGCACGCGCGGGCTGCATGAAGGCCGCACCCACGGCCAGGGCCGCGAGCGTCAGTCGCAGAACGCGCATGTCGATCACTTGTCCTTGAGCTCGACGCGGCGGTTCTTGGCCCAGACTTCTTCACCCGTGCCCTGGACGGCCGGGCGCTCCTTGCCGAAGCTCACCGCCTCGACCTGGTTGGCGGCCACG
>JADFIG010000009.1 GCA_022566735.1 Pseudomonadota bacterium
GCCGCTGCCGGCGCCGGCGGTGCAGCCGTAGCAGTGGCGTTCGGTGCGGATGAGGTGCTGCCGCCAGGCCTCCAGGTCGAAGTCTTTGACGTGCGGGCGCGCGCCGCCGGGCAGGTCCATCGTCATCTCCAACTGCTGGTTGAAGTCGCAGTCGTAGAGGGCGCCGTCCCACGAGACCGAGAGCGTGTTGCGACACATCAGCCCGGCAATCGTGGCCGGGTTGAAGGCATGGACAAGCTTCTCCAGATAGGGCTCGACCATGCCTTTCTCCATCAGCCACTCCAGGTAGCGCGACATGGGCATGTTGTTGAGGGCCAGGAGCCGGTCGAAGTAGACGCCGTGGTTGTGGGCCAGGGCCGCCTTCCACTCGGCCTCCAGCGAAGCCTGATTGCCCGCCAGATAGGCCCCGACCGGGTTGGTGACGAGCGTGAGCGGCTTCGTGGGATCGCCCTGGCCGTAGCCGGCTTCGTTGAGCATACGCAGCGCCCGGAGCGACTTGTCGTAGGCGCCCTTGCCGCGCTGGGCGTCCGTGCCGAGTTTGCGGTAGTGCGGCAGCGAACAGATGACCTCGACGCTGCGCTCGGCGAACCATTGCGGTAGGTGCTGATACCGCCGGGTCGTCAGGATCGTCAGGTTGCAGCGGTCCATGACGTGTTTGCCGCGTTTCACACATTCATCGACCAGATATTCAAAGTGCGGGTTGAGCTCGGGCGCCCCGCCGGTAAGATCGACCGTGTGCGCGCCCGAGCGATCAATAGCGCGGAGGCAGGCCTCGACGGTCTCCCGGTCCATATTTTCCTCCGTCCGATCCGGCCCTGAATCGACGTGGCAGTGGCGGCAGGTCATGTTGCAGAGCTTGCCGAGGTTGATCTGGAAGATGTCCAGCTTCGCCGGCTTCAACGCAGGCCAGCCCGAAGCCTTCAGGTCCTGCTCGAAGTGGCCGCTTCCCGTCGGCCCACTCGTGACCTCGGCGGTGTGGAGCACGCGGAACTGTTCGTCCGGGTTCGCCAGCGGCGCGCGTCGATGGCGCATGCTCGTGGTCGCCCTCGGCCCCTCGACCTCGATCAGGGCGCCGTCTCCCCCACTCACCAACTCCAGGGCGATGAATTCCTGCATATCCCGGCTCATTCGTTCAGTTTTATACCGTTTTTCGGTGTTTGAAGCGAACAGCTCTCAGCGGTCAGCCGTCAGCTTCTTCATCCTTCACGCTGAAAGCTGATCGCTGACCGCTGAAAGCTATCACATGACGAGCTTCTTCACCTGATCGAGCATCTGAATGCCGTGGACGAGGGAGGCCCCGCCTCGGATGGCCGTCGCCACGTGGACGGCCTCGGTCATCTGTTCCAGGTCCGAGCCTTTTTCGAGGCAGTCCGTCGTGTAGGCGTCGATGCAATAGGGACACTGCACCGTGTGCGCCACGGCCAGCGCGATGAGGGCTTTCTCGCGGGCGCTCAGGGCGCCGTCCTGAAAGACCTTGCCGTAATAGGTGAAGAAAGCGTCAGCGAGCTCTTTGTTGCCTTCGGCAATCTCACCGAAGCGCGGCAGGTGCTCGGGCTTATAGTAGGTTTCCATGAGCGGCTCAGGGGTTAACAAAATGGTTTATTGGTTACGCGGCCAGGGCAGACGTTACGGCATGCCTGGTACACGTCGGCGGAAGTCTTGACCAGGTGGCTAGACGCGTGAAACGTAAAACGTGAAACGTGAGGGTGCTTCGCTGAGACGTTTCTAAGGGCACCCTCACGTTTTACGCCTCGTACCGGGTACGGATTTTCACCCAACGATACTAGAGGTCAACTCCACCCACTCCCTCGCATACGGCGCCATGAGGCAGCACCGTGTGCACCCCGACGACCCCGTTGACCAGTTGGGTGATACGCAGATCGACGGCGAGGCTAGCCAGGGCCAGAGCCTCGTTGCGCGACACGGCGTAGGCGTCCTCGATGAGATCGAGCATCTCGGCAAGGGCCATGACGGTAGCTGCTTCCAGATCCTCTCCAAAGCCCAGCGTCACCCATCCGGCGGACGTCTGGGCACGCCGATACGCAGGTCGTCGTGGATGACGTAGCGCAGGTCTACGCGTTCCATCGGACATTCGATGGCCGTGCCGGCCACTTCGCCATCGCCCTGCGCCGCATGCCCGTCCCCGACCGAGACGAGGCCGCCCGGCACAGCAACGGGAAGATATAAGGTGCTGCCCGCTACGAGTTCCTTGCCGTCGATATTGCCGCCCTGGCGGCGTGGGAGCCACCCGGCAGGCCCGGCGCTTCGGGCGGCATCCCCATCGTCCCCAGGAAGGGTGCAATCGGGATCGCGATGTCTTCGCGCAGGTACGTGACGTCGCCGGCGAGTTCGTCGGAGGTGGCATCCTCGGCGATCGTGCGCACGATGTAGCCGCCTTTCTCGTCCGGCGGGATCACGGCAGTCAGGCGCGCGCGCACGGCCTCGCGTTCGGCCTCGCTCTCGATCTTCTGCGAGATGCCGATATGCGGCTCCTGCGGCAGGTAGACGAGCGTGCGGCCCGCAATGCTGACCTGCGTCGACAGCCGCGCGCCCTTCGTGCCGATCGGATCCTTGATCACCTGGACCATCAGCGTCTGGCCTTCGAACACGATCTTCTCGATCGGCTGGTGCGGCGTGCCCGACTGCGGCTCGCCCGCGAGGCGCGGATGCCAGATGTCGGCGACGTGCAGGAAGGCCGCGCGCTCCAGGCCGATGTCGATGAAGGCCGACTGCATGCCGGGCAGCACGCGCACGACCTTGCCGGCGTAGATGTTGCCCACCAGGCCGCGCTCCAGGGTGCGCTCGACGTGCAACTCCTGCACAGCGCCGCTTTCGATGATGGCGACGCGGGTTTCCTGGGGCGTCCAGTTGATGAGGATGTCTTGTGAATGGGGCATGCGCTGCAATTTACCGCATG
The DNA here is from genome assembly GCA_022566735.1 of Pseudomonadota bacterium. Lineage (GTDB taxonomy): Bacteria > Pseudomonadota > Gammaproteobacteria > Burkholderiales > Burkholderiaceae_C > Aquabacterium. The sequence goes on from JADFIG010000009.1 coordinate 2,918, forward strand.
CCGCCAGACGCGGGCCCCGGACTTGTCAGAGGGCCGCGCGATCCGGGCTCAGAAGCGCCAACCCAGGGGCTTGAGCAGCTCGGCCGTCTCGAACAGGGGCAGGCCCATGATGCCGCTGTAGCTGCCGTCGATGTGCTGCGTCCAGGCGCCAGAGCGCCCCTGGATGGCGTAGGCCCCGGCCTTGCCGAAAGGCTCGCCGCTGGCCACGTAGCGCTCGATCTCGGCATCGTCCAGCACGCGCCACTGCACATGCGAGGTGCTCAGGCGCAACTGGCCGTGCACGCACACCGCCGTGAGCACGCGGTGCGATCGGCCTGAGAGGCTGCGCAGCATGCGCTCGGCATCGGCCGCATCGGCGGGCTTGCCCAGGATGGTGTCGCCCAGGGCCACGGTGGTGTCGGCGCACAGGATGGGGCCCATGGGCCAGGTCTCAGGGTCGCGCAAGGCACGGGCCTGCAGGCGCTCGATGGACGCCTGCCACTTGGCCTGGGTCACGCGCTGCACATAGGCTTCGGGCGATTCACCGGCGCGCTCGGCCTCCAGGGCCTCGGCGTCCTCGTCGGCATCGGGCAGCAACAGGGCATGGCGCACGCCCAGCTGGTCGAGCAACTGGCGGCGACGCGGGCTTTGCGAGGCCAGGTAGAGCCAGGGGCCCTCGCCCCGGGCGTGGGCCTGGACCAGATCGGCAGCCAGGGCGGTGGCAGTGTGTTCGGGCATGGCAGGCACGCAGCAGTCGCCGCGACTCAGGCGCGGTGGTAGGGATGGTTGTGCCGCAAGGACCAGGCGCGGTAGAGCTGCTCCAGCAGCAACACCCGGGCCACGGCGTGCGGCAAGGTCATGTCGGACAGGCGGATGGCCTCGTCGGCGGTCTGCTTGAACGCCGGGTCGATGCCGTCGGCCCCGCCGATGATGAGGGCCACGTCGCGGCCATCGCGCTCCCAGGCCTCGGTGCGCTCGGCCAGTTGCACGCTGGTGAGCCGCGAGCCGCGCTCATCGAGGATGACGCGGCGCGTGCCTTTGGGCAGGGCCGCCTCCATGCGGGCGGCTTCGGCCTGCATGATGGCGGCCACGGGCTTGCCCTCGCGCGGCTCGGCCTTGACGGCCTTGACCTCGACCCGCCAGTCGGGTGGGAAGCGCTTGAGGTAGTCCTCGCACGCCTGCTGCGCCCAGTCGGGCAGGCGCTGGCCGATGGTCAGCACGGTGCACTTCATGGGCTCAGGTCGGTGCGGCGCTCAAGGCGCGGGGCCACGCGGGGATCCAGGCGCGAAATCAGCGTGCGGCCTTGCGGGCGGGGGCCTTCTTGGCTGCGACTTTCCTGGCCGCCACCTTCTTCACGGCCACCGGACGGGCTCCAGCCTTCTTTGCCGCGACCTTCTTGACCGCCACCTTGCGTGCCGGGGCCTTCTTGGCCTCGGGCGCATTCACCACGACCTTCTGGACCGCCTTCTTCGCTGCCACCTTCTTCACCGCGACCTTCTTGGCGGCCACCTGCTTCACGGCCACGGGCTTGCCTGCGGCCTTCCTGGCGGCGGGGGCCTTGGCGGGGGCAGCCTTCGAGGTCACGGCCTTCTTCGCCGCAGCCTTCTTGGCCACCGGCTTGGTGGTGGCGGCCTTGCGCGCGGCGGTGGTCTTGCCCGCGGCCTTCTTGGGCTTGACGGGCGCGCCCTCGTCCTCATCGATGGGCTCGGAGGCCTTGACCAGGCCGGTCTTGGCGGCCTTGACCTTGATGGCCACCGGCTTCTCGCCCCAGATCTCTTCGAGCTGGTAGTACTGGCGGATGGCCGGCTGCATGATGTGCACCACCACGGCCGCGCAGTCGACGATGATCCATTCGCCGTTTTCCTCGCCCTCGGTGCGCATGATCTGGAAGCCGGCTTCCTTGACCGCGACACGCACGCTGGACGCCAGCGCCTTGGTCTGGCGGTTCGACGTGCCGGTGGCGATGATCACGCGCTCGAACAGCGGCGAGAGGTGCTCGGTGTTGAAGACGACGATGTCTTGCGCCTTCACGTCTTCCAGGCCGTCGACGATGACGCGTTGCAGTTTGCGGATGTCCATTCAGCGGGGGGCGCCAGGGGCGTAGAGTTGATGGTTGGCAATATAGCGCGCCACGCTGACCGGGATCAGCCCGGGCGCCAGAGATTCGGGAGATTCCCCCCCCGCCAGGCGCTCGCGCACCTCGGTGGAGGAGACGGCCTGCGGCGCCATCGGCAGGTGCACCATGCGGTGCGGGAAGGCGCGCAGGGCCTGCGGCGGCTCGGGCTCGAAGGGCTCGCGGGTGGCCACGGCCAGGGTGACGCGCTGCAGCAATTCCTGCCAACCCTGCCAGCTCGGCAGGTTGAGGTACTGGTCCAGCCCGATGATGAGCACCCACTCGCTGGCCTCGGGGCGGGCTGCCTGCAGCGCTCGCACGGTGTCCAGCGTGAAGGAGGGCCCCTCGCGCTGCACCTCGACGAGGTCGAGCACGAAGCGCGGCTCGTGGGCGATGGCGGCCTGCACCATGGCCGCACGGTGGTTGGCGTCGGCGAGACGGCGGGCTTTCTGCCAGGCCTGGCCCACGGGGATCCAGCGCACCTCGTCCAGCGGCAGGTGACGCAGGGCCGACTCGGCCAGGGCCACGTGGGCGCTGTGCACCGGGTCGAAGCTGCCGCCCATCAAGCCCACGCGGGGGCCCATGGCGGACGAGGAAGATTCAGACAAGGACAAACCGCTCAGACCCAGTCCCGCGGCGGCAGGAAGTCGGTGTAGAGGCGCGCCTCGGGCGTGCCGGGCGCGGGGTGCCAGTCGTAGCGCCAGCTGACCAGCGGCGGCATCGACATCAGGATGCTTTCCGTGCGGCCGCCCGACTGCAGGCCGAACAGCGTGCCGCGGTCCCACACCAGGTTGAACTCCACGTAGCGGCCTCGGCGCAAGGCCTGGAAGTCGCGCTCGGCCTGGGTGTAAGGCGTGTCGCGGCGGCGCTGCAGGATGGGCAGGTAGGCCTGGGTGAAGGCATCGCCCACCGAGCGGATCAGGTCGAAGCCGCCCTGCTCGCCCAGCTCGGAGACATCGTCAAAGAAGATGCCGCCCACGCCGCGCGCTTCGTTGCGGTGCTTGAGGAAGAAGTACTCGTCGCACCACTTCTTGTAGCGCGGGTGCAGCTCGGGCCCGAAAGGCGCCAGCGCGTCCTTGCAAACCTGGTGGAAGTGGCGGGCATCGTCTTCCTGGCCATAGTACGGCGTGAGGTCCATGCCGCCGCCGTACCAGGCCACCACCGTGCCATCGGGCCGGTGCGCCGCCAGCATGCGCACGTTCATGTGCACCGTGGGCACGTGCGGACTGCGCGGGTGGAAGACCAGGGACACGCCCATGGCCTCGAATGGACAACCCGCCAACTCAGGCCGGTGTTGCGTGGCCGAAGGCGGCAGGCTGGGGCCCTTGACGTGCGAGAAGTTGCAGCCGCCGCGCTCCAGCACATGGCCGTCCTCGACCAGGCGCGAGCAGCCATCGCCCTGCAGGCGCTCGTGGGCACCACGCACCCACGCGTCGCGCACGAAGGGCTTGCCATCCTCGGCCTCGAAGGCCGAGATGATGCGGTCCTGCAGGTCGAGCAGGTAGCTGCGAACGGCGTCGGTGTGGGCCTGGCTCATGGGCGGATCCTGCAGATGGGGTCGAGGCAAGGACGGGGTCAGCGCGCCTTGATGGCACGCCAGCCGATGTCGGAGCGGAACTGCATGCCATCGAACTGGATGCCACGCAGGTACTCGTAAGCACGGTGCTGGGCCAGCTTGGCCGAATCGCCCAGCGCGGTCACGCACAGCACGCGGCCACCGCTGGTGCGCAGCATGCCGGCCTCGTCCAGCGTGGTGCCCGCGTGGAAAACCACGGCGTCATCGGCTTCCGCAGGCAGGCCCGTGATGGCCTGGCCCTTTTCGGGGTTCAGCGGGTAGCCGCCCGCGGCCACGACCACGCCCAGGGCGAAGCGGCGGTCCCATTGCAGCTCGACCTGGTCCAGCGTGCCATCGGTGGCGTGCATGAAGACGTCGATCAGGTCGCTCTTGAGGCGCATCATGATCGGTTGCGTCTCGGGGTCGCCCATGCGGCAGTTGAACTCCAGCGTCTTGGGGTTGCCGTGCGCGTCGATCATCAGGCCGGCGTACAGGAAGCCGGTGAAGGGGATGCCGTCCTTGGCCATGCCCGCCAGCGTCGGCAGGATGATCTCCTGCATGGCCTTGGCGTGCACATTGGGCGTGACCACGGGCGCGGGCGAGTAGGCCCCCATGCCGCCGGTGTTGGGGCCGGCATCGCCGTCCAGCAGGCGCTTGTGGTCCTGGCTGGTGGCCAGCACGGTCACGTTCTTGCCATCGGCCAGCACGATGAAGCTGGCTTCCTCGCCGGCCAGGAACTCTTCGATGACGACACGCGCGCCGCCCGCGTTGTGCTGCACGCCCAGGGTGTTGTCCACCAGCATGAAGTCGATGGCCTCGTGCGCTTCCTGCAGCGTCATGGCCACGACCACGCCCTTGCCCGCGGCCAGGCCATCGGCCTTGATCACGATGGGGGCCCCCTTGGCGTCCACGTAGGCGTGGGCCGCCGCGGCATCGGTGAAGGTCTCGTAGAAGGCCGTGGGGATGCCGTGGCGCTTCATGAAGTCCTTGGCGAAGGCCTTGGAGCTCTCAAGCTGCGCGGCCTTCTGCGTGGGACCGAAGATGCGCAGGCCGCGCGCGCGGAACTCGTCCACCACGCCAGCGGCCAGCGGGGCCTCGGGGCCGACCACGGTCAGGATGATCTTGTTGGCTTCGGCGAAATCGGCCAGCGCCTTCACATCGGTGATGGGCACATTGACCAGGCGGGCGTCGCGCGCCGTGCCGCCATTGCCCGGTGCCACATAGACCTTCTGGGCCTTGGGCGACTGGGCCAGCTTCCAGGCCAGGGCGTGTTCGCGGCCGCCGGAGCCGATGACAAGGATGTTCATGGGATGTTCGATCAGTTCAATTCGGCGTTGTGGTAGACCTCCTGGACATCGTCCAGGTCTTCCAGCACGTCCAGCAGCTTCTGCATGCGCGCGGCGTCGTCGCCGCTGAGCTCGATGGGGGTGTCCGCACGCATGGTCACTTCGGCCAGCTCGGGCTTCAGGCCGGCCCCCTCGAGCGCGTTCTTCACGGCCTCGAAATCCGCCGGCGAGCTCAGCACCTCGATGGAACCGTCGTCGTGGGTCAGCACGTCTTCGGCGCCGGCTTCCAGGGCCACTTCCATGACCTTGTCTTCGCTGACGCCCGGGGCGAACAGGAACTGGCCGACGTGCTTGAACTGGAAGGCCACCGAGCCTTCGGTGCCCAGGTTGCCGCCGTGCTTGCTGAAGGCGTGGCGGACTTCGGCCACGGTCCGCACGCGGTTGTCGGTCATGCAATCCACGATGATCGCCGCACCGCCGATGCCGTAGCCTTCGTAGCGGATTTCCTCGTAGGTGACACCATCCAGGTTGCCCGTGGCCTTGTCCACGTTGCGCTTGATGTTGTCGGCCGGCATGTTCGCCGCCTTGGCCTTGTCGATGGCCAGGCGCAGGCGCGGGTTCATGTTGATGTCGGCACCACCGGCGCGCGCCGCCACGATGATTTCACGGGTGATGCGGGTCCAGATCTTGCCTCGCTTTTCGTCCTGACGGCCCTTGCGATGCTGGATGTTGGCCCATTTGGAATGGCCGGCCATGGTGCGTGCTCCGGAAAGAAGATGGTGTCGATGCGTCAATGCCGACGCGCACGCTGACAGGCAGGCCGGCGCGCGCGCAGCCCCAGGCAAAACCTGGGGGATACTGCGATTTTACCTTCGCGCCGCGCCGCCCTCGCCGCCGTCGGTCGCAGATTGCTTTTCGCGAGCCCGGGAGATGCCATGTCCGACCCCATCCTCCTTGCCGCCCACGGCGAGACCGAATGCCACCTGCTGCCCGCCCTGGCCAACCGCCACGGCCTGATCACCGGGGCCACCGGCACGGGCAAGACCATCAGCCTGCAAAAGCTCGCCGAGAGCTTCTCAGCCATCGGCGTGCCGGTGTTCATGGCCGACGTCAAGGGCGACCTGACCGGCATCTCGCAAACGGGCAAGGTCAGCGACAAGCTCGCCGCCATCCTGCAGGAACGCGGCCTGGCCACCCCCACGCCCGTGGCCTGCCCCACCACGCTGTGGGACGTCTTCGGCCAGCAGGGCCACCCGGTGCGCGCCACGGTCTCCGACATGGGGCCGCTGCTGCTGGGCCGCATGCTCGACCTCAACGACACACAGCAGGGCGTGCTGCAGCTGGTGTTCAAGATCGCCGACGACAACGGCCTGCTGCTGCTCGACCTCAAGGACCTGCGCGCCATGCTGCAGCACGTGGGTGACCACGCCAGCCAGTTCACCACAGAGTACGGCAACATCAGCGCCGCCAGCGTGGGCGCCATCCAGCGCGGCCTGCTGCAGGTCGAGGAGCAAGGCGGCGACCGCTTCTTCGGCGAACCCATGCTCAACATCGGCGACTTCATGCAGACCGTGGGCGGCAAGGGCGTCATCAACATCCTGGCGGCCGACAAGCTGATGAACGCGCCGCGCCTGTACGCCACCTTCCTGCTGTGGATGCTGTCCGAGCTGTTCGAGACCCTGCCCGAGGTGGGCGACCTCGACAAGCCCAAGCTGGTGTTCTTCTTCGACGAGGCCCACCTGCTGTTCAAGGACGCGCCCTCCGCGCTGGTCGAGCGCATCGAGCTGGTCGTGCGCCTGGTGCGCTCCAAGGGCGTGGGCGTCTATTTCGTGACGCAGAACCCGCTGGACGTGCCCGACACCGTGCTGGGCCAGCTGGGCAACCGCGTGCAGCACGCCCTGCGCGCCTTCACCCCGCGCGACCAGAAGGCCGTGAAGGCCGCCGCCGACACCATGCGCGCCAACCCGGGGCTGGACATCGCCACGGCCATCACCGAGCTGGGCGTGGGCGAGGCCCTGGTCAGCATGCTGGATGAGAAGGGCCGCCCGGCCATCACCGAACGTGTGTTCGTCCTGCCGCCGGGCAGCCAGATCGGGCCGATCACGGCCGAGCAGCGCCAGCAGCTGCTGAAGGATTCGCTGGTGTCGGGCGTGTACGAGCAGACGGTGGACCGCGAATCGGCCTACGAGAAGCTCAAGGGCCGTGCAGCCGCTGCGCCCACAGTCCCCACGGGCGGTGCGCGCTCGATGCGCGAGGAAGCCGCCGATGCGTTGCGCGGCGGTGCGGGCGATGCCGCTGCGGGTGCCGCCACGGCGGGCGCCGGTGGCTGGCTGGGCGACGTGGCCGGCGACCTGCTGAAAAGCAATGGCCGCAAGGACTCCATCCTGGAGACGGTGGCCAAGTCGGCGGCACGCACGATCGGCTCGACCGTGGGCCGCGAGATCATCCGCGGCGTGCTGGGCTCCATCCTGGGCGGCAGCACCAGCCGCCGCCGCTGACCCTCACGGGCCTGGCGCGCGTCAGGCGTCAGTCGTCGTCGCCCCAGGCGTAGCGGCTGTCGCGCCATCCGTCACGTCGGCCATCGCCGTAGCCACGGCGGTAACCGTCGCGGCGGTCATCGCGCCAGCCCCAGCGTTCGTCGCGGTGGCGGTGCCCCCACTTCGGCGGGCAGCGGCGGCCTTCGACGAACACAGGCTCGGGCTGCACGTACACCGGCTGGGGCGCGTAGACCACGCGGGGTGCCGGGGCGTAGACCACCGGGGGCGCCACGATCACGGGCGCGGGGCCATAGAGGCCGCGCGGCGTGTTGGAAAACGTCGTGCCGACCCGGCCCATGCCCTGCATGGGCGCGTCCACATTGACGGCCCAGTAGACGCCACCGCCCGCGTGGGCGGTGCCGGCGGCACCCAGCAACGACGCCGTCAGGGCGGCCAGCGCAGCCAGGCGGGAAGCATTTCGGGTGATGAAAGTGTGCATGTCGGCTCTCCTGTGCCCACTTTCAACGGCTGACACCCCCATCTGGCTGACAGCGATTTGTAAGCGTCTGTCATGCCACGCCCAAGCGGCCAGAGGCGCGAGGGCTCAGTGGTGGCCGTCGCTGCGAGCGATCGCCAGCAGCCGCTCCACCTCGGGAGCGTGCACGCGCGCATTGCGGCGGTGCCACAGGCCGATCAGGAACATGCTGCCAGCCACGAACAGGCCGAAAGCCGTGATGGCACCGTAGGCCGTCAGGCCGCTGCCCGTCAGCCAGCTGTAGCCAAAGCCCAGCAACAGGATGCAAGCCTGTTCGTTGAAATTCTGCACGGCGATCGAACGGCCGGCCCCCATCAGGTTGTGCCCGCGGTGCTGCAGCAAGGCGTTCATGGGCACCACCAGGAAGCCACCCAGGCCGCCCAGCAGGATCAGGAAGGGCACGGCCAGGACGATGTCGTCGAGCACGTTCATGCCCAGCACCAGCAGGCCCATGGCCACGCCCAGCGGGATGACGCCGACAGCATGGTCCAGCTTCATCTTGGCCGAGGCCACCACGGCGCCCACCGCCGTGCCGATGGCCACCACCCCCACCAGCGCCGAAGCCTTGGTGGTGTCATAGCCCAGGGCCACCGCCGCCCAGGCCAGCACGATGTAGCGCAGGTTGCCCGAGACGCCCCAGAACAGGGTGGTCGTGGCCAGCGAGATCTGCCCCAGCTTGTCGCGCCACAGCCGCGAGTTGCAGGACATGAAATCACGCGTCAGCGCCACCGGGTTGCCCACGAAAGGCTGCAGCGGCGTGTCGGTGCGGGGGATGCGCAGGTTGAAGCCCGCCGCCAGCGCGTAGAGCGTGACCAGCATGGCGATGGCCGCCTCGGGTGGCGAGTCGATGCCGGTGTCGACGCCTGGCAGGTCGATCGACAGCAGCATCGGCGCGACGGCATGGCCCATGAGCTGGCCGCCCAGCACCACGCCGAAGATGATGGAGGTGATGGTCAGCCCCTCGATCCAGCCGTTGGCCTTGACCAGTTGGGACGGCGGCAGCAACTCGGTCAGGATGCCGTACTTGGCCGGCGAGTAGGCCGCCGCGCCCAGCCCCACCACGGCATAGGCCAGCAGCGGGTGCAGGCCGAACAGCATCAGCAGGCAGCCAATGACCTTGACGCTGTTGGACAGGAACATGACCTTGCCTTTGGGCAAGGCATCGGCGAAGGCCCCGACGAACGGCGCCAGCACCACATAGAACAGCGCGAACATGGGCACCAGGGCCGCGCGCTGCCACTCCGGGGCGCCATCGGACTTCAACAACTCCACCGCGGCCACGAACAGCGCGTTGTCTGCCAGCGAGCTGCAGAACTGCGCCGCCATGATCGTGTAAAAGCCTTTTTTCATGCGCGGGCGGAAGAGGTCGTGGTGACTGAGAATCAACGGTCGCCGGTTATAGCACGGCGCCCAGGCGACGGGCCAAGACAATCCCTCAGCCCCTGGCGGCGCCCCACGGCCGGCAAGGGCTCGGCCAGGGTCCGGGGGTTGTCCCGCACCCGGGTGGCAGAATGTGCGCCATGCCCCGTCCGCTAGAAGCCCTGGTCCACCTCGACGCCCTGCAACACAACCTGGCACATGCCCGTGCCTGCGCCCCGGATGCCCAGGTCTGGGCGGTCGTCAAGGCCAATGCCTACGGACATGGCCTGACGCGGGCTTACGAAGGCCTGCGCGCCGCCGACGGCTTCGCCCTGCTGGACATCGCCGAGGCGCGCAAGCTGCGCGAACTCGACTGGCGCGGCCCCATCCTGTTGCTCGAAGGCGTGTTCGACGCCCGCGACCTGGAAGCCTGCTCGCGCCTGGGACTGTGGCACGTGGTGCACTGCGAACAGCAGATCGACTGGCTGGCCCAGCACAAGACCGAGTGGCCCCACCGCGTCTTCCTGAAGATGAACACCGGCATGAACCGCCTGGGCTTCACGCCGCAGGCCTTCCGCAACGCCTGGCTGCGCCTGAGCGCCCTGCCCCAGGTCGACGAGGTGTCCTTCATCACGCACTTCTCGGATGCCGACAGCGACAAGGGCATCGCCCAGCAGACCGACATCTTCCTGACGCACACCGCCGACCTCAGCGGCGAGCGCAGCCTGTGCAACAGCGCCGCCACCCTGCGCCATGCGCATGACCCGAAGGTGCGGGGCGACTGGATCCGCCCGGGCGTGATGCTGTACGGCGCCTCGCCGGATTACCCTGAGCACGACGCCACGCACTGGCAGCTGCAGCCGGCCATGACGCTGCGCTCGCGGCTGATCGGCGTGCAGCACCTGCAGCCGGGCGACACGGTGGGCTACGGCAGCCGCTTCACGGCCACGCAGCCCATGCGCATCGGCGTGGTGGCCTGCGGCTATGCCGACGGTTACCCGCGCCATGCGCCGGACGGCACGCCGGTGCTGGTCGATGGCCAGCGCACAGGGCTGGTTGGGCGGGTGTCCATGGACATGCTGGCGGTGGACCTCGGCGCGCTGCCCCAGGCCCACATCGGCACCGAGGTCACGCTGTGGGGCCAGGGGCCGCATGGCAGCACGCTGTCCATCGACGAGGTCGCATGGCACGCCGGCACCATCGGCTACGAGCTGATGTGCGCCATCTCGCCGCGCGTGCCGGTGCAGGCGCTGAGCGGGCCGCATGGCGCACATGGCCCCACTGGCACGCCCCCTGCTTCGGTGGCGGCCTGACTCCTTTTTCCGACATCGCACATGGACATCGACCACCAACGCCACCAGCTGCACATGACCGTGCTCATGACGCCGGACATGGCCAACTTCTCCGGCAACGTGCACGGCGGCACCATCCTCAAGCTGCTCGACCAGGTGGCCTACGCCTGTGCCAGCCGCTATGCGGGCTGCTACGTGGTGACGCTGTCGGTGGACCAGGTCACCTTCCGCCAACCCATCCACGTGGGTGAGCTGGTGACCTTCCTGGCCTCGGTCAACTACACCGGCACCTCGTCGATGGAAATCGGCGTGAAGGTGATCGCCGAGAACATCCGCACGCAGGTCGTGCGCCACGCCAACAGCTGCTTCTTCACCATGGTGGCGGTGGACGACCAGGCCAAGCCCACGCCGGTGCCGCCGCTCACGCCCGACACCCCGGACGAGGTGCGCCGCTTCGAGGCGGCCAAGCTGCGCCGCCAGCTGCGCCAGGAGCTGGACCAGCGCTTCCGCGCCATCCAGGCCGAGACCGGCAAGGCCCAGGCCTGACGCACACGATGGCCAAGGACAAGACCCTTTTCACCTGCCAGGAGTGCGGCGGCACCCACCCGAAGTGGCTGGGCAAGTGCCCGCACTGCGGCGCCTGGAACACGCTGGAAGAAACCCGCGTGGAGCCCAGCGGCGCGGGCAAGAACCGCCTGCAGGCCCTGGCGCGCGGGCTGAACGCGGCCCAGCCGGTGACCACGCTGTCCGAGATCGAAGCGGCCGATGTGGCGCGCACGCCCACGGGCATCGACGAACTGGACCGCGTGCTGGGCGGCGGCATCGTCGCCGGTGGCGTGGTGCTGATCGGCGGCGACCCGGGCATCGGCAAATCGACCTTGCTGCTGCAGGCGCTGGACGCGCTGTCGCGCCAGATGAAGGTGCTGTACGTGACCGGCGAGGAAAGCGGCGCCCAGGTGGCGATGCGCGCGCATCGGCTGGGCTTGAGCGGCACGCAGGTGCGCGTGCAGGCCGAGATCCAGCTGGAGAACATCATCGCCACGCTGGAGGCCGAGCAGCCCGCCTTCTGCGTGATCGACTCGATCCAGACGCTGTTTTCCGAGCAGTTGAGCTCCGCGCCAGGCTCGGTGGCCCAGGTGCGCGAGTGCGCCGCCCACCTCACCCGCGTGGCCAAGGCCAGCGGCTGCACCATGGTGCTGGTCGGCCACGTCACCAAGGAAGGCGCGCTGGCCGGACCGCGTGTGCTGGAGCACATCGTCGACACGGTGCTGTATTTCGAAGGCGACACGCACAGCAGCTTCCGCCTCATCCGCGCCATCAAGAACCGCTTCGGTGCGGTCAACGAGATCGGCGTCTTCGCCATGACCGACAAGGGCCTCAAGGGCGTGAGCAACCCCAGCGCCATCTTCCTGTCGACGCACAGCGAACCGGTGCCGGGCTCCTGCGTGCTGGTGACGCTGGAAGGCACGCGGCCCATGCTGGTGGAGATCCAGGCCCTGGTCGACAGCGGCGGCCCCAGCCCGCGGCGCCTGAGCGTGGGCCTGGAGCGCGACCGCCTGGCCATGCTGCTGGCTGTGCTGCACCGCCACGCGGGCATGGCCTGCTTCGACCAGGACGTGTTCGTCAACGCGGTGGGCGGCGTGCGCATCAGCGAGCCGGCGGCCGACCTGGCCGTGCTGCTGGCCATCCAGAGCAGCCTGCGCGGCAAGCCGCTGCCCAAGGGCTTCATCGCGTTCGGCGAGGTGGGCCTGGCCGGCGAAGTGCGGCCTGCGCCGCGCGGTCAGGAGCGCCTGAAGGAAGCGGCCAAGCTGGGTTTCAGCATGGCCGTGGTGCCCAAGGCCAATGCGCCCAAGAAACCCATCGACGGGTTGACGCTGCACACGGTGGAGCGCATCGAAGAGGCCATCGACCTGGTGCGGGGTTTCTGAGCAAACGCCGCCGATCAGCCAGGGTCAGCGCCGCACCGCCTGGCGCAGGTTCAGGCCGGTGGCCGCCAGCGCGCCGAAGTACACCACGCCGGCGCCCACCAGGCAGCCCGCCATCGCCCCGATGCGCAGCAGCGGCTGGGCCCGCAGCCCCACCCAGTCGATGTGGGTGCTGGCCAGCCACAGGCCCGCGCCCAGCAGGGCCGTGGCGCCCACCACGCGTGCGCCGAACAAGCACCAGCCCGGCGACGGCGTGTAGCGCCCGGCACGGCGCAGGCCCACCAGCAGCCAGCCCGAATTGACCATCGAGCCCAGGCCGATGGACAGCGCCAGGCCGGCGTGGCCCAGGAACGGCACGAAGATGGCGTTGAAGCCCTGCGTGATGACCAGCACCGCGATGCCGATGCGCACGGGCGTGCGGATGTCCTGCGTGGCATAGAAGCCCGGCGCCAGCACCTTCACGCCGATCAGGCCCATCAGGCCCACGCCGTAGCACGACAGCGCCAGCACCGTCTGCTGCACGTCGTTGGGGCTGAAGCGGCCGTAGTGGTAGAGCACGGCCACCAGCGGCTTGGCGAACACCAGCAAGGCCACGGCGCTGGGCAAGGCCAGCAGCAGCACCAGGCGCAGGCCCCAGTCCAGCAGGTCGGAGAACTGCTTCACATCGCCACTGGCCTGGGCCCGCGACAGCTGCGGCAGCAGCACCACGCCCAGGGCCACGCCCAGCATGGCGGTGGGGAACTCCATGAGGCGGTCGGCGTACGTCAGCCAGGAGACGGCGCCTGCGCCCAGGTGGGACGCGATCTGCGTGTTCACCAGCAGCGACAGTTGCGCCACCGACACGCCCAGCACGGCCGGCGCCATCTGGCGCAGCACGCGGCGCACGCCGGGATGGTGCCAGGCGCGCGACCAGGCCGCGGGCGTCAGCCCGATGCGCGGCACCATGCCGATGCGCAGCAGCGCCGGCACCTGCACGCCGAGCTGCAGCACGCCGCCCAGCATCACGCCCATGGCCAGGGCGTAGACCGGCTCGATGCCGTGCTCGCGCAGCAGGGGCGCACCGATGGCCGCCGCCGCGATCATGGACAGGTTGAGCAGCACCGGCGTGACCGCAGGCACCGCGAAACGCCCCCAAGTGTTGAGGATGCCCGCGCTCAGCGCCACCAGGGACATGAAGGCGATGTAGGGGAACATCCAGCGCGTCATGACCACGGCGGCGTCGAAGCCCCCGCTTTGCTGCAGGCCCGAGGCCATCACCCAGACCACCGCGGGCGTGGCCACCATGCCCACCAGGCACACCACCATCAGCGCGGCAAGCAGCACCGTGCCGACCGCGTTGACCAGATCGTGCGTGGCCTCGTCGCCCTGGCGGCTGCGGCTTTCGGCCAGGATGGGCACGAAGGCCTGCGAGAACGCGCCTTCGGCGAACAGCCGGCGCAGCAGGTTGGGGATGCGGAAGGCGACGTTGAAGGCGTCGGTCGTGGCGCTGGCACCGAAGGCCGCGGCGATCAGCAGCTCCCGCACCAGCCCCGTGATGCGGGACGCCAGGGTCATCAGGGAGACGATGGACGCAGATTTCAACAGGCTCATCGGGGCATTATAGGAAGCGCGCCACGGCAACCCGCCCGCGCCTCTGGACAAGCACACCGGATCCCGCTATGATCGTCGGCTTTCCATCTTTCGCCCTTGTGGGGTGCGAATTGGTGTGCGCCGGTGGGTCGGTGCGCCCGAGCATCTGCAGGAGCGAACAAGCCTGAGACAGGCTTCAAAAGGTTGCTCACCATGGCATCTGCATCCAAAGCCAAAAAGACCGTCCGCATCGCCTCCGGCCGCAAGCGCGCCCGCCAGGACGTCAAGCTGAACGCCGCCAACTCCGCCCTGCGCTCGAAGTTCCGCACCGCCATCAAGGGCGTGCTGAAGGCCGTGCAAGCTGGCGACAAGCCCCGCGCCGCCGACGCCTTCAAGACCGCCCAGTCCGTGATCGACTCCATCGCCGACAAGGGCATCTTCCACAAGAACAAGGCCGCCCGCCACAAGAGCCGCCTGTCGGCCAAGATCAAGGCCATGGCCGCTGCCTGATCAGCCCCGAACCCGCCTTGAGCGGTCTCACCGGTGGTGAGGCCCTCCCAGAAGCCCGCGCAAGCGGGCTTTTTGCTTTGCGCGCTCCGCTGGGCGAACGCCCCCCTCCCTGGCCGCTCCCGCCGCCTTCCCGGTCAGAATGCACGCGGTGGCGCTGCATGCAATCGATGGAAGTGACACAATTGATGCAACCGATCAAAAACACGGCGACCCGCAGCGTGATACCCGAAGAATTCAAGAACAAGCCCTACCTCACCCCCACGGAAGTGGCGCAATGGATGATGGTGTCGCCCATCACCGTGCGTGGCTGGGCGCAAAAAGGGCTGCTGAAGGCGGAGGTCACCCCGGGTGGCCACCGGCGCTTCCGGCTGGACGAAGTCGCGCGCTTCGCACGGCAATGGAACCCGACCGGCCACAAGGGGCCCCTGCGCATCCTGGTCGTGGACGATGACCGCGCCGTCGTCGGCTTCCTCAAGGAGTTGCTGGAGGGCGGGGAGCACGAAACCGCCGTGGACACCGCGCACGATGGCTTCGAGGCCGGGCAGAAGGTGCACACCTTCCTGCCCGACGTCGTCCTGCTGGACCTCATGATGCCGGGCATCAAGGGCGCCGAGGTCTGCCGCCAGATCAAGCAGATGCCCGGGCACGCCAACGTGCGGGTGATCGCCATGAGCGGCTACCTCAGTCCGGAGAACGAGGCCGAGTTGCTGGCGGCTGGCGCGGAATGTTGCCTGGCCAAACCCATGGATATCGACCGATTGCTCAGGCAGATCGGGCTGGAAGATTAGCCCCACGTCCGTCCAAACAGGGAGAAAACACCATGGGTCATGTGGGCCAACCGTACCGTGTGCTGATCGTCGATGACGACCCCCGCAGTCGGCGGCTGGAACAGGAGATCCTGGACTCCCCGAACTACCTGGTGACGGAGGCCGGCTCCGGCATGGCCGCGCTCGACGCCCTGCGCGAGCACAGCTTCGACGTGGTGCTGCTCGACAAGCGCATGCCCGGCATGGACGGCGACGAGGTCTGCCGGCGTGTCCGCGGCGAACTCGGCTTGAGCATGCTGCCGATCCTGATGGTGACCGGCGATGGCGACATCGACAACCTGACCCGCAGCCTGGCCGCAGGCGCCACCGACTTCGTCCGCAAGCCCTACGACCCCACCGAGTTGCTGGCCCGGCTGGACTCGGCCGCGTCCCGCAAGCGCCTGACCGACCAGCTCGACAGCGCGGAGGCCATGTTGTTCGCCCTGGCGCGCATGGTCGAGGCCAAGGACGGCACCACCGGCGACCACTGCTCGCGCCTGTCGCACAACGGCGTGGTGCTGGGCAAGGCCCTGGGCCTGGGGGCCGACGAACTCATGGCCCTGCGCCGCGGCGGCATCCTGCACGACATCGGCAAGCTGGGCATCCCGGACAGCATCCTGCTCAAGCCCGGCAAGCTGACCGATGAGGAGTGGGTCGTCATGCGCCAGCATGTGGACATCGGCGCGCGCATCGTGGGCGGCCTCAACAGCATGCGCATGACCGTGCCCATCGTCCGCCACCACCACGAAAGGTGGGATGGCAGCGGCTACCCGGACGGGCTGAGCGGCCAGGACATCCCGCTGCTGGCGCGGGTGTTCCAGGTGGTGGACATCTACGATGCCCTGACACATGCCCGGCCCTACAAGCAGGCCATGACGCGCGAACAGGTCATGGACATCCTGGCCGAGGAGGCGGCACGGGGCTGGCGCGATCCTGAGCTGACCGCCGTGTTCCTCGGCATCGTCCGCGATCGCCCGGAAACGCTCGACGTGCCGCAGACCGCCCACGATGACCTGGGCCTGGGCCTCTTCGGCGAGATCCAGCGCACCGGCGCGCTGGACTGGGACCTGCGGCCGGCCCCATGAACCAGGGCACCGGCAGCGGCTTCCCGCGCGATCTGCTGCGCCAGCAGGTGGTGCTGGTCTGCACGTTCGCGATCCTGACGGCCGCCGCCATGCTGCTGCCGCTGCAGAACGTGCGCATCCCGCCACTGCACTACCTGCCGATCCACACCCTGCTGGAGTTCGTCTCGATCCTGGCGGCCTTCCTGGTGTTCTCCACGGTCTGGCACGCCCCGGCCAGGGAGGTCTCGGGCTCGCTGCTGCTGATCGCGATGGCCCTGCACGGCGCCGGGTGGCTGGACATGCTGCACGCCTTGTCGTTCAAGGGCATGCCGGACTTGCTCACGCCGGCCTCGGCGGAAAAGGCCATCGCCTTCTGGCTGGTGGCGAGGCTGATGGTGGCCGTCGCCCTGCTGACCGTGAGCTTCTACCCGCGCCTGCCGCCGCCCGGCGCCCGCAGCAAGTCCCTCATGCTGGCGGCCCTGCTGGCCATCAACCTGCTGGTGAGCTGGGCCGTGCTGACCCATGAGTCGGACCTGCCGGACACCTTTGTCGAAGGCGTCGGTCTGACGGGTTTCAAGATCGGTTTCGAATGGCTGATCACCGGCCTGCTGGGCTTCGCGGCCTGGCGCTATCACCGCCAGGCCCGCCGCTCCGACGACGCCTTCTACCCGCTGATCTTCGGTGCCGCGGGCGTGGCCGCACTGGGTGAGCTGTTCCTGACCCGCTACGAGGCGGTCAGCGACGCGATGAACCTGCTGGGCCACCTCTACAAGTTCGTGAGCTACAGCCTGATCTACCGGGCCATGTTCGTCATCAGCGTGCGCAGACCTTACCTGAAGCTGGCCGAGCAGACGCGGCAACTGATCCAGGCCAACGACACCTTGCGAATCCAGGCGCTGGCGCTGGAGTCCACGGTCGCGCCCGTGGTGGTCTCCGACCTGAGCGGCAAGATCACCTGGCGCAACCGGGCCGCCAACGCCCTCACGCAGCAGCTGTTCCCGGAGTCGGCGGACACGCTCACGCTGTTCGGCCCGCCCCTGACGGCCAACCCGGCCCGGGCCAGGGACATCGAAGACACCGTGCGCGCAGGCGGCATCTGGCGCGGGCTGGTCCCGATCCGCAACCCCCGGGGCCCGGACATGATCCTGAACCGCACCGTGACGCCCTTGCGCAATGGCGATGGCGTGGTCGAAGGCTACCTGGCGGTGTCCGAGAACGTGACCGAGCGCATCGCCGCGCAATCCCGCCACAAGCGCGTGCTGGACACCGCGCTGGACGGCTTCTGGATCGCGGACGAGCAGGGGCAGCTGCTGGAGGTCAACGAGGCCTACGCCCGGATGTCGGGCCGCAGCGTCGCCGAGTTGCTGCGCATGCGGATCGACCAGCTGGAGGCGCACGAGCAGCCTGCGGCGGTCCGAGCCCACCTGGAGCGCATCCAGCGCCAGGGGCACGACAAGTTCGAGACCCGCCACCGCCACAAGTCGGGGCACGCCTTCGCGGTGGAAGTCGCGGTGACCTACGACCCCGAGTCCAGGCACCTCTTCGCGTTCCTGCGGGATCTGTCGGAGCGGGAGCGGTCCGCGGCGGCCCAGCACGACCTCGAACGGCAGTTGCAGCAATCGCAGAAGATCCAGGCCCTGGGGCAGCTGACCGGCGGCATCGCCCACGATTTCAACAACATCCTGGCGGCCATCCTGGGCTATTCGAACCTGGCCTTGACCCGGCTGGTGCCGGACAAGCAAAGCAAGCTGGCCAGCTACCTGCGCGAGGTCATCACGGCCAGCGAGCGGGCACGCGACCTGATCGCGAAGATGCTCACCTTCGCGCGCACCCAGCCCAGCGCCAGCGTGGGCGTGATCAGCCCGTCCGAGCTGGTGCGCGAGGTCGTGGCCATGATGCGGCCGTCCATCCCTTCGAGCATCGACATCAGGAGCCGCATCGACGACGAGACCCCCATCCGCATGGACCCGGGCGAGCTCAACCAGGTGCTGGTGAACCTGCTCATCAACGCGCGCGACGCGATCACCGGCCCGGGCCTGATCGACATCCACCTGCACCGCGTGGACGTCAGCGGGGAGATCTGCGCGGCCAGCCAGCAGCGCATCACCGGGCCCTGCCTCGCCCTGGACGTGTCCGACAGCGGCTGCGGCATCGCGCCCGAACACATGCCGAGGCTGTTCGACCCGTTCTTCACTACCAAGGACGTGGGCAAAGGCACCGGGCTCGGGCTGTCGATGGTGCAGGGCATCCTGCGCCGCTCGGGCGGGCACGTGCTGGTGAGCTCCACGCCGGGCCAGGGCAGCCGCTTTCGCCTGCTCTTCCCACTGGCCAGCCAGCCCGACCTGCCAGCCGAAACCCCGGAAGACGACGAGGGTGCGCCCGCGGGTGCGGGGCAGCTCGTCTGGGTGCTCGACGACGAACCGGCCGTGGCCCACTACCTGGGCGAGTTGCTCGAAGACGCGGGCTACCGCGTGCGCGTCTTCCAGGACCCCGGATCGGCCCTGGCCGCCTTCCAGGCCGCACCGGACAGCCCCGAGTTGCTGCTCACCGACCAGACCATGCCCGGCATGAGCGGCATGGCCCTGGCCGAGGCCGTGCACGGGCAGCGCCCGGACCTGCCCATCCTGCTGTGCACCGGCCACAGCGAGGCCATCGACGTCGCCGCGCTTGCGCCATTGGGCATCAGGCAGCTGTTTGGCAAGCCTGTGCAGGCCAAAGTCCTGCTGAGGGCGGTGGCGCACACCCTGCGCAGCCCGGAGACGGGGGCCGGAGTGCGCACTAATGCCTCAAGTCAAACGGATTGAATCAGGTCAAACGATCAAACCGATTGACCCGATGTTTCCGACTGGATATGCTCGTCTCCGAGCCGTGATGACGCTGCGCGTTCGCCCTCGGGGCAGGCCGGCGCGTCCATCCACCAGATCCACCAGGAAAGAAACATGCTTCTGTCCAAGCTGCCCGTCGGCGCCCGTCTGGGCCTGGGCTTCTTGCTGCTCATCGCCGCAGGTCTGTGCGTCGCCATCTTCGGGCGCTACCGGCTCGTCAGTGTCAATGACCAGGTGGCGACCTTGGTCGAACAGCACATGGTGCGGGTCGAGGAGCTCTACGAGGTCAAGGAGAACCTCAACCTCGTCGCCCGGGCGGTTCGCAACATCGCCCTGATGGACGACAAGGTCGCCATGCAGGCCGAGCAAGAGCGCATCAAGAAGGCCCGTGCCCGCAACAGCGAGCTGATGAAATCCCTCGACGGCTCCTTGAAGGGCGATCAAGAGCGGGCGCTGCTGGCCCAGATCCAGCGCCTGCGCGGCACCTACGGCGACACCATCGACCAATCGATCGCGTTGGGCATGAACGGCCAGGCGGCCGAAGCCCGCGAGGTGCTGATCAAGGAAAACCGCCCCGTGCAGTCCCGCTACTTCGAGGTGCTGGAGGCCTTGATCGACCTGCAGAAGAAAGCCATGAACGACACCGCCCAGGAAGTGCGCGACAGCAGCGCCTCGGCCAGCGTGCTGATGCTGGGCATCGCCGGCGTGGCCGCCGTGGTGGGTGGCTTGATGGCCTGGTCGCTGACCCACTCGATCACCCACCAGCTGGGCGGCGAGCCGGACTACGCATCGAACGTGGCGCGCGAGATCGCCGCCGGCAACCTGGCCGTCGAGGTCAAGGTGGCGCCGGGGGACAAGGACAGCCTGCTGGCCGCCATGCGCGTGATGCGGGACAGCCTGGCCGATGTGGTCACCCGCGTCCGCCAGGGCTCGGAGTCGGTGGCCACGGCCAGCGCCCAGATCGCCACGGGCAACCACGACCTGTCGGGCCGTACCGAGGAGCAGGCCAGCGCCCTGGAAGAAACCGCGGCGTCCATGGAGCAGCTGGGCTCCACCGTGGCCCACAACGCGGACAACGCCCGCCAGGCCAACCAGCTGGCCCAGTCGGCCTCCAGCGTGGCGGAGCAAGGGGGCGACGTGGTCGCGCAGGTGGTCAGCACCATGCGCGACATCAACACCTCCAGCCAGAAGATCGCCGACATCATCGGCGTGATCGATGGCATCGCCTTCCAGACCAACATCCTGGCGCTGAACGCCGCCGTGGAAGCGGCCCGTGCCGGCGAACAGGGCCGTGGCTTTGCCGTGGTGGCCTCCGAGGTGCGCAGCCTCGCCGGCCGCAGCGCCGAGGCGGCCAAGGAGATCAAGACCCTGATCACCGACAGCGTCGAGCGGGTGGAGCAAGGCAGCATGCTGGTGGACAAGGCCGGCAGCACCATGCACGAGGTGGTGACCTCGATCCGCCGGGTGACCGACATCATGAGCGAGATCACCGCCGCCAGCATCGAGCAGAGCACGGGTGTGAGCCAGGTCGGCGAGGCGGTCACGCAGATGGATCAGACGACGCAGCAGAACGCGGCCCTGGTCGAGGAAATGGCCGCCGCCGCGTCCAGCCTGCAGCATCAGGCCCAGGACCTGGTGCAGTCGGTCAATGTGTTCAAGCTGAGCTGAGACGCCAGACGCACAAGGCAAAGCCCTCCAAGGAGGGCATTTTTCATGGCCTCAGCCGCCGGGACTCAGCCCTTGCCCGTGCCCGGCACCTCGGGCAGCAAGCAGGCATCCACCACCTGCAGGTCGTTGTCGCGGGCGAAATTCATGACGAAGTCCCAGGCCATCGGCTCGATGTCGCGCAGGGCCTCGTTGACCACCACGCACTTGACGTTGTCGATGCTGGTGGGCACGCAGTAGGGGGAGTAGCCGATGTGGGCCATGGGCCCGGACGCCACGCCGCCAGGGCGAAAGCAGGACATGGCGCCGGCCAGGCGCTCGGCCCAGTCGCTGGGGCGGAAGGTGCGACCCGAGGAGGTCAGGCCCTGGATGAAAACTTCGCGGGGGGGTTTGGCTTTGTCTGTGGGAGAGGACGTCGACACGGTGGCGCTTCCGACGGGCTGTGCAATGGGTAAATCGACAGGCGCAACGCCAGATTGTGTCTGGCAGCTGCGAAAACAAGGAAGGCTCCCGGCGGGTGGCCAGGCGGTCGGTCCTTGGGAGACAGACCGCCATTGTCGCGGACAGACGCCCCGACTGCAACGTGAGCGCCCACTTGACCCGTCAATTTGCTGCGCCAAGCCCCCGCGCTTGACAAGCCCGCGGGCCTGGGGGCGGCGCCCCACCCGAGGGTTGCCACCAGGGCCGGGGTCGGGCGAGGCCGCTGCGTGCCGGCCCCGGCGGGGGTTTTGCATAGAATGGGTGCTCAGGCGCAGTGAGGGCTGCGCCGTTTTCATTTCTCAACCGCCAGACCGTCAGCGAGATCTGCCCATGAACGCCCCCGCCGCCCCCACCGACGTCATGCCCCACGTCATGCCCACCTATGGCCGCCTGCCCATCGCCTTGTCGCATGGCCAGGGCGCCGAAGTCTGGGACACGGCCGGCCGACGTTACCTGGACGGCCTCTCGGGCATCGCGGTCAACACCCTGGGGCACAACCACGCCCGCCTGGTGCCCGCCCTGCAGGACCAGGTCAGCAAGCTCATCCACAGCTGCAACTACTACCAGGTGCCGCTGCAGGAAGAGCTCGCGAAGATGCTGGTCGAGCGCTCCGGCCTGACCAACGTCTTCTTCTGCAACTCAGGGCTTGAGGCCAACGAGGCGGCGCTGAAGATCGCGCGCAAGTACGGCCACGACAAGGGCATCGACCGCGCCGAGGTGGTGGTCTACGAGAAGGCTTTCCACGGCCGCTCGATCGCCACGCTGTCGGCCACCGGCAACCCCAAGGTGCATGCCGGTTTCGAGCCGCTGGTCGAAGGCTTCGTGCGCGTGCCGCTCAACGACATCGCTGCGCTGGAAGAAGTCGCCCGCACCCGCCCCAACGTCACGGCCGTGTTCCTGGAAGTCATCCAGGGCGAAGGCGGCATCAACCCCGCCCGCAGCGAGTACCTGCAGGCCGTGCGCGCGCTGTGCGACAAGCAAGGCTGGCTGCTGATGCTCGACGAGGTGCAATGCGGCATCGGCCGCACCGGCAAGTGGTTCGCCCACCAGTGGGCCGGCATCCAGCCCGACGTCATGCCCCTGGCCAAGGGCCTGGGCTCGGGCGTGCCCATCGGCGCGGTGGTCTGCGGCCCCAAGGCCGCCCACGTGCTGAAAGCCGGCAACCACGGCACCACCTTTGGCGGCAACCCGCTGGCCATGCGCGCCGGCGTGGAAACGCTCAAGATCATGGAGGCCGACCAGCTGATGGCCAATGCCGCCCACGTGGGCGAGCACCTGATGGCCGCGCTGCACCGCGAGTTCGACAAGCTGCCCGGCGTGGTCGAGATCCGTGGCCAGGGCCTGATGATCGGCGTCGAGCTCGACCGGCCCTGCGGCGTCATCCTCAACCGCGCCCTCGACGCCGGCCTGCTGCTGAGCGTGACGGCCGACAAGGTCATCCGCCTGCTGCCGCCGCTGATCTTCACCACGGCACAGGCCGACGAGCTGGTGGGCATCCTCGCCCCCCTCGTGCGCCAGTTCCTGTCCGAACCCCAGGCCTGAGGCGGCGACCCCACCGTCGCGCCCTGCCCCCTTCGCGAAGCCCACGCCATGAAGCCCGGAAACAGCCTGATCAAGCACTACCTGCAGTTCAAGGACCTGCGCGCGACGGAGTACGACTACCTCTTCCAGCGCGCGGCCCTCATCAAGCAGCGCTTCAAGAACTACGAGAAGTACACGCCGCTGACCGACCGCACCCTGGCCATGATCTTCGAGAAGGCCTCCACGCGGACCCGCGTGAGCTTCGAAGCCGGCATGTACCAGATGGGCGGCTCGGTGGTGCACCTGACCACGGGCGACAGCCAGCTGGGCCGCAGCGAGCCCGTGGAAGACAGCGCCCGCGTGATCTCGCGCATGGTCGACATCGTGATGATCCGCACCTACGAGCAATCCAAGCTCGTGAAGTTCGCGGCCAACTCGCGCGTGCCGGTCATCAACGGCCTGACCAACGAGTACCACCCCTGCCAGATCCTGGCCGACATCTTCACCTACATCGAGCACCGCGGCTCGATCCAGGGCAAGGTCGTGGCCTGGGTGGGCGATGGCAACAACATGGCCAACACCTGGCTGCAGGCCGCGGAAATCCTGGGCTTCACGGTGCATGTGAGCACGCCCAGCGGCTACGAGATCGACCCGGCCGTGGCCGGCATCGCCAGCACCGACTGCTACAAGGTCTTCAAGGACCCGATGGACGCCTGCCGCGGCGCCGACCTGGTCACCACCGACGTGTGGACCTCGATGGGCTACGAAGCCGAGAACGAGGCCCGCAAGCAAGCCTTCGCCGACTGGTGCGTGGACCGCGACATGATGGCCGTGGCCAAGCCCGACGCCCTGTTCATGCACTGCCTGCCCGCACACCGCGGCGAGGAGGTCGAGGCCGACGTGATCGACGGCCCGCAATCCGTCGTCTGGGACGAGGCTGAAAACAGGCTGCACGTGCAGAAGGTGCTCATGGAGTACCTGCTGCTCGGCCGGATCGGCTGACCCGATCAGGCGCGGCCGAAGCGCCCCTGCTGGCGGAACAGGTCCATGGCCCGCGCCAGGCGGTCGGCCTGCAGGCGCAGGCTGTCGGCGGCGGCAGCGGTTTCTTCCACCAGGGCGGCGTTCTGCTGCGTGGCCTGGTCGAGCAGGCCGATGGTGGTGTTGATCTGGCCGATGCCCGAGTTCTGCTCGGAGCTGGACGTGGTGATCTGGCCGACCAGCTCGGTCACGCGGCGCACCTGCGCCACAACCTGCCCGATGGTCTCGCCCGTGCTGCCCACCAGGGAGCTGCCGGACTCGACCTGTTCGACGCTGCTGGTGATGAGCTGCTTGATCTCCTTGGCCGCCTCGGCGCTGCGCTGCGCCAGGCTGCGCACCTCTGACGCCACCACCGCGAAGCCGCGGCCCTGCTCCCCCGCACGGGCGGCTTCCACGGCGGCGTTCAGCGCCAGGATGTTGGTCTGGAAGGCGATGCCGTCGATCACGCCGATGATGTCGGTGATCTTGCGGCTGGACTGCTGGATGTCCGACATGGTGGCCACCACGCGGCTGACCGCCTCACCGCCCTCCTCGGCCACGCCCGAAGCCTGACCGGCCAGGGCATTGGCCTGGTGGGCGTGCTCGGTGCTGGTGCGGATGGTCGCGGCGATTTCGTCGACCGAGGCGGCGGTCTGCTGGATGCTGGAGGCAGCCTGCTCGGTGCGGGCGCTCAGGGCCTGGTTGCCCGTGGCGATGTCGCTGGACGCGGTGCGGATGGCCTCGGTGGCCTGGCGCACCTGCTCGATGGTGCCGGCGATGTGGGCCAGGGCCTCGCGCAGCTTGCGGCTGGCGCGGTCACTGGAGCGGGCGGGCGGCAGGTTCAGGTCCACCACGCCGTCGTCGGAAACCAGGTGCTCGGCGATCTCCACGATCTCTTCGGCGGCGCGGAACTCGGCGCTGGCACGGGCCGCCAGGAACAGCAGCACGCCGCTTTCGGCGACCACGAACAAGGCATGCTCGACCACGCGCATGAAGCTGGGCTCGCCAAAGCACATCGGGCCCCAGCCCCAGGCCTGGAACTGGTTGAAGCTGAGGTGGTGCACGGCGATGGTGGCCGCACCCAAGAGGATGGGCAAGGCGCGGCGGTAGACCACCAGGCAGGCCAGGAAGGCGAAGACGGCAAAGTGGGCTTCGTTGTGGCCACGGGCGACGTGGATCATCAAGGCCACCATGGCCATGCCCAGGAAGGGCAGTGCCACGCGGCTGAGGGTGCGCGCCTCGCGCCCCAGGAAGGCGACCAGCAGGCTGGCCCCCAGCAGGGGCACGCCCACGCCGAAGGCAATCGCCAGGTTCTGGTAGACGCCCCCGTAGGCCAGGGTGCCGAAGAAGGTGGCCAGGATGCCCGCCAGCACCACCAGGTCGTTGTGATGCAAGGCGGACTTGGCGGTGTCGGGCGAGGCGTTCATGAGGGGCTTCCACAGCGGTGCGCACCTCGACGCGGGTGCGTGTTAACCCCTATCGGCCATTCGGACATCGTCCTTAAGGCCGATGCCCAAGCCCCAACGCAATCCTTTGCAGATGCGTGAATTTGTCAGAAGCGGTAGGCCAGGCGCAGGCCACCCCAGTGCCGCCCCCCCACCTCGATGGGCGCGGAGGCCTCTTTCAGCAGGATGAACTGACCGCCGCCCATGTCGCGCCGGTAGGTCTGCAGCAGGAAGGGCCGCGCGTTGCGCGCCGAGGCCAGGCCGGTGCGGTCGTTGAAGATGCGCCGCCAGCGCGAGTTGGCGGTGTTCCAGGCCACGTCGCCGGGGCGCTGGGGGTGGCAGTACACCCGGTTGTGGGTGGAGATGTAGCCGTTGCGGTCGGCGGCGATGCAGAACACCACCTGCGGCAAGGCCTTGAGTGCGGCTTCCTGGAGGGGGGGCAGGACTTCGTCGCACAGGGCGTTGAAGGCCGTGGTGTGCTGGGCGGGCTGGCTGCCGGCGATGGGCACGTAGTGCTCGTCGAACAGCTGGACCAGGCCGATGCGGCGCTGCGCCACGGCTTGTGCCAGCGCCTGGGCGATCTGGCCAGCGACCTGCTGGGCGAGCTGGATGTAGGGGGTGTCGGAGGTTTCCACACCGCAGGTGGCGATCAGCTCCATCAGGCGCTCGGACACGCCCAGCACCGCCTCGCTGCGGCGCGTGGCCGTGCCCAGGGCGTCGCGGGTCTGCTGCACCTCCTGGGCCATGCGGCTGACCTGCTGGTTGATGCCCGAAGACAGCTGGGCGCTGGTGTCGGCGGCGCTGACGATGCGCTGCACCGCGGCCTCCACGCCCAGCAGGGCCTGGTGCACCTGGCGGCTGTCGTTCTGGGCGCCGGCCTGCTCGGTTGCGGTGGTGCTCAGGTCGGACGCCAGCGACTGGATGCGCTGATCCAGCGTGGCCACCGTGCCCATGATGGCCTTGGAGATGGATTCGACCTGGGTGGACAGGTCCTTGACCGCATCGGCCACGACGCCGAAGCCCAGCCCGGCATCGCCGGCGCGCTTGGCCTCGACCGAGGCATTGAAGGCGACCAGCCGCGTCTGCAGCGCGACCTGGGTGATCTGGCGGGCGGCGTCGCTGACCTGGTGCAGGGTGCTGACCACGCCGGTGACTTCGCTGCCGACGTGCTCGACGCAATCGCGGGCGCGCTGCAAGGCCTGCTGGCTGAGCTGGGTCTCGCTGTGGATGTGCTGCTGGGCCTGGCCGATCTGCTGGGCCTGGTTCACCAGTTCGGCCAGTGTGCCGGCCTGGCGCTCGGCCACGGCGGCAGAGTCTTCCAGGGTGCCGCGCAGCTGGGCAGCTTCCAGGCCCAGCCCGCTGGTGTCGCGCTGCAGGGTCTGGGCAAGGTGGCGCACACCCGCGTCATCCTGACGCTCGGTGGGCTCGGTGGACGGCGAAGATGCCGACGCCGCAGGGACGGCGCCGCGCTTCTTGAACAAGGCCAACATGGGCTTCCTCGGGTATGGGAAGTCCATCGCCCCTGGGCAACCTCGGTCAGGTCACCACTCTCTGAGCTTGACTCGCAGCCGGGCGATGGATTGGCTGTGAAGCTGACACACGCGCGACTCCGTCACTCCCAGCACAGCCGCAATTTCCTTGAGGTTCATGTCCTGCTCGTAGTACATGCTCATGACGTACTGCTCGCGCTCCGGCAGGTTCTTGATGGCGTCCACCAGCGCGCTGCGCATGCGGTGGTCTTCCAGCAGGCTCAGGGGGTCGTTGCCCTCGTCAGAGACGTGCCGGTCGAGGTAGTCGTTGTCGCCGTCCTCGCCGCTCATGTCCTCCAGGTAGATGAGCTGGGTGCCACGCACCTTGCCCAGCATCTCCTGGTAGTCGCCCAGGGACATGCCCATTTCCTGGGCGATCTCGCTTTCCTGGGGGGCGCGGCCGAGCTTTTGCTCCAGCTTGTGCACGGCGGACTCGATGTCACGCTGCTGCTTGCGGGTGCCGCGGCTGAGCCAGTCGGCACCGCGCAGCTCGTCGAGCATGGCGCCGCGGATGCGCTGGGTGGCGAAGGTTTCGAACTGCACACCTTGGCCGGCGTCGAAGCGGCTGAGCGCGTCGCTCAGGCCGATCATGCCAACCTGGATGAGGTCGTCGATCTCGACGTTGGCCGGCAGCTTGGCGATCATCTGGTGGGCCAGTCGCCGCACCAGCGGGCTGTAATGACGCAGCATCGAGTCCAAATCGAGACGTCCTTTGGCGGTGTACATGCTGGACATGCTGTGCTCCGTGGGCATCAAGGGGCTTCAGTTGAGGACGGGGGACTGGCGGGCCGGCAGGGCGGCACCAGGCGAAATCAGGTGATCGAAGGCGCTGTCGCTCAGGGTGTGGGCCAGCGCGCAGTGCAGCAGGCCGGCAGCCATGTCCATGAAGCGGGCCTCAGGGTCGAGCGAAGCGGGCTCGAAGGGGTCCAGGCGCAGCGCGCTGCGCTGTGCGACGCCCAGGAACTCATCGGCACAGCGCGCCAGGCGGGCAATGACCTCGTCGGCCTGGGTACTTCGGCGTGGGGCACACATCAGCAGATCGTACGCCATCCAGCCACCGCGCTGACTGAGCACTTTCACTGCGGCATAGGCCTCGGTCAGGCCTTCGGCCATGTCGTTGGTGACGACCAGCGGGCGCAGGTTGGCGTGGCGGCTGCGTTGCGCGAAGATGCGCGCCAGCTCGCTGGCCGAGGCATGGACCAGCACCACATCGCTTTGCGGTGCGGCATCGGCCAGGGCATCGAGGAAGGTTTCGCAGGAGCCGCGCGCATCGGCGAAGCTCAGCGGCAGGCCGCGGGCGGCCATGAAGCTGACCTGCGACGACAGGCGCTCGACGCCCTCGGCCAGGTCGAACTCGGCGAGCTCGCCGGGCGGGCGGGCCTGCTCGGAGGCATCGACCACCAGGGTGTGCAGGCCGCAGGCGGCGTAGGCCGCGCACAGGCGCTCCAGCACCAGGCCGGCGGCCGCGGCAGCGCGGTTGTTGGCCACCACGGGGATGAAGCGCAACACGCGGGCGGCGAACATCTGGCGCAGGCCCTGGGCCTGGTCGACCGGGTGCATGGGGGTGCTGGCCAGGTTGGCGGCACCAGACAAAGGACGTGCGGAGCGGACCATGGACGGGCTCGGCTCAGGCACCGCGGGCGGCGGTCAGCATGTCCGGCATGGACGGCGTGGCCAGGATCAGACTGACCTCGTTGGGGTCCAGGCGGTAGGCCGGGTTCAGGCTGGCGCGCATGGCGCGGTGCACCAGGGCTTGGGACGACAGACGGTGCCAATCTTCGGGCACGCGCTGGCCGTTGGCCACGCCCAGGACCTTCAACTTGTGACGAATCAACGCATCCAGGGCCGGGCCGAGCTTCACGGCCTCGTCCAGCTTGGACAGGACCACGCCAGCGCACTGCTGGGCCTGGTAGGCGTGCATGACGTCTTCGATGGCATCGCCCTGGGCCGAGGCGTTGATGACCAGCAGCTTCTTGATGCTGGGGTGCGAGAGCATGTCCAGCAGCTCCTTGGTGCGGCTGTCGCGCTGGGCCATGCCGGCGGTGTCGATGAGGATCATCTTCTTGCCCGACAGCAGCTCCAGCAGGTCCTCCAGGGCGGCGCGGTCGTGGGCCATGTGCACGGGCACGCCCAGGATGCGGCCGTAGGCGCGCAGTTGCTCGTGGGCGCCGACGCGGTAGGCGTCCAGGGTGATGAGGCCCAGGTTGTTGGCGCCGTGCTTGGCTGCGAAGGTGGCGGCCAGCTTGGCGGTGGTGGTGGTCTTGCCCACGCCGGTGGCGCCGATCAGGGCGAACACGCCGCCCTGGTCTTCGATGGCGCGCTCGCCGTCGGCGGTGTTGAGGTTGCGCTGCAGCACCTGGGTGGCCCACTCCAGCTCGTCGTGCTGGCCGTTGTTGACCTCGGCGGGCATGGCGTCGAGCAGCTTGCGGATCAGCACGGTGGAGAAGCCGCCGTCCAGCAGGCGCTGGGCCAGCGTGGCTTGCGCCGGGGTGCGGCCCAGCTTGTCGAGGAAGGCCATGGTTTCGAAGCGCTCGGTCACCATGGCGCGCATGGCACGCAACTCACCCAGCATGACGGCGTTGGCTTCCTGGGCGGCGCGCAGGGCCTCCAGGGTGGCGCGGTCGGTCTGGGCGGCTTGTGCCGCCTGGGCGGCCTGCGCTGCAGCCTGGGCGGCGGCAGGCTTGGCGGCCTGCGGGCGGGCCTGGGCCGCGGCCTGGCTGGCAGCCGGGCGACGGGCCACGACCTGGTCCATGGTCAGCTCGGCATGGGCACGGCTGGCAGCAGCCGGTGCGGCGGGCGCGGCGCGGCGCTGGGCGGGCGCCTGGGCCACCACCTCGGTCAGCGTGGGCTCGGCGGCCAGGTCGACGGCGGTGGTTTCGGGGCGCGGAGCGGCCTTGGCCGGCTTGGCAGCGCGGGGCTCGGCGAAACGCTGGGCCAGCTGGGCCTCGGGCGTGGCGGCCAGGGCCGGCTCGGTGCGCGACTGCTGGATGGCGGCCTGGCGGCGCTTGAGCATGCGCTCACGCACATAGTCCTGGAAGGACAGCGTGCTCATGGCCAGTTGCTTGACATCTTCTTGCACGTTGTGGGCCAGTTGCGACACCGACTCGCTGACCGCCTGGGAGACGCTGCGGCCGCTGTGGGCCGCGGCCGCATCTTCCTCGCGGGCCTCGTCGCGTGGCTCGCGGTGGTCGCGGACTTCGCGGCGGGCGCCAGCGCCCTGCCCTGCCATCGACTCGACCGCAGCCATGCTGTCGGCGCCCATCGCCAGGATCTCGATGCCGCCTTCGGCCGCGGGCTTGGTCGACAGCACGATGGCTTCGTCACCCAGGGCGGCCTTGACCTTCTGCATGGCCTCGCGGCTGTTTCGTCCGATAAAGCGTTTGACGTTCATGCGTGGCCTCCGATCAGGGTACCGATGCGAATCGAATGGGTCTCAGGAATCTCGCTGTGTCCCAGCACCTTGAGACGGGGTGCTGCGCGCTTGAGGAGCCGGGCCACCGAGGGGCGGATCACGTCAGGCACCAGCAGACAGGCCGGCTGGCCCATGTTCTCCTGGCGCTGGACCGCCTCGGCGGCCTGGCGGGTGAGGTGGTCGGCCACGCCGGGATCCAGCATGGGGCCGTTGGCCGAGGTGAGGGCCTGGGTGAGCAGGCGCTCCAGATCGGGATCGATGGCGATGACATCGAGCTCACGAACCGGGCCGTAGATCTGCTGGACGATGGCCGGGGCCAGGCCCACGCGGATGCGGCGCGACAGCTCGCCCGGATCGTTGACCAGGTTGGGCGCCATGGCGGCCTGCTCGGCGATGGTCTCGATGATGGAGCGCATGTCGCGGATGTGCACGCCTTCCTCCAGGAGGAGCTGGAGCACTTTCTGCAGGGTTGCGATGCCGACCATCTTGGGTACCACGTCTTCGATCAGTTTCGGGGCCAGCTTGGTCACATGCTCGACCAGTTGCTGGGTCTCGACGCGGCCCAGAAGCTTGGCGGCGTGGAGTTGCATCAAGTGTGAAAGATGGGTGGCCACCACGGTCGAGGGATCAACGACCGTGTACCCGGCCATTTGCGCGGCATCGCGCTGGCGTTCTTCCACCCACACGGCGGGCAGGCCGAACGCGGGGTCCACGGCCTGGGTGCCGGCGATCGGGTTGGTGACGTGGCCGGGGTTGATGGCCATCAGCATGTTGGGGAAGACCTCGCCCTCGCCCACCACGGCACCGCGCAGGGTGATGCGGTAGACGCTGGGCTTGAGCTCCAGGTTGTCCTTGATGTGGACAGAAGGCGGCAGGAAGCCGACCTCTTGCGCGAACTTGCGGCGCACACCCTTGATGCGGTTGAGCAGGTCGCCCCCGCGCTCCTTGTCCACCAACTGGATCAGGCGGTAGCCCACTTCCAGGCCCAGGGTGTCGACCGGCTGCAGGTCTTCCCAGCTGGCTTCGCCATTCGGGTTCGGGGCGGCCTGGGCGGGGGCGTCGGAGGCGGCTGGCGCGTTCTTGGCAGCCTCCTGCTTCACGTGGGTCTTCCAGGCCAGCCAGCCCAGGCCACCCGCCACCGGGAGGAACACGAAGGACGGCATGCCCGGGATCACGCCCAGCAGGCCGATGATGCCGGCGGCCACGCCCATCACCTTGGCGTTCTCGAACATCTGGCCAATGATCTGGCCGCCGATGTCCTGCTCCTTGCCGACGCGCGACACCACCATCGCGGACGCCACCGAGATCAGCAGCGCGGGGATCTGTGCGACCAGCGCATCGCCCACGGCCAGCAGGATGTAGGAGCTGGCGGCGTCCGAGGGCGACAGGCCGTGCTGCACCACCCCGATGACGAAGCCGCCGATGATGTTGATGAACAGGATCAGGATGCCGGCGACCGCGTCACCGCGCACGAACTTCGAGGCACCGTCCATGGAGCCGTGGAACTCGGCCTCTTCGCCCACTTCGCGGCGGCGCTTCTTGGCTTCCTTCTCGTCGATCAGGCCGGCGCCCAGGTCGGCGTCGATGGCCATCTGCTTGCCGGGCATGGCATCCAGGGTGAAGCGCGCGCTGACTTCGGCGATGCGCTCCGACCCCTTGGTGATCACGATGAAGTTGATGACCACCAGGATGGCGAAGACGATCAGGCCGACGGCGAAATTGCCACCGATCAGGAAGTGGCCGAAGGACTCGATCACCTTGCCCGCGGCGCCCGCGCCGGTGTGGCCTTCGAGCAGCACCACGCGGGTGGAGGCCACGTTCAGCGACAGGCGCAGCAGCGTGGTCAGCAGCAGCACCGAGGGGAAGGCCGCGAAGTCCAGCGGGCGCAGCATGGTGGCGGCCACCATCATCACCATCAGCGCCATGGCGATGTTGAAGGTGAAGAACAGGTCCAGCACCAGCGGTGGCAGCGGCAGCACCATCAGGGCCAGCACGCACACCACGACGATGGGCGCCGCCATCATCTGGAAGCGCTTGGGGTCGGTGCCCGTGAGGGCCTGGAGCTTTTGCAGCAGCGGGTGCATGGACGGCACATCCTTACAAAGGGTTGCAAGGATTGTTGGCCGGCCGCGGCCAAACCTTTAGCGAGATAAGCGGGCGTCGCCTGCGCTTATTCCGGGGCGGTTTCGTGGGGCGAAAACACCCGTTCGCCAGGGCGACCGAAAGAACCAGACATGGTGTGACATTTGTCGCGAATCTTTGCGTAGAGTGCCCCTGCGCTTTCGATTCACCCAAGGACACCGCCCATGCAGCTTCGCTCCCTTGCCCACGCCACAGTCCTGGCAGCAGTTGCGCTGACCACATCGACAGCCCACGCCGGGCTTCAAACTTGGCGCCTTTCCACCACATCGTCCGGCAATCTGATTCCCGCTTCCGCCTACGCGGGATACACGCCGGACTATCTCCCGCCCTTTCCCACCGAGTTCAATCAGGGCAACACAGTCACCATTGACCTCACGATCGACACCGAAACGCCATTTGGACCGCAGTTCTGGGGGAACGGGTACGCTGGCTTTCTCAGTTCCATGAGCGTCAACAACTCGCCAATCGCACCCGAGGATCATGGTTCAGTGAGATTCTTCGATGGTGGTCTCGGGTTTGATACGTTCACATACAGCAACGCATACGGCTCCGTGTCCTTCCGGGCCAGCCGCAACACCGTCGCGCCTGCGGCGTACACCGGCGTCTCGGCTGCGCTTGAGTCGATCTTCCAGCCGGGCACCCCATTGACAATGGAATTCCACTGGGGCGGCAACCTGCCGTCTCCTGTTTATGTGTTGACGGTGACGTCCTACCAAGCCCTCTCTGGCGTGCCCGACGTTCCTGAAGCGGGCAGCATGGCCTTGGCTCTGGCGGGTCTGGGCGCGATCAGCGCGGTCCGCCTGCTGCGCCGCCGTCGCGCTCGCTGAGGTCCAGCATCAACCTTGCACAGGGCGCCGGACCTTGGCCGCCGGATGGTGCGGGTCCAGCTCGTCGGGCACCTCCAGGTCGGGCAGGTTGCCCGGCATGGCGCCCTGGCCGGTCAAGGCTTGCTTGAGCTGGTACACATAGGCCAGCACCTGGGCCACGGCGCTGTAGAGCGCCACCGGCACTTCCATGTCCAGTTCGGTGTGGGCGTAGAGGGCACGCGCCAGCGGGGGCGCTTCCAGCACGGGCACGCGGTGCTCGACGGCCAGATCGCGGATCTTCAGCGCCAGCAGGTCGGTGCCCTTGGCCACCACGCGCGGCGCGCCCATCGCGCCTTCCTCGTACTTCAGCGCCACGGCATAGTGGGTCGGGTTCATGACCACCAGGTCGGCCGTGGGGATGGCGGCCATCATCCGCTTCTTGGTCATCTCGCGCATCTTCTGCTTGATGCGGCCCTTGACCTCCATGTTGCCTTCCTGCTGCTTGAACTCTTCCTTCATTTCCTGGTGGCTCATCTTCATGCGCTCGGCGAACAGGAATTTCTGCAGCGGCCAGTCGATGAGGGCGAACAGGGCCATGACCAGCAGCATGGAGCCGAGCACCTGGGCCAGCGTGGTGCCCAGGGCATGGATGGCCGCCGGCAGGGGCATGGCCAGGAGGCCGGCCATGCTGGGCCAGACCTTCATCAGGAAGGTCACCCCCGCGGCGCCGAGCAGCAGGCCCATGGCCGAGGCCTTGAGCGCATCCAGCATGTGCGCCTTGGAAAACAGGTTGGCCACACCCTGGATGGGGTTGAGCTTGGAAAACTTCGGGCTGATGACCTGGAAGGACATCACCCAGCCGCCCGCGGCCACCGAGGCGGCCACCGAGGCCAGCGCCACGGCCGCACCGAAGGGCACGACCACCATCAGCCACTGCCCCCCCCAGACGGCGACGCGCTCCACCATCATCTCGGGGTTGGCCACGGTGCGCGCATCGAAGCGCAGGCCGGCGGTCAGCAGTTGCTCCAGGTGGGCCATCCACAGCGGCGTCAGGCCCAGCAAGGCCCCCGTGGCCGCCAGCAGGACGAGGAAGTGCCCCAGGTCCTTCGAGCGAACGACCTGGCCTTCCTTGCGCGCGTTGTCCAGCTTCCGTTGCGAGGCTGGTAACTGCTTGTCTTCTGAACCTTCTGCCATGGCGGTGGGCGGGAGATGCGGACGGAGAGAACTGCGTGAGCGCCATTGTGGGCGGCCCGCCCCCGCAACGACGGCGGGATAAGCAGGTGCGGAATTGGCCTGTTCGAGGCCAGGAACGCAGGCGGCTTTCGCATGACAAAAAACACCTCGGCTCGATCAGCGAATGCCGGCCTCCAGCGTGAGTGCTTGTCCTCGTTGGCGCCACCCCCGGTTGGCCTTTATGCTTCGACCGCCCGAACTGCGCCAAGCCGTCCCCTCCCTTTGCGGAGGAGCAGATCGAAGCACCATGGAACCCCGATGAACGTCCCGCCTGAGTTTTCTTTGCCCCGCGCCCTGCAGCAAGCAGGGCAGCACGTGGCAGCCTTGTTCCATGGTCCCACTGGCGCAGCGCCGTCCATCCCTGCCAGCCACCTCCGCAACATCCTGAACACCATCCCGGACCTCGTCTGGATCAAGGATGCCGACGGGGTCTACCTGGCCTGCAACACCAGCTTCGAACGGTTCTTCGGCGCCCCACAGGCCCAGATCGTCGGGCGGACCGACCACGATTTCGTCCCGAAAGAGCAGGCCGATTTCTTCCGCGAGAAAGACCGCGAGGCGATGGCGGCGGACGCGCCACGGGTCAACGAAGAGTGGGTCACGTTCGCCAGCGATGGCCACCGCGCCTTGCTCGAAACCATCAAGGCGCCGATGCGGGACGCCGAAGGCCGCCTGGTCGGCGTCGTGGGCGTGGCGCGCGACATCACCGAGCGCAAGCGCATCGAAGAAGCGCTGCACGACAGCGAGCAGAACTACCGTGAGCTCTCGGAGTGCGCGCCGATCGGGATCTTCCAGCGCAAGCTCAGTGGCGAGTACACCTACTGCAACGCCTACCAGGTGCAGCAGTTCGAGTGCGCCAGCCGCGAGGAATTCCTCGCCCTCTACAACCCGGCGCACCTGCGCTGGGCCGACCCCGAAGCGTTGGCCGAGTTCAACGCCCGCCTGGAGCGAGAAGGCGTGGTGCGGGGCTTCCCGACGAGCGTGCGCCTGCACAACAGCAAGACGAAATGGTTCTCTCTGTACGCCACCCTCGACCGGCCCCAGATGCTGGTCAACGGCTTCGCGCTCGACATCACCGAGCAGAAGCAGGCCGAGGAGGCGCTCAAGACCAGCGAAGAGAACTACCGCAACATCATCAACCGGGCCATGGAGGGCTTCTATCAGGTCTCGCCGCAAGGACGCAGCCTGCTGGCCAACCCGACCATGGTCGCGATGCTGGGCTATGACTCCTCCGAGCAGATGGGCCGGGAGCTGACCGACATGGGGCGCCAGCTCTGGGTGCGCCAGGAAGAGCGTGAGCGCTACGCCCGCATCCTCGACGAGCACGGCGAAGTCCGCGGCTTCGAGACCGAGCTGCGGCGCCGGGATGGCCGGCGCATCTGGGTGTCGCTCAACGCGCGCAACGTCCGCGACGCGCACGGCCAGCCCCAGTACTTCGAAGGCTTCCTGCTCGACATCACCGAGCGCAAACTGGCCGAAGACGCCCTGCGGGCCAGCGAAGAGAACTACCGCAACATCTTCAACCGCTCGATGGAGGGCTTCCACCGCATCGCCATGGACGGCACGCCCCTGCTGGTCAACGCCCGGCTCCTGCAGATCATGGGCTACGACAGCTTCGAGCAACTGGTCAGCGAGTTGCGCGAGACCGGCCGCAGCGTCTGGGTGAACCCGCAAGAGCGCCAGCGCTACCACGCTGCCTTGCTGCGGGATGGCGAGGTCCATGGCTTCGAGGCCCTGCACCGCCGCCGCGACGGCCAGGAAATCTGGGTGATGCTCAACAGCGTGCTGGTGAGGGACGAACACGGCCAGCCGCTGTACCGGGAGGGCTTCACCCTGGACATCACCACGCGCAAGCAGTCGGAAGATGCCCTGGAGCGCGCCGCCAACATCGACTCGCTCAGCGGCCTGCACAACCGCCACGCCCTGGACCGCTGCCTGCCCGAGGCCCTGGCCAAGGCACAGGCGCAGGGCCTGGAGTGCAGCCTGCTGTTCCTCGACCTGGACCACTTCAAGCGCATCAACGACTCGCTGGGCCACTCCGCAGGCGACCAGTTGCTCGTCATGGCCGCCCAGCGGCTTCAGGCCCTGGTGGGACCGAACGATTTCCTGGCCCGCTTTGGCGGCGACGAGTTCGTCATCCTCCAGCCTGACCAGGCGCCGGGCACCGGTGCCACCCACGCGCTCAAGCTGGCGCACAGCATCATCGCCGACTTCGCCGAGGCCTTCCACTTGGGCCAGAACACCGCCTCGCCCTTCTCGCTGTTCGTGACGCCCAGCATCGGCATCGCGCTGAGCGCCTCCGACGGGCTGGACGCGGAAACGCTGGTCAAGAACGCCGACATCGCCATGTACGCGGCCAAGGCGGCCGGCCGCAACGAGGCCCGCTTCTTCGACCGGGCCATGGAGGACGCGTCGCGCAACGCCATCCTGATCGAAGACGCCCTGCACCACGCCATCCGCAACCGCGAGTTCAGGCTGGTGTACCAGCCCATCGTGCCCGCAGACGGCGGACAGCTGCACAAGGTGGAGGCCCTGATCCGCTGGGAGAGCCCGACGCTGGGCTTCGTGCCGCCGGACCGCTTCATCGCGGTGGCCGAGGAAAGCGGGCTGATCGTCGAAATCGGCACCTGGGTGCTGCAGGAGGCCTGCCGCCAGGCCAGCCTGTGGAACGCCAGCGCCGTCGGCCCCATCTGCATCAGCGTGAACGTGTCGGCCTGGCAACTGGTGGACAGCGACTTCCTGCGCGTGCTGGCCGATGCCATCGCCAGCAACGGCATCCGCGGGGGGCAGATCGAGCTGGAGCTCACCGAGCGCGTGCTGATCGAGGAAGGCGACCAGGTGCGCAAGGTGCTGGCGGCCGTGCACGACCTGGGCGTGAGCATCTCGCTGGACGATTTCGGGACGGGTTACTCGTCCCTGAACTACCTGACCAGCTTCCACATCGACACGCTGAAGATCGACCGGAGCTTCATCACGCGCATCGAAACCAGCCAGCGCGACAGCACCCTGGTGCGGGCCATCGTCGCCCTGGGGCACAGCCTGGGCTTGCAGATGGTGGCCGAGGGCGTCGAGACGCAGGGCCAGGCCGACATCCTGACCCAGCTGGGTTGCCAGCGCCTGCAGGGCTACCTGTTCTCGCGCCCGGTGCCGGCGCAGCAGATCACGCCGGACATGCTGGGCCCGTCGCAGCCCTGGCGTGCCGGAGAGGCGGGCGCCGCCCCAAGGGCCACCGCCTGAGCCGCCTCACTCCATCCCTGCCGGCACCACCGTCCACTGCTGGCGCACATCGCCCTGGCCGTTGACGCTTTCCATGTGCACCGGGAAGCCCCACAGCCGCGCCACGTGCTTGAGCACCTCGCGGGTGGCATCGTGCAGCGGGCGGTCGTTGTGCTGGGTGTGGCGCAGGGTCAGCGAACGGTCGCCGCGCAGGTTCACGCTCCAGACCTGGATGTTGGGCTCGCGGCTGCCCAGGTCGTACTGGCGTGACAGCGCCTCGCGCAGCACCCGGTAGCCCGCCTCGTCGTGGATGGCGCTGACCTCGTAGGTGCTTTCCTTCTCGTCGTCGCGGATGGCAAAGAGGTGGAAGTCGCGCATCACCTTCGGGCTCAGGAACTGGCCGATGAAGCTCTCGTCCTTGAAGTTGCGCATGGCGTAGTCGAGCGTCTTCAGCCAGGCGAACGCCTCCTTGGGCTGACCTTCGGCGGAGCCCGCGAAGTCGGGGAACCAGAGGCGGTCTTCCGGCGTCGGCTTCTCGCAGATGCGCTTGAGGTCCGTGTACATCGCAAAGCCCAGCGCATACGGGTTGAGCCCGCTGTAGGCGCGGTGCCCCACCGGCGGCTGGTAGACCACGTTGGTGTGCGACTGCAGCCACTCGATCATGATGCCGTCGCTCAGGTGGCCGTCGTCGTACATCGTGTTGAGCAGGGTGTAGTGCCAGAACGTGGCCCAGCCCTCGTTCATGACCTGGGTCTGGCGCTGCGGGTAGAAGTACTGCGCCACCTTGCGCACGATGCGCACGATCTCGCGCTGCCAGGGCTCCAGCAGCGGCGCGTTCTTCTCGATGAAGTAGAGGATGTTTTCCTGCGGCTCGGAGGGGAAGCGGCGCACGGCCTCTTCTTCCGGCCGGTCGGCACGGCGCGGCAGGGTGCGCCACAGGTCGTTGACCTGCTGCTGCAGGTAGGCTTCGCGCTCCTCGCGGCGGGCCAGTTCCTTGTCGAGCGAGAGCTTGCCGGGCCGGCGGTAGCGGTCCACGCCGTGGTTCATCAGGGCATGGCAGCTGTCGAGCAACTCCTCCACCGCGTCGATGCCATGGCGCTCCTCGCAGCGCGCCACGTAGTTCTTCGCATAGACCAGGTAGTCGATGATGGAGCCCGCATCCGTCCACATCCGGAACAGGTAGTTGCCCTTGAAGAAGCTGTTGTGGCCGTAGGCCGCGTGCGCGATGACGAGCGCCTGCATCGCCATCGTGTTCTCCTCCATCAGGTAGCTGATGCAGGGGTTGGAGTTGATGACGATCTCGTAGGCCAGGCCCATGAAGCCACGGCGGTAGTTCTTCTCCGTGGCGATGAACTCCTTGCCGTAGGACCAGTGCCGGTAGTTCACCGGCATGCCCACGCTGGCGTAGGCGTCCATCATCTGCTCGGCGGTGATGATCTCCAGCTGGTTGGGGTAGGTGTCCAGGTGGTAGCGCTCGGCCGTGGCGCGGATGACGTCGTGGTACTGCTCGATGAGCTCGAACGACCAGTCGGAC
Organism: Pseudomonadota bacterium; assembly: GCA_022566735.1. Lineage (GTDB taxonomy): Bacteria > Pseudomonadota > Gammaproteobacteria > Burkholderiales > Burkholderiaceae_C > Aquabacterium. The sequence continues at coordinate 42,213 of JADFIG010000009.1, forward strand.
GGGCCGGGCAGCGGGTGCTCTGCTCTCCTCATGCCTCCACTCCTTCCTTCTTGAACAGCTCGCGGAAGACGGGGTAGATCTGCGAAGGCTCCAGCACCTTGCGCATGGCGAAGTGCTTGTGCCGCTCGGCCAGTGCGAGGTACTCGTCCCAGAGGTTCTGTTCGGTCTGCGCGACCTGCACATAGGCGTAGTAGCGCACCAGCGGCAGGATCTTGTCTTCCAGGATCTCGCGGCAGCGGCTGGAGTCGTGGTGCCAGTTGTCGCCGTCCGAGGCCTGCGCCACGTACAGGTTCCACTCGCTGGTGGGGTAGCGCGCCCGGATGACTTCGTCGAGCAGCACCAGCGCGCTGGACACCACGGTGCCGCCGGTCTCGGTGGCGTGGAAGAACTCGTCTTCCGTGACCTCCTGCGCCTGCGTGTGGTGGCGGATGAAGACCAGCTCGATCTTGTCGTAGTGCCGCGTCAGGAACAGGTAGAGCAGGATGAAAAAGCGCTTTGACAGCTCCTTGCGCTGTTCGTCCATCGAGCCGGAAACGTCCATCACGCAGAACATCACGGCCTTGGTGGTCGGCACCGGCACCTTGACGCGGCTGCGGAAGCGCAGGTCGATCGGGTCGAGGAAGGGGATGCCGGCCATGCGGCCTTGCAGGTGCCTCAGCTGGGCTTCGATCTCCTCGATCTCGGCGGCGTGCTTGCGCACCAGGGCGTCGTCGCCCGCCTCCTGCTCGGCGCGCAGCGTGGCCAGGCGGGCCTCCAGCGCCTGGATCTCGCGGCGGCTCGACGCGCCCAGTGCGATGCGCCGCCCCAGCGCGCCGCGCATGGAGCGCACCACGTGCAGGTTGTTGGGCGTGCCGTCGCTGCTGAACCCCGCGCGGTGGCTCTTCCACTCCGGCACCTCGGCCAGGGCCGTGCGCACCAGGTTGGGCAGGGCTAGGTCCTCGAAGAAGACCTGCATGAACTCTTCCTTGCTCAGGGAGAAGACGAAGTCGTCCTCGCCCTCGCCCGAGTCGCTGGCCTGGCCGCCGCCCCCGCCCTGCCCTTGCCCGCCTTGCGGCTTGTCGATGCGGTCGCCGCGCACGTACTCCTTGTTGCCCGGGTGCACGACCTCGCGGCTGCCGCCCTGGCCATGGCCGAACACCGGCTCGGACAAATCGCGCTTGGGGATGGCGATGTCCTCGCCCTTCTCGATGTCACGGATGCTGCGGCCGTTGATGGCGCGCTGCACGGCCTCACGCACCTGGTCCTTGTAGCGACGCAGGAAGCGCTCGCGGTTGCCGATCGATTTGTTCTTCCCCGCGAGCCGTCGGTCGATGATGTGTTGACGTGTCATGTGGGGTCATGAGCTCTTGCGGACACGCAGATACCACTCGCAGAGCAGGCGCACCTGCTTGGCCGTGTAGCCCTTCTGCACCATGCGGTTGACGAAATCCTCGTGCTTCTTGGCCTCGTCCGCGCTGGCCTTGGCGTTGAAGCTGATGACCGGCAACAGCTCTTCGGTGTTGCTGAACATCTTCTTCTCGATGACGGTGCGCAGCTTCTCGTAGCTGGTCCACAGCGGGTTCTTGCCGCCGTTGTTGGCGCGGGCCCGCAGCACGAAGTTGACGATCTCGTTGCGGAAGTCCTTGGGGTTGGCGATGCCGGCGGGCTTCTCAATCTTCTCCAGCTCGGCGTTCAGCGCGCCGCGGTCGAAGATCTCGCCCGTGTCGGTGTCGCGGTACTCCTGGTCCTGGATCCAGTAGTCGGCGTAGGTCACGTAGCGGTCGAAGATGTTCTGGCCGTACTCGGAGTAGCTCTCCAGGTAGGCCGTCTGGATCTCCTTGCCGATGAACTCGGCATAGCGCGGCGCCAGCATCTCCTTGATGTAGGCGATGTACTTCTGCTCGGTCTCGGCCGGGAACTGCTCGCGCTCGATCTGCTGCTCCAGCACGTACATCAGGTGCACGGGGTTGGCCGCCACCTCGGCGCTGTCGAAGTTGAAGACCTTGGAGATGATCTTGAAGGCGAAGCGCGTCGAGATGCCGCTCATGCCCTCGTCCACGCCCGCGTAGTCGCGGTACTCCTGGATGGACTTGGCCTTGGGGTCGGTGTCCTTGAGGCTCTCGCCGTCGTACACCTGCATCTTGCTGTAGATGCTGGAGTTCTCGGGCTCCTTCAGGCGCGTGAGGATGGCGAACTGGCTCATCATCTTCAGCGTGCCCGGGGCGCAGGGCGCCTGGTTCAGCGACGAGCCGCGCACCAGCTTCTCGTAGATCTTGATTTCTTCCGAGACACGCAGGCAGTACGGCACCTTGACGATGTAGATGCGGTCGAGGAAGGCCTCGTTGTTCTTGTTGTTGCGGAAGGCCTTCCACTCGCTTTCGTTGGAGTGGGCCAGCACCACGCCGTCGAACGGGATGGCACCGAAGCCTTCCGTGCCCTTGAAGTTGCCTTCCTGCGTGGCCGTCAGCAGCGGGTGCAGCACCTTGATGGGCGCCTTGAACATTTCCACGAACTCCAGCAGGCCCTGGTTGGCCAGGCACAGGCCGCCCGAGTAGCTGTAGGCGTCGGGGTCGTCCTGCGCGTAGGTTTCGAGCTTGCGGATGTCGACCTTGCCGACCAGGGCGCTGATGTCCTGGTTGTTCTCGTCGCCCGGCTCGGTCTTGGCGATGCCCACCTGCTTGAGGATGCTGGGGTAGCGCTTGACCACCTTGAACTGACGGATGTCACCGCCGAATTCTTCGAGGCGCTTGACGGCCCAGGGGCTGAGGATGCGCTGCAGGTAGCGGCGCGGGATGCCGTACTCCTTCTCCAGGATCGGGCCGTCTTCCGTCGGGTCGAACAGGCCCAGCGGCGACTCGTTCACCGGCGAGCCCTTGATGGCGTAGAAGGGCACTTTCTCGGCCAGCTGCTTGAGGCGCTCGGCGATGGAGGACTTGCCACCGCCCACCGGGCCCAGCAGGTAGAGGATCTGCTTCTTTTCTTCCAGGCCTTGCGCGGCATGGCGGAAGTAGCTCACCACCTGCTCGATGGCGTCTTCCATGCCATAGAACTCTTCGAAGGCCGGGTAGAGCTTGATGACCTTGTTCGTGAAGATGCGCGACAGGCGGGGGTCGTTGCGCGTGTCGATCATCTGCGGCTCACCGATGGCCAGCAGCATGCGCTCGGCGGCGGTGGCGAACGCGGTCTTGTCGCGCTTGCAGATGTCGAGGTATTCCTCGAGGGTGTATTCCTCTTCGCGAGTGCGCTCGTAGCGGGCGGCGAAGTTGCTGATCACATCCATGCTGACCTCCAAGTCATTGACCTGTCCATCCATGCCTGGTGATCTGCCGGCCTACCCGTCTGGTGAACCCGGCGCGACCACACAAGCATCGCCTTCACACCAAAGATCAAGGAATTCGCCTCACACCGATGAGCCAAGGAACTTGCCTTTCACCCACCAGTTGACGCGACCCGTTGCCCTTATCTTGCACCTTTTTTCGCAAGTGCGTGCGACACGTTCACAACAATTCAGATGTTGGAGGTGGCCCGCACTTCTTCCATGCTCGTCAACCCTGTCAACACCTTTTCGATGCCGTCCTGTCGCAGTGTCCTCATGCCCTCACGCAAGGCCTGTGCCTGAAGCTCATCGGGGCTGGCGCCGGTCTGGATGAGGCGGCGGATCTCGGCGTTGACCACCATCAATTCATGGATGCCGACGCGGGCCTTGAAGCCCGTCTGGTTGCAGTGGGTGCAGCCCGGGCTGTGGTGATGCTGCAGCGCGCCATCCACGGCGAAGCGCTGCGTCCATTCGGCACGCAGGCTGTCGCGGCTGATGCCCATCTGCTCGGGCGAACACACGTGCAGGTACTCGTCCAGCCAGCCCTGCACCTCGGCCTCGGTGGCGGGTCGGCTTTCCTTGCAGGCAGGGCACAGGCGGCGCACCAGGCGCTGGGCCAGCACCACCAGCAGCGAGTCGGCGAAGCTGAAGGGGTCCATGCCCATGTCGAGCAGGCGGGTGACGGTTTCGGGTGCGCTGTTGGTGTGCAGCGTGGACAGCACGAGGTGGCCGGTGAGCGCGGCCTCGATGGCCGTGCGCGAGGTCTCGGTGTCGCGCATTTCACCGACCATGATGACGTCCGGGTCGGCGCGCAAGAGCGCACGCAAGGCCTTGGCGAAGGTCCAGTCGATCTTGGGGTTGACCTGCACCTGGCGCAGCCCCGGCTGGGTGATTTCCACCGGGTCTTCGGCCGTCCAGATCTTGCGCTCGGGCACGTTGATGAAGCTCAGCGCCGAGTGCAGCGTGGTGGTCTTGCCCGAGCCGGTGGGGCCCACGCACAGGACCATGCCGTAGGGCCGCTCCATGGCCTGCTGGAAGCGCGCCAGGTTGGACGGGCTCAGGCCGATCTTGTCCAGCGGCATCGGCCGCGCCGAACTCAGCAAGCGCATCACCACGTCTTCCAGGCCGTTGTTGGTGGGGATGGTGGCCACGCGCAGCTCGATGCGCAGGTGCGGCATGAAGCGCGCGAAATTGATCTTGCCGTCCTGCGGCTTGCGCTTCTCGGAGATGTCGAGGTCGCACATGATCTTGATGCGCGCGATGATGGCGCTGCGGTAGTTGTGCGGCAGCTCCAGGTAGGGCAGCAACTGGCCGTCCTTGCGGAAGCGGATCTTGACCTTGTCGCGCCCGGCGTAGCTTTCGACGTGGATGTCGGAGACGCCCTGGTGGTGGGCCTCGACGATCATGGTGTTGATCAGGCGCACCAGCGAGTTGTCGCTTTGCTCGATGGGCCGGTCGTCCTGCCCCAGGCCCAGCCCTTCCTTTTCGAGGTCCTCGACCAGGCGGTCGGCGGCGAAGGCCTCCAGCTCGGGTGCGGGGATGTCCTGGTCCAGCGAGAAGGCCACGCTCGTCACATCGGCGCCGAGCTTGGCATAGCAGTCGCGGATGCACCACTCCAGCTGGTTCTGCGGCGCCAGCACAGGCACGACCTTGCACTGCGTGATGAACTCCAGCTCCGACAGCGCCAGGCGCTGGCTGGGGTCTTCCAGGGCGACAATGAGGGTGCCTTCGCGCAACAGCACGGGCACGGCGTGCAGGCGCGCGGCCACGGCGAAAGGCACCTTGTGCAGGGCCGAGGGGTCGATGGGGAACTTGTGCAGGTCGATCAGCGGGTAGCCCATCTTGCGGGCCAGCGCGGACAGCAGGTCGTGACGCGTGATCAGTCCCAGGCGCACCAGCAGCTCGCCCAGGGGCACGGTGCGGTCGCTTTGCTGCTGGCGCAGGGCCTCGCCCAACTGCTCTTCGGTGATCAGGGACAGCGCGATGAGCGCCTCGCCGATGCGCACCATGGGCATGCGGCTTTGCTGCTCCAGCGCGCCCACCAGTTGCTCGGGGCTGACCACCTGCTGCGCCAGCAGGATGTCGCCCAGCTTCTGGGTGCGCAGGCTGGCCTGCACGCCCACCGCTTCCCTGACCTGCTCGGGCGTGACGGCGTCGCCATCCACCAGGGCCTGGCCGATGGGCGGGCCGAAGCGGGCGTCTTCGACGGCCTCGCGGGGCAGGAACATGCGCGAGACGGCGCCATGCTCGTCCTGCGGCGGAAACAGGAAGAGGCCGAAGGCCGTGTCGGCCCAGCCGATGGTCTGGCAGCGCACCTCGCCGCCGCCACGCAGTTGCACGACGCAGTCGGTGACGGGACGGCGCGCCAGCTCGCTGGAGAGCGCATGGGCGGACTCGGCCAGCTCAGGCCCATGCACCGGCAGCACCGGGCGCTGCAGCTGCAGGCTGCGGAATTGGTTGAAGCGCAGCGGCATGGTCGTGCGCGCCGGCGGCACCTGGACGTGGGCGACCTGCTCGTCGGGCACGAAGAAGATGAGCCGCCCGGACATGACCCGGCCGTTGAGTCCGACGATCTCGCAAGGCTCGTGGTCGTGCTGAACGGCGGCCGGCGGGTAGCTGGCGAACGGCGGCGTCGGCCAGCGGAAGCCCGCGGGTTCGGTGCCGGCGTCGTGGCTGGGGTCGTGGCCGGAGGGCTGCGACGAAGGGGTGGGCGGCTGGGAGGTGTCGGACATGGCCAGGTCGTGCGAAGCGGGCGGGGGCGCACAGGCCCCCCTGCATGCCATGCTATGAAACCTGGGCGCAGTCAATGTCCGGAATAGGGCCAGAAAACAGCGCCAGCGGCGCCGCCGCTCAGAAGTCCTTGGGGCGGAAATCCAGCTGCATCAGCGGGGGCACGCGGCCCTGCTCGTCGGCCGGCAGCACCTCGGTGCGGTCCAGCGCGCGCAGCACGGCCTCGTCCCAGGCGGCCACGCCCGAGGACACCAGCAGCTTGCGCGAGACGATGCGCCCGTCCGGCGCACAGCGCACCTCCACCTGGGCCAGGGGGTTGCCGTTGACCGAATCGGTGAAGACGACGTTGGGCTTGATGCGCGCGATCAGGCGCCCGATGTAGCTCTTGCTGGGCCCGGCCGCGGCCGCCGCACGCCCTGCGCCGCCCGGGCCACCGCCCAGGTCGGACATCATGCGCGCCAGGTGGGCCTGGCGCAGGGCCTCGCGCTCGGCCGCGCTCTTGGCGTCGCTCTTGGCGTCGCTCTTGGCCTCGCTCTTGGCCTGCTCGGCCCTGGCCCGCGCGTCCGCCTTCGGGTCAGGCTTGGGGTCCGGCTTCCTGGGGTCCGGCTCCGGCTTGCGCGAAGGCTTGGGCGGCGAGGTCTCGAAAACCTCCTTGGGCTCCTTGCGCTGCTTTTCCCTGGGCTCTTTCCTGGGCGCCCGCTCGGTCACGATGTCGGGCTTGGGCGGCTCCACCTTGGGCTCAGGGGCCGGTGGGGGGGGAGGCTCCGGGGCAGGCGTCGGCGGGGTCGGCTCAGGCTCGGGTTGCGGCGGCGGCGGGGCCTCGGCAGGGGCGGCAGCCTGGGGGATGGCCGACCACACTTCGGCCTCCACGGCCACCTCGGTCTGCACCTTCCAGCTCACGGCAAAGGCCAGGGCGGCCACCAGCGTCAGGTGGGCCACCACGGCCAGGGACACCCCCGGCCACCAGCGCTCATCGGCGTGGGGGCGCCAGCCCGGGCCATCCTGGACGGCCACGCTGCCGATGGGGTCGCGCACGGAGGCGGCGGCGCTCACGGCCTCAGCCTCCCGTGGTGCGCACCGACAGGCCCACGCGGGCCACACCGGCACGCTGCAACACGTCCATCACGTGCACGACGGACTCGTAGCGGATGTCCTTGCGCGCGCTGATGATGACGGGCACGGCGTTGGCGCCGTCCTGGGCATCGGCCTGCACGGCCTTGACCTGGCCGGGCAACTCCTTGACCGACAGGCTCTGCCAGTCGCCGCCGTTGACGCGCATGCGCACGCGCGCATCCTCGTCGAGCACCACCTCGACCACCTTCTCCGGCGCCTGCCTGGCACGGCCGATGCTGGGCAGGTCCACCACGCCCGTGGGCAGCAGGGGCGCACTCACCATGAAGATGATCAGCAGCACCAGCATCACGTCGATGAAGGGCACCATGTTGATCTCGTTGCGGGTGCGCCGCCGGCGGCCACCGCCACGTGCATTGAGCTCGGCCATGGCTCAGCGTCCCAGTGGCTGGCGGGCCGCGGCGTCGGGCTGGCCCGCGGGGATGGCGGGCGCCGCATTGCGCGCCAGGATGTTGGAGAACTCCTCGATGAAGGACTCCATCTGGATGGCGATGCGGTCGATGTCCCGCGCGAAGCGGTTGTAGGCCAGCACCGCCGGGATGGCGGCGAACAGGCCGATGGCCGTGGCCACCAGGGCTTCGGCGATGCCGGGGGCCACCGTGGCCAGCGTCACCTGCTGCATGTTGGACAGGCCCGTGAAGGCGTGCATGATGCCCCACACGGTGCCGAACAGGCCGATGTAGGGCGACACCGAACCGACCGAACCCAGGAAGTCCAGGCGGGCCTCGACGGCGTCCATCTCGCGCTGGTAGCTGGCGCGCATCGCGCGGCGGGCGCCGTCCAGCAGGGCGTTGGGGTCGGCGACGCGGCGCTCGCGCTGCTTCATGAACTCGCGCATGCCCGCGGCAAAGATGCGGCCCTGCGGCGAAGCCGGGCCACTGCCGCTGCTGGCATCCTGGAACAGCTCCTGCAGCGTGCGCCCCGCCCAGAACTCGCGGTCGAAGGCGTCGTTGTCCTGGCGCACCCGCTTGAGGCCCAGCACCTTGCCGAAGATGATGCTCCAGCTCGTCAGCGAGACCAGCAGCAGGATGGCCATCACGATCTGCACCACCACGCTGGCGTGCAACACCAGGTGAAGGATCGACAGGTCTTGGTTCATGGGACGGGGCTCCGGTGGGCCAGGCGCTCAGGCCGGGTGGGTGGGGTGGGGGACGGGGTGGGGGGCCTGGCACTCGGGCAAAGGCTCGGGCAGACACGCCAGGATGCGCGGCGGGATGCGCCCGGGCTTGAGCTGGGCCGGTTCGCCCTGGGCCTGCACCCAGCCGATGCGGATGCGGCCCGTGGCCAGCAAGGTGTCAGCGCGCCAGACTTCCTGGGCGAAGGCCACGCTGGCGCGGCCGCGCTCGATCACGGCGACCGTGACCGTGAGCAAGTCGTCCAGGCGGGCGGGCTGCAGGTAGCGCAACTGCGTTTCCGCGACCACGAACATGCCTTCGCCGCTGCGGCGCATGCCCTCCTGGTCAAAGCCCAAGGCGCGCAGCCACTCCGTGCGGGCGCGTTCCATGAACTTGAGGTAGTTGCCATAGAAGACGATGCCGCCAGCATCGGTGTCTTCCCAGTAGATGCGCACTGGGTGCTGGTGGTGCCAGCGGCCAGCGGCGGCGCGAGGGGCCAGGGCGGAGGCGAGGTCGGGCGCGGTCATGAGCCGGCATTATCCCTCGTCGCGCCACGCCCCTCACGCCATTGGCCCGGGGTGACGAGGTGGCTTCACGCATCTTTGCGATCCCGCTCAGACCATGTCGGGTGGCACGACGGCGTGCAGCACCACCTGGGCGTCGCCCTCGCGCTCGCGCGAGCGCAGCCACCACACCGCGCCCTTGCGCACCGCCCAGGGCTGGTCCTGGCCGGCCAGCAGGCGCGCCGCCAGCACCCCCAGCGAGGGCTGGTGACCGACGATGAGCACCGGGTCGCGCGAGACCGGCCAGCGCGCCGCCTGCAACAGGTCGTCGACGCTGGCCAGCGGGTTGAGCGTGTCCACGGTGCGCGCCTTGCGGCCCAGGGCCGCGGCGGTCTGCTGGGTGCGCAAGGCCGGGCTGACCAGCACGCGCGTGGTATCTGGCAGCCGCTGGTTGAGCCACATGGCCATGCGCTCGGCCTGGCGCTGGCCCTTGGGGGTCAGCGGCCGGGCCAGATCACGTTCCAGCTCGAACGGCAGCACCGACTCGCCGTCTTCTGCCAGCAGCATCTGCGCCTGAGCGTGGCGCCACAAAATCAGGTCCATGGCCTGTCCTCCCTATGAGCTTTTTGCGCTCTTGTGCTTTTGTGATGCCGCGGGAGTGTAGCGGCACGCCGTGGCAAGCGGATGGCAAACCGCCCGCCCACCTTGGCGCGCTCAGACCGTGCGGCGGTAGCGCAGCATCAAGGCGCGCTGGGCGCTGTGGCCGCCCGGCTCGTTGATGCGCTCGTAGCGGCCGTCGCTGAGCTGGCGCCAGGCGTCGCGGCCGTCCAGCAGGTAGGGCACCAGGCACTCGTCGATGACGCGCTGGCGCAGCTGCGGGTCGCGCACCGGCCAGGCCGCCTCGATGCGCCGCGTCATGTTGCGGTTCATCCAGTCGGCGCTGGAGAGGAACAGCGCCTCTTCGTACTCGTCGCTGCCCCAGCGGAAGTACAGCACGCGGGTGTGCTCCAGCATGCGCCCCACCACCGAGCGCACGCGGATGCGGTCGGTCACGCCGGCCAGTCCCGGCGGCAGGATGCAGGCGCCGCGGATGATGAGGTCGATGTCCACCCCCGCCTGTCCAGCCTCGATCAGGGCCCTGACCAGCGGCTCGTCGGTCAGCGCATTGCACTTGACGACGACCCGCGCCGGGCGCCCGGCACGCGCCGCGTCCCCGCACCGGCCGATCAGCCGCAGCATGTGGTCCTGCATGCTGAACGGGGCCAGCTGCAGCAGGCGCGTGGACTTCATCTGCGTCAGGCTGGAGAGCTGCTGGAAGACGCGGTCCACGTCGGCCGTCATGTCCGGCTGGCTGGTCAGGAAGCCCACGTCGGTGTAGAGCCGCGAGGTCTTGGGGTTGTAGTTGCCGGTGGACAGGTGGGCATAGCGGCGCAGGCGTGCGCCTTCGCGGCGCGTCACCAGCATCATCTTGGCGTGGGTCTTCAGGCCCACGATGCCGTACACCACCTGCGCACCCAGGGCTTCGAGCCGCTCGGCCCAGTTGATGTTGGCTTCTTCGTCGAAGCGGGCCTTGAGCTCCACCACGGCCAGCACTTCCTTGCCGCGGCGCACGGCTTCGAGCAACAGCTCCATCAGCACCGACTCGCTGCCGGTGCGGTAGATGGTCTGCTTGATGGCCAGCACATCGGGGTCGTAGACGGCCTCGCGCAGGAACTGCACGACCACGTCGAAGCTCTGGAAGGGGTGGTGCAGCAGGCAGTCGTGGTGGCGCAGGTGCTCGAACAGGCCTTGCTGCGGCAGGTCGGCCGGCCAGGCGGGCTCGTAGGGCGCAAAGCGCAGCGCGTCGGCGTCGGCCTGGTCGATCAGCTGGGTCAGGCGCACCAGGTTGACCGGGCCGTTGACCATGAACAGGGCTTGCGCGGGCAGGCTGAACTGTTCGAGCAGGAAGTCCGACAGGTCGGCCGGGCAGGAGCGCACCACCTCCAGGCGCACGGCCTGGCCGAACTGGCGCGTGCTCATCTTGGAGCGCAGCGCCTGGCGCAGGTCGGTGACGTCGTCCTCGTCGACCTCGATGTCGGAGTCGCGCGTGAGGCGGAACTGCGAGAAGGCCTTGATCTCGCGGCCCGGGAACAGCTCGTCGAGGTGGGCACGGATGACGCTGGACAGCATCACGAAGCCCTGCTGGCCTTCGGGCATGAGCGCGGCCGGCAAGGCGATCACGCGCGGCAGCACCCGCGGGATGCGCACGATGGCGATGTCGTTGTCACGTCCGAAGGCGTCCCGCCCGCCCAGGCGCACGATGAAGTTCAGCGTCTTGTTGGCGACCTGCGGGAAGGGGTGCGCCGGGTCCAGGCCGATGGGCACCAGCAGCGGACGCACCTGGCGGCGGAAGAAGTCGGCCACCCACTCGCGCTGGTCGGCATTGCGGTCGGCGTGGTTGAGGATGAGGATGCCGGCGTCGTGCAGCTTGGGCGTCACCACCTCGTTGAAGATCTGGTACTGCTCCTCGACGAGGCGGTGCGATTCGCGCGCGACCTCGGCGATGTAGGCCGGGTCGATGCCCGTGCCCGGCATGCGCGAGGCCTCGATGACATCGGCGAAGCGCACTTCGAAGAACTCGTCGAGGTTGGACGAGACGATGCAGATGTAGCGCAGCCGCTCCAGCAGCGGCACGTCCTCACGCTGGGCCTGGGCCAGCACGCGTCGGTTGAATTCGAGGATGGCCTGCTCGCGCCCGAGCAGCTTGACGCGCGGTTGGTCCAGCACCTGAGATGGGAATGTGTTGTTCATGTCGGCTCGATTTTAGGGTCAGTGCGCGGCCTCCCAATTGGCGCCCTCGCCCACCTCGGCGACCAGCGGCACGCGCAACTGCGCCACGCCGGCCATCAGGCGCGGCACCTCGGTGCGGGCCCAGTCCAGCTCGGCCTCGGGCACCTCCAGCACGAGTTCGTCGTGCACCTGCATGATGATGCGCGAGGCCCGGCCCTCGGCGTCCAGGGTGTCCTGCACGGCCACCATGGCCAGCTTGATGAGGTCGGCCGCCGTGCCCTGCATGGGCGCGTTGATGGCCGCGCGCTCGGCCGCGGCGCGCAAAGGGCCGTTGCCGCTGTTGATCTCCGGCAGCCACAGGCGGCGGCCGAACACCGTCTCCACGTGACCCTGGGCCTTGGCCTGGGCGCGGGTGTCGTCCATGTAGCGCTTCACCCCGGCGAAGCGGTGGAAGTAGCGCTCGATGTAGGCATTGGCCGCGCTGCGCTCGATGCCCAGGTTGGATGCCAGGCCGAAGGCGCTCATGCCGTAGATCAGACCGAAGTTGATGACCTTGGCGTAGCGGCGCTGCTCGCTCGACACCTCCTCCACCGGCACGCCGAACACCTCGCTGGCGGTGGCCTTGTGCACGTCCATGCCTTCGGCGAAGGCGCGCAGCAGGCCCTCGTCCTGGGAGATGTGGGCCATGATGCGCAGCTCGATCTGCGAGTAGTCGGCGCTGACGATGGCGTGGCCCGGCGGGGCGATGAAGGCCTCGCGGATGCGCCGGCCCTCGGCCGTGCGCACGGGGATGTTCTGCAGGTTCGGGTCGTTGCTGGCCAGGCGGCCCGTGACGGCCACGGCCTGGGCGTAGTTGGTGTGCACCCGGCCCGTCTCGGGGTTGATCATCAGCGGCAGCTTGTCCGTGTAGGTGGACTTGAGCTTGGCCAGGCTGCGGTGCGCCAGGATGCGGGCGGGCAGCGGGTGGTCTTCGGCGAGCTTCTCCAGCACCTCTTCGTTGGTGGACGGCGCGCCGGTGGCCGTCTTCTTGACGACCGGCAGGCCCTGCTTGACGAAGAGGATCTCGCCGAGCTGCTTGGGCGAGCCCAGGTTGAAAGGCTGGCCGGCCAGCTCGTAGGCCTCCTGCTCCAGCGCGGCGATGCGCTGCGCCAGCTCATGGCTTTGCTGCTGCAGCAAGGCCTTGTCGATGAGCACGCCGTTGCGCTCGATGCGCTGCAGCACGCGCGAGGTCGGCAGCTCGAAGCGCTCGTAGATGTCCTTCAGGCCCGGCTCGGCCTGCAGGCGGGGCCACAGGGTCTGGTGCACGTGCAGGGTCAGGTCGCTGTCCTCGCAGGAGTACAGCGCGGCGCGCGCCACGGCCACCTGCGCGAAGGGGATCTGCTGGGCGCCCTTGCCCGCCACGTCCTCGTAGCTCAGGCCGCTGCGGCCCACATGCCGCTCGGCCAGGTCGCCCAGGTTGTGCTTGCGGTGGGCCTCCAGCACATAGCTTTCCAGCATGGTGTCGTGGCGGTAGCCGCGGATGGCGATGCCGTGGTTGGCCAGCACGTGCGTGTCGTACTTGATGTGCTGGCCGAGCTTGGCTTGGGCCTCGTCCTCGAACCAGGGCTTGAGGCGGGCCAGCACCTCGTCCAGCGGCAACTGCGGAGGCGCCTCGGGGCCCTCGTGGCACAGCGGGATGTAGCAGGCCTCGCCCACCTTGTCGCTGAAGGACAGGCCGACGATGCGCGCGCGCATGGCCTCGATGGACGTGGTCTCGGTGTCGAAGGCCACCAGCTCGGCGGCCTGGATGCGGTCCAGCCAGCGGTCGAAGTCGGCCCAGGTCAGCACGGTGTCGTAGCGGGTGTCGCGGTCGGCCGGCCGCGTCAGGGGCGCCCCGTCTGCCGCATCTGCCTCGCTGTTCGCCACGTCGGCATCGGGCTCGCCGAACAGGTCGGCCGTGGCGCTGGCGGCCTGGGCCTTGCCCGCCTTGCCACCGGCCGCCTTGGCCCCCGGGGCCTCGCCCTTGCTGGGGCCCTTGCTCGGGCTCTTGCTCGGGCTCTTGCTCGGGCCATGGAGCAGGCGCTCCAGCTCGGCACGCGCGGTGCGGAAACCGAAGCGCGTGTAGAAGTCCAGCAGGCCGTGCTGGTCCGGGGCCTTCATGGCCAGGGCCTCCAGCTCAGGCCAGCAAGGCACGTGGGCACTGAGGTCGCAGTCGAGCTTGACGGTGATGAGGCGGCGGCCCTGCGGCAGCCAGTCCAGCGCCTTGCGCAGGTTCTCGCCGGCCACGCCCTTGATGCTGTCGGCCGCGGCCATCACGCCATCGAGCGAGCCGTGCTCGCCGATCCACTTCACCGCCGTCTTCGGGCCCACCTTCTCGACGCCGGGCACGTTGTCCACGGCATCGCCGATCAGGGTCAGGTAGTCGATGATGAGGTGGGGCGGCACGCCGAACTTGGCCAGCACGCCCGGCTCGTCGAGCACCTCGGGCGGCTTGGCCATGGTGTTGATGAGCGAGACCTCGGGGTTGACCAGCTGGGCCAGGTCCTTGTCACCCGTGGAGATGACGACCTTGTGGCCCGAGGCCACGGCCACGCGGGCCAGGGTGCCGATGGCGTCGTCGGCCTCGATGCCGGGCACTTCCAGCACCGGCCAGCCCAGCAGCTTGACGACCTCGTGGATGGGCGCGATCTGGGCGCGCAGGTCCTCCGGCATGGCGGGCCGGTGGGCCTTGTACTCGGGGTACCACTCGTCGCGGAAGGTGGGGCCCTTGGCGTCGAACACGCAGACCGCGTGCTCGGCTTCGATGTGGTCGCGGATCCAGCCCAGCATGTTGACCATGCCGTGGATCGCCCCCGTGGGGACGTTGTCCGGCCCGCGCAGGTCGGGCATGGCGTGGAAGGCGCGGTAGAGGTAGCTGGAGCCGTCGACCAGCAGCAGGGTCGGGCGGCTGAGGGCAGCATCCTGGGGAGGGGTGTCCGGGGCAGTCATGCCCCGGATTGTCGCCGCGGATCGGCGCGCGGAACGCCTCTCGTCATCCGAGTCCGGGATCAGAACTCGGCCATGCCGCCCACGGACAGCAGGTACTCGCCGCGGCGGCCGCGCAGCAGGAAGTCGGCGCTGGAGACCAGCTTGAAGTCACGCGACAGGCGGTAGGCCAGGCCGGCGCCGATGTACGGGGCGGTGTAGTGTTCCTTGCTGCGCAGCTTGTTGGCGCCGGAGACGCGGTCGTTGGTCTGCTCGACGGCGGCCCAGCCGAAGCGCAACTGGTTGGTGAAGTCCTGGATCAGCTCCACTTCCCACAGGATGTTGACGGCGGTGGCGCGCACGCTGCGGTCTTCGGAGTCGAAGCCCATGGCCGAGGCGGTGGCGGCGCTGTTGCTGCGGGTGCGCTTGCCGAACATGAAGTAGTTGATTTCAGCGGCCAGGCCCGGGGTCAGGCGCTTGCCGGCGAAGAGCTTGCCGCTCCAGACGGCGCGGTCGCAGGTGACGTCGCATTCCCAGTTGTTGATGCCGAAGCCGGCGGTGGCACCACCGTAGATCCCGAGGGGCGCAGAGGCCGGCTGCAACTGGCCTGCCGGGGCAGACTGCGCCTGGGCCGACACGCTGACCGACATCAGCAACGCGGCGGCGATGGAGGCGAGGGGCAAGGACGAGCGGGAAGCGGTCGCGTTCATGATGAAGGGTGTTTCCTCGGTATCGGTTTGGTGGGTGCCGCACCCCGGCGCGCCGGGATGACACAATCCGATTGAGTCTGCCACAGCGACTCCTACAATCGCGGGCTTGCCGCGGGTGCGATCCTGAGGGTTTTCACTTGCGTTCATGCGCCCTGCGCCGCAGCTGTCAGCAATTGCCCCCACAGTGCCCCCTTAGGCGTTCCGTTCCCTCCGTCCACCACCGCCCCATGGCCGTTTTCACCGAAGTCACCCGCGACGAAGCCGCCGCCCTGCTCACGCAACTGGGCCTGGGCACCCTGCAGTCGATGCAAGGCATCCACTCCGGCATCGAGAACACCAACTACTTCGTCCACACCGACCGCGGTGACTACGTGCTGACCCTGTTCGAGCGCCTGAGCTTCGAGCAACTGCCCTTCTACCTGAACCTGATGGGCCACCTCGCCAGCCACGGCATCCCCGTGCCCGCCCCCCAGGCCAATGCGCAAGGCGAGGTCCTGCACACCCTCAAGGGCAAGCCCGCCGCCGTGGTGACGCGCCTGAAGGGCCGCAACCAGCTCAGCCCGCAGGCGGCCGATTGCGCCCAGGTCGGCGAGATGCTGGCGCGCATGCACCTGGCCGGCCAGGACTACCCCGGCCAGCAGCCCAACCTGCGCGGCCTGGCCTGGTGGGTCGAGACCGTGCCCGTGGTCAAGCCCTTCCTGACGCCCACCCAGGCCGAGTTGATCGACACCGAGCTGGCCTTCCAGCAGGCCCTGGCCGCGTCCAGCGACTTCCAGTCCCTGCCCCACGGCCCCATCCACGCCGACCTGTTCCGCGACAACGTCATGTTCGACGGCCCCACGCTGTCGGGCTTCTTCGATTTCTATTTCGCCGGCTGCGACACCTTCGGCTTCGACATCGCCGTGTGCCTCAACGACTGGTGCATCGACCTGGCCACCGGCACGCTGGACGCGGCCCGCGCCCAGGCCTTCGTGGCCGCCTACGACGCCGTGCGCCCGCTGACCGACACCGAGTTGCGCCTGCTGCCCGCGCTGTTGCGCTCGGCGGCCATGCGCTTCTGGCTGTCGCGCCTGTGGGACTTCCACCTGCCCCGCGACGCCGCCATGCTGCAGCCGCACGACCCGGCCCACTTCGAGCGCGTGCTGACCCTGCGCCGCCAGCGCCCCTGGAGCTACCAGCGCGGCGCCCAGCCGGGCACGCAGGGGAGCGGCCAGGCATGAAGCTGCGCATCGTCCCCGCCTCCCGCGGCCTGGCCTGGATGCGCCAGGGCCTGCAGACGCTGCGCCGCCAGCCGCTGGGCTTCATGGGCCTGGTGGGCATGGTGATCGGCGCGGCGCTGCTGCTGGCCGGCGTGCCGCTGCTGGGCCCGCTGGCCGTGCTGGCGGCCATGCCGGTGATGTGGATGGGCTTCATGCTCGCCACCCGCCGCACCCTGCTGGGCGAGCGCGTGACGCCGGGCGTGCTGATCGAGGCCGTGCGTGCGCCCGACGCGCCGCGCAAGACCTTCCTGCAACTGGGCGGCGCCTACATCGCGGCCATCCAGGTCATGATGCTGCTGGCCGGCTTGCTGGGCCCGGGCCCGCAGGCCCTGGCCGATGCCATGGAAGCCATCGACGCGGCCGAAGACGCCGCCTCGGCCATGGTCGCCAACCCGGTCGTGCTGGAGGACATGCTCTGGCGCATGGCCCTGGTGCTGCCCGTCTCACTGGTGTTCTGGCACACCCCGGCGCTGGTGCTGTGGGCCCGCCTGCCGGTGGGCAAGGCGCTGTTCTTCAGTGCCGTGGCCACCTGGCGCAACCTGGGCGCCTTCGTCATCTACGGCCTGTGCTGGCTGGGCGCCCTGCTGGTGCTGGGCCTGCTGGACCGCCTCGTCCTGTCGGTGCTGCCCATCCCCGCGCTGGCCAATGCCCTGGCCTTCTGCGGTGCGCTGGCACTGGGCGCGGCGTTCTACGCCTCGCTGTACTTCACCACGGTGGACTGCTTCGAGGCCCCCCACGACGCCACCCCGGATGCCACGCCACCAGGCGCCCCGACAGACGGCCAGGACAGCGACTGATCAATCGCTGAGCCGCTGCACGCCATCCAGCGGGCAGGCGTAGATGGCGTTGCGCAGCGCGGCAATCGCCTCGTAGCGCGTGAAGCTGCGCCGCCAGGCCAGCACCACCCGGCGCGTGGGCGCGGGCTCCTCGAAGGGGATGTAGACCAGGTGCGGGTGGGGCTCCTTGGGCACCGACAGGCTGGGCACCACGGTCACGCCCATGCCGGCAGCGACCATGTGCTTGATCGTCTCCAGCGACGAGCCCTCGAAGCTCTTGCGGATGCCGTCGGCGTCGCTCGAAAACCGCGCGAACTCCGGGCACACCTCCAGCACGTGGTCGCGGAAGCAGTGGCCCGTGCCCAGCAGCAGCATGGTCTCGCGCTTGAGCTCCTCGGCGCCGATCGCCTGGCGCGTGGCCAGGTGGTGCGAACGCGGCACGGCCACGAGGAAGGGCTCGTCGTACAGCGGCGCGATGGCCAGGTTGCTGTCGATGAAGGGCTCGGCCAGGATGGCGCAGTCCAGCTCGCCGGCGCGCAGCATCTCCAGCAGCTTGACGGTGAAGTTCTCCTGCAGCATCAGCGGCATCTGCGGCACGTGCTCGATGCAGGAACGCACCAGGTCGGGCAGCAGGTAGGGGCCGATGGTGTAGATCACGCCCAGGCGCAGGGCGCCGGCCAGCGGGTCCTTGCCGCGCTTGGCGATCTCCTTGATGGCCTGGGCCTGCTCCAGCACCGCCTGGGCCTGGCGGACGATGTCCTCGCCCAGCGGCGTGACGCTGATCTCGTTGCTGCCGCGCTCGAAGAGCTTGACGTCCAGCTCTTCTTCGAGCTTCTTGACGGCCACGGACAGCGTGGGCTGGGAAACGAAGCAGGCCTCGGCGGCCCGCCCGAAATGGCGTTCGCGGGCGACGGCCACGATGTAGCGGAGTTCGGTCAGCGTCATGGAGGAAGATTGTGGGGCACATCCGCCCCCGAGATCAGGCCTTCAGGTACTCCGCCTTCTGCCCCAGCCAGCGCTGGATGTGGCGCTGCGCCGCCTCGGGGTGGCGCAGCAGCATGCGTTGCGCCGCTGTCTGCACGCGCTGCAGCAGGGTCGGGCCATCGCCGCCGCCCTCGCGTCCCGCCCCCCCTTCGTCGGCCAGCTCGCCCACATTGGCAAAGCGCAGCAAGGCCGCGCCGGACTGGCGCGCGCCCATGAACTCGCCGGGGCCGCGGATGTCGAGGTCGCGCCGCGAGATCTCGAAGCCGTCGGTGGTTTCGGCCATGGCGCGCAGGCGCTGCTTGCCCGAGTCCGACAGCGGCGCGGCGTACAGCAGCACGCACACGCTGGCCACCGCGCCCCGCCCCACCCGGCCGCGCAACTGGTGCAACTGGCTCAGGCCGAAGCGCTCGGCGTGCTCGATGACCATCAGGCTGGCGTTGGGCACGTCCACGCCCACCTCGATGACGGTGGTGGCCACCAGCACGCTGAGCTCGGCGCGGGCGAAGCGGTCCATCACCTCGGCCTTCTCGGCGGCGGGCAGGCGCCCGTGCAGCAGGCCCACGCCCACGCCGGGCAGGGCCTCGCTGAGGTCCTGGTGGGTCTGGGTGACGTTGCTGAGGTCCAGCGGCGGGCGCTTGGCGCTGTGGCGTCCGGCGGCCAGGTCGGCGGCCTCGTCGCTGGCCTCGGTCTCGTCGATGAGGGGGCAGACCCAGTAGACCTGGCGCCCGCGGGCCACCTCGTCGCGGATGCGCTCGATCACCTCCTCGCGGCGGCCATCGGCAAACACCTTGGTGACGATGGGCGTGCGCCCTGGCGGCAACTCGTCGATGGTGCTGACCTCCAGGTCGGCCAGGTAGGTCATGGCCAGGGTGCGGGGGATGGGCGTGGCGCTCATCATCAGCAGGTGGGGCTCCAGGTCGGTGGCCTCCAGCTTGCGGCGCAGCTGCAGGCGCTGGGCCACGCCGAAGCGGTGCTGCTCGTCGATGAGGGCCAGGCCCAGCCTGGCGAACTCGACCTGGTCCTGGATGACGGCGTGGGTGCCGACCACGAGCTGGGCTTCGCCACTGGCCACGGCGGCGAGCTGCTCGCGCTTGGCCTTGGCCTTCAGGCTGCCGGTGAGCCAGGCCACCTTCACGCCCAGCGGCTCCAGCCAGCCCACCAGCTTGCGGAAGTGCTGCTCGGCCAGGATCTCGGTGGGCGCCATCAGCGCGCACTGCCAGCCGGCCTCCATGGCGATGGCCGCGGACAGCGCCGCCACCACCGTCTTGCCCGAGCCCACATCGCCCTGCAGCAGGCGGTGCATGGGCTGGGGGCGGGCCAGGTCGATGGCGATTTCTTCGCACACGCGGCGCTGCGCGGCGGTCAAATCGAAGGGCAGCACGCCCAGCAACTGCTCGTGCAGGCCGCCCGTGCGCAGCGGCAGCACCGGGGCCTTCAGGTGGGCGCGCTCGGCCTTGGCCTGCAGGCGCGAGAGCTGCTGGGCCAGCAGCTCCTCGAACTGCAGGCGCAACCAGGCGGGGTGGCTGTGCTCGCCCAGGGCCTCGATGGACACGTCCGGCGCGGGGTGGTGCAGCTGGTGCAAAGCCTGGCGCAGCGTGGGCCAGTGCGCGGGCAGCAGCGCGGCCACCTCGGGGGGCAGCACCTCGTCCAGCGGGGCGCGCCGCAGGCCCGCCTCGACGGCCTTGCGCAGGTAGGCCTGGGGCAGGCCCGCCCCGGCCGGGTAGATGGGCGTGAGCGAGGTGGCCAGGGGCGTGCCGTCCTGCACGGTGCGCACCTGCGGGTGCACCATCTCCCGCCCGAAGAAGCCCACGCGCAGGTCCCCGCGCACGCGCAGGCGCACGCCCGCCGCCCAGCTCTTTTGCTGCGAGCCGTAGAAGTTCAGGAAGCGCAGTTGCACCTCGCCCGTGCCGTCATCGAGCTTGACGATGAGCTGGCGGCGCCCGCGCATCTCGACGCGGTTGTCCACCACCACGCCCTCGACCTGCACCGTCTGGCCGTCGCGCGCCTCGCGCAGCGGCGTCAGGCGGGTTTCGTCCTCGTAGCGCAGCGGCAGGTGCAGGGCCAGGTCGATGTCGCGCACCAGGCCCAGGCGGGCCATGGCCAGTTGCGGGGCGGAGGCTTTGGCGGTCTTGGCGGCCGGGTCGGTGGTGGGGATGCGGTTCGCTGCGGCGCGCGCCACGGGTGGGCTCCGGGGAGGATGGATGGGGCGATTGTGTGGGGCGATTGTGTGGGGCGATTGTGCCCGCAGCTGTTCTTGCCAACGCAGCCATGGGCACCGGCACCGCCACCGTGTGCGGCCCAGGTTGACAAACCTTGCCAATTGCCAACAATGCTCGCATGCGCAGCAAAACCCCCACCATGAACGTCTCCCTCACCGAGGCCCTGAGGGATGTGGTGGATGAGCGCCTTCGTTCCGGTCTGTACGGCAACGCCAGTGAGTACGTTCGGGAGTTGATTCGGCGCGACGAAGAAGCCACCAGACAGCTTCGCACGCTCCTTCAGGCCGGCATCGACAGCGGCGCCTCGACCCCGATGTCCGACGATGACTGGGCTGCGCTCCGCGCGGTGGCGCGTTCGCCCGCCACCGGGCAGACATGAAGCCGATACACCGTCGTCCCGCCGCCATCGAGGATCTGATTCGCCAAGTGGCCTACCGTCGCAATGCAGCGGGCGAAGCGTCCGCCATGGCCTTGGTCGATGAAATGCAAGCGTGCCTGCGGTCGATTTCCGAAGCGCCGGCCACCGGCTCACGGCGCATCGGTCAGTTGCTCGGCATCCCTGAACTTCAGTGGAAGCGCGTCGGCAAGACCAAGCTGTGGTTCTGGTACGTCGAAGAGGCCGACCATGTGGACGTGATCCGCCTGGTCAGCACGGATCAGCTCCCGCGGCAAGCCATGCTCCCCGACGATCTTCATTGACCGTCCACACAGCGACCGGAATCCACCGGGGATGTGGCAGCGCAGGTGCCGAACGGACGGCGCCCAAGGGGTGGCGGGTCAACCGACCGTCATGCACACCCCCTAAGGTGGGGGTTCAACCACCCAACCCTGAGGAAGCCCATGTCGCAACACCTGCGCAAGCTGCTGGCCCTGTCGGCGGCGCTCTTCATCGTCACCCCCGGCCACGCCGCTGACACCGACCGCGCCCTGGAGCGCGCCGAGCGTGCCGAGCGCCGCGTGCAGCAGCCCCTGGTCATCGGCCACCGCGGCGCCTCCGGCTACCTGCCCGAGCACACCCTGGAAAGCTACGCCCTGGCCATCGAGCTGGGCGCCGACTACGTCGAGCCGGACCTGGTCGCCACCAAGGACGGCCACCTGATCGCCCGCCACGAGCCCAACATCGTCAACACCACCGACGTGGCCGACCACCCCGAGTTCGCCAGCCGCCGCCGCATCGCCGTGGTGGACGGTGCGCCGGAAGAAGGCTTCTTCGCCAGCGACTTCACCCTGGCCGAGATCAAGACCCTGCGCGCCAAGCAGGCCTTCGGCGAGCGCCCCCAGCAGTTCAACGGCAAGCTGGCCATCCCGACGCTGCAGGAAATCATCGCCCTGGTGAAGCGCAAGACCCTGGAGAAGGGCCGCGTCATCGGCATCTACCCCGAAACCAAGCACCCCACCTACCACCAGGCCCTGGGCCTGCCGCTGGAAGGCCGCCTGCTGAAGGTGCTGACGCAAGCCGGCTGGAACCACCGCAACGCGCCGGTGTTCATCCAGTCCTTCGAGCAGGGCAACCTGAAGGCGCTGAGCAAGCTGACCTCGGTGCGCCTGATCCAGCTGGTGGACGCCAACGACGTCAACCCCGACGGCTCGCTGGACTTCACCGCCCCGTTTGACCGCCCCTACGACTGGACGGCCTCGGGCAAGCCCGAACTGCTGGCCCGCACCTTCGCCTGGCTGACCACCGACGAAGGCCTGAAGGACGTGGCCAGCTATGCCTACGGCATCGGCCCCTGGAAGCGCTACATCGTCTCGACCGTGGCCAACCCGGACGGCAGCGGCCCCGGCGAAGCCAAGCTGAAGCTGGCCGAGCCCACCGACCTGATCCAGCGCGCCCACGCCGCCGGCTTGAAGGTGCACACCTGGACCTTCCGCAACGAACAGCGCCGCCTGGCCGGCGACTACGCAGGCAACCCCATCAACGAGTACCTGCAGTTCTACCAACTGGGCATCGACGGCGTGTTCTCGGACTTCGCCGACACCGCCGTGGTGGCACGCGAAATGCTGAAACTCCAACAACGCCTGGACCCACAGGCCGACTGAGGACCGCCGGGCGGGCGCCTGATCAGCGCCTGCCTGACGGGTGAATTGCGTGAACCCCGAGAGACTTTGAAGGCCGCCTTGTGCGGTCTTTTTTTTGGCCCGCTGCTGCCCGATGCCCAGGTTGTGACCGTGCCAGGGGCGCAGAAAGTGCGATGGCCCTTGCCGTGCGGGCCGCGGCACACGCCGAGCCATGCGTTGCCGCTTTTTGCGGCACCCGATGCGCTGAAAGCGGCATGCGCGCCCCGGAAAGGGGCATGAGACGCGCTTTTTGCGACAAGCACGTCGCTTTGGACGACACGGGATGTGTCGGGTTGGGGGATGCGAGGCGGTTTTTCCGGGACGTGTGCCCCTTTATGGGGCGGTGGACGCGCTTTGTGCGACACGGGAAGCGCTTTTTGCGACAACGCTGCCGGTTTCAGGGGGACGGGAGGCGGTTTTGGCGGGAACGGTGCCGGTTGGAGCGGCAAATGACATCTGGATGGCGACAGCGGAGTCCGGATGGACGATGGCGCTGGGGGTTGCTGGCGGTTACAAATGAGGGTGGATGGGGGGCGTGCCACGCAGAAGGGTGCGCACCCTGAAATTCAGGCTGCCGAAGGCGCCGCCATGCGCATCGCAGGGAAGGAAAAGGGGATGCTCTTCAAGCAGTTAGCGAGGTTGTCGTTCGGAGCGGCGATCGTTTTAGCCCAACGAGTCGGTACTGACTGGTTGGTTTAATTGCAGTTAGGCAGCTCACTCGCTTACCGCCGTTTTTTCATTACACACAAGGAGTACGTATGGCAATGGCCAAATGCCGCGAATGCGGGACAGAAGTTAGCGATGAAGCAAAAGTCTGCCCAAAGTGCGGAATATCGAAGCCTGTGAAAAAGACTTCGCTCATCGTCAAAGTTCTTGCTGGCATTTTTGGCATTGCAATCTTTGGCAACATCATCAGCGTCATCAATGGTGGATCGTCATCTCAAGCGAGTAGTTCAACACCCACAGCTGCTCCAACAATTGATCCTAAAGAAGAGGCGATAAGTGCGGTCAAGATCGACAAATGGGATTGGCACAAAGGCGGGTTTGATAGCATCATGATGCTCAATGCAAAAATTAAGAATGAAGGCAAACGGGATGTCAAAGACATCGAAATCGAATGCACTCATTCATCTAATAGCGGGACGCGGATAGACAGCAACAAGAAAGTTGTCTATGAACTTGTCAAGGCTGGGAAGTCCGTGAACATCAAGGATTTCAATATGGGCTTCGTTCACAGCCAGGCGACATCCACCAGTTGCCGCATCATCGACTTGGTGCTGCTATAAACCAGGCAGCCGCCTAACTGGCGGCTCAACGCGGACGCCAACATGGGCCATGTCTACGGCATTGTCATTGCCCATATTGATACCTCCGCCCTTCGGACTCCCGCGCCATTTAACTAAGAAACCGTAACAACAAGAATAGGACATACATGACCATGCGCCTCACTTTGGACAAGCCGCCACAAAGTCTCACGGCCCGACAGAACATCGAATCTTGGTCGGTGATCGCAGCAGTCATGGCCGCATACGGTAGCGCCACACAAGACGATTTGGCTGCAGCAGTCAGCCAACACCGGCACCCTGAGGGCGGCCTCGCTTTTGTCAAGTACTGCGTTCGTCAAGGCTGGCTGAAGCAGATCAAAGAGTGAAACTGAACCGCCCCAAACTTCGCAGAGCGCCCTTGCCTTGAGTTAAGGTCAACTCGCACAGATTGACGCCCGAACACTGGTTTGCTTTGCCCTACAGAGCCCCCATGGACATCACCGAATCCATCCAGACCTGCTTCCGCAAGTACGCCACCTTCTCCGGCACGGCCTCCAAGTCCGAGTTCTGGT
This sequence comes from Pseudomonadota bacterium, assembly GCA_022566735.1. Lineage (GTDB taxonomy): Bacteria > Pseudomonadota > Gammaproteobacteria > Burkholderiales > Burkholderiaceae_C > Aquabacterium. The sequence continues at coordinate 66,542 of JADFIG010000009.1, forward strand.
GGTGGGCCTTGTTCAACCTGATCGGCACCGTGAGCCTGGGCATCGTCAGCGACAAGCTGTCCCTGGCCTTCACCGTAGCCACCTTGTTGCCCTACGTCGCGGTCACCACGCGGCGCTTGCATGACGTGGGCAAAAGCGGCTGGGCCCAGCTCGTCGGGCTCATCCCCCTCGTGGGCTGGGTCATCGTGATCGTCTGGCTCTGCCAGGACGCCAAGCCCTCCTCGCGGTTCCGCTGAAGCGCCCCAACCTCCCCAAAGGCCCCATTCATGACCACCCCACCCCCCATCCAGTTCACCAACGGCGCAGCCTACGAGCGCTACATGGGCCTGTGGAGCCAGCAGGTCGGCCAGGCCTTCATCGACTGGCTGGGCGCGCCGGCCGGCGGGCGCTGGCTGGACGTGGGTTGCGGCAATGGCGCCTTCACGGAGTTGGTGGCGCAGCGTTGCCAGCCGCAGGGCATCGTCGGCATCGACCCCTCGCCGGAGCAGCTGGCCTTTGCCCGCGCACGCGCCAGCACCGCCCAGGCCGAGTACGTGCAGGGTGACGCCATGGCCCTGCCCCATGGCGTGGCGCAGTTCGACGTGGCCGTCATGCCCCTGGTCATCTTTTTCCTGACCGACCCGGCCCTGGGCGTGGCCGAGATGGCGCGGGTGGTTCGCCCCGGTGGCCTGGTGGCGGCCTACAGCTGGGACATGGCCGGCGGCGGCTTCCCCTACGCGCTGCTGCAGGAAGAAGTGAGCGCCCTGGGCGTGGCCGTGCCCACGCCGCCGAGCCCGCAGGCGTCCGACACGGACATGCTGCTGGCGCTGTGGGCCCAGGCCGGGCTGCGCGACATCGCCACGCGGGACATCACGGTGCAGCGCACTTACGCCAGCTTCGACGATTACTGGGCCACGGTGCAGGGTGCGCCCAGCATGGGCGCCAGGCTGGCGGCGCTGTCGCCCGAGCAGACCGCCACACTCAAGGCGCGCCTGCAGGCCCGCTTGCCCGCGGCCAATGCGCAGGGCCAGATCACCTGCTCGGCGCGCGCCCATGCCATCCTGGGCAAGGTGTGAGCGGGGCCTTCCACAAAGCCGTCATCCAGCGGCACTACAAAGCCCAGCGTGTTCCGCATTTTGTCTGGATGTCCCCATGAAGTTCCTGCCCGCCACCGCCGCCATCGTCATCGCCTGCGTCGCCACCCTGTCCGGCACCGCCGGCCCGGCCTTGGCCCAGAGCCAGCCTGACAGCGGCCCCTGCCAGCGCGAGCTGCAGCCCGGTGACATGCACGAGTTCAGCTGCCCGCTCAAGGCCTATGCGGCGGCCCAGAAGTTCCATTTCGTGGCGCGTGTTTCGGGCGGCCACGACGACTCGTCATCGCTGCTGGTCGTGCGCCATGGCGGCCAGGACGTGGCCTGCGAGACGGGCAGCAAGGTGGGCTCCGAAGGCGAGGATGGCGACATCACCCTGGACTGCCGCTTCACCCTGCCGGCCACGGCCCTGAAGTCGCCCAGCAAGCTGGCCGTGTCCCTGAAGGCCAGCCACGTGTTCTTCGAGAACCACAGCCTGAAGGCCGAGTGAGCCTGCCGACCGCCCTGCCACGTGAGCGCCTTCACCCCCATCGACCTCTACTGCGAGCGCCTGGGCCCGGACTTCTGGGCCGAGCCGCTCAACGCGCTCTCCAACGCCGCCTTCCTGGTGGCGGCCTGGCTGGCCTGGCGGCTGGCCCGCACCCGCCCGCAAGGGGTGACGCTGCAAGGCGGGGTGCTGATCGGGATGATGGCCACCATCGGCGTGGGCAGCTTCCTCTTCCACACCCTGGCGGTGGGCTGGGCCATGTGGGCCGACGTCATCCCCATCTCGGTGTACCAGTTGCTCTTCCTGGTCTTCTATGTGCGCTCGGTGGCGGGCGCCCCGCTGTGGCTGACCGCGGCCAGCGTGGCGGCTTTCTTCGGCACCTCGGCGGCCTTTGGCGCGCTGCCCGCACACTGGCTCAATGGTTCGCTGTCCTACGGCTCGGCGCTGGTGTTCATCGCGGGCCTGGGGCTGTGGCACTGGCGCACCGGCCGGCAAGCGCCCTGGGCACTGCTGGGGGCGGCGAGCGTGTTCGTGGTGTCGCTCACCTTCCGCTCGCTGGACATGTGGGTCTGCCCCCACTTCAGCGAGGGCACGCACGCGGTGTGGCACCTGCTCAACGGCGTGGTGCTCTACCTGACCACGTGCGGCTTCGTGTTCAACGAGGGCCGTGGCACGCGGCCGGGCAGGCGTTGAATCCGCAGCCTTTCCCCTGTCCGGCGGGCCAGGAAGTTCGATAGACTGCAGCGTCATCACGGAGGTTCACGGGCCGGCCTCCGCGGGCCCCGGGCCCGAACGTGGCCCCAACACGAGGTTCATTGGGTGCAGATGCTCCGACGACTGTGGTGGCTGCTGTGGCTGTGGGGTCAAGCGCTGGCGTTCAGCGCTCAGGCAGGCGTCGTGCACCTGTCCCCCGGGGTGGAGAGCCATGCGCTCAACCCCGCGGCAGAGGTGCTGGAAGACGCTTCCGGGCGCCTCACGCTGGCCGATGTCAGCACGGGCCCGGCGGCTCGGCGCTTCCAGCCGGCGCACCCCGGCTTGTCGAGCTTCGGCTTCACGGACTCGGCCTTCTGGTTCCGCATCGAGCTGGACAACCCCAGCGACCAGCCCAGGCCCATGGTGCTGGTGCTGCGCACCCCCTGGCTGGACACGGTGGAGCTGTTCAGCCCGCAGGCCGGCGGTGGCTTCCAGGCGCAGAAGCTGGGCGACACCCAGCCGTTCGCGCAGCGGCTGCACGCCAACCCGCAGTTCGTCATCGACATGCAGGTGGCCCCCGGCCGCCACACCCATTACCTGCGCCTGAGCAGCTCGCAGGCCTTCATGACGCCCATCGAGCTGTGGACGCCCGAAGCCTTCCAGGACAACGCCCGCCAGTGGTCGGCCTACTTCGGCATGTTCTACGGCGTGGTGCTGGTCATGGTGCTCTACAACGGCCTGATCTGGCTGTCCACGCGCGACCGCAACTACGCCCTGTGCTGCCTCTACCTGCTGGCCTTCTTCTGGATGAACCTGGCCTACAACGGCTTCTCCTTCCAGTACCTCTGGCCGGATGCGCCGCGCTGGAGCAACTGGAGCCACACGCCCTGGATCTTCCTCTACCAGGTCTCGGCGGTGCTGCTGGCCATGACCTTCCTGGAGTCACGCACGCGGGTGCCACGCATGCACCGGCTGCTGCAGATCCTGCTGGGGGCGATGCTGGCCTGCTGGGCCGCGGTGACGGCCTTCGCGCCGCCGGTGGTCTACCACGCCGCGCCGGTGTATTTCATCTTCGTGAGCACGCCGCTCATCGTGGCCACGGGGGTGGCGGCCTGGCGCAGCGGCTACCACGCGGCCCGCTTCTTCATGCTGGCGTCCATGAGCAGCCTGGTGGGCAGCTTCTGCACCGCGCTGACGGCCAGTGGCGGGCTGCCGTACAACTTCGCCACCTTCCACGCCGCCGAGTTCGGCATCATGCTGGGCGTGGTGCTGCTGTCGCTGGCGCTGGCCGACCGCATCAACCTGCTGCGCCAGCAGCGCGAAGAAGCCGAGCAATCGGTGCTGCAGCAGAAGCTGCGCTCCCACGCCCTGCTGGCCCAGGCCAACGAGGACCTGGAGCGCACGGTGCAGGAGCGCACTGCCGAGCTGGCCCGCGCGCGCGACGAGGCCGAGCGCCTGGCCCGCACCGACATGCTGACCGGGGTGGCCAACCGGCGCTACTTCGAAGAGGTGGCCGCCCGGGAAGTGGCGCGGGCGCAGCGCTACCAGCAGCCCTTGTCGCTGGTGCTGTTCGACATCGACCTCTTCAAGCTCATCAACGACCAGCACGGCCATGCCGCCGGCGATGCCGTCATCCGCACGGCCGCCCGCGTGGTGACGGACGAGTTGCGCGAGGTGGACTTCGTGGCGCGCATCGGCGGCGAGGAGTTCGCCATCCTGCTGCCCACCATCCCGCTGGAGCCGGCCCTGGTGACGGCCGAGCGCCTGCGCGAGCGCATCGCCAGCAGCGTGCTGGCCCACAACAGCACCAGCCTGGCGTTCACGGCCAGCCTGGGCGTGAGCCAGCTGGGGCCCAACGACACCGGTTTCGGGGCCTTGCTGCACCGCGCCGACCAGGCCATGTACGCGGCCAAGCAGGCGGGGCGCAACCGGGTGGCGGGGCTGGCTCCCGAGCCGGCGGCCACCGCTTCGGTCATCGCGCCGGCCCAGGCCGACGCACGGGTTCACTGACACCGCCGAGCCGCCACGCACGGCAATGTCCACCGTCAGGTCGCCGGTGGCCCCAGGGATTGCAGGGCATGTTGCAGGCCAGCTTCTCGATGGGCTCCTTCTCACCGGGCTTGGCCCAGAGGCAGGTGGTGAAGCCGCCGCCCCTTTACCCGAAATTCCCAAGCCCTGGCTGTCACATTCGCCCGTCGGCGCGGCTTGAGCGACAATGGCGACCCTTTTTCCTTTTGGCACGGGGCCCGTCCGCCCCTCAAAAGCATGTCTTCTCTGTCTTCCCCGGCCGTGTCCCCGGCCACCTTCAGCCTCGCGGATTTCGACTTCGACCTCCCGCCCGAGCTGATCGCCCAGCACCCCGCCGCCGAGCGCAGCGCCTCCCGCCTGCTCGACGGCCGCCAGCGGCCCCCCACCGACCGCACCTTCCGCGAGCTGCCAGAACTGCTGCAGCCCGGCGACCTGCTGGTGTTCAACAACACCCGCGTCATCAAGGCGCGGCTGTACGGCGCCAAGGCCTCGGGCGGCGCGGTGGAAGCGCTGGTCGAGCGCGTGCTGCCCGGCACCCAGGAGGTCTGGGCCCACATGCGCGCCAGCAAATCGCCCAAGCCAGGCGCCATGGTGCGCTTCGCGGATGCCTTCGACGCGGAAGTGCTGGGCCGCTGCGGGCCGGACAACGGCCTCTTCCATCTGCGCCTGGCCGGTGACCCGTTCACCCTGCTGGAGCAGCACGGCCACGTGCCGCTGCCGCCCTACATCACCCACGCCGACGAGGAAGACGACGTGCGCCGCTACCAGACGGTGTTCGCCAAGGCGCCCGGCGCCGTGGCCGCCCCCACCGCCGCCCTGCACTTCGACGAGGGCGTGCTGGCCGCGCTGGCCGCACGTGGCATCGCCACCGCCGAGGTGACGCTCCACGTGGGCGCGGGCACCTTCCAGCCGGTGCGCACCGACAACCTGGCCGAGCACAAGATGCACAGCGAGTGGTTCGAGGTGCCCCTGGCCACGGCCGAGGCCATCCGCGCCACGCGGGCCGCGGGCGGGCGCATCGTCGCGGTGGGCACGACCACGCTGCGCGCGCTGGAGTCGGCGGCTTTGCACGTCCCTCACGCCTCGCGCGACGACATCGTGCAGGTCGGCAGCCGCGACACCGACATCTTCATCACCCCGGGTTTCGACTTCAAGGTGGTGGACGTCCTGGTCACCAACTTCCACCTGCCCAAGAGCACGCTGATGATGCTGGTCAGCGCCCTGGCCGGGCACGCGCACATCCGTGCCCTGTACGCCCACGCCATCGAACACCGCTACCGCTTCTTCAGCTATGGCGATGCCATGCTGATCCAGCGCGCCTGAACCTCGGAGCCCCCATGCTGCAATTCGACCTCCTCAAGACCGAAGGCCACGCCCGCCGCGGCCGCATGACGCTCAACCACGGTGTGGTCGAGACCCCCATCTTCATGCCCGTGGGCACCTATGGCACCGTCAAAGGCGTGATGCCGCGCTCGCTGCACGACATGGGCGCCCAGATCATCCTGGGCAACACCTTCCACCTGTGGATGCGCCCCGGCCTGGACGTGATGCAGCAGTTCGGCGGCCTGCACAAGTTCGAGTCCTGGCACAAGCCCATCCTGACCGACTCGGGCGGCTTCCAGGTCTGGTCGCTGGGCGAGATGCGCAAGATCTCGGAAGAAGGCGTGCGCTTTGCCTCGCCGGTCAATGGCGACAAGCTCTTCCTCACGCCCGAGGTCAGCATGCAGATCCAGACCATCCTGAACTCGGACATCGTCATGCAGTTCGACGAGTGCACGCCGTACTGGAAGGGTGACAAGAGCCTGGGCCACATCACCACCGAGAAGGAAGCGCGCGCCTCGATGGAGCTCAGCCTGCGCTGGGCCAAGCGCTGCCAGACCGAGTTCGACAAGCTGCAGAACCCCAACGCGCTGTTCGGCATCGTGCAGGGCGGCATGTTCGAGCACCTGCGCGAAGCGTCGCTGGCGGCGCTGGCCGACATGGACCTGCCCGGCTACGCGGTGGGTGGCGTCAGCGTGGGCGAGCCCAAGGACGAGATGCTGCGGGTGATGAACCACATCTGCCACCAACTGCCCGCGCACAAGCCGCGCTACCTGATGGGCGTGGGCACGCCGGAAGACCTGGTGGCCGGCGTGGCCGCGGGCATCGACATGTTCGACTGCGTCATGCCCACGCGCAATGCGCGCAACGGCCACCTGTTCACGCGCTTCGGCGACCTGCGCCTGCGCAACAGCCGCAACAAGGCCGACGAGCGCCCGGTGGACGAGACCTGCAGCTGCTACACCTGCCAGAACTTCAGCCGCGCCTACCTGCATCACCTCGACCGCTGCGGCGAGATGCTGGGCCCCATGCTGACCACCATCCACAACCTGCACTACTACCTCAACCTGATGCAGGAAGTGCGTGACGCGCTGGACGCAGGCCGCTTCGCCGCCTTCCAGCAGCAGTTCGCGGCCGACCGCGCCCGCGGGGTCTGAGCGCAGGCGGGGCCCGCGCCGGCCCTCACTGCCGGTGCAGCAGCAAGTCGGCGATCACCGGCCGGTGTTGCGAGGCTTCGCGTCCGCCCACGAACGCGTCGACCACGCCGATGTCCTTGCTGACCAGGATGTGGTCGATGCGCAGGAAGGACAGGCCGCGCAGCAGGTGGTGGCCGTGCGTGTAGCCATAGCCCGAGCCCGCCGCTGAAAACGCATCCCGCAGCCCCGTGTTCAGCAGGGTCTGCACCACGGCCGAGGCCTCGGGGGCGTTCAGGTCGCCACCCAGCACGATGGGGCCGGACATCAGGCGCAGGTGCTCGGCCAGCAGGCCGCTCTGCTCCAGGCGGGCCAGCATGTTCTGCTGCCAGTCGCCCATCCCGTCAAAGCCTTCCTTGCGCGCCGCGTTGAGGCCATCCCGCGGGCTCAGGAAGTGCACCGTCACCACATTGAGCAGCACCCCGTGGGCCAGCACCTGGCAGCTCACGAAACCATGCGACTTGCCGGCAATGGGGATGCCGCCGACCCGGCAGCCGCTCAGCGGCCAGCGGCTGGCCACGATGTACTGCCCGAACTGGTAGACCTTGCGCCGCTGACCCACCAGTTGCGCCAGCGGGTTCTGCACGCGCGGGTCCTCGCTCCAGTCCATCTGGAAGGCGTCCTGCATGACCAGGATGTCGGGCTGGTGCTCGTTGATCTCCTGGGCCAGCCTGGCAAAGCCATCGGGCTGCTGGGCCGCCAGGTAGGCCTTGATGTTGTAGGTCATGAAGCGCACGCGCCCATGCCCTTCGTCGGCATGGCCCCAGGCCCAGCCCATCACCACCGTCAGCGTCGCCACCAGGCTGGTCAGCGCCACCGCACGCCAGACCCATCCCAGCCAGAACGAGCCCAGCGCCGCCACCAGCACGGGCAAGAGGTAGGCCGGGAAGGGCACGTAATTGATCAGGACCAGGCCGGGCAACTGCCGAGGCTCCACCACCTGGCCGGCACACAGCAAGGCCACCGCGATGGCGGCCAGCACCACACCCGTTTTCAGCAGGAAACGCATCGCCATGCCCATGCTCACCAGAACGCCCAGTTGCCGTGGACCACCACCCACACGCCCAGCACGCCGTTGGTCACGGCATGGGCCAGCACCGCCGCCCACAGCGAGCGCGTGTAGCGGTAGAGCAGCGCGTAAGCCAGGCCGGCCACGATGGCGCCCAGCCACAGCGTGTGCGCCAGCATGAACACCAGCGTGGACAGGGCGATGGCCTTGAGCGAGACCGAGGCCGGATCCACCTTCTCGAAATCGGGGTTGTCCACCCAGCGCATCAGGAAGCCGCGCCAGAACAGCTCTTCCATCACCGGCACCATCAGGGCCGCGCCCACCCAGCGCACCGCGATCAGGCCCCACATCAGCTCGCCCTCTTCGTTGACGGGGCGGAAGCCCGCGGCCGGCTGGCCCAGCATCATCCAGGGCTCGGTCAGGCTGATCCAGAGCTTGAAGACCACCAGCCCCACCGCGATCGACAACAGCGCGTGCTGCCAGCGCAGGCGGCTGCCGGCCAGCAGCTCGGTGTACTGGTGGCGCAGGGCGATCAGGCTGGCCGTGACCAGCACCACCGCCAGGCCATACACCCAGCGGCCATCGACAGCGCCGGGCGCCGCATCGGGCGAACTGGGCGTGAGCTGGCCACGCAGCGCCAGCAGCGCCATGAACAGCACGAAGGGGATGACGCGGGCCCAGGCCGCGCGGGAAAGCAGGTTCGTCATGGCGCGAATGCTAGGGCAAGGCCGGGGCCTGATTGTGTCGAAGACGTGACGGTGGCGAGCCTGATGCCAGGCTCATGGCGAAGGCCCATCGAGCAAGTCCTGTACCCGCTGCTGCAGCCCTTCGGGCGTGACCTGCTGCGGCGCGATGGCCTCGCCCACCACCAGGCCGATGCGGTTGAACAGGCCGCGGCGCAGCGGGCGCTTCATGGCCGCCCCGTCGATGCGCGAGAACGTCGAGCCCCACAGGTTGTGCAGGGCCGCGGGGATGACCGGCACCGGGTTCGTCTCCAGGATCTTCATGATGCCGGCCTTGAACGGCTGCAGCCGCCCGTCCTTGGTGATGGCGCCTTCGGGGAAGAGGCACAGCAGCTCGCCCTCGCTCAGCACCCGGCGGGCGCGCTCGAAGGCCGCCTCATAGGCTTGCGGGTCTTCTTTCTGCGGCGCGATCGGGATGGCCTTGAGCGCCTTGAACAACCAGCCGATGCCGGGCGTCTTGAAGATGCGGTGGTCCATGATGAAGACCATCGGGCGCGGGCTGGTCACGCCCAGGATGATGGCGTCCACGAAGCTCACGTGGTTGCACACCAGGATGGCCGCACCATCGGTGGGCAGGTGCTCCTCGCCCCGCACGCGCAGCCGGTAGACGATGCGGGTGAGGAACAGCATCAGCAGGCGGATGATGTACTCGGGCATCAGCCAGAACACATAGCCCACCACCAGCACATTGAGCACCGCGGTGGCACCGAACACCTGCGGGATGCTGAAGCCCGCGCCCAGCAAGGCCCCGGCCAGCACGCTGCTGACGATCATGAACAGCGCGTTGAGGATGTTGTTGGCCGCGATGATGCGGGCGCGGTGGCTGGGCCTGGCGCGCAACTGGATGAGCGCGTACATCGGCACGCTGTAGAGGCCCGCGCTGAAGGCCAGCAAGGCCAGGTCGGCCATGACGCGCCAGTGCACCGGCTGTGCGACGAAGGCCGCGATGCCCTGCAAGGCGCTGCCCTCGGCGTGCTGCAGGCCCTGCGCGGCCAGGAAGAGATCGAAGGCGAACACCGTCATGCCCACGGCCCCGATGGGCACCAGGCCGATCTCGACGTGGCGGTGCGAGAAGCTCTCGCACAACAGCGAGCCCACCGCGATGCCCACCGAGAACACCACCAGCAGCAGCGAGGCCACCTGCTCGTCGCCGCCCAGCACGTCGCGCGCGAAGGACGGGAACTGCGCCAGGAAGACCGCGCCGAAGAACCACATCCACGAGATGCCCAGCAGCGAGCGGAACACGCTGGGGTACTCGGCCGCCAGCGCCAGGTTGCGCCAGGTTTCGCTCACCGGGTTCCAGTTGATCTTCAACCCCGGGTCGGACGAAGGCGAAGCGGGGATGGCCCGCGCCGCCAGCCAGCCGGCCACGGCCACGCCCAGGCAGGCCAGGCCCACCCAGTGGCGCCCCACCTCGCCCAGCGACATCAGCAAGCCCCCGCCGACATTGCCCAGCAGGATGGCCACGAAGGTGCCCATCTCGACCATGCCATTGCCGCCGGTGAGCTCGCGCTCGCTGAGGTGCTGCGGCAGGTAGGCGTATTTCACCGGCCCGAACAGCGTGGAGTGCAATCCCATCAGCAGCACGCAGCCCAGCAGCAAGGGCACCAGCTCCAGCCAGAAGCCGATGCCGGCCAGCACCATGATGCCCACTTCCAGCACCTTGACGGCCCGCATGATGGCCGCCTTGTCGTGCTTGTCGGCCCACTGCCCGGCCGTGGCCGACAGCAGCACAAACGGCAGGATGAACAGCGCGCCGATCACCAGCCCCGCCATCTTCGGCGCCAGCCAGCTCACCTGCAGCTGGTAGGTCACCAGCACCGTGAAGGCGAACTTGAAGAGGTTGTCGTTGGCCGCACCCAGGAACTGCGTCAGGAAGAAGGGGCCGAAACGGCGCTGGCCGAGCAGGCTGAATTGCCCGCCTTGGTGGCCGCCGTGGTGGTCGCTCCGGCGGCCGCCCTGGGCCGCGGCGTGATCGGGAACGGGTTCGCTCAAATGGCTCTCCTGGTGGTGGTTGTGCGGGACGGCCCGTGCTCAGGCACGATCCGGGTCGGCCTTCGCCTGCAGCTGCTCTTGCAGTTGCGCCAGCACCGCCTCGGTGTCTTCGCCCAGGGTGGGCCCGCGGCGCTGGATCACGCCCGGCGTGCGCGACAGCTTGGGCACGATGCCCGGCACCTCGACGGTCAGGCCGTCGTGCGTGGTCACGGGCAGGATCATGTCGCGGGCGCGGTAGTGCGGGTCTTCGGCGATGTCCTGGGCCGTGTAGATGCGGCCCACCGGCACGCTGGCGGCGTTGAGCACGTCCACCACCTGGGTCACGGCGCGTGTGCCGGTCCAGGCGCCGATGGCGGCGTCGATCTCGGCCACGCGCTTGACCCGGCCCGGGTTGGTGGCCAGCTCGGCATCGGTGGCCAGGTCGTCGCGGCCGATGGCGATCATCAGGCGCTTGAAGATGGAGTCGCCGTTGCCGCCGATCACCACCATGCCATCGGCACAGGGGTAGGCGTTGCTGGGCGCGATCCCCGGCAGCGCCGAGCCCGCGGGCTGGCGCACGGCCCCGAAGGCGCTGTACTCGGGCAGCAGGCTTTCCATGCAGTTGAAGACGGCCTCGTACAAGGCCACATCCACCACCTGGCCCCGGCCCTTGGGTGCTTCGGCGCTGATGCTGTGGTGGCGCGCCTGCAAGGCCAGCAGGATGCCGATGGCGCCGTGCAGACCCGCCAGCGTGTCGCCCAGGCTGACGCCGGCACGCACCGGCACGCGGCCCGGCTCGGCATTGAGGTGGCGCATGCCGCCCATGGCCTCGGCCACCACGGCGAAACCGGGGCGCTCGCGGTAGGGCCCGGTCTGCCCGTAGCCGCTGATGCGCAGCATGATCAGGCCCGGGTTGCGCGCGCTCAAGCGCTCATAGCCCAGGCCCCATTTCTCCATCGTGCCGGGCTTGAAGTTCTCGATGAGCACATCGGCCTCGTCGATGAGGCGGGCCACCGTCTCGCGGCCTTCGGGTGTGCGCAAATCGAGCACCACGCTGCGCTTGTTGCGGCTTTGCACCTGCCACCACACGCTGGTGCCGTTGTGGAGCATGCGCCACTGGCGCAGCGGGTCGCCGCCCGGCCCATCGTCGTTGGGCGGCGGCTCGACCTTGATGACCTCGGCACCGAAGTCGGCCAGGGTCTTGCCCGCGAAGGGGCCGGCGATCAGCTGCCCCAGCTCGATGACGCGCAGGCCCGCCAGCGCTTGCGGGGTGGGCACCGTCGTGGTGTCCTGAGAAGGTGGGTTCGATCCTGAGCTCATGGCCCAGCATCGTATGCCAAAGCCATGCCGGCTTGAGCCCGTCTCGATGGCGCTGGCGTCGTCCCCGGGCTTCAGCGTTTGCCCGCGGGCGGCTGGGTGGCCGGCGGCGTCTGGCCCGAGGCCGCAGGGGCGGTGCCCGGGTCGGTCACGAAGCCGATCTTGCCCACGCCGGCGCGCGAGGCATCGGCCAGGGTCTCGGCCACCACGCGGTAAGGCACGGACTGGTCCACACGCAGGTGCATCTCCGGCGGCGTCGGCTTGGCGCCTTCGGCCGCCAGGCGCACCACGAGCTCTTCGCGGCTCAGCGCTTTGCCATTCAGGAAGCGCACGCCGACCGCGTCGATGGACACGTCGATCTTCTCGGCCTTCACCTGCACCGGCTGGGCGCTGGCCTTGGGCAGCTCCAGCTTGACCGAGTGGCTCAGCAGCGGCGCGGTCACGATGAAGATCACCAGCAGCACCAGCATCACGTCGATGAGCGGCACCATGTTGATCTCGGCCAGCGGGGCCGAACCGCGCTTGTCGTCGAAACTGGCGAATGCCATGGCCGCCTCCTTCAGCGCGTGCCGCCGTTGGACGCGGTGGGCAGGCTGCGCACCGACGCGCCCCCCTGCTCGCCCGAGGCCTTCAGCGTCTGACCGGTCGACAGGAAGGCGAACAGCTCGAAGGCAAAGGTGTCCAGGCGCGAGCCCCAGACCCGGTTGCTGCGCGTCAGCCAGTTGTAGGCCACCACGGCCGGGATGGCCACGGCCAGGCCCACGCCCGTCATGATCAGCGCCTCGCCCACCGGGCCGGCCACCTTGTCCAGCGAGGCCGAGCCCGACATGCCGATGGCGGTGAGCGCGTGGTACACGCCCCAGACCGTGCCGAACAGGCCGACGAACGGCGCCGTGGCCCCGACCGTGGCCAGCGCCGTCAGGCCGCTTTCCATGCGCAGGGTCTCTTCGTCCAGCACCTTCTTGATGGTGCGGGTGAGGAACTCCTGGGCCGTGCCAGCTTCTTCCAGCTTGGCGGCGCCGTAGCGAGCGTGGTGGGCCTGGGCCTGCATGGCATGCGCCGTCAGGTGGCCGAAGGGCTCCTCCGCGCCGTGGGTGTTGAGCTCGTGCTGCACCGACTCCAGCGAGGTGGCGTTCCAGAACAGGTTGAGGAAGGCCTGGCTGCGCTTTTCACGCAGGATCAGGCCCACGCCCTTGGTGACGATCAGCGCCCAGGACAGCAACGACATCAGCAGCAGGATCACGAACAGGCCCTGGCCGATGGCGTCGGACTGCGCGATGAAGTGCGTGAAGCTGGGGGACGGCGCCACCGTGGTCGCCGAGGCCACGGTTTCGGCAGGCTGCTGGGGGGCGGAAGAAGCAAGGTCGGACATGGTCAAAGCTCGTCAAGCTGGAAATTGAGGGGGGCCTGCACCCACACCATGCGGGGCTGCCCGTCTTCGATGTGGGGCTGGAAGCGCGCCGCGCGCATGGCCTGCATGGCCGCCTGGTCCAGGCGCGGGTGGCCGGACGACCTGGCCAGCTCGACCTCGCGGGGGCGGCCCTGTTCGTCCACCAGCACGCGCAGGCGGACCACACCGGACTCACCCAGTTCGCGGGAAGCGCGCGGGTAACTGAGGACCGGCGGCACCAGGTAGCGCACCGCCGACGAAGGCAGGGTCTTGGGCGTTGCCGGCGCGGCGGGCGCGGCCGGGGCCACCACCGCGGGGGCCGGCGAGGGCGTGGCGGGGGTCGCGGGCGCCGCGGCATCGGTCACAGCGACGGCGGGTGCCGCCGGTGCGGCCACCATCGGCGAGGGGCTCGGGCTCGGTGCAGACAGCACCGAAGGCGCATGCGCCGGGAGGCTGCGCGGCGTGGGCACGGGCGGCGTGGCTTGGGGCGGGGTGGGCGGTGCGGGCGGGACCGGCGGCGTCGGCGCGGCCACGGGCATCGGCGGCATGGGCGCCACGCTGTCGAGCACCACCACCGAGATCGTCGCCGGCTCGGCCGCATCGATCGGCTCCGCGGCCGTTCGCCACAGCCAGGTGGCCGCACCCGCGTGCAAGGCCAGCACCAGGCCCCAGGCCAGGCTGCGCTGGGCCGCGCTGAGGTCCGGGCGCAAGCCGGGATCGGGCCGGCCGGACACGGGGTTGGCAAGACGCAAAGAGGCTGTCATGGGAGGCAGTCTAGCACACGTTATTGATAATCATTCTCGTTCGCAAAAGATCTGGGAGGCATCGCAACGCCCCGGTGCACCACGTCATGCGCCCCTCACAAGCCGTTACCCGATCCCCTCCGCCGGGGGGCTCGTCGCCACCCTCCCCCATGGGATGATGCCGCTCAGATGGGCCGCCAGCGATGCGGCCCCGATTGATCTGCAGGGATGGGATGGACGTGGACATGTTGCTGCCGCCGCTCGTGGCGCTGCCGCCTTGCGGCGAGGATATGGCGTTTTCCAGCGAGTTCGACCAGATCGCCGAGATGCGCCGGGCCGACGACCCCAGCCTGGACCAGGGCGCCTGGGTGACGCCCCTCAAGCACGCGGACTGGCCGGGCGTGGTCCGGCTGTGCACCGCGTTGCTGCGCACCCGCACGCGCGACCTGCGCCTGGCCCTGTGGCTCACCGAAGCGCGGGCCCTGAGCGAAGGCCCTGGCGGGCTGGCCGAGGGGCTGGCGGTCTGTGCGGCCCTGTGCGCACGCCACTGGCCCGAACTCCACCCCCGCCCGGAAGCGGGCGACATGGAAGAGCGCATCGGCAACATCGCCTGGCTCCTGCAGCGCATCGTGGACATCGCCCCGGCCCTGCCCGTGACGCAAGGGCGCCAGGGCGAGCGCTTCAGCCTGCGCGACCTGGCCCACGCCCGCCTGCACGACACCCGGACGGTGTCGCAACCCCACCCCGGCACCAGCCAGCCCCTGACGGCAGCGCAGTTCCACCAGGCCCTGGCCGACTCCCCGGCGGCCCATCTGCGCCTGGTGCTGCGCAGCTTGCGTGACGCAGAAGCCGCCTTGCTGCACTGGCAGACGGTGGTGGACGCCCACCTCGGGCCGGACGGCCCCAGCTTCGTGGCGGCCCGCGACACCCTGGCCGGGCTCCACCATGGCATGCAAGGTCTGCTGCGCGAACTCGGCCTGGCGGACGCCGCCGAGGCAGGCTCGGCACCGGAGCCTGACCTGGTGGGGCCTCTCGGCGCCACCCCCAGCGCCTCGGAGGCCGTGCCCCCCTCCCGGCCCGGCCCGCCGCGCACGCGCGTGGAGGCGCTGCGCCAACTGCGGGAGGTGGCCGCCTACTTCCGCCAGACCGAGCCCCACAGCCCCGTGGCCTACCTGGCGGACAAGGCCGTCCGATGGGGCGAGATGCCCCTGCACCTGTGGCTGCGCGAGGTCGTCAAGGACGGCGGCGCCATGGCCCACCTCCAGGAGCTGCTGGGCTTCGGGGAGGGCTTGCCCCCCCAGGCGCCACCGCCCGAACGTTCATGAACCGACACGGAACTCGATGCGCCGGTTGCGCGCGCGCCCCGCTTCACTGGCATTGCTCGCCACGGGCTGGTCGGGCCCCATGCCACTGACGCTGAGGCTGTCGGCAGGCACGCCGCGGGCCACCAGCAAATCCCGCACTGCCTGGGCGCGTGCCAGCGACAGGCTGACGTTGGCCGCACGCCCACCCAGCGCATCGGTGTGACCGATCAGGGCGACCCGCGGTGCACGCACCTGGCGCAGGGCCTGGGCCATCTCATGGACGATCAGCACCCCCGCCGGGCGCAGCACCGCGCTGCCCGGCTCGAACTCGATGCTGCGGTTGGCCAGCGCCTGGTCGACCGTGGACTGCGCTGCGGCCACCACCCGCAAGCCATGGCGCACGCTGTAGCTGGGGTTGAGCGCCTGCGCCATGTCGGCCACCAGCTGCTGGCGCTGAGCCTCCTGATCCACCTCGCCTTGCAACAGCACCGTCTGTCCCTGCACGCGCAGCTGCCCGTGGCGGACCTGCCTGAGACTCGGCGACAACAGCTGGCCCACATGCTGCGCCCAGTGGGGAGGGGCCACCACAGGCCCCACCGCCAGCTGATCCACCACCCGATCGGCGCCATAGATCTCGCGCAGCCGCGCCACCAGCGCCACGCGGGTGGCCTCGTCGCCCACGGTGCCCGAGACCACCACGGCGGGCACGCCCGCCGCGCCCTGCGCGACCACGGCCTCCGCGGCACTGGCTCGGCCCGTGCACAGCTGCGCCATGGCCGCCACGGCGAGCACCCGCAGGGCCCGGCCTGCCCACGTGCCGCCGGTGAGCGGGCTCATCCCTCGCATCCCATTCATCTCGCTCATGCCACGCATCTCTCCCCCCTGTCCTGATCGCACACGCCCGCATCCCTGCCACCCTCAGCCTCCCAGAAGCACTTCCTGGCTGGTGCGCATGGCCTGCCACAGCGACAGGTCCGGGTCCGACAAATAGGTCGACAGGCTGCGCAAGCCGCGGTCCTGCGCCACCTCGGCCTCGACCCAGTCCGCCTCCTCCAGGCCGACGCCTTCGCGCCCCGATGCCTGTGGGTCGATGACGGCCTCCAGCGTGAGCGCCGAAGCTCCATGGAAGCCCATCAACAGCTGGGGGGCCCCGCGGTGCAAGTCCAGGAACAGCGCCAACTCGACCTCGTGGTGCTGGAAGAAGCCCATCACGAGCAGCAACCACCAGGCCCCGACCTGGGCTTGCCACATGGGCTCGACCACCAGGGGCAGGCGCAGCACGCGACGCAGGCGGTCGCTGCCATGGATGAGCGCAGGCTGCAGCAACAGGCCCAGGGCAAGCACGGCCTGCCGCAGGGACAAGCGGGTGCCGCTGGCCGCCAGCATCTGCTCCAGGCTGGAGAGGGTGTGGGTGTCCAGGAAGGTCAGCAGCTCGGCGCGCGCCCGCTCTGCGGACATCGCCTGCACCCGGGTGGCTTGCAGACAGTCTTGCGCGTCGGCATGTCCGGCCGCTGCCTGCGCACCCTGCCCGGCCCGCGCCAGCTCGGCCCAGACCCCGGCCAGCATCATCGGCGCCAGCACCGCGGCATCCCGTGGTTGCGGCCAGGCGAACACCGCCGCGGTGATGAAGGGATAGCGTCGGCCCGAACTGTCCCGGCTGGCCTGCCAATGCCCGGCCATGGCCACCTTGCTGCCGGTGCCCAGGATGGCGAACGGCAACTCGGGGGCGGCGTCGTAGACCAGCTTCCAGCGGGCATCGGCGGCAAGGCGCTCCAGCGTGCGGGACTGCCACAGGTCGAGGTCGTTGACGAGCTGGGCATGTGGCGCGCTGCGCACGAAGTCGCCGCGCGAAGGCAGCTTGCCGAAGTAGAGCAACTCCCCGTCCTGCGGTGCAGAAGCCATCTGGATGCTCATCGCACGGCCCCCTGGGGCACCGCGGCATCGTCCTCTCCCGCCACGATGGCGGGCAGGGTCACGGCCCGCATGCCTGCGCCCGCGCCGCCATGCGCTGCGGCGCCCATGCCGACGGCATCGCCATCTGTCACGCTGGCACTGTTGGAGATCACGCGCAGCTGCACCGTCACCGCCACATCGCCCCGCGGCCAGCTCAGCTCGAACACCTGCCCATCGAGCTTGCGTCGCCGTGCCGACTGGATCATCTTCTCCAGGCCGAAACGCCCCGCCTCATGGAAGAAGCCCACGCCGCGGCCATCGAAGGTGACGCCACTGACCTTCACCCCCTGCAAGCCCGGCCCCGGCCACACGAAAGGCACCCAACCGGCACGGCCTTGCCGGTAGCGCAGCACCTGGCCGTCGATGTCCAGGGTGTATTCGGTGAGGCCCGGCGACGGCAGCGGCAGGATCTGGAAGGTGGTCTGCATGCCGCCCGAGCTTGCGCCGGATGTACCGATGCTGTCCCCCTGACCACCACCCATGCCTGCGTTCGCGCCACTGGCTGCCCCCGATGGCACCCCGCCCAGCGGCGCCATCCAGCCGCCCAGCCCGGCGATGAAATCCGGCCGCAGACGCACCCCCAGGTCGGCCCAGGTGCGGGCACTCAGGCTCCCGCCGCGACGCAGCACCAGCCCCCCCAGCGATTGCTCGACGAACCGCG
The DNA here is from genome assembly GCA_022566735.1 of Pseudomonadota bacterium. Lineage (GTDB taxonomy): Bacteria > Pseudomonadota > Gammaproteobacteria > Burkholderiales > Burkholderiaceae_C > Aquabacterium. The sequence continues at coordinate 84,427 of JADFIG010000009.1, forward strand.
CCACCGCGCCTTCGACGCCGAACACCGCGGCCACCTCTGCGGGGCTGGCCTCCAGGCTGGCGCGGCGGTCATAGGGGTACTTGGTGGCCAGCGTGCGCTGGTAAGGCTCATAGACCTGGGCCATCCAGCTGCGGTTGAGCTCCGCCTCGGTGGGCTTGACCAGCGCCCCGAAGGCCTGGACCAGCGGGCGCACCAGCAGGGGCCTCAAAGCGTCGCGCTGCGCGTCGCCCAGGCCGGTGAGCAACTGCTCGTCCACCAGCTTGAGCGCCTCGGCCAGCTCCCCCTGCCCCTCCAGGGTCTGGTGCATGAACTGCCGCGCCGGCGGACCGGCATCGCCCTGGTTCTTCATCTGATGGAAGCGCACCCGCACCCCGGACAAGGCGTTCAGGTAGGCTTGGGCCAGGGTGCGCCCGCCATCGCGCGGCACCATCAGGCGGTGGATGCCCGCGAAGCGTTGCCCGACCACGCCCAGCGGCGCCGCCTGCGTCCCGGCTTCCGCGAGCCGGCCTGTGTCCAGCTTCACTTCGAGGGGCGCGGGGGCCATGCCGAGCACCGTGGCCTTGAACCAGGCGACCAAGCCGGACTGCCCGGCCGCCAACCCGGCCTGCAGCACGCCCGGGTTGTCCCATCCGGTCTGCTCGTGCACGCTGTGCAGCAGCTTGCCCAGCGGCGATGCGGTCGGATCGCCCAGGCGGCCCATGCGTTGCACGGCCTGCTCGAAGCCCTGGAAATCCTGCACGCTGATGCCTTGCAGGAACTTCTGCCAGGCCTGGGCGTAGTCGGCCTTGTAGAGCTGGGTGAGCGCCTTCTGGATCTGCTGCGGGCTGCCCTCCAGGGTCAGGTCATCGGCCATGGCGGTCTTGAGCACCCAGTCGGTGGACTGCAAGGTGTGGTGGGCCGCGTCCTCGATGGCCTCTTTGACGTACCCCTCCCAGGCCTGCCGGGTGAAGGCGCCGGACACGGCCTGGCTGCCGCTGAGCAAGTCGCGGCCGGACTCGCCCAGCAAAGCGGCCACGGTGACTGCGGCATGGCGCGTGGCCGCGCGGGCCTTGATGTCGGCATAGGCGCGTTCGCGGGCAGGCAAGCCTTTGACGACACGGCGCAGGTTGTCGCGAGACTGGTCCACCAGGGCCGCGTCCAGCGTCAGTTGCGGGAAGGCCGGATCGCCCATCTGCGTCAGTGCGAACGACAGGATGCGCTCGGCATGCCGCACCATGGCCTCCCGCGGCAGCGCGCCACGGTTGTCGTCCAGCCACTCGCGCCAGAAGCGCGTGAGCTGGTCGGCCATGTGGCCAGGCTCCAGGCGCTCACGTTCGCCCAGCATCAGGTAGGCCTTGAGGGCGTTGTAGGCCTCACCGACGTCCCGGCGCGAGGCGCTGACATAGGGTGACGCGGTCGCCCCGCCTGCGGCCGCCCCGCCACCACCGGCCGCATCGACCGCATCTGCCGGCGAGGCCTGTGGCAACAGCTCCGTGGCATGGCGGTTCACCTCCGACAGGTAGGCCTGCATGCCCTGAGCCGAAGGTTGCAGCAGCAGCGCCTGCAAGCCATGGAAATACGCTTCCTTCAGGTGGCGCTCGATCGCCTCGCCCTGGTAGAGACCCAGGCCCAGGGTCCAGGCGTGCCCATCGCGCATGCGCTGCACCTGCTCCAGGCGGTCCTGAAGGATCTCCAGGGCCTCCAGCCGGGACGCCAGGTCCACGCGCTGGTGCTGCACCCGCTGCGCCTTGATCAGGTCCGTCTGGACATCGGCGACCAGCGCGCGGTTGCCCAGGTAGGACCAGGTCCAGCCCGACAGCAGCAAGCCCAGCAGCAGCATCCCCCCAGCGAAGCTGGCCAGGCGCAGGCGCATCTTGCGGCGGCTGGTGTACTGCTGCACCAGCAGGCGGTCGGCAAAGATCACGCGCGAGAACAGCTCCTTGAGGAAGAAGCCCCCCGTCGAATACACCGCCGCGGCCGTGCCCGCCTGCAGTTGCACGCCGAACTGCTCGGCCACGCGGCGGCTGGCACGGCTGGTGGACTGGCCCTCCTGCACTGCGCTGGTGAAATAGAAGCCGCGGAACACCGGACGGAACTGGTAGGGGTTGTCCTCGAAGAGCGTGTGCAAGAAGGTGCGCAGGGTGGGCCGCAGCGCCGCGAACTCCAGCGGGAAGGTCAGCACACCGGGTGGCAGTTGCTCGCCGCGGTGCAAGGTCATGCGCGCCACCGAAGCGTCCTTCAAGCCCTGGCAGAGGGCGTCCATGTGCTGGTCGAACAGCGTCGCGGCATCGGCAGGCGACGCGACCTCGCAGGCCAGCGTCGCGCCCCAGACCTTGTCACGCTCGGCACGGTCACGGTCCTCGAAGAAGTCCACGAAGCCCGCGATCAGGTCGGCCTTGGTGAACACCACGTAGACCGGCACGAACACCTCCAGGTGTTCCGTCAGCTCCTGCACGCGCTGGCGCAGCTTGCGTGCCAGCTCGATGCCCGCGTCCGACGATTGGTGCAGCAGTTCGGCGATGCTGACGGCGATGATGACGCCATTGAGCGGCGCCCTCGGGCGGTGGGTTTTCAGCAGCTTGAGGAAACCCAGCCACTCGCGGTGGTCCTCCTCGTGGACGGCATAGCGACCGGCCGTGTCCAGCAGGATGCCTTCGGTGGTGAAGTACCAGTCGCAATGGCGCGTGCCGCCGATGCCCTGGACGATGGGGTCGGTGTTCTCGGCGAAGGGGAAGGTCAGGCCGGACTTGACGATGGCCGAGCTCTTGCCCGCCGTCGGGTTGCCGATGATGGCGTACCAGGGCAGTGCATAGAGTGCCGCGGTGCCGGAGGTGTCGCCCAGGCGGGAGGTCTTGATGCGCTTGACGGCCTCGGCCATGCGGGCGCGCAAGGCCGCCGCCTCATCGCCCCGACCGGCACGCGCAGCCCGCTGCACCGCCTGCTGGGCATCGGCGTCGAGGGCCTGCGCCAGGGCCTGTCCGGCGTGTCGCAGCTGCCGCCGACGCCACCACCAGACCCCCAGCCAGGCCAGGCCCAGGAACACCGCCACACCCAGCGACCAGGCCAGGCCGACCTGCAAGGCGTCTGCGCCCAGCCACAACATCAGCAGCAGCGCGGACACACCGAGCACAGCGAGGGTCCGGGGGTGGAGGAGGAACAGCCAGAGTCCTTGCATGGGAGCGTCCAGAGGCGGGTTGCAGGTCAGAGTTCAGCTCAGGGGAGCGCGGTGTCTGGCGCCAGGGTGGAGACCGGCTGCGACAGCGCGGAAGGGCTTTCCAGGGCGATGGCCACGCGCTGCAGCCCGTCCTGCACCATCAGGGCCAGCACCAGCCCCTTGGCCTGCCCATGGCGCAGGGCCGACGAGGCCAGCGCCACAGGCACCAGGGCGCGGGCCAGGCCCAGCTCGCCACAGGCGTCGCCGACCCGCAGCACCTCGCTCAGGGGGTCGGCCTGAGGGCGCACCTCCAGCAAGGCCTCGAAGACCTCGGCCGTGCGGCTGGGCCGGTGGTCGCCATCGCTGACGATCAGGCAGCCGGCATCGGCCTGCGGCCCATCCGCCAGACGGCGCAACAGGCCCTGGAGCGCCTCGCTGCCCACGCGCCCGACCACATCGGCCGAGCGCGTCCGCTGCGCCGCGAGCGGATGCCACATCCGCGGCCCTGGCGGCTCGCATGCGCCCCCCATGGCATCCCCGGGCGCACACGAGGCCCAGGCCGGGTTGCACAGCAGGAGACCGGCAGCAGCCTCACCGGGGATGCGCCCGCGCTGGTGGTGGCTGGTGAAGAGCTCGCCATGCGCCTGCCAGCGCAGCACCTGCGCGGCGTCCACCGCAGAGTCCGCGGCCAGCAGCAGCAGGAGTTGCGGCCGGGGCGATGTCGACCAGCCCTGCCACCGCTCGGGCCACTCGGTCCACAGGGACTCGGGCGCGGCGGCGTCGGGCCGGGACGGGAGCGGCTCGGTGTGCCAGGTGGGCGGAGGGGCCCCGTGGCGCTCGGTCCAGTCGAGCAAGGCGCCGCACTGGCTGCGCAGCCAGTCGGCGGCATCGGCCCTGACCCGCGGCGGCCAGTGCACAGGCAGGCACAGGCGCACCTGCAAGTGGGGCACCCGCTCGGCCTCGGCCTGCTGCCTGGCTCGGCGGTCAGGACGGGCCACGCCCGACAGGTGCGCGGGCGCGTCGGCCGGCAGGCCTCCCCTGGCCGTGGCGGCCCAGCCCCCACCTGCCGTGCCTGCGCCCCCCATGCGATCCTCCTTGCGATCCTCCGTGCGCCCCTCATCGCCCCCCTCCTCGTCCCCCTCCTCGCCCGGGTCATGCGCCACCCGCCACCCGGGCGCGGCGGGCTCGGTCGGCCCGCCCGGCGACACCGCAGCAAGCGCTGCCAGCAGCGCCTGCAGGGGGCCTTGCAGCAGCGCCAACGTGCGCAGGACCTCGTCGGGCCAGGCGCTGCCAGCTGTCCCGCCCTGAGCGAGCGCCTGCGCGGCCACCTGATCGGCGAGGGCCTGCAGCGACTCCGCCAGCTGCCCATCGGGCACGCGGGCGCTGAAAGCCGGCAAGCCATCGGCATCTTCCAGCTGCGGGTCCAGGGTCGGCCGCACGCGCCCTTCCTGCAAGGCGCGCCAGGCCGACACGGCATCCCCGCCCGCCGACAGGCTGCAGGCCTCTGCCAGCACCGTGGCGACGGGCCGGGCCGCTGGCACGACCCCGGCCTCAGGCGGTGGGTGTCCGGCGGGAGCCGAAGCCACGTCGGCGGGCGAAGCGGCAAGCGGCGGGATCAGGCCCGCGCGCAAGCGGCACACCACCGCCCAGGCCAGCCAGGCCACCGCGGTGACGATCAAGGGCAGCAAGAGGAACTGGCGCACGACGTCCGCCCCGGACACGGCGTGCGGGGCCTTGCCTTCATGCGGCATGTGGTGCCACTGCCAGAGCGTGAACGCCCACACCGTGGCGACGATCACCAGCCCCAGCCACCCTGCCTTGCGCGCTCTGGACCTGCCTGAGGACATGTGTGTGACGCGCAATGGAACGCCCGGCCATGGCAAGGCCCGCAGACCCCGCCGCCGAGCGGACGTCCATCGGTCCGCGCTCCCTGATTGATGCTTTGTTGGATGTGGGCCTGCCGATCCATGCGGCCGGCAGGCGCAGCGAGTCTACGTGCAGCCCCTGCCGGTGCAGCCCCCCACGGAGAGGGGGACGCTGTTACGAGCTGTGTCTCCCGCGGAGCCGCTCACCGGGCCGCTCACCGTGCCTCTGCCGCAGCCCGCCCGCTGCGGTCAAGGCGTGATCGGCGCTTCGGACGGATGGGGCGCCTGGCTCACTCCGGGCGCCAGCGGAGGCATTGCCCGCATCGTCGCCTGCATGCCGGGCTTGCGCCACTCGATGTGGCCCAGATCGGCCATGCGCCAGCGTCCGCCCCAGCTCAGTCCCATGCGCTCGGCGACCTGGCCGAACAAGGCATAGCCCTGGCTGGCCCAGGGATCCCGCTCGGAAATCACCAGCCGTCCCGCGCGCACGAAGGCGCAGTCGGCGGCCAGACCCCACTGGTGGTAGCTCTGCCACGGGCCGGCCTGGGTGACGGTCGGCCCGCGCGCAGCCAGCAGGGCCTGGCGTTGCGGGCTGCGCCAGCCTTCCAGCAAGGCCATGTCGTAGCCGTGCGCCTCCTTCATCACGCGAAAGACCCGCAGGAGGGCCTGCACGAATTCGGCGTCCATGCGCTCCCAGCGGCGGTCGGCGCTCACCAGCAAGGGCTGCTCGGCCACCAGTTCGGGCTGGAGGAAAGTGTCGGGCGGCAAGGGTGGCGGCGGCACGAGCTGCTCGCCTTGCAGCAGCTGCGTCAACTGCCTGCGGCGTGAAGGCTGCGCCCGCTGTCCATCGGCCAGGCCAGGCGCCTCTGCCGCATCCACAGGTTCGTCGAACGGCGCCAGACGCTGCGGCGTCCACAGCGACCAGGCCGCCACCAGGACGGTCGGCAGCAGGAACATGAGCGCCCCCAGCGACCACATCGGCCAGACCCGGGTGCGCAAGGCGGCGGAGGCGCCACCGCCGGGCCCCTCGGGCGATGCCTGCGCCGCGCAAGGCCATCGCAAGCGCCACAGCACCTGCCACCACAGCGGAAACCACCAGGCGGCCATGAGCAGGCCGGCCATCAGCAGCCCTGCCAGCAGCCCTCCCCACACCATCCACCCTGTCTGCATGATGCCGTAACGATTGATTGCAACCCCGATCCCGCAGGCCCCGCGATGCCGGAGCGCGTTCGTAGAATGCTTTGATCAAACATCATAAAGACAGAGGGGACTGGCTTGAGCCACGACGACCAACACGCGGCCGGCTTTGCCGCGCGCGGGCCCTCCCGGCATGCGCTGCGGCATGAGCGATCACACGCCCGATCACACGCCGGGCTGGAGCGCCCCAGCCTGTTCGCGGGCATGGAAGACGACGATGGCGATGGCGGTGTGCCCGACCAGGTGCGGCTGCTCGCCTCCCTCGGCAGCCACGGTGCAGGCATCGGCGCCCGGCACCGCTCACGGCGCGCGCCGGGCCGCCGCGCGGAGGCGTCGGGCCCCGGGTGGTGGGGCAGCCGCTGGCTGAGGCGCCTGGCCCAGGACCCGCCCGGCCGGGTGCGCTTCCTGCGTGCCGCGCTGGTCACGGGGGCGCTGCTGGCGGGCCTGCTGGTGATGGCCCACGGCCTCAGGCTGGCTTTCCGCGAGGGCCCCTTGCCCGCCTCGGGAAACCGGGCGGAGGTGGCAAAGCCGGCGCCTCCGGCCCTCGCCGTCCCTGGGCTGGACGCGGCGTCGGCCGCACACGCCACCCGCGAGGCCCCTGCGCGCATCGAGGCGCTGCCCCTGGCGGAGGCCGGCCCGCGGGCCACGCCATCCCTTGCGCCATCCGTGGCGCGCACCTCGGCCGCACCGCCCGTCGCGTCGCCGGACACCCCCACGCCGCCGCCCGCCACCGCACCAGCCACCCGCGCACGCCCGCGCCCCAGCGACGACGTGGCCCTGCTCGAAGCCATGATGGAGCATGCGGGTCGCCGCCGCGCCCCGACCTCGGCAACCGAGGCCCTGCAGGCCTGCAGCACGCTCCAGGGCACCGAAGCGGCCGCCTGCCGGGCCCGGGCCTGTGTGCAGCATCCCACCGCCACCCCCTGCCATGACGCCCGCCCCTGAGCCGTGCGCGATCTTCGCCCCTGCACTGCAACGGGTCACACGCCACGGGCTGTGCACAATGGGGGATCAGCCGCTACCATGCGCGCTCCCGCAGCCCCGCTGCTTCAGTCGGGATCCCGCCCATGACCACGTCCCCGCTCCGCGCCATCGACACCGCCGCCGAAGCCTCGGCAGACACCGCCGCCCACACCTTCGGCGATGAGGGCGTGCCCATGTCCGTGCGCATCCGCGAGCGCATCCAGGCAGCGCAGAAGCGCTTCCATGCCAACGACAACATCGCCGAGTTCATCCAGCCCGGCGAGCTGGCGCAGTTGCTCGACGAGGTCGCCGGCAAGCTCGATGGCGTGCTGGAGAGCCTGGTCATCGACACCAGCAGCGACCACAACACCCAGGACACGGCCCGCCGCGTGGCCAAGATGTACCTGCAGGAAATCTTCAAGGGCCGCTACCAGCCCGCGCCGGACGTCACCGAGTTCCCCAACGTCGAGCGCCTCAACGAGCTGATGATCGTCGGGCCGGTGACGGTGCGCAGCGCCTGCTCGCACCACCTGTGTCCCATCATCGGCCGGGTCTGGATCGGCGTGATGCCCAACGAGCATTCCAACCTGATCGGCCTGTCGAAGTACGCCCGGCTGGTGGACTGGGTGATGAGCCGCCCGCAGATCCAGGAAGAGGCCGTGACCCAGGTGGCCGACCTGCTGCAGTCGCGCATGAACCCCGATGGCCTGGCCGTGGTGATGGAAGCCGACCACTTCTGCATGCACTGGCGCGGCGTCAAGGACATGGATGCCAAGATGATCAACAGCGTCATGCGCGGCTCCTTCCTCAAGGACCCCGACCTGCGCCGTGAATTCCTTTCCCTGGTCGCCAACCGAAAGGCCTGACGCCATGCTGGTCAGACTGCTGTACGCAAGCCGCGCGGCCTCGCCCCTGGGCAACGAGGTCATCGACGACATCCTGACGACCTCGCGCAGGAACAACCCGGCACAGGGCCTCACCGGCCTGTTGTGCCACAGCGGCGACATCTTCATGCAGGTGCTCGAAGGCGGCCGCGACGCGGTCAACGCGCTCTACCACCGCATCGCCAGGGACCCGCGGCACCGCGACGTCATCCTGCTGCACTACGAAGAGATCACCGAGCGGCGCTTTGCCGGCTGGACCATGGGACAGGTCAACCTGGCCCGCATCAACCCGTCCACCCTGCTGAAGTACTCGGAGCGTCCGGTGCTCGACCCCTGCGCGGTGTCCGGCCGGGTGTCGATGGCCTTGCTGGAAGAACTCATCGCCACGGCCTCCATCGTCAGCCGGCCTTGCTGAGCCGTCGAGCGCCGCGTCCCTCGCGGCATCCGGCCGAAGGAGGGATACTCTCGCCATGAACGAACACGTCTTTTCCCAGACCGAGGTGCTGGGCCAGCCCGCCATCGTGGTGCGCGCCCCGGACGGCGCCCAGGCCACCGTCTTGCTGCATGGCGGCCATGTGGTGTCGTGGGTGCCGGCCGGCGCCGACGAGCAGCTCTACCTCTCGCCCCAGGCCCTGGCGGCCCCTGGCATGGCGGTGCGCGGTGGCGTGCCGGTCATCTTCCCGCAGTTCGAACTGCGTGGCCCGGACACCTCCCTGCCCCGCCACGGCCTGGCGCGCACGCGCAGCTGGGCGGTGGACAGCAGCCGCGTCGGTCGCGAACACGCCCAGCTGACCGTGGCCTTGAGCGACAGCGACGAAACCCGCGTGCTGTGGCCGCACGGCTTCCGCCTGGAGCTGACGGTCTCGGTCGAGGCCAACCGGCTGGACCTGGAGCTGCACGCCGAGAACACCGGCGACACGCCCTGGCCTTTCGCCGCGGCCCTGCACACCTACCTGGCCGTGTCGGAGCTGGCGAACGTGCGCCTGCAGGGCCTGGAGGGCCACCGTTTCATCGACCGGCTGCTGGGCGGCGAGACCCTGGAAGACCACCCGGAAAAGCGCTTCCACGGCGAGATCGACCGCATCTACGCCCATGTGCGCGAGCACCTGCTGCTGCGCGACGGCCCGCGCCGGCTGCGCATCGACGCCGAGGACCTGCCTGACACGGTGCTGTGGAACCCCGGCCCGGAGTCCTGCGCCAAGCTGGCCGACATGCCCGCCGATGGCTGGCGGCACATGCTGTGCGTGGAAGCCGGCCGCATCCTGGAGCCGCTGACCCTGGCGCCGGGCGAGGACTGGTCGGGCCGCCAGAGCCTGACGCTGGAATCCCTCTGAGGCTTGGGCCAGGCCTTGGCGCTGAGCGGCCCCCGCGGCGCCAGCGGCCTCAGGACGCCAGCAACTGCCTGAGGTCGGAGGTGAGCGCGTCCACCCCCAGGCCGTAGCGCACGAACAGGCGCACGCGGCCGGCCGGGTCGAACACGTAGGCCCCGGCGGTGTGGTCCAGGGTGTAGCTGCCCCCGGGGGTGGGCACCTTCTGGTAGAACACCTTGAACTCGCGCGCGGTGGCATCGACCTGGTCGAGCGAGCCGGTCAGGCCCACGAAGCTGGCGTCGAGGTTGCCCAGGTAGGCCTTGAGCACCTCCGGCGTGTCGCGCTCGGGGTCCACGGAGACGAACACGCCCTGCACCTTGCTGCCGTCTGCACCCAGGCGGCGGCGCACCTCGGCCAGCTCGGCCATGGTCGTGGGGCAGACGTCAGGGCACTGCGTGAAGCCGAAGAACACGAACACCACCTTGCCCTTGAAGTCGGCCAGGGTGCGCTGCTTGCCGTCGAAGTCCTTCAGTGCGAGTTGGCGCGCGTAGTCCGCGCCGGTGATGTCCACCGCATTGAACTTGAGCTTGGGGATGGGCGGGCCGCCCGGCACGTGCTTGTCGCAGGCCGACAGGCTGGCCAGGGAAGCGATGGCGAAGGCGGTGGCAGTGAAGCCACCGGCCGCGCGCAGCAGGCTGCGGCGGCCCGTGTCGGGCGTGCTCATGGGGCTGTGGGGTGACTTGGTCAGATCGTCCAGTAATGGTCGACCAGCAAGGCCGCGAACATCAGCATCAGGTGCACGATGGAAAAGCGGAAGGTCTTGCGGGCCAGTGCATCACTGTAACGCCGCCACAGCGCGAAGGCATACCCCATGAACGTCAGCCCCAGCACCAGGGCCGACACGAGGTAGATCCAGCCGCTCATGCCGTAGATGAAGGGCAGCAGGCTGCCCGCCAGCAGGACGATGGTGTAGAGCAGCACGTGCAGGCGCGTGAAGGCATTGCCGTGCGTGACCGGCAGCATGGGCAGGCCGGCGCGGGCGTAGTCCTCGACACGGTAGAGCGCCAGCGCCCAGAAGTGCGGCGGCGTCCACAGGAAGATGATGAGGCACAGCATGAGGGCCTCGGGATCGACCGAACCGCGCATGGCCGCCCAGCCCAGCACCGGCGGCATGGCCCCGGACGCCCCACCGATGACGATGTTCTGCGGCGTCAAGGGCTTGAGCACCACGGTGTAGACGATCGCATAGCCCACGAAGGTGGCCAGTGTCAGCCACATGGTCAGCAGGTTGACCCACAGGCCGAGGATGGCCATGCCCGTTGCGCACAGCACGGCGCTGAACAGCAAGGTGTGGCGGCGGCTGAGTTCGCCGCGCGCGGTGGGCCGCCAGGCGGTGCGCTTCATGCGCGCGTCGATGCCTTGCTCGATCAGGCAGTTGAAGGCCGCGGCAGAGCCCGCCACCAGCCAGATGCCCACGCACGCGGCCAGGGCCTTGAGCGCCTCGGCCGCCGAGGGCACGCCTGGCACCGCCAGCAGCATGCCGATCACGGCGCAGAAGACGATGAGTTGCACCACCCGCGGCTTGGTCAGCACGTGGTACTGCCGCCAGCGGGAAGGCTGGACCGCCGGGCGCATGGACAGGGAGGCCGGGGAGGACGCGAGGGTGTCGGACATGGGCGGCTGTCGGAGGTCTGGGCTGACGGGAATCGGTCTGGTGAACCTGCTTCGACTATGAAGCAGTCGGGTGGACGGCTCCACCGTGATGTCCCTGATGCGGACGCTGCGGATCGGCACACTGCGGCGCATGGACGGCGCCTGGTGCACGCGGCAACACCAGCAGCCGCACCAGCCAGGCCACCAGCAGGGCCGCGCCCAGGGTGTGGGCCAGCGCCGCCGCCAGAGGCCAGCCCAGCACCACGTTGCTCAGGCCCGAGGCCAGTTGCCACAGCAACAGCCCGGCCAGCACACGGCCCTCGGTCTGCCAGGGGCGTCCACGCCCGGTCGACGGCTTCCAGCCATGCAGGCGCCAGGCATAGAAGGCCAGCGCCAGCGCCACGCCCATGGCCAGGCAGCGGTGGACCAGGTGGATGGCGGTCAGCCCGGCCAGGGTCAGGTAACCGCTCTCGCCATCCCCGCCCAGGGGCCGCATCAGCCGGAAGGCCGCACTGAAATCGGTGTCCGGCCACCACTGGCCCTGGCACATCGGGAACTCGGCGCAGGCCAGCACCGCGTAGTTGGTGCTGACCCAGGCGCCAGAGGCGATCTGCAGCACCAGCAGGCCCAGCGTGGCCCAGCCCAGCCGACGCAGCCCGGACAAAGCCCAGGCGGCATCCCGCAAAGGCTGGGCAGGCGAGAGCACGCGCACCTGGGCCATCAGCAGGCCCACGCCCAGCACCGCGCCCAGCAGGTGGCCGGTGACCACGATGGGCTGCAGCTTGAGCGTGACCGTCAGCGCCCCGAAAGCCCCTTGGGCACACACCCACACGAAGGTGGCCGTGGCCCACCAGGGTGACAGGCCGCCGGCTCGGCGCATGCGCCAGGCCAGCAGCATCAGGGCGGTGATCAAGGCGCCGACGGCGGTGGCGAGGTAGCGGTGCGCCATCTCGATCCAGGCCTTGCTGTGCGTGACCGGGCCATCGGGCACCAAGGCCTGCGCCGCGCTGATGTGGCCATGGGCCTGCAGGGGGCTGAGTTCGCCGTAGCAGCCAGGCCAGTCGGGGCAGCCCAGGCCGGAGTCGGTCAGCCGCGTGAAGGCGCCGAACACGACCAGGTCCAGCGTCAGGAAGAGCGTGGCCACGGTCAGCACGCGCTGCCAGGCCGGCCAGCCGCGCAGGCCCTGGCGCCGGCCACGCCAGGCCACCCAGGACGCTGGCAAGACGGCCAGGGCCGCGCCCAGCAGGGCCACGTCGAGCGCCGGGGTGAGGTTGACAAGTGCCAGCATCAGCGTCCCTTCAGCCGATCTTCAGCGTCCGGCCTCGTCCCAGGACTCGTTGGCCTTCATCAGGCGCAGCAGGTCCTTCTTGACGCGGTTGACATCGGCCTGCGCCGGGAAGCGCATCATCCAGTCGCCGCGCGGATCGACGAGGTAGAAGTGCGACGACGTGGCCTGGCCCGGGGCCGCCTGCAGCCAGCGCGACAGGGCTTCGGGCGAGACGCGCAGGCTCCAGGCCTGCTGCAAGGCCGGCAACAGCGCCCCCCGCACCGGGGCCTGGTCGGTGATGAGCCAGACGCGGTCGACCCGGTCCTTGTCCTTGCCCAGCATCTCGCGCAACTGGCGCTGCAGGTAGAGCCGCTGCTCGCAGGCGGCATCGCAGGCACCACCGGCCACCGTGACCAGCAACCACTGGCCTTTGAGCGCAGCGGCGGGCACGGCCTGTCCCTGCAAGTCGGTGAACGCCAGGCTGCCATCCGTGGGCACGGACCGCGGCGCCACCAGCTCGCCATAGTTGCTGCGCCCCTGCGGCCGCAGCACGTAGTAGGTGAAGTAAGAGGCGACCACCGGTGCCGCACACACCAGCCACACCAGCAGCATCTTGAGGCGGCCGCGACGGGTGCGCTGGTCCAGCCCCTGGCGGGCCTGATCGGCCGCCGGCAGGCTGTGCACGCTGAGTTGCAGCAAGGGGTCGTTGGCAGAAGGCTTGGAGGACACGGCGGAGCTCATGGGTGCGGGGATCTCTCTGTGGCGGCCATCTGTGGCGGCAACCTCGTTCGCTGGCCTCAGGGCCGCGCGGCATGGGCGGCCTGGCCTGAGCGTCTCAGCCAGGGACGGATGAACTGGAACCACAGCGTGAGGCCGGCGGCCACCGCCGACATCGCGAACCACTGTGCGGCATAGGCCTGGTGCTTGCCCACGCCACTGTCGGCTGCCGCCCAGTGGCGGCGCAGGCGCACGCCCATCGCGGCGGCAGCGGCATCATCATCGGTCTGCAGGAGGGCGCCAGCAAGCGGGGCTTGCCCCAGCCAGTGTTGCCAGAAGGCGGCATCGGTGTTCTGGCGGATCGGCCTGAGCTGCCCGGGAGAGGGCAAGGCCTCCTGGCCGAGCGCGTAGGTGCGTGACAGTTGCAGCAGCACGCGCCCCGGGACAGACACCTCGTCGGCCGTGTCGCGCCAGCGGGGCAGGCGCTGGCGGTCTGCGGCATCCCTTGGCAGCCAGCCACGCTGCACCAGCAGCAGGCGACCGGCACAGGGGCCCCGGCTCAAGCGCAAGGGCGTGACGACGTCGAAACCCGGTGCGCCGTCCATGGGCCGGTTGTCGAGGAACACCGTGCGCTCGCCCAGCCAGTGGCCGTGCAGCCGCACCGGGCGGTGCTCGGGCAAGGCGCCTGGCGCAGCGGCCACCGTCCCGGATGGCAGGCCCGGTGCCGCACAGGGCCAGTCGGCGTCGCCCCAGGCCTGCTGCCGGGCGCGTTGCGCGATCAAGGCCGCCGCAGCCTGCTTCTCGGCGGCCCGCCCCAGCTGCCAGCCGCCCAGGGCCAGCGTGGCCGCCACCGTGAGCAGGCCGGCCACCACCGCCAGCCACCTGCTGCGCGGCGTGCTCATCGCGTTCTCACCGGGTTCATCGCATGGCCTCCGCCCCATCAGACGACCATAATCGCCGACATGAAAATCGTCTTCTTCCTGGCCTTGCTGGCCATCGTCGCTGCCCTGGCCATGGCCGGGCGGGCCATGCTGCAGGACGGCCGCCACGGCGAACCCAAGAGCAACCGCATGGTGCGCGCCCTGGCCTTGCGGGTCGGGCTGTCGATCGCGCTGTTCGTCTTCATCCTGGTCGCCTACAAGATGGGGTGGATCCACCCCACCGGCATTCCCCTGGGCCGCTGACGCGCGCTCAGAATCCCGGCCCGGGCCTCGGCCTCACAGCCAGTAGACCACGACGTACAGGCCCAGCCAGACCACGTCCACGAAGTGCCAGTACCAGGCCGCGCCCTCGAAGCCGAAGTGGCGATCGGGGGTGAAGTGGCCCTTTTGCAGGCGCAGGGTGATGAACAACAGCATGAGCATGCCCACGAAGACGTGCATGCCATGGAAGCCCGTGAGCATGAAGAAGGTCGAGCCATAGATGCCAGAGGACAGCTTCAGGTTCAGGTGGTTGTAGGCCTCGTGGTACTCGTAGGCCTGGCAGCACAGGAAGGCGATGCCCAGCAGCACGGTCATCCACATGAAGGTGATGCACTTGCCGCGCAGGTTCTCGCGCAGCGCATGGTGGGCGATGGTCAGCGTCAGGCCCGAGGTCAGCAGCAGGGCCGTGTTGATGGTCGGCAGCGGCCAGGGCCCCATGGTCCGGAAGGGCTCCACCGTGCCGGCAGGCGAGCCCGTCGCGCCCGCCATCTCGCTGGGCCAGATGGCCTTGAAGTCGGGCCACAGCAGCGCGTTGTCGATGCTGCCGAGGTTGGGCAGCACGTGCAGGCGGGCCCAGTACAAGGCCCCGAAGAAGGACGCGAAGAACATCACCTCCGAAAAGATGAACCAGGCCATGCTCCAGCGGAAGGACACGTCGATGCGCTCGCCGTACAGGCCGCCCTCGCTCTCGCCGATGGCCTGCGAGAACCACTGCTTGAGCACCACCAGCCACCACACTAGCCCGAAGGCAAAGGCGAACGGCGCCCAGGAGACGCCATTGACCCACTGCCCTGCCCCCAGGATGACGAAGAACAGCCCGACCGCCGCCATCGCCGGATGGCGCGAGGGACCCGGCACAAAGTAGTAAGGCACGTGGCCCTTGCTCACCGTTGTCGACATGTTGATCTCCTCTTCACGATCCGGTTCGGTTCCGATCACCTCAGGACGCGGCCGCGCCGCTGCCCACGATCCATTGCACCAGCCACACCAGCCCCAGCACGAACAGCAGCGCGGCCAGCAGGCCCGCCACGATCACATGCACCGGGTTGATCCTGGCCACGTCTTCCGCATAGCCTGACGATTTGCGCACCCCGAAGAACGACCAGGCCACCGCCTTGAGCGTCTGCAGGAACGAGCCCTTGCGCTGCACGGCCTGCTTCAGGTCATTGCCCACCTGGTTGCCGACATCCTTGTCCGCCATGGCCGCGCCCCTCACACCGAGCCGCCGGGCGCCTTGGCCACGCCAGGCGCTTGCGGCACCTTGCCGCCCACCTCGAAGAAGGTGTAGGACAGCGTGATGGTCTGCACGTCCTTGGGCAACTTGGGGTCGATCACGAACACCACCGGCCAGCGCTTTGTTTCACCGGGCGCCAGGGTGTGCTCGCTGAAGCAGAAGCACTCCAGCTTGTTGAAGTGCGCGGTGGCCTGCTTGGGCGCGTAGCTGGGGATGGCCTGGGCCGCCATGGTGCGCGGCTGCCGGTTGCGGAACTCGTAGACCACGGTGGTGACCTCGCCCGGGTGGACGCGCACGGTGCGCAACTCGGGCTTGAAGTCCCAGGGGCCCCGCGCGTTGGCGTCGAACTCCACGGTGATGGTGCGGGTCAGGTCGACCTGCGTGTTGCGCGCGCCGGCCGCCCCGGGCACCTGTTGCTCGCTCAGCGACAGCACGTTGATGCCCAGCGCCTCGCAGATGTGCTTGTACATGGGCACCATGGCGTAGCCGAAGCCGAACATCACGGCCGTGACCACCGTCAGCTTGCCCACCATGCTCAGGTTGGCCTGGCGCAGGCGCATCAGCGGACCGGGGGGCTTGGGGGCCAGGCTCATGGCTGCTTTCAACCCTTGCCCAGCAGGACGATCTTGACGATGAAGCCGACGAAGAAGGTCGCCGCCACCGAGGCCAGGATCAGGGCCAGGCGCAGGTTGTGGCGCCGCTGCAATGCGTTCATGGCAGCCCTCCTCAGCCGATCACGCGGGTCGCCGTGGCGTCCAGCTTGGGCGGGTTCTCGAAGGTGTGGAAGGGCGCCGGCGAAGGCACTTCCCACTCCAGGCCCTCGGCACCCTCCCAGGGCTTGGCCGGAGCGGGCTGGCCCTTGCCGCGCATGGCCGGGATCAACACCACGAAGATGAAGAACACCTGTGCGAAACCGAAGAAGAAGGCCCCCACCGAGGCGATGGCATTGAAATCGGCGAACTGCATGGGGTAGTCGGCGTAGCGACGCGGCATGCCGGCCAGACCCAGGAAGTGCATGGGGAAGAAGGTGACGTTGAAGGCGATCAGCGACCACCAGAAGTGCAGCTTGCCCTTCCACTCGGGCACCATCACGCCCGTCCACTTCGGCGCCCAGTAGTAGAAGCCGGCGAACAGCGCGAACAGCGAGCCGGCCACCAGCACGTAGTGGAAGTGGGCCACGACGTAGTAGGTGTCCTGGATCTGGATGTCGATGGGCGCGACCGAGCAGATCAGCCCGGTGAAGCCGCCCATGGTGAACACGAAGATGAAGCCCACGGCCCACAGCATCGGCGCCTCGAAGGTCATCGAGCCCTTCCACATGGTCGCGATCCAGTTGAAGACCTTCACGCCCGTGGGCACGGAGATCAGCATGGTGGCGTACATGAAGAAGAGCTGGCCGGTCACCGGCATGCCCGTGGCGAACATGTGGTGGGCCCACACGATGAAGCTCAGGATGGCGATGGAGGCCGTGGCATAGACCATCGAGGCATAGCCGAACAGCTTCTTGCGGGCGAAGGCCGGCACGATCTGGCTGATGATGCCAAACGCCGGCAGGATCATGATGTAGACCTCGGGGTGGCCGAAGAACCAGAAGATGTGCTGGTACATGACCGGGTCACCGCCACCGGCCGGGTTGAAGAAGCTGGTGCCGAAGTGGCGGTCGGTCAGCGTCATCGTGATGGCGCCGGCCAGCACGGGCATCACCGCGATCAGCAGGTAGGCGGTGATCAGCCAGGTCCAGGCGAACATCGGCATCTTCATCAGCGTCATGCCGGGTGCGCGCATGTTCAGGATGGTCACGATGATGTTGATCGAGCCCATGATCGACGAAGCACCCAGGATGTGCATGGCGAAGATGCCCGCGTCCATCGACGGCCCCATCTGCAGGGTCAGCGGCGCGTACAGCGTCCAGCCCGCGGCTGGCGCGCCACCGGGCATGAAGAAGGAGCCCACCAGCATCAGCGCGGCCGGGATCATCAGCCAGAAGCTGAAGTTGTTCATGCGCGCGAACGCCATGTCGGAGGCGCCGATCTGCAGCGGCAGCATCCAGTTGGCGAAGCCCACGAAGGCCGGCATGATCGCGCCGAACACCATGATGATGCCGTGCATGGTGGTGAGCTGGTTGAACAGCTCGGGGTTGACCAGCTGCAGGCCAGGCTGGAACAGCTCGGCGCGGATGCCCAGGGCCAGCACGCCGCCGATCATCAGCATCGTCAGCGCGAACAGCATGTACAGCGTGCCGATGTCCTTGTGGTTGGTCGCGTAGACCCAGCGGCGCCAGCCATGCGGGTGGCCGTGGTGGTCATCGTGGTCGTGGCCGTGGCCACCGTGGTCAAGCACTGCGCTCATGGAGCGTCCTTTCCGGGTCGGTTCGCGGGTCGGTTCGGTTCTTCAGTCACTTGCGCGCCGCCAGCACGTCGGCGGGCTGCACGGTCTGGCCGGTCTTGTTGGACCAGTGGTTCTTGGTGTAGGTGATCACGGCCGCGATCTCGGTGTCAGACAGCTGCTTCCATGCCGGCATGATGTTGTTCTGCCCGTGGAGCAGCACGTGGATCTGCTTGCCCTGGTCGCTGTCGAGCACCACTGGCGAGCCGTCCAGCGGCTTGATGGCGCCCGCGCCCTTGCCATTGGGCTGGTGGCAGGCCGCGCAGTTGGCCGTGTAGACCTTCTCGCCGCGCGCAATGAGCTCGTCTTGCGACCAGACCTTGCTCGGGTCGTCGGCCTGGGCCTGCATTTCCTTGTGCTTGTCGGCCACCCACCTGGCGTAGTCCTCGGCGCTCAGCACCTTGACGTGGATGGGCATGTAGGCGTGCTCCTTGCCGCACAGCTCCACGCACTGGCCGTAGTAGTCGCCCACCTTCTCGGCGCGGAACCAGGTGTCGCGCACGAAGCCGGGGATGGCGTCCTGCTTGATGCCGAAGGCCGGCACCATGAAGGAGTGGATGACGTCGTTGGCCGTGGTGATGATGCGGACCTTCTTGTCCACGGGCACGACCAGGGCCTTGTCCACCTTGAGCAGGTAGTCGTCGCCCTGCGGGGTGCCGGCGTCCGACAGGGCGCGCTGGCTGGCGTCGAGCGTGGAGACGAACTGGATGCCCTGCCCCTCGCCCTGGATGTACTCGTAGCCCCACTTCCACTGCATGCCCACAGCCTTGATGGTGAGGTCGGCGTTGGTGGTGTCCTTCTGGGCCACGACCACCTTGGTGGCGGGCAGGGCCATGCCGATGACGATGAGGAAGGGGATGACCGTCCAGACGATTTCCACGGTGGTGGACTCGTGGAAGTCCGCGGCCTTGTGCCCCTTCGACTTGCGGTGCGCGAAGATGGCATAGAACATCACGCCGAACACCGCCACGAAGATGGCCACGCAGATGTACAGCATCATGTAGTGCAGGTCCTGCTGGGCCGCGGCGATCTTGGTGACCGGCGGGTGCAGGTCCAGCTGGCCGACGGCCGGGCCGCCTGGCAGGCTGTTGACGGCCCAGGCGCCGGCCGCACGCAGCAGCAAGGCCGTGGCGGCGGCCAGCGTGCCGCAGGTGCGCGCCAGGCGCTGGGGTCCACTCAGTCGATTCCCAGGAACATGGATCATCTCGTTGCCCTTTGTGACTTGGTCTTGGCTTGATCGTGGCCGTCTTGTCAGTTCAGTCGTCGAGGTGGCGCAGCGCCCAGCGCAACTCCTCGGCCAACTGCCTGCGGCTGTCGGTGGGGACGAACTCACCCAACGTCACCCGGCGGCCTTCGCCGGACAGGCAGATCAGGGAGCGGTCGTGCTGCAGGGGCTCCACGCGCACCCAGCGCGGATGGACATCCAGGGACACCGTGCGTCCGGCGCGGCTGCAAGCGACGTGCACGCGCGAGGACGACATGGCGATGTGGTCGTGGTCGAGGGCATGGCGCCCGTAGGTCCACAAGGCCAGGCGTCCTGCCAGGCTGAGCGCCACCACGCCAATGACCGCGTGCAAGGCCTGCACGGAAGCAGGCGCCAGCGTCCAGGAGCCCAGCGCGGCGGTGAGCCCGAGGACCGAGGCCATCAGCCACCAGCGCGACAGCACACCGGGGGGCACGGGCAGGCGGCGGGCGAGCAGCCACTCAGCGCGGTATTCAGGGCCGGGTTCGGAGCCGTGTTCGGCAGGATGTTCGGCCCGGAGATCGCCCCGTTCCGCCAACGAGGCGTCGCGCCCGGCGGCAGGCCCCGAGGCATCGGCCTGCCACCCCGCCGAAGCCGCGTCGGCGCGCTGGGAGGCGAGGGAACGCCAGACACCGAAGCGCATGGCTGCCGGGGACATCAGACGGACAGGGGACACAGTGGCGGTCATCGCGCCAAGCCTCCAGGCTCGCTACGTTCACAAACGGAGGATCTCTCCGGCATGCGTCCCGAGGTGGGCGGTGGCCTGCCTGGGTTCGATTCATTCTAGCCAGCGACTTGCGCTGCCTCAAGGCGGAATCGGCCAGGGCGTGCTATGAATAACCCGCGGTTTGCGATCGAATTGAAAGGGCCGGCGAAGCTGTCGCGCCCCGGCCTCAGGGCTGACCCTTCTTGCGCACCATCAGCCGCATGTCGGACAGGGCCACGCGGGTTTCGGCCGCGACCTTGGCGCGCGGCACAGGCTTGAGCGCATGGCCATAGACCAGTTCCACGGTCAGGGCGATGCGGCCGTCGGGCTGGCGCATGTGCTGCCCGATGGCGTCCAGCAGGCGCTGCCGCCAGGCGCGGGTGCGCAAGCCGGCAAAGCGGCCTTGTGCGACATTGCCACCCCAGGTGCGCAACTCGTCGAGCATGGCTTGCGGCGTGGCCCAGGTCAGCGTCAGCCGCTCCATGTCCATCACCGGGTCGGCAAAGCCGGCCTGCACCAGCTCGTCACCCAGGTCGTGCATGTCGATGAAGTCGATGGTGGGCAGCGGCCAGCCCAGCGCCCGGTAGACCGCCCGCAGCTCGCGCGCGGTGTCCGGCCCCAGGCCGGAGCACATCAGGAAGCCATCGACGGCCAGGTGGCGGTGCCAGCAGGCCAGCAGGCCGGGCAGGTCGGTGGCCGCGTGCAGGGTCATGTTGGCCCACAGCATCTGAGCGCCCTCGGCACGCCAGGGCGCGTGCGCGGGCACCGGCTCCAGATGGACGAGCTCAGCGGGATCCGGCCGGCGCCACAGCGAACGCCAGCTGCGCGGCGCCGCCTCGGCTTCGGCCTGGCGGCTGTGTGCGGCCAGCAGGGCGTGGGGCTCCACGACCCAGCGGCGCGCCTCGGGGTAATGGGATTGCACCAGGGCGCCTCCCGCCCCCAGCCGGGCCGACCAGTCGATCCAGTCCTTCGGGCTCAGCCGGATCGGGCCGAGCTTGTCGGCCAGGCGGCGCGCGGCTTCCTGGTGCAGCCAGGGCGCCTCGTCCAGGTGGGCCAGACGCCGCAGTTGCCGATCGACGGCGGTGGCGCTGGGAGCGCAAGCCGGGACGCTGCCAAGGATGCCGGCCGTGGCGCTGCCAGCGGCGGGGTCAGGTGCGGAGGATGCCGACGGGGTGGCGGACGCGGGGTGTTCAGACATGGGCAGGTGTGCAGCGCGGACAGGCCGTCCCAGGCCCCACAAAGGGCGATGGGCGAGCGCGCAGCCGCCCAGTATATTGAGCCCGCCCTGACCGCAGGAGCGCCAAGGCCATCTTGCCCAGGGGCGCGCCGCTGTTCGGCCGGGCACGACCGGAGATCCCCCGCCATGCCGCGGCTTCCCCGCCTGCCCAGCCCCTGCCTGCTGTGCCAGCGCTGGCAGCACCAGCCGCTGTGCGACACCTGCCTGCGTCGCTGGCGCCCCGAGGTGCACCGCTGCGGCCGCTGCGCTTCACCCTGGCGCCCGGCCCTGCCCCACCTGGCCTGCCCCCACTGCGAAGACCCTTGCCCCGAGTTCGACCGCGCCATCGCCGCCCTGGACTACGTCCCGCCGTGGCGCCACCTGATCACCCGTTTCAAGTTCGGCCAGTGGCCCGCCCTGGGCCCGGTGCTGGCAGGTTTGCTGGGCGAGGCCGTCCAGGCCCGGCAGGCCGCAGCGGCAACCCAGCCCATGAACGCGGGCATGGCCGTGGACCTGGTGCTGCCGGTGCCGGTGTCGGCCGAGCGCCTGCGCGAGCGGGGCTACAACCAGGCCGGGGTGCTGGCCCGCCACACGGCCCGTGCGCTGCACCTGCCCATGCGCGACAACCTGCTTGTGCGCCCGGGCCAGGCCGCACGCCTCGCCACCCTGGACGCCACCGAGCGGCGGCTGGCCATCCGCGGCAGCTTCGCGCTGACGGCCGAAGGCACGCAGGCGGTGCGCGGCAGGCACATCGCGCTGGTCGATGACGTGCTGACCACCGGCGCCACGCTGGACGAGCTCAGCCGGCTGCTGCGCCAGGCTGGCGCCCGCGGCGTGTCGGCCTGGGTTCTGGCCCGCACACCGCCGCCGGGGTGGCGTTGAGGGGATCGGCGCGCTCAGAAAGAAGCGCTGGAAGCAGTGCTGAAAGAAGGGCCGGCAGGCTGGTCAAGCAGCCCATCCCCGGGGTCGTCCACCAGCACGCCTTTTTCGAGGTGGATGAGGCGGCCTGCGCGGGCCGCGGCCTTGGGGTCGTGCGTGACCATGACGATGGTCTTGCCCAGGTCGCGGTGCAGCTCGTCCATCAGGCGCAGCACCTCTTCGCCGGTGTGGCGGTCGAGGTCGCCGGTGGGCTCGTCGGCCACGATCAAGGTCGGGTCGGTGACCAGCGCCCGCGCGATCGCCACGCGCTGCTGCTGCCCGCCCGAGAGCTCGTTGGGGAAGTGGTCCACGCGGTCGGACAACTGGACCATCGCCAGGGCCGCCTCGACGTGCTCGCGGCGCTGGCGGCGGCTCAGGCCGGTCAGCAGCAAGGGCAGCTCGACGTTCTCGAAAGCCGTCAGCACTGGCATCAGGTTGTAGAACTGAAAAATGAATCCGACATTGGCCGCGCGCCAATCGGCCAGGTCCCGCTCGCCAAGCGTGGCGATGTCCACCCCGCCGATCTCGATGGTGCCCGCGGTCGGTTGGTCGATGCCGGCGATCAGGTTGAGCAGGGTGCTCTTGCCGGAACCGCTGGGCCCCATCAACGCCACGAACTCCCCTGGCTGCACGGTCAGATCGAGGTCGCTGAGCACCGGGATGAGTTGCTCGCCCCGGCGGTAGGTTTTGCTGAGGTGACGGATGCGGATGAGCGCCTCATCGGGCTCAGGAGCGGCAGCGTGCATGGGCAGGGTCCTTGGCTGCCCCGACTGTACACAAGTCGGGCCACGGCGCAGTCACCCGCCGGGCGTATGCTCGGCACATGCCCCATCGCCTGCTCGTCAACGGCCAGGAACGCTCGGCCGATGTCCTCGACGACACCCCATTGCTGTGGGTGTTGCGGGACGCACTCGACCTCGTCGGCACCAAGTACGGCTGCGGCATCGGCCAGTGCGGTGCCTGCACCGTGCACCTGGACGGCGCGCCGGTGCGGTCCTGCCAGCTGCCGGTGTCGGCCGTTGGCCAGCGTGCGGTCACCACCATCGAAGGCCTGGCCAGCGCGGGCGGCCACGCCCCCCCGCAGCAGGGTCACGGCGACGCCGACCTGCACCCCGTGCAACAGGCCTGGATGCGCCTGGACGTGCCCCAGTGCGGCTACTGCCAGGCCGGCCAGATCATGGCCGCGGCGGCCTTGCTGCGCCACACGCCCCAGCCCTCAGATGCCGACATCGACGCGGCGCTGGGCGGCCACCTGTGCCGCTGCGGCGCCTACCTGCGCATCCGCGCGGCGGTGCACCTGGCGGCACAGATCGCCACACAGCCCTCGACCGCGGCCACACCGCAGCCCGGCCCGCCATGAACACCCGGCGCGCCTTCCTGCGGCACGGCGCGCTGCTGGGCAGCGGCCTGGCCCTGGCCTGCTTCCTGCCCACCCGGGGCGACAGCCTGCCCCGCATCCTCAAGCCGGTGCCCGCGCCGCTGCCGCCAGGCGCTGCCGCGGGCTTCCAGCCCCATGTGCTGCTGCGCATCGACACGCAGGGCACGGTCACGCTGGTCGCCAAGCTGCCCGAGATGGGCCAGGGCGTGAAGACCGCCTTGCCGATGCTGATCGCCGAGGAGCTCGACGTGGACTGGCCCGCGGTGCAGGTGGTGCAGGCCGACTTCGACCCGGCCTATGGCCCGCAGACCGCGGGTGGGTCCCAGTCGGTGCCCCAGCACTTCGATGCCCTGCTGCGCCTGGGCGCCGTCGCGCGCACGCTGTTGTTGCAAGCTGCCGCCCAGGCGTGGCAGGTGCCGCCGAGCGCATGCCTGGCGCATGAGGGCGTGGTGCGCCACCCCCCCTCGGGCCGACAGCTGGGCTACGGTGAGCTGGCCACCCGCGCCGACGCCCTGCCCGTGCCCGACGCCGCCCGCATCCCGCTCAAACCCGCGTCGCAGCGCCGCTTGCTGGGCACGCGCGTGGCCGGGGTGGACAACCGCGCCATCGTCACCGGCCAGCGTCTCTTCGGCATCGACGTTGCCCTGCCCGGCATGCTGCACGCGGTCTACGTCAAGGCGCCGGCCTTCGGCGCGCGCGTGCGCCAGGCCAACCTCGACGAGGTGAAGCGCCAGCCCGGGGTGCGCGATGCCTTCGTCATCGACAAGGAAGCCCAGGGCCAGGACCTGCAGGGCCTGATGCCCGGCGTGGCCATCGTGGCCGACGCCACCTGGGCCGCGCAGCGCGCGCGCCGCGTCTTGCGCGTCGACTGGGACGAGGGGCCGCAGCTGGCGGTGGGCCAGGAGCACTGGGCCCGTCACCTGCAACGGGCCCAGGCGCTGCTGGACGCCACGCCGCACGCCGGCACGGTGGTCCGCCGCGATGGCGATGTCGACGCCGCCCTGGCCCGTGCCACCCACCGGGTCGAGGCCCGCTACCAGCACCCCTTCCTGCCCCACGCCACGCTGGAGCCGCAGAACGCCACCGCCTGGTGGCATGGCGAGGCCTTGCAGCCACGCCTGGAGCTGTGGGCGCCGACCCAGCACCCCGCCGGTGCGGTCGGCCGCGTGGCCAGGCTGTTGGGCATCCCGGCGCGGCGCATCACGCTGCACCTGAGCCGCTGTGGCGGGGGCTTCGGGCGCCGGCTGAGCGCCGACTTCGTGCTGGAGGCGGCGCTCATCGCACGGCGCGTGAAGGCCCCCGTCAAGCTGACCTGGAGCCGCGAAGACGACCTGCAGCACGACCACTACCGCGCCGGCGGCATGCACCGTCTGCGCGGGGGCGTCGATGCCCAGGGCCGCTTGCTGGCCTGGGAACAGCACGCCGTCGGATTCGCCAACCCGGCACAGCGCGATGGCAGCGGCCCGCTGGAGCCCGGCCCCGGCACCGTGCTGGGTGGCCACGAATTCCCCGCCGGTCTGGTGCCCCATGGCCTGTGGGTGCAGCACACCCAGGCCACCGGCGTGCCCATGGGGGCCTGGCGCTCGCCGGGGAGCAACGTGTTCGCCTGGGTCGGCCAGAGCTTCCTGGACGAACTGGCCCACGCCGCCGGCCAGGACCCGCTGGCCTTCCGCCTGGCCTTGCTGTCCGCGCCCTCGGCGGATGCGGGCGAAGCCGCCCAACGGCAGCGGCAACGCCAGGTGCTGCAGACCGCGGCCCAGGCGGCAGGCTGGGGGCAGGCACTGGGGCAGGCACCGGGAGAAACGCCGGATCAGGTCGCTTCAGGCACCCGGCGCGGCCGCGGCATCGCCAGCCACAGCAGCCAGGGCGGGCATGCGGCCATGGTCGCCGAGGTTTCGGTCGATGCCGAGGGACGCCTGCGCGTCGACCGCATCGTGGCCGCCGTGGACGTGGGCGAGCAGATCGTCAACCTCAGCGGGGCCGAGCAACAGGTGCAGGGCGCCGTCATCGATGGCCTCAGTGCCTTGTGGCACCAGGGGGTCGACATCGCTCAGGGCCGCGTCGTGCAAAGCAACTTCCACGACCACCCGATGCTGCGCCTGCCCGAGGCCCCCACGCGCATCGAGGTGCACTTCGTGCGCAGCGCCCACGCCACCACCGGCCTGGGCGAGCCGGCCCTGCCGCCGGTCGCGCCTGCCGTGTGCAATGCCCTCTTCGCGGCCACCGGCGTGCGCGTGCGCGACTGGCCCTTGGCGCGCGCGCTGGATCGGGGGGTGCTGCGCACTCAGTCATCCAGCATCTCCGAGGTACCGTCCGACACCTCCAGCGACAGCACCGGCGGCGTCCAGGCATAGCCCTGCCCGCGCACCGTGCGGATGGGCGGGGCTGCCACACCGAGTTCGCGCAGGCGCCGGCGCAGGCGCGACACCACGCCTTCAACCATCTCGATGTGCCGCCCCTGGCCGGACAGGCCGATGCGCACCATCACCTCGGCACGCAACATCACCTGCCCGGGCCGCGATGCCAGCAACTGCAGCAGCCGCACCTCGCTGTCGGCCAGGGTGGCGGCCGCCTGTCCCGGCAGGCTCAGGGTGCGCGCCCGGCAGTCCAGTCGGCCGTGAGTCACCTCCGTGCCAGACCTGCTGCCATGCCTTGCGCCATGCCCTTCACCTCGCGAGCGCCCCCGCAGCGCGGCCCCGACGCGCGCAGCGATCTCGCGCGCACCAAAGGGCGGCACCACGATGGCATCGGCCCCCATCGCCCTCGCGTTCGAGATAGCAAGACAGCATCGCAGTGAGCTCGACATCGTCGTCGACAAGCAGGACCGTGGTCATCGCAGGGGGTGGCAGTTCGGCCGAGTATCCCCTTGCCCCTCACCGCACATGCCTGGCACGCCGCGGCTTTACCTCGCTTCACCTGCCTTGACAAAGGCGATACGCGCCCACCCCATCGCCCGCCCGCATTCACCCCGGCCCTGCAGGGACTCCCCGGCATCGCCTAGGATGGCCCACCCCACCCGACTTCACCACACCGACTCATGCAGCAACGACCTCTTGGCCGCACCGGCCTCCAGGTGAGCGCCATCGCCCTGGGCACCATGACCTGGGGCCAGCAGAACACCGAAGCCGATGCCCACGCGCAGCTCGACTTGGCCCTGGACGCCGGCATCAACCTCATCGACACGGCCGAGATGTACCCGGTGCCACCGCGCGCCGACACCCAGGGCCTGACCGAGCGCCACATCGGCAGCTGGTTGAAGAAGACCGGCCGGCGCCAGGACATCGTGCTGGCCACCAAGGTCACCGGGCCGGCGCGCCAGGCCGGCCGCCCCGGCCACGTGCGCGATGGCCGCCTGCTGCTGACGCGCGCCAACCTCTTCGAGGCCATCGACCTCAGCCTGCAGCGCCTGCAGACCGACCACATCGACCTCTACCAGCTGCACTGGCCCGACCGCTCCACCAACATGTTCGGGCAGCTCGGCTACACCCACGTGCGCGACGAGGTGCCCACCCCGATCGAGGAAACGCTGTCGGCGCTGCAGGCGCTGGTGCAGGCGGGCAAGGTCCGCCACATCGGCATCTCCAACGAAACGCCCTGGGGCCTGAGCCGCTACCTGCACCTGGCCGACACCCTCGGCCTGCCGCGCGTGGCCAGCATCCAGAACCCCTACAGCCTGGTCAACCGCAGCTTCGAGATCGGCCTGGCCGAGATGGCCATCCGCGAAGACGTCGGCCTGCTGGCCTACTCGCCACTGGCCTTCGGCGTGCTCAGCGGCAAGTACCTCGGCGGCCAGCGCCCCGAAGGCGCCCGCCTGAGCCTGTTCGACCGCTTCACGCGCTACACCAACGACAACACCGCGCTGGCCACGCAGGCCTATGTCGCACTGTTCCGCGACCACGGCATCGACCCGGCCCAGGGCGCCCTGGCCTATGTGAACAGCCGCGACTTCGTGAGCTCCACCATCATCGGCGCGACCTCGCTGGCGCAGCTGCGCAGCAACATCGACAGCCACGCCCTGGTGCTGCCGCAGGCCGTGCTCGACGGCATCGAGGCCATCCACCGGCGCTACCCGAATCCGGCGCCTTGAGCCGCTTCGACAAAGAAAAAACCCTCTCAAATCAACGACTTGCGAGGGTTCTGTCCTGGTGGGCGGTGCAGGGTTCGAACCTGCGACCCCTGCCGTGTGAAAGCAAAAAATCGGTCTTTCAGATCAACGACTTAGAGAAAAACTCCAATAACTACAATCACTTAGCGTACTTCAGTGTACTTGTTTGTCCTTCGATATCCAAGTGTCAGTGTCCCAAAATTGTCCCAGCGGCGAGGGGTGCGCGCCCCTGGGCACAAGAGGCTCATGTTGGCGTCCAAACGGCCTTCACGCCCAGCCTGCGGCCACGCCACGTCCACACGTCCGCCACCTCAACGCGATAGCGTCCTTCCTCTGGGCTGCTTCCGTGAACAACCAAGGCTCCATCGTCGATGTCGATGCGCTGTACGGCAAAGGTGCGGGACGGGAACACGTAGACGAACTTTCCCAGCATCTTGCTGTGCAAGGGCTTGAATCCCTTGCCCAGCAAGGTCACGAAGGTCAACTCTTCGTAGGGACAGTCGCAGTCCGTGAAGATCAGGTAGCCACGTTCCGTTTCGTACTGATCGACCAGGCTGACACCTTCCAGCTTGTAGGGTGTTCTAACGCCGTCAACCAGGAGCGGGGCATGGGTGGCTTCAGGGTCCTGCGCGACGGCTTCGATGTCGAGCGCGAACCGGCTGATCTTCTTCATCGCTGCAGCCCCTCAGCCATCGCAGGCCGATGCATCACAGAACAAGGGCGCCGAGCTGAACCTGCACCGTCATCGCCCGAGCGCCGCCCAGCTCGGTTTGTCAGGCATACCGAGGCGAATCCACTCCTCGTATTGCAACAACAAGTTGAAGTGGATGGCCCCGCCAACGACGACCAATGTGGCCAGAGTCACTGCACATGCCAGCAGCCGAAGACGACTTTGGGAAAGGGCTGCGGAGATGACCGAGAAGCCCGCAACCCCCATGAACAACGAGGGCTCGAAGCCAATGTGGTTGTCCGGCACCCAGAAAGCTCGATACAAGACCCACACCGTCATCATGACGGGTGGGATCAGCAACAGAACTGCAATGGTCTTCTTCACGGGTTGAACACCTTCTCGGGCATGGCGCTTCCATCACCCAGGATGCCATTTTTCTTGCGATGAAAGGCCCAGAGGTAAACCACCTTCGACGATGGTGAAACCTCCTCGTAATGATCCTTTGAGGTTGAGAAGTACGAGTAGCCCATCTGGCCAGATGTTTTCACCCCTTGGGCTTTGGCCATGACCTCTGCCACGGCCCATGAGCGGCGCTCACCAACCATTGCCGTGTTGCAGCCCCGCAGATCGAGCTTGGCACCTGGCGCCCACGGCAACCTAGGAAGCGCGTGCATCTCGTCTTTCTTCAGCGTGGCATCGGCACCGGGCGCCATGGGCGCGAACTCGAAGCCGCTGTTCTCGCCGGTCGGCTTGCTGGCATGGAGAAACAAGAGGCCGCGAGTGACCTCTAAACCTTGTGATCTGGCCTCCATGGCGATCTCGGCCCACACGCGCTTGAAGTCTTCCTCATGCCGAACCTCTTTCAAGATCACCACGTCTTGCACCGGATCCCATGACGACGCGGCCTTCAGCTCTTGCACCTCAGTCTCAAGGGCGCGCTTGAATGCATGGTCCTTGACCTGGTAGTAAATCCCGAACGTCAGTCGCTTCTTCGGCACGGGCACTCGAACAGGCGTCTTATCCGACTTGTGGGTCAGTGTTGCGGTCAATGTGGTCATGTCACGCCACCAATTCAATCTTGACTTCTGCGGGTTCGTGCCACGACACACGCTGGGTCAAGCCCTCGGCATCGGACACCCCTTCTGCCGTCCCACCTGGCCATGTGATTCGATACTTCTGGCCCTTGATCGGCAAGCCTGAGACTTCGTCAACCAAGTGGAACTGTTGGTCGAAATCATGTCCTGGCGTTACCTGTGAAGGTTGCAAGCCTGCAGAAGCCCCATGAGCAGCCCCCACCTGCTGGGGACCGCCCGACGAAGCACTCGCTGCGCCTCCATCACCGATGCGCGACACCACCTGGCTGGAGATCAAGGTAGCCCCACACGCGCACTTGTCCCCGTGCCGGGCCACCGGGGCGCCATCAACGATCATGGTCGGATCACCCGTGACAATCACCGTGGTGCCGTGCCCCTTCTTCGGACAGGTCACCTGGTCGCCCACGCGAGCCAAGCGTTTGCCATGCGTGTCGGTGGTCATGGTCGAGCCAATGACCACGCCGCCGTGATCGGTCTGGTCACCGATGACGATGAACGGCCTCATGTTTTCCCCAAGTTTGTTTGGCCGAAACTGTATCAGCGGCATCAGAAACGACAGGGGCCAACTGAGGGGGTAACGGTAACGTAGCGTTACTCGTTACCTACCCCCAAGGCATAGCGCCTAACGTCGGTGGCCGTCCATGTAGGCCAACAACTGCGCGACCGTCACTTCAACTCGGCCAGAGGCCCTTGTATCGACAGCTCCGCCGACCGACACCAAATCGTCTGCGGACACACCCAACCCCACGAGTTCGTCAAAGTAGACGCGGCGCCATTGGGTCAAACAGTCGCGCCAAGCATCCTCCGTTGCAAAGCCAGCCAGCTGCATCGGTACGCCAAGATTCAAGACCCCACGCTGGTGGTCTGCGCTCCCCCACAGAAATAGCCGCAGGATCATCGTCAGGCGCGCCAACGTGCCCAGGTGACCTGAAGGCGCACCGCACGCAACAGCGCCCACCTCCGAGCCGGCCAGAGCCACCAGCGTTGCCAGCTCCAACGACCAGGCACGACGCAGGCAACTTGGCATGTCGGGGCGTTCACAGGCAAATGCCAGCAGAAAGGGAATCAGGCTGAATCGGTCTTGGCGGCCATACAGGTCGCGGACGCCAAGCGAGCTGGCATACGCGCAAGGCGATACCTGGCCAGCGAGCACGCGAGCCTCATCTTTCGGCGACGCGTACTTGAAGAAGTTCATCGAGTGAAACCAACCAGGGCCGAACTGTAGATCGCCATGCCATGCTGATCCCACGGGTAGCAACGCACCAGTTGTGAATGGTGACCACACCTGGTGGCATGCATTCAGCAGGCGATCAATGTTCTGGCGATGGGCGACCAGCCTGTCGCCGGCGTCCACCTCACCGTCTGCAAGCACCTGTAGGGCCGCAAGATGCCGCTGTGCGGGCTGGCCTAGCTCTGGTGAATCAAACCAGCGCGAGTGGACCCCAGGGAAAGCCTTGCGCGCCTTGGGCTGCTTCGGCCCACCAGTCGTGCACCAAGACCGCCAGGTACGAGGGTCCTTTGCTGGCGTATCAGGGTGCATCAAGACACGGTCGACAGCGTCATCAGAAAGGTCGACCACATCCGTCTGCAAGACCTCACGCATCCAAGCACGGCACAGCGCGGTGCCGCGCATGCTGGCCGCCACTTCGCTCAGATCTGGGCGATCCAACTTGACCAAGGTTTCAAGCTCACGAGGGTGGCACCCCACTTCGCTGGCCACCGACTCCAAGGCCGCCCAAAACGAAAAGTGTTCGTGCCTCCTGCTGTTCACCAGCTGCACGGCTCTGCTCTTCTCTTCGGCGCTCAGCTCTGCCGGTTCACGCGTTGCTTTCGTCGGTGATCCCATGCCTGTCAAACAAATGTGAGTAGAAAACTCTGCCATTGTTTGTTTGCCGGTGCGGCTGTCAACAGGAACCATGCGATCCATGTACTTCGCCATCTCTTGAGATGCAACGGGCTTCAAACATGGACAAAGACTTCTACACGGTCGAAGAAATCGCGGGACTGCTTCGTGTGCAAGTCAGCGCAGTTCGCAATCGTCTGAGCCGATGCGATCCTACCCTGCCGCCTTCACTGCGCGTCGGCGGACGCCGGCTGTTTCCTGTGGCGGCCTATGAAGCATGGAAAGCGCAGCTCATGGACAACACGCCGGTTGCGATGGCCACACGCGCAGATGAGCCAAGGCGCGGGCGTCCACGTCATGCAACGCAGGGCCGACTCGCATGAGCATCAAGTGCATGAACTGGGCCTGGAGCCAACAGACGGGCTCGCCGGCCAGCAAGGTGG
The DNA here is from genome assembly GCA_022566735.1 of Pseudomonadota bacterium. Taxonomy (GTDB): domain Bacteria; phylum Pseudomonadota; class Gammaproteobacteria; order Burkholderiales; family Burkholderiaceae_C; genus Aquabacterium. The sequence goes on from JADFIG010000009.1 coordinate 115,853, forward strand.
TCTTGATGAAATTGGCAGACAACGCGGACGACACCGGCTACGCATTCCCGTCGATTCCGCTGATCGGTGACCTCTGCGAAATGCACCCCCGTTCCGTGCAGCGACACATTCGCCACCTGGCCGACAGGAACCTGCTGTGCTGGGCCAACCGATACGAGGCCGGCGTGCAGAGTTCGAATGCCTACTGGCTGAACCTGACCAATGCGCCAGACTTTGCACCGCCGCCAAACAGGGGTGGCAAATTGACACCCCGGCATCGCACGCAATCGACGGGTGACAAACGGGGTGACAGCGGGGTGACAAAAGCGAAGCACAGGGGTGACGCTGGTGTCACCCAAACCACCAACGGAACCCAACAGAACCATCAAACACAACCACCACAAGAGCGCACCTGTGAACAACTCGTGCTGGTCATGCCCCGAGGCTTCTCACTGCCTGAACAACAAGAAGCCTTGGACCGGCTCAAAAGCTTCAGCAGGGAACGCGCCCAATTGATGCTGGATGAGCTGGCTGCACGCATGAAGGCCGAGACCATTCGCAACCCGCTTGGGTACCTCGGGGCATTGATCAAGCGCGAACGGAGCGGTGTATTGACCCAGCGGTTTCTGCTCAGGTCAGGCTGCTAAAGCATAAGCCTCAGCGGGGGTCTTCATGCCCAGCGCCTGATGTGGGCGCCGGTGGTTGTAAAAGGCGATCCAGTCTGCGATCACGCG
>JADFIG010000035.1 GCA_022566735.1 Pseudomonadota bacterium
CTATCTAGAAGTGAGAATAACCGTAATTAGTAAGGCCATTGAATCACTTACAGGGAGGATCGGCGATGTCTCGAAACAGGAAATTCCGTCTTTGGACGTTGGGGCTCGTGGCGCTGGTGGCCTTCGCGATTGCGCCTGCCGCGCAAGCGCAGAAAAAACCCCTAAAAATCGGCTTCAGCATGGCGCTGACCGGGCCATTGGCCGGTGCCGGTAAGGCTGCGCTGATCGCCATGCAGATTTGGAAAGACGACATGAACAAGAAAGGCGGGCTGCTGGGCCGCCAGATTGAGTATGTCTTCTATGACGATGCCACCTCGGCGTCGAAAGTGCCCGGCATTTACAGTAAGTTGCTGAACGTGGATAAGGTGGACCTCGTCGTGTCGAGTTATGGCACCAATGAGATTTCCCCAGCCATGCCGATCGTGATGCGCAAAGGCCTGGTTTTCATGGCGCTGTTCGGATTGGCGGTGAACGAAAAGTTCAAATATGACCGCTATTTCCAGATCATGCCCTCCGGTCCCGCGCCAAAGGACGATTGGTCGCGCGGCTTCTTCAAACTTGCCATGGCGCAGAAAGACAAGCCCAAAACGATTGCTTTGTTGGCCGAAGATGCCGAGTTTGCACGCAACGCGGTTGCCGGCGCGCGCAGGCACGCCAAGAGGCTTGGTCTGAAAATTGTTTACGACAAGACCTTCCCGTTCGGTTCTCCCGACGTGACCTCGGTCATGCGGGCGATCAAGGCGGCCAAACCCGACCTGGTTTATATCGGCTCCTATCCCGGTGGCTCGGTTGGCCTTGTCAAGGCAGCCAATGAACTCGGCCTCAAAGCCAAGATGTTCGGCGGCGGCATGGTGGGCCTGCAGTTCGCGGGTATTCAGAAGAACCTCGGTCCAATGCTTAATGGTATCGTCAACTATGATTTCTGGGTACCGGAACCGACCCTCAATTTTGAAGGCGTGAAGGAATTCTTGGCCAAATATCAAGCCGCCGCCAAGGGCAAAGGTGTCGATCCTTTCGGCCACTATTTGCCGCCCTTTGCCTATGCGTACCTCCAGATATTGGGAGACGCGGTGACCGCCGTGGGCAGCCTCGATCAGAAGAAGATCGCTGAATATATCCACGCGACCACCTTCAAGACCGTGGTCGGGCCGGTCAGGTTCGCCGCTAACGGTGAATGGGCGGAAACCCGGACGTTGCAGGTTCAGTTCCGCGACGTGCTGCCCAATAATCTGGAGCAGTTCAACAAGCCGGGCAAACGCATCGTGCTGTATCCGGAAGCCTGGAAGTCTGGAACCATAATCTATCCGTACAAGTAACGGTGCAGATCGTTAAGTACTGAACGGCCAAGCAAACGGGGCCCGGACAACAGTGTTTTCCGCGGAACTGTTATTGAACTCTGTTGTCGCGGGCCTCATGCTTGGCAGCTTTTATGCGGCGGTCGCGCTGGGTCTTTCGATCACCTTCGGCCAGCTCGACATCGTCAATATCGCCCACCCCACATTCGTCATATCCGGCTCCTACGTCGTCTATATCATCAACGAGAATTTCGGCTTCGACCCGGTTCTGATCGGTGTTGTTTTCGTGCCGGTTTTTTACCTATTGGGCGTGCTTCTGTACCGGGTTTACTACGCTTGTTTCGAGCGAACCGGACAGGAATCCCTAAGCGGTCTGGCGTTCTTCTTCGGTCTCATGTTCATCATCGAGGTGTTGTTGATCCTCGCTTACGGCGTCGACTACCGGTTGGTCGAAGCGCCCTATATCGGCAAAACCTGGCACCTTGGCTTCATCGACTTTCCCCTGCGTATGGCGGTGCCCGCCGTCGTTTCCCTCATCATGACCGGCTTGGTTGTTCTCTTTATGTCCAAGACGTTTATAGGCAAGGCCATACAGGCGGTCTCCCAGGACCGGCTGGCGCTGCAGTTGATGGGAGCGGATCCAGTCAAAGTGAAGCAAATCGCCCTGGGTATCGGCATTGCGACGGCAGTGGTTGCCGGCGCGCTTCTGATCATCATCCAACCGGTCGAGCCGTCCGTGGGCCGGCTTTATATCGGCCGGATATTCGCCATCGTCGTGTTGGGCGGGATGGGCAGTATCTCGGGTACGTTCGTCGCCGCTCTGCTCATCGGCGTGGTGGAAAGTTTCGTCGCCACCTTTTACGGCCCCTCGTGGGCCCCCGCCGTCGGATACGGCATTCTACTTCTGACCTTGGCGATCCGGCCCCAGGGCATCTTTGGAAGGGCTTAGAATAAACGATGAAGCTCGATAAGTTTTGGATTGGGGTTGTCATCATCATTGTCGCGGGATTCATCTTCACCAAGTCCTTCGACAATGAGTTCTATTTCTTCACCACCTATGTCGTCTTGCAGGGAATTATCATTGCCGTCGCCTGGAATATCCTGGGCGGCTTCACCGGCTATGTGAACTTTGGCAGCGCCGGCTTTTTTGCCGTCGGCGTTTACACCTCGGTTGCCTTGAACAAGGCGTTTGGACTGCCCTTGCCGGTTTTGGTTCTCGCCAGTGGCAGTATCTGCGCACTTCTCGGGCTCGCCGCCGGCTATCTGACCCTTAGGCTCAAAGGTATTTATTTCGCCATCGCGACCCTGGCTGTGGCCCTGATGTTAGAGACCGTCGCCAACAACTGGGAATATGTGGGCGGCGCGGCCGGCACCTACGTGTTGCAGCCCAAGGAATCATTCATTTTCGACAACTACACGGAACTGCTGTTTATGCTGATGCTGCTTTTAGCGATTGCCGCCACAGCGGTCTCCCGTTACCTGAGTTCCTCCCGGCTCGGCCAGGGCCTTTCGGCCATCCGTGACGATGAGTTGGCGGCGGAATGCACCGGCGTGCCCACCCTCAAATTGAAATTGATATCGGCCACCACCATGGGCTTCTTCATGGGAGCTGCCGGCGCGCCATTTCCTTGGCTGCCAGCAGCACGTCGTCTTCAATATCGAGGGTTGTTCGCATGGTATGAAAAGTGCACAGCGAATTGATGCATTGATTCTATCGCATCATCGCATCAAAGAATCTCATCCAGCATTCGAGCCACCCCGGTTTCCCAGTGCGGTAGGCACAGACCGAATGTATTTCGCAGCCGCGTGGTGTCCAGACGTGAATTGTGCGGCCGCCTAGCGGGCGTGGGGTAGGCCGAGGACGGGATGGGCTGCATCTGGGCCAGACCGGCTTTAAGCACATTGCCAGCCCGCTGAGCGCGCTCCAGAACGAAGCGCGCGTAGCCGTACCAGGACGTTTCCCCATCCGCCGCGAGATGGTAGATGCCGGATTGCGTGAGGTCATTGCGGCGCATGGGCGGCAGCAAGTGCCGGATGGCGTGCGCCGTAACGTCAGCCAGCAAATCTGCTCCGGTGGGCGCGCCGATCTGGTCGTCGATCACATGGAGCTGGTCTCGCTCGCGCGCCAAGCGCAGCATGGTCTTGGCAAAGTTGCCGCCACGAGCGCCATAGACCCAGCTGGTACGGAAGATCAGATGACGGCAGCCGCTTTGCAGAATCTGCTGCTCACCTTCGAGCTTGGTACGCCCGTAGACACCCAGCGGCGCAACCGGATCGTCTTCCGACCACGGCGTCGCGCCACTGCCATCGAACACATAGTCGGTGCTGTAGTGCACCAGCAGGGCGCCCAGCCTGGCCGCTTCCTGGGCGATCAGGCCCGGCGTGGTGGCGTTGATCAGGCGGGCCAGTTCGGGCTCGGCCTCGGCCTTGTCCACCGCCGTGTGGGCCGCGGCATTGACGATGACGTCGGGCTGGACGATGCGGATGATCTCCAGCACCTGCTCGGGCTGGGTGAAGTCGGCGCGCAGGTGCGGTGCGGCGTCCGGGCCCGGGCTGTGGGCGTCAAAGGCGTGCAGCTGCCCCAAGGGTGCCAGGGCGCGTTGCAGCTCCCAGCCGACCTGGCCGCCGCTGCCCAGCAGGAGGATGTTCATGCGCGGCCACCGTAGTTCTGCGCGATCCAGTCGCGGTAGCCGCCGGAGCGCACGGTGTCGATCCACTCGCCGTTGTCGAGGAACCATTGCACCGTCTTGCGGATGCCCGAGGCGAAGGTCTCGGCCGGCGCCCAGCCGATCTCGCGCTGGATCTTGCGCGGGTCGATGGCATAGCGGCGGTCGTGGCCAGGGCGGTCCGTCACGTAGGTGATGAGGCTGGCGTAAGGCTTGCCATCGGCGCGCGGGCGCAGCTCATCCAGGATGCCGCAGACGGTGTTGACCACGTCGATGTTCTTGATCTCGTTGATGCCGCCGACGTTGTAGGTCTCGCCGCTGCGGCCCTTCTCCAGCACCTGGCAGATGGCTTCGCAGTGGTCGCGCACGTAGAGCCAGTCGCGGATGTTCAGGCCATCGCCGTACACCGGCAGGGGCTTGCCTTCCAGCGCGTTCAGGATCATCAGCGGGATGAGCTTTTCGGGGAAGTGGTAGGGCCCGTAGTTGTTGCTGCAGTTGGTGGTCAGCGTGGGCAGGCCGTAGGTGTGGTGGTAGGCGCGCACCAGGTGGTCGCTGCCGGCCTTGCTGGCCGAGTACGGGCTGTTGGGCGCGTAGGCGGTGGTCTCGGAGAAGGCCGGGTCGGTGTCGGACAGCGAGCCATAGACCTCGTCGGTCGAGACGTGCAGGAAGCGGAAGGCGGCCTTGTCGGCCTCGTTCATGGCGCCCCAATAGGCGCGCGTTTCTTCCAGCAGGCTGAAGGTGCCGACCATGTTGGTGTGGATGAACTCGCCCGGGCCGTGGATGGATCGGTCCACGTGGCTTTCGGCCGCGAAGTGCAGGATGGCGCGCGGCTTGTGCTGGGCCAGGGCCTGGCGCACGGCCTCGCGGTCGGCGATGTCGGCCTGGACCAGGGTGGCCTGGCCGGACTTCAGCTGCGACGCGATGGTGTGCGGGTTGCCCGCGTAGGTGAGCTTGTCGAACACGACCACGGGCTCGGCGCCCGCTTGCCGCTCGCACCAGTGGTGCACGAAGTTGCCGCCGATGAAGCCAGCGCCGCCGGTGATGAGGATCATGGGTGTCTTGCCGTCTCTGGGTGCGCGCCGAACACGTGCGGCGCAGGCCCGACATTATGGCGAGCAGTTCGTGACGAATCCGTGGGAATCCCGGTCGTCATCGCACTCGCGCCCCCCTGCATTTGAGGGCGTTGGGGGGCGAACACCCCTCAGGATGGCGACTTGTGGCCAGATTGCGTCATCATGACGTCACGCACGTCACCCGCCGAAAGAACCGACATGGCAAAAGCGATGATCCTGGCCGCCGGCCAGGGCACCCGCGTCAGACCCCTGACCAAACAGACACCCAAGCCCATGGTGCCCATCCTGGGCAAGCCGGTGATGGAGTACATCATCGAGCACCTCGCCCGCTACGGCGTGAGCGAGATCATGGTCAACGTGGCCTTCAACCACTGGAAGATCGAGAACTACTTCGGCGACGGCCACCGCTGGGGCGTGGAGATCGGCTACGCCTTCGAGGGCGCGCGCGAGCACGGCGAGATCGTGCCCCGCCCCCTGGGCTCGGCCGGCGGCATGCGCCGCATCCAGGACTTCTCCGGCTTCTTCGACGACACCACCATCGTGCTGTGTGGCGACGCCATCATCGACCTGGACCTCCAGGCCGCCCTCTTCGAGCACAAGACCAAGGGCGCCATGGCCAGCGTGGTGACGCTGGAAGTGCCGCGCGACCAGGTCAAGAACTACGGCATCGTCGTGGCCGACAAGGACGGCCGGGTCACCTCCTTCCAGGAAAAACCCAGCCCCGAAGAAGCCAAGTCCCAGCTGGCCTCCACCGGCATCTACATCTTCGAGCCCAGCGTGCTGGAGCTCATCCCGCCGGGCAAGGAATTCGACATCGGCAGCCAGTTCTTCCCCCTGCTGGTGGAAAAAGGCCTGCCTTTCTTCACCCAGAGCCGCCATTTCAACTGGATCGACATCGGCCGGGTTTCCGACTACTGGGCCGTCTGCCAGCGCGTGCTGGCCGGCGAGGTGGCGCAGATGGACATGCCCGGCAAGGAAGTGCGTCCGGGGGTCTGGGTGGGCCTGAACACCTGCATCGACTGGGACACGGTGAAGATTTCCGGGCCGGTCTACATCGGCTCGGGCACCTGCGTGGAGCCGGGCGTGACCATCGAGGGCCCGTGCTGGATCGGCCACGGCAGCCGCCTGCGCCAGGGCAGCAAGGTGGTGCGCAGCGTGCTGTTCGAGTACACCCGCGTGTCCGAAGGCACCGTGTTCGAGGACCTGGTGGCCTCGCCGCAGTACTGCGTGGACCGCCACGGCAAGACCACCTACCAGGGCGACGAGACCACCTCGCTGCGCTGGGGAGACGCCCGCGCCTGAGGCACCCCACGAATGAGGGGATCACCTTCCCCGCAACACTGGTTCAATGGCCGCGCGTCTTCACCCTCCCGCGCAGCCCATGTCCACACCCTCCGCCACACCGCGCCTCGCCCCAAGCCCACAGACATCGGCACCGTTGGTGCTGCTGACCTTGCTTGTGGGCGGCTACCTGCTGGCTTGGTTCGCCTTGTCTCCCTGGGGTGAGTTTGCAATCAACGACGACTGGTCCTACGCGACCACAGCCCGAGTGCTGTGTGAAACCGGCCGGTTCGTGCCCCACAGCTGGACCAGCATGCCGCTGCTGACCCACGTCGCATGGGGACAGCTGTTTTGCAACCCTGATGCGTTCTCGATGGGCCAGCTCAGGTTGTCGACGCTGGTGATGGGGGTCTTGGGTGGGCTCGGCGCCTGGCTGCTGACACGGGAGCTGGGTGGCTCGCGATGGCATGCCCTGCTGGCGACGGCGCTGCTGATGCTCAACCCGATCCATCACGGCTTGTCCTACAGTTTCATGACGGATGTCCCTTTCACCACATGGCTGACATGGACCACTTGGGCGCTGGCCAAGGCCATCCGCCGCGACAGCGCGTTCTGCTGGGTTGTGGGCGTGCTGATGACGATCGCGTGCGCGCTCTCGCGCCAGATGGCCCTCGCTCCTGCGCTGGCCTTCGCCGTGGTCTGGGGCATGACCGCTCCTGTCCGACTCACGCGCCTGCTGATGGCCCTGACACCACTGACCGCCTGTCTGCTGGCCCTGTGGGCCATCGAAGCCTGGATGCGTCATCAGGACATCCTGCCTGCGCTGTACCACGACAAGTCCATCGAAATCCGCGACAACCTGCGCCAGCCCTCAGCCCTGATCAAATCAATGCTTGGCTCGGCCAGCGTCTTCCTGCTCTATCTCGGGTTGTTCCTCGCACCTGCGCTGCTACTGGTTCGATCCCGGCCTCGCCGCAACGTTTTGCTTCTGGTGGCTTCCCTGACGGGGGCAGCCGTGATGGCCGTGCGCTTTGTCGCCAGTCGGAAATGGATGCCTGTGTCGGGCAATGTGCTTCTGCCTCACGGCTTGGGCCCTCTGACCTTGCCAGACACTTTCCTGCAAGGCATCAACCTGCCGCCCCCCTTGCCGACCTGGATCTGGATGCTGGCAACCGGCATCGCCGTTGTGGGGGGCCTGTTCCTGCTGTGGTTGGTGACCTCAGCTGCCCAGTCGGCCATCCGCGAGCAACTGCAGCGCCATGCACTGCCGCCCCAACGGCGCGCATCCCACTTCGTGCTGCTGACTTGCCTGGCTTACATGGCCCCGATGTTGGTGGGCAATGGCAATCTGGATCGCTACACGCTGCCCCTGCTGCCCCTGCTGGCAGCCTGGCTGCTGACCCAGACAGCCACGCCATCCGATGGCACGGATGAGCCCCGCGCGTCGGCCCTGGGCATGTCGCCCTCCGTGGTCGCCACAGGGGCTGTGGTGATGGTGGCGCTCATGGGCACCTTCACCCTCCTGGCCTCCCACGACCACATCGCCTGGCTCAAAGCTCGCCATCAGGCAGCACAGACCTTGCTTGCGCAAGGCGTGTTGCCGCAGCACATGGACGCCGGATTCGAGTTCAGCGGTCAGCATTTGTACGATGACCACTACCAGCGCTCAGCGGGCAAGAGTTGGTGGTGGATCCAAGGGGACGACCACAAAGTCACCAACGGTCCGATGGACGGGTACACGTCGATCGGCCAGGTGACCTACAACACCTGGCTGCCGCCGGGGCAACGTGCTGTCCACATGTTGAAGCGTACCCCTTGACCTGACCGACAATACGGGGATGCGCAAGATTCTGGTCACCGGCGCCGCCGGCTTCATCGGGATGCACGTGAGTCAGGCCCTGCTGGCGCGGGGCGACCACGTCGTCGGCCTGGACAACCTCAACGCTTACTACGACCCGCAGCTCAAGCGGGACCGCATCGCCGCCCTGGGCGCCCTGCCCCAGGCCGCGGCTTTCCGCTTCGTGGAAGCAGACCTGGTGGACATGGCCGCCCTTGATGCCCTGTTCGCGGCCGAGCACTTCGACGGTGTGGTGCACCTGGCCGCCCAGGCCGGCGTGCGCTATTCGCTGACGCACCCCCATGCCTATTCGCAGTCCAACCTGGTGGGTTTCGTGAACATGCTGGAGGCCTGCCGCCACCACGGCGTGGCGCACCTGGTCTATGCCAGCAGCTCCAGCGTGTACGGGGGCAACACACGCATGCCGTTCTCCGAGAACGATGCGGTGGACCACCCGGTCAGCCTGTACGCCGCCACCAAGAAGGCCAACGAGCTGATGGCCCACACCTACAGCCACCTCTACGGCCTGCCGACCACCGGCCTGCGCTTTTTCACGGTCTACGGGCCCTGGGGCCGACCGGACATGGCGCCCATGCTGTTCACCCGCGCCATCCTGGCCGGTGAGCCCATCAAGGTCTTCAACCACGGCAAGATGCAGCGCGACTTCACCTTCATCGACGACATCGTCGCCGGGGTGGTGGCCACGCTGGACCGCCCGCCCGTGGCCGACCCGTCCTTCGACAAGGCCGCCCCGCAGGCCTCGGGCTCCTGGGCACCGTACAAGGTGTTCAACATCGGCCACAGCGAGCCAGTGCAGCTGATGGACTTCATCCGCACCCTGGAAAGCGCCCTCGGCGTCCAGGCCCAACTCGACCTGCAACCCATGGCACCGGGTGATGTGCCCGCCACCTACGCCGACGTCAGCGCCCTGCAAGCCTGGACGGGCGTGGCCCCGCACACCGGCCTCCAGGAAGGCATCGGGCGCTTCGTGGCGTGGTACCGCCATTACCACCGGGTCTGAATGCACAGGCAGGGCGACCGTTCAACGTGCCGTCAAAGCCATCTGTCAGAATCGCAGTCTCCATTCACCTTCCACCGATCCACCACCATGAAAGTTTCTGTTGTCGGCACCGGCTATGTGGGCCTGGTCACCGGAGCCTGTCTGGCCGAAATGGGCAATGACGTGCTGTGCCTGGACGTGGACCCCAACAAGATCCGCATCCTGGAAGAAGGTGGCATCCCCATCCACGAGCCCGGCCTGGACCTGGTCGTGGCACGCAACGTGAAGGCCGGCCGCCTGCACTTCACCACCGACATCGAGCGCGCCGTGGCGCACGGCACCATCCAGTTCATCGCCGTGGGCACGCCCCCCGATGAAGATGGCAGCGCCGACCTGCAGTACGTGCTGGCCGCGGCCCGCAACATCGGCCGCCTGATGACGGACTACAAGGTCATCGTGGACAAGTCCACCGTGCCCGTGGGCACCGCCGACAAGGTGCGTGCCGCCGTGGCCGACGAGCTGGCCAAGCGCAAGAGCGACGCCAAGTTCGCCGTGGTCTCCAACCCCGAGTTCCTGAAAGAAGGCGCGGCGGTGGACGACTTCATGCGCCCCGACCGCATCGTGGTGGGCGCCGACGACGAGCAGGCCATCCTGCTGATGCGCGCCCTGTACGCGCCCTTCCAGCGCAACCACGAGCGCCTGGTGGTGATGGACGTGCGCAGCGCCGAGCTGACCAAGTACGCCGCCAACGCCATGCTGGCCACCCGCATCAGCTTCATGAACGAACTGGCGCTGCTGGCCGAGAAGATGGGCGCCGACATCGAGCAGGTGCGTCTGGGCATCGGCTCCGACCCCCGCATCGGCACGCACTTCCTGTACGCCGGTTGCGGCTACGGCGGCAGCTGCTTCCCCAAGGACGTCAAGGCCCTGATCAAGACCGCCTCGGACGAAGGCCAGGAGCTGAAGGTGCTCAAGGCCGTGGAAGCCGCCAACGACCACCAGAAGCACGTGCTGATCGAGAAGGTGACGCGCCGCTTCGGCGAGAACCTGGCCGGCAAGCACTTCGCCGTCTGGGGCCTGGCCTTCAAGCCCAACACCGACGACATGCGCGAAGCCACCAGCCGCGTGGTGCTGGCCGAGCTGTTCCGCCGTGGCGCCACCGTGACCGCCTACGACCCGGTGGCCATGGCCGAGGCCCAGCGCATCTTCGGTGACGAGCCCCGCCTGACGTACGCCGAGAACCCCATGGGCGCGCTGGATGGCGCCGATGCGCTGCTGATCGTGACCGAGTGGAAGGAATTCCGCAGCCCCGATTTCGAGCGCATCAAGGCCACGCTGAAGAGCCCGGTGGTGCTGGACGGCCGCAACCTGTACGAGCCGGGCCTGGTCAAACAGCTGGGGCTGGATTACGAAGGCATTGGCCGCGGACTGACGGCCTGAGAGAAAAACAGCGGGAGTGAGTGTTCCCGTACTTTGGCGAGTTGTGACATGACGAATCAGGCCCGCCCCGCTTTGCCATGCATGGCTGACACATCCCTCGCTCGTCCTCAGATGGACGGCATGCCCTTGAGCCAAGCTACCGCACTCATCACCCTGGTGGTTCCGGTCTTCAACGAAGAGGACACCATCCCGATCTTCATCGACGCGGTGCGCCAACTCCGGCTCGACCATCTCCGAGCCCGACTGGAAGTGCTGTTTGTCAATGACGGCAGCACCGACGCCACCTTGTCCATCTTGCGCGGTCTGCAAGCACGGGAGGACTTCGTGGGCTACATCGACCTGAGCCGCAATTTCGGCAAAGAGGCTGCGATGACCGCTGGGCTGGAGCATGCCCGCGGTGATGCCGTCATCCCGATGGACGTCGATCTGCAAGACCCGCCGGAACTCATCGCGGACATGGTGGCGCGGTGGCGCGACGGCGCCGAAGTGGTACTGGCCCGCCGCACCAACCGCGACTCGGACACCGCGATCAAGCGAACCACTGCCTCGTGGTTCTACAAAGTCCACAACCTGCTGGCCTCGCCAAAAATCCCCGACAACGTCGGCGACTACCGGCTCATGGATCGCAAGGTGGTCGAGGCACTCAAACAGCTGCCCGAATCCCGTCGGTTCATGAAAGGTCTGTTCGCCTGGATCGGCTTCCAGACCGCCGAGGTCAGTTACACGCGCTCTGAACGGGTGGCAGGCCAGACCAAGTTCAATGGCTGGAAGCTGTGGAACTTCGCACTGGAAGGGCTCACCAGTTTCAGCACCACCCCCTTGCGGATCTGGACCTATCTGGGATTTTTCGTGGCGATCCCGTCATTGGTTTACGCCATCTTCATCGTGATGCGATCGCTGCTGATTGGCAGCGATGTGCCTGGCTACGCATCGCTGATCGTGGCCATCTGTTTCCTGGGCGGCTTGCAGCTGATTGGCATCGGTGTGCTGGGAGAGTACCTGGGGCGCACATACCTGGAAGCCAAGGGGCGCCCGGTGTACATCGTGCGTGAATGCGAGCTTCCGCCAACACGTCAGGCCTGACCCACTCACCCCAGTCCCTCCGCCCTGGCCACGGTCCCGGCCGCCAGGCACAGTCAACATGCACATGGACAGCCCTTTTTTTGCAAACACTCCGGGGGCTCTGCGCAAAGCAGACGTTCTGGGCTGGGTGTTGACGGGCTTGCTGTGCCTGTTGACGCAGCGTCCATCCGGCCCACACCTTCGGCAAGACAAGAGAGACTGAGGCATGGACCTGAAAGAGACCGACATCCTTGGCGATCGGATTGGTGAACATTGGTACTACCGCTCCAAGGCACAGGCCATGGCACGCATGCTGCAAGGCCTCCGGCCCGAGAGCGTGCTGGACGTGGGAGCAGGTTCCGGCTTCTTCTCCAGGCTGTTGCTGAAGACCACTTCGCTGCGAGAAGCCTGGTGCGTCGACATCAGCTACGACGGGGACTCGGACGCCGTGGAGGCTGGCAAGCCGATTCATTTTCGTCAAGGCATCGGCGCAAACCAGGCGGATCTGGTTTTGCTGATGGATGTGCTGGAGCATGTGGATGACGACGTTGCCTTGCTCTGTGACTACGTCGCCAAGGCGCCCAGCGGCACGCACTTCCTGATTTCCGTGCCCGCGTTCCAGGCCCTGTGGAGCGCCCACGACGTCTTTCTGGAGCACAAGCGCCGATACACCTTGCCGCAACTGGAATCCTCGATCCACGCCTCGGGCCTGCAGATCGAACGGTCCGCGTATTACTTCGGCCTCGTCCTGCCTTTGGCCGCAACCATGCGCCTGGCGGAGCGCCTGCATTCCGGAACAGCCACTCAACCACGGTCTCAACTGTCCCTCCATCACCCTGTGGTGAACCGCCTCCTGTCGCTGACCTGCGCCCTGGAGTTGCCGTGGATGCGCTGGAACCGCGTGGGTGGTTTGACGGCGTTCTGCCTGGCTCGCAAGCCCTGACCGGCCTGGCCGCACACCCCCGCTCATGGTGAAGCACCTTTGGCGTGAACTGATGCTGGCGGCCCGATTCGCCATCGTGGGCGTGCTGGCCACCGCCACGCATGTCCTGTTGGTGTGGTGGTTGATGCATGTGCTGGCAATGCCACCCCAATGGGCCAACTTTCTGGCTTTTCTCGGTGCGTTTGGCGTGTCCTTCCTGGGCAACTACCATTTCACTTTCGGGGCGCCCGGCAAATGGCAGGCTGCGTTGCCACGCTTCCTGGGCACCTCGCTGGCAGCCTACGGCCTCAATGCCCTCACCTTGGCCGCCTTGCTGCACATGGGACAGGTTGCACCGTTCACGGCGGCCTTGATCGCCGCGGCCTGCGTTCCAGGATTCAGCTTTGCCGCAAGCCGGCTGTGGGTGTTCCGTGTACAACCAAGTCCCAGCCCCCGAAGATCCAGCGCGTCGAATGGACAGGAGACCGCATCCCATGAATGAGCACGCTGCCCAGGCGACACGGGTGCTGCAAATTCAGGGTGAAGAAGATGACAACGCCAACCTAGCCCCTTGACGTTTTCAAAGCCTCAGCGCGGCAAGCTCAACACAAAGCAGCTGCCGCCACCCTCGCGCGCCTCGCAGCGCACCTGACCGCCGTGGCGCAGGGCGATCTGCCTCACCAGGCTGAGGCCCAGGCCCACGCCACCGGCGTGTTCGGCGTGGCCGGGCAGGCGGTAGAAGGGCTCGAAGATGCGTTCGCGCTGTTCGGGCGGCACGCCGGGGCCGCGGTCGAGCACAGCGAGCGCCAGCGCCTGGGGTGTCGCCGTCAGGGTCAGCTCGACCTCCGGGCCACCGTAACGACGGGCGTTTTCCAGCAGGTTGCGCACGGCGCGTCGGACCAGGCGTTCGTCGCCGGTGCAGGGCTGCATGGGGAAGCCCGGCGCGGCGCTGACCTCGGCGCCGACACGGTTGGCCTCTTCCGTGGCCAGACCCAGCAGGTCGATCGGGCCCTTCTCGATGTCCCGGCGGGCGTCCAGGCGGCTGGCCAGCAGCACCTCTTCGACCAGGGCATCGAGCTCCTTGATGTCCTGGTGGATCTCGTCGCGGATGCGGGCGGCCCGCTCCGGCGAGGCCTCGGCCATCAGCGACACGGCCATCTTCAGGCGGGCCAGCGGCGAGCGCAACTCGTGGCTGGCGTTGGCCAGCAGGCTGCGGTTGGAGGTGACGAGATCCTCGATGCGCTGTGCGGCTTCGTTGAAGCTGCGGGCCACGGCGGCCACTTCGTCGGCGCCCTCCACGGCCACGCGGTGCTGCAACTCGCCGGAGCCGAACACCTCGACGCCCTTGCGCAAGGCCGTCAGCCGGCGGGTGAGGTGGATGACCACGGGCCAGGCCCCGATGGCCACGGCCACGAAAAGCAGCACCAGGGTCAGGGCCAGGGCAGGCACCCCTTCGGCCAGCCAGGGCGGCACCATCCAGGCCAGGGGCGACAACCAGGGCTGGATGCGCGGCGGCGGCGGCAGCGAGGGCAGCCCAGCCGCACCATTGGGCACAGGCCCGCCGGGGCCGCCGAGCGCGATCAGCTCGCCCTCGCGGGGCGGTGGCGGCGGGCCCATGGGCCCGGGCCCCTGCAGGCCACCGGTGATGCGCAGGCGCAGCACACCAGGCCGCATCACCCACAGCGTGCGGCCGTCCGAGAGGCTCGAACGCTGCATGTGGGTGCGCAATTCGGGCCAGCGGCGCAGGCGCTCGTCGAGCAGTTCGGAGGTGGCGATGCGCCGGCCCTTGGCATCGTCCAGGGCCATGGGCATGCGCAGGCGGTCGGCCCAGTCCAGGAAGACGCGGGCCTGCTCCTCGCGCGGAGCGGTGGTGGGCGGCAGGCTGTTTTCGATGAGCTCGGCCCAGGCTGCCGCGCGCTCGTTCCAGGCGGCCATGGACTGCACCTGGGTGCGCTCGTGCTCCAGGTTGCGCTGCGCCAGCCACCCCGACACCAGGGCGAAGATCAGCAGCACCGTCACGACGGTGAGGTAAATGCGCAGCGCCAGCGTCTTCATGCCGGGGACGTCAATGGCACCTCAGACCGCGGATGTCAGGCGGCATCCTGGTCAGCGTCCTGCTTCTTGGCGAACACGTAGCCCACGCCACGCACCGTGAGGATGCGGCGGGGCTCCTTCGGGTCCTCCTCGATGGCCGCCCGGATGCGCGAGATGTGCACGTCGATGGAGCGGTCGAAGGCTTCCAGCGGGTGGCCCTTGAGGGCGTCCATGATCTGGTCGCGGCTGAGCACGCGGCCGGGGTGCTGGGCCAGCACGCTGAGCAGGTCGAACTGGTAGGAGGTCAGGTCGCAAGACTCGCCACCCAGGCGCACCTGGCGCAGGCCGGTGTCGATCTCCAGGCGGCCGAAGCGCCAGACGTCGGTGTCCTCAGGGTGCGCGGACGCGCGCCGCAGCAAGGCCCGCACGCGCGCCAGCAACTCGCGCGGCTCGAAGGGCTTGGTGAGGTAGTCGTCGGCACCGATTTCCAGGCCGACGATGCGGTCGGTGGGCTCGCCGCGGGCGCTGAGCATCAGCACCGGCAGCGAGCGCGTGCGGGGGGAGGCGCGCAACTCGCGGCAGAGGTCCAGGCCGTCGCCGTCGGGCAGCATCAGGTCCAGCACCAGGGCGTCCACGGCCTGACGGGCCAGCAACTCGCGGCCGGCGTTCAGGCTGGGGGCGGATGACACCTGGTAGCCGTGGCTTTGCAGGTAATCGGCAACCATGGCGCTCAGGCGCAGGTCGTCGTCGATCAGCAGGATGTGCTCACTCATGTCCGACATTGTCGCGCGCTCCGGCATCAACGGTCCATCTTGGGTTGGTCGCCGTGGCGGTGCCGTCCCATGGCTGCCCCCGACGCGGGGCCGCCGCGCTCACGCCAGCGCTCGGCCATGCGCTCGTGGCGCTCCTTCATCAGCTGGGCCGCCTTGGCGCGTTGCTCGGGGGTCAGCACCTGGCCGACGTCGAGCATGGCCTGCATCATGCGCTTGCTGACCTGGTCGTGCTGGGCCAGCATCTGCTGACGAACCTTCTCGGCCTCCGTGGCGTCGATCTTGGGCGTGGTCCACAGGGCGGCGGCGCGCTCGTGCAGGCCACGGCCTTGCTCGTGCAGGGCCATCACGTCGCCGCGGGCCTTGTCGGTGATCTGCTTGATCTGCTGGCGCTGGGCGTCGGTGGCCTTGACGTCGTCGAGCAGGCGGTCGAGGTGGCGGCCGAAGGGCATCATGCCCATGCCGCCGCCCATGCCATCGTGCATGCCCATGCCGCCATGCATGTCCATCGGGCCGCCGTGGTGCATGCCGGGGGCCATGCGGGCAGGCGCCGAAGCGGTGGCGGCCGGGGCTTTGTCGGCCGGCTTGTCCGCGGCCGGGCTGGGGGTGCTGGCGAAGGCCGCACCCAGCGCCAGGACGCCGGTGAGCAGCAGGTGGCGCATCGGCAGCGACGTGCCGCGCAGGGACATGGCGGAGACAGGGGCGGGGGTGTGCGAAGGCATGTGAGGCTCCTTGTGTTTCAGGCCGGGGTTGGCCTGGACATGCTCACATCTTGCGGGCCCGCCGTAAAGGGGACTTGGCCGGGCGGTAAAGATCTGTGAAAACCTTTCCTGCCCGGCCTTTGCGCCAGATCAGCCGGTGTTGCGCAAGGCCGCGGCGATCCCGTTGATGGAGATGTGGATGCCGGTGCGCACGCGTTCGTCGGTGTGGCCGGCCCGGTAGCGCCGCACCAGCTCGACCTGCAGGTGGTGCAGCGGATCGATGTAGGGGAAGCGGTGGCGGATGGAGCGCGCCAGGGCGGCGTTGTGCGCCAGGCGCTGCGGCTCGCCGGTGATGAGGGCCAGGGCCTCGGCGGTGCGCTGCCACTCGGCCTCGATCTGCGTGAACACCTTCTTGCGCAGGCGGCCATCGTCGACCAGGCTGGCGTAGCGCGAGCCCAGGGCCAGGTCGCTCTTGGCCAGCACCATGTCCATGTTGGACAGCAGGGTGCGGAAGAAGGGCCACTGGCGGTGCATTTTCTGCAGCAGGGCCAGGGCCTTCTTGCGGCCCGGCTCGCCTTCGGCGTTCAGGAAGGCCTGCACGGCCGAGCCGAAGCCGTACCAGCCCGGCAGGGTGATGCGGCTCTGGCCCCAGCCGAAGCCCCAGGGGATGGCGCGCAGGTCCTCGATGCCCTTGAGCGCCTTGCGCGAGGCCGGACGCGAGCCGATGTTGAGCTCGGCGATTTCGCGGATGGGCGTGGCCTGGAAGAAGTAGTCGGCAAAGCCCGGGGTCTCGTAGACCAGGGCGCGGTAGGCGTCCATGCTGGCCTGCGAGAGCGTGGCCGCCGTCTGCAGGAAGGCGGGGGTGGCGACCTGCGAAGTTTGCGAGGTCTGCGCGGTCTGCAGCAAGGTGGCTTCCAGCGTGGCGGCCACCAGGGTTTCGAGGTTGCGCCGGCCGATTTCGGGGTTGGCGTACTTGGAGCCGATGACCTCGCCCTGCTCGGTCAGGCGGATCTGGCCGCGCACGGTGCCGGGGGGCTGGGCCAGGATGGCCTGGTAGCTGGGGCCGCCGCCGCGGCCCACGGTGCCGCCACGGCCGTGGAACATGCGCAGCTGCACCGCGGCGGGCGGCACGCCGGCGTCCTTCAGGCCGTGCTGGGTGAGCTCGTCGAACAGGGCCACCAGGGCGATTTCGGCGCGGTAGAGCTCCCAGTTGCTGGTGAAGATGCCGCCGTCCTTGTTGCTGTCGGAGTAGCCCAGCATGATGTCCTGCTCGGCACCGCCGCGCTGCACCAGGGCCGCCACACCGGGCAGGCTGTAGAAGGCGCGCATGATGTGCGGGGCGTTGCGCAGGTCTTCGATGGTCTCGAACAGGGGCACGACGATGAGGTCGGCCACGCCGCCATCGTCCAGGGTACCGGACATCAGGCCCACTTCCTTTTGCAGCAGCAGCACTTCCAGCAAGTCGCTGACGGTTTCGGTGTGGCTGATGATGTAGTGGCGGATGGCGTCGGCGCCGAAGCGCTGGCGCATCTCGCGGGCGCGCTCGAAGATGGCCAGCTCGGCCACGGTGTGCTCGCTGTAAGCCGCGGTGGGCACGCGCAGCGGGCGGGCGTCGTTGAGCTGGCGCAGCAGCACGGCGCGCTTGTCGTCTTCCGACAGGGCGCTGTAGTCGGGCGCGATGCGGGCCGTGGCCAGCAGTTCGGTGACGACGCGCTCGTGCTGGTCGGAGCTCTGGCGCAGGTCGACGGTGGCCAGGTGGAAGCCGAAGACCTCGACGGCGCGCAGCAGCGGCTGCAGGCGCGGGCTCACCAGCACATCGCCATGGTGGGCGCGCAGCGAGGCCCCGATGGTGCGCAGATCGGCCAGGAACTCGGCGGCATCGGCATACGGGTCTTGCGGCTCGACGGCATGGCGCGCGGCCTCGCCACCGGTGAGCTGGCGCAGCGTGGCGGCCAGGCGGGCGTAGATGCCGATGAGGGCGCGGCGGTAGAGCTCGTCGCTGCGGTGCTCGCTGTGGTCGGGCGAGCGCTCGGCCAGGGCCTGCATCTCGGGCGAGACGGCCACCAGGCGCACGGACTGCGAGAGCTCGGCGCCGAGGTGGTGCACCTCGGTCAGGTAAAAGCGCAGGGCGACATCGGCCTGGCGGCCCAGGGCGTGCGAGAGCGTTTGCGCCGAGACATTGGGGTTGCCGTCGCGGTCGCCACCGATCCACTGGCCCATGCGCAGGAAGCTGGCCACGGGGTGGGCGCCGAGTTCGCGCTCCAGGTCGGCGTAGAGCTTGGGGATCTCGCGCAGGAAGGTGGACTCGTAGTAGCCCAGCGCGTTCTCGACCTCGTCGGCCACGGTGAGCTTGGAAAAGCGCAGCAGGCGCGTCTGCCAGAGCTGGGTGATGCGGGCGCGGATGGCGGCCTCGTTGGCGGCCAGCTCGCGCGGGGCCAAGGCATCTTGCGGGTTGGCGGCCTGGCGGGCGCGCACGGCGTCGCGCTCGGTGAGCAGGCGGGCGATGTCGCGCTCGGCATCGAGGATGCTCTTGCGCTGCACCTCGGTCGGGTGGGCGGTGAGCACGGGCGCAACGTAGGCGGTGGTCAGCGTCTGCGCGATGCTGCGCGGCGCGATGCCGGCATCCCGCAGGCGCTGGAAGCAGGCCTCAATGCTGCCTTCGTGGCTGCGGCCGGCGCGTTCGTGCACCTCGCGGCGGCGGATGTGGTGGCGGTCTTCGGCCAGGTTGGCCAGGTGGCTGAAGTAGGTGAAGGCACGCACGACGCTGACCGTCTGGTCGGCGCTCAGGCCCTTGAGCAGCTTCTTGAGCACCTTGTCGGCGTCCTGGTCGGCATCGCGGCGGAAGGCCACCGAGAGCTTGCGCACCTGCTCGACGAGCTCGTAGGCGGCGCGGCCTTCCTGTTCGCGGATGACATCGCCCAGCAGGGTGCCGAGGAAGCGGATGTCTTCGACCAGGGGGGCTTCGGTGTCGGGTTGGCGGGAGAGGCCTTTGCGGGATGCGGTCTTGCGAGAAGCCGTCGTCGTGCTCTGAACAGTCATGTGCGAAAGTCACCGGGATCACCGGCGAAAAACTGCAGGCCACCGCCTCGGGTGGAGGCTGCGACCCAGGGTTGAGATCAAAGTGGAGACCCAGGCAGCGTCGGTGTGGACGCCGCCGCGGTCAAGTGTAAAGGGCGGCTTGCGTCGCGGCGCGGGCCAGGCGCGTGACCTCGTCCCAACGGCCCGCCTCCAGCATGGCCACGGGCGTCAGCCACGAGCCGCCGACCATGGCCACATTGGGCAGGCGCAGGAAGGCGCCCATGTTGTCGGGCGAGACGCCGCCGGTGGGGCAGAAGCGCATGTCGCCCAGCGGGCCGCCCAGTGCCTTGAGCATGCCCAGGCCACCGGCCTGCTCGGCGGGGAAGAGCTTGACCAGGCGGAAGCCGTGGTCGCGGGCGCGCATGACTTCGCCCGGCGTCATCACCCCGGGCATGAAGGGCAGGCGGGCATCGAAGGCGGCCTGCACGAGGGCGTCCGTCATGCCCGGCGACAGCGCGAAGCTGGCACCGGCGTCCTGCACGCGGCGCACCTCTTCGGCATGGGTCACGGTGCCGGCACCCACGTGCATCTGCGGCACGGCGCGGGCCACGGCCTCGATGGCGGGCAGGCCGGCGGCGTGGCGCAAGGTGATCTCCATGACATCGACGCCGCCGGCCAGCAGGGCGTGCGCCAGCGGCACGGCCTGGGCCACGTCGGTGATGACGATGACGGGCACCACGCGCGAGGTGAAGGACGGCGGACTCAGGGTGGGATGGGCAGACATCGGCAAGCTCGGGGTGAAGGCTGGCGCTGGCAAAGCGCGGAAAGTGTGGGCAGGCCTGGGCCGGTGGCGGCTTGCGCCGAGGGCTCAGCGCGGCGTCGGCCACAGCGGCGAGGCGCCCTGCTCGGCCGGAGAGGCGTTCTGGCGGAACAGTTCGAAGAGCTGGCGGCCGTGGTGCAGCCAGGCGGGCTGCCCCTGGCTGGGCTGGGAGGACAGCCGCGGCGTGCGTGCGGCCAGCACGGCCTCGTCGACCTCCAGCTGCAGCAGGCCTTGCTCGCAATCGACGGTGAGCATGTCGCCCTCTTCGATGCGCGCGATCATCCCGCCGTCCAGCGCCTCGGGGCTGAGGTGGATGGCCGCCGGCACCTTGCCCGAGGCCCCCGACATGCGCCCATCGGTGACCAGGGCCACCTTGAAGCCGCGGTCCTGCAGCACGCCCAGCAGGGGCGTGAGCTTGTGCAGTTCGGGCATGCCATTGGCGCGCGGACCTTGTTCGCGCACGACGGCCACGAAGTCGCGCTCCAGCTCACCGGCCTGGAAGCGCTGCGCCAGCTGCTGCTGGTCGCTCACCACCACGGCGGGCGCCCGCACCACGCGGTGCGCCGGCTTGACGGCCGACACCTTCACCACCGCGCGCCCCAGGTTGCCGCGCATCAGGCGCAGGCCGCCATCGGCACTGAAGGGCTGGGCGGCCGGGCGCAGCACGTCGAGGTCGGCCGAGTCCTGTGGCAGCTCGCGCCAGGCCAGCCGGCCCGCGTCCAGCCAGGGCTCGCGGGTGTAGGCGCGCAGGCCCCGGCCCATCACCGTCGCCACGTCCTCGTGCAACAGACCCGCATCCAGCAGCTCGCGCATCAAAAAGCCCATGCCGCCGGCCGCGTGGAAGTGGTTCACGTCGGCCTGGCCATTGGGGTAGACGCGGGCCAGCAGCGGCACACAGGCCGAGAGCTCGGCGAAATCGTCCCAGTCGATGAGGATGCCGGCGGCGCGCGCCATGGCGACCAGGTGCAGGGTGTGGTTGGTCGAGCCACCCGTGGCCAGCAGGCCGACCAGGCCGTTGACGATGACCTGTTCGTTGACCCAATGGCCCATCCCGCCCATGCCGCTGTGCTTCTGCCCCGGCTGGCCCATGGCCACGGCGCGCTCCACGGCGGCCTCGGTCAGCGCGTCCCGCAAGGGCGTGCCCGGGTTCACGAAGGACGATCCGGGCAGGTGCAGGCCCATGATTTCCATGAGCATCTGGTTGGAGTTGGCCGTGCCGTAGAAGGTGCAGGTGCCAGGGCCATGGTAGGCCGCCTGTTCCGATGCGAGCAGTTCGGCGCGACCGACCTTGCCCTGCGCGAAGTCCTGGCGCACCTTGGCCTTGGCGTCGTTCGACAGGCCCGAGGTCATCGGCCCGGCTGGCACGAAGACCACCGGCAGGTGGCCGAACTGCAGCGCACCGATGAACAGCCCCGGCACGATCTTGTCGCACACGCCCAGGCACAGGGCCGCGTCGAACACGTTGTGCGACAGCGCCACCGCCGTGGCCAGGGCAATGACATCGCGCGAGAACAGCGACAGCTCCATGCCGTCTTCGCCCTGGGTGATGCCGTCGCACATGGCGGGCACGCCGCCGGCCACCTGGGCCGTGGCGCCCAGGGCGCGGGCGGCGGCGCGGATGCGCTCGGGGTAGTGCTCGTAGGGCTGGTGGGCCGAGAGCATGTCGTTGTAGGCCGTGACCACGCCCAGGTTGGGCTGGCGCTCCTGGTTGAGGACGAGCTTGTCGGACGCGGGCATGGCCGCAAACGCATGGGCCGCATTGGCACAGCCCATGCCGGCGCGGTAGGCGCTGGGACGGCGGGCGCTGTCGACCATGGCCAGGTAGGCCTGGCGCGTGGCGGCGCTGCGCTGGCGGATGCGCTCGGTGATGCGCTGCAGCTCGGGGTGCACAGCGGGATGCCCGGGCACCGGGGCGGGAGACGGAGGAGACGGAGGAGACGACATGGGGACCTCAGGAAGGCAGCCACAGCGACACCGGCGTGGCGGTCTGCTGCAGCACATGGCAGATGGGCAAGGCGTTCAGGGGCAAGGCGCCACGGCCGCTCGGCGCCCCCTCACCTGCCGCCGCGGCGAGCGTGGCCAGCTTGTCGGCGCCCTGCACCGGCAACGCGATGTGGCGCGCCCGCAGGATGTGCGCCAGCGTCCAGCTCAGGCGCGGGTGGGCCGGCAGGGGTGGGGGCTCAGGCAGGCGCAGCGCGCACACCCGCGCCGGTGTGGCCAGGTTCAGGGCCTGGGCCAGGTCGGGCGAGCCCGGGAACAGCGAGGCCGTGTGGCCATCGGCCCCCATGCCCAGCACCAGCACATCGGCCACGGGCAGCTCGGCGATCGCATCGTCGGCGTGCCGGGCCAGCGCCTGCGGTTCATGCAGCGCCCCCCCGTCGCCCGCGAAGGCATCGTCCACCAGGGGCACGAAGCGGGCCGCCGCCACAGCCCCTTGCAGCAGGTGTTCGCGCACCAGGCGGGCGTTGCTGTCGGGGTGATCGGGGGGGATGCAGCGCTCGTCCACCAGGGTGATGGCCACGCGATCCCAATCCAGGGGCTGGGACCGCAGGGCCTCGAAGAAGGCCACCGGCGAGCGGCCGCCGGAGACGCACAGCACGGCCCGACCGCGCTGCTGCACGGCCTGGCGCAGGCGCTCGGCCACATCGGCGGCCAGCTCGGCAGCGGCCAGGGACGGCTGCGGACAGCGGATCTCGATCTGGGGCCAGCGCGCTCGCGCCAGCGCCACCATGTCAGCGGGGTTCACGCTCGGGACTCCTCGAACCGGGGGTGACAGCAGTGTAGACGGCGGGCCGTGACGGAGCGCGGATCAGCCCTGCCGGTGCCGGTGCTGGTGCTGATGCAGGCGCAGTGCCAGGCCCGCGGCCACGATCAGCAGCACCCCGGCCAGTTGCACCGCGCGGCGCGGGTCCGCACCGAGCAGGCTGTCGTAGTACAGCGGCATCGTCAGCATCTGCAGGAGCATGGGCAGCACGATGAAGGCATTGAACAGGCCCATGTAGACGCCCACCCGCTCGGGCGGCACGCTGTCGGCGAGCATCGCATAGGGGTTGCCCATCATGCTGGCCCAGGCCAGGCCCACGCCCACCATGGGCACAAACAGCCAGGCCGTGTCGTGGATGCCGGGCAGGCTGCACATGCCCAACCCCGCCAGTGCCAGGCACAGCGCATGCACGCGCGCCGGACCGAAACGCCGACTCAGGGGGATCATCGCGAAGGCCGAGACGAAGGCCACGAAGTTGTAGAAGCCGCCGATCTGGCCATTGAGCAGGCCCGCCTCGCGCAGGCCGGCCGCGGCATCGGGCGCGGCGCCGAACATGGCGCGGGCCAGCGCCGGCACGATGTAGATCCAGTAGCACAGCATGCCGTACCACTGGAACAGCTTCATCCACCACAGGCGGCGCATGGCCGGCGGCATGTCCCGGGCCGCCTCGGCGATCTCGCGCAAGGTCGCCATCAGGCCGCGGGGGCGGGCGCGCAAGCGGGTGCGCTCGGCCTCGCTCAGCGGCAGCTCCGGCGTCGAACGCACCGACCACACCATCGTGCCCACCGACATCAGCGCCCCGATGACGAAGGCCGCCACCGTGGCCAGCGGGACGCCATTGCCGCCCACCGCATCGCGGTCCAGCCCCCACCACACGAACAGGCTGGGCGTGAGGTAGGCCAGGGTCTGGGCCAGGCCCGTGAAGGCCCCCTGGACGAGGTAGCCCGCCGCCTGCTGCCGCTGCGCCAGGCGGTCGCTCACATAAGCCCGCAGGGGCTGCATGGTCAGGTTGTTGGCCGCGTCCAGAAACCACAGCAGGCCTGCCGCGAACCACAGCGTCGGGCTCATGGGCATGGCCAGCAAGCCCAGGCTGCACAGCACCGCACCGACCAGGGCATACGGCGTGCGCCGGCCCCAGCGGCTGTCGGTGCGATCGCTGAGGGCGCCCACCAGCGGCTGCACCAACAGGCCCGTGACCGGGCCGGCCAGCCACAACAGCGGCAGGCTGCGCTCGTCGGCCCCCAGGAACTGGTAGATCGGGCTCATGTTGGCCTGCTGCAGCCCGAAGCTGTACTGGATCCCGAAGAAGCCGAGGTTCATGCTCAGCAACTGCCTCAGCGAGAGGTGGGGTTTGGAGGCGCTCATCTCAGAAACTGTGGCGCAGGGCCAGGCTGACGGTGCGGCCGTTGATCGAACGCGCGGCGGCCCGCTCGCTGTTCACCTCGGTGTAGCCCAGGCGGTTGAACAGGTTGTTGGCGGCCAGGGTCAGCGTCGTCGAGGCGCTCACGGCATGGCGCACGAAGGCATTGACGGCGACATAGGCCGGCAGCTCGGCCTCCAGCGCGGTGGTCTGCGCGTCGCGCGACCTGCCCGTGCCCACCACCGTGGCGCCCACCATCGTCGCACCCCAGTGGCAACTCGGCGCCAGCTGGAAGACGGCCCTGGCCTGCCGGTTGGGCGCCTTGCCGAGGTAGGCCGGGTTGTTGCTGCCCTTGACCTCCGCGTCCGTCAGCGTCAAACCACCCTGGATGCGGAACTGCCCGAGGCGGTAGGCCGACTCGATCTCCACGCCCCGGGCTTCGTAGCGGTTGACCGAGGACACGCCGGTGGTGAAGTCGTGGTTGCTCTCGCGGGTGCTGGCCATGAACAGCGTGACGAAGGCGCTGAAGGCGCCCTGACGGAACTTCACGCCGCCCTCGTGCTGGACGACGCTGTTGGGCTCGGGGCGGGCCCCGACGAAGCAATGGTTGCCGCACAAGGCCAGCGCCGCGCTCGAGGGAAAGAGGATGCGGTCGCTGGGCAGGGCCCCGCCTCGGCTGGTGCGCACGAACAAGGCCAGGTCCCGGCTCAGCAGGCGGTTGAGGCCCAGCGAGTGGGCGTCCAGCTTCGAGCGGTGGTCCACGGCCTGCACACCCACGCCCAGGCCATCGCCGTTGTCCTGGAAGCTGCCGGTCACGTGCTGGTGGTCCTGGCGCAGGCTGGCATCGAGGTTCCAGGGGCCCCAGGCCAGGCCGGCCGCCAGGTAGGGCGCCACCGCGTCGTGGCGCAGGTCCAGCGCGCGCCGGTAGCTGCTGCTGTAGCTGCCATAGGAGGTGCCGCCATCGACAGGCAGGGGCGAGGAGAAGCCACCGATCTCCCAGTCCAGGTCCAGCTTCTGGCGGGCCAGGAACAGGCCCACGGTGGCGCTCAGCGTGCGCCCCTCGCCCAGCACCTCGGTGCGGGTGGCCCTCACGTCGTTGACCGCCAGGCCCACGTCGTTGAAGCGCGCGCCCAGGTACAGCGCGTTGTAGCCCGCGGGGGCCGTGCTGTCGGGGTTGGCACCGCTGGCGTAACTGCCGGGCATCAGGCCGTTGAAGGCCCCCGCGTTGCGCGCCACGCGGAACTTCTCGCTGAGCACCCAGCCGCCACCCAGCGTGAGGTCGAGTTGCCCGCCCACCGCCACGCTCCTGGCGCGCAGCCCATCGTTGATGTCGGCCGGCTTGCCACCGGACAGGCCAAAAGGCGAGATGCCCGGCAAGCCGCGGGCATAGGGCGAGAAGTCGCGCGGGTCCACGCCCTGCAGGCGCTGGATCCGGCCCTGGACGATGCGCACCGGCACCGTCAGCTGGGTCGGGGTCTGGTCGTCGAGGAGCTTGACGAAGAGCCGCGCACTGTCGCCCCCGCCCATCGCCCGGGTCAGCACCAGGCGCAGCTGCCCGCCCTGCTCCATCCGGGCGCCATGCGTGGGGCGCGGCCCCTCCCCGTCGCGCAGGAAGCCGCTGAGCAGCACCCCGCCGCCGTCCGGACTCGGGATGGCATGGGCGAACGCCAGGCGGCGGCTGCGACCGCCCGCCAGCGAGGCCGTCACCTCCACGAGGCTGCCGGGCAGGTCGGCCGCCGTCTTGCTCAGCACATTGACCACACCGCCCGCGGCCTGCGATGCCAGCGTCGAGGCGGAACCGCCGCGCACCACCTCCAGCCCGTCCGTGCCCGGATCCAGGCGCATGAACATGTCGGGGGTGACGAAGTTGACGTCCCCGAACAGCAGCACCGGCAGCCCGTCTTCCTGGAACTGCAGGTAACGCGAGCCGCCCGCCGAAATGGGCACGCCCCGCACGGTGACGTTGGCATTGCCCTCGCCGGAACTGGCCTCCGCGCGCACCCCCGGGACGAGGCGCAAGGCGTCCGCGACGCTGCTGGCGCCGCTGTCGGTGAGCTGCTCGCCGCTCAAGGCGCTGACCGACAGGGACTGCCGCATCCGGCTGCGCGCCTCGGGCGTGGCCGTGACGACGACCTCGTCCAGGCTCAAGCCGTCCGCCGGCCTGGTCAAGGCTTCTTGCGCCCAGGCCATGTCGGCCTGCGCCAGGGGCAGGGCCGCGGCCAGAACAACCCGGGCAGTGCCCAGGACGACGGCAATGGTGGGTGCGCATTTCTTCACGGTGACTTGGAGTTTCGCATGATGGGCAGCGCCCCTTGCTCGTGATGTAATGCGCCACGCAGGATCCAAGCACATGCCCAGAAACGACTCCGACAAACGTCGCGTCCAGATGATGGACATCGCCCGCCTCGCCGGCGTGTCCGCCTCCACCGTATCGCGCGCACTCAATGGCAGCACGCTGATCAACCCTGAGACCCGCCAACGCATCGTCGACCTGGCGCGGTCCATGAACTACTCGATCAACGCCAGTGCCAAGAGCCTGCGCCTGGGCTACAACCCGACCATCGCGGTCGTCATCCCGTTCGACCACAACACCCGCCAGCGCATCTCCGACCCGTTCTTCCTGAGCATGCTCGGCTCCCTGGCCGATGCCCTGACCGAACGCGGCCACGACCTGCTGCTGTCCCGCGTGGACGCCGACAAGCTGCTCGACCTCGCTGCCATCCACGACACCGGCCGTGCCGGCGCGGTGGCCGTCATCGGGCAATGGGGCCAGCACGCCCAGCTCAACGAGCTGGCCGACCGCGGCGTGCCCTTCGTGGTCTGGGGCGCCCAGCTGCCCGACCAGCGCTACTGCACCATCGGCACCGACAACATCCTGGGCGGCCGCCTGGCCACCGAGCACCTGCTCAGCCTGGGACGGCGGCGCATCGTCTTCATGGGCGACACCACCATGCCCGAGGCCGCCCAACCCGCCATCCGCCGGCTGCTGGACCAGGGCGTGCCCTTCGACGCCATCTTCGCGGCCAGCGACCTCATCGCCATGAACACCATGGGCGTGCTGCTGTCGCGGGGCCTGCGCGTGCCGCAAGACATCAGCATCGTGGGCTACGACGACATCGACGCCGCCGCCCGCTGGCACCCGCCGCTGACCACCATCCGCCAGCCCGTCGACCAGGCGGGCGTGGCCATGGTCGAGCGCCTGCTGCAGATCGCCAAGGGCCAGCGCCCCGAGTCGCAACTGCTGCAGGCAAGCCTGGTCGTGCGCGAATCGACGGCAGCCCGGACCGCTGCCTGACGGAGTGACAGCTGGCGCGCCGAAGATGGGCAATCCAGCGGATCGTCAATGACAGCAGGCGATGCATCGAACCATCCCAACGGATCACACAGGTTTATCCACAGAAACTGTGGATAACGCGCCGCCCGCCCAGCCTTTCTGACAGGCCAGAAAGCAAAAAACCCAAGTGAATCAATCACTTGGGTTTTGCATTGGCGGAGAGGGTGGGATTCGAACCCACGGTACCTTGCGGTACGCCTGATTTCGAGTCAGGTACATTCGACCACTCTGCCACCTCTCCTGGAAACGGGGCGCGCCGGGGTCTTGTGCGGCGTCCGGGATGTGCACCCCGGAAAGCCTCGCAGTATAGCAGGGCTTTCGGCGTTTCCTCCAGCCCTGCGGGGCCCGGGCGTTGCGCGCCCGCTCAGGCGCCCAGCACCTCGGCGCCACCCAGGTAGGGGCGCAGCGCCGCCGGCACCCGGATGCTGCCATCGGCCTGCTGGTGGTTCTCCAGCACCGCCACCAGGGCGCGGCCCACGGCCAGGCCCGAGCCGTTGAGCGTGTGCACGAACTCGGTCTTGCCCTGCGCGTTGCGGAAGCGCGCCTGCATGCGGCGGGCCTGGAAGGCCTCGCAGTTGGAGCAGGAGCTGATCTCGCGGTAGGTGTTCTGCGCCGGCAGCCACACCTCCAGGTCGTAGGTGCGGGCGGCACCGAAGCCCATGTCGCCGGTGCACAGCGCCATCACGCGGTAGGGCAGCTCCAGCTTCTGCAGGATGGCTTCGGCGTGGCCCACCATGGCCTCCAGCGCCGCGTGGCTCTGCTCGGGCGTGGTGACCTGCACCATCTCCACCTTGTCGAACTGGTGCTGGCGGATCATGCCGCGGGTGTCACGGCCGGCACTGCCCGCCTCGGAGCGGAAGCACGGCGTGTGGCCGGTGAGCTTGAGCGGCAGCTGCTCCAGCGGCACGATGCTGTCGGCCACGGTGTTGGTCAGCGTGACCTCGCTGGTGGGGATGAGGTACCACTTGCTGTCGGCGTCTTCGGCATCGCCCGAGGTGACGTGGAAGAGGTCCTGCTCGAACTTGGGCAGCTGGCCGGTGCCCAGCAGCGCCGGCGCCTTGACCAGGTAGGGCGTGTAGCACTCGGTGTAGCCGTGCTCCTGCGTCTGCACGTCGAGCATGAATGCGCTCAGTGCGCGGTGCAGGCGGGCGATCGGGCCTTTCATGAACGTGAAGCGCGCGCCCGAGAGCTTGGCGCCGGTCTCGAAGTCCAGGCCCAGCGGGGCACCCAGGTCGACATGGTCCTTGACGTCGAACTCGAAGCTGCGCGGCGTGCCCCAGCGGCGCACCTCGATGTTGCCGGTCTCGTCCGTGCCGAGCGGAACACTCTCGTCGGGCAGGTTGGGCACGCCCATCAGCAGGTGGTTGAGCTCGTGCTGGATCGCGTCCAGCCGCTCGGCGCCGGCCTTGAGTTCATCGGCGATGCTGCCCACCTCAGCCATCTGCGCGGTGGCATCCTCGCCCTTGCCCTTGGCCATGCCGATCTGCTTGGACAGCGCGTTGCGGCGCGCCTGCAATTCCTCGGTGCGGGTCTGCACCGCCTTGCGCTCGGCCTCCAGGGCCTTGAAGCGCTCCACGTCGAGGAATGGCTGGGGGTTCTTGCGTGCGTTCAGGCGCTCGATGACGGTGTCGAGCTCCTTGCGCAGTTGGGTGATGTCGAGCATGTCGTTCTTTCAGAATTCGAATATGAAAACGGCGCCGATGTCAGCGCCGCCGGAGGTCTGGGACGGCGGCATCAAGATCGGGAGGCACTCACCTCGGCCATGGACTTGTCGCCCAGGCCTACCGGCAGCGGGAAGCGCACGTTTTCTTCAACACCCGGCAGGCTGCGCACGGTGGTGGCGCCGAGCTGGCGCAGCTGGTCGATGACGGCCTGAACGAGCACATCGGGCGCGGAGGCGCCCGCCGTCAGGCCCACGCGCGGACGGCCCTCCAGCCATTCGGGCTTCAGGTCCTCGGCGGCGTCGACCATATAGCCTGGCGTACCCAGGCGCTCGGCCAGTTCGCGCAGCCGGTTGCTGTTGGAGCTGGTGGGGCTGCCGACGACGATGACGACATCCACCTGCGGCGCCAGCAGCTTGACCGCGTCCTGGCGGTTCTGCGTCGCGTAGCAGATGTCCTGCTTCTTGGGCTCGCGCACCTGCGGGAAGACGCGCTTCACTTCGGCGAGGATCTCGGCGGCATCGTCCACGCTCAAGGTGGTCTGCGTGACAACGGCCAGCTTGCTCGGGTCCTTGACCTGGACCTTGGCGACATCCTCCACCTCTTCGACGAGGTAGATGCCATCGGAGAGCTGCCCCATCGTGCCCTCGACCTCGGGGTGGCCCTTGTGGCCGATCATGATGAACTCGAAGCCCTCGCGGTTCAGCTTGGCCACCTCGACGTGGACCTTGGTCACCAGCGGGCAGGTCGCATCGAAGATCTGGAAGCCACGCGCCGCGGCTTCGCGGCGCACCTCCTGGCTGACGCCATGGGCGCTGAACACCAGCGTTGCACCGGCAGGCACCTCGGCCAGGTCCTCGATGAAGATCGCGCCGCGCGACTTCAGGTCGTTGACCACATAGGTGTTGTGCACGATCTCGTGGCGCACATAGATCGGGGCACCGAACTTCACGAGCGCACGCTCGACGATCTCGATCGCCCGGTCCACGCCGGCGCAAAAGCCGCGCGGCTCGGCCAGGATCACTTCATTGGGATGCACGAGCGTCTCCATCACAGCACCCCGATGACCCGCACTTCGAAGCTGACCGGCTGGCCCGCGAGCGGATGGTTGAAATCGAACAACAGCGCGTCCTCTCCCACTTCGCGGACGACACCGGCATAGCCGCCCTGACCGTCGGGCCCGGGGAACTGCACCACGTCACCCACGTGGTAGGCCTCGTCCGGATCCCCGAGCTGGCGCAGCAGCGACAGCTTGACCCGCTGCAGCAGCTCCGGGTTGCGCTCGCCAAAGGCCTCGCCGGCGGGCAGTTCGAAGCGCTCATGTGCCCCCTCGGCCAGGCCGATCAGGCGTGACTCGATCGCCGGCGACAGCTGGCCGGCACCGAGCGACAGCGTGGCGGGCTTGCCGTCAAAGGTGTTGACGATGTCGGCGCCGTCCGGGCCCGAGAGCCGGTAGTGCAGCGTAAGAAAGGAGCCGGCCTGGATGGGATTCATTCGACGGGGATCTGGGAGCGCTTGGCTAGACTGCCGATTTTATGCCGCTGACCCATCTGCCCCCGGACGCCAGGCCGCGCGAGAAGCTGCTCGCCCGCGGTCCCGCCGCGCTGGCGGATGCGGAACTGCTGGCCCTGCTGCTGCGCACCGGCATCCACGGCGCGCCGGTGCTGCAGATGGCGCAGGCACTGCTGGACCGGTTTGGCGGCTGGGCCGGCCTGCTGGCGACGAGCGTGCAGGACCTGGCCCAGGTCAAGGGCCTGGGGCCGGCCAAGCGCGCCGAGATCGCGGCCGTGCTCGAGATCGCGCGGCGCTCGCTGAACCAGCGGCTGACCGAAAAGCCGGCGATGAACGACGTCGACACCGTGAAGACCTATCTGCGCCTTCACCTGGGTGGCCTGGGCCAGGAGGTGTTCGCGGTGCTGTTCCTGGATGCCCAGCTGAAGCTGATCGCGATGGAGACGCTGTTCCACGGCTCGCTGAGCCACACCACGGTCCACCCACGCGAGGTCGTCAAGCGCGCGCTGGCGCTGGGGGCGGGTGCCGCCATCCTAGCGCACAACCACCCCAGCGGCGTGGCCGAGCCGTCGCGCGCGGACGAACTGCTCACGCGTCAGCTGAGCCAGGCCCTCGCCCTGGTGGATGTGCGGGTCGTCGATCACTTCATCGTCGGCGCTTGCGAGGTTGTGTCCTTTGCCGAGCGGGGGCTGCTGTGACCAGAACCGTGCGCAGCCTGGCCGACCTGAAGCCCCTGGCGCGGGAACTGGCCGCCGCCCGCGAGGCCGCCGAACTGGAGCGCGAACGCCGCGCGGCCGCGGCGCGGCTGGCGGAGCAGGAGCGCCGCGTGTTCGAGCTGAGTGTCGGCCCGGTCACGCCGCTGCGCCGGGTCGACCGCGTGCTGCATGCCGTCGAGCCGCCCGAACCCGAGCCGCGGCAGCGCGAGGCCGACGAACGCGCGGTGCTGCTGCAGGCGCTGTCCGACGAAATCGACATCGATAGCCTGCTGGAGACGGACGAGACCCTGTCGTTCCGCCGTGACGGCATCGGCATCGAGGTCATCCGCAAGCTGCGCCGCGGCCACTGGTCACTGCAGGCCCAGCTGGACCTGCATGGCCTGCGCCGCGATGCCGCCCGCGAGGCCGTGGGCAGCTTCATCCACGAGAGCGCCCGGCGCGGCCTGCGCTGTGTGCGCATCATTCACGGCAAGGGCCATGGCTCGCCGGGCAAGGAGCCCGTGCTGAAGAGCCGCGTGCGCCGCTGGCTGGTGCAGAAGAACGAAGTGCTCGCCTTTGTGCAGGCCCGCGCCAGCGATGGCGGCGCGGGCGCGTTGATCGTGCTGCTGGCCGGCATGGGCTGACGCCGCGCTGACGCCGGGGAGGAGCCGCGCGCACCGTGGTGCATCGACGACGCGCGCCGGCCGCCATTGACTCGCCGCGTTAGCCGGCAGTAGCCTGGACCCAAAGCGGCTGCCTGCGCGCGCCCACGGTTTCCCCTGCCACCACGAGGAGTCGTGCCCATGGAACTGTCCCGCCAAGCCCCCGCGCCCGCCCGCTACCTGGGCATCGGCATCGTCGTCGCGGTTCACGTCGCGGCGATCACGGCACTCAGCCTGGGCTTCATCCACCCTCCGGCCAAGCCCAAGGATCCGACGGTGCTGCTGCCGCCCCTTCCCAAGACGCCGGAGCCGCCGCCACCGCGGGAGCCTCCGATCCGCGCCGCCCAGCCGGTCGTCACGCCAGTGCCGGTGCCGCCTCTGCCGGTGCCCGCCGAGCCGACGATCACGCCAGACCCGGTGATCTTCGACCCGATGCCACGGTCACAGCCCGCCGAGGGCTTCACCGCGACCGGCCCGACCACGGTCGCGCAGCCCTCGGTCATGCGGCCACCCACGTCGGTGCAATCGCCCGGCGCCGTCTGCAGCGTGATGCCGCGTCCCGACGTGCCGGCAGTGAGCTGGAGCGGCGAAGCCGTGCTGAACGTGATCGCCACCGTACGCGGCGGCCGCGTCGTCGGCACCGAGTTCCGCGTCAGCCAGGGCGCGCTGGATGGCAAGTCACGGCGGGCCCTGCAGCGTGCGGTGGAATCCGCGCTGGCGGGCTATCAGTGCCAGGGCGACGCGACCTTCCAGCAGGACTTCGCGTTCCGCCTGGAGTGAGCGCCGCTGGGCCGGCCCATGCGGGCCCCTAAACGTTGCGCATCCAGTCGGCCGTGCCCGCAAAGGACTCGGCCAGCCGGGCCTGCAGGGCCGGGTCCACACCCGTCTCCTGCATGGCCTGGCTCATGCACGCCAGCCATTCATCACGCTCGGCGATGCCGATGCGAAACGGCAGGTGGCGCGCCCGCAGCCGCGGGTGGCCAAAGCGGCTGATGTAGTGGTCTGGCCCACCGAGCCAGCCGCACAGGAACCAGAACAACTTGTCGCGTGCGGTCTCCAGCGAATCTCCGTGGGCCGCACGCAGCCGGGCATAGGCCGGTTCCAGGTCCATCAGGTCGTAGAAACGGTCCACGAGCTCGCGGACACGCGCCTCGCCGCCGAGCCACTCGAAGGCGGTCTGCGGGGTGGTGTCAGCCAAGGAGCTTGGAGGCCAGGGCCTTGATGGCCTGGGCCGCGTCGCAGCCGGGGTAGTTCTCAAGCATCAGCTGGCGCTTGAGCACGGCCTGGCGCACCGCAGGGTCGGCCTTGACCTCGCCCATCAGCTCCAGCCGGAAGGCCTGGCCGGGCTGCGGGCCGACAAAGCGCTGCAGCACCTGCTGCAACTGGCCGCAGATCAGCTTGCCCTCGCCGACGCGGTTGGCCTGGTTGACGAGCAAGCCCACCTGGCGACGGTCTTGCTGGGTGGCCAGCACCTTGATCGTCGCGTAGGCATCGGTCAGTGACGTGGGCTCGGGGGTGGCCACCACCAGCACATCCGCCGCCAGAGAAATCGCGTAGAGCACCACGTCCGAGATGCCGGCACCGGTGTCCAGCAGCACCCAGTCGAAGCGCGGCTTGACGAGGTCGATGATGTGCAGCAGCTTGTCGCGGACCTCCGGCGTCAGGCGCGAATACTCGACCATGCCCGAGCCGGCCAGCAGCACGCTGAAGCCACCGGGCGCCGGCAGGATGGCCTGCTCCAGGGTCGCCTTCTCGGTGAAGACGTCGTGCAGGGTCAGCTTGGGGTGCAGGTTCAGCACCACATCGAGATTGGCCAGGCCGAGGTCGGCGTCCAGCACCAGCACCCTCTGGCCACGCGCGGCCAGCGCCGCTGCGAGGTTGGCGGTGACGAAGGTCTTGCCGACGCCGCCCTTGCCGCTGGTGACGGCAAGCGTGCGCGCGCCGCTGCGCGCGGGTCGCGGCGGCGGCGCGGCCGACGTGGCGTAAGCAGCAGGATCGGGGGTCATGCTCATGGCGTGTCCTGTTGCGTTTCGAGATTC
>JADFIG010000036.1 GCA_022566735.1 Pseudomonadota bacterium
CCTGGCGCCTGGTCAAGTTCATCGACAACGGCATGCTCACCATGACCAAGTGCAACAAGTGCGGCGGCCACTTCGTCACCCACCCGCACGAGATCGCACGCCACTTCACCTGCGGCCTGTGCAACCCACCCGCACGCGCCGGCAAGGGCCGCGCCGCCGGTTCGCTGCAGATGCACTGAGTTCATCCCAAGGTCGCCCACCCCGCGTGAAGTGCGCACGTTTTGCCGCACCCGCGCCCGCCAAGGCCGCCGCGCGCAACTCAAGTTCCGCCGCGCAGCGCCGAAGACACGGGTGAGCGTCTTTTGGAAGGAAGGCGTTCTTGCTTGTCTCCTCCTGGCACCCAACAGTGCTTTCTCACGGACCCGGATCGGGTCCGTTTTTTTGCCTGCAAGGTGCCTGCGGATTTTCCATCGGCTGAAAGCTGAGCCGGAATAGCGCCACCCCTGCGGCCTTGTTCACGGCTTTCATCGGGCCAGTCTGGCCGATGATCAGGCCATGACCCGAACTTGCACCTGATCCACCATGTTCGTCGCAATCGGCTACATCGTCTGCCTGGGCTGCATCTTTGGCGCCTACATCATCCACGGGGGCAACATGGGCGTGATCATCCACGCCATG
Organism: Pseudomonadota bacterium; assembly: GCA_022566735.1. Taxonomy (GTDB): domain Bacteria; phylum Pseudomonadota; class Gammaproteobacteria; order Burkholderiales; family Burkholderiaceae_C; genus Aquabacterium. The sequence goes on from JADFIG010000036.1 coordinate 619, forward strand.
CCCACGGAAATGATGGCCATCGGTGGCGGCGCCATCGGCGCCTTCCTGGTCAACAACCAGCCCAAGACCGTCAAGGCCGTGCTGGGCCAGTTCGGGCCGCTGTTCAAGGGCTCCAAGTACACCAAGGACCGCTACATGGAGCTGATGGCCATGTTGTTCGAGATCCTGCAGAAGGTGCGCAAGGAAGGCCTGATGTCCATCGAAAAGGACGTCGAGGATCCGCACAACTCCGCCCTGTTCAAGAAGTACCCCACGATGGGCCACGACCACCACGTCGTCGAGTTCATCACCGACTACCTGCGCATGATGGTCTCGGGCAACCTCAACGCCCACGAGATCGAGACCCTCATGGACAACGAGATCGAGACCCACCACCACGAAGGCCATGGCGCCGTGGCGGCCGTGGCCCGCCTGGCCGGCGCCCTGCCCGCCTTCGGCATCGTGGCGGCCGTGCTGGGCGTGGTCAACACCATGGGCTCGGTGGGCCAGCCCCCGGCCGTGCTGGGCGGCATGATCGGCTCGGCCCTGGTCGGCACCTTCCTGGGCATCTTGCTGGCCTACGGCGTGGTGGAGCCTCTGGGCGGCCTGATGGAGCAGAAGCTCGACGAAGGCACCAAGGAATTCCAGGTCGTCAAGACCGTGCTGCTGGCGTCCATGCAGGGCTATGCCCCGCAGGTGGCCATCGAGTTCGGCCGCAAGGTGCTGTACTCGACCGAGCGCCCGACCTTCGCCGAGCTCGAAGCCCACGTCAAGAAGAAGTAAGGACGCCCGGAGCAGACCATGGCCGGTGATTCGAAGAAGGTCCAGCCGATCATCATCAAGCGCATCAAGAAGGGCGGCCACGCTGCCCACGGTGGTGCTTGGAAGATCGCGTATGCCGACTTCGTGACCGCCATGATGGCCTTCTTCCTGCTGATGTGGCTGCTGGGCTCGACCACCGAGGGCGACAAGAAAGGCATCGCCGACTACTTCAACAGCCCGCTCAAGGTCGCCATGTTCGGCGGCAGCGGCGCAGGCGACGCCACCTCCATCCTCAAGGGCGGCGGCAACAACCTGTCCGAATCCACCGGGCAGATGAAGAAGGGCAAGACCGAGACCGCCGACGAGAAGCTGCGCAAGAAGGCCATGAAGGCCGAGCAGCTGCGCGCCGAGGCCGAGCGCCTGCGCGCGCTCAAGCAGAAGGTCGAGGAGGTGGTCGCCAACGACGAGCGCCTGGCCAAGTTCAAGTCGCAGATCCAGCTCGACCTGACGGCCGAGGGGCTGCGCATCCAGATCGTGGACGACCAGAGCCGCCCGATGTTCGACAGCGGCTCGGCCGAGGTCAATGGCTACATGCGCGACATCCTGCGCGCCATCGGCCACGTGCTCGACGAGGTGCCCAACCGCCTGACCATCGAGGGCCACACCGACGCCAAGGCCTTCAGCGCGGGCGAGCGCGGCTACAGCAACTGGGAGTTGTCGTCCGACCGCGCCAACGCCTCGCGGCGGGAGTTGATCACCGGCGGGCTCACCGGCGCCAAGGTGCTGCGCGTGCAGGGCCTGGCCGCCAGCATGCTCTTCGAAAAGGGCAACCCGGAGAGCCCCCTGAACCGCCGCATCAGCATCATCGTGATGAACCGCGAGGCCGAGGACCGCTTCTTCAGCGCCGCGCGGATCGAGTCGGGCGAAGACCCGGACAGCGATGCCGACACCCCCGAGGTGCCCGACATCAAGCCCTCAAGACCGGGCCTCACAGGCCGATAAGCACTTGAGCAGCGGGCGCAGCAACACGCCCCACCGAACGACAAAGGACGCGACATGAGCAACCCCGTGGACATGAAATTTCTCATCGTGGACGACTTCTCCACCATGCGCCGCATCGTGCGCGGTCTGCTCAAGGAGAGCGGCTACAACAACGCCGAAGAAGCCGAAGACGGTGCGGTGGCCCTGAACATGCTGAAGAACGGCAAGTTCGATTTCGTGGTCAGCGACATCAACATGCCCAACATGAACGGCTTCGAGCTGCTCAAGGCCATCAAGGCCGACGACGCCCTCAAGCACCTGCCCGTGCTGATGGTGACGGCCGAAGCCCGCAAGGAAGACATCGTGCTGGCCGCCCAGACCGGTGCCGCCGGCTACATCGTCAAGCCCTTCACCAAGGCCACCTTGGAAGAGAAGGTGCAGAAGATCATGCAAAAGCTGGCCGCCACGGCCTGAGACAGGGAGCAAGCATGAAGGTCGACCTGCCCGACAACATGACGATGCCCGCGGCCTCGCCGGAGATCTTCCAGCAACTGGGCACGCTGACCCGCCAGCTGCACGACACCATGAACATGCTGGGTGTGCTGCCCGGCCTGAAGAACACGGTGGACGACCTGCCCGATGCGCGCAGCCGCCTGAACTACATCGCCACCAAGACGGCCGACGCTGCCGAGAAGGTGCTCAACCTGGTGGACACGGCCAAGGCCGACCAGGAGCACATCGCCTCGGAAACGCGCAAGCTGGCCGCACTGATCACCGCCGACCCGGTCAAGGCCGTGGCCAGCGGCGCGGTCTTCAACTTCGTGCAGGACGTCGAGACCGTGACGCACCGCGTCGATGGCCACCTGACCGACATCATGATGGCCCAGGACTTCCACGACCTGACCGGCCAGGTGGTGGCCAAGGTGGTGCGCCTGGCCAATGACCTGGAAAACCAGCTCGTCAAGCTGCTGGTGCAGGCCGCGCCGCCGGAGCAGGCCCACAAGGTCGAAGCCGCCCTCACCCACGCCCATGCCGCGCCCGCTGGCGAGCCGGTGCTGGAAGGCCCGGTGGTCGATGGCGAAGGCCGCACCGACGTGGTGGCCAACCAGAGCGAGGTCGACGACCTGCTGGCCAGCCTGGGCTTCTGAGCCCCGCTCACCCCACCCGACCAGCCAGGCCCTGCGCCTGGCTTTTTTCATGGCCCGGCGCCCGCGTGCCTGCTCACTGTGGCTGGGCCATGGCCTCGCGCACCGCGCTGACCTGCCGTCGCGACACCGCCAGCCACTCCAGCGTGGGCAGCACCTGGACGGCCCAGGCCTCGCCGCCATCGGGGTCGTCGGCGCGGCGCTCCAGGGCCTTCATGGCCTGGCGCGAGACCAGCGCGTTGCGGTGCACGCGGATGAAGCGCGCGCCCACCCGCCCTTCGAGCTCGGTCAGCGGGTCGTCGATGACGCGGCTGTCGCTGGCGGTGCGCAGCAGCACGGCCTTCTGCTCGGCCTTGAAGTAGAGGATGTCGGCCAGCGGGATGCGCTCGATGCGGCCGCGCTCCTGCACCACCAGCACCTCCCGGTCGTCTTCGCGATCGGACTCGCGCACCTCCAGCGCAGGCAGCAGGGCCGCGCGCAGGCGCTGCACACGCTCCAGCGAGGCGTTCAGGCGCTCCAGGCGCACGGGCTTGGTGAGGTAGTCGGCCGCGGCCAGGTCGAAGGCGCGCAAGGCGTGCTCGGCGTGGGCCGTGACGAACACCACCGCGGGCGGTCGCCGCAGCTCGCGCAGGCGGGCGGCCAGCACCATGCCGTCGAGGCCGGGCATCTGGATGTCCAGCACGACCAGGTCCGGCCCCTGGCCGCTGCGGTCCAGCTCCTGCAGGTGCAGCAGGGCTGTCACCGACTCGCCGAACTCCGCGCGCACCTCGTTGGGCACGGCCGCCTGCGCCAGCAGCGAGCGGATGCGCATGCGCGCCAGGGGCTCGTCGTCGACGACGACGACCGACAGGGGGGTGACAGGGGTGTTCATGGCGGGGAGGTCAGGCAGAGGGATCATGCCCCACGCACGGCCTGCGGCAGCGGCACGGCGATGCGCACCACGTAGACCGGCGGCTGGCGCCCGGCGTCGGCGCTGGCGGACGCGCGCTGCAGGCCGGCATCGAAATCGGCCTCGACATCGTGCATCAGCCTGAGGCGCTGGCGCACATTGCGCAAGGCGATGCCATGGCCCGCCGTCGCCTGCGAGGGCCCCTGGCTGGGCACGGAGTTGCTCACCGTCAGAACGGCGCGGCCGCCCTGCACCCTGGTGCGCACCACGATCCAGCCGCCCAGCGGGTTGGCCTCGATGCCGTGGCGCACGGCGTTTTCCACCAGCGGCTGCAGGATCAGCGCCGGCACCTCGGCCTGGGCCGCGGCCTCGTCGAGCTCCCAGCGCACGGTGACGCGGTCACCGAAACGCAGCTGCTCGATGCCCAGGTAGCGGCGCGCCAGGTCGATCTCCTCGGCCAGGGTCGAGCGCAGCGAGGGCGAAGACAGCGCCTGGCGGAACAGCTCGGCGAGGTCCTCCAGCACGGCCTCGGCACGCTGCGGGTCGATCTGCACCAGCGCGATCGCCGTGTTGAGCGTGTTGAAGAGGAAGTGCGGCCGGATGCGTGCCTGCAGCTCGGCCAGGCGCGCCGCGGCATGCGCCGGCAACTGGCTGTGGGCGCGGTGCTTGAGCCAGGCCAGGCCCACCGCGGCCAGGGCCGCCCCCGTCAGCATGGGGGGCACCATCGGCCAGCCAGCCCAGGTCCGCGCACCGCCCACCCACTGGTCCAGCCAGGCCTGCTCCCACTGCGCCAGCGCCCCCACCGCCACCCCCAGGGCCACGGCGAACGCCCATTGCCAGGCGGCCCGTCGGCGCGACAGCCAGCGGCTGGCAGCGCAGGCCAGCACCAGCCACAGCAGGCTGGCCGGCAGCGACACCACCGCCGACTGCACCCAGCGCGACAGCGCATCGGCCGGCCCCTGCGCCCCGAAAGACAGCCCCAGGCCCACCACCAGCTGCACGCCCAGCACCACGCGCAGCACCACCCCGACGTGGCAGACGTCCAGCGCGGCCCCTGCCGAGTGCGCCCCCGCCTGCCCCCCCGGCGACCCCGGCGGGTTCAGCGCAAACTGGGTCGACACCGCCCAGGCCGCCGGGCCCGGGGCCTCGGACAAAGGCGCGGCAGGTGACGGATGGTCGGCAGGGTCCTTAAAATCCATGGTTTGCACATTCTGCTTCAAGCGCCCCGTCATGAGCACCAACCAACTCGACAAGAAGTCCCAGGCCTGGTCGGCCCTGTTTTCTGAGCCCATGAGCGAGCTGGTCAAGCGCTACACCGCCAGCGTGTTCTTCGACAAGCGCCTGTGGAAGGCCGACATCCAGGGCTCGCTGGCCCACGCCGAGATGCTGCAGGTCCAGGGCCTCATCTCCGCCGCCGACTTCGCCGCCATCCAGAAAGGCATGACCCAGATCACCGACGAGATCGCATCCGGCCAGTTCGAGTGGAAGCTCGACCTCGAAGACGTGCACCTCAACATCGAGGCCCGCCTGACCCAACTGGTGGGCGACGCCGGCAAGCGCCTGCACACCGGCCGCTCGCGCAACGACCAGGTCGCCACCGACGTGCGCCTGTGGCTGCGCGGCGAGGTCGACGAGATCGGCGTGCTGCTGACCGAGCTGCAAAAAGCCCTGGTCGACGTGGCCGAGCAGAACGCCGACGTGATCCTGCCCGGCTTCACCCACCTGCAGGTCGCCCAGCCCGTGGCCTTCGGTCACCACCTGCTGGCCTACGTGGAAATGTTCGCGCGTGACGCCGAGCGCATGGTCGACCTGCGCCGCCGCATCAACCGCCTGCCGCTGGGCTCGGCCGCGCTGGCCGGCACCAGCTACCCGCTGGACCGCGAACGCGTCGCCCGCACGCTGGGCTTCGAAGGCGTCAGCCAGAACAGCCTGGACGCCGTGAGCGACCGCGACTTCGCCATCGAGTTCACCGCCGCGGCCTCGCTCTTGATGGTGCACGTCTCGCGCCTGAGCGAAGAACTCATCCTGTGGATGAGCCAGAGCTTCGGCTTCATCGACCTGGCCGACCGCTTCTGCACGGGCTCGTCGATCATGCCGCAGAAGAAGAACCCCGACGTGCCCGAACTGGCGCGCGGCAAGACCGGCCGCGTGGTCGGCCACCTGATGGGCCTGATCACCCTGATGAAGGGCCAGCCCCTGGCCTACAACAAGGACAACCAGGAAGACAAGGAGCCCTTGTTCGACACGGTGGACACCTTGAAGGACACCCTGCGCATCTTCGCCGAGATGGCCGCCGGCATCACCGTCAAGCCCGAAGCCATGGAGCGCGCCGCCAGGAAAGGCTACGCCACCGCCACCGACCTGGCCGACTACCTGGTCAAGAAGGGCCTGCCCTTCCGCGATGCGCACGAAGTGGTGGCGCACGCGGTCAAGGACGCCATCGCCGCCGGCGTGGACCTGTCCGAGCTGCCGCTGGACAAGCTCAAGGCCTACAACCCCGCCATCGAGCAGGACGTGTACGAGGTGCTGAGCCTGCGCGGCTCGCTCAACGCCCGCAACCTGCTGGGCGGCACGGCCCCGGCCCAGGTGCGCGCCCAGGTGGCCCGCCACCGCGCCCGCCTGGCCTGAAGCAGCACGGTGCTGCCCGCACGGCCCCCCCCGGCCCCGGGGTGGCCCCCCAGGGCAGCGGACACCTTTTGCGCTGGCGCAAATCCCCACGGCCGCGAAGCCTCTACCCTCGCGGCCATGAATGCTGTCACCACGTCCACATCACCTGAGCCCGCCGCGGCCGAGCCGGCGGTGCCCGCCCAGTTCACCACCCCGGTGCCGCCTGGGCTGGCCTGGTCGGACGCGTTGAACCTGTCCATGCCCGTCATGGACCAGACGCACGTGGCGTTCGTGGACCTGCTCGCCCAGGTGCAGACGGCCGAAGACGCCGACCTGGTGGGCCGCTGGCAGACCCTGGTCGAGCACACCGAAGACCATTTCGGCCAGGAAGACCGCTGGATGGCGGCCACCGGCTTCGCCCCGGGCAGCTGCCACATGACGCAGCACGCCGTGGTGCTCAAGGTGCTGCGCGAGGGGCTGCAACTGGGCCAGCAAGGCCAGTTCTGGCCCATCCGCCAGATGGCGCACGAGCTGACCCTCTGGTTCCCGCACCACGCCCAGACCATGGACGCAGGCCTGGCCCTGCACCTCAAGAGCGTGGGTTACGACCCCGTCACGGGCCAGCTGGCCCAACCCGAAGCCTTGCCGGAACAGGCCATCAGCGGCTGTGGCGGGGCTTGCAGTTCAAGCGATCAGAACCACGACAAGCCAGGGAGTGCGGACGCTTCGGCGGACGCAGCGAGCGAGGCAGAGGAAGTGCAAGCTGTGGGGGGTGCGGCCTGACGCAAAGGACAGATCGGAGCCTCACGCCCCGGCGGTCGCCGCCAGCCTGTTGCGCACCGACTGTTCGATGCCGGCTGCATCCAGCCCGCACAGACCCAGCAGCCTGGCCGGGTCGCCGTGCTCGACGAAGGCGTCGGGCAGACCCAGCATCAGCACCGGCCGGGTGATCCCCGCCGCCGCCAGCGCCTCGGCCACGGCCGAGCCCGCGCCGCCCGCCACACAACCTTCTTCCACCGTCACGATCAGGTCGTGCTCGGCGGCCAGTTGCTTGACCAGGTCCACGTCCAGCGGCTTGACGAAGCGCATGTTGGCCACGGTCGCGTCCAGCGCTTCGGCGGCTTGCAGCGCGGGGTAGAGCAGGGTGCCGAAGGCCAGGATGGCCACGCGCTTGCCCGCAGGCGCCAGGTTCAGGGCACGGCGACGCACCTCGCCCTGGCCCCAGGCCATCGGCGCCAGGTCGGCAGGCACGGACACGCCCGCCCCCGCGCCCCGCGGGTAGCGCACCGCCACCGGGTGGTTCTGCGCATAGGCCGCGCTCAGGGCCTGGCGGCACTCGGCTTCATCGGCCGGGGTCAGCATGCTCATGTTCGGGATGCAGCGCACGAAGGCGATGTCAAACGCGCCCATGTGCGTGGCGCCGTCCGCCCCCACGATGCCCGCGCGGTCGAGTGCGAACACCACCGGCAGGTTCTGGATGGCCACGTCGTGGACGAGCTGGTCGTAGCCGCGCTGCAGGAAGGTCGAGTAAATCGCCACCACGGGCTTGAGGCCCTCGCAGGCCAGGCCGGCGGCGAAGGTCACGGCGTGCTGCTCGGCGATGCCGACGTCGAAGTAGCGCCCCGGGAACTTCTGGTGGAACTCCACCATGCCCGAGCCCTCGCGCATGGCCGGCGTGATGCCCACCAGGCGCGGGTCGGCGGCGGCCATGTCGCACAGCCACTGGCCGAACACCTGCGTGAAGGTCGGCTTGGCCGGGGCATCGCCCGGTGCCGGCTTCTTCAAGCCCACGGCCGGGTCGAACTTGCCCGGCCCGTGGTAGGCGATGGGGTCGGCTTCGGCCAGCTTGTAGCCGTAGCCCTTCTTGGTGACCACGTGCAGGAACTGCGGGCCTTCGCGGTCGCGCAGGTTCTCCAGCGTGGGGATGAGGCTGTCGAGGTCGTGGCCGTCGATCGGGCCGACGTAGTTGAAGCCGAACTCCTCGAAGATGGTGGCCGGCACCACCATGCCCTTGGCGTGTTCTTCCAGCTTCTTGGCCAGCTCGAACAGCGGCGGCGCATTGCGCAGCACCTGCTTGGCGCTTTCGCGCGCGGCGGCGTAGAAACGGCCCGACATCAGGCGCGCCAGGTAGCGGTTGAGCGCCCCCACCGGCGGCGAGATCGACATGTCGTTGTCGTTGAGCACCACCAGCAGGTTGGGCATCTTGCCGGCGTGCGGCACGCCCGCATTGTTCAGGGCCTCGAAGGCCATGCCCGCGGTCATGGCGCCGTCGCCGATGATGGCCACCGCGCGGCGCGACTCGCCGCGGATCTGCGCGCCCTGGGCCATGCCCAGGGCCGCCGAGATCGAGGTGGACGAATGCGCCGTGCCGAAGGTGTCGTACTCGCTTTCGTCGCGGCGCGGGAAGCCGCTCATGCCGCCGAACTGGCGCAGCGTGGGCATGCGGTCGCGCCGGCCGGTCAGGATCTTGTGCGGGTAGGTCTGGTGGCCCACGTCCCACACCAGGCGGTCGTGCGGGGTGTTGAAGACGCGGTGCAGCGCGATGGTCAGCTCCACCGTGCCCAGGTTGGAGCTGAGGTGACCGCCCGTGCGCGACACGCTGTGCAGCAGGTGGTCGCGCAACTCGGTGGCCAGCTGCTTGAGTTCGGTCATCGACAGGTGCCGGATGTCGGCAGGCTGCTCGATGCGCGACAGCAGGGGGTGGGTCATGGTGCTCATCCTGGGTGGATTTTGATGTCAGTGGTCACGGTGCACGATGCGGTGCGCCAGGTCCAACAGCGGCTGCAAGGCCTGGGCCGCCAGGCCACTGCGCGACAGGGCCGACAGGGCCTGGGCCAGCAAGGCCTCGGCCTCCTGGCGCGCTCCGTCCAGGCCCAGCAGGCTGACGTAGGTGGGCTTGTTGGCGTCGGCGTCCTTGCCGGCGGTCTTGCCCAGGGTGTCGGAGGGCTGGGTGGCGTCCAGCACATCGTCCACGATCTGGAAGGCCAGGCCCATGGCGTGGCCATAGTCGGTCAGGGCGTCCCACGCGGGCTCGCCCGGGTGCAGGCCACCGCAGGCCGCCCCCATCTGCACGCTGGCACGCAGCAGGGCGCCGGTCTTGCGGCGGTGCATGTCACGCAGGGTGGCTTCGTCCAGGGCCTGTCCCACGCTGGCCAGGTCGATGGCCTGGCCGCCCGCCATGCCCGCCTGTCCGGACGCCCGCGCCAGGATGCGCACCAGGCGCGCCTGCAGCTCGGGGGCCACGCCCGCGCCCTCGCCCTCATCGGGCGCGAGCACCTCGAAGGCCAGGGCCTGCATGGCATCGCCGGCCAGCATGGCCTGGGCCTCGCCAAACGCCACGTGCACGGTGGGCTTGCCGCGGCGCAGCACGTCGTTGTCCATGCAGGGCATGTCGTCGTGCACCAGGGAATAGGCGTGGATCAGCTCGACCGCGCAAGCGGCGCGCAAGGCGGCTTCGCTCCCGGCCTCGCTCGCGGTGGCCCCCGCGGCTTCGGCCGCAGCCTGCACCAGCAGCGCGCGCAGGCGCTTGCCACCGTCCAGCACGCCGTAGCGCATGGCCTCGCCCAGGCCGGCCGGCGCCGACGCCGGCACCCAGTCGCTCAAGGCCTGTTCGACGCGGGCCAGCACCGCCTCGGACCAGTGTTGCAATGCCTGCGGGCTCATGCGACATCCCAGGGCTTGAGCTGGCCGTCCTCCAGGCGCTTGACCTGGGCCTCCACGGCCTCCAGGCGCGCGCGGCAATGTGCCAGCAGCTGCGCACCGCGCTGGTAGCTCACCAGCAACTGGTCCAGCGGCAAGGCACCGGCTTCCATGCGCGCCACCAGCTGCTCCAGCTCGGCCAGGGCGCCCTCGTAGGTCTCGGGCAGGGGCGGCATCGGCGGGGCGATGTCGGCGCCGGCCTCGGGGGTCACTGCGGTGGATGCTTTCTTGGACATGGTCCTGCCTGGGTCACCCGAGCTCGCGGGCAAACGCGTATTCTATTTCCAGACGCCTGCCCGGCCACGCCCCGCGCACGAACTCCGCCCCAGGCGACTCCCTCGTTCGGGGTGGCCCGCGCGCCCCAGCCGGGCGCTCGGACCATGATCTGCGGGCTTGCCCCACCCCCACCCCCCGGCTAGAATCCGCGGTTCCCCGAATTGCACCTCTTTCGTGACGCGCGCATGACAGCTTCTGCCATGCCATGCGATGCCCAGCACGGATGCCGAGCGCAGATGGCCCAGCACAGACGGCCGTCATCCAGCCCGGCAGTTCGGATCCGCCCCCTGGCCTGTCCAGGGTTTCACAAGTCCTTGTGCCTGGCTGTCGGCCCCGTGCCCGCACCTGCCAAGGTGGGTTGACATTGGTTTTTGGAGATCCTGGGGATCATGTCCGACCTGAGTTCTGCACTCAACACCCTTCGCCGCAGCAACACCCAGTTGCCCGTGTCCGTCTATTTCGACGAATCACTGTACAAGGAGGAGCTTGAGCGCATCTTTCAGTCCGGTCCCCGCTACCTCGGCCACGCCCTGAGCGTGCCCGAGGTAGGCGACTTCTACGCCTTGCCCCAGGAGGCCGAGGGCCGCGCCCTGGTGCGCACGAAAGATGGCATCGAGCTGCTGTCCAACGTGTGCCGCCACCGCCAGGCCATCATGCTCAAAGGCCGTGGCAACAGCCGCAACAACATCGTCTGCCCGCTGCACCGCTGGACGTACAGCCACCAGGGCGAGCTGATCGGCGCGCCGCACTTCGACCACGACCCCTGCCTGAACCTGAACAACTACCAGGTGCGCAACTGGAACGGGCTGCTGTTCGAGGACAACGGCCGCGACATCGCCGCGGACCTGGCCGGCATCGACGCGCGCTTCCAGCCGGGCGGCGACCTCGACTTCTCCGGCTACGTGCTGGACCACGTCGAGCTGCACACCTGCCACTACAACTGGAAGACCTTCATCGAGGTCTATCTGGAGGACTACCACGTCGGCCCCTTCCACCCCGGCCTGGGCAACTTCGTGACTTGCGACGACCTGCGCTGGGACATGGCCGATGCCTACTCCGTGCAGACCGTGGGCGTGGCCAAGGGCTTCGATAAGCCCGGCTCCGACGTCTACAAGAAGTGGCGCGAGGTGCTGCTGAACTACCGCGGCGGCGAAAAGCCCACCCAGGGCGCCGTGTGGCTCACTTACTACCCCACGATGATGGTGGAGTGGTATCCGCACGTGCTGGTGGTCTCCAACATGTACCCCAAGGGCCCGCAGGAAACCCTCAACGTGGTGGAGTTCTACTACCCCGAAGAGATCGCCGCCTTCGAGCGCGAGTTCGTCGAAGCCCAGCGCGCCGCCTACATGGAGACCTGCATCGAGGACGACGAGATCGCCGAGCGCATGGACGCGGGCCGCAAGGCCTTGATGCTGCGCGGCGACAACGAGGTCGGCCCCTACCAGAGCCCGATGGAAGATGGCATGCAGCACTTCCACGAGTGGTATCGCCGCATGATGGGCCCCAATCTGCGCACCAAAGGCTGAAGGCCCACACCCCGCAAGCCGCCCTGGAGGCGGCTTTTTCATGTCGGCCGAACCCCGTCCGCTGCATCACGCTCCCATGCCGCCTCGCTCCTCGCCCTACCTGCAGATGGTGCTGGCCACCGTGCTGTTCGCGTGCATGGGCGTGTGCGTGAAGCTGGCCTCGCCGCACTTCGGCACGGCCGCGGTGGTCGGTGCGCGCGGCCTGGTCGGGGCCGTGCTGATGGCCGCCATCGCCTGGGGTTCGGGCACCTCGCTGCGCACCCGCGTGCCCCGGCTGCACGTGCAGCGCGGTCTCTCGGGCGCGTTCGCGCTGTCGCTGTGGTTCTACTGCATCGGCCACCTGCCCCTGGCCACGGCCGTCACGCTCAACTACATGTCCTCGGTGTGGATGGCGGTCTTCCTGATCGGCCAGGCCGCGCTGGCCCGCCACTTGGGCTCGCCCCAGGCCCGCCGCGTCGACCCGCGCCTCCTCTGGGCCATCGCCGTGGGCTTCGTGGGCGTGGCCCTGGTGCTGCACCCCACGCTGGCGCGCGAGCAGCTCGGTGCGGGGGCGCTGGGCCTGGTTTCGGGCATGTTGTCGGCCATGGCCTATGTGCAGGTCACGGCCCTGGGCCGCGCTGGCGAGCCCGAGGTGCGCGTGGTCTTCTACTTCTCCCTGATCGGCACCTTGCTGGGGGCGGCCCTCGCCGCGGTCGACGCGCTCACGGCCGGGCCCGGGCACATGGGCGTGTCAGCCACCCCCCTTGCCGACATCCCTGCCCTGGCCTGGGCCGAGCTCTTCGGCATCGGCGCCTTCGCCACCCTCGCCCAATTGCTGATGACGCGGGCCTATGCGCGCGGCCACATGCTGGCCAACGCCAGCCTGCAGTACCTGGGCATCGTGCATGCCAGCCTGTTCGGCGTCTGGCTCTTCCAGGAACCCATCGGCCTCGACAGCGCGCTGGGCATGGCGCTCATCGTGGGCGCGGGCATGGCCGCCACGCGCTTCAAACCCGCCTGAACTTCTGCCTGAGCGAGGCCCGCCTCAGTCGTGCAGCGTGTGCACGATGGACGCGATCATCAACAGGCCGATGCCCAGCCAGACGATCTGCAGCAGCGTGTCGCGCCAGTGCAGGCGCTTTTGCAACTGCGGGATCAGGTCGGCCACGGCCACATAGACGAAGCTGCTGGCCGCCACCACCATCATGTAGGGCAGGTAGTCCTGGAACGGCCCGATCAGGAAGTAGCCCAGCACGCCACCGACCACGGCTGCCAGCCCCGAGATCATGTTGTAGACCAGGGCCCGCATGCGCGAGAAGCCGGCGTTGATGAGCACGATGTAGTCGCCCACTTCCTGCGGGATCTCGTGGGCGATGATGGCCAGGGCCGTGACCACGCCCAGGTGCGGGTCAGAGAGGAAGGCCGCGGCGATCAGCACGCCGTCGCAGAAGTTGTGGATGCTGTCGCCCACCAGCACGCTCCAGCCGCCGCGGCCGGCCTGCTCGGCATCGAAGCCATGGTGGTGGTGGTGGTCGTCGTCCTCGTGGTGGTGGCCGTGGCGGTAGAGCTCGGCTTTTTCCAGCAGGAAGAAGAACATCAGCCCGGCCAGCAGCGTGAGGAACAGGCCATGGGGCGCCTCACCGGACTCGAAGGCCTCGGGCAGCACGTGCAGCAGCGCCGTGCCCAGCAGCACGCCGGTGGACAGGCTCACCAGGTGCCGCACGATCAGGCCCAGCAAGGGCGCCGACACCGCCGCGGCCAGCAACACGGAAATGAGGCCGCCGATGAAGGTGGCGGCCACGATGGACATCAAGATCATCCGTTCATCTTAGCAACCGGGTCAAGCCTTCCGGCCGCACAGGTGATGTCTGTCACGGACTGGGCCGACAAAGCGGGGACAATAGCGGCATGGACACACCGATGAGCGCCACCGCAAGCAAGCCCCAGACCGCCACCCCGGACCGGGGCCTGGACAAAAGCCGTTTCCCCGACCTGCTGGCCGCCATCGACATGGGCTCCAACAGCTTCCGGCTGGAGATCGCCCAGGTCAGCCGCGGCCGCTACAAGCGCATCGACTACCTCAAGGAAACCGTGCGCCTGGGCGCAGGCCTGGACAGCCGCGGCCAGCTCACCGAAGAAGCCACCCAGCGTGGCCTGGCCTGCCTGGCCGGCTTCGCGCAACGCCTCAAGGGCTTCGCCCCCTGGCAGGTGCGCGCCGTGGCCACCCAGACCCTGCGCGAGGCCCGCAATCGCGACGCATTCCTGCAGCGCGGCAACCGCGTGCTGGGCCTGCCCATCGAGGTCATCTCCGGCCGCGAAGAGGCCCGCCTGATCTACCAGGGCGTCTCCCGCCTGCAGCCCAGCGAGTTGCCGCGCCTGGTCATCGACATCGGCGGGCGCTCGACCGAGATGATCCTGGGCGTGGGCCGCGCCCCGCACCATGCCGAGTCCTTCGCCGTGGGCAGCGTCAGCCTCTCGCTGCAGCACTTCCCCGAAGGCCGCTACGCGGCCGAACACTTCCGCTGCGCGCAGATCGCCGCGGGCGCCGAACTCGAAGAAGCGCTCACCCTGTTCCCGCGCGAGCTCTGGCGGGAGGCCCTGGGCTCCTCGGGCACGGTCGGCGCGGTCTCCCAGATCCTGGCGGCCAACGGCATCACCGATGGCAGCGTCACCCCCGAAGGCCTGCGCTGGTGCATCGAGCAGTGCATCGCCGCGGGCAGCACCGAAAACCTGTCGCTGCCCGGCCTCAAGCCCGAGCGCAAGGCCGTGCTGGGCGGTGGCCTGTCCATCCTCTACACGCTGTCGCAGCACTTCGACATCGAGGTCATGCGCCCGGCCCGCGGTGCCTTGCGCCAGGGCGTCATCTTCGACCTCGAAGACCGCATCGAGGCCGCGCGCAACCACCGCCAGCCCGACCCCCGCGACACCTCCGTGCGCGAGCTGCAACGCCGCTTCCAGGTGGACGTGGCCCATGCCGAGCGGGTGCGCCAGCGCGCCCTGGCCTTGTGGCAGACCCTCAACGAACCCGCCGCCAGCCCCGATGGCGAGCACGCCCGCGAGCTGGGCTGGGCCAGCGGCCTGCACGAGATCGGCATGATGGTCTCCCACCACGACCACCACCGCCACAGCGCCTACCTGCTGGGCCATGTGGACGCCTCGGGCTACTCGCAGTCGCAGCTGCGGCGCCTGGCAACCCTGGTGCTGGGCCAGCGCGGCGAGCTCGTCAAGCTGGCCGACCACAAGCACGACCGCCCGCTGATGTCGCAGGTGATGTGCCTGCGCCTAGCCATCATCCTGCACCACGCCCGCATGGAGTTGCCGCAGAAGGTCGCCACGCTGCAGCGTGGCCGCACGGGCAAGGCCCGCCTGGTGCTGTCGCGCAAATGGGCGCAACTGCACCCGCGCACCCTGCACCTGCTCGACGAGGAAGTGCGCCGCTGGGCCGGCCAGGGCGACCGCCAGCTGGAAATCGCGCTGGCCTGAGCCGCCACGAGGTGCCCCGGCGCCGCGCCGGTCAGCTCACTTCAGGCCCAGGGCCTTGCGGTAGACCCGCGACCACATCGGGTGGCCGGCTTCCGCCTTGCTCAAGGCAAAACGCGGGTCGGCCGCGCGTGCGGCCTTGAACGCCGCCGCACACTGGCGCTGGCGCCGGCTGGTGCAGTAGATGAAGGCCAGGTGCTTGTGCGCCCGGGCGACATCGGCCGGCGCGCCCAGGCCGGCCTTGAGCGCCTGCTTGAGCTGGCCCTCGGCCTGCGGGTACCGCCCCGACTGGTAGGACGTGATGCCCTGGGCCAGCGCCTGCTCGCCCCCGGCCGGGCGCGCCGGCTCCGCGGCCGCGGGCGTCGCCGCAGCGGGCACCACGGGCGGCGAGGCAGCGGACACAGCAGCCGGAGGTGAGGCCGACGACGCGGCCGGTGCGCCCGGCGCCGAAGCACTGCGGCGCAGCCCGGCACACCCGGACAGCGTCACAACGCAAGCCAGGGACAGCAGCCACCCGCGCGCGATGGCGTTCCCAAGACATCCAGACCGGCTCATCACATCCCCCATCCCAGGCACTGCAGGGATCTTCAGAACTGGTGGCGCAGCTGCAGCGGCTGGCCAGCCTTCACCTCGACCGTCTGCTGGAACGCCGGCGCATCGCCATTGCGCACCACGATGGTGTGGCCCCCTTCTGCCAGCTTGAGCTGGTTGAGCGGCGGCGCCACCCCGGCCGACACGCCATCGACCCAGACCTCGCCCCAAGGGCTGATGGCCAGGCGCACCAGGCCCTGCGCAGGCGCGCCGGCGGGCCCCTGCGCTGCTGCCTGAGCGGGCTTCGTCACGGTTTTCAGTGCGGCGTTCTCGGGCACCTTCTCGATCGATTCCTCGGCAGGCTTCCCCTCGCCCTTCCCGACAGAGGGCGCGGCAGGCAGCTGCGTCGCCCGAGCCAGCCCCGCCGGGTTCACGCCCTGGCGCGGCCCCGCGTGCTGGTGCTGCCAGCCCCAGGTCGCGGCGGCCAGCGCCACCACCCCGGCCCCGCCCAGCAACCACACCCCGGGCTTGCGCCACAGCCCCCGGCCCCGGGAGGCCACCGCAGGGCGCTCGCCCTCGGCCGAATCCAGCCACTGGCGCAGCTCCTGCGACAGGCGCCGCGCCGAGCGCGTGCGCTGCTCGGGGTCGCGGGCGATGGCACGCATCACGATCTCCGACAAGGTGCTCGGCACGTCCGGGTTGAGCTCGCGCGGCGCCGGCACGGGCTTGCGCAGCACCGCATCGGCGATCTCCTCCAGCGTGTCGCCGCCAAAGGCACGGCGGAACACCAGCAGCTCGTAGAGCACCACGCCCAGCGAATACACGTCGACACGGCGGTCGCCCGGCTCACGGCGGGCCTGCTCGGGCGACATGTAGAACGGCGAGCCCCCGATGATTTCCTGGAAGCGGCTGTGCGGGTCGTCGCGGCGCGGCAGCGACTCCGACTGGCGGATGCGCGCGATGCCGAAATCCAGCACACGCGGCTGGGTGCGCCCGACCATGAAGATGTTGGCCGGCTTGATGTCGCGGTGGATGACGCCTTTGTGGTGGGCATAGGACAGCGCATCGGCCACGCGCCGCACGATCAGCGCGGCCTGCTGCGGCGTCGGCTTCCAGCCCATGGCCAGCAGCTGGCGCAAGTCCTTGCCCTTGAGCAGCTCCATGGCGATGTAGGTGCCATGCTCGCTGGTGCCGGTGTCGTGCACCGTGACGATGTGCGGATGGTTGAGGCTGCCGGCGGCGCGGGCCTCGTTCAGGAACAGCGCATTGAACTGCTCGCGGTCGTCCTGGGGCAGGTCCACGTGCAGGGTCTTGATGGCGATCAAGCGCGACAGCAGCGGGTCGTGCGCGGCATACACCGTGCCCAGCCCCCCTTCGCCGATGACGTACTTGAGCGCATAACGCCCGATGTGCCCGATGGTGGGCAGCGACTCGGGACGCGCGCGGCGCAGATCGGCCGCATCGGGCTCGGGCAGGGGCCGCGTCTCGGCGATGGTGTCGATGTCGTCGCGCGCCAGGCGGTCGGCCTCCGCCTCCACCTCGTGAGGCTCGGTGACCGCTGGCTGCGTGTGGATCGTGGACACGGTGACAAAACCCCTGTTGTGGCGCCCCTCCACCAGACCCCGGCGTGGCTCAGTGCGGTTCAACCACGCGGGGCCGGGCGCGCTGCTTTGACTTCATCCGGGCGCAAGCTGGGAGCCAGGTGGTCCAGCACGCCATTGACGTACTTGTGCCCATCGGTCCCACCGAAGCCTTTCGCCAGTTCTACCGCTTCATTGATGGCGACCTTGTAAGGCACGTCCAAACAATGTGTCAGTTCGTACGCACCGATCCACAGCACAGCGTGCTCGATCGGCGACAGTTCTTCGACAGGTCGGTCCAGGAACTTGAGCAGGGCCGCGTCCAGCTGGGCGTGCTGCTCGATGCAGCCGTGCAGCAGGGCGTCGTAGTGGGCGCGGTCGCACTTGGCGAACTCATCCTGATCGCGGACATTCGCGTCGATGGCCGAGGCCTCGCGCGGGTTGAGCTGCCACTCGTAGAGGCCTTGCAGGGCGAACTCGCGGGCGCGGCGGCGTGCCGACTTGGCGCGGTCACGCTGCATGCCGGCCGCGGGCTTGCGCGAAGGGCGGGCGTGGACGGGCTCGGCCTTGGGGGTGTCCGGGGTGTCGCTCACAGCAGGTCGTCCAGCAGGTTGGCCATTTCCACGGCCACGCGGGCGGCGTCGCGGCCCTTCTCTTCCACGCGGGCTTCGGCCTGGGCCTGGTTCTCCACGGTCAGGATGGCGTTGGCGATGGGCACATGGTGGTCCAGGCTGACGCGCGTCACGGCGGCGCCGCTTTCGTTGGCCACCAGCTCGAAGTGGTAGGTTTCGCCGCGGATGATGCAGCCCAGCGCCACCAGGGCGTCGAAGCGCTCGCTGTCGGCCATGGCCTGCAGGGCCACGGACACCTCCAGGGCGCCGGGCACGGTGACGTGCTCGATGTGCTTGCGACTCACGCCCAGCTGGAGCAGCTCGTCGATGCACACCTCGGCCAGACGCGAGGTCAGCTCGTCGTTGAAGCGGGCCTGGACGATGCCGACCCGCAGGTCGTGCCCGTCGAGGCGGTTGCTTTGTCCTTTGTCAGCGCCTTGCATGAAATTCCAATCCAAAGAGCGAAGTTGAGAGAAAAAGAGCGATCAAAAACAAAATAGCAAAAAGCGCTTTGCGTGAGGGCGTGCTGCCCGCCTCAGCCCTGGGGCGTCAGCTTCTGGCCGTCGGCTGTCAGGAAGCCCACGACCTCCAGGCCGTAGCCGACCATGCTGGGCAGGCGCTGCTGGTTGCCCAGCAGGCGCATGCGCTGCACGCCCAGGGTCTTGAGGATCTGGGCACCCACACCGTAGGTGCGCAGGTCCACCGGGGTCTTGGGGGCGGCAGCCGGCTCGGCAGGCAGCAGGCGTTCGAGCAGGCGCTCGGCATCGTCACCCACGTTGAGCAGCACGGCCACGCCACGGCCGGCTTCGCGGATGGCGGCCAGGGCCTTGGGCAGCGGCCAGGAGTGGCTGCGGCAACCGGCGTCCAGCCAGTCCATCACCGACAGGGGCTCGTGCACGCGCACCAGAACCTCCTCGGCAACGGCGCCCTGGCCTTGCAGCCCCAGGCTGAGGGCCAGGTGCACCGCACCGGTCTTGTCGCGGAAGACCTGGGCGTCGAAAGCACCCTCGGGCGTCTGCATGCTGCGTGCACCGACGCGCTCGATCAGCGTCTCGTTGCGGCTGCGGTACTGGATCAGGTCGGCGATGGTGCCGATCTTCAGGCCGTGCTCCCTGGCAAACACCTCCAGGTCGGGCAGGCGGGCCATGGTGCCATCGTCGTTCATGATCTCGCAGATCACGGCCGAGGGCGTCAGGCCGGCCATGCCGGAGAGGTCGCAACCGGCTTCGGTGTGGCCAGCGCGCATGAGCACGCCGCCGTCCTGGGCCTGCAGCGGGAAGATGTGGCCGGGCTGCACCAGGTCGGTGGGCTTGGCGTCACGCGCCACGGCGGCCTGCACCGTGCGGGCGCGGTCGGCGGCCGAGATGCCGGTGGTCACGCCTTCGACGGCCTCGATGGAGACGGTGAAGGCCGTGCCGTGCTTGGTGCCATTGCGCACCGCCATCGGCGGCAGTTGCAGGCGTTCGCAGCGCTCGCGCGTCAGCGTCAGGCAGATCAGGCCACGGCCGTGCTTGGCCATGAAATTGATCGCCTCGGGCGTGACGTGGTCGGATGCCAGCACGAGGTCGCCCTCGTTCTCACGGTCTTCTTCGTCCACCAGGATGACCATGCGGCCAGCGGCGAGTTCGGCGATCAGCTCGGGGATGGGTGAAATCGGCATCTTGCAATTGTAGGCGGGTGAGCCGGCCGCGGGGCGCCCGGCAAGGCAGAACCCCGTGCCAGACGAGGCCAAGCGAGGCAAACAGGGCGTGGCGGACGGTGTGGCGGGCAGCGAGGGCCAGCGACGGGTGGCGTTCAGGCCGAGGCAGGCAGCTTGCCCTCGGCGCCCAGCATCCGTTCCACATAGCGGGCGATCAGGTCGACCTCCAGGTTCACGCGCGCGCCCACCTTCAGGTCTCCCAGGGCGGTGTTCTCGATGGTGTGCGGGATGAGGTTGATGTCGAACTCGGTGCTGCCGTCGGCGGCATCGGTCACGCGGTTGACGGTCAGGCTCGCGCCATTGACAGTGACCGAGCCCTTGTAGGCCAGGAAGCGGGCCAGCGCCTTCGGTGCGCGGATGCGCAGCAGCCAGGATTCGCCGACGGGCTCGAACACCGTGACCTCGCCGACGTCATCGACGTGGCCGGTGACGATGTGGCCGCCCAGGCGGTCGTGCGAGCGCAGCGCCTGCTCCAGGTTGACGCGGTGGCCGCTGCCGGCCAGACCGACCGTGCGCGCCAGGCTCTCGGCGGAGACGTCGATGGTGAAGCGGTTGGCCGCCACGTCGAAGGTGGTGACGGTCATGCACGCGCCGTTGATGGCGATGCTGTCGCCCAGGCCCACGCCTTCCAGGTAGCCGACGGGCGTCTGCAGGGTCAGGCGGCGGCCATGGGTGGGCTGGTCGCCCAGGGGTTGGGAGTCGGTGATCTGGCCAACGCCAGTGATGATGCCGGTGAACATGGGCGGAAGGCTCGGTGAGGCGTGACGGGGAACGAAGGGGATGGCGGGCGGAGGTCGGAGGGCCTTGCGTGCATCAGAAGCGCTCGCGCCCGATGGGCCGCACCAGCAGGCGCACGTCCGGCCCGACCAGGCCGGCCTCGCGCACCTCGCCTTGCCAGGCCTCGCCCAGCGACGCCAGGGGCGACAGTGCCGCCAGCGCCCTGCCCGGCCCCAACAGCTTGGGCGCAAGATACACCAGGATCTCGTCGACCCAGTCGCCCTCGATCAAATGACCATTCAGGCGGGCCCCGGCTTCGATGTGCAGTTCGTTGACGCCGCGGCGGGCCAGTTCGGGCAGCAGCCAGGCGATGTCGATGCGGTCCTCGCCCGGGCTCGCCAGCAGCTCGGCGCCGGCCGCCACCAGGGCGGCCTGTCGGGCGCGGGCGGCCTCGTCCTGCGGTGCCAGGCCCACCACCAGCACACCACCGTCGGCGGCGAACAGCGCGGCATCGGGCGGCGTGCGCCAGCGGCTGTCGAGCACCACGCGCAGGGGCTGGCGGGGCGTGGGCATGCTGCGCACGTCCAGGCGGGGGTTGTCGTCCAGCACCGTGCCGATGCCGGTGAGCACGGCCGAGGCGCGCGCGCGCCAGCGCTGGCCATCCTCACGGGCGGCCGGGCCGGTGATCCACTGGCTGAGGCCGTTGTCCAGCGCGGTGCGGCCGTCCAGCGAGGCCGCCACCTTCAGGCGCACCCAGGGCCGCTGGCGCACCATGCGCGAGAGGAAGCCGATCTTGACCTCACGGGCGGCGATGGCGTCGGGGTGATCCGGGGGCAGCTCGTCCACGACGATGCCCGCCGCCCGCAGCCGTGCCGTGCCCTGCCCCGCCACCAGCGGGTTGGGATCGTGCAAGGCCACCACGACCCGCGCCAGCCCTTCACGGATCAGCGCATCCGCGCACGGCGGCGTGCGGCCGTGGTGGGCGCAGGGCTCCAGCGTGACGTAGGCCGTGGCGCCTGGCAGCGCATGACCGCGCGCCTGGGCGTCGCGCATGGCCATCACCTCGGCGTGCGGCCCGCCTGCCTGCTGGGTGTGCCCCTGCCCTAGCAGCTGTCCATCACGCACGATGACGCAGCCCACCGGCGGGTTGGGCGAAGACACAGGCCAGGCCAGGCGGGCCTGGTCCAGGGCCTGTGACATCCAGGGGTCATCGTTCACGCGGGGTCCTTCCAGCCGCCGCAGGCCGCGGCGGGGGCACCGCGCAGCCTCAGCGGAATCGTTCGATCTCGGAGGCGATTTCTACCACGAGGGTGGACGGCACCGCGCGGCCCTCTTTGGCGCCGGGCCGCATGCGCGTGTCCGACAGGTGCAGCACGGCTCGCTCGGCCCAGTCGCCCGCAGGCTGGGCCGACAGCAGCGCAACCCGGTCGATGCGCCCTTCTGCCGACACCCACAGGCGCAGGGTCAGGCGGGCCTGGCGCACGCTGGCCAGGGCGTCCTCGTCCAGCTGCCACGCCACCTCCGGCCGGGGGCGGTCGGTGAGGTCATCGGCTGGCAGGTAGTTCACCGCAACGCCCGGCTGCCCGCCCGCCGAGGCAGGCAAGCCGCCCGCCGCAGGCGGTGGCAAGGCCTGCAGCACAGCGTCGGGCAAGGTGGACAAGGTCGCCTCACCCGTCGCCGCGGGCACCATGAAACGCACCTGCATCGCTGCGCCATGCACCGCGTGGGCGCCCGCCGGGCTCGGCACACGGCCGCTCCAGCCCGTCTGCCAGCCCCCCCGACCCAGCCACCACAAGCCCGCGTGCAGCAGCACGGCCGCGCAGCAAGCCACGACCATGGCTCGGGGGGCACCCGCGCTCATCGCCAGCACTCGGCCACCAGGTTGGCGGCCTCGCTGCCGGTCTTGCCAGCGACGCCCTTCACCCCGGTGTGGGTCAGGGTCGGGTCGCCGCAGCGGTCGTTGCGCATGGTGCCCTGGCGCGTGGCCGTGAGGGTGTAGCCCTGCCCGCCGGCATCGACGCGCACCCCCAGGGTGTAGCGGGCATCGCCCTCACCGGAGGACGGGCTCTGCGCAAAGCCCTGGCTGGCAAATGCCGTGTTGACCGTGGCGTTCGCACCTTCACCGCGGTCACCATAGAAGTAGCGCTCGGAGTAGTACCGCTCCATCCATTGCTGCGCAGCCGCCAGTTGCACCTTGACCTGGGTGCGATGGCCCCGGGCCACATAGGCCGTGTAACTGGGGTAGGCCACTGCCGCCAGGATGCCGACGACAACGACCGTGATCATCACTTCGATGAGGGTGAAGCCGCGCGGCGCGGCGGCTCGGGGCCGGCTCATGGTCGTCGGGCTCACCTGGTCTTCATCCCGGGGATTTCGCGCCACTGGATGCGCAGGTCATGGGCCGGCACGCAGCCGTTGACGTCGGAGTTGGCCGACATGAAGCGCGAAGCCATCTTGCCGGCCGGGCAGCGCGCCTCCAGGGCATCCTCGCAGTGCTGCCCATTGGCGTCACAGAGCCTCTTCCTGACCGGCGTGGCGTCGCGGGCCACGATGCCGCCCTGGTCGTTGCGCAGGTCATTGCCCATCGCGGTGACGGTGTGGAGGACCGTGCCGCCGGCATCGCGGATGACGTAGGGCTTGAGCAGGCCCGGCACCGGCAGGCCATTGATGGGGTTGAAGCCATAGACCGTGCCCAGCGGCGCCATCGAGCACGACTGCTCGGCCGCGGCGCTGTCTTGCGGGCGCACCGAGGTGAAGATCACGAAGTTCTGGCGGCTCAGGGGCGACGACAGCACGGCTTCGCCGCGGTCAGGGAACTCGAAGAACCAGCCGTCGTTGACCGCCGGGTCGAAGCCCACGGCCGCGGCGTTGTCCAGCAGCGGCACTTCCTGATCCGCGCTGGTGGCCGGGCTGCCGCTGGCCGTGACCGGCTCGCCCTGGGCATTGGTCAGGATCTGGTAGACGAAGCCATCGGCAGAGCGGCGCAGCACGCGCTTGAGGAAGGATGGCACGGTCACGGTCGTCGCCTCAGGGGTGCCTGGGTCGCGGGTCTGGGAGACCGTGCGCAAGACGCTGGGCAAGGGGTTGGGGGTGGCGTCGGCGGCCGGCGGATAGACCTGGTCCTCCGCGTAGCGCCCCTTGTCCCACACCGAGAAGAAGCGCTGGACCACCGTGGTGTCGGGGAAGTCAGCCGATCCGATGGCCCGCCCCGTGCCGAAGCTGACCATGGTGCCGCCGAAACTCGGGAAGGACACCACCGGCGCCGTCGTGATCGGCAAGGCCGTGCTGGCATCGACGCGGGCGGTGAACAAGGGCACGGCCTCGCCTCCGCTGAGCAAGGCGCTGCGCCAGTTGGCAGGGTTGTCCGAGCGCAGGTCGAACTTCCAGACCTGGCCCTTGAGGTCGGTGGCATAGACCAGGTCGGCGGTGCCGTTGTTGTCCAGGTCCACCCAGGTCGCGCCCATCAGGCCGTTGCCGCTGTCGGTGGCCCGGGTCAGCAGCTTGGTGTAGCCACGGGGCTGGCCGGAGGCGTCCTGCCACGACGTCGCACCGGCTCCGGGCCCCTCGGCGTTGACGATGAACAGCGCCGCCCGGCCTGCGCCCGAGCCATGGCCATTGGGCACCAGCACCGCGAACTTGTGGTTGTTGAGGTACACCACCTGGCTGGCCTGGCCGGACACCCCGTGGCGGACCGGCGCCACCAGGCCATGGCCCAGGTCGGCATCGTCGGCCGCGGTGAACACCCAGCGGAAGATGCTGGCAGCGCGCGATTCGTTGAGCGCCTCGCCGTCGACGCCCCCGGCCAGCGGCCCGCCCGCCCCGGTGACATCGAGCGCAAAAATGGCGCGACCGCCCCGGCCCAGCGGCGCGAACAGGTAGGTGCGCCAGGCCGAGGTCGCTTCGCCGGACGGCACCAGCACATCCGCGGTGAAGGGGCTGCCATCCATCAGGGAGACGGCCGCGGTGTTGGTGACGCTCAAGGCCGCGCCCAGGCGACTCACCAGCGGGCTGGGCACGTAGGACAGCACCGGGCTCAGGTCGGACGCGCGGAACCCATGCAGCATCCCGTCATTGGCCCCCACCCACAGCAGGCTGGCGCGGGCCACCTTGCCCAGGGCAAAACTGCGGTAGGACGGCGAGCCCGCAGGGAAGTCGGCATCGGTGTAGCGCGCCGACGCCTGGCTGTCCTGCACCCACGGCGTCGAGTTCACCACGGGTCCCATGATGTTGTCCTGGTCGCGGGTGCGGAAGGTCACGCCCTGGGCGCTGCGCTTGCCGCGCATGTAGGCCACCAGGTCAGCGCCGAACTGGGCCTGGGCCGGCGTCAAGGTGGTGGCCGCTGGCGACGCGCCGGTGAGCCCGCGCACGTAGTCCGGCGTGCTGTCGATGCCCAGGCCACTGCCGCCCCAGACGAAGGCGCGGCCCACGAACCCGTCGTTGGTGATCACCTGGCGATCCGCCACGGGCTGAGCACCCGCGGTCTCCGGGTTGCTGGCCGATGTCAGTTGCGGCCCCGCGCGGAAGCTGGGCGTGCTGCCGAACACCCCGTCTGCGCCCAGCACAAAAGCCTCGACATCGCCTGAGAAGCTGTCCGGACTGAAGCGGCTCACGTACTTGACGCTGCCGTTGATGAGTTGGGAGGACGACAAGGCCGGCGCCATGCCATGGGCCTGCGAGATGCGCTCCAGCAGCCGACGCAGGCGGGCCTCCAGCAACTCCGGTCGGCGCGCCAGGAAATAGCCATCGGGCTCACCGTCTGCACAGGCAGTCCCCGAGCACGCCAGCCCGCTGTTGTTCTCGCTGTCCCAGTTCGTGGCCTGGCGTGGCGTGGCGCTGGCGGCCTGGGGCGAAGCATCCGAACTCAAGGCAAAGGCGTTGCGCTCGCCGGTGTCGAAGCTGCCGTACTTGGCCAGATACCACAGCGGGTCCCGCAGGGTCACCGCATCCGCCCCGGCGGTCACGCGGAACTTGCTGGCCACCGTCGTGGTGTGGGCGACCGTGCCGACGCCCACCTGGTCGATGAAGCCGACATTGCCGGGCGTGCCCTGGAAAGCCGTCGGCCAGGCAAAGTGGTCGTAGGGATCGGCAGGGTTGCCCGAAACCTGGCTGCCCACGTCCAGGCCCGCGTTGGTGAAGCGACAGCCCAGTTGGTAGGCCTCCCCGCCCGCCGCGGCCAGGTCGGCGCAACGGCCGGTCTTGAAGTAGCCGTTGGAGCCGTGGGTCAGGTAGCGGCCATCGCCCTGGAAGCTGCCATCGGGCGGCGCATCGGTGCCGATGATGCTGAAGCCATGCGTCCCGCGTGCGCCCGCGTCGTGGCCCAGCACATCGGTCAGCACGGTCAGGTCATGCGCCCCCGTCTGCCCCGCCACCGGACGGAGCTCCCAGCGGATGAAGCCCACCAGGTCCATGTCGTAGTCGCCACCGAACTGGGCGTCGTTCCAGGTCACCACGTAGGCGCCCGAGGGGTTGCCGCTGCCTGCCGCCGGGCCGGCGTACAAGGCCCGGAAGGTGAGCATGGCGCCGGGCATCAGGTCCTGCACCGCGCGCCCATGGTCCCAGGTGCTCTCCGGCGTGATGAACACCTTGCGGCCGGTGTTGCCGATCGGGATCTCGATGCGCGCCACGCCGCCCGCCAGCGACGCCGCGTAAGACTTCACCCGCAGCGCAGAAGCCGGCAGGTTGGCCGGCAGCACCCCAGCCCCGGTGTCGGCAGTGAGCCCGGCGCCCGTGGCGAGGTCCGCGGCCGTGGCCTCGCCCAGGCTGCGGATCGCGTGGGTGTTGGCCATGAAGGCCGCCCCCGCCCCGATGTAGGCGCCCTTCACCGCAGGGGCCTCCGGGCACACGCCCGCCACGCCGGACAACCCCGGCGAGTACGCCGTGCCCACGCCCTTGCCCGTGCCGATCAGCTTGGCCGTGCAGTCGCTGCCGAAGTCGCGCGCGGCCGATCCCACCGAACGCCGGGTGCCGTTGAGCGCCTCGTGGTCCGCATCGCCGATGAGGTCCGTCCAGGCCGCGAGGTTGCGAGACTGGCCATTGGCGCGCAGGAAGTGGTCGGCCGAGCCGTAGGCATCGCCATCGCTGCCATCCAGCGCGTCGAAGCTGACGCTGCCGCTGGAGATGGCCAGCACATGCATGGGCCGGCAGATGCCCTTGCCGTACAGGCTGCCACGGGCCTGGCCCGAAGCCGCATCGCGCGAGGCATTGCTCAGAGGGTCGCGCGGCGCCACGTTCACCGGCAGGCCCAGGCCGCTGTCGCGCGCCATGCTGGCGGGTTGATCGAAGGTGGGGCGCCCCGCGAAATAGGCCAGGGCCTGCACCACCATCTCCGACATGGGGTTGCCCCAGGACGGGAACTGGCCATTGACGAGTTCACCGGGGATGACATAGCCACCCGTGCCCGCCGCAGAGGCATTGAAATTGCCCGCATCGTAGAGGCGGATGCGGTCGAAGGTCTTGACGATGCCCTCCTCGCGCCGCGTGCCGTCGGCCTTCACGCACTCGGCAGGCAAGCCGCTGGCGATGTTGTGGCAGAAGCGCCCGGTCGCCCGGTCGATCTCGTCGTTGACGCTGCCCACGTTCTTGCGCAGGGCGCCGCCGCGCAGGTTGGCGTCATAGCTGCCGGTGATCAGGCCGAACTCCGCGCGGCTGGCCTTGAGGGCATCGGCCGTCGCGCCGAACTCCTGCAGCAAGCCGATGGGCTTGTGGCTCACCTCGGTGGTCCCATCGCTCAGGACGCGGCTGTAGGCCTGACAACGCTCACCGTCCGTCATGCCAGCTTTGCAGGCCTGGACACGCACGGCGAAATCGGGCCCCGCCGACGAGGCGCGCAGGCCATCCTGGCTCTCCACGGGCAACAGCGTCCGGTGGGCCGTCGGATCTGGCGTGCTGGCCCCCTGGGACGGCCCGTACTTCGCATGAAAAGCGCGCACCTTCTCGCCGAACGTGAAGCCGCGGCTGCTGCCATCGCCCCAGTTGCACACCGTGCCCGGGGTGGTGGCCCACAGGCTGAAGTTGCCACGCGCCACCCGGATCATGGGGAAGTCCTCGGTGCCCGGGTCGAAGCGGTTCGAGCTGCGGTTGCAGAGGGTGATGCCCGCCCCCTGCAGGTCCGTGGCGGCATCGAAGGGCGTGTAGTCGGCGACATCGGCGCCGCTGTAGTACTTCACGAAGGAGTGCGCGTCCTGCGACAGCAAGGCCACCTCCAGCGTCGTGTCCTGGGCTGTGTCGTCGCGACGGAAGCCGCCGTACAAGGTCTTGCGCACCACGTCCAGGCGCGTCATGGTCGCCCAGTTCAGGAAGTTGCCGCTCCACAGGCCCTGGCCACGCTGGCAACTCAGGCGTCCGCTGCTGTCGCGCAGTGCAACCACGGCGGGCTCGAAGCGCCCCCGCCCACCGCTTGCGGCGGCGTTGTAGGCGTAGCACTTGCCCGCATCGAAATAGCCGTAGTAGCGGAAGGTCGGCTTGAAGGTGGTGTCGTCCACGCCATCGCCGTCGATGTCCTCGTAATCGGTGTAGATGGGCGAGAACAGCGTGTGGTCCTTCGACGCCGTGAGCATCATCATCGGCCCCGTCGCCCCGAAACCCAGGTTGGGCGGGTACGGCCCCAGGGGCGTGGAGCGGTAGAGCCCATCTGCGGACTGCGCCCAGCCCAGGGCCGTGGTGCCCAGCAAGGCAGCCAGGGTGCTGATGGCCAGCAGCCATCGCGCGACGATGCGGTTCATGAGGTGGACCCTGCGCGTGGTGCTCACAGATCGGGCACCCGGAAATAGGACTGCACCACCACTTCCGTGCCCGGCCGGTAGCCAAAGCCTCGCGCGGTGATGCGGAAGATGACTTGCTCGGCACGGCGGATGTGCTCGATCAGGTATTCGGGTTGCTGCACCACGCCCTGGATGGGCGCGACCCCGGTGTACACGCCCAGCGGCACCGCGCCCGTGAAGCCGGCGCACTGGCTGCCATCCTGGTGGTCGAGCCGGCTGGGCTTGGTGGCCGGGTTGTTGTTCCAGCGCCCGCCCGAAGCCACAGGCCACCAGGGCTCGCCAGGTGCCGCCGACGTGGCCGTGGCGAAGTTCGCCGTCCGCCGCGTGGCCTCGCTGTGGGCGCACTGGCCATGGGTGCAGGCCGTGTCCGGCGGCACGCTGCCCACCACGGGGCGCTCGACGCCGCGCGCGCAGGGCGCATCGGGGCGCGCGTCGCCATTGGCCAGCATCAGGTCACGCTCCGCGTCGCGCAGGGCGGCCTCGGCAGCCTGCCTGGCGACCTGGCTGTCGAGCTGGTTGCGCGCCATGGACTCGCCCTGCACGGCCAGCCTCGCGCTGACGATGGCGATGCCCGTGAGCGCCAGGGTGAAGATCAGCACCACCAGCAGGGCCACGCCTTGCTGATGTCCGCGTTGATGCCCGCATTCATGTCGCCCTGGACGTGGCCGCGGATGGAGGGGCAAGGTGGGGCAGCTGCGTGTCATCGGGGCACTCGCTTCGCCATCAGACCGACTGCGTCTGGCGGTTCTTGACACTGAACACCTGCTCGAAGCGACGCACCTGGGCCCCGCCCGGCGGCGTGTAGCTGCTGCCACGGCAGTCGGTGATGGCGCTCGCCTGGCCATGGGCACCACTGCGCACGCCCGAGCCGCTGGTGGAGCGCACCAGCAGGCACACCCGCACGGCCACCACGCGCCGCCAGGGCTGGTAGACCACGCCATCGATGTTGGCGCCGCCCAAGGCCGTCACCTGGCTGGCCGTGAGGTACTGCTTGGGCCGCAGGCTCGCATCGTCCATCACGCCATAGCGCACCTCGAACTGCTCCACGCCACGGATGAGCTCCTGGTAACCGGTGTTGTTGTCCGCGGTGCCGTTGCCACTGCAGGCCAGCGAGTAGGTGTCGATGGCCGCGCCGTCCACCTGGATGCGGCTCTTGACCAGCTGGTAGCGGTTGACCACCAGCAGCGGCGCATCCGGCGCCACGCCCCGGCTGCCCGAGGTCGTGATGACGCTGCCGGCTGCGCGTTCCCGCCCCTGGTTGTAGGCGCTGTTGGCAACGTCGGCATAGGTGCAATCGGACCGCTGGCCTCGGTCCAGAGAGAACGCGTCGTTGGTGAAGTAGGACACCACCAGCGCATCCGAGCCCGCCGGGCCGGAAGTGCCGTTGTGCGCAGCGCAGTTGCCGGTGGTCGCGTCGAAGCGCTGGCCCTCGCAGCCGAACAGGCCATGCTGGTAGGCCTGCGGCAGGTTGACCAGGCTCTGCGTGGCCGCCAGGTCATGGGACCACAGCACGTTCGAGCCCGGCGCCCGGGCCGTGTTGGCCGGCTCCACGCTCACGGCCGGGTAGAAGGCGGCGTTGCCGATCTCCCGACCCAGCAGGTCCAGCGCCAGGTTGCCCGACTCGAAGATGGCACCGCGCTCGTCCACGGCCTTTTGTGCGCTGCGCGAGTTCAGGTAAAGCAGGGTCGCCGCCAGCACCAGCAGCAGGTTGAGGGCGATGGTCACCATCAACTCGACCAGCGTCACGCCCCTCTGCTGGCGAGGCAGCCTCATCGACATGTTCATGGGATCACCGTGAAGTTGGCGCAACGCACACCCGCCGTGGCACCGCTGCCTCCCAGCGCGCCGTCGGGGCAGCAGGTCTGCAGCGCCAGGCCGCTCATGGTGGCGGGGTCACAGCGCGGGCTGGTGCGCGAGGTGAAGCCGGCAGAGCCGCCATCGCCGAAATCCTTGTCTGCCCACATGAAGGTCACGGTCAGGCCCGTCAGCGCGGAGCCCGCAACCCGCACCCCACCGCGGGGCAACTCGCGGCGCACGGCGGCACGCCACTGCGCCATGTCGTACGCGGCAAGCTCCTCGGCAGAGCAGGTGGTGCTGCCGGCGCCCGTGCCGCCACAGTCCTTGGCGATGGCCGGCGTGGCCGCGGCTGCCTGCGTGGCCCAGGTGTCGCTCAACAGGTAGGGCGAGTTGGCCGAGGCCCCCGGCACCCCCGGAGCGGCCAGGACATTGGCACGCACGCGCTCGGCATAGTCCGACAGCAGGCTCGACAGCTGCGCCCGCTGTGCCGACCCCATCTGGTAGCGCAGGGTGTAGCCCTGCAAGGCCGCCAGGCTGACCATCCCCAGGGCCAGGATCAGCATGGACACCAGCACCTCGACCAGCGTGACGCCGCGCGCGCGTGGCGCCAGGCGCACACGCCCCCTCAGGCCCGAAGGCGGCACGACGGCCATCGACCGCCGCGTCCTCACGGCCTGGCCCCGGCCACGCTGGTGGCGTCATCGGCAGCGGTCCTGGCCGTGATCGGCTGCACGGACACGCGCCCCTGGAAACTCACCCGGATCTCTCGCCCGAAAGGGTTCCCCTGGGGATCATCCGCATCGACCACATTGAACGTGGTGTTGCCCCCGGCACGCAACAGGCCCCTGGCATTGAAGGTCAGCCCCGCGTCCGGCGCGGTCGCGTTGTCCGTCAGCTGGAAGCGCGGGTTGCCCGGCTGCCGCACCGAAATCAGGCTGCCCGCCGACACCGGCGTCGCGGTGGGCGAGGCACAGGCGTCGTTGGCATAGACCAGCCACCCACGGTGCCACTGTCCCAGGTTGGCCTGGGTCTCGCAGGTGTCCTGGGAGTTCTCGGCCAACTGGCACACCGTCACGCAGGTGTTGCGGTTGATGGCATCCAGGCGGGCGCGCTGCAGCGTGATCGCGAAATCGTCTCGCACCCCGTTCATGCCACTGCGGGTGATGAAGCCACGCAAGCCAGGCACGGCCACCGCCGCCAGGATGGCCACGACGGCCACCGTCACCATGGCTTCGACCAGGGTGAAGCCCCCTGGAGTGTGATTTTTTTCACGCATTCGCATGGACGCCGAATGTAGCGGTCTGGTGCCCGGGATCAAGCCCGTTGGCGTCCCGAAGCCGACCGCTCATCCCCGCAAGGCCGGGTTCCCCCTTGATCGGCGCCGCAATCCCCCGCAAGCAAGGGGGTCTTGAGGGCGACAGGCGCCGCCCCCTGGGCTCAGCCTTCGCTCTTCTTGCCCGCGGCCTTGCCGGTTTCCTTGATGGCCGCCACGAACTCGCTGACGTCATCGAAGCTGCGGTACACCGAGGCAAAGCGCACATAGGCCACCTTGTCGAGCTTGCGCAACTCGCGCATCACCCACTCGCCCAGCAAGGTGGAGTCGACCTCCTTCTCGCCGGACTGCCGCAGGCGCGCCTCGATGGACTCGATGGCCCCTTCCAGTGCCTCCGCGCTCACCGGCCGCTTGCGCAGCGCGATCATCATCGACCCCTTGAGCTTGGCGCGGTCGTAGTCCGTGCGGCGCCCATCGCGCTTGACGATGGCCGGCAGTTCGATTTCCGCGCGCTCATAGGTCGTGAAGCGCTTGTCGCAGTGGTGGCACTTGCGGCGGCGACGGATGCTGTCGCCCTCATCGGAATCCCGGGTTTCGACGACCTGGGTTTCCAGGTGGCCACAGAACGGACAACGCATGGCGGCTTTCTCTTCTTGGACGTCTTGGACGTGGGACTGCGCCTTGAAAAAAACCCGGCGGGGACGCGCGTCCCGGCCGGGTGGGGCGATCAGGTGTCGATCACGCCGATGCGGGCGAGGCGGGCCTCACACGGCAGGCATCAACGGTACACCGGGAACTGGCGGGTCAGGGCCGACACCTGCTCGCGCACGCGGGCGATGGTGGCCTCGTCGTGCGGCTTGTCCAGCACGTCGGCGATATCGCCAACATTTGATGCGCCGGATGTCCTGGCGACCGATACACCTGAGACATTGACGTTTCGGCTGTCAGTGAGCGATGGCTCGGCGAGTGGTACTGATACTGTGGACATTACGGTTAATGACGCCGGCCTGGGCATGAACAGTCCGCCAATCGCAGATGCAGGAGCGGACGTCACCGTGGCTGAACTGAGCCCTGTCAGTCTCAATGGATCCGGGTCTTCAGATCCTGACGGCGATATGTTTTCGTATGCGTGGCTGCAGATGACGGGACCCATGGTCGCCTTATCTGACGCCAGTGTCGCCCAGCCGAGTTTTACGTCGCCAGACGTTACGGCCGGCAGTCCCGAAGTTCTGACGTTCCAACTGACCGTCGACGATGGTATGGACAGCACCACGGACACGGTGGATATCACGGTACAGGAAGGACTTAGCCAGGTGACGGTGGCGGGTGTCGTTTCATTTGAGTTTGTCTTGCCGAACAACAACTGCTTTGGCCTGAATCTTAACAACCCCGAGATACGCCCGATTCGTGGCTCGCCAGTGCAGTTGTTCGATAGCGGTGACAATTTGCTCGCAGAGACAACATCGGGAACTGATGGTAGCTACACATTCAGCGACATTGACGCGAACATCGATGTGCGGATACGCGTTCGCGCTGAGTTGCAGAGCGCAGGTCCGGCTATCTGGGACGTGCAGGTACGTGACAACGTGGATCTCTCGCCGAGTCCGCCGCCTTTGACTCAACGGCCGCTTTACGTTGTGGACTTTGCGCAATTCAACACCGGTACCAGCAATATTACAGATGCCGATTTCACTGCGACGACGGGGTGGGAAGGGAGCGCATACTCGGCTGATCCGAATGCCCGGCAGGCGGCGCTGTTCGCCATTCTCGATGCAATTAATGACGGCATGACGATGATCACCGCCGTCAACCCCACAGCGACGTTTTCGCCTCTGGATGTTTACTGGAGCGTGAACAATACGCTGGTTAGCCCGACAGACGTTGATGCCGGTGAATTGTCGTCGACGTTCTATTTCAACAGCGGGCTTTACATACTTGGCGATGCGACGGTCGATACCGAAGAATTTGACGATCACGTCATCATGCATGAATGGGGTCACTA
>JADFIG010000045.1 GCA_022566735.1 Pseudomonadota bacterium
CAAGAAGGAGATTCAAGAAGCAGCGATGACCGTATAGTTATCCACAACCGGGCATCAAAAAACCCGGTGCAGGCCCCTGGTCAAAATTCAATCGGCACGCCTGGTCAGATTTGAATCGGCGCCAACAGCCAGGGGGGGGTGTCGTCACGCTCCATGTTTGTCTCCTTCTTCGAGTAGATGGGAAACCGCGCCCTATCGGGCGCTCACCAGAACTGCATTCGACGCCTGCGCCGCCGCATCACCTTCGACCACGAGAATCTGCGCGACGGAAGGCGTTTTCGACGACATGGTGGTCACCGCGTCTCGCAGCGGGCCGATCACCGTGCCGTTGGCCGCCCCGGCGGGGTTGGTCTTGAAACTCGCGATCGGCGAACGCTGGCTGCTCACATACACGTTGTACACCGTTTGCGGCTTGAGCTTGAAGAGGAAGACTTCCAGAGCGTCCACCAGCCCCAGGTTGCGCGCCACGACGAAGCCGCGGGCCTCTCCCTGCGTGGCTTTGAGCGTAATGTTGACTGGCTCGTCGTTGACGCGGGGCACGAGGTGGGCTGTGCCCGTGCCGCTGGGCACGGCGTTCGACACATAGACCAGCGCCTGCGGGGCCTGCCCCACGGGTGCGCGAGCGATCACCCGGTCGGTGGCGGTGTCGATCACGTCCACCGCGTCACCGTTTTCCAGCCCCACGTACATGCGCGTGCCATCGTCGGATGGCCAGATGCCGTGCGGTAGCGCGCCCACCGGGATGGTGGCCAGCAGCTTGGGCGTGGCGTCGGTGGTGTAGACCTTCACCACGTTCTCGCCGCCGATGGTCACGTAGGCCAGCGTGCCGCGTGCGGTCTTGGCGAACCCGAGGTGGTTGGTGATGAATCCGGTCTCGATCACGCCCTTGACCTGAAGCGTATCGGTGTCGATGCGGGTCACCTTGCCCACGTCCTTGTGCGTCATCCACACTTCCTTGAAGTCCGGGGTTAACTGCAGGAAGGGCGAGAACGGGCTGACCACCGGGATGCGCTTGATCACCTTGCGCGTGGGCACGTCGATCACGTCCACCTCCGGCGTGAAGCTGTGCACCACGAAGGCGATGTTCTTCTGCGGATGGAACAGCACCATGCCCGGCCCGGGCGCGGTTTCGATGCGGCCGACTTCCTTGAAGGTCGCGGCATCGATCACGGACACGTAGTTCTCGCCGCGCACGACCGCCCACACGTGCTTGCCGTCCGGCGTGAAGAACGCCTCGTGCGGCGAGCGGCCGATGTAGGCGATGCCTTTGACCTGGTTGGTGGCGGTGTCGATGAAGGCGACCGAATTGGAGCCGTTGGAAATCGCGACCAGGGTCTTGTGGTCAGGCGAGAAGCCCAGGCCGTGCACGTTGAGCTCACCCTTGTACAACGGCGACAGCACCTCCGGCCGCACGTTGCCCAGCCGGATCTGGCCCAGCAGCGTGTTGGACGAAGGATCGATCACCGACACCGTGTTGGTGTTCTGGTCGGCGGTGTAGACGCGATCGGCGGGGGCCGGCGCGGCCAGCGCGATGCCGCTGCACATCACCAGTTGCAGGGCGAGGAAGAGTCGTTTCATCATCGGGTTCCTTGTGTCGTTTCGGTTGAGTGGGATGGGTGCGCCGCTGCGGCCTTGGCGGCGGCATCGTCGGCATGCCGTGCAAGCCAGGCCTGCATCAGTCGAATCTCGTTGCGCTGCTCGACAATGATGGACAGTGCAAGGTTGCGCAGTTCCGGGTCCTTGGTGGACAGCAGCACAGCCTTGGCCATGTCGATGGCGCCTTGATGGTGCGGGATCATCATCACGACGAAGTCGTGGTCGGGGTTGCCGTTCATCGGGGCGGTACGCATGCCGTGGTCCATGACCGCCATCGCGTCGTCCATCAACTGGGCGAAGGACTTGGCGGTGCTGGCCACGAAGCTCGGCGGGGGCGGTGTCTGCGCTTCGGCCGCTGGGGAATGAGCATGCTGCGCCAGGGCCGGCAGGCTCGCCAGCATGGCCAGCGCCGCCATCGCCCACTGGCGGGCGGGTCTCGGTGATGTCATCTTGAAAGCGAGAGGCTGCATGGATCAGCTCGGTTGAAGTTGGGCGTAGACGGCCGTGGCGATGCGCGCCAGCTCGCCTTTGTCGATGCCGGCCGATAAGGCGTAACCGAACTTGCCGTCGATCCAATAGAACACATTGACCGGCCCCTCCTGCGCGAAGCGGAAGCCGGTATCCTGATTGGATGCTTGCTCGTTCGTGACGTACAGCGTCAGGCGCTGCCCCGTGGTGTCGTGGTACATGAACTGCGCCACCGGGCCGCTCGATCCGGGCAACAGGCGCCCGCCGATCAGTTCGTAGCCCAGTGCACCCAGCTTCGGGGGGCGGATCTTCGCGCCCAAGCGCTTGGACAGCCAGGCGACCAACTGGTCTTCCTGGTCGGCGCCGATCTCCACCGGTCGCCGCACGTCGGGGCTGTAGACCACGTGCGCGATGGCCGCTTGCCGCGGCAGGCTGCCGGCCGCCGCGTTGACGATGACCGCCGGCCCACGGGACGACTGCGCGAGCATCTCCGCGGTTTGCCATGCGCCGCGCCCCACCCAGCCGGCGCCTGCGCCGAAGAACACCAACGCAAAGCCTGCCGCCACGCGTTCGAGCGACCAGCGCGGCAGGCGTGCACCCGCGTGGCGTGCAGCGGCGCGCGTACGCGGCGCCCGGGCCGCGTGCAGCAAGGTGTCGGGGACGGCTTCGTCCAGCACCGCGCCGTACAGCGCCTTGATCGCCTGTTTGTCTTGCCGGTAGGCCTGCAAGCGCTGCGCCTCCTGCGGGCGCTCGGCCAGGTAGGTTTCGATCTCGGCGCGCCGGGATTCGGGCAACAGGCCGTCGACAAAGGCATGCAGATCCGCTTCAGTGATGGGCAACGGGTTCATTTCACCACCTTCAATGCCGTGGGTTGGATGCGTCCCTCCATCACGCCGCGCAGGCGCGCGCGGCCACGCGACAGCCGCGACATCACGGTGCCCAGCGGCACACCGAGCGTGCGCGCGATCTCGTCGTAGCTCATGTCCTCCAGCGCCACCAGCAGCAGCACCTCGCGCTGCTCGGGCGGGAGCTGCCGCAGTGCAATTTCGAGATCTCTCATTTCGAGGCCGTCGGTCTGTGAAGCCCTGACCGGCGACGCCAGCGCTTCTTCGTCCAGCGGCACGGCTACCACGGCGGGCCGGCGGCGCTGGTCCACATGCAGGTTGTGCAGAATGCTGAACAGCCAAGCGCGCATGTCGCCGTCCGGCCGCCAGTTGTCGATGCGGGCCCAGGCCCGCTCCAGAGCGTCCTGCACCAGATCGTCGGCAGCGGCGTGGTCGCCGACCAGCGCGCGAGCGTAGCGCCGCAGGCGCGGCAGGGCCGCCACCATCAGCGCGCCCGCCTCGGTCAACGCCACGTCCTGGGCCTTCATCGCGCACCGACGCCGTTCGCTGCCGTCGCCCGTGGCTGCTCAGTAACTGGCCACTGACAGTTTCGGATCGATCTGCCAGGTTTCGTTGACGATCTTGGCGTCGCGATAGGTCAGAACGTAGCGCACCTTGATCGGCTGCTTGCCCTCGAACTGCACGTTGGCCGTCACGGTGGCGCCCTTGGGGTTGGCCGATTCCTCCACCTTGTCGATCGACACCTTCAGAGTCCCTTGCGACTTGGTGAACTTCTCCCAGACCCCGCGGATCGCGTCAGCGCCCGCGTAGCTGCCATCCAGCGGACCACCGACCCAGGTGAGTTGGGCGTTGTCGGCGTAGCCCCGCATCAGCACGGCCAGATCGCCCGAGCCGATGGCCTGGAAGTGCGTGCGGGCGTCGTCGGCGGGTCCGGCGAACGCCGTGCCGCTGAACAGGGTCGCGAGAGCGAAAGCGGTGGCGGTGGCGGTGGCGGTGAGTCGTTTCATGATCGGTAGTCCTTAGTACGTGGGTGGAAGAAATGAGGTTGACATTGAGGTATACGGGAGCGTCGGCCGGTTTATTCCCGCCTGGGCGCAAAACTCATCGCCTCATCGCGGCATGCTTCACCCCAGCCAGTGGCTGACGGCCCGGTTCACACCATAGCCGCCGACCATCAGAAAACCGAACAGCGTGGCCGCCAGCAGCAAGGGCTTAAGGCCCGCTTGGCGGATGGCTCCCACGTGGGTACGCAGCCCGAGCGCGGCCATCGCCATGGCCAGCAGCACGGTGTCGAGCTGCACCAGGGCCGCGACCCATTGCGGCGGCAGCCACCCCAGCGAATTCACGCCGGCGGCGGCGATGAACACCAGCGCGAACCAGGGAATGGTGATGCGGGCCGCGCCACCCTGTCCGTCGGCCCGGTCGGCCCTTGACAGCGCCAGCAGGAACGGCGCAAGCATCATCACGCGCAGCATCTTGACGATGACGGCCGTGGCGGCGGCCGGCTCGCTGACGCTGCGCCCGGCGGCCACCACCTGCGCCACCTCGTGGATCGTCGAGCCCGCGTACACGCCATAGGCCTGCTCGGACAGGTGCAGGTACGGGTACAGCAGCGGGTAGGCGAACATCGCCAGCGTGCCGAACACGACCACCGTGGCCACGGCCACCGACACCTTGTGCGCCTGCGCGCGCACCACCGGCTCGGCGGCCATCACGGCGGCGGCGCCGCAGATCGCGCTGCCCGCGCCGATCAGCATCGAGGTCTGCCGGTCCAGCTTGAACACGCGCGTGCCCAGCTGCAGCGCGAGAACAAAGGTCAGCGCCACCATCAGCGCATCGATCACCACGCCGGCCCAGCCGATGGCGCCGATCTGCTGGAAGGTGATGCGAAAACCGTACAGCACGATGCCCGCGCGCAGCAGCCGGTTCTTGGAGAAATCGACCCCGGCAGCCGTGTGCGCGGCGATGGCCGGAAAGAACGTGTTGCCGGCCACGATGCCCAGCACGATGGCCAGCGTCAGCGCCGACAGGCCCCAGCGCCCCGCCCAAGGCGTCTGCGCCGCCACCATGGCGGCGGCGGCAAGTAGCCCCGCCAGCGCCAGGCCTTGCCACCAGGCACGCGTCCTCCAGGTCGGAGGCGCAGAGGTCGTGGCGGACAACGAGGTGGACATGGTCGGACTCCTTCACGGAAAACGTTGGCTGGCGCTTAGAGACCGCTATGAGCGCCGCGATGCACGTCAGCTTCCTGCATCTGGTACCATGAGTCCAATACATTCTTTTCAAGAAAACGTAACTTTAAGTTATGCGACTGAATCTTCACCTGCTGCGCGTGTTCTTCACTGTGGCTGAGCTGCGAAGCTTCTCGCGCGCGGCCGAGGCCCTGTTCATCAGCCAGCCCGCTGTCTCCAAAGCCGTGCGCGAGCTGGAATGCCAGATCGGCCTACCCTTGCTCGAACGTGGCGCGGGCGGCCCCAAGAGCGCCCGGGGCGTGCAACTGACGCCGGACGGTGCGGCGGTGTTCGAGCATGCACGGGGCATCTTTGCGCTGGAGCGGGCCGCGATCGAAGACGTGCAGGCGCGCGTGGGGCTGCAGCGCGGTCGCCTGCGGGTGGGGGCCAGCACCACCGTGGGTGCCTACTGGCTGCCCCAACTGCTGGCGGACTTTGTGCATCGCCATCCAGCCGTCGATGTGCAAGTGGTTCAGGGCAACACGCAGATGGTCTGCGAGGCCCTGCTCGACTGCCGCATCGACATCGGTCTGGTCGAGGGCGATGTGCACGACCCGCGTCTTGCAGCGCACACGTGGCGCGAGGAGCCGCTGTGCGTCGTCGCTGGCGTGCACTCGCCGCTGGCGCGCAGCCGACGCCTCACCGCCGCCACACTGAGCAGCGAGATCTGGCTGCTGCGCGAGCCGGGCTCCGGCACCCGCGACGTGGCCGACCGGCTGCTGCACGAACTCGCGATCCGGCCACAGCGATGCATAGAGATCGGCAGCAACGAAGGCATCGCCCGCGCCGTCGCGGCCGGCCTGGGGGTGGCACTGCTGCCGATGCGCGTGGTGCGCGAGCTGCTGGCGCTGCGTGAAGTGGCTGCCCTCAAGCTATCAGGCGCACCCAAGCTGGTCCGGCTCCTGTGGCGCGTGGAACTGAAGGGCCGTCCGCCGTCGCCGCTGGTGCTGGCCTGGCGTGAGGCGCTGGCGCGCCCGCTCGCGCACTGACCGGGCGCGAGCGGGCCGCTCTGCTGTCGTTGCCTTCAGGAGTAGTCGTCTGAGCTGCGCGAGTTACTGGCACCAGATCGCATTCACAAGCTGACCGAGCAGGAGTTCGTAGATGCCGTTTCCCGGGTGCACGCGATCCGAGACCAGGCCGTCAGGCAGGGATACGAGCACTTGGTCTTGCCTGACCGACCGCAGGCCGGCGACGACAAGGTGGAAAAGTTCGGCGAGTGGCTCTGACGGCAGCGATTCGCGGAACGCGATCCGCAGCGACGACTGCCGAAGTGGCTTATTGCTTCAATCGCCGATTCGATCTTAAAACCACCCTCCCGCGCCTGATCATCGCAGCGGCGCGTACGTGCGCTTGCCCGTTGCAGATGATCAGGTGGGCTGAGGGACATTGCTAATCAAGAGTACTTGTGGCGTCCCCTTGAAATCTACACACCAGGGCACCACATCGCAATTGTTTCCAAGCACCTGCAACGATTGAGCAGCGAACTAACGGTAGTGTGCGGTGGGCTGTGAAAACCGCCCAGCGAGACGTCTTCGCGCTC
Organism: Pseudomonadota bacterium; assembly: GCA_022566735.1. Classification (GTDB taxonomy): domain Bacteria; phylum Pseudomonadota; class Gammaproteobacteria; order Burkholderiales; family Burkholderiaceae_C; genus Aquabacterium. The sequence continues at coordinate 6,678 of JADFIG010000045.1, forward strand.
GACGAGTTGGCGGCCTATTTAAGGAAGGTCTGAACAACTCCGCCCCATTGCGCGACAATGCCTCACCGTGATCGGGGTGAGTGCGATGCAGCTGTCGTTCGGTGATGCCGAGGGTCTGGGGAGCCGCAAGCGCACGCGGCGCGAGGTGTTTTTGGCGGAGATGGAGCAGGTGGTGCCGTGGCAGGCGCTGCTGGGTCTGATCGAGCCGCACTACCCGAAGATGGGCCGTCCCGGTCGCCAGCCCTATCCGTTGGCGACGATGCTGCGCATCCACTTCCTGCAGCAGTGGTATGCGCTCAGCGACCCGGCGATGGAAGAAGCCTTGTACGACACGCCGGTGATGCGCCGCTTCGCGCAGTTGGGCGGGCTTGCCGACATCCCGGACGAGACGACGATCCTCAACTTCCGCCGGCTGTTGGAGACGCACGGGCTGGCCGAGAAGCTCTTCGAGCAGGTCAACGCCCATCTTCAGCGCAAGGGCCTGAGCCTGCGCAGTGGCACGATCGTGGATGCCACGATCATCAGTGCGCCGAGCTCGACCAAGAACAAGGCGGGCGAGCGCGATCCGGCGATGCACCAGACCAAGAAGGGCAACCAGTGGTTCTTCGGGATGAAGGCGCACATCGGCGTGGATGACGCGTCCGGTCTGGTGCACCACGTGGAATGCACGGCGGCGAACGTGGCCGACGTGACGCAGGTGTACAAGCTGCTGCACGGCCGGGAAGACACGGTGTGCGGCGACAGCGGCTACACGGGTGCCGAGAAGCGCGAGGAGCTGCAGGACGTGGACGCCGGACGTTCACCTCGTGAATCCCCCCTTGTGATCAAGGGGGTGGAAGTTACGTCCTGCACGTCAGAGCTGAGGCGCCTGACTCACCAAAATCAATGGGTCAACTCACCCCGGCCAGGTGGAGCAGTTTGGGTGGCCATAAGTGGGGCAGTTTGGGTGGCCGCCGGGGGTGAAGAGTGCCGGACAACTTGATTGCAATCAAAAAAGGTGGGCGGATTTGAAGCGAAACGGATGGCAGAGTTGGTCCATTATCCGTTTGCGAAACAGCAAAATTTGCGGTTGATCAGCATCCGAATTAAATGGGATATCACAGCTTCTGAGGCTCCTCCTCCCATCCAGACCCCCACCCGTGGGCTCGATACAGGGGTCTGAGTCGTTCGGCGATGTACTGCCTTCGGTCCGCCGCCCATGGGTGTGCGTGCCAGAAGAAATGCATGTTTATTCGCCTGCCTGGAGAAAGCACCACCCAGTGTTGGCAGATCTGGTCGATGTAGGTGAACAGGTCGGGGTAGTGCACACCGACTTCTGGTGTGTCTGCAACCATGGGCTGAAGGCTTGCGTAGCAGCGCAAGGTCATGTCCCTCAACTCAGGGGAGGCGACCTCCTCCGCCAACTTGGCCAATAAGTCCGCCCTGAACAACTCGCAAGCCATTGATCTGCAAAGCGATTTCGGCTGAAGTGTGGTGCGATATTTGCAAGGAAACAAATACCGGCCCCACGCTTTCTTGCAAATTCTGCAGCCCATGAAGCC
>JADFIG010000046.1 GCA_022566735.1 Pseudomonadota bacterium
CTTCTTCGACAGCACAGTGGCGATCGCAGCCGTCAGGGTGGTCTTGCCGTGGTCAACGTGACCGATGGTGCCGACGTTCACGTGCGGCTTGGTCCGTTCGAATTTACCTTTTGCCATTTGTTTCTCCAACAAAGAACAGTTGCCCGCGTGGGTTTAAGGTCTCCAGCATTGGCTGCCACGGGCAGCAAGCCAGCCACACCGCTCACGCAGCAGGGCGTGTCGAGGTGGCGCCGAAGACCGGCTGAAATGGGGAAGGCCCGGATGGTATCACCCGGGCCTGTGCGCCTCAAGGATTACTTGGAGCGTGCGCTGATGATGGCTTCGGCCACGTTGCGCGGGGCTTCCGAATAGTGCTTGAACTCCATGGAGTAGGTGGCACGACCCTGGGTGGCCGAACGCAGGCTGGTCGAGTAGCCGAACATCTCGGACAGGGGAACCTCTGCCTTGATGATCTTGCCGCCGCCGACCATGTCGTCCATGCCCTGCACCATGCCGCGACGCGAGGACAGGTCGCCCATCACGGTACCGGCGTAGTCTTCAGGCGTTTCGACTTCCACGGCCATCATCGGCTCGAGGATGACAGGGTTGGCCTTGCGGCAGGCGTCCTTGAAGCCCATCGAGGCGGCCATCTTGAACGCGTTTTCGTTCGAGTCCACATCGTGGTACGAACCGAAGGTCAGGGTGACCTTGACGTCCACCACGGGGTAGCCAGCCAGCACGCCGGTGGGCAGGGTGTCGATCACGCCCTTTTCCACAGCGGGGATGTACTCGCGAGGCACCACGCCGCCCTTGATGGCGTCCACGAACTCGAAGCCCTTGCCGGCTTCTTGCGGTTCGACCGTCAGCACCACGTGACCGTACTGGCCCTTACCGCCGGACTGACGCACGAACTTGCCGTCCACGTCGGTGACCTTGTTGCGGATGGTTTCGCGGTAGGCCACTTGCGGCTTGCCCACGTTGGCTTCCACACCGAACTCGCGCTTCATGCGGTCCACGATGATTTCCAGGTGCAGCTCGCCCATGCCGGCGATGATGGTCTGACCGGATTCTTCGTCGGTGCGCACGCGGAAGGACGGGTCTTCGGCAGCCAGACGCGACAGGGCGATGCCCATCTTTTCCTGGTCGGCCTTGGTCTTGGGTTCCACGGCCTGTGCGATCACGGGCTCGGGGAAGACCATCTTTTCCAGGGTGATGATGGCGTCCGGATCACACAGCGTTTCGCCGGTGGTCACGTCCTTCAGGCCCACGCAGGCGGCGATGTCGCCGGCCAGAATTTCCTTGATTTCCTCGCGCTCGTTGGCGTGCATCTGCAGGATACGGCCGATGCGTTCCTTCTTGCCCTTGATCGGGTTGTAGACGGTGTCGCCGGAGTTCAGCACGCCCGAGTACACGCGAACGAAGGTCAGCTGACCCACGTACGGGTCGGTCATCAGCTTGAAGGCCAGGGCCGAGAACTTCTCGGCGTCGTCGGCCTTGCGGCTGACAGGCTGGTCGTCTTCGTCGGTGCCTTCGACCGGGGGGATGTCCACGGGCGAGGGCAGGTAGTCGATGACGGCGTCGAGCATGCGCTGCACGCCCTTGTTCTTGAAGGCGGTGCCGCACAGCATCGGCTGGATTTCGCAGGCGATGGTGCGGGTGCGCAGGGCCAGCTTGATCTCTTCTTCGGACAAGTCACCTTCTTCCAGGTACTTGTTCATCAGCTCTTCGTTGGCTTCGGCGGCGGCCTCGACCATGCCTTCACGCCACTTCTGGGCGTCGGCCTTGAGCTCGTCAGGGATGTCGCGGTAGTCGAACTTCATGCCCTGGGAAGCTTCGTCCCAGTAGATGGCCTTCATCTTCAGCAGATCGACCACGCCCTGGAAGTTGTCTTCGGCGCCGATGGGGATCACCACGGGCACAGGGTTGGCCTTGAGGCGCAGCTTCAGTTGGTCATAGACCTTGAAGAAGTTCGCGCCGGTGCGGTCCATCTTGTTGACGAAGGACAGGCGGGGCACGCCGTACTTGTTCGCCTGACGCCACACGGTTTCAGACTGCGGCTGCACGCCGCCCACGGCGCAGTACACCATGCAGGCGCCGTCGAGCACGCGCATCGAGCGTTCGACTTCGATGGTGAAGTCCACGTGGCCCGGGGTGTCGATGATGTTGAAGCGGTGCTCGGGGTAGGACATGTCCATGCCCTTCCAGAAGCAGGTCGTGGCAGCCGAGGTGATCGTGATGCCGCGCTCTTGCTCCTGCTCCATCCAGTCCATGGTGGCAGCGCCTTCGTGCACTTCACCGATCTTGTGGTTCACACCGGTGTAGAACAGGATGCGTTCGGTCGTGGTGGTCTTGCCAGCGTCGATGTGAGCCGAGATACCAATGTTGCGGTAGCGCTCAATCGGGGTCTTGCGGGACATGGTGTCACTCCAGATTTGACAAAGCGCCGGCCGCGCAAAGCGCGGACCGGACGCCTGGGTTGCAGCGTTGCTGCAGGGGGTGGATTAGAAACGGAAGTGCGAGAAGGCCTTGTTGGCTTCGGCCATGCGGTGCACTTCGTCACGCTTCTTCATCGCGCCGCCGCGGCCTTCAGAGGCTTCCAGCAGTTCGTTGGCCAGGCGTTGGGCCATCGACTTCTCGGAGCGCTTGCGCGACGATTCCTTCAGCCAGCGCATGGCCAGGGCCATGCGGCGGGCGGGGCGAACTTCAACGGGAACCTGGTAGTTCGCACCACCCACGCGGCGGGATTTCACTTCCACCACGGGCTTGATGTTGTTCAGAGCGATGTTGAAGATTTCCAGCGGATCCTTGCCGGCCTTCTTTTCGACCTGTTCCAGGGCGCCATAGATGATGCGCTCTGCAACGGCCTTCTTGCCGGATTCCATGATCACGTTCATGAACTTGGAGAGGTCAACCGAACCGAACTTCGGATCGGGCAGGATCTCACGCTTGGGTACTTCGCGACGACGAGGCATGTCAATTCCTTTCAATGCTTCAGTTGATGCCGGCGGGCTCTTGCGAACCGTTCTGCATCCGGAGCCTTATCCACCAAAGATAAAACTGAAGGCTCCACTTACTCGGCAACCGGGGCATTCCCCAGGCCACCGCCACCTCGGCTTCTCTCCGTCAGACTGACGCCACCGTGTGACGCGCCGATGAAGGAGGCCGGTTTGCTCACATGAGCGAGGCCGGTCGAGAAACCCGATCAGGCCTTCTTGGGACGCTTGGCGCCGTACTTCGAGCGCGACTGCTTGCGGTCCTTGACGCCTTGCAGGTCAAGGGAGCCGCGCACGATGTGGTAGCGCACACCGGGCAAGTCCTTCACACGGCCGCCGCGAACCAGCACGACGCTGTGTTCTTGCAGGTTGTGGCCTTCGCCGCCGATGTAGGAAATCACTTCGAAACCGTTGGTCAGGCGCACCTTGGCGACCTTTCGCAGAGCGGAGTTCGGCTTCTTGGGGGTCGTGGTGTACACGCGGGTGCAAACGCCACGGCGCTGCGGGCAGTTCTGCATCGCAGGCGACTTGGACTTCGTGACCTCGACCTGACGGCCGTGGCGCACGAGTTGGTTGATGGTAGGCATGGATGAATTCCAGTTGGTTCCCGTTGATTTCACTGGCGACGGGCCCCGCGCACGTTTGAACGAACGCACGCAAGTCCTTGTGCCGCCAGCACAAAACGGCCCTCGCAAAGCCCCACCCCGACACCCGCAGGCCAAGCCGCCGCGGCTTGCACCGCACCGACACCGCCCGCCAAGGCGCCCACAGGCGTACCCAGCGAAAGCCGAAAAGCCTTCCATTGTAGCTGCGAGCCCCGGAGTGCGCAAGCCGGCCCCGCCAGACGCGACGCCCAGGCGCCCCAAGGTTTCCCTTTCCATGTTTTCCCGGCCGCGTGTTCACGGTGATGCCAGCGTGCGCCGGGCGCTCTACAGTGGGCTCAACACCCTGATGGACCGTGGTGTGGCCGCCGTCCGTCTCACGAGAACGAGGAGAGCCCGTGTCACTAGCCAAACAAGCCCTTGCGGTGAGCCTGCTGGCCACCCTGCCGATCGCCGCCCAGGCGACCGCCCCGTCGAGCACCTTCAATTTCTATTTCGATGGCGGCCTGCTCGATGAGGTCAGCAACGCGCCCAGCTACGTGAGTGGCAGCCTGCAGCTGATCGTTCGCGCCTTCGACATCAACGGCCAGCCACTCCAGGTGGCGCAGCGCTGGGACGGCCTGGGCGCGACCACCGGTGGCCTGATCGACAACACCGACATCAACGCCAACGCCGGCTTCCTGTTCACCCCGGCCGCCGCCGATTACCTGACGCTGACGTTCAACCAGGCCGTGAACCTGACCGGCGTGCGCCTGTCCCACTGGAGCGACCTGCCGCTCATCAACGACACCGCCACGCTGAGCTGGGGCGGCAAGTCTTTCGGCCTGGGCAGCAACAACGACCACGGCATCCCGCTGGCGACGTTCTCGCCGACCGGTGCCACGGGCACGACCTTCAAGCTGCAGGCCACGGGGTCGTCGTCGTTCCGCCTGGCGGGCGTGAACGTGACTGCCGCCGTGCCGGAGCCCGGCAGCTATGCGCTGATGGCGCTCGGCCTGGCCGCCCTGGGCGTCGCGGTGCGCCGCCGCCAGGGCTGAGCGCTTCGGCAGGTCGATGCGCAAGTCGACCCGCCCGACCAACAAAAAAGGATCCCCGCGGGGATCCTTTGTCTTTGGGGGCCAGGGCGATGCCGCAGGGAACCGGCCCGGCGGCCGGCACAGCCGACGGGCTCAGCGCGCAAGCCGGCGAGCCAGCGCGGCGCCGACCATGAGGCCCAGGCGGGTGGTGGCTGCCACGGTGAGCCCAGCTGCCAGCGTCGCCAACCACGGCGGCGCGGCGCCCAGAACGTCGACCTCCAGGTGGATGGTCAGCAGCAGGCCGAACAGGAAGCCAGCGATCACGCCGAGCTTTTCCAGGCGGAGTTGCTGTCGCTCCGACGCCATGGAGGCGGCGTTCAGGGCAGCGGGACGGGGGGTGACAAGGGTGGCAGCCATGGTGCGCTCCTTCATCAGGTTGATGGGATGGGATTCAGTCTAGGGGAAAACCATGAGTGCAAGTGTAAACCCTTGACTGAGCGCCGATCCAAGGGGCGAAGACCCGCCAACCCCCGCTGCCCCGGCCCCGGAGGCCGGGCCACTACAATCCCGCACCATGCCGTCGCCCCCGCCCCATCCGTCCCTGCCGCCTGTCGGGCCCTGGCGTGCGGCCTGGGTGCGCCTGGTCCTGGGCGGGGTGCTGCTGGCCGCGGGCCTGGCCCTGTCGGGGCAGTCGCTGGACCGCCAGTGGTGCCTGGCCACCCAGGGCGCCCTGGGTGGCTGGCCGGCGACGTGGTCGCTGCTGACCTGGTCGGCGCTGGGCATCTGCAGCCTGTTGCTGGTGGCCTGCCTCAGCGACCGGGAACCGCGACGGGTGGCCGCCCTGCTGGTCGCCATGCTGCTGGGCGGACTGGTGGTGCACGCCATCAAGCGCTCGCTGGGGGTGGATCGGCCGCTGGCGGTGTTCGGCGCCGACCATCCCGTCTTCCAGGTGATCGGCGAGCCCCTGCGCAAGGGGTCCATGCCGTCCGGGCACACCGTCACCGCCTGGACGGTGGCCGGGCTGATGACGTTGTCGCAGGCCGCCACGACCTCGCCCTGGCGGCACGCCTGGTGGCTGCTGGCCGCGCTGCAGGGGCTGTCCCGCGTGGTGGTGGGGGCGCATTGGCCCAGCGACGTGCTGGCGGGCGCCGGCATCGGCTTGCTGCTGGCACCGTGCGTCTGGGCGCTGGGCGCGACCCAGCGCCTGGGCCGGTGGCTGGACCGCGCCGCCGTGCGGCCCTGGGTGGGCGGCCTGTTGCCGGTGCTGGCCCTGCTGCTGTGCCTGCTCGATCTGGGCAGCCCCCTGCCCGACGCCTTTGCCGCCGCGGTGCTGGGCCTGGGCCTGTTCGGTGCCCTGCGCTGGTCCCGCCCGCCGGCCGGCCGACCCCTCTTCTGATTCGGACTTCCACATGACCCCCTCCCGCACCGTCCTGAGCCGCGTGCCCCCCTGGCTCTGGCTGATCGCGATCCTGGCTTTGTGGCTGCTCGGCCTGGGCGCCGCCCCCCTCATCGATGTGGACGAGGGCGCCTTCTCCGAGGCCTCCCGCGAGATGCTGGCCAGCGGCGACTGGGGCCACACGACGCTCAACGGCGCCGACCGCTTCGACAAGCCCATCCTGATCTACTGGCTCCAGGCCGCCAGCATGGCGGTGTTCGGGGTCAACGAGTTCGCGGCGCGGCTGCCCTCGGCGGTGGCTGCCTTGATGTGGTGCCTCGCGGCGCTGCGTTTCGCGCAAGGCTGGCTGGGCAGCCGCGTCGAGCGCACGGCCGTCGCCGTGGTGGCCAGCAGCGTCGGGGTGATGCTGATCGGGCGGGCAGCCACGGCCGATGCCCTGCTCAATGCCCTGATGTGCTGGGCCTGCCTGGACCTGTGGCGCCACCTGGACAGCGGCGAGAAGGGCCCGCTGCGGCGTGCCTTTTTCTGGATGGGGTTGGGCCTGCTGACCAAGGGGCCGGTGGCCTGCCTGGTGCCAGGCGCAGCCGTGGTGCTTTACCTGCTGGCGTCCGGACAGTTGCGGCGACTGCGCGGGGTGCTGGGGGATCCGTTGGCCTGGGCCATCGTGCTGGTCACCGCGGTGCCCTGGTATGCCTACGCCCTGCATCGCCACGGCATGGCCTTCATCGACGGCTTCATCCTGCAGCACAACGTCAACCGCTTCATGCAGGCGAAGGAGGGGCATGGCGGCAGCCCGCTGTACACCCTGCTGGTGGCGCCGCTGCTGATGCTGCCCTGGACGCCGTTGCTGGTCGGCGTGGGCGCTCGGCTGGGACAGGCCTGGCGCACCCCGGTGACGCGTTTCTTGCTGTGCTGGTCGGGCTTTGCGCTGCTGTTCTTCTCCTTGTCGAACACCAAGCTGCCGCATTACCTGCTCTACGGGCTGACGCCGCTGATGCTGCTGTGCGCGCAAGCGCTGGCGGACCTGCGCGGACGGGGCATGGCATGGGCGCTGGCGATCGCCCAGTTGCTGCTGTTTGGCCTGCTGTCGGCTAGCCAGCAGGTGGCGGGATGGCTGGCCGCACGCACGGCCGACCCGCTCTACCACACGCTGTTGAGCACCGCCGCGCCGGGGCCGTCGTGGGGGCTGCTGGCCGTGGTCGGGGGCCTGTGGCTGCTGAACTGGTGCTGGCCTCGCCGCGGCCTGGCCGACAAGGCGGTGCTGGGCGCCCTGCTGGGGGCGTTCTGGGTGGTGCTGGGCGTCTTGCCCTGGTGGGCGCAGACGCTGCAATCGCCCATCAGGTCGCTGGCCTGGCAGGCGCGTCAGCAGGGGCAGCCCGTGGTGCAATGGCAAACCCGCCATCCCAGCTTTGCCTTCTACCTGGGCGCACCCACGCCCCCGGCCGGCCCCACCGAAGGCGCGCTGGCCCTGGCACGCCGGGATCGCCTGCCCGCCGAGGCCCAGGTGCGCATCGTCGCGCAAGAGCGCGGCTTTGTGCTGGTGGCACCGGCGGCCGCGGGCGCTGCCTCGTCTGCCGCGCCTTCGTCCACTGGGGCCACCCGATGAGCGAGGACAACCAGACCTTCGTGCCGCCGTCCTTCCAGGCGCTGTACCGCGATGCCCGCGGCCGCTGGACGCTGCCGCCACGCGAGGTCGCCGCCCGCTGCGAGCTCTGCGAAGACCTGGCCCAGCACTTGACCGACCATTGCCGCGGCGTCCACATCGACATCGGCGCCGACACCGCGGAGGTGCTGGCGCGCTGCCTGCGGGGGCTGCTGGAGCCCGCGTCCGGCGTGTCCGCGCAAGAGGCCCACTGGGTGGTGACCCGCCTGGCCGAGTTGCTGAACTGGCCCCACCCCGAGCTGCCTTCGGGCGAAGCACTGTATTGACCCAGCGGTTTCTGCTCAGGTCAGGCTGCTAAAGCATAAGCCTCAGCGGGGGTCTTCATGCCCAGCGCCTGATGTGGGCGCCGGTGGTTGTAAAAGGCGATCCAGTCTGCGATCACGC
>JADFIG010000037.1 GCA_022566735.1 Pseudomonadota bacterium
TCCATCTGCTCGACGAGGCGCGCGGCGCGGTTGTAGCCGATGCGCAACTGCCGCTGCACCGACGAGATCGACGCGCGCCGCGTGCGCACGACGAACGCGACGGCTTCGTCGTACAGCGGATCGGCTTCCGCGTCCGGCGCATCGCCGAACAGGTCCTGCGTCGCGCTGTCGGCGGCCGGGCCGTCGAGGATCCCTTCCTCGTACTGCGGCTCGCCGAACTGCTTCAGGTACTCGACGACCCGGTGCACTTCCTCGTCCGCGACGAACGCGCCGTGCACGCGCTGCGGATAACCGGTGCCCGGCGGCAGGAACAGCATGTCGCCCATCCCGAGCAGCGATTCGGCGCCCATCTGGTCGAGAATCGTGCGCGAGTCGATCTTCGACGACACCTGGAACGCGACGCGCGTCGGGATGTTCGCCTTGATCAGCCCCGTGATCACGTCGACGGACGGACGCTGCGTCGCGAGGATCAGGTGGATGCCGGCCGCACGCGCCTTCTGCGCGAGGCGGGCGATCAGTTCCTCGATCTTCTTCCCGGCGACCATCATCAGGTCGGCCAGCTCGTCGATCACGACGACGATCAGCGGCAGCGTCGACAGCGGCTCCGGATCCTCGGGCGTCAGCGAGAACGGGTTGCCGATCTTTTTTTCCTTCGCCTCGGCATCGCGGATCTTCTGGTTGAAGCCCGCGAGGTTGCGCACGCCGACGGCCGACATCAGCCGGTAGCGCTTTTCCATCTCGCCGACGCACCAGTTCAGTGCGTTCGCCGCGAGCTTCATGTCGGTGACGACCGGCGCAAGCAGGTGCGGGATCCCTTCGTAGACAGACAGCTCGAGCATCTTCGGATCGATCATGATCAGTCGCACGTCCTCGGGTGTCGCCTTGTACAGCAGCGACAGGATCATCGCGTTGATGCCGACCGACTTACCGGAACCCGTGGTGCCGGCTACCATGCAGTGCGGCATCTTGGCTAGGTCGGCCACCACCGGCTTGCCGGCGATGTCCTTGCCCAGCGCCAGCGTGAGCTGCGAAGCGCTCTCGTTGTAGACCTGCGAACCGAGAATCTCCGACAGGCGCACGGCCTGGCGCTTGGGGTTCGGCAGCTCCAGACCCATGTAGTTCTTGCCCGGAATCGTCTCCACCACGCGGATCGACACCAGCGACAGCGAACGCGCCAAGTCCTTCGCCAGGTTGACGATCTGGCTGCCCTTCACGCCGGTGGCCGGCTCGATCTCGTAGCGCGTGATGACCGGGCCCGGCTAGGCCGCCACCACGCGCACGTCGACGCCGAAGTCCTTGAGCTTTTTCTCGATCAGGCGCGAGGTCATCTCCAGCGATTCGGCCGTCACGGTTTCCAGGCGGCCCGGCGCGGCGTCGAGCAGGTCGATCTGCGGCAGCTTGTTGTCGCCCATCTCGGCGAACAGGGGCTTCTGCTTTTCCTTGACCACGCGCTCGGACTTGGGCACCTCGACCACCGGCTGCTCGATGATGAGCGGGATGGGCTCGGCGGGCAACTCGTGGCGGACCTCTTCGACGACGCGCTCGCGCTCGATGGCGGCCTGCTCGCCGATGCGCAGGTCCTGGGCCACCTCGCGCTGGGCTTCGCGGCGCTCGCGCAGCGCTTCCAGCCGCTCACCGATGCGCTCGGCCAACTCCAGCCAGGAAAAGCGCAAGGCCAGGGCCAGGCCGGCCACCAGCAGCGCGATCCACAGCACGCCCGAGCCATTGAAGCCCAGCCAGGTCATGCCCAGCTTGCCCAGGGTGTAGCCCAGCACGCCACCGGCGCGCTCCCCGGCAAGGACGTCTTCGTGGCGGTACAGGCGGGTCCATTCCAGCGCGCAGCTGGAGGCCATCACCAGCGCCGTGCCCAGCCAGACGGCCCAGGCCGCCCCTGGCTCGGCCTGCGCGGCATGGCTGGCATGTGCCGCCGGGGTGGCTTGCGCCCCCACCGCCACCGAGGTGTCGCGGCGCAGCCAGCGCGCCAGGCCGCTGAGCCAGGCACGCCCACCGATCAACAGCAACCACCACGCGGACAACCCGAACAGCATCAGGGCGATGTCGGAAACCCAGGCACCCAGCGCGCCGACCCAGTTGGCCGGCTCCAGGTGCTGCCCGGAGGTGGTGAAGGCCGCATCCAGGCGGTCGTGGCTGAACAGGGCCAGCAAGACCAGCACCCAGGCCACGCCGCCCAGCAGCAGGCCCAGCTGGAAGCGCAGGGAGTTCTCGGCCGGCGCGGGCGCAGGGGCCATCGCCATCTGGGCGCGGGGCAGGCGTCCGCCCATGGCCGCCATGCGGGGGGCGGCTTCATCACGCCGCTCGGCGCTGGCGCGAGTGGCCTTGGCGCGCTTGCCGCCCGAGGCAGGTGCCCCCGGGTCGGCCTGAAGGGAATCCAGAGGAAACGTCATGCCCGGATTGTGGATCAAAGCCACGCACGCACGCGCCCTGTCGCCCCGGGCGTGACCAACGGACACAGTTTCGCGCACCCATGAAAAAACCGGCCCGCAGGCCGGCTGGTGGACGGGAGCCGGGCCCGGCTCAGGCGGTGGCGGCCAGGCGATCCTTGAGCACCACGCTGCCGGAATCCTGCGTTTCGATCAGGCCGCGCTCTTCGAGGTCCTTCATCACGCGGGACACCATCTCGCGCGAGGCCCCCACGTGCTTGGCCAGGTCCTGGCGCGACACCTTGCCGCGGATGACCTTCTCGCCCGCATCTTCGTCGGCCATGTCCAGCAGGGCGCGGGCCACGCGGCCGTAGACGTCCAGCAGGGCCAGGGATTCGATCTGGCGGTCGGCATTGCGCAGGCGCTGCACCAGGCCACGCAGGATGGCGTAGCTCAGCGAGGAGTTCTCGGGCAGGCAGCGGGCGAACTCGGCACGGCCCAGCACCAGCACGTCGGTCTGGACCTCGGCGCGCACGGTGGCGGAATGCGGCTCGTTGTCGATCAGGCTCATTTCGCCCAGGTAGTCACCGGCTTCCAGCACGGCCAGGATGACCTCGCGGCCGCGCTCGTCGGAGGCCACCACGCGGGCACGGCCGGTCAGCAGGATGAACAGGGCGTTGGTCTTGCGACCGCGTTCGACGATCAACTCGCCGCGACGGTAGCGGCGCTTGACCACACCTTCGGCGATGGATTCGGCCTGGGCCTGCGTGAGCATCGAAAACAGCGGGACACGCCGGATCAGGTCGAGGTTGGACAACATGGCCATGGGCAGCTCCTCTGGGTTGAGGCGGTTGAACCTTGATAAAAATGGACTTCAGGTGAACAAATCCCACCTGTGCGTGTGTGACAAACAACCTGTCCCTACAATTTTCGGCAGTCGCGCGGGATTTTTTAGCACTTTATTGAAAGCAGCCCAAGTGGCATGCCCCGAAGAGCGCCGTGAATCCCGCACAGTTCGCCGCCCACACCCTGGCCGGCGGCCTGAGCGATGCGCACATGGGCGAAAATGCCGCCCTGACACGCCCGCAAGATCCTCAGAAAGGCCCCCATGAGCACCCCCCAACACAGCAACGTCCTCATCCTGGGCTCGGGCCCGGCCGGCTACACCGCCGCCATCTATGCCGCCCGCGCCAACCTCCAGCCCACCCTGGTGACGGGCATGGCCCAGGGCGGCCAGCTGATGACGACCACCGAAGTGGACAACTGGCCGGCCGACGTGCACGGCGTGCAGGGCCCGGACCTGATGCAGCGCTTCCTGCAGCACGCCGAGCGCTTCAACACCGCCATGGTCTTCGATCACGTCAACGAAGTCGACCTCTCCAAGCGCCCCTTCACGCTCAAGGGTGACAGCGGCACCTACACGACCGACGCCCTGATCATCGCCACCGGCGCTTCGGCCAAGTACCTGGGCCTGCCCTCGGAAGAAGCTTTCATGGGCCGCGGCGTGAGCGGCTGCGCCACCTGCGACGGTTTCTTCTACCGCGACCAGGAAGTCTGCGTGGTCGGTGGCGGCAACACGGCCGTGGAAGAGGCCCTGTACCTGTCGAACATCGCCAGCAAGGTGCACCTGATCCACCGCCGCGACAAGTTCCGCGCCGAAGCCATCCTGATCGACAAGCTGCACGAGAAGGTCGCCGCCGGCAAGATGGCATTGCACCTGTTCCAGACCCTGGACGAGGTGCTGGGCGACCAGAGCGGCGTGACCGGCGTGCGCGTCAAGAACGTCAACGACGGCGCGACGCGCGACATCGCGGTCAAGGGCTGCTTCATCGCCATCGGCCACCAGCCGAACACCGACATCTTCAAGGGCCAGCTGGAGATGAAGGACGGCTACATCCTGACCAAGGGCGGCAGCAACGGCTTCGCCACCATGACCAGCGTGCCCGGCGTGTTCGCCGCCGGCGATGTGCAGGACCACGTCTACCGCCAGGCCATCACCAGCGCCGGCACGGGCTGCATGGCCGCCCTGGACGCCCAGCGCTTCCTGGAGCAAGGCGGCGCCTGACGAGAACCTGGGCCAGGTTTTGCCAAACGACCAGAATCTGGCTATAATCTCGGTTTTTGCAAATTCGTCCCGAAGCTGCGGCGAGCAAAAGCGTTGTCGAGGGCTGTTGACAGACATTGTCTGACAGCCATTGCCACGCGCACGCTGCACCGATCGGAAGGGTGTTCACCAGGGGGCGCAAGCTTCCTGCTCTGATCACTGGCCACGCAACATCAGCGCCGCTTCGGGCGGCGCATCTCAGCGAACGGAGAAGCGTCATGGCACGCGTCTGTCAAGTCACGGGCAAGGGCCCGATGTCCGGGAACAACATTTCCCACGCCAACAACAAGACCAAGCGTCGTTTCCTGCCCAACCTGCAGTACCGCCGTTTCTGGGTCGAGAGCGAGAACCGCTGGGTGCGCCTGCGCATCAGCACGGCCGCTCTGCGCCTGATCGACAAGAAGGGCATCGACGCGGTCCTGGTGGACCTGCGCGCCCGCGGCGAACTGTAATTAGGAGAACACCATGGCTGCTAAAGGCGGACGCGAAAAGATCAAGCTGGAATCCACCGCGGGTACCGGCCACTTCTACACCACGGCCAAGAACAAGAAGACCACGCCCGAAAAGCTGGAATTCATGAAGTTCGATCCCAAGGCCCGCAAGCACGTCCTGTACAAGGAAGTGAAGCTGAAGTGATGCGCGCGGCGCGGTGACCCTGCGCCAGCCCCACTCGAACAACCCGCCCGGTGGCCACGCCCGGCGGGTTTTGTTTTGTCCGGGCGCGCAGCCCGGGTGTTTTGCCTGAGTCCGCCACTCGGTTGACTTGCGGCATTCATGTGTGCACTGCAGCATGGGGCGGTTGCCACCCCTGCCCGACGGCGCGCCGACCATGCCCAACGCCTCCGTAGACGCCCCTGCCGACGGGCGCGCCCCCTCCGGCGCCCTCCCCCGGGCGAGCTCCCACGCGCTGCCCCCATCGACCTTGCTCGCCGGCAAGAAGGCCCTGGTGGTGGGCGTGGCGAACGAAGACTCCATCGCCACGGGCTGCGCACGGGCCTTCCGCCTGTGCGGCGCCGATGTGGCCCTGACTTACCAGAACGAGAAGGCGCGCCCGCACGTCGAGCCCGTGGCCCAGGCCATCGGCGCCGAGATGCTGCTGCCGCTGGACGTGACGCAGCCCGCGCAGCTCGACGCCTTGTTCGACACCCTCGCCACGCGCTGGGGCCAGCTCGATCTGCTGGTGCATTCCATCGCCTTCGCGCCCAAGGCCGACCTGCAGTCCGGCCTGCTGCAGAGCTCGGCCGAGGGCTTTGCCATGGCCATGGACATCTCCTGCCACTCCTTCCTGCGCCTGGCCCGCCGCGCCGTGCCGCTGATGCGCGAGGGCGGCACGCTGTTCGCCATGAGCTACCTGGGCGCCAACAAGGTCGTGCCCAACTACAACCTGATGGGGCCGGTGAAGGCGGCGCTGGAAGCCAGTTGCCGCTACCTGGCCTACGAGCTGGGGCCTCGCGGCATCCGCGTGCACGCGATCTCGCCCGGGCCGATCGCCACGCGCGCCGCCTCGGGCCTGAAGGAGTTCGACGTGCTGCTGGCGCATGCCGCCAACGAGGCGCCCCTGCAGCAAGCCATCGACACCATGGACGTGGGCCTGACCTGCGCCCACCTGGCCAGCCCGCTGGCACGGCACCTGACGGGTGCGACCCTGTACGTGGACGGCGGCCTCAACATCATGGCCTGAAGGGGCCGTGGCGCCCGTCCGCAGCCACCGCCGGGCGGGCACGAAAAAGCCGCCCGGAGGCGGCTTGCGCGGTGGGCCCGAGGCAGCGCGGCTGGCCTCGGCGAGGCCTCAGGCGTGCGCGGCGCGCAGCTTCAGGGAGAACTCCTGCAAGGCGTGGATGCCGCTGGCCTCGGCGCGGCGGCACCAGTTCTGCAGGTCGGCCACGAGCTGCTCGGCCGAGACATTGGTGCGGGTCCACAGGGCGCGCAGCTCTTCGCGCATGGCGATGAGCTTGGCCAGGTGCGGGTGGTCTTCGCAGGCCGCAGCCACTTCCTGCGGCACGCCCGCGGGCATCTGCTCGACGTCACGGTGCATCCAGCGGCGCACGCGCTGCAGGCGGCTGGCGGCGCCTTCCTCACCGGCGGCCTTCAGGCGCGCCAGTTCAGCCCCGCAGGCCAGGCGCACCTCGCGGGCATAGCCGGCCATCAACTCGTAGCGGTTGGCCACGATGGCCTCCAGCGTCTTGGCGTCGGCGACGGGCTTGACGTCGCCCAGGGTCAGGCGCGGCGGCGTCTTGCGGACCTTGGCCAGCCCCAGCATCTCCAGGCCACGGATGTAGCCCCAGCCGATGTCGAACTCGTAGGGCTTGACCGACAGCTTGGCCGAGGTCGGGTAGGTGTGGTGGTTGTTGTGCAGCTCTTCGCCACCGATGATGATCCCCCAGGGGGAGATGTTGGTGGAGGCGTCGGGTGCCTCGAAGTTGCGGTAGCCCCACCAGTGGCCCAGGCCATTGATGATGCCGGCCGCGGTGATGGGGATCCAAACCATCTGCACGGCCCACACGGTGATGCCGATGGCGCCGAACAGGGCCAGGTCGATCAGCAGCATGGTGATCGGGCCCCAGTTGTTGCGAGGGGTGTAGAGGTGGCGCTCCAGCCAGTCGTCGGGCGTGCCGTGACCGAACTTCTTGAGCGTTTCAGCCTTGGCGGCCTCGGCGGCATAGAGCTCGCGGCCGGTCAGCAGCACGGTCTTGATGCCGTGGGCCACGGGGCTGTGCGGGTCCTCGGCGGTTTCGCACTTGGCGTGGTGCTTGCGGTGCACGGCCACCCATTGCTTGGTGACGGTGCTGGTGGTCAGCCACAGCCAGAATCGGAAGAAATGCGAGGGGATGGCATGCAGCTCCAGGGCACGGTGGGCCTGGGCGCGATGCAGGAAAATCGTCACCGAAGCGATGGTGATGTGGGTCAGAAGGAGCGTGTAGGCGACAATTTGCCACCAGCTGGCATCCACCAGCCCCTGGATGGCCCAGGTCAGCAGGCCGTCATGCAGGCCCTGCAACGAAGCGGAATCGAACATCAAAAGACCTTTCAGCGGGAGGCAAGATTGTAGATGTCCGCTGGGCGCCCCCGGCCCCGCTGAAAAGATAAAGGGTTGCCGCACGGCCGAAGCCGCGAGACAACCCTGTTTTCACGGTCAGATGATCGTTCAGTCGATCGTCAGCACGGCCTTGACCGAACCGTCCACCGCCGACTTCTCGATGTAGCCGATGGCGTCGGGGTTGGAGGCCACGAACTTCTTGACGTCGGCCGAGCTGCCCAGTTCCTTGGGCGGCGTGGCCTTGCCGGAGAAGGTCAGGCGGGCCCAGGTGGCCTTGACCTGCGCGGAGGTCTTGCCGGTGGCCTTGCTGTAGAACTGTTCGTGGACGGCGCTGCCTTCAGGCAGGTCCACCGGCGCAGCGGCGGCGCCCGACGGCAGGGTGCTGCTCTTGCCCAGGAAGATCGACGACACCTGCTC
The DNA here is from genome assembly GCA_022566735.1 of Pseudomonadota bacterium. Taxonomy (GTDB): domain Bacteria; phylum Pseudomonadota; class Gammaproteobacteria; order Burkholderiales; family Burkholderiaceae_C; genus Aquabacterium. Next base: position 7,940 of record JADFIG010000037.1, read on the forward strand.
GGGCGACATGCTGGCGATGGCGCTCTTGGGGTTGACGATCACGGCGACCTGGGCGGAAGCGGCGTGGGCCAGGGTCAGCAGACCGGCGGCCACGGCAGCCTTCACGGCGGACTTGAGGGTGATGGTGTGGGTCATGTGTGCGGCTCCCTCAGGCTCAGAACACGAAGTCGACGGCCAGGCTCAGCACGTTGACCTTCTTGTGGTTGTTGAAGAAATCCTGACCGCTGGCCGTGGAGGCGTCCGGATTGAGGAACAGACCATTCGAGGACGAGGGCTTGTTGACACGGTCGAACTGGGCCTTGAGGGCCATGCCGCGGCGGAAGTCCCAACGGGCGCCCACGGACAGGGTGTTCTGGGCGACCTTGCCCACGTTGATCAGGCCCTGGGCGCCAGCGGCACCCGTGGCCAGCGCCGCGTTCACCGACGGCACGGACGTGTTCAGATCCTTCACGCTCAGACGCGACACCGCGGCGTAAGGCAGCACATTGCCGAAGCGGTAGCCGCCCAGCACATACCAGCCGGTGGTGTCGGCGACCACGCCGCGATCGACCTTGCGCATGGTGTACTCGGTGGCCAGGACGATGTTGTCGCGGTCCATCGAGAAGCCGATCCCCGTGAACGAGGCCTTCTCGCCCGTGGTGTCCACCGCGTCCAGCAGCGAACGGGCATCCGATGCCAGAGGGGAGGCCAAGGCACCGCTCAACCGCGATTGCAGCAGGTCGTAGGCCTGCGTTTTCACCGACAGCTTGCCCTGCATGTGGCCCAGGCGCACGGTGTAGCCACCGTCGAATTCAGCCTGCAGGTTCAGGCCGACCTGGTTGCGCAGCCTGATCTGCACCGGATCGAACTCGATGGCGCCGCTGCGCAGGCTCGATGCGTACTTGGCCTTGGTCTGGCCGCCCCACAGGGTGGCCGTCACGGTGGCGCTCTGCACGGTGGTCTGGTAGCTGATGTCGCCGCCGTCCACGGAGCTCACGGGCACCTGGCCGTAGACGTCCAGCGGGGGACGCACGGTGGTGTTGGCGTAGCCGACGTCACGGAAGTCGGAGATCATGAAGAAGGGGGCGCCGATGCGGCCCACGCGCACGGCCACCGACGGAGCGGCCTGCCACTTGGCGAAGGCCCAGTCGAAGTCGGGCTTGTACTCGCCGGTGGCGCGGTACTTGGTCATCACCTGGGCGGTGGCCGACAGCGTGTCGGTGAACTTGTAGGTGCCCTGCAGGCCCAGCTTGGTGTCGGGGTCGAAGCTGGCCGAACGGTCGGCGCCACCGCCCTGGCCGGGGTAGTTGAAGTACGCCTGGTCGTTGTTCGTGCGCGAGACACCGACCGTGCCGAAGCCGGACAGGCGCAGCTTGCCGTCGGCGAAGCTGTATTCAGCCTGGGCGCTGGCACAAGCCAGCAGGGCAGCCACGGCAAGGGGGAGGTGCCGGAGGTTCTTTTTGGACATGCAGGGACTCCTCAAGGGGTTTCGGGTCTGAGCCACCGCGACCCGGGGCCTGCATGGCAAAACCCGTGTCACGGTGAGCCCTTTGCATCATGTGGCAAAGGGTGGCCTAAGACTATCGGCCGATGTCGGCCAAAGTTGCCTGAAAAGCGCACCCAAATTCGCGCAATTTGTCACATCGTCGCGAAACACATCTTCACAACCCAATCCAGGTCAAGTCTGGCGCTCCGTCTGGCGCCCCACCCTGGCGTTCAGGGCAGGGGAGACTGGATGGCGTTCGCGAGGTGCGCCGACATCTCGGCGTGCAGCCCGTCGGTCAGGGCGCGGCGGTCGGCGTGGGTGACGCTTTGCGCCGCCAGGATCTGCACCGACACCGTCAGCTGGCGGGCGCAGGCCACCATCCACAACGACGCCAGCAAGCCGGTGTCGCCGATGTAGGCGGCGGCCGGGCTGACAGCGTGGCGCTCGTCGCGGTAGTGCAGCACCACCGGCTGGATGGGCGCTGGCGCGTCGATGGCCGACTGCACCAGGTTGGCGTGGAAGTGCATGATGTGGTCGCCCGCGCCCGTGGTGCCTTCGGGGAAGACAGCCACGCTCTGGCCATCGCGCAGGGCCTGGGCCATCAGCCCCAGCACGCGCATGGCGTCACGGCGGCGTTCGCGCACCAGATAGAGGGTGCCGGCGGCCGTCACCAGCCGCCCCAGCACGGGCCAGTCGCCCACCTCGGCCTTGGAGACGAAGCGCGAGGGCATGACCGAGTTGATGACGACGATGTCCAGCCAGGAGACGTGGTTGGAGACGACCAGTTTGGCGCCGGCGTGCGGCAGCCCCTGGGAGCTCAGGCCCAGGCCCAGCACCCGCAGCAGCTTGCGCGACCAGGCCTGCAGGCGGCGCTGGCGAGCCGCCGCATCCAGCGACCCCCAGATGGTGTAGACCAGCAGCAGGGCGTGCAGGATGTGCAGCACGACGCGCCCCAACCGCCAGATGGCGATGGGGGCACGCCACCAGGACACGCTCACAGAGGCGGTGGACAGAGGACCGGGCGCAGCGGTGCTCATGCGGGCTCGGACAGCAGCGAGGTTTCGTGTGCCACCTGCCCGGCCACCAGGGTCAGGCGCACCCGGCCCGAGAGCTCGAAGCCGGTGATGTCGAAGGCGAAAGGCGTGTGCTTGCCCTGGCTGACCAGCTCGGCGGGCGTGACCGTCCAGCGCGCGGCCGGGTCGAACACGACCACGTCGGCCACGCCACCGGGCACCAGGCGACCGGCACTCGACGACAGCGAGCCGAGGGCATCGCCCAGCACCTTGACCGGGCCTTGCGTGACCACGGACAGGGCGCGGCGCAGCTTGTCGGCACCGGGCTGGGCCTGGTGGTCGGCGCCGGCCCACTTCAGCGCCAGGCTGAGCAGCAGCTCCAGGCCGGTGGCGCCGGGTTCGGCCTCGCCGAAGGGCAGCACCTTCTCGTCTTCGCTGACCGGGGTGTGGTCGGAGACCAGCGCGTCCAGCGTGCCGTCGGCCAGCGCGGCCTGCAGGGCGTCGCGGTCGCGGCCCTGGCGCAGCGGCGGGGTCACGCGCATGGCGGGATTGAAGTAGCCGATGTCCACATCGGTCAGCAGCAGGGAGTTGATGCTGACATCGGCGGTGATGGGCAGGCCCTGGGCCTTGGCCTGACGGACCATGTCGACGCCCGCGGCGCTGCTGATGCGGCACAGGTGCACGCGGGTGCCGGTGGCGCGCACCAGCTCGATGATGGTGCCCAGTGCGATCGTCTCGGCGCTGACGGGCACGCCCGACAGGCCCAGGCGGGTGACCACGGCGCCGCTGGCGGCCACGCCCTTGCCCAGCCAGGGATCCTGCGGGCGCAGCCAGACGGTGTGGCCGAAGGTGGCGGCGTACTGCATGGCACGCTGCAGCACCAGGGTGTCCTTGATGGCGACTTCGGCCTGCGAGAAGCCGATGCAGCCGGCTTCGTGCAGCTCGGCCATCTCGGTGAGGTTCTCGCCCTTGAGGCCGCGCGTGAGCGCGCCCAGCGGGAACAGGCGGCAGCGGCTGAGCTTGCGGGCGCGCAGCTTGAGCATCTCGACCAGGCCGGGCTCGTCGAGGGCGGGGTCGGTGTCGGGCAGGCAGACCACGCTGGTCACGCCACCGGCGGCGGCGGCGGCCAGCTCGGACTCCAGCATGCCCTCATGCTCGTGGCCGGGCTCGCGCAGGCGGGCGGCCAGGTCGACCAGGCCTGGGGCCACGATGAGGCCGGTGGCGTCGATGGTGCGGTCGGGCGCGAAATCGGCCGGCACCTTGCCGATGGCGCTGATGCGGCCCGAGGTGATGGCCAGGTCACCGACCTGGTCCAGGCCGGAAGCGGGGTCGACCAGGCGGCCGTTCTTGATCAGGATCTTCATGTCGGACTCCGCAGAGCCGCCTCAAGGAGGCCGAGCGCCCCCACGGGGGGCAGCGAACGAATGTGAGTGTGGGGGCTCAGGGTCATGCTTCATTCCCCGCGATGATGCCCATCACCGCCATGCGCACCGCGATGCCGAAGGTGACCTGCGGCAGGATGACGCTTTGCTTGCCATCGGCCACGGCGGAGTCGATCTCCACGCCGCGGTTGATCGGGCCCGGGTGCATCACGATGGCATCGGGTTTGGCCAGGGCCAGCTTGGCCTCGGTCAGGCCGAATTCCTTGAAGAACTCACCGGAGCTGGGCAGCATGCCGCCGCTCATGCGCTCGTTTTGCAGGCGCAGCATGATGACGACGTCGGCATCCTTGATGCCCTCTTCCATGCTGTGGCAGACGCGCACGCCCATCTCGCGCAGGTCACCGGGCACCAGGGTGCGCGGGCCGACCACACGCACCTCGGGCACGCCCAGCGTGGTCAGCGCATGGATGTTGGAGCGGGCCACGCGCGAGTGCACGATGTCGCCCACGATGGCCACGGTGAGGTTGGTGAAGTCCTTCTTGTAGTGCCGGATCGTGTACATGTCCAGCAGCGCCTGCGTGGGGTGCGCGTGGCGGCCGTCACCGGCATTGACCACGTGCACGTGCGGTGCCACGTGCTGGGCGATCAGGTAGGGCGCGCCCGACTCGCTGTGCCGCACGATGAACATGTCGGCCTGCATGGCCGACAGGTTGGCGATGGTGTCGAGCAGGCTCTCGCCCTTGGAGGCCGACGACCGCGCGATGTCCAGGTTGATCACGTCAGCCGACAGGCGCTTGGCGGCGATCTCGAAGGTGGTGCGCGTGCGCGTGCTGTTCTCGAAGAACAGGTTGAAGACGCTCTTGCCGCGCAGCAGCGGCACCTTCTTGACCTCGCGGTCGTTGACGCTCAGAAACTGCTCGGCCGTGTCCAGGATCTGGTGCAGGATGGCCTTGGGCAGGCCTTCGGTGGACAGCAGGTGGATCAGCTCGCCGTGCGCATTGAGCTGGGGGTTGCGTTGGGGTTTTTTCATCACACCCTCTCGAAATGGAACTGGAAGCGGCCAGCCTCGTTGCGGCCCAGGGAGACGCGCTCGTCGGCAGGCAGGGCGATGCGGGCAGCCGAGAAGGCCGGCTCGATGGGCAGCTGGCGGCCGCCGCGGTCGACCAGCACGGCCAGGGTCACGCTGGCGGGGCGGCCGAAGTCGAACAGCTCGTTGATGACGGCGCGCGTGGTGCGGCCGGTGTAGAGCACGTCGTCGATCAGCAGGATGTGGCGGCCATCGACCTCGAAGGGCAGGTGCGTGGCGTCCTTGCCCAGGGCCATGCCGCGCGAGCTGAAGTCGTCGCGGTGCAGGGCCGAGGAGATCACGCCGTGCGGCGTCTTCAGGCCCAGGTCGCGGGCGAGGCGCTCGGCCAGCCAGGCGCCGCCGGACCAGATGCCCACGACGGCGGTGTCCTGGTCGGGGTTGGCGGCCACCAGGCGGCGCACACCGTCGAGCAGGCTGCCGTACAGGGCCTCGGCATCGAGGAGCAGGGTGTGGGATGCAGATGTCACTCGGGCCTCACAAAAGGGCTGCCATCGGCAGGGATGGCATCGAAGTATTGTTGCAGCAGGATGGCCGCGGAGGCCGCATCCAGGTCGCGCGCGCCGAAGGCCTGGGCCTCGGTGGTCGAGTAGCGCTCGTCGACCTCGTGCACCGGCAGGTGGAAGCGTCCGGCCAGCTGGCGGCCGAACTTGCGTGCGCGGGCGGTGTTCTCGTGCTCGGCGCCATCGGGGTGGAAGGGCACGCCCACCACCAGGGCCGCGGGCTGCCACTCGGCCACGAGCTGCGCGATGCGGGTGAAACGTGCGTCGCCCTCGGCGGCGATGGTCTGCAGGGGCTGGGCCTGGCGCGTGAAGCTGTTGCCCGTGGCCACGCCCACGCGTTTGAGCCCGTAGTCGAAGGCCAGGTAGTTGAGGACCGCGGACGGCGACGTCGTGCCGCTCATGCGTGCCCGGCCTCGCCCATCAGGAAGCTGCGGTCGATGCCCAGCAGGGCCAGGGCCTTGTCGTAGCGTTGCTCGACGGGCGTGGTGAAGATCAGCTCGGGGTCGGCCTTGACGGTCAGCCAGCCGTTGCGCGAGATCTCCTCTTCCAGCTGCCCGGCGCTCCAGCCGGCATAGCCCAGGGTGATGAACACGCGCTTGGGGCCGGCGCCATTGGACAGCGCTTCCAGCACATCGCGCGAGGTGGTCATCTCCAGGCCGCTGGCGATCTTCAGCGTGGAGTTGTAGTGGCCGCCCTCCTCGCCCAGGCTGTCGTGCAGCACGAAGCCGCGCTCGGTCTGCACCGGGCCGCCGAAGAACACCGGCCGATCGGCCAGGTCCGCACGGTCCAGGCTGAGGTCGACTTTCTCGAACAGCTGCTTGAGCTGGAGGTCCGTCGGGCGGTTGATGACCAGGCCCAGCGCTCCGTTGCCGGAGTGCTCGCACAGGTAGACGACGGAGCCCGCGAAGTTGTCATCGACCATGCCCGGCATGGCGATGAGGAACTGGTCGGTCAGGTCGATGGATGGGGAAGCGTCAGAAGACATGCCATGATTTTAGGCCAGCCGCCCCGGCTGCACCGTGACACGGCCTTGCGGCCCACATCGACATGAACGACGTCCACACCTCCGCCCTGGTCTGGCTGCGCCGCGACCTGCGCTGCCACGACCACGCCGCCCTCTTCCACGCCTTGAAACAGGCACAGAAGGTGTGGTGCGCCTTCGTGTTCGACACCGACATCCTCGACGCCCTGCCCCGCCGCGACCGCCGCGTGGCCTTCATCCGCGACAGCCTGTTCGAGCTCGACGGCGCCTTGCGCGTGCTGGCCGCCCAGGCCGGCGCCCCCAGCCCGGCCTTGGCGGGGCTGATCGTGCGGCACGGCAGCGCCCGCCAGGAAATCCCCCGGCTGGCGGCGCAACTCGGCGTGCAGGCGGTCTATGCGGCCCACGACGACGAGCCCTTCGCCCTGCAGCGCGACGCCCGGGTGCGCGGTGCGCTGAGCGACATCGGTGCGGCGCTTTACACGCTCAAGGACCACGTCGTCTTCGAGCGCAACGAGGTCCTGACCGGCAACGACACGCCCTACGGCGTCTTCACGCCCTACAAGAACGCCTGGCTGAAGAAGCTGGAGCCCTTCTACGTCAAGCCCTACCCGGTGGAAAAGTACGCCGCCCGCCTGGCCGCCATCCCGGACGCGGTCTGCCCGCCCACCCAGCCCCGCGTGCCCACGCTGGCCGACATCGGCTTCGCGCCGGTGGACGACCTCAAGGTGCCGCCCGGCACGCGTGGCGCCCAGGCCCTGCTGGATGACTTCCTGCACCGCATCGACCGCTACGACGAACTGCGCGACTTCCCCGGGCTCAAAGGCCCGAGCTACCTGTCGACGCACCTGCGCTTCGGCACGGTGTCCATCCGCGAACTGGCCGGCCTGGCCTGGGCGCGCGCGCAGGCGGGCTCGCCGGGGGCCCAGGTCTGGCTGTCGGAGCTGATCTGGCGCGACTTCTACCACCAGATCCTCTTCCACCACCCCCACGTCGTGGGCCACGCCTACAAGCGCGAATACGACAGGATCAAGTGGGCGCACGGCAAGCACGCCGACGCGCATTTCGCCGCCTGGTGCGAGGGCCGCACGGGTTACCCGCTGGTGGATGCGGCCATGCGCCAGCTCCGCCAGACGGGCTACATGCACAACCGCCTGCGCATGGTCACGGCCAGCTTCCTCATCAAGGACCTTGGCATCGACTGGCGCCGCGGCGAGGCCTGGTTCGCCGAACAGCTGCTGGACTTCGACCTCGCCGCCAACAACGGTGGCTGGCAGTGGGCGGCCTCCTCGGGCTGCGATGCCCAGCCCTACTTCCGCATCTTCAACCCCATCAGCCAGAGCGAGAAGTTCGACCCGCAGGGCAAGTTCATCCGCCGCTACGTGCCCGAACTGGCCGGCCTGCCCGACAAGGCCCTGCACGCGCCCTGGCTGGCCAAGGCCGCCGATCTGGCCGACCCGGCCGCCAGCGATGCGGTCGTGATCGGACGCGACTACCCCCAGCCCATCGTGCAGCACGACGCGGCCCGCGCCGAGACGCTGGCGCGCTACGCGGTGGTGAAGTCAGGCAAGGATTGAGGGCCCGGCGGGGCCGAGGGACAGGCGCGGGCGCCCGCTCAGAACAGCTCGACGTCGCCGATGTGCTGGTCGCTGGACTGCAGCACGCCGTTGCGCACCAGCTCCTCGTGGCACAGCACCAGGTTGCGCCCCTGGTGCTTGGCGCGGTAGACGCCCTGGTCGGCCCGCGCGAAGGTGACGTTGGGCGTGTCGTTGTGCATGACTTCGGTGAAGCCCACGCTGACGGTGACCCGGTCCACCTGGGGGAAGGGGTAGCTGGCCACGTTGCGGCGGAAGCGCTCGAAAGCGCCCATGGCATCGGCTTCGGTGCCGCCGCGCAGCAGCACCACGAACTCCTCGCCACCGAAGCGGTAGAGGCGGTCGTAGTGGCGGAAGGTCTGGCGCATGATGCGCGCCACCAGCACCAGCACCTCGTCGCCGATGAGGTGGCCGAAGCTGTCGTTGACGCGCTTGAAGTGGTCGATGTCCACCACCCCCAGCCAGTAGCCGGCGGCGCTGCTGTGGCGGCGTTCGCCCTGGGCGTGGTCGCACTTGCGCTCGGCCAGCGGCATCGAGGCCTTCAGGAAGGTGGCGTCGAAGGTCTGGCGGTTGAGCAGGCCCGTGAGGGCATCGCGCTGGCTCGATTCCAGCAGGTTCTGGAAGTTGCCGAACACTTTCAGCAAGGTCTGCACGGTGCGCAGGGCCTGCACGGACATGGGCTCGGCCGAACCCACTTCGAGCACCCCAGGCAGGCCGACTTCCACCGGCAGGGGCAGCGTGATGACATGCGGGGCCAGCACGGCGTGCTCGCCATGGCCCATGATCTGTTCTTCGGCCCGCTCCGGCACGCGCGAAGCCAGTGCCCGCAGGCGCGTCGGGTGCTCGTCTTCCAGGGGCAACTCGTGCAGGTCCACCCACATGGGGTCGCTCACGGTCATGCGGCTTTTGCGCGCCAGACCGCAGCACAGCCAACGCCGGACATCGCCGTCCCGGCCGATGAGCCGGTAGACCGCCACGCTGGCCGCGCCGAGCAAGTCCAGCACGCCCTGCGCGAGGGTGACGTCCAGCAGTTCGCGATCCCGCTGGGCGGTCAGGGCCGCCAGGTGCGAGATGGCGTCGTCCACCACGGCGGCGGGCGCATGGTGGACATCGGCTGGCAAATCCTGAACAGACAAGGTGTGGGCAGGCGCGAAATGGGTCAGGGGGCCACGCCGGCAGGCACAACCGCAACCGCCGCCGAGGCGTAGCGACCGACCAGGGCCAGCAACTCCTCTTCGCGGTAAGGCTTGCCGAGGTAGTGGTTCACTCCCAACTCCTCCGCGTAGTCGCGGTGCTTCTGCGCAATGCGTGACGTGATCATGATGACAGGCAGGTCGGCCAGCTTCTGGTCGGCGCGGATGTTGCGCACCAGGTCGAAGCCGTCCATGCGAGGCATCTCAATGTCGGACAGTACCACCGCCGGACGCTCCTGAGCCAGAGATTCAAGGGCTTCCAGACCGTCTTTTGCCAGCAACACGCGGTAACCCTCACGCACCAGCAGGCGCTGGGTGACGCGGCGCACGGTCAGGGAATCGTCCACCACCAGCACCAGCGGCACGTCGGGCTCGGCGGCCGCCACCTCGCTGACCTGGGGTTTGGCGTGGCCGCGGGCATCGGCTTGCAGCCAGCCGCTCAGGGGCTGGCCCGCCCCGCCGGACTGCAGGGCCCGCGCCGTCGCATCGAGGGCGCGCGTGCCGTACACCGTGGCCAGCGCCACCGGGTTGTAGATGAGGGACACGGCGCCAGACGGCAGCAGCGTCATGCCGGCCAGACCCGGCAGGCGCGCCAGTTGGCTGCCCAGGTTCTTGACGACCACTTCCTGGTTGCCCAGCACTTCGTCGACGTGCACCGCGATGCGCTGCTGCGCCGAGCGCACGATGACCACCGGCAGGCTGCGACCGCCTTCCAGGCCCACGGGGCTGAGGTCCAGCAGCGCGCCGAGCCAGAAGAAGGGCAGGAACTGGTCGCCGAAGGCCATCTGGCCTTCCCGGTAGGCCTGTTCGACCTCGTGGGGCTTGGCCCGGCGCACCATCTCGATGAGGTGGGTCGGCACGGCCACGTTGACCTGGCCGCAGCGCAGCATGACCACCCGGGTGACGGCGGTGGTCAGCGGCAGCACCAGCGAGAAGCGCGTGCCCTGCCCCGCTTGCGTCTGCGTTTCGATGCGGCCGCCCATGGCGTTGACCTCGGCGCGCACCACGTCCATGCCCACGCCGCGGCCAGCCAGCTCGGTGACCTGCTCGGCGGTGGAGAAACCCGGCGTGAAGATGAGCTGGGCCAGCTCGGCGTCGGACAACTGCGCGTCCGGCGAGATCAGGCCTTGCGAGACGGCGCGCTGGCGGATGCGGTCGAGCTGCAGGCCGGCACCGTCGTCGCTGAAGGCCAGGCTGACTTCGTTGCCCTCCTGGGACAGGGTCACGGTGATGGTGCCGGTGGCGTCCTTGCCCGCGGCCACGCGCGCTTCGGGCGGCTCGATGCCGTGGCTCACGCAGTTGCGCAGCAGGTGCTCGAAGGCGCCGGTCATGCGCTCCAGCACGCCGCGGTCGACTTCGGTGCTGCCGCCGACGATGTCCAGGCGCACCTGTTTGCCGGTTTCCTTGGCGGCCTGGCGGACCACACGGTAGAGGCGCTCGGACAGGCCTTCGAACTCCACCATGCGGGTGCGCAGCAGGTCGTCTTGCAGGTCGCGCGTCAGGCGGGCCTGGGCGGCGAGCTGGTCTTCGGTGGTTTCCAGGCTGCGCTGCAGGGTGCGCTGCACGGTGGCCACGTCGTTGACCGACTCGGCCATCATGCGGGTGAGTTCCTGGAAGCGCGTGTAGCGGTCGAACTCCAGCGGGTCGAACTGCTGCGAGGCGGCGCGCGCGGCTTCCATGCGGGTGGACAGCTGGGTTTCGGCCTGCAGCTCGATGTCACGCAGCTGCTGGCGCAGGCGGTCGAGGTTGTCGGTGAGGTCGGTCAGCGAACCGCGGATCTGGCCCACCTGGCCTTGCAGGCGCGAGCGCGTGATGGCGACCTCGCCAGCGTGGTTGACGAGGCGGTCCAGCAACTGCGGACGCACCCGCACGGCAGCCTGGGATGGCCCTTGCACGGCTTCGCGCACGGCGGGGCGCAGCACCGAGCCATCGGCACGGGGCAGCATCGACCAGGCAATCGGTGGCAGCGCGTCGCCGGGCTCGGCCCTGCCGGTGTCCACCCCGGCATCCACCCCGACATCGGCGGCGGCCTCGAAGCCAGCGGCGAAAGCGGCGTCGGCCAGGGGGGCCGCTTCGGCAGCGGGGCTGTCCTGCCGCTGGTGCGGCGTGTCCTCAGGGGCGGGAGGGGCGGCGTGTGCGGGAGCCAGCGCTGGCTGGAGCTGGGGCGCGGGCTCCAGCGGCGGCAAGCCCAGCGGCTGCGCGGCCTGGGCGTCGGCATCGGCTTGGCGCAGGGCTTCGAACACATCGACCAGGTGGTCCACCCGGGCTTCCAGCGGGGCCACCGCCTCGCGGGTCACCTCGCCATCGGACAGCAGGCGCTCGATGGCGGATTCCAGCCGGTGCGCCAGCTCGCCCAGACGCATGGCCCCGGCCAGGCGGGCGCCGCCCTTGAAGGTGTGCAGCGTGCGCATGCAGGCCGCCGCGCCGTCGGACAGCTGCGGCTGCTCCAGCCACTGGCGGGTCTCGGCCGAGAGTTGCGGCAGCAACTCCAGGGCCTCTTCCTCGAAGATGGCGAAGAGGTCGGGGTCGATCTGGTCGACCACGTCGATGTCGTCCTCGTCGTCCCAGGGCAGGTGCAGCGGTGCCAACGCAGCGTGCTGGCTGGGCATGACGTGCGGGATCTCCGCCCACCGAGGCTGATCCAGCGGCTGGTCCGGCGGCAGGCTCTCCAGGCTGTGCACCAGGCGCAGGTGGCTTGGCGGGAGCTCGGCGGCCTCCTCCCGCAAGCCGTCCTGCAGGCCCGCACCGGTGTCGATGCCGCGGGACTCGATCAGGCGCGAGGCTTCGTGGTCGTGGTCGATCAGGCGCTGGCGCAGGGCCTCGGAGGGCTCGCGCAGGAAACCCGCGGCGAACTGGTGCAGGAGCTGGCGGATCTCGTCGGCGGCCTGGTTGAACAGCTCGGCGGTGGCCGCATCGGCCTGGCCCAGTTGCTGGGCGCGCATCAGGCTGTGCTCCAGCAGGCGGGCCAGCTGCGACAGCCCGCTGTAGCCCACCGCAGCCGAGTTGCCGGCCAGCGAATGCGCCAGGGCCACGGCCTCGTCACTGACCGGGCGGCCGCCCTCCAGCGCCCATTCGGTGAGCGCGGTGCACAGGCGGCGCGACTGCTCGTCGGCTTCGTTCAGGTAGATGTTGAACAGCGGGATGCTGATGCGCAGCGGGCCGATGACCTTGACCTGCTCGTCGCTGTCGGCGCCCTCCGCCAAGGCAGCCTCTGCCTGGCCCGCACCCTCGTCGGGCAGGGTGATGTCCAGCGGCGCCTCGGCGAGCTCGCCGGGCAGCGTGGGGTCCGGCTCGTCCAGCAGCACCACCTCGGTGGGCTCGATCACCTCCAGCTGGCCGAAGTCCAGCGCAACGCCACCGAAGGCGTCGACGGCATCGGACGATGCCGACGTGGCATCGCTCGGCTGCGGCCTGGCTGCGGCCGGCGGGGCCTCGGACCCGGGGTCCAGCGCCAGCGTGAAGACACCGGCCTCGTGCGACGGTGCGATGGCGTGCTGCGGCACCGCGGTCTCGTCCAGCAGCTCCGGCAGGTCGAGGGCCAGGAGCTCGGCAGCGTCGACGGCGTCCAGCTGCATGGCCGGCGGGGGCGCTTCCGGCAGTTGCTCGTTGAGCACCAGCTCGGGCATGGGCGCATCCTTCGCCTCCAGCACCTCCAGCACCTCGACGCCCGCCTCGGCAGGGGCGGCCGCGACCACCTGCACCGGCTGACGCCGGCCATGCAGGCGCATGGCATCGGCTGCAGCCACCACGGGCGCGCTGTGCCAGCCGGCATCCTGGCGCGCGGCGATGGCCTCGGTCCAGGCAGCCAGGTGGTCGAGCACCTCGTGGCTCAGGCCGCGCAGGTCCTCGCTGACCGGCTGCTGCGAAGCCAGCCAGGTGTTGTAGAGCTGCTCGCAGGCCCAGCCGGCTTCGCCGAACTCCTTGAGGCCGACCATGCGCGAGCTGCCCTTGAGCGTGTGGAAGGCGCGGCGCACCGCCGTGGCGGCGTTGATGTCGTCCGGGCGGCGCTGCAGGTCGCCCAGGGCGTTGCGGGCCTCGCCGATGACCTCGCGGGCTTCCTCCAGGAAGATGTCGCGCATCTCATCGTCTTCCTCCAGGCCGGTGGCCACCACCTCGGCCACGGGCTCGGGGGCCAGCAGGGGCAAGGCGGGCGCCACGGGCTCCTCGGCCACCGGTTCGGCCGGCTGGAGGTCGGCCAGCACCAGGGCCACCTGCTCGGCGGCCTGCTCGCGCGCAGCGGCCAGGGCCTGGGCATCGCCTTCGCCCTCACCTGCCGCTCGGGCGCTGGCCAGCGCGGCTTGCGCGGCCGCCAACTGGTCGGCCAGCTCGGACTGCTCCTGCACATGGTGCGTCTCGGCCAGCTTCTGCAGCTGCTCGGAAACTTCGTCCAGGCTGGCGTCGTCCTGTCCGCGCACCTGTTCCAGGGCCTGCGCGACCCCTTCGGCCACGGCCTGGGCGGCTTCCTTCTCGGCCTGGTGGACGTGGTGGGCCGCCGCCTCAACGGGGTCGTCGGGCGTCAGCGGTGTTTTTTTTTCCCGGCCCATCAGGGGGGACAGCACGCCGCTGGCTTCGTCGAAGGCGAACAGCGACTTGGCCAGGCCCGGCTGCACGCCCATCATGTCGATGAGGAAGCCCAGGGCACCCAGGTTGGAAGCCAGGCGGTCGAACACGCCCGATTGCGCGGCGGCCGCGAGGTCGGAATCCGGCTGCAGCAGGTGCTCGACGTCCTGGCGCATGTGCACGCTGGCCTGCGCGGCCATGTCCAGGCCCAGCACCGCCAGCACGCCACGGATGGACTGCAGCTGCTGAGGCACGTCGATCAGCGGGCTGCGCTCCTGCGGATCGCGGAAGAACTGGTCGATGTGCTTCTCGCACTCGGACAGGGTCGCTCGCAACTCCTGCACCACGCTGCCGATGGTCTGGCGGTCGGAGACGCGGCGGTAGAGGTCCTCCATCCAGCCTTCCAGCGCACCGGCTTGCTGGCCGGCACTGGCCTGGCGGATGCGCTCGGCCAGGCGGTGGGCGCGCTCGCGCTGCTCGGGCTGGTCGAACTCGGCGTCTTCCAGGCAGGCCTCGACATAGAGCAGGCTGGTGGCCACTTCCATGGCCAGGCCGGCGTCCGGCGCCTGTGCGCGCGCCACCGTGCGCTGCACCGCGTCGTTGAGGGCATCGGCCAGCACCTCGCCATCGGGGAAGAGCTTGCGCAGCGAATCGCCCACGAGCGAGAACTGCTCGCCCAGGCCGCCCAGGCGCAGGACCTCGCCCGCGGCCACCGCGGACCAGCCCTCCTTGGCGCCGCCCACGCGCTTGAGAGCCTGGGTGATGACGGCCGGGTCGTGGCGGCCCAGTGCCGATTGCACCAGGCTGACGGGGCGGTGGCGCTCCAGGCCGAAGGTGCGGCGCACGCGCGCCAGCACGGAGTCCTCCGAAGGCTGGGCCTCGGCGGCCTGCGCACAGAAGAACAGCAGCTCGCTGGCCAGGCGGTCCGAGGGCACGCCATCGCCCTTGACCAGCACGCGCAGCTGGCTGAGCAAGGACGAGAGCACGCGCTTGGCATGCACGCTTTGCTCGATGTGGCGCCCGGCCAGGCCCTCCAGGAAGCCGCTGGCCAGCATCCAGGTGGCCGACTCGCGGTGGGCACGGCGCTGCTCGGCGTCGCGCGCCAGGCCGGAGCACAGCTCGGCGAGCGCGCGGGCGTCCTCGGGCTGCTGGCGGCGCAGCAGGCTCAGCAGGCCGGTCTCGAACGCGGCCACGGTGTCGGCATCGGCGCGGCGCGCTGCGACGTCGGTCGGCGCGGCCAGCGGGGACTCCAGCGACAGCGCGGGCCAGTCCTGCGACCACAGGTCGGACGGACGCGGCAGCGCACCGCCCACGCGGGCCACCAGGGCCTCGTACTGCGGGAACAGGGCCACGGCCGAGACCTGCTTGCCCGCCACGCGGCGGGCCATGTAGTCCAGCAGGGCAAACGAGGCGCGCTCGATATCGCGCACCGCGTCGGCATTCAGGGCGCTGGGCCGGTTGACGAACTTCTGCACCACGGCCTCGCTGGCGCGCAGCAAGGCGGCACCCGCGGGCAGGCCGGCCAGCTCCAGCGCACCCACGCCCTGGTGGATCTGCTGGCGCGCGGTGCGCAGCACGGCCGGGTCCAGCGCATCGACATCCGACTGCTGGGCCGATTGGCGGTCCTTGAGCGCGCGGTGCAGCGCCTTGTGGGCCGACTCCAGCGACTTGCGCAACTCCTCCTGCACCCAGGCCAGGGCGCTGAGGTCGTCGGCGTGCAGGTCGGCAGACGATGGGGACTCGGGAGCGTCGGGGTGCAGGCTGTCCATGGATGGGGTCCCTTGCCGGGTCAGCGGTGTCAGGCCTGAGCGGGTCAGGCAGAGATCTTGAAGCGAGCCACCGACTGCTGCAGCTCATCGGCGGTCTTGGCCAGCTCGCGCACCAGCTGGGTGGTCGAGCGGGTGCCCTCGCCGGTCTGCTCGGTCACGGCGAAGATGTGCTGGATGTTGGCCACCACCACGTTGGCGGAGGCGGCTTCGCGCAGGGCCTGGGCGGAGATCTGCTCGATCAGCTCGGCGAGCCGGCGCGACACGCGGTCGATGTCGCCCAGGGCAGAACCGGCAGCGTCGGACAGGCGGGCCCCTTCGACCACGCCCTGCGTGGAGCGCTCCATGGCGGCCACGGCGTCCTGGGTGTCGGTCTGGATGGTGCGCACCAGCGCGGCAATTTCGCGCGTGGCGTCGGCCGAGCGTTCGGCCAGGCGCTGCACTTCCTCGGCCACCACCGAGAAGCCCCGGCCCGCTTCACCGGCGGATGCGGCCTGGATGGCGGCGTTCAGGGCCAGCACGTTGGTCTGCTCCGTGATGTCCGAGATCAGTTCGGTGATTTCGCCGATTTCCTGCGACGACTCGCCCAGCCGCTTGATGCGCTTGGAGGTTTCCTGGATCTGCTCGCGGATGGTGTTCATGCCGCCGATGGCGTTCTGCACGGCGGCCAGGCCGGAGTCGGCCGCGGCCAGCGACTGACGCGCCACTTCGGCAGAGTGCTGGGCCTGTGCCGACACCTCGTTGATTCGGCCGGCCATCTGCAGCACCGACTCGCCGGTTTCGCGGATCTCGCGCAGCTGCTCGTCGGAGGCGGCCAGCAGCTCGGTCGAGGTCGACTCCACCTGGCTGGTCGTGTCCGACACCCGCGACACCGCGCCCTGCACCTGCGACACCAGGGTGCGCAGCTCTTCCACCGTGAAGTTCACCGAGTCGGCGATGGCGCCGGTGATGTCCTCGGTCACGGTGGCCTGTTGCGTCAGGTCGCCTTCGGCCACCATCTGCAGTTCGTTCATCAGCCGCAGGATGGCCGCCTGGGTGGCGTCGTTGACGCGCTTGGCTTCACGCTCCTGGCGTTCGGCTTCCTGTCGCTGGGCCTCGGCCACCAGGGCGCGCTGGCGCTGGTCGGCCAGGAAGACGCGCAGCAGGCCCCAGGCCGCCACCACCGTCACCAGCAGGAAGACCAGGATCAGCGCCACGTTCAGGCCACCGATGCCCGCGCCTTCGGTGAGCTTTTGCTGCACCTCCTCCAGGCCCTTGCGCAGCGGCTCGGAGTCGTCGATCACGGCCACCTGCGCGTCACGCGCGGCCACCAGGCCTTGCAGCGAGCCCAGGATGAAGGTCGACTGGGTGCGCGTGCGCTCGAAGATCTTCAGCAGGGCGTCGAGTTGCTCGCGCACCGCCGGGTCCCGGGAGGCCGACAGGTGGAGCTCCTGGTTGCCATTGAGCAGGCCCTCGGCGATTTCCTTGAAGGCATTGAGGTCCTTGCCCAGCAGGAACACGGCCTCGGTGGACACGCCTTCCACGGTCAGGAACTCGTTGGCCGACTTGCCGATGCGCTGCGTCAGCATCACCAGCTGGTTCAGTGCGGAGGCCTCGGCCGGGCTCACGCCGCCGCGCTCGATGCGCGCCGTGGCGATGCCTTCGGCCAGGTCGAGCAGCTCGGACGACTGGCCGTTGACCTCGCGCAGGGCCGTGCTCACCTGGGTCAGCGTCTGCTTCTGCGAGAGCACGAACTTGGCGCTTTTCTCGGCGCGGTCCACCAGCGGGATCAGGCCATTGAGCGACTCGCGGGCCGAACCGGTCACCTCGGCCAGGCCCATCTCGCTGTCACCCTGGGCCAGGCCGCGGACGTTGCTGCCCAGCACCTTGACGCTGTCGGCCACCTCGGCGAAGGCCTGGGCGCGACCGATCAGGGCCTGCGACACCGACTTGGCCAGGCGTTGCGACTGCATCAGCGCCTGACCGGTGGCACCGGCCTGGGCGGCGCGGCGGTCGGCGGAGTTGACCGAAACGAAGGCGCTGAGCATCAGGCCCACCACGCCCACGGCCAGGGCGCCGCCCAGCACGCGCTGCTGGCGGTCCAGGCGCAGGTGGCCGATCAGGGGCAGGCCGGAGCGGGCCTCGGAGCCGGACGCTGGCTCACCTTCTGCGCGCAGGCGGGTGTCGTGGTAGTCCTCGGGGAACTGCGAGGGCGCGGCCTCCGAGATGATGGAGTCGGTCATGGTGGCGCCGCCTGCGAGCGTGGACGGCGAGGCCTGGGTGTCCACCATCTGCACCCCCGCTGCCGTCACCAGGCCTTCCGTGCTCAGGGCCTCGGGCTGGACCTCGTCGCGGTCCTGTGACTTGCCCATGTCCTTGAAACGGCTCAGGAAACTCATGCTCGCTCTCCAATGACTTCAGAATGATCTCGGTGCTCGGGCCTCGTGCCGCTCAGGCATCGATGCGCGCAAAGGCTTCGTCCGCGGCCAGCGCGGCCAGGTCCAGCTCGTACCAGATGCGGCCCTGGGCGTCGGCCATCTGCTGGCCGATGAAATGCGGCTTGCCGGCCTCTTCGGCGGCTGCAGCCGGCTTCAGGGCGCCGGCCTGGCGCAGGCCCAGCAGGCGGTCGATCAGCAGCGCGGCGTTCGTCTGCAGCTTGCCGTTGAAGGCCACCAGGCGGCCGCCATCGCGGATTTCACGGGCATCGCGGGCCTCACGCCCTTCGCGGCCGCTGGCGGCATCGGGCACCAGGCGGGGGGCACGCCGGCCCAGGCCCAGGAAGCTCGCCAGATCGATCACGCCGTGCAGCTGGCCGCGCAGGTTGGCCACGCCCAGGAACCAGGGTTTGCTGTGCGGCACCGTGTGCACGGCCGACAGCGGGAAGATCTCGCCGGCCTGGTCCAGCGGCAACAGGAAACCATGCCCCGCCACCTCCACGGCCAGCCAGTTGCGGGCCGGGGCCTGCTCACGCACCGTCTGCAGGCGCTCGGCCAGCCGTTGCTGCAGCTCCCTGAGGGCGTCCTTGTTGGCCATCTGCGCGTCCGATCAGCCGAAGGCCTTGATCTTGGACAGCAGCTCTTCGGGGTTGACCGGCTTGACCACGTAGTCACGGGCGCCCTGGCGCATGCCCCAGACCCGGTCGGTCTCCTGGTTCTTGCTGGAGCAGATGATGACCGGCACGTTGGCGAACTGCGGGTCGCGCGTGATGGCGCGGGTCAGCTGGAAGCCGTTCTGGCCGGGCATGACCACGTCCATGATGATGAGGTCGGGCTTTTCTTCTGCCAGGCGGCGCTGCGCCTCTTCGCCGTTTTCGGCGGTGCGCACCTTGTAGCCGCGCTTGGTCAGCAACTCCGACAGCACATGCAGTTCGGTCTTGGAGTCGTCAACGAGCAGGATCTTCTGGATGGACATACGAACCTCTTGAAACGCCGCCGCGCGTCCTGCGGACTGCGCTGGCAGCGTGGATCTCACATTCTGTCTGCAAAGGACGGCGCAAACGCGCACCGTTCACCGCTGGTCATCCCTGATTCGGCGCGGTGCATTGGGCGACAGCCTGCAGCAGTTGGTCCTTGGTGAACGGCTTGGTCAGGTAGTCCTGCGAACCCACCATGCGGCCACGCGCCTTGTCGAACAGGCCGTCCTTGGACGACAGCATGATCACGGGCGTGCGCGCAAAACGGGGGTTGCGCTTGATGATGGCGCAGGTCTGGTAGCCGTCCAGGCGGGGCATCAAGATGTCACAAAAAATAACATCTGGGGCGTGGTCGTTGACCTTTGACAACGCATCGAAGCCATCTTCGGCCAGCACCACCTCGTATCCGCCCTGTTTGAGGAAGATTTCGGCGCTGCGCCGGATGGTGTTGCTGTCGTCAATGACCAGCACCTTGGTCGTGGCCGCATCCAGCGGCTTGTCAATCTCGGACACGGACACCATCCTCCATCCCGTGGCAGGTCAGTGCAGCGGTCGTCAGACCGGCACCATCTCGAAATCTTCCTTGCGTGCGCCGCATTCCGGGCACACCCAGTTCATGGGCACGTCCGCCCAGCGGGTGCCCGGGGCGATGCCTTCGTCGGGCAGGCCCGCGGCTTCATCGTAAATCCAGCCGCAGATCAGGCACATCCAGGTACGAAACTCGCTCACGTCGCTTGGGTTCACTTGAATACAATGAACCCATTGTAGCCACGGGCCCGGCATGGGATTCCCTCGAATTCCCCGCAATATCGGGCACTGGCTCACGCTTATTACACTGCTTACGTCACGCATGAACGCTCCTCAGTCCGGCCCCAGCCACGTCTCGCCCGAGACCCCCGACCCCGCAGACCAGGACGCGGGCGCGCCGGCCTGTGTGCTGAGCTTCAACGCCAACGACCCCAGCGGGGCCTCCGGCATCGGTGCCGACATCGCCACCATCGCGGCCATGGGCGCGCACGCCCTGCCTGTCGTCACCAGCCTGCTGATCCGCGACACGGCCGAAATCTTCGAGTCCGTCGAGATCGATGCCGATGCCGTGGCCGAGCAGGCCCGCTCCATCCTGGAAGACGCCACCATCGCGTCCTGGAAGGTGGGTTTCCTGGGCAGCGCCGAAACCGTGGGCGTGGTCGCGGAAATCCTCTCCGACTACCCGGACGTGCCGCTGGTGTCCTACCTGCCCAACCTGTCCTGGATGGACGACGACGCGCAGAGCTCCTACCTGGACGCTTTCCGCGAGCTGATCGTGCCGGCATCGCACGTGCTGGTGGGCAACCACACCACGCTGACCGACTTCCTGCTGCCCGAATGGGAAGCCGAGCGTGCGCCTTCCGCGCGCGAGCTCGCCGTGGCCGCGGCCGAGCTGGGCGCGGGCTATGTGCTGGTGACCGGCGTGCAGCTGCCCGACCAGTTCATCGACAACGTGCTGGCGACGGCGCAAGGCGCGGTGGCCGGCGAGCGCTTCGAGCGCTTCGAGGCCAGCTTCGTGGGCGCGGGCGACACGCTGTCGGCCGCGCTGGCCGCCATCCTCTCCAGCGGCACCGAGCTGGACGTGGCCGTCTCCGAGGCGCTGAGCTTCCTGGACCAGTCGCTGGACGCGGGCTTCCGCCCCGGCATGGGCGGCGTGGTGCCCGATCGCTTCTTCTGGGCCCTGCCCCCGGGCGAGCCGCCTGCCGAGGGCGAGGCCGCCCCCGAGTCCGGCCATCCCGCGCTGGACGATTCCGTTCCCCCGCCGAATTCCCGCAATGTCCACTGATGTCATGAGCAACGCCGCCCTGTTCGAACGCGCCCAGCGCGTCATCCCGGGTGGCGTGAACTCGCCCGTGCGTGCCTTCAAGGCCGTGGGCGGCACGCCCCGCTTCGTTCAGCGCGCCCAAGGCCCTTATTTCTGGGACGCCGAAGGCACGCGCTACACCGACTACATCGGCTCCTGGGGGCCGATGATCCTGGGCCACGGCCACCCCGAGGTGCTGGAAGCGGTGCAGAAGGCCGCGCTCGATGGCTTCAGCTTCGGCGCCCCGACCGAGCGCGAGGTCGAGCTGGCCGAGGAAATCCTCAAGCTCGTGCCGAGTGCCGAGCAGGTGCGTCTGGTGAGCTCCGGCACCGAGGCCGGCATGAGCGCCATCCGCCTGGCGCGCGGCTTCACGGGCCGCAACAAGCTCATCAAGTTCGAGGGCTGCTACCACGGCCATGCCGATGCGCTGCTGGTCAAGGCGGGCTCCGGCCTGGCCACCTTCGGCCACCCGACCAGCGCGGGCGTGCCCGCCGAGGTGGTGCAGCACACGCTGGTGCTGGCGTACAACAACGTCGCCCAGATCGAAGAGGCCTTTGCCGTCCATGGCGCCGACATCGCCTGCGTGATGATCGAGCCGATCGCCGGCAACATGAACTTCGTGCGCGCCAGCCTGCCCTTCATGCAGCGCATCCGCGAGCTGTGCACGCAGCACGGCGCCATGCTGGTGTTCGACGAGGTCATGAGCGGCTTCCGCGTGGCCCTGGGCAGCGCGCAAAGCATCTACGCCCGCGCCCTCCCCGGCTTCGCGCCCGACATGAGCGTGTTCGGCAAGGTGATCGGCGGTGGCATGCCGCTGGCGGCCTTCGCGTCCTCGCGCGAGGTCATGGCCAAGCTCGCGCCGCTGGGTCCGGTCTACCAGGCCGGCACGCTGTCGGGCAACCCGGTGGCCACCGCCTGTGGCCTGAGCACGCTGAAAATCATCCAGCGCCCGGGCTTCTTCGAGCAGCTCGGCCAGCGCACCCGCAGCCTGATGGACGGCTTCGTGAAGGCCGCCGCCGACGCCGGTGTGACGCTCACGGCCGACTGCGAAGGCGGCATGTTCGGCTTCTTCTTCGCCGACAGCCTGCCGCAGAACTACCAGACCGTGATGGCCAAGGGAGTCGACACCTTCAACCGCTTCTTCCACCTCATGCTGGACCAGGGCGTGTACCTCGCACCGGCCATGTACGAGGCCGGCTTCGTCAGCGCCGCCCACACCGAGCAGGACATCGCCGACACCGTGGCCGCGGCCGCCAACGCCTTCCGCCAGCTCTGAGCCCCTGAAACGACCCGGCCTGGCTTGCGCACCGCGGCCGGGCCCCATGCCGAGCCGCCTCGGCACCGCCTTTCGGAAGTCCCCATGCACATCCACATCCTCGGCATCTGCGGCACCTTCATGGGTGGCGTGGCGGCCCTCGCCCGTGAAGCGGGCCACCGCGTGACCGGCTGCGACGCCGGCGTCTACCCGCCGATGTCCGACCAGCTGCGTGCGCTCGGCATCGACCTGATCGAGGGCTACAGCGCCGATCAACTGGCGCTCAAGCCCGACCTCTTCGTCATCGGCAACGTGGTCAGCCGCGGCAATGCGCTGATGGAAGCCATCCTCGACGCCGGCCTGCCCTACACCAGCGGCCCGCAGTGGCTGAGCGAGCACGTGCTGCAAGGCCGCCATGTGCTGGCCGTGGCCGGCACGCACGGCAAGACGACGACGACGTCCATGCTGGCCTGGACGTGGAAGCGGCGCTGCATCACGAGCGCTTGGCCCCCCTCATAGACAACAGTGATAATGCCTACCCCGATTACGAGACTGAAGAAGAGCAGCACGGTATCGATATTTAGCCCGACCCCAGAATCGTTGAAGCTGTAAATGAAGCCTGTTGCCAGCAACATGAGCGGCAGAGCCAGGATATGAACCACCCGCGGGGGGATGCCGAGGGAACCGACCGCTCCGCCGAGGTAGCCGAACAGGCTGCGGAGGGGCGAAAGAACGACGCCTAGCATGTCTTCGATTTCGTAGCGGTTTTCGGCAAGCGTGTCGTTGAAGAGGCTGGATGAGACCAGCAAGATGGCAAGCAGTACGAAGGCCAGGATCACGTTTGTGCCGATGACGCCAACATCCAATTTTAGATCATTAGGTGCAATGATCGCGTTAGACGTACGCGGGTGAGGAATATTAGGCGGAGGCTCTGTGGCCACTAGCACCTCGGATGTAGGTTCTGGCATGGGCGTCGATGTCGGTAGTGGCGTCGGTGGATTGGTGGAGCCGAAAAGTGTTCCGTTGGCGCCAGAGGGGTTTCCGTCCCACACGGCACGCCAAGTTCCCTCCAGCCTATTGCCGTCCGTGGTTCCCCGAACGTCGAAGGTTCCCCCAAAGATCGAGCCGGTCAAGTCGAACGAGTCACCGTCAATAGTGCCAACGAATTCACCGGGTCCTAAGGAGGCGCACGAAATGGTTTCTCCCGTGATTGTGCTGCCGTCCTGTTCAATGACTAAGGTGCAGGTGTCCGTCACATCGCCTGTGAGATCTACGAACCAGGTGCCAGTCAGGTCAGCGGGTACCGGTGTGTCCGTCGCCGTATTCACTGGAGTGTCTGAGGGGGTGTCGGGCGGCGTACCCGTAGGCGTCACGGTTGGCGTGGGGGTGGACGTACTCGTGAACGTCGGCGTGGGGGTGAACGTTGGTGGCTGAGTGGGCGTCGGCGTGGGCGTATTCGTCGACTGCTGCGTCCGCGTGGGTGTTAGAGTCAACGTCCGCGTCTCGGTCGGCGTGTAGGTGGGCGTCGGTGTCTCAGTCGGGGTGTTCGTGGGCGTATTGGTAACCGTATGTGTCGGGGTGTTGGTCGGT
>JADFIG010000047.1 GCA_022566735.1 Pseudomonadota bacterium
TCCCCCGCTGAGTCCCGAGCAGCAGCGCAGCAAGGAAGTGCGGCGAATGGTGCGCAGGAAGCTGAAGGAGGTGAAGCGGATGAAGTGATTCAATGCCGCGGAACGCCTCGTGCACGCGCGTTTACATGTACGGGCAGCGAACTGCTGCCGCTCCAGCAAGAGTGTGCCCCGTAACCTGCCCGCGCAACCTAGATGGGGCAGTTGAAGCGGCTCGATATGTACATTCTGAAGGCGAGCTCCGGGCTTGCAGAGATCTGCTCATTTCCTGAACGAAAGTGAGCCCGCAAGAACTCCGCGATGATCTTCAGCCTCCAGCGGCCGCGTTGGATCGATCCCATTGGTTCCGGATACGCCTCGGGGCTGGAGCACCTGTCCGAACCCACATGCCGGGCGAGCGCGGCATCCAGCGTTCGAGCAAAAAAGGCGAAGCACTCGGCCTCTCTGGGGTCTATGAAGCTGAAGCGATCAATGGAGCCATCTGAGGCTCTGAGCAGGCCTCGGCACGCACTATCAACGTCTCCCCAAGCGGGCAGAGAGCCGGATCGATGCAGTATCTCGTTTGTCTCGCGCGGGTCCAGAGTGGAAGCCGATGCGGACAAGCAGCAGAAGATCGCCACAATCGAAAGTACGTGTTTCACAGCGCCCTCCTCGAGCCTCCGCAAACGAAGCTCCGGTGCGGAGTGCGGGTACTCGAGCACTTTAAACCTTTGGGTTGTGCGGGAGCGTCAACACACCTGTCTTTTGCGCCGTGCGTGCCGGAGACGTAACCCCGGCGTAACCCCGGCTCAGAAATGAAAACGGCCCCCATCGCTGGGGGCCGCTTAGATACTGGTGGGTTGTGAGTGGCTCGAACACTCGACCTACGGATTAAGAGTCCGCTGCTCTACCAACTGAGCTAACAACCCGGAAAACGGCTTCGCCTGCTGCTACGGCCCACCTTGTGGTGGGTCGGGCGAGACTCGAACTCGCGACCAACGGATTAAAAGTCCGCTGCTCTACCGACTGAGCTACCGACCCCCAGCAAAGCCTGAGATTGTAGCTTGAATTCAACGGTGTGACCAGGGCGTGACAGCTGCCGCCGCCTGCACTGTGGCCTCAGCGCAGCAGCCGGTTCACCATCTCGGCGGCGGCCACCATGCCGAATGTGGCTGTGACCATGACGCTGGAGCCGTAGCCCGCGCAATTGAGCGAGCCGTCGCGGGGGGCCGCATCAGCGTCGTCCCCCGGCACTTCGGGCCACTCGCAGCGGTCCTGCGGGGGGCGCACGGCCTCGCGCGAGAACACGCAGCGCAGGCCCATCGCGCCCTTGCGCGCACCGCCGTGGCGCTGGCGCAGGCGTTGGCGCAGGCTGGCCAGCAGGGGGTCGTGCGTGACCTCGGCGAGGTCGGCCACCTCGACATCCTGAGGACGGCACTTGCCACCCGCGGCGCCCACGCTGACCACCGGCACGCCGTGCTGTGCCGCCCAGGCCGCGATGGCCGCCTTGGCGCGCACCTGGTCGCAGCAGTCGATGACGCCATCGATGGCATCGGTCTGGAGCCAGCGGCCCACATTGGCCTCGTCGATGAACTCCTCCACCGTCTGGACCTCGCAGTCGGGGTGGATCTGCGCGATGCGCTCGCGCAAGGCCTGCACCTTGGCCATGCCCAGCGTGGCGTCCAGCGCGTGCACCTGGCGGTTGATGTTGGATTCGGCGATGTGGTCGAGGTCGATCAGCACCAGCCGCGCGACGCCGCTGCGCGCCAGCGCCTCGGCCGCCCAGGAGCCGACGCCCCCCACACCCACCACGGCGATGCGGGCCGCACGCAGGCGGGCATAGCCCTCCAGGCCGTGCAGGCGCCGCAGGCCGCCGAAGCGGCGCTCGGCATCGGGCTGGCTGGCCAGGGCCAGCAGGTCAGGCGCGGACAAGGCGCTCACTTGCCCTTGCGGGGCTTGCCGGCGGACGACATCGTCAGCAGGCGGTCGCGGGCGGCCTGGGCCGCTTCGGTCTGCGGGTACTGCTTGACCAGTTGCTCCAGCGTGCGGCGGGCCGCGTCGCTGTCCTTGAGTTCGACCTGGCAGTTGGCGATCGACAGCAGCGCCTCGGGCGTGCGGGCGTGGTCGGGCGCGCGCTCGACCAGCGCCTTGAAGGACTGGATGGCCTCCTTGTACTCGCGCAGGCCGTAGTGGGCATTGCCCTGCCAGTACTGCGCCGACTCGCGGTAGCCGGTGTTCGGATAGCGCTTGAGGAAGCTGTTGAGCGCGGCCGCGCCGGCCGTGAAATCGGCAGCACGCAGGCGCGCCAGGGCTTCGTCGAAATCGCGCTTCTCGTCGGCCTCGGCCAGGAAGGTCTTGCCGTCCACGGTGACGCTTTGCGGCTCCAGCTTGCGCATGCGCTCGTCGAGCGAGGCCTGCGCGTCCTTCTGCTTGCGCTGCAGCTCGGCCACATCGCGCTGCAGCACCTCGTTGCCGCCACGCGACGAGGCCAGCTCGCCGCGCAGCTGTTCGATGGTGGCGTTCATTTCGAGCAGGCTGCGCTTGAGCACGTCCACCTGGGCGCTCAGCGCCTTGATCTGGGCGTTGAGCGCGTCGGTGTCCTGGGTGCGCTGCTGGCGCAGGTCGAGGATGGCCCGACGGGCCTCGTCGTCATCGAAGATGCCCGCTTGCGCAGCCATGGGGCTGAACGCCGCGGCCAGCACCACCGCCCAGCCAGACCAGGCGACGGCCCCACGGGAAACGAGGCGGCTGGACATCAGCGGTCCTTGATCTCGGCGCGGCGGTTCTTCGCCCAGGCCTCTTCGTTGCTGCCGGTGGCGGCGGGACGCTCTTCACCGAAGCTCACGGCCTCGACCTGGTCGGCCGACACGCCCAGCAGGCTCAGGGACTTCTGCACGGCCTCGGCACGCTTCTGGCCCAGGGCCAGGTTGTACTCGCGGCCACCGCGCTCGTCGGTGTGGCCTTCGACGATGACCTTCCTGGCCTTGTTGGCGCTCAGGCGCTTGGCATGGCCGTCGATGGCGCCACGGAACTCGTCCTTGACCACGAAGCTGTCGAAATCGAAGTAGATGACGCGGGGCAGGCCGCCGGCCAGGGCGTCGTCGTTCTTGGGGTTGAGCACCACCTGGTTGACGTTGGACGAGGCGCTGGCGTTGGGGTCGGCCTGGCCCGACTTGTTGGTGGAAGCGTCGGTGATGGGCGCGGGCTTGCCGGCGTTTTCATCGAGCTTGACGCTGGAGCCGCAGGCCGACAGCAGTGCGGCGGCAGCGATGGCGCCCATCAGGGCAAGGCGGGAGGCGTGGCGGTTCGTTTGGTTTTGCATGGAGGTTCTCCTGGATCGCAGGTCGGGTCGTGCGCTCAGCGGCGCGGTTGCAGGTAGGGGCCCCAGACGGGCTCGCGCACGTCGGCCACGTTGGTGGTCAGACGCGCCTTGATGCGGCCGTCCAGCGAGGTCGTCATCAGCACCTCGCGGCCCTGGGCGCGGGTGGCGTAGATGATCTGGCGGCTGTTGGGGGCGAAGCTCGGGCTTTCGTCGTCACGGGTGTCGGTCAGCACCTTCACGGCGCCAGAGGCCAGGTCCATCAGGTGCACACGGTAGCCGCCGTCGACCTGGCCGATGTAGGCCATCCAGCGGCCATCGGGGCTCAGCGAGGGGCTGATGTTGTAGGGGCCACTGAAGGTCACGCGCTGGGCCGAGCCGCCCGATGCGGGCACGCGGTAGATCTGCGGGCTGCCGCCGCGGTCGCTGACGAAGTAGATGCTGCTGCCGTCGGGCGACCAGGTCGCCTCGGTGTCGATGGCGCTGCTTTGCGCCAGGCGCTTGAGGCCATCGCCATCCACGCCGATCAGGTAGAGCTGGGAGCCGCCTTCGCGGCTGAGCGTCACGGCCAGCTGGCGGCCGTCGGGCGACCAGGCCGGGGCGCTGTTGCTGCCCTTGAAGCCGGCCACCACGCGGCGGCGGCCCGAGGACACGTCCTGCACCACGACCACCGGCTTGCCCGTCTCGAAAGACACATAGGCCAGCTGGCGGCCGTCCGGTGCCCAGGCCGGGGAGATGATGGGCTGCGGGCTGGTCAGCGGGCTCTGGGCGCCCTCGCCATCCGAGTCGGCGACGATGAGGTGGTGCTTGCCACCGCCCTTGCTCACGTAGGCAATGCGCGTGGCGAAGGCGCCGCGGTCGCCGGTGAGCTTCTCGTAGATGTCGTCGGCGATGCGGTGCGCGGCCTGGCGCAGGTCGGCCGAGGGCACGACCAGGCTGAGGCCGCCCAAGTCCTTGCCCTTGAGCGCATCCCAGAGCTTGTAGCGCACATCGAAGCGGCCATCGGCCAGGGCCGTGACGGAGCCGGCCAGCAGCGCATCGGCGCCCTTGCTGCGCCAGTCGGACAAGGCGGGGCGGCTGGTTTCGTCGAGGCGGTCGGCGCTGGCGTCGAGCACCTTGAACAGGCCGCTGCGCGTCAGGTCGGCCTGGACGATGGCCGACAGCGCCGCCGGCGAACGGGCTTCATCGCGGAAGCGGCCGATGGCCACGGGGATCTGCGTGGCCCCCACGCCGGAGATTTCGACACGGAACTGCGCCAGGGCCGGCGACAGCGGCAGCATGGCGCCACCGGCCGTCATGGCCAGGCCGGTCAGCAGCCCGCGGCAGGCCGATCGGCGGGAATCAGAAAACGACATAGGCTGGGATCGGGTGTCAGGGACAGGGTTCATGGGCAGGAGCCCCGATTGTGCCGTGACTGCGCCGAGGATACTCCCGCTCGGGCACGTCTTCCCGCCCAGAGGATGTCAAGGTGTGTAAACGCGTCTGCCATGGCAGCGCTTGTGGCGCCGCGGTGGATCGCTCACAGCAGCACGATGTCGTACTGCTCCGGCGACATGCTCGGCTCGGTCTGCAGCGACACCGGCTTGCCGATGAAGTCGCTCAGGCCGGCCAGGTGGGCGCTCTCCTCGTCGAGCAGCATCTCCACGACGGCGGCACTGGCCACCACGCGGAATTCGCGCGGGTTGAACTGGCGCGCCTCGCGCAGGATCTCGCGCAGGATGTTGTAGCAGACCGTGCGCGCCGTCTTGACCTGGCCGCGCCCGGTGCAGGTCGGGCAGGGTTCGCACAGCATCTGCGCCAGCGATTCGCGCGTGCGCTTGCGCGTCATCTCGACCAGGCCCAGCGGCGAGAAGCCACTGACCGTGACCTTGGTGCGGTCGCGCGACAGCTGCTTGCGCAACTCGGACAGCACGTTGTCACGGTGGTCCTCGCGCAGCATGTCGATGAAGTCGATGATGATGATGCCGCCCAGGTTGCGCAGGCGCAGCTGGCGTGCGATGGCCTGCGCGGCCTCCAGGTTGGTCTTGAAGATGGTGTCGTCGAAGTTGCGCGCGCCCACATAGCCGCCGGTGTTGACGTCGATGGTGGTCAGCGCCTCGGTCTGGTCGACGATGAGGTAGCCGCCGGATTTCAGGTCCACGCGGCGGGCCAGCGCGCGCTCGACCTCGGTGTCGATGTTGTAGAGGTCGAAGATGGGCCGCTCGCCCTTGTAGTGCTGCAGCTTGTCGACCGCGTTGGGCGTGAACTCGGCGCCGAACTCCTTGAGCGCATCGAACTGGATGAGCGAGTCGATGCGGATGCTCTGCACCTGCTCGTTGACCAGGTCGCGCAACACGCGCTGGGCCAGGTTGAGCTCCTGGTAGAGCAGCGTGCCCGGCGCGGCCTTGATGCCTTGTTCTCGGATGGTGCCCCAGGTCTTGCGCAGGTAGGCGATGTCGATGGCCAGCTCCTCGTCGCTGGCGTCCTCGGCATTGGTGCGCAGGATGAAGCCACCGGAGCGCTGGCGGCCTTCGCGCGCATCGGCCTCGCCGATCAGGCGCAACATCCGTTCGCGCAACTGCTCGCGCAGCTCGGGTGAGCCGATTTTTTGCGAGATGCCGAGGTGGTCGTCCTGCGGCAGGAACACCAGCATGCGGCCCGCCACGCTGACTTGCGTCGACAGGCGCGCGCCCTTGGTGCCGATGGGGTCCTTGATGACCTGCACCATCAGGGTCTGGCCTTCGTGCACGCGCTTCTCGATGGGCACCTGGGCCTCGGCGCTGCGGGCGTGCGGGCGGGCGCTGCCGTCTTCACGGTGCAGGTCGGCCACGTGCAGGAAGGCCGCACGCTCCAGGCCGATGTCGATGAAGGCCGACTGCATGCCGGGCAGCACACGCGAGACCTTGCCCAGGTACACGTTGCCGACCAGGCCGCGCTCCAGCGGGCGCTCCATGTGCAGTTCCTGGACGGCGCCGTTCTCGATGATGGCCACGCGCGTTTCCTGTGGCGACCAATTGATCAGAATGTCTTGCTGCATGCTGTGCCTGTGGTGTGCTTTGTCGTTTGTATTTCTCGGCCGGAGCGGGCCGGCAGACATCTTGCCGTGCCGCGCGCTGCCATCGGCCGTGCGCGCCTGCCTGCACGCCCCTCGGGGCCCAGGTCGGGGAGCTGGCCTACAGCGCCCAGCCCAGCTCGCGCAACAGCGCCGCCGTCTCGAACAGCGGCAGGCCCATGATGCCCGAGTAGCTGCCTTGCAGCCACTGCACATGGGCCGCCGCACGGCCCTGTATGCCATAGGCACCGGCCTTGCCCATGGGCTCGCCCGAGGCCACGTAGGCATCGATCTGCTGAGCGCTCATGGCCGCAAACCGAACCCGGGAGACCGACAGCGCAGCCAGGCGCCGCGCGCCATGCTGTATGGCCACGGCCGTCAGCACCTCATGCTCTCGGCCGGCAAGCCCCGTCAGCATGCGGCGTGCATCGTCGGCATCGGCGGGCTTGCCCAGAATACGGCCGTCGAGCGCCACCGTGGTGTCCGAGCAGAGCACGGGAGCGGCAGCCAGCGCACGGCGCGCATATGGTCCACGTGCAGGTCGAGCGATGGCTCCACGCCCGAGACGTCGCGCACGATGGAGCCCCGGCCCTCCTGGAACG
>JADFIG010000010.1 GCA_022566735.1 Pseudomonadota bacterium
ACAGGCCTTCGGTGAAGGTGTCGGCGCCGCGCATGGTGGGTGTCGCTTCAGGTCGTTGAGGTGCTACGCTGATAACGCATCACGCCACTGGGGCGTGGACTTGGCTGTTGGGTATTTCCGCAGCCTGCTAGGCTTTGAAACCGAGAGGGCGCAGCCCTCGACACCTTGGACTTGTGTCAATAACTATACGGTAGCCAGCCTTAAGCTGCCTCACCGACATCCACAGTCACCCGACGAACGCTGTAAGTGGACACACTCCGAGCCACAGCCTTACTCGGATCAAACAGAGCAACGTTCATGCCATCGCTTACAGAGCTACGATAGATGACACCGTCAAACCCTGTTTTTTTAATAAACTCGCAAACATACTGGCTAGGTATGTAATCAATCGCTGCACTACGAGGCAAAACTGGCCTAGTTAGCTCCTGACCCAATCGCTCAAGAAACGGAATATCTGCCCGCAACTTAGCAACCTCTGCCGCGTCCTCCAAAAAAAATGGTGAAACATGCTTCCTAGGGTCTCGGAGGTCAACCATTGTTAGCGGGCCACTTATGGAGAAAACAGCGACCGATGCAGCTTCACCTGTGTGTGGCCGCACCTCAGCAACCGCAGTTTCAGGCTTGGACCCCAAATACAGATAAGGGATTCCAGTTGGATTCGCCCTGCCGTGTGAAGCAAGCTTGTTCGGTGGAGCCCCCATCTCATCCAAATCATAAGGTTTATCAGCAGCCAAAATTCGGGCCCTGTACCAAATATCAGGCAATTCGTCAGCCACCAGATGATTGAGCAACTCCTCTAGTCGCTTCTTATCTAGCGTATGGTCCAGAAAATAGCGATTTCTGTACATTAACTCATCTCGAAGACTGTCCCATTGCGCCAAGCCCTCGCTTGCATGAATACCCGAAGGTGAGAAATCGCGCCGAACCAAATCACCGTCATCAAGAATCTCACTGAGCAACTCCTTCGCATGGGCAACATCCATACTAGGGTGATCAAAAAGACGCCAATCCTCTTTTAGCCATTCGACGAGTTTTTTTCCATGGGGATCAGGCTCATAAACCTCAATGAGCAGCCCAAAGTACTCAGACAGCTCGGCCGGGGCAAGAACGCTCACGCCCTTCGACCCACAAAATCCACAGTCACCGACAGGCGGGTCAAAGGTGGGGAAAATTTGGCGGGCAAGCCCACGATCACCAAAACAATTAGGGCAGCAGAGCAGTGACATTGCATCACTCCTTCACCAAATACGCCGCCAGCGTCTCAATATGGTGTTTCATGGAAAGCTTCTTAACTTGCCCAAGGCCGGGGAAATGGCCTTTACTGTGCAACTCCAAAAACTCCCGAACCGCCTCGCCTCTAATGATTTTAGAGCCTTTAGCATTAACCTCATCTACCAGTAAGTCCAGGGCTTGCTTAAACTTACCTGCGGGGTCAGTGGGCGTATCCTTATCGACTGAAACAAAATGATGTATGTACATCACATCATCTTTGTCTGAATCTATGTAAGTCAAGTGGATCGCTACTGCGTAAGCAGGGCCGCCTCCTTCACGAAAATCATTGCCGACCGTTAAAAAGTCACCGAAACCGTCCATCCCCTCTTCATCAAATGATACGTGGAGATCCGAGAATATCTCCAGCGGGGGGTAGTCAGCATTCCTCTGAAGTCGATTAAAACCGTCCTTCACAAGCACCCTTTGAGCGCTTTTGAAGTGGCGCCGATAGGCCTTGACCGATTGATTATCAATAAAAACGTGCGTACTTGTATCAAGAGACGCCCCCAAAGCTTCCGCCAAACCCTTTCCATCACTAAACCCTGCGTGAATAAACACAGGATCAAGCGTAATGTGATCGGCATATAAATCCATCGCCTGCTGGACGCTCATGCCAGCATCCAAATTAATGCCTGGGGAAACCAGTCGATCTTTTGCAAACTTCTCTATTAAAAAGTCTTCAATCTGAGTACCATCTTCAGCGTGATCACCATGAAACGGATTGATTACAACAACCGATTTCGCACCAACATCAACGAGACTTTTTAGCGCCCGCTCGAGCCCACCCAAGACATCCTTAACGGGCTCAATGATCGGAACAAATCCGCATCTCGCCATCAACGCAGCAGTTTCCCTAATAGTAATTAGATCAAACTGCTTCCCCCTAAAATATGGATAATACATTAAACCCAAGCCTCCGCTTCCTTCAGACTAGTATTAACCGCACCTAGCAGATTTATCTTGCACCTATCGCTAAATCTCACCGACAATGCTGCCGCCTTAAGAGAGTCAGGCAAGCCATCAAGCAGCTCACTCAGAGCCACCAGATTTCTGGATTTTTTGAGAACCAAGACCATTTGGTCGTGTACAGCTTGCACATCAAGCGACTCAAAGCGAGCTTTCAAGGCCTCATGCCTCAAAGTATTGGGGACGCAAGGAACTTCACATCCCAATCCCTTAAGAACGTCTGTAGCCTCTGATGCACGGAGAGACTCAAAAAGAGATATAGGCGACATTCCTGAGAAATCAATTTCAGCCTCTCTTACCGTGCTTATCCGGTTCCAACGAACCAAAGCCATCACACCAATCTTCGGCGACACACACCGAAGCAAATCATTAATATGGTTTTCACCAGCAATTACATAAATTTTCGAGAAAACTTTTCTATAGTTTTCCAGCTGCCCCGATAGCCTAGCCAAAGAATCCCTATCGGACTTTATCTCGTAAACAGTACTTGTGCCGTTCAATATAACCAAATCAGCCTTGGAAGATCCCGCACGAAATTCCGTCAACATACTTGCCGTGCTGAGAGAGTGCTTACCAAGAAGAACATTCCGAGTAAGAGCCGAGCGGTAAATGTATTCGTTCCTTACTCCAGGCCGTCTTAGAATTTTAAAAGCGGACTCAAAGACAAGACTGACAGGATCAGCAGGGGTCAATCCGCCAAGCAAATCGGACTGCTTTACCAAGCGAGCGAACATAGGAGAGCGGCCCTCGCTCGCCATTTCGCGGATCAGGCCAGGCGAGAAAAGACGGGAAGCAGCAGCAATGTTCGTTGGGCTGGACGCCATGGTGATTCGCAGTTGAACAAGAGACCTGACACGTCAAGCCCCCGTAGTTGACCGACTAATCGGTGTGATTATCTCGCGTTGCTTGTGCCCTGCCAATCCAGAGTCCCCCCGCCCAGATGGGCCTGCGGGCCACCACACGACCTTAGTCGTGCTGCAGACTGGGCAAACACACGACTGCATGAGAACTCAAGAAAAAATCCTCACTCAAGCGATGTTAAGTTGTTGATTTCTTTGGAATAACTGAATGCCCTCAATCTTGGCCAAAGGTCATGAGACCCGTACCCATCCGATCTTGCGTTCAACATCGGCCCCACACGTTCCATTCTGTTGAAGTCCCCCCGCTTGCCCCAGCATCCAAGCCTCAATGCGCTCATGGTGCATCCGCAGCAAGTCAAGAGGACGCCTCTTGTAGTGCCTCTCGGCCGTTGCACTTGGCTTGTGGCCCTGGATCTGCGCCACCACGCCCGTGGGCACCTCCAGCCACTCCGTCAAGCTGGCGAAGCTCCTCCGCAAACCGTGCAAGGTCAAGCCCTCCAGGCCAGCACTGGCACACGCGCAACGGTGTGAAGCGCTTGGGTCTGTGATGTGCCCTGTGGCACTGGCTTGCACCACACTGCCCTGAGGCGCAGCCTCTCCCTTTGCAGTGTGGTGGCGCTCTCTGCGCTCCACGTTCTTCTCATCCATGCTCAATGCCCGGGTGCTGGAGAACACCCACTCATTGCGCCTGGGCAACGCTGCCAGCAGTTGGGCCACATAGGGTGTGAGTGGGATGACCCGTTCGCCTTCAACCTTGTCACGGATCGTCAGGCCCTTCCATTGCGTGTTCACATCCTCCCAGCGCAAGGTGAGCACTTCACCGGGGCGGGCACCCGTCAAAAGCAAGGTTTGTAGGTATGCCGAAATCACCGGGTTCTGCAAGTTGCGCACGGCATTAAACCAAGCGGCCAATTGCTCACGCTGCAATGAGTCGTCTTTCACCTGCGGCTTGCCCAGCACTTCGCGGGTGCGTTTGGTCTTGGCCGGGTTGGCAGTGACCAGCAAGCGTGAATACTCGGGGTGCTCGGCACACCAGTTCAAAAACACCTTGAGGCAACGCCAGCACAGGCGCGCCCAGGTGGGGCGGGTCTTGGCTTCTTCGGCCGCCCAGGCCTCCACCACATTGGGCGTCAACTCACGCAAGGGCATGAGCAGCAAGCGATGCACAGGGCCAGGAATGGTCTTGGGCTTTTGTCCATCGGGTCCGAGCTTCACGCCGCGCTTGGCCACCTCGCCGCCTGCCTTGATCATTTTGAGGTGATCGGCGTAGTGCCGTTCGCCCCAATGGGGGCGACGGTCTGCCATGTAGATGCCCCACACCTCACCCAAGGTGATGGCTGCCAGTTTGTCGGCCTGGACTTGCTCCAGCGCTGCGGCCTTCTTGGCTTCCTGGGCGGCGATCTTCTGGCGCTCAATCTCTCGGGGGTCGTCGCCCACGTCAAGCGTCACGCGCAGCCGGTTGGCCTCCTTGCGGGCATCGTCGATGCTCCAGGCGCGGACATCGCCGATGGTGCGGCGGATGTTCTGGCGGTTCAGCTTGGCCTCAAACACATAGGACTTGGCACCTGAGGCTGTGACACGCACCCGCAAGCCTGGGGACTGCGAATCCCTCAGGAAGGCCTGGGACTTGCCCTCAGGGCAAGTCAGGCGCTCGATGAGCCCCACTGTGAAGTCGTGCGCCTGGGCGAGATCAACCGCCTCATTCTTCTTTGGCCTTGCCATTGCTGCTTCTCCGTGTAGCCGTCATGTAGCCACCATGTAGCCAAAAACACTCATTTTTGGCGAATGGCGATCAACACATGATGCCTCAGAGAAAGCCATAAATCACGCTATGTTGTTGATTTTTAATGGTTTACGCAACATCATTCAACACCAGCGAATACACATATTAGCGGAATCATAATCCACAGGTCAGCGGTTCGAGTCCGTGAAGCGCCACCAGAATTTAGCCTTGTGAATCAATCACTTGGCTGCAAAAGCCACCCTCGCGGTGGCTTTTTGTTTTGGCCCGTGCGCGCGTCTCCCGGCACCGCTGCCCTGCCACGCCATCAGTGGCTGTGCAGCCCCTCCAGCAGCGCGATCAGGGCCCGCACCCGGGGCGGCATCAGCCGCGCCGAGGGCATCACGATGCTGATCGGCATGGCAGGCGGGCGGCATTCGGGAAGCAACTCGACCAAGGCGCCGCTCTCCAACTCCCCCGGCACCATGTTGTCGGGCACTTGCGTGATGCCCAGGCCCGCCACCGCAGCGGCCACCATGCCTTCGCCGTCGTTCACCTGCACCTGCGCGCGCGGCAAGCACTCGAGCGGGCCTTGCGGGCCCATCAGCTGCCATGTCCGATCGCGCCCGGAAGACGGCATGCGAAAGACGATGGCGGCGTGGGCGCGCAGCCGCAGGTCCAGGCCCAAGGCGGGGTGCACGTGCAGCAGCCGGGCCAATGCGGGCATGAGCACGCGCCGGCCATAGGTCAAGGGCGCATCGAGCCTGAGCGTGCCGCTCACCGTGCCCCGGCTGCCCGCCGCTTCGGCCTGGAGTTCATCGACCTCGGACAGCACCCTTTCGCAGCGCCGAAAGAGGTGCTCCCCATCCGGCGTGAGGCTCACCTGCCGCGTGGTGCGGTGGAACAGCTTGACGCCCAGGGCCTCCTCCAGGCGGGCCACGCGCTTGGCCAGGGTGGATGGCGCGCAGCCCAGCTCACGCGCGGCGGCGGCAAAGCTGCCGAGACGCGCCGTGCGGGAGAACGCCAACAGTTGCTGCAATCCAGCCATGCCCAGGAGCGATTGAGGAAGATTTGTCGGCAATGTTACGGCGACCTCGGCCGTTCTGGGATCGGCGTGCTGCGCTCAGACTGGCGTCCTCCGTGGCCACGGAACAGACCCTTCCTTCCACCCGCTTTGCCAATGAAAGGACACGCCATGTCCGTGATCGAACAACGCCCGCCCGAGCCCACCGCCCTCGAGGGGGTTGCCCATGCCACCTGGGCCGGCCAGGCCCAAGGCCTCCAGCAGCTGTCCGTGTGGCGCCAGTCGCTGGCGCCCGGCGCCGGAACACCGCCCCACCAGCACGATTGCGACGAAGTGGTGATCTGCCTTGGCGGCGAGGGCGAACTCCACGCCGACGGCCAGCGGCAACGCTTCGGCGCGCACAGCACCCTGATCCTGCCGCGCGGTCGCGTGCACCAGTTTGTCAATGTCGGCGCGCAGCCTCTGGAAACGCTGGGCATCTTTGGCCAGTCGCCCGTGCTGACGCGCCAGCCCAACGGCGCGCCGCTGGCCTTGCCCTGGCTCAGCTGACCCAGCCACATGAGCGTTCGCCGTGACCCGGCAGGCGCCGGGGCGCCGGCACCTCAGTTCACGCAGACGATCTGCGCCAGATCGCGCAGCAACTCGGGCGGGATCGGCGTGGCGCTGCGGTGCGGCAACTGGGCCAGCCGGGTGCGCGACAGGCGCTGCGCGGCGGGCCAGGCCACGACCATCAGGTGCGTCGAGTAGGTCGGCGCCAGGCGCATCCCCCCCGCCGGCATGACCTGCTCGGCCACCATCATCGGCAAGCCTCGGGGGCAGCGTCCCAACACCCGCGGCAGGATGAAGGCTTGTTCGCCCGCGAGGTCCAGCGCCAGCGGGCGCCGGGAGGCAAAGGCTTCTTCCATCAGCGCGAACACGCTGCTTTCCGGGGGAATGTGGGCGATCATCGGCGTTGTCACCATCCTGGGATGCGGCCGAATCTAGTCCGGGGTCCTTTCGTTCACCTTTCTTTGCGCGCCCAGGGCCGAGCCAGCAACAGATGGCTTACAGCTCCCACCTAAAGTGAGCTCAGCCCGACGCGCGGCCGCCGCCGTCCGGCCCGAAGCCCGCCCCTCGCCGCGGGCTTCATCCTTTATGCGGCCGGCGGCCGGCCCCCGCGCATCCACCGGCGCCAGCATAAGCAAGTGCCATTTCCTTCGTTCCCCGCGCAAAGGTGGCGCCCTAGCATGAACTCACTGTTTCACTGCTGGACCCACACAACATGTCTTTCCTGAATCGCTCTCGCCGTTCCTTCAACGCCGTTGCCGCCGCTGCTGTCGTCGCGGTCAGCGGTCTGGCTTCCCTGGCCCCTGCGGTCGCCCAGGCCAAGGACGTCAGCCTGCTGAACGTCTCTTACGACCCCACCCGCGAGCTCTACCAGGAGTACAACGCGGCCTTCGCCAAGCACTGGAAAGCCAAGACGGGTGACAACGTCACCGTCAAGGCCTCGCATGGCGGCTCGGGCAAGCAGGCCCGCTCCGTGATCGACGGCCTGGAAGCCGACGTCGTCACCCTGGCCCTGGCCTATGACATCGACGCCATCGCCGAGAAGGGCCTGCTCAAGACCGACTGGCAAAAGGAATTCAAGGGCAACAGCGCGCCCTACACATCCACCATCGTCTTCCTGGTGCGCAAGGGCAACCCCAAACAGATCAAGGACTGGGGCGACCTGATCAAGCCCGGCGTGGCCGTGATCACCCCCAACCCCAAGACCTCGGGCGGCGCGCGCTGGAACTACCTGGCCGCCTGGGCGCAGGAAGCCAGGAAGACCGGCTCCGAGGCCAAGGCCAAGGACTTCGTGGCCAAGCTGTACGAGCACGTGCCGGTGCTGGACTCGGGCGCCCGCGGCTCCACCGTGACCTTCGCCGAGCGCGGCCAGGGTGACGTGCTGCTGGCCTGGGAAAACGAGGCCCACCTGTCGCTCAAGGAGTTCGGTGCCGAGAAGTTCGACATCGTCTACCCGAAGGTGAGCATCTACGCCGAGCCGCCCGTGGCCGTGGTGGACAAGGTGGTGGACAAGCGCGGCACGCGTGAGGTGGCCAAGGCCTACATCGATTACCTCTACAGCGCCGAAGGCCAGGACATCGCCGGCAAGAACTTCTACCGCCCGATCGATGCCAAGGCCGCGGCCAAGTACGCCAAGCAGTTCCCCAAGATCGAGTTGCTGAAGATCGACGAGGCCTTCGGTGGCTGGACCAAGGCCCAGAAGACGCACTTCGCCGATGGCGGCGTGTTCGACCAGATCTACACGAAGAAATGAGCTGAGAGAGCAAGTGGGGTGCCCGTCGCGGCCCGATGAGGGCGGTGACGGCGCGTTGACAGCGGCTTCACCCGAGGGGAGAGGCCGCTTTTTTCCATGTGCGGGCGCTATATTGGTCGCATCACAGGTTTTGTCCACCTCGGTGCCCGCCCATCCCCGACCGCGCATGTCTCGATTGTCCGGCCTGCCATCGCGTCCCAGCCCCCGCTGCCGCCGGGCCGTGCAGCGCATGGGAGGCCGCGCATGAACGGGCAAGCTGCCGCGTTGGCCGCAGCGGGGATGGCGGGCTTCGTGGCAGGCGCACTGCTGGCCCGCCTGGCCACCCAGCGGCGCGCCGCGCGTGCGCACCGGCGCGGACAGGAGGGCCAGCGCGTGCTGCGCGAGTTCCAGGCCATGGTCGAAAGCGCCAACGACGCGATGCTGCTGATGGAAGGCGCGCGCGTCGTGGAATGCAACGCCGCCGCCCTGGCCATGTTCAGGCTGAGCCGGGCCGAGTTGCTGGGCGCGCATCCGGCCGACCTGTCTCCAGAGCGCCAGCCCGACGGGCAGAGCTCGATGGCGCTGGCCAGCCACAACATCGAACGCGTGATGGCAGGCGAGTCGAAGCGCATCCTCTGGCAGCACGTGCGCGGCGACGGTGAACACTTCATGGCCGACGTGGCCCTGTCTCCCGTCCGGGACGGGGATGCCCAAGCCACCCCGCGTTTCGTGGCTGTGCTGCGCGATGTGACCGAGTCCCTGCACGCCAGCGAGGCCATCCAGGCCAGCGAGCAGCGTTTTCGCCAGCTGTTCGAGCTCGCGCCCATCCCCATGGTGCTGACCTCGGCGGACGGGCGTCTGCTGGACATCAACCGGCAGTGGACGCAGGTGCTGGGCTATGCCCCTGAGGAGGTGCCCGACATGGAGGCCTGGTGGCTGCTGGCCTACCCGGATGCGGCCTACCGCGACGCCGTCAAGACCCTGTGGGACAAGGGCATCGACCGGGTGCTCCACCAGGGGGGCGAGCTGGTCCCGGCGGTGTTCCGCGTGCAGTGCAAGGATGGCCGCAGCCGCGACCTGCGCGTGGGTGGCGCCCGCATCGGCGACAACGTGCTGACCAGCTTCTACGATGTCACCGAGCAGCGCGCCGCGCAGGCGGCCATGCAGGCGCTCAACGCCACCCTGGAGGCCCGCGTGAGCGAGCGCACCGGCGAGCTGCAATCGGCCATCGAGGACCTGAAGCGCACCCAGGAAGAGCTGGTGCGCTCCGAGAAACTCGCCGGCCTGGGCGCCCTGGTGGCGGGCGTGGCCCACGAGCTCAACACCCCGATCGGCAATGCCGTCATCGTCGCCAGCACCCTGGCCGACCAGCGCAAGCGCTTCGAGGCCGACGTCGCCGAGGGCCTGCGCAAGTCGACGCTGGCGCGCTTCATGGGCGAGGTGCAGGAGGGCGTCGAGGTGATGGAGCGCAACCTGCGCCGCGCCGCCGAGCTCATCAGCGGCTTCAAGCAGGTGGCGGTGGACCAGTCCAGCCACCAGCGCCGCGACTTCGAGCTGGCCGAACTGGTGCGCGAACTGCAGCTCACCCTCAGCCCCACGCTCAAGCGCAGCGGCCTGCGCCTGCACACCGACGTGCCGCCGGGCCTGCAGTTCGACAGCCACCCCGGGCCGCTGACCCAGGTGCTGATGAACGTGATCAACAACGCGGTCGTCCACGCGTTCGGCAACACCGCAGGCACCCCAGCCAGCGCCCCCGACGCCACGGTCTGGCTGCAGGCCCAGGCCCTGCCCGAGGGGCGTGTGCAGATCACCCTGCGCGACAACGGTCGCGGCATCGCAGCGGAACACCTGCCGCGCGTGTTCGACCCCTTTTTCACCACGCGCCTGGGCAAGGGCGGCTCAGGCCTGGGGATGCACATCGTCTACTCGCTGGTGACCGAGCTGCTGGGCGGCACGGTGCACATCGACAGCACGGTGGGCGAAGGCACGACCGTGACGCTGAACCTGCCGCAGAACGCCCCTGACGGCACACCACCGCCCCCCGCTTCGTCACCCTCCGACCATGCCTGACACCCCCCACGCCCCCCCGACGGACGATGCCGATGCCAGCGACGACCTGATCGAGTTGCTCGACGACGACCACGATGCGCCTGCGCTCCGCCCCCGGGGCAGCGCCTGGGAAGTGCTCATCGTCGACGACGATGCCGACGTGCACCGGGCCACGGAGATCGCCTTGCGCGACATCCACATCGAAGGGCGTGCGCTCAAGCTGATCCACGCCTACTCGCGCAACGAAGCGATCGCGCTGGTGGAGCGGCACGAGGACCTGGCCGTGATCCTGCTGGACGTGGTGATGGAGTCGGACCATGCCGGCCTGCAGATGGTGGGCGACGTGCGCCAGCGCCTGCGGCGCGAAGCGGTGCGCATCATCCTGCGCACGGGGCAGCCGGGCTACGCGCCCGAGCTCGACACCATCCGCCACTACGACATCAACGACTACCGCACCAAGTCCGAACTCACCCGCGTGCGCCTGTTCACCAGCCTGACGGTGGCCGTGCGCGTGTACCGCCAGATGCGCGCCCACGAACAGACCCGCCGCGGTCTGGAGATGGTGGTGCGCGCCAGCACCGAACTGAGCAAGCTGCATGGCATGCACCTGTTCGCGCAAGGCGTGGTCAGCCAGCTGTGCGCGCTGCTGGGCATCCAGCCCGAGGGCCTGATCTGTGCGCAGGCCGGCCTGCAGGGCCGTGACGACCCGGCCCGGGTGATCGCCGCCGCGGGCCGCTATGGCGAGCTGATCCAGCGCCCCCTGGCCGAGTTGGGCCTGCCGCAGGTGCAGGCCGCCCTGCAGCGCTGCCTGAGCGAGCGACGCAGCCACTTCGAAGAGGGGCTGGCGCTGTATTTCTCGACCTCCGACGGGCGCGGCCTGGCCGCCTACATCGACCACCCGGAACCGCTGCAGGCGCTGGACCGCCACCTCGTCGAGGTGTTCTGCTCCAGCATGTCGGCGGGCTTCGAGAACGTGCTGCTGTACGGCCGGCTGGTCGACCAGGCCTTCGTCGACCCGCTGCTGCAGATCCCCAACCTCAACCAGTTGCTCGACACGCTGGCGCTGCCCTCCCTGCAGCCGCGCTCGGCCGACGCGCCGCTGACGCTGGCGGTGATCGACATCGACGGCTTCGCGGCCATCAACGACATGCTGGGCCATGGCTTTGGCGATGCGGTGCTGCGCGCCGTCTCGCAGCGCCTGCGCGAGCAGCTCAGCGCCGACTGCACCCTGGCGCGCGTCAGCGCCGACGTCTTTGGCGTGCTGGGCCCCGCACACGAGGTCCATGCCGAGGGCCTGCTGGCGCTGTTCGGCCAGCCTTTCCTGGTGCTGGGCCAGTCGGTGCGGCTGTCGGCCACGCTGGGGCTGGTCAAGCTCGACGAGCACGCCGACCGCGGCCCCGACCTGCTCAAGGACGCCCACCTCGCACTCAAGCGCGCCAAGCTGCAACGCCGGGGCACGGCCTGCTATTTCTCCCAGGAGATGGGCCAGGACGCACGCGCGCGCATGCAGCTGCTCGACAGCCTGCGCGCGGCGGCCGGCTCGCAAGAGCTGTTCGCGGTCTACCAGCCCAAGGTCTGCCTGAAAACCGGGCGCCCGCTGGGCCTGGAGGCCCTGATGCGCTGGCGCCGCCCGGACGGCACGCTGGTGCCACCCGACCGCTTCATCCCGCTGGCCGAGCAGTCCGGCCTGATGATGG
Source organism: Pseudomonadota bacterium (assembly GCA_022566735.1). Lineage (GTDB taxonomy): Bacteria > Pseudomonadota > Gammaproteobacteria > Burkholderiales > Burkholderiaceae_C > Aquabacterium. The sequence continues at coordinate 11,867 of JADFIG010000010.1, forward strand.
TGCTGGGCAACTTCATCACCCACAGCGCCTGCGCCCAGCTGCGCCGCCTGCACGAGGCCGGTCACACCGGCCTGACCATGGCCGTCAACGTCTCGCACGCACAACTGCGCGAGCCGGACTTCCTGCCCCTGCTGGCCCATGTGCTGGCCGACACGGGCGTGCACCCGCCCAGCGTCGAGCTGGAGATCACCGAGTCCATGGCCGCCGACGACCTCGGCCTCATCCAGCAGCGCCTGCACGACATCCGCGCGCTCGGGCTGAAAGTGGCCATCGACGACTTCGGCACGGGTTTTTCCTCGCTGAGCGTGCTGCGCCACCTGCAGGCCGACCGCCTCAAGATCGACCGCAGCTTCATCGCCGAGATCGAGCACGACAGCCGCATCGCCCGCATGGTGGTGCAGCTGGGCCACTTGCTGGGCCTGCAGGTGATCGCCGAGGGCGTGGAGACCGAGGCCCAGCGCGCCCTGCTGCTGGCCATGGGCTGCGACGAAGGCCAGGGCTGGCTGTTCGCGAGGCCGATGACAGAAGACGCCTTGCTGCCCTGGCTGGAGGACGCGGGCGCGACACCGCCGCGCACCGCCACGTAGGGCGTGCCTAGAATCGACGCGGCCGCCGTTGTCCCTTGCCTGCTGTCTGCCGCCTGCCCATGAACCAGCCCCAGCCCCTCGCCGCAGCCAGCTTGCCTGCGACCTATGCGCTGTCCCTGCTGGCGCTGATGGAAGAGCGCGGCCACGCCGCCGACGCCGTGCTCGCGGGCAGCCAGCTCACGCGCGAGCAACTGCAGGACCAGCGCACCCAGATCGGCGCCTGGCAGTACGCCGTGCTGATGGGCAACGCCCTGCGCCTGGACGGCGACCACGGCCTGGCCTACGAGCTGGGCCTGCGCAGCCAGGTCACCAAGCATGGCTTCGTGGGCTTCGGCCTGATCAGCTGCGCCACCCTGCGCGAGGCCATCGACTTCAGCGAGCGCTACTTCCGCGCCCGCGTGCCGGCCTTCACGAATGTGCTGTCGCTGGAGGGCGACCAGGTCGTCATCGAGCTGCGCGAAACCATCCCGCTGGGGCCGCAACGGGCCTTCGTGATGGACCTCGTCGTGGTCGAGCTGTGCAGCCTGTTCGCCAAGGTGCTCGGCATGGATCCGGCCAGCGAGGGCTGGGCCAGCGAGATCTGGGTGCCGCACGCCGAGCCCGCCGCCTACGCCCGCTACCGCGAGCGCCTGCCGCGGTTCAGCTTCGGCAAGCCGGCGGTGCAGATCCGCTTTCCGGCGCGGCTGCTGGACGAGCCCATCGCCACGGCCGACCCGGTCAGCGTGCAACTGGCCATCGAGCGCTGCGAGCAGGAGCTCTCGCGCCAGACCGCCGCCAGCGGCACGCGCGGGCAGGTGCTGACGCGCCTCGTCTGCCGCGACGGCCGCTACCCCGAGGTCGGCGAAGTGGCCTCGATGCTGCATGTCTCGGAGCGCACGCTCAAGCGCCGCCTGCAGGACGAGGGCACCAGCTTCCAGTCCCTGCTCGACCAGGTGCGCCAGCGCGACGCCCAGCAGTTGCTGGCCAACCCGGCCCTGGCGATCAAGCAGGTGGCCGAGGCCGTGGGCTACAGCGACCCGGCCAACTTCGCACGGGCCTTCGCCAAGTGGACGGGCATGTCGCCCCGGGACTGGCGGGCGGGCAGGTCGTGACCTGGCCCGAATTGACAGGTTTTCGGCCTGCGCACCCCTCACGCTGCCCCCGCCCCCCTCGCTACGCTTGAGCCCCATCACCGGTCTGACCGTTTCTGCGCCAGACCCCGACGGCCGAAGCACAACGAGGAGCCCATGAACAAGAAGAAGTCGCCCGCACCGCGCGCCATGACGGACGCCCAGAAATCCGAGCACATCCGCGCCGTGGTCCTGAAGGCCGGCGAAGACCTGCGCGCCCGCCACCCCTGGCTGCGCCACCAGGATGCCATCGGCGCGACCATCATGGCCGTCTCCCTGCTGGGCATGGTCGCCAGCGGCTGGCTCTACCTCGCCGGCGCCATCCCCTGGTGGGTCTGTGTGCCGCTGACGGCCCTCTTCGCCTCCTTCATCCACGAGCTGGAGCACGACCTCATCCACCAGATGTACTTCCGCAGCAAGCCCTGGGCGAACAGCCTGATGCTGACGCTGGGCTGGGTGGCGCGCGCCTCCACCGTCAACCCCTTCGTGCGCCGCAAGCTGCACCTGCACCACCACAAGGTCTCGGGCACCGAGTCCGACCTGGAAGAGCGCGGCATCACCAACGGCACGCCCTGGGGCCTGCGCCGCCTGCTGATGACGGGCGACAACATGCTGGCCGTCTTCCTGCGACCCAACGAGATGCGCCACGCCACGGCCCAGTTCATCCGCGCGCAAAAGCCGGCCAACCGCACCGAGGCGCGCAAGCTCGCGCTGGAGCAGACGCTCTCCTACGTGCCGCTGGGCCAGCTCTACTACCTCGCCTTCCACGCCTGGGTGGTGCTGCACGCGGTGATGTGGGCCGCGCCGCTGGCCGGCGTGGACATCGCCTGGCCGCAGCGGATGCCGCAGCTGATGGCCGGCCTGGACGCCTTCGGTGTGGTCTACGCCCTGCCCTGCCTGCTGCGCACCTTCTGTCTGCACTTCATCAGCTCGAACATGCACTACCACGGTGACGTGGAAGCCCGCAACGCCATGCAGCAGTGCCAGGTGCTCAACCCCTGGTGGCTGGTGCCGATGCAGCTGTTCTGCTTCAACTTCGGCAGCACCCACGCCATCCACCACTTCGCCGTGAAGGAGCCCTTCTACGTGCGCCAGTGGAACGCGAAGATCGCCCACCGGGTGATGCGCGAGATGGGCGTGCGCTTCAACGACTTCGGCACCTTCCGCCGCGCCAACCGCTTCCGCCTGCAGGCCGCCTGAGCCCGCTGGTGCGGGAATGCCCCAGCCGCATCAGGCACAAATGCAGCCATAAATGCGAATCATTCTCTTTGTCGTGTAAGCTCGCGAGCTGCTGGCCTTGCTGCCGGCCCCGGCCCGCGGGCTTTTTCACCTCCACGATTCAGGAACGCGCTCCATGGTCTCCTCCCTGCCTCGCCTCTCCGTGTTCGCCCTGGCAACCCTGGCCTTCTCGGCCCAGGCCGACGACAAGGTGCTCAACATCTACTCGGCCCGCCATTACCAGACGGACGAAGCCCTGTACGCCAACTTCACCAAGCAGACGGGCATCAAGGTCAACCGCCTGGATGGCAAGGAAGATGAACTGCTGGAGCGCATCAAGAACGAGGGCGCCAAGTCGCCGGCCGACATCCTGATCACCGTCGATGCCGCGCGCCTGGAAGTCGCCGACCAGGCCGGCCTGTTCGCCCCCCTGCAGTCGAAGGTGCTGGACCAGCGCATCCCGGCCAAGCTGCGCACACCGAACTGGATTGCCTTCTCGACCCGCGCCCGCCTGATCGCCTACAACAAGCAGGCCGTCAAGGCCGAATGGGTGCAGAGCTACGGCGACCTGGCCCACCCGCGCCTGAAGGGCCAGGTGTGCGTGCGCTCGGGCTCGCACCCCTACAACCTGTCGCTCGGCGGCGCCTTCATCGCCCACCAGGGTGAACAGCAGGCCGAGGCCTGGGCCCGTGGCCTGGTGCAGAACTTCGCGCGTGCCCCCAAGGGCGGTGACACCGACCAGCTCAAGGCCGTGGCCGCAGGCGAATGCGGCGTGACCATCTCCAACAGCTACTACCTGGCCCGCCTGATGCGCTCGGACAAGCCCGAGGACCGCAAGGTCGTGCAGGCGCTCGGTGTGGTCTGGCCCAACCAGCAGACCTGGGGCACCCACATCAACGTGTCGGGCGCGGGCATCATCAAGACAGCCCCGAACAAAGCGGCCGCGCTTCAGTTCCTGGAGTACCTGAGCAGCGACCAGGCCCAGGCCTATTTCGCCGATGGCAACAACGAGTGGCCGGCCGTGGCTTCGGTCAAGCTGAACAACCCGGCGCTGACGCAGCTGGGCACGTTCAAGACCGACACCATCAACGTCGGCGAGCTGGCGAAGAACGCGGCCAAGGCCCAGAAGCTGTTCGACCGCGCCGGCTGGCGCTGAGGCGCTGGGCGCTGGGTTCAGCGCCCGCCGCCGGGCATGCGGCTGCGCGCGATCTCACGCGACAGCACGATCAGGGGCAGCAGCCCCACCACCACGATGGCCAGCGCCGCGGTCGACGCCTCGGCGAGGCGCTCGTCGGACGCCAGCGTGTAGGCCTGCGTCGCCAGGGTGTCGAAGTTGAAGGGCCGCATCACCAGCGTGGCCGGCAACTCCTTCATCACGTCGATGAAGACCAGCAGCAGCGCCGTCAGCAGGCTGCCGCGCAAGAGCGGAAAGTGCACCCGGCGCAAGGTCGCCGCAGGCGTGAGCCCCAGGCTGCGCGCCGCGTGGTCCATGTTGGGCGTGACCTTCAACAAGCCCGCGTCCACCGACTGCACCGCGGGCGTCAGGAAGCGCACCACGCAGGCATACACCAGCCCGGCGATGCCCCCGGTGAGCACCAGCCCCCCCTGCCAGCCGACGGCCTGCTCCAGCCAGGTCGTCAGCACCGCGTCCACCCGCGTGACGGGGATCAGCACCCCCACGGCGATCACGGTGCCAGGCAAGGCATAACCCAGTCCGCCCAGGCCATGCACCAGGCGCACCAGCCAGTGCGGCTGCAGGCGCGCGGCATAGGCCAGCAGCACCGCCAGCGTCACCGCGGTGAACGCCGTCAGCGCCGACACCGTCACGCTGTTGGTGGCCAGTTCGATGAAGCGCGGCCCGAACTGCGCATCGCCCTGGTTCAGCGCCATGTGCAGCAGGATCCCCGCCGGCAGCAGGAAGCCCGCCAGCACAGGCAGCACACAGGCCAGCACCGCCAGCGCGGCACGCCAGCCACCCACGCGGATGCCGTTGAGGCGGGAGCGGCGCAAGGTGGTGTCATGGAAACGCGCCCGCCCGCGCGAGAGCCGCTCGAACATCAGCACCAGCACGACGAAGCCCAGCAGCGCCGAGGCCAGCTGCGCCGCCGCCACCCGGTCCCCCAGAGAGAACCAGGCGCGGTAGATGCCCGTGGTGAAGGTCTGCACGCCGAAGTAGGACACCGCGCCGAAGTCGGCCAGCGTTTCCATCAGCGCCAGCGACACCCCCGCGGCGATGGCCGGGCGCGCCAGCGGCAGGGACACGCGAAAGAAGCTGCCCCAGGGGCCCAGCCCCAGCACGCGGCCCACTTCCAGCATGCCGCCCGCGCGCTCCAGGAACGCGGTGCGCGCCAGCATGTAGACGTAGGGGTAGAGCACCAGCGAGAACAGCACCACCGCCCCGCCCAGCGAGCGCACATCGGGGAAGCCGTAGTCGGCGCGGGTCCAGCCGAAGGCGTCGCGCAAGGCGGTCTGCACCGGCCCGACGAACTGCAGCAGGTCGGTGTAGGTGTAGGCCATCACGTAACCGGGCACGGCCAGGGGCAGCACCAGCGCCCACTCCAGCGTGCCCCGCAAGGGGAAGTCGTAGCGCGTGACCAGCCAGGCCGCACCCACGCCCATGCTCGCCGTGCCCAGGCCCACACCCAGACACAGCCACAGGGTGGACCAGAGGTAGTCGGGCAGCACCGTGCCGGCCAGGTGGGACCAGGTGTCGCCAGTGTCGCTGGGCGAAAGCACCTGCATCAGCACGGCCAGCACAGGCAGCGCCACCAGGGCCCCCACCAGCAGGGCCAGGGCCACCAGCCAGCGGGATGCCAGCCGCTGGCGCAGCGAGGGGGACGGGGGATGTGAGGCGAAGGAGGCGGACATGGTGCAGCCGGGAATTATCATCGCTGCATCCCTTGTCCGACGCCCACCGCATGCCTGCCGTTCCCACCAGCCTCACGCCCGAGCCGCCTCACCGGCCGAACCAGGGGCCGAATCCAGGGCCTGTGCAGGGGCCGCCCTGGCTGGTCGTGGAAGACCTGGCGCTGCGCTACGGCCGCAAGACCATCGTCGAGCAGCTGTCGTTTTCGCTGCCGCAAGGCGCCATCGCCTGCCTGCTGGGCCCCTCCGGCTGCGGCAAGACCTCGGTGCTGCGCGCCCTGGCGGGTTTCGAGCCCATCACCGCAGGGCGTGTCTCCCTCGATGGCCGCACCCTCAGCGAGCCCGGCCGCGTCGTGCCCCCCGAGCAGCGCCGCATCGGCATGGTCTTCCAGGACTACGCCCTGTTCCCGCACCTGACGGTGGCGCAGAACGTCCGCTTCGGCCTGCGCGGCCACCCCGACGCCGATCGCCGCGTGGCCGAGATGCTCGACACCGTGGGCCTGGGACACGCCGCACGCCGCTACCCGCACGAGCTCTCCGGCGGCCAGCAGCAGCGCGTGGCCCTGGCCCGTGCCCTGGCGCCCCAGCCCGCCGTGCTGCTCCTCGACGAGCCCTTCTCCAACCTCGACGTGGCCCTGCGCGAACACCTGGCCAACGAAGTGCGCGACATCCTCAAAGCCACGCAGACCACCGCCGTGCTCGTCACCCACGACCAGCACGAGGCCTTCGCCATCGCCGACGTGGTGGGCGTGCTGGCCGATGGCCGCCTGCAGCAATGGGACACGGCCTACGCCCTCTACCACCGGCCCGCCAACCGCCGCGTGGCGGAATTCGTGGGCCAGGGCGCCTTTGTCCATGCCCGCGTGCTCGACGCGCACCACCTGCATCTGGAAGTCGACGGGGTGTCGGACGCGCAATCGGACCTTGCCACCGACGAGCGCATGCCCTTCGCCCCCGGCACCCGTGTCGACGTGCTGCTGCGCCCCGACGACATCGTGCACGACGACGCCAGCCCCCTCCAGGCCCGCGTGGTGCACAAAGCCTTCAAGGGCGCCGAGTTCCTCTACACCCTGGCCCTGTCCAATGGCACCGAGGTGCTCTCGATGGTGCCCTCGCACCACGACCACGCCATCGGCGAAGCCATCGGCATCCGCCTCGACATGAACCATGTCGTCGCCTTCGCACACACCCCTGCCTGACCCCGCATGAGCCCCGCCGCCAACCTGCCCGCCCTCATCCTGGCTGCCGGCCGCGGCGAGCGCATGCGCCCGCTGACCGACACCTGCCCCAAGCCCCTGCTGGAGGTGCGCGGCCAGCGCCTCATCGAATGGCACCTCGCCGCCCTGGCCCGTGACGGCGTGCGCGATGTCGTCATCAACACGGCCTACCTGGAAGACCAGTTCGAGCCCGCGCTGGGCGATGGCCGCCGCTGGGGCTTGCGCATCCGCTACTCGCACGAAGGCCGCGAGCACGGCGGCGCCCTGGAAACCGCCGGCGGCATCGCCACCGCCCTGCCCCTGCTGAACGAGGACGGCCACGCCGCCCATGGCAGCGCCCGCGACCGTGCGTTCTGGGTGGTCGCAGGCGACGTCTTCGTGCCCGGCTTCCGCTTCGATGCCGCGGCCGCCGAGGCCTTCCTGCACGACCCCGTCCAGCAGCAGGACGACGCCCACCTCTGGCTGGTGCCCAACCCGGCGCACGTGCCCACGGGCGACTTCGCATTGAACGCCGCCGGCCGCATCCTGCGCAAGGACAGCGCCCCGGCAGGCACGCCCACCTTCACGTACTCGACCATCGGCCTCTACCGCGCCCGCATGGTCGAGGGCGTGGCCGTCGGTCAGAAGGCCCCGCTGCGCCCTTGCCTGGACCGCGCCATCGACAGCGGCCGCCTGGGCGGCGAGGTCTGGCCGGGCGACTGGACCGACGTGGGCACACCGCAGCGCCTGGCTGCACTGAATGGCGACCGAGACGGCCCCCATGGAGATCGCCGCGCCGCCGGGCATCCCACCTCGTGAACATTGGCGTGGATTGCGCCGCAGCTTGACGCCCATCCTGACCGCCAGGTCACGTCGGCCCCGAGGACGGTGACTTAAAATCGCGCCTTCCCCACACAGCCCCTGGATCAACACCATGCCCCGCTGTCTCGCCCGCCTTCATCCGCTCCTGCACCCGCTTGTGTTGAGCGCCGTGCTGGCCCTCCCCCTGGCCGCCACCACGACCAGCGCCATCGCACAGGCCGCCCGGCCCGTGCCCATCTCGCCGCTGTCGCTGCGCGGCGAGGCCACCTTCGGCACGCCGCCCGAGCTCCGGCTCAACGACCAGGCCACGCGCCTGTCACCGGCCGCGCGCATCCGCGGCACCAGCAACACGCTGGTGATGTCGGCCACGCTCGCGGGCCAGCCCTGGACCGTCAACTACACCCTCGACGCCCTCACCGGCCTGGTGCAGGACGTCTGGCTGCTGACGCCCGAAGAGGCCGCCCGCCGCTGGCCCAAGACGCGCGATGAGGCCACGCAGTGGTCCTTCGACCCGATCACGCAGAGCTGGTCCAAGCCCTGAGCAATGGCCCCGGCCCCTGCCTTTGCAGCCGGGCCCGCCATCCCCCCATTTCCAGAGAGCAGGGCCCTTTCGCGGCCCTGAAGGCACTGAAGGCCCTGACCCCCATGAGCGCAGACACCCTCCCGACCAAGAAGGTCTACATCAAGACCTACGGCTGCCAGATGAACGAATACGACTCGGACAAGATGTCCGACGTCATGAACGCGGCCAAGGGCTACACGCCCACCGACAACCCCGAAGAGGCCGACCTCATCCTCTTCAACACCTGCTCCATCCGCGAGAAGGCGCAAGAGAAAGTGTTCAGCGACCTCGGCCGCGTCAAGCACCTCAAGGACAAGGGCGTGATGATCGGCGTGGGCGGCTGCGTGGCCAGCCAGGAAGGCGCGGCCATCATCGAGCGCGCGCCGTATGTGGACGTGGTCTTCGGCCCGCAGACCCTGCACCGCCTGCCCGCCATGCTGGAAAAGCGCGCGCAACTCAAGCGCCCGCAAGTCGACATCAGCTTCCCCGAGATCGAGAAGTTCGACCACTTGCCGCCACCGCGCAAGGACGGCGCCTCGGCCTTCGTGTCCATCATGGAAGGCTGCTCGAAGTACTGCAGCTACTGCGTGGTGCCCTACACCCGCGGCGAGGAAGTCTCGCGGCCGTTTGACGACGTGCTCACCGAGGTCGCCGACCTGGCCGACCAGGGCGTCAAGGAAGTCACCCTGCTGGGCCAGAACGTGAACGGCTACCGCGGCAAGATGGGCGACACGAGCGACATCGCCGACTTCGCCATGCTGCTGGAGTACGTCGCCGAGATCCCTGGCATCGAGCGCATCCGCTTCACCACCAGCCACCCCAACGAGTTCAGCCAGCGCCTCATCGACGTCTACGGCAAGACCAGCAAGCTGGTCAACCACGTGCACCTGCCCGTGCAGCACGGCTCGGACCGCATCCTGATGGCGATGAAGCGCGGCTACACGGTGCTGGAGTACAAGAGCACCATCCGCAAGCTGCGCGCCGTGCGCCCCGACATCCGCTTGTCCACCGACTTCATCGTCGGCTTCCCCGGCGAGACCGACGAGGACTTCGACAAGCTCATGAAGCTGGCCACGGACATCGGGTTCGACGCCTCGTTCAGCTTCATCTTCAGCGCCCGTCCCGGCACGCCCGCGGCCAACCTGGCCGACGACACCCCGCACGAGGTCAAGCTCCAGCGCCTGCAGACGCTGCAGGCCTACCTGGAGTCCAACGTGCTGCGCTACAGCCAGGCCCTGGTGGGCACGAGGCAGAAGATCCTGGTCGAAGGCCCCAGCCGCAAGGACCCCACCGAGCTGATGGGGCGCACCGAGTGCAACCGCATCGTCAACTTCGCGGCCAGCCCGGACGCCGCGCAGCGCGAGCGCCTGATCGGCCAGCTCATCGACGTCGACATCACCCTGGCCTACCCGCACTCGCTGCGCGCCGAGCTGCCGCTGCGCTGAGCACACGGGCCCCGCCCCCCGCAGGGCGCGGGCGGCCACTCACACCGCCATGCGGCGGGCGGCCTCGCGCAGGCCCGCCACGAGCTGGTCCACCTGGGCCAGCGTGTGCGCCGACGACAGCGAAATGCGCAGCCGCGCCGTGCCTTCGGGCACCGTGGGCGGTCGGATGGCCGGCACCCAGACGCCTTGCGCATCGAGCTCGGCCATGACCTGCAAGGCATCGGCATTGCTGCCAATGACCAGCGGCTGGATGGCCGTGTCGGAAGGCATCAGCGTCCAGGGCAGGCCGGCCGCGGCCACACCCCCGCGCAGGCGTTCGCGCAAGGCCTGCAGGTGGCTGCGGCGCCAGGGCTCGTCCTGCATCACCTGCAGCGCCGCGCACAGGGACTCCGCCACCACCGCCGGTGCGGCCGTCGCGAACATGTAGGTGCGCGCCTTCTGCATCACCCACTCGACCATGGACGGCTCACCGGCGATGAAGGCCCCGGCCACGCCCGCGGCCTTGCCCAGGGTGGCCATGTAGATCAGGCGGTCCAGGCGGCCCTGCCAGGCCGGCGCCACACCGTCGGCACCAGCGATGCCGTGGTGGGCCAGCGTGCCCTCGCCCTGCGCGCCCAGCACGCCGAAGCCGTGGGCATCGTCGATCATCAGCCAGGCACCGTGCCGCTCGCACAGCGCCAGCAGCGCGGGCACATCGGCCACGTTGCCGTCCATGCTGAACACCGCGTCGGTGACCACCAGCTTGCGCTGGGCGGTGCTGGCGGCCAGCAAGCGGTCCAGCGCGTCCAGGTCGGCGTGCGGGTAGACCTGCAGCTCGGCGCGCGACAGGCGGATGCCGTCGATCAGGCAGGCGTGGTTGAGCGCGTCGGAAAACACCGCGTCACCCCGGCCCACCAGCGCGGGGATGGTGCCCACGTTGGCCGCATAGCCGGCGTAGAAATACAGCGCCCGCGGCAGGCCCACGCGGTCCGCCAGCGCGACTTCCAGCGCTTCGTGCGCGGGGCTGTGGCCGCACACCAGGGGCGAAGCGGTGGCGCCCACGCCATAGCGGTCGATGGCCGCGTGTGCCGCCGCCATCAGGGCGGGATGCTGGGAGAGCCCGAGGTAATCGTTGCTGCCGAAGGACAGGCGAGTCTGCCCGTCGATCACGTAGGTCGTGCCCCGCAAGGCCTCGTCATCGGCACCCAACTCGGACGGCGCCACGGCGGGCGCCACCTGGCGACGGCGGCGCATGCGCTGCGCGGCCTGCCACTCGGCCAGTTCTGGCTCGAAGGAATCTTTCATGTCGCAAGGTTACCAGCCCTGGCGCCCACGCTGGGCCACCGGCCCGCCGGATCCCCCCTCAACGGTTCCAGGCCGCGAACAGGCCTTGCCGCGCCGCGTCGGTGATCGCCGCCACGCCCGGGTGGGTGATGCGCCGCTCCACGGTGATGACGTAGAACTCCTCGATGAGGTCCGTGGCCTCGCCCAGCAGGCGGGCGCCGTACTCGGCACGCACATCGGCGTCCAGCACCATGGGCGCGATGAACACACCGTGGCCATGCTGGCCCAGGGCCTTGAGCAAGGCGCCATCGTCGATCTCGCCGACCACGCGCGGGTTGAGCTGGTGCCGTCCCAGCCACTGCGCCATGCGTCGCCCCAGGGCCGAATCGCTGCCCGGCATCAGCAGCGGCGCGCCATCCAGGCAGGCCGGGAAAGGCCCCTTCACCTTGGGCAGCAGCGACTTGGCCGCGTAGAAGCCCACCGGCGAGCCGCCCAGGCGGTGGTTGAAGGCATTGACGCTCAGGCCCGGCGGCAGCGGCGTGTCGGACAGCACCAGGTCCAGCCGGTGCACCGACAGCTCGGCCAGCAGGCTGTCGAGCTTCCATTCGCGGCACACCACCTTGAACGGGTGCTCGCCCGTGAGCGCGGGCTCCAGCAGGCGGCAGGTCACCAGCTTGGGCACCGCATCGGCGATGCCCACGCGCAGCTCGATGGGCCGCGCCGTGCCGCGCGGCAGGCGCACCACCTGGTCGAGCTCGGCGCCCAGGTTGAAGATGTCCTGCGCGTAGCTGTAGACCAGCTCGCCCGTGTCGGTCAGCGCCAGCTGGCGGCCCTTCTTCTCGAACAGCGGCCGCCCGAAATGGTCTTCCAGCAGCTGCAGCTGCCCGCTGATGGTCTGGGGCGTGAGGTGCAGGTGCTCGCTGGCCTTGACCACGCCACCCAGGCGGGCGACGGTCCAGAAGTAGTGCAGGTGCTTGTAGTTCATTTCGAATTTCCCGAATCTTTCATCCGAATCATTCGAATTTACACAAGGCAGCGCAGCACCTAAAGTGAGCCTGTCTTCAACCCTGACTGCTTGAAGGACACCACCATGTCTGACGAATCGATGTCCACCCTGCGCCCCCTCAACGCCACCACCCGCCGGGCCCACGGCGCCGTCCTCAGCGACAGCAGCCGCAAGGTGCTGCGCAACACCTACGCCCTGCTGGGCCTGACCCTGGCGTTCAGCGCCGCGGTCGCCGGCACCGCCATGGCCCTGAAGCTGCCCGCACCGGGCCTGATCCTGACGCTGATCGGCTTCTTCGGCCTGATGTTCTGGGTCAACAAGACGGCGCACAAGGCACAAGGCCTGCTGGCCGTGTTCGCCTTCACCGGCTTCCTGGGCTACACCCTGGGCCCCACGCTCAGCGCGGTGCTGGCCATGCCGCACGGCAGCGCCGTCGTCACCCAGGCCCTGGGCACCACCGCCATCGCTTTCCTGGGCCTGTCGGCCGTGGCCCTGACCACGAAGCGTGACTTCAGCTTCATGGGCAGCTTCCTCATGATCGGCTCGCTGGTGGCCTTCGCGCTGAGCCTGGGCGCCCTCTTCTTCAGCGTCCCGGCCCTGAGCCTGGCGGTCTGTGCCATGGTCGTGATGCTGATGAGCGGCATGATCCTGTTCGAAACCAGCCGCATCGTTCACGGCGGCGAGACCAACTACGTGCTCGCCACGGTCAGCCTGTACCTGTCGCTCTACAACCTCTTCAGCGCTCTGCTGGCCCTGTTCGGCATGGGTGGCAGCGACGACTGAACCCGACCCCGTGCGGCACCCCTGCACGGGCAGCGCCGACGGAGCCGAGGTCGCCTCGCCCGTCGGCGCTTTTTTGCCTTTTCTTTGCCCTCGTCTCGCGGCCCGACCGTGAAGATTTGTGAAAGGTTCAGGAGGCATCCTGCGCGACCCAGCCCCCGTCGCCCGAGCTCCGATGCCCCAGCCTCCCGCCCCCCGATCCGCGTTCGTGCCTTCCGGCTGGGATCACCCCGATGCGGTCGCCCTGCAATTGAAGCCCGGCTGGTGGCCCCAGGCCCGCACCGCCTTGCGCTGGTGGATGGGTGCGCCGTGGCGGGGTGAACTCCACCGCGTCATCGCCGCCGACCCGGTCTGGCAACAGCTGCTGGCCATGCAGCCCCAATGCCTGCGCCCGCTGATCCGCTGCTACATCGACCGCCGCTACCCCGTCTGGCAACGCCAGCAACTGGGCACGGAAGACTTCCGCAGGGCCGGCCAGCACTTCGCGCCTGCGCACAAGCTGCAACTCGCGCAAGGGCAAGCCTGCGAGCTGCTGCCCCTGGGCGAGGGTTTCAGCGCCTGCCTGGAGCTCAACGACCTGCACCCGGAAGAAGGCTTGTGGGCCCTGACGCTGCGCGCGCCCGAGCAATCGCGCGTGTTCCAGCTGAGCTTCGCCTTCTGCCCGGGTGGCTCGCTGCTGGTGGGCTCGGTGCAAGGCGGCAAACGCCGCGAGGGCTTCCAGCCCGAGGTCGCCATCAAGGCGCTCACCAAGCTCTGTCACGGCCTGCGGCCGCAGCACCTGCTGATCCACCTGCTGATGGCCTTGGCCGCCAAATGGGGCTGCCAGGACGTGCGCTTCGTCGCACCGCGCCACCAGGCCAAGAGCCGCTGGCACCGGCCGGCCCGCCACATCCGATTCGACTACGAGGGGCTGTTCAAGGAACTGGGCATGAGCCGGCTCGGGCACGGGCACTGGCGCGCGCCGCCGCAACTGGCACGGCGCGACCTCGCCGAGGTGGACAGCCGCAAGCGCGCCCAGTACCGGCGCCGCCACGAGATGCTAGACGGCTTCAGCGAGGCGTTGCGCCGCTGAACGGCGGCAGGCGCACACCGCTGCCCAGCACGGCCACATCGGCGTGCGGATCCCAGCCGAAATGCGCCAGCAAGGGCGCCTGCAGGCGGGCCTGCAGCGTGGCCAGGTTGGCGCCCTGCTCGGGCATGCCGGGGTCCACCACATTGGCCACCCAACCCGCCAGGCGCAGGCCACGCGACAGGATGGCCTCCTGCGTCAGCAAGGCGTGGTTGAGGCAGCCCAGGCGCAAGCCCACCACCAGCACCACCGGCAGGGCCAGGCGCTGGGCCAGGTCGGCGCTGGTGGCCCAGCCGCCATCGTGCGCGGCCGCATCGGCGGCGTCTGCGGGGTCGGGCTCGCTCAGGGGCACGATGAAGCCGCCCGCGCCCTCCACCACCACCGCATCGGCGTGCTGGCGCAGGGCATGGAAGCTGGCCTCGATGTGGGACAGGTCGATGCGCTGGCCGTCGCGGCGCGCGGCGATGTGCGGCGACAGCGGGTCGGGCAAGGCGTAGGGGTTGTCGAAGGCCGGCGGCACGGCCAGGCTGGAGGCGGCACGCAAGGCCGCCACGTCCTCGTTGAGCCAGTGGCCGGGGCGCCCGTCGGCGCCATCGACCCAGTCGCAACCCGCGGCCACCGGCTTCATGCCGACGACGCGCTCGTGCCCGGCCTGGCGCAGCGCATGGATGAGGGCGCAGCTCGCGCGGGTCTTGCCCACGCCCGTGTCGGTGCCGGTGACGAAGAAGGCGGGATGGGTCATGGCGGGGTGCCTCGGGTTCAGGGCGACATCAGCCCGGCATCAGGCCAGTGGCGCCGTGGACGTCGGGAGTGCGTTGCTGGCGGCCAGGGCGTCGACCTCGGCCAGCACGGCGTCGAGCACGCGCAGCAGACCCTCGGCCAGGAAGCGCTGGTCCTCGGGCGTGAGCACATAGGGCGGCATGACGTAGAGCGTGCTGCCAATCGGGCGCAAGAGCAAGCCCGCCGCCATCGCCGCGCGGTGGAAACGCTGCGCGAAGCTGGGCTCGGTGGTGTCGATGTCCCAGGCCCAGATCATGCCGATGTGGCGGTGCGCCTTCACGCGCGGGTGGCGGCGCAGCGGCTCGGTCAGGGCGTGGAAATGCGCGGCGGCCTCGCGGTTGCGCGCCAGCACGTCGCGGCCTTGCAGGTCACGCGCGGCGAAGGTGTCGAGCACGGCCAGCGCGGCCCGGCAGGCCAGCGGGTTGCCCGTGTACGAGTGCGAGTGCAGGAAGCCGTGCACCGTGCGGTCATCCCAGAAGGCCTGGTAGACAGCGTCGGTGGTGAGCACGGCCGACAGCGGCAACACGCCCCCCGTGAGGCCCTTGCTCAGGCAGATGAAGTCGGGCTTGACGGCCACGCCATCGGGCCCGAGGGCCTGCTGGTGCGCGAACAGCGTGCCCGTGCGGCCGAAGCCCACGGCGATCTCGTCGGCGATCCAGTGCACCTGGTGCTGGTCGCACAGGCGGCGCACGGCCACAAGGTAGGCGGGGTCGTGCATGGCCATGCCGGCCGCGCCCTGCACCAGCGGCTCCAGGATGAGGGCGGCGATCTCATGTGCGTGCGCGGCCAGGTGGGCGGCCAGCGCGTCGATGCAATGCTGCAGGTGCTGTTCGGCCGACACCCCCGGCGCGGCGCGGCGCGGGTCGGGCGACGGCAGCGTGGCGCTCAGGCGCAGCAGCGGCGCGTAGGCTTCGCGGAACAGCGGGATGTCGGTGACGGACAGCGCCCCCACCGTCTCGCCGTGGTAGCCGCCCTCCAGCCCGATGAAGCGGTGCTTGCCGGCCTGGCCCCGGTTGCGCCAGCTGTGCGCGCTCATCTTCAGCGCGATCTCGGTGGCGCTGGCGCCGTCGCTGGCATAAAACGCATGGCCCAGGCCGGTGAGCTGGCCCAGGCGCTCGGACAGCTCGACCACCGGCGGGTGCGTGAGCCCGGCCAGCATGATGTGGTCGATGCGGCCGAGCTGGTCGGTGATGGCCTCGCGGATGGGCGCGAAGCCGTGGCCGAACAGGTTGACCCACCAGGAGCTGACGGCGTCGAGGATGCGGTGGCCGGCATCGTCGATCAACCAGGGCCCGTCGGACGACACGATGGCGCGCGGCGGCACCTGCTCGTGCTGCTTCATCTGCGTGCACGGATGCCAGACGGCGTGGCGGCTGCGTTCGGCCCAGTCTTGCGTGCTCATGCCTTCAACCGGTCAGACGTGGTCACACATTCGGGCGGTAGGCACAGCGGTCGCCCGCGGCGCGCGAGACCACCACCGCACACACCTGCGGGATGCGTTGCCTGGCCTGGTCATGGATGAACACGCAGAGGTTCTCCAGCGTCGGCGCGCCCAGGCCAGCCACCTCGTCGAGGAAGTGGTGGTCGAGCTGGCTGCGGATGCCGGCGATCACCTCGCGCAGCACCGCCAGGTCCACCACCATGCCCGAATCGGCCTGGCGCTCGCCGCGCACGACGACCTCGGCCGTGTAGGTGTGGCCGTGGATGCGGCGGCTGCCCGCGGCTTCCTCGGGCGAAACCTGGCGCTTGAGGGTGTGCGCGGCATCGAAGGAAAAGGTCTGGCTCAGCTCGAACATCGGGAGGTCCTCAAGGCGAGGGGAAAAAGAAAATCAGCGGATGCCCAGGGACTTGTGCGTCTGCACGCTCAGCAGCCACTCGGGGTGGTCCAGGCACCATTGCACGGCCCAGGTGGCGGCCTGTTGACGGGCGTCAGCATCGGAGCTGTCCATCGCCTGCACGCGGCGCTGGCCGAAGCGCCAGGACGACATCGCCTGCAGATCGGCCTCGGTGAAGCCGGCCTGCGGCACCACCACCTTGAGTTCGTGGCCCGAGGTCTGCACCACCGTCGAGCCCGCCTTGGGGCTGACGCAGACCCAGTCCAGGCCGGCCGGCGCGGCGATGGTGCCGTTGGTCTCCACCGCGATCAGGAAGCCCTCGGCGTGCAGGGCGTCGATCAGCTCGGCATCCACCTGCAGCAGCGGCTCGCCGCCGGTCAGCACCACGAAGCGCTGGCCCTGGCGGCCGGCCTCGGTGTCGGGCCAGAAGCTGGCGATGCGCGCGGCCAGGGCCTCGGCATGCTCGAACTTGCCGCCACCCAGCCCGTCGGTGCCGACGAAATCGGTGTCGCAGAAGCGGCAGACGGCGCTGGCGCGGTCGGCCTCGCGGCCCGACCACAGGTTGCAGCCGGCAAAGCGGCAGAACACCGCAGGCCGTCCGGCATGCGTGCCCTCGCCTTGCAGGGTGTAGAAGATTTCCTTGACGCTGTAGCTCACGTTGCCGACTCCTGAAGGCTCATCGCAGGCCCGTCCACCACACGCCCAGGGCCGAGGCCAGCACCAGGCCCGCGTAGGTCGCCATGGCGCCATCGCGGCCGGTCAGCAGCCAGCCTGCGACCAGCACCGCCACGTTCAACAAGGCGCACCAACGCACCTGCCGCCACCAGCCTGCGGACTGGAGCGCGCGCCACCACACCAGGCGCGCCAGGGCGGGCACGAGCACCGCCATGGCCAAAGCCGGCATGAAGAAATTCAACAAGTGGCTGAAAAATTGACCCACATCATGGGGGGCCAGGATCGGAAAACCCCTGCGCTGACCCACAAGCAAACCGGGGATTTTATAATCTTTGCCCATGACCGTCCTGACCCTGGGCCTGAACCACCACACCGCCGCAGTCGATCTGCGTGGCCGGTTCGCGTTCGCGGTCGACCAGCTCGCCCCGGCCCTGCGCCAGTTGCACGAGCGGCTGGCCGCCCCGCACCACCACGCGGGCGCCCAGGCCCAGGCCCAGCCGGAAGTCGCCCTGCTGTCCACCTGCAACCGCACCGAGCTGTACTGCGCGCCGGGCGCGTGGGGAACCTCCGCGGTCGCCTCGGCCGGTGCCCTGCGCCACGCTGCCATCGAGTGGCTGGCCCAGATCGGCCAGGTCGGCAGCGAGGAACTGCTGCGCCACACCTACCTGCTGGAAGACGGGCAAGCCGCCCGCCACGCCTTCCGCGTCGCCAGCGGGCTGGACTCCATGGTGCTGGGCGAGCCGCAGATCCTCGGCCAGATGAAGCAGGCCGTGCGCGAGGCCGACACCGCCGGCACCCTGGGCACAACCCTGCACCAGCTCTTCCAGCGCGGCTTCGCCGTGGCCAAGGAGGTGCGCACCTCGACGGAAATCGGCGCGCACTCCATCAGCATGGCGGCTGCGGCCGTGCGCCTGGCCAGCGAGCTGTTCGAGGACCTGGGCCGCACCCGCGTGCTCTTCGTGGGCGCCGGCGAGATGATCGAGCTCACCGCCACCCACTTCGCCGCCCGCAACCCGCGCGCCATGGCCGTGGCCAACCGCACGCTGGAGCGCGGCGAAAAGCTCGCCACCCACCTCGGCGCCCAGGCCATCCGCCTGGCCGACCTGCCCCAGCGCCTGCACGAGTTCGACATCGTCGTCTCCTGCACCGCCAGCACCCTGCCCATCATCGGCCTGGGCGCCGTCGAGCGCGCGCTCAAGGCCCGCAAGCGCCGCCCCATGTTCATGGTCGACCTGGCCGTGCCGCGCGACATCGAGCCCGAAGTCGGCCGCCTGGGCGACATCTACCTCTACACGGTCGATGACCTCTCTGCCCTGGTGCAGACCGCCGGCGAAAAGCGCCAGGCCGCCGTCGCCCAGGCCGAAGCCATCATCGAAACCGGCGTGCAAGGCTTCGTCAGCTGGTTGGACCAGCGCACCACCGTGCCCCTCATCCAGGCCCTGCACACCCAGGCCGACGCCTGGCGCAGCGCCGAGATCGCCCGCGCCCGCAAGCTGCTGGCCAAGGGCGAAGACGTCGAGGCCGTGCTCGAAGCCCTCTCCCGCGGCCTCACGCAGAAGATGCTGCACGGTGCCCTGGCCGAGCTGCACAGCGCCGACAGCCGCCACCGCCCGCAGGTCGCGGCCTCGCTGTCGCGCCTGTTCCTGCGGGGCGACCTGGCCGCCACCCCCCAGCCCCGCCCGCCGCGCCACGACAGCGAGGACCCCGCGTGAGCCTGCAGCTCGCGCCCGCCCTGGCTTCCTCGCTCGACCGCCTGGCCCGCCGCCTGCAGGAGCTCGACGCCGCCCTGGCCGACCCGGCCATCGCCGCCGACAACCGCCGCTACCGCGAGCTCTCGCGCGAACACGCCGAGGTCAGCGAGGTCTGCGCACTCGCGCGCCGCCATGCCCAGCGCGAAGACGACCTCGCCACCGCCCGCGAGATGCTGGAAGATGCCCGCGGTTCCGCGCAAGATGCGGCACAAAACGCCGAACTCCGCGCCATGGCCCAGGAGGAAATCGCCCAGGCCGAGGCCGAACTCGACGCCCTCGTCGCCCAGCTGCAGACCGCCTTGCTGCCGCGCGACCCGGACGACGCCCGCCCCGCCTTCCTCGAAATCCGCGCGGGCACCGGCGGCGACGAATCCGCGCTGTTCGCCGCCGACCTGGCCCGCATGTACAGCCGCTACGCCGAACGCCAGGGCTGGCGCTGCGAGATCCTCTCGGCCAGCGAATCCGACCTGGGCGGCTACAAGGAAGTCGTGCTGCGCCTCGACGGCAGCGACGCGGCCCAGGGCGCCTACGGCCGGCTCAAGTTCGAGTCCGGCGGCCACCGCGTCCAGCGCGTGCCCGCCACCGAATCGCAAGGCCGCATCCACACCAGCGCCTGCACCGTCGCCGTGCTGCCCGAGGCCGACGAGGCCCAGGCCGTCCAGCTCAACCCGGCCGACCTGCGCATCGACACCTTCCGCGCCAGCGGCGCCGGCGGCCAGCACATCAACAAGACGGACTCGGCCGTGCGCGTCGTCCACCTGCCCACCGGCATCGTGGCCGAATGCCAGGACGGCCGCAGCCAGCACAGCAACAAGGCCCGCGCCCTGCAGGTGCTGCAAGCCCGCATCCAGGAAAAAGAGCGCAGCGAGCGCGCCGCCAAGGAAGCCGCCACCCGCAAGGGCCTGATCGGCAGCGGCGACCGCTCCGACCGCATCCGCACCTACAACTTCCCGCAAGGCCGGCTGACCGACCACCGCATCAACCTGACGCTCTACAAGCTCGGCCAGGTGATGGAGGGCGAACTCGACGACGTCATCGCCGCGCTGCTGTCGGCCCAGGCTGCCGAACAACTCGCCGAACTGGAGGCCGCCAGTGGTGTCTGATGCCGACCAGGCCGCAGCGATGTCGCAGATGCCACCGGCCACCATCGCCCAGGCCCTGCAGCACGCCCGCGAGGCCGGCCTCGACCGCCTGGACGCCCAGCTCATCGCCTGCGCCGTGCTGGATCGGTCGCGCACCTGGCTGCTGGCCCACGACACCGACGCCCTGGCCGAGCCCGATGCCCGGCGCATCGCCGCCCTCGTGGCCCGCCGCGCCGCCGGCGAACCCCTGGCCTACCTGCTGGGCGACCAGGCGTTCTTCGGCCTGAACCTGCGCGTCACGCCCGACGTGCTCATCCCCCGCCCCGACACCGAAACCCTGGTGAACTGGGCGCTGGCGCTGCTGCCCGCCGACCGCCCCTGCCGCGTCGCCGACCTGGGCACCGGCAGCGGCGCCATCGCCCTGGCCATCGCCTCGCAGCGCCCGCTGGCCGAGGTCACGGCGGTCGACCTCTCCGAAGGCGCCCTGGCCGTGGCCCGCGGCAATGCCGCTGCGCTGGGCCTGGACCGCGTGCGCTTCCTCGCCGGCAGCTGGCTGACGCCGCTGGCCGGCCAGCGCTTCGACCTCATCGTCAGCAACCCACCCTACATCGCCGAGGGCGACCCCCACCTGCCCGCCCTGCGCTTCGAGCCCACCTCGGCCCTGACCGCCGGTGCCGACGGCCTCTCGGACCTGCGCGAGATCGTCGCCCGCGCGGGTGGGCATATTCACGGAAACGGCCACCTCTTGCTGGAGCACGGTTACAACCAGGCGGACGAGGTGGGCCAACTCCTGCGCGCCGCCGGCTTCACCGATGTGAGCACACGCTTCGACCTGGGGCCCCAGCCCCGCTGCACCGGCGGACGCTGGCCCGGCTGAGCCCCGGGAAACCTCGCTCCTGCCCCCCGGCGGTTTGGGGCACATTGACCGTCCCGCGGTGCTTTTGGCAAACGCAACAGCTTTGACGAAGGCTAACAACTCTGAAACACAGATTCAGAGTCGCCCCGTAGCATGAAGACGTTCTCCAGGAGCGCACCATGTGCCGATCAACCCGCCACCCGACCGCCCGCCACCCTCACCTTGCCGCCCCCGTCCGTTCAGCAGCCAGCCTGCTGCTGGCCTGGGGTGGGTTGATGCTGGCACAGGTGCCGCAGGTGGCGCACGCGCAGATGGTGCCGCGCGCCGAGCACTTCCTGCACCAGGGGCAGGCCGGCGCCTCCGGTGTCACCGCCGTGCGCCTGCGCTGGGGCGCCGCCAGCGTGGCCAGTGACGCGTCCGGCCACGGTCTGGCGCTGAAGGGTGCTGGCGGCGACAAGGCTGCGGGTGCTTCTGCCGGCCTCTCGCCCGATGCCCTCCCCCGTTGGGAAGGCCGCATCGGTGCGGTCATCGACCGCCCGGTCAACCCCCTGCGCGACAACTTCGTGCTCGCCCAACCCATGCAGGCCGGCTTGCGCATGCGCAGCCTGCACGTCCTGACCGACTACTACGTCGGCGGCGGCTTCCGGGCCACCGTCGGCCTGGTCAGCGGCGAATCCGGGCAGGCCTGGTGGTCCAGCGGCGACAACGGCGGCGGCCTCAACGTCAGCCTGCAGCACATCGACAGCCTGGGCTCGCCCATCGGCCTGGGCAGCCAGCGCGGCCTGACCCTGCCGCAAGCCAACGCCTACATCGGCGCCGGCTACAGCACCCGCCTGGGCAACCCGCAGCAAAGCGAGGTCTGGCGCTTCAATGCCGACTTCGGCCTCCTCAACGTCAACCCCAACAGCGCCGGCCGCTTCTCGGACGTGCTGGTGGGCGACCGATCGCTGGACGACGCCCTGCGCTCGTTGCGCATGCGCCCGGTCTTCAAGGTGTCGGTGGGCTACGCGTTCTGACGCCGCGCCAACCGCACGCGCCGAGTGTCCGCGCAGCGCGCTCCAGCTTCCCAGGCCTGCTATAACCGGGCCTGTTGATTTTTTGAAGAAGCACACAGCCATGAGCGACGTTCAGCAACGCATCGACGACATCGTCAAGGGCCACAAGGTGGTCCTGTTCATGAAGGGCACCGCCCAGTTCCCCCAATGCGGTTTTTCCGGCCGCGCCATCCAGATCCTCAAGGCCTGCGGCGTGCAGAACGTGACGACCGTGAACGTGCTGGAAGACGAAGCCATCCGCCAGGGCATCAAGGCATACGCCAACTGGCCCACCATCCCGCAGCTCTACGTCAACGGCGAGTTCGTCGGTGGCTCGGACATCATGATGGAGATGTACCAGTCGGGCGAGTTGCAGCAGGAACTGGCCAAGTAAGCGCCACCGTGACCCACCGCCCGCCCCGCCTCATCGTCGGCATCACCGGCGCCAGCGGTGCCATCCATGGTGTGCGCCTGCTGGAGCGCGCGCATGCCCTGGGTGTGCACACCCACCTGGTGGCCACGCCGGCGGGCATCCTCAACGTCCACCACGAACTGGGGCTGGACCGGCAGGCACTCGAAGACCTCGCCACCGAGGCCCACGCCCCGGGCGATGTGGGCGCCTGCATCGCCAGCGGCAGCTTCTCCACCGACGCGATGGTGATCGCGCCCTGCTCCATGAAAACGCTGGCCTCCGTGGCCCACGGCTTCGGCGACAACCTGCTGACCCGGGCCGCCGACGTCACGCTCAAGGAGCGCCGCCGCCTGGTGCTGATGGTGCGCGAAACGCCCTTCAACCTGGCCCACCTGCGCAACATGACGGCGGTCACCGAGATGGGCGGCATCGTCTTCCCGCCGCTGCCGGCCTACTACCACCGCCCGCAAAGCATCGACGACACCGTCAACGAGACGGTGGAACGCGTGCTGGCCCTGCTCGGCCTGGACGCAGCCCAGCCGCAAGCCTGGCGGGGCCTGTGAAGGCCAGCGCGATCAGCGGTGCTGCGCAGGCGCAGCCTCGGCCACGCGCGTGCCCGCCAGCAGGCCGTCGGCCGCCTTCCAGCCGCGCCAGGCGGCCGTGACCATGTTGGGATACTCGGCACGCCCGCGGCTGCCGTTGTAGCGGCCCAGGGCCAGGAACAGGTTGCCCCGCTCGATGTCGAGGTAGTGGCGCAGGATCACGCAGCCAAAACGCAGGTTCGTCTGCATGTGGAAGAGGCTGCTGGCGTCACCGTTGCCGATGCTGCGCGACCAGAAGGGCATGACCTGCATGTAGCCCCGCGCACCCACCGAGGAGATGGCGTACTTGCGGAACCCGCTCTCCACCTGCACCAGGCCGAGCACCAGGCTGGGCTCCAGGCCGGCGCGTCTGGCTTCGTAGCACACCGTGGTCAGGAACTCGCGGCGCACCAGTTCGTCCGGCTTGCGCTTGAACAAGCCGGCCTCCAGGGCCAGGGCCCAGCGCTCGCACTGTTGTTGCTGGGTGTCGTCGGCGAAGCTGAGCGCCGGCGCGCTGCGCCCGATGGCCGCCGACAGCGCGGTGCGCACCGAGTCGGCCAGGGGCTCTTCGACCTGCGCACCCGCCCAGGCGGCACCGTGGGCCAGCAGCCCCAGGCCCGAGGCCAGGCACAGCAGGAGGCGAGCGGACAGGCGAGCGGACAGGCGCGACAAAGACGAATCCATGGTGCGCTACCTTAGCGCAACTGGATGACAGTCATCCCACGATCTGCAGGCGAGACAGCAGGTGGTTCAGGACTTCCGTCACGGGCACCTTGGCCGCTTCGGCATCCTGGCGGCCCTGGACCTCGGCCAGGCCTTCCTTCAGGCCCTTGTCGCCGAACACCACGCGGTGCGGCACGCCGATCAGCTCCCAGTCGGCGAACATGGCGCCGGGGCGCTCGCCGCGGTCGTCCAGGATCACGTCCACGCCCTTGGCCAGCAGTTGCGCGTGCAGTTCGTCGGCGGCGGCCTTGACGGCCTCGGAGCGGTCGTAGCCCACCGGGCAGATCACCACGGTGAAGGGCGCGATGGCGTCCGGCCAGACGATGCCGCGCTCGTCGTGGCGCTGCTCGATGGCCGCGCCCAGGATGCGGGTGACGCCGATGCCGTAGCAGCCCATCTCGAAGTGCTTGGGTTTGCCGTCCACGTCCAGGAAGGTC
Source organism: Pseudomonadota bacterium (assembly GCA_022566735.1). Classification (GTDB taxonomy): domain Bacteria; phylum Pseudomonadota; class Gammaproteobacteria; order Burkholderiales; family Burkholderiaceae_C; genus Aquabacterium. The sequence goes on from JADFIG010000010.1 coordinate 35,955, forward strand.
GCGTTCATGGCCTTGGAGTACTTGGTGCCCAGGTAGAACACGTGGCCGACCTCGATGCCGCGCTGGATGGCCAGCACACCCTGGCCGTCCGGCGAGGGGTCGCCTTCGACGACGTTGCGGATGTCGGCGATCAGGTCGGGCTCGGGCAGGTCACGGCCCCAGTTCACACCGCGGATGTGGAAGCCTTCCTCGTTGGCACCGCAGACCCAGTCGGCCATGTTGGCCACCGTGCGGTCGGCAATGACCTTGACGGGCTGCTGCAAGTTGACCGGGCCGAGGTAGCCCGGCTTGGTGCCGAAGTGCGCGACGATTTCCTTTTCGGTGGCGAAGCGGAAGCCGGCCTTCAAGCCCGTGGTCTGGCCCGTGGCATCGGTCAGTTCGACCTTGCCTGCCTTGACTTCGTTGAGCTCGTGGTCGCCGCGCACCAGCAGCAGCCAGACCGTGCTCTTGACGATCTCACCGGCTTCGTTGGTCTCGTCGGTGGCCAGCACCAGGGACTTGACGGTCTGCGACAGCGGCAGGTCCAGCAGCTCGGCCACCTCGGGGCAGGTGCTCTTGCCCGGCGTGGCGACCTTTTCCATGGCCTGCGAGGCCGCACCGCGTTGCGCGATCAGGGCCACGGCTTCGGCCAGCTCGATGTTGGCGGCGTAGTCGCTGGTCGGGCAATAGACGATGGCGTCTTCGCCGGTGTCGGCGATCACCTGGAACTCGTGCGAGCGGTCACCGCCGATGGCGCCGGTGTCGGCGGCCACGGCGCGGAACTGCAGGCCCAGGCGCTCGAAGATGCGGGTGTAGGCGGCGTACATGCCGTCGTAGGTCTTGCCCGCGCTCTCGACGTCACGGTCGAAGGAGTAGGCGTCCTTCATCGTGAACTCGCGGCCGCGCATGATGCCGAAGCGGGGGCGACGCTCGTCGCGGAACTTGGTCTGGATCTGGTAGAAATTCTTGGGCAGCTGGCGGTAGCTGCGCAGCTCCTGGCGCGCGATGTCGGTGACGACTTCTTCGGCGGTCGGCTGGATGACGAAGTCGCGGTCGTGGCGGTCCTTGAAGCGCAGCAACTCGTCGCCCATCTTCTCGAAGCGACCGGTCTCCTGCCACAGTTCGGCCGGCTGCACCACGGGCATGACGAGCTCGACGCAACCCGCCTTGTTCAGCTCCTCGCGGATGATGTTCTCGACCTTGCGGATGGTCCGCAGGCCCATGGGCATGTAGTTGTACAGGCCCGCGCCCAGCTTCTTGATCAAGCCCGCGCGCGTCATCAGCTTGTGGCTGACGATCTCTGCGTCGGCAGGGGCTTCCTTGAGGGTGGAGATGAAGAACTGAGAAGCTTTCATGGCAGAAAAAAAATGCACCGCCCAGGTGAGGCCTTGACAAACGCCGCAGGGAGCTAGGCGTTTCGGCTCAGGGGTGCAATAATGAAACCAGTTGAAAATTTGGAGTTGATTATGCTCGACCGGGAAGGCTTTCGCCCCAACGTCGGCATCATCCTGCTCAACCATCGGAACCAGGTATTCTGGGGCAAGCGCATCCGCACCCACTCCTGGCAGTTCCCGCAAGGCGGCATCAAGCATGGTGAGTCGCCCGAGCAGGCGATGTTCCGCGAGCTCCACGAGGAAGTGGGCTTGCTGCCCGACCACGTGCGCATCGTGGCGCGCACGCGCGACTGGCTGCGCTACGAGGTGCCCATGCACTTCATCCGCAAGGACGCGCGTGGCCACTACAAAGGCCAGAAGCAGATCTGGTTCCTGCTGCAGCTCACCGGGCGTGACTGCGACATGAACCTGCGCGCCACCAGCCATCCCGAGTTCGATGCCTGGCGCTGGCACGAGTACTGGGTGCCGCTGGAAACCGTCATCGAGTTCAAGCGCGATGTCTACCAGCTGGCGCTGTCCGAACTCGCCCGCTTCCTGCCGCGGCCTCAGGGCCAGCCCAACCGCTTCCTGCGCGGCGGCTTGCGGGGCGTGACCCGCCGCGATGCCGAAACCAGCCTGGAAGGCAGCGCGGACGGCAGCGGCTCCCACCTCTGACTTGCCGACCTGAGTTCGTCGACCTGACTGCGCGGACGCCAGCACGACCAAGGGCTCCCGAGGGAGCCCTTGTCACATCGCCAGCTCACGTCACTGGCTCAGCTCAGCGAGCCACGGCGCCTCACTCGATCTCGGTCTTCGAGGCGCACTCCGCGTCCGAAGGGTTGATGCTGCAGCGCGCGCGCTTGATGATGTTCAGGCCCTGCTTGTTGTAGAGGCCCTGCTTGGCGATCTCGATGCGCGACTCGCGGAACATCAGCACGTACTTCGGCACGGCGTCGACAGGCAGCTCTTCCCAGAGGTTGGCGGGAATGCCGTTCTCGGCGATCTTGATGAGGCGCAGGGCGTTGTCGAACTTGCTCAGCCAGTACTGGCGCGAAGCCTCACCGAAGCCTTCGGGGAATTTGGTCTTGTTGACGACCATCTGCACCGTCGGGATCAGGATGGGCAGGCGGCCGATGCCACCGGTCTTGCCAATGCCTTTGTAGAGCTCAAAAGGCTTGAAGGCCACGGCCGGCAGGGTCACCATGTCGACGAAGCCGTTGTTGAACTTCGGGCCGATGTTGGTCACGTCCACCGACACGGGTTGCGCACCGATGCGCTGGATCATCATGCCCTGGGCCTTGTCGTAGTCGAAGGCCGCGATCTTCTTGCCCGACAGGGCTTCGACCGAGTTCATCTTGCGGTCGCGCACCATGGGGTAGGCCGCGCCCAGCGGGAAGATGCCGGCGACCTCGAAGTTGCCCTCGACCATCAGCTTGCTGGCCTTGGGGTCGGCGAAAACCTGGATGACCTTGCGCACGACCTCGTAGCTGGCGTCGATGTCGACCTTGCCGCCCTTGACGATGGTGGTCGAGCCGATGCTGTCCAGCGAGCCGGCCAGCTGGTTGAACTGGCGGGTGCGGAAGGCGGTGGCGACGACGCCGTCGCACTGGCCGGCGCGGAAGTCCTCGATGGCCACGCGCTCGTCGACGTAGCTCTTGAGTTCGATGTCGGCGCCGTGCTTCTGCATGGCGATGGCGTAGTCGGTGGCCTGGGCGTAGACGTCGCCCGTCTTGCCGGCCACGTCCCAGACGCAGACGAGGGTCTTGGCCTGGACGGCGGTGGCGCCCAAGGCGGCGATCAGGGCAGAGGCAGCCAGGGCCAGCGGCTTGGCGCCAGCCAGGGTGCGGAGGTTCAGGGACATGTGGGGCTCCCGGGAGGGTCAGGACGGGTCAGGGACGAGGGCAAAGGCAGGGGCGAATGCGCCAGCGTGGAACTGCGTTTTTAACGCTTCGCGCCGGGGCCTGCTGGACAGGCAAAACCCTTGGATCACCCATCAAGGGGATCCGGTCGCCGAACGCAGGCCGCCATCATGCAGCCAACTGACAACACGCACAGCCTGAATGTCGGGAGATCGCCCCGGGCACACCCGGACCCTCCCGGCTCAGCCCAGCACCAGGTTGTCGCGGTGGATCATCTCGGGCTCGTTGACGAAGCCCAGTTCGGCCTCGATGTCGTGCGAGGCCTTGCGCACCAGCAGGCGTGCTTCGCTGCTGGCGTAGTTGGCCAGACCGCGGGCGATGTCCTGGCCGCGCAGGTCGCGCACGGCGATGACGTCGCCGCGGTGGAACTCGCCCTGCACCTCGACCATGCCGATGGGCAGCAGGCTGGCCCCGCCTTCGCGCAGCCGCGCCGCAGCGCCCTCGTCGACCACCACGGCGCCACGCAGCTGCAGGTGGTCGGCCATCCAGTTCTTGCGGGCGGTGAGCTTGGCCGTGGCCGCCATGAACAGCGTGCCGATCGACTCGCCCTGGGACAGGCGCACCAGCACCTCGGGCTCGCGGCCCCAGGCGATGACGGTGGACGCGCCGCTGCGCGCCGCGCGCTTGGCCGCCAGCACCTTGGTGATCATGCCGCCGGTGCCCACACGCGAGCCGGCACCGCCGGCCATGCGCTCCAGCTCGGGGTCGCCGGCCGTGCAGACATCGATGAAGCGGGCCGCCGGGTCCTTGCGCGGATCGGCGCTGTAGAGGCCCTTCTGGTCGGTCAGGATGACCAGCGCATCGGCCTCGACCAGGTTGGCCACGAGGGCGCCCAGGGTGTCGTTGTCGCCGAACTTGATCTCGTCGGTGACGACGGTGTCGTTCTCGTTGATGACCGGCACCACCTTGTGCGACAGCAGGGTCAGCAGCGTGGTGCGGGCATTGAGGTAGCGCTCGCGGTCGGCCAGATCGGCGTGGGTGAGCAGCACCTGGGCGCTGCCCATGCCGTGCGAGCGCAACTGGGTTTCGTACATCTGCGCCAGGCCCATCTGGCCGACGGCGGCCGCGGCCTGCAGCTCATGGAGCTCCTTGGGACGGGCCGTCCAGCCCAGGCGCTTCATGCCCTCGGCGATGGCGCCGCTGGACACCATGATGACCTCGCGGCCGTCCGCGGCCAGGGCGGCCATCTGCCGGCACCAGGTGCCGATGGCATCGGCATCGACGCCCTTGCCTTCGTTGGTGACCAGGCTGGAACCCACCTTCACCACGATGCGGCGGGCGTGCTGAAGGACGTGGTTCATGCGCGGGCTGCTTTCTTGGCGACCTTTTTAGCGACCTTTTTAGCGACCTTCCTGGCGACGGTCTTCTTGGCCACCACCGCCTTCACGGCCGCCTGCTTCACCGCGGCCGCCTTCTTGGCTGCGGTTGTCGTGGCACCCTTTTTCGCGGGGGCCTGCTTGGCAGGCGCCTTCTTGGCCGCAGCCTTCTTCACGGCCGCCTTCTTCACGGCCGCCTTCTTCACGGCCGCCTTCTTCACGGCCACCTTCTTCACGGCCACCTTCTTCACAGCCACTTTTGCCGCGACGGCCTTCTTCGCCACAGCCTTCTTCGCCGCCGGCCTGGCCTTGGGTTTCACCAGGGCCTCGATGTCCTCGTCATAACGCACCCCGGCCTGGGCCAGCAGGTCGCTGGCCATGGGCAGGTTGGCCTCGACGTCGAAGCGCACATCCGCCTCGGTGTGGTGCTCCTGCATGCTGGCGACGTGCTGGTAGATGGTCTGCACCAGCTTCTCGCAGCCTTCGCGCGTCAGGGCCGAGATCTGGAAGACGGGGCCCTTCCAGCCGTAGCGGCGCACAAAGTCCACCACCTTGGCCACGCGCTCTTCTTCGGGGATCATGTCCAGCTTGTTGAGCACCAGCCAGCGGGGCTTCTCGTACAGGGCCTCGTCGTAGATCTTGAGTTCGTTGACGATGGCGCGGGCCTGCTGCACCGGGTCGACATCGTCGAACGGCGCCAGGTCGACCACGTGCAGCAGCACGCGGGTGCGCTGCAGGTGGCGCAGGAAGAGGTGGCCCAGGCCAGCGCCCTCGGAGGCCCCTTCGATCAGGCCGGGGATGTCGGCCACGACGAAGCTCTTTTCCGGACCGACACGCACCACGCCGAGGTTGGGGTGCAGGGTCGTGAAGGGGTAGTCGGCGATCTTGGGGCGGGCATTGGAGATGGCCGCGATCAGCGTGGACTTGCCTGCGTTCGGCATGCCCAGCAGGCCCACGTCGGCCAGCACGCGCAGCTCCAGCTTGAGCTTGAAGGCCTCGCCGGGCCAGCCGGGCGTCTTCTTGCGCGGGGCGCGGTTGGTGGCCGTCTTGTAGTGCAGGTTGCCGAAGCCACCGTCGCCGCCCTTGGCCAGCAGGCGCTTTTCGCCGTGCTCCAGCAACTCCATCATCACCTCGCCGGTGTCGAAGTTGCGCACGATGGTGCCCACGGGCATGCGCAGGACGATGTCCTCGCCGGCCGCGCCGAACTGGTCGGAGCCGCGGCCCTGCTCGCCGTTGCGCGCCTCGTGGCGACGGGCGTAGCGGTAGTCGATCAGGGTGTTGATGTTGCGGTCGGCGACCACATAGACGTGGCCGCCACGCCCGCCGTCACCGCCGTTGGGGCCACCGAAGGGGATGAATTTCTCGCGACGGAAGCTGATGCAACCGCTGCCGCCGTTGCCAGCGGCCACATCAATGGTGGCTTCATCGACGAATTTCATGGGGGCGTCCTGATCGAGTGGTGCGCGGAGGGTGCGCGGAGGGTGCACAGGTCGCGGGCGACAGGCCCGCGGGTCCGGCGAGCGCCATTATCGGCGCTCGCGGCACAGGCCCCCGGCGGCAAGCCCGGGACCGAGAAAGACAGAAGCCCCGGCGGACCGGGGCTTCTGAGGGCTGGCGCGGCTGCCAAACAGCCTGCGGCCAGCGGGATGCCGAGCGTCACACCGGGGTGACGATCACGGTCTTGCGGTTCAGCGCGCCCTTGGTGGCGAAGGACACGGTGCCATCGACCAGTGCGAACAGGCTGTGGTCACGGCCCATGCCGACGTTGGGACCAGCGTGGAAGCGGGTGCCGCGTTGACGAACGATGATCGAGCCAGCGGGGATCACTTGACCGCCGTAGACCTTCACACCCAGCATCTTCGGTTGCGAGTCACGGCCGTTCCGCGTGGAACCGCCGCCTTTTTTCTGTGCCATGGATCTGCTCCTTGGTGACTGAAGTTAGACGATGAAGGCGCGAGATCAGGCGTTCACGGCGCTGATTTCCAGCTCGGTGAAGTTCTGACGGTGACCTTGGCGCTTCTGATAGTGCTTGCGACGGCGCATCTTGAAGATGCGGACCTTGTCGTGACGGCCGTGGGACACCACGGTTGCCTTGACAGTTGCGCCAGCCACCAGGGGCGTGCCAACCTTGAGTTCAGCGCCGGAGCCGACTGCCAGAACCTGGTCGATCACGATCTCTTGGCCAACGTCCGCAGCAATCTGTTCTACTTTGATTTTCTCGCCGGCAGCAACCTTGTATTGCTTACCACCGGTTTTTATGACCGCGTACATGTTGAGACCTTTCGGAAAAAAGAGCTTAATCCGCCCGGGAAACCCAAAGCGAAGCTCTCCATTCTAGCCTGTTTTGCCAGGCGGGTCAAGTCTGGTGGGCGTCGACGGCCTTGTCCTCGGTTTCGGAACTCAGGGCGCCCTGCCCCCAGCCGAAGAAGCGCTCCACCTCCTCGCGCTTGGCCATGGCGTCGGTGAAACCCAGGTGGATGAGCTCGCGCGTGAACGAGGACTCGAACAGCAGGTAGCTGGCCAGGGCGGTGCCCCGCGCCGTTTTGCCGCGCCCGTACACGCCGACGGCACGCAGCATGGCGCGCACGGCGGGCGGCAGCGCCCACAGGTGGCGCGCGGCGATGTCGTCGATGCGCTGGCTGGGCGCGATCACCAGGATCTCCACCGGACGCAGCGGCGTGAGCGTGCGCTGCTCGGGCGTCAGCAGGCTGAGCGTGTGGTTGACGCGCTGCATGCGTTCGATGTCCACCGTCAGCGCGTCCAGGAAGATGCTGGACATGGCGTGGCCGGCGATCTGCGCGAGGTTCGGGTACTCGACCACGGCCTGGCGTGGCGCGGGAGGTTCGTGCAGGCGCCCCGCCCCGATCACCAGGATGCGGTCGGCGCCCAGGTGGATGGCCGGCGAGATCGGCGCGGCCTGGCGCATGGAGCCATCGCCCAGGTAGTGGACTCGGTCATGGACGTTGAGCTGGACCGCCGGGAAGACGAAGGGGATGGCCGCCGAGGCCAGCAGGTGATCCAGCCCGAGGCGGTCGCGCACGCTGATGCGCTGAGAACGCGCCCAGGGCGCGATCCGCTCGGCGCTGTCATAGAAGGTGACGTGCTCGCCGGTGGTGTAGCTCGACGCCGTCACGGCCACCGCGTCGAGGTGGCCCTCGGCCATCAACTGCGGCAGGCGCTCGGTGTGGATGAGGCCAGGCAGCAGGTCGTGCAGCGGGTCGTTGTCCAGCAGCGAACGCGGCCTCGCCCGCCGCCAGCGCGCCACGGCCCAGCCCAGCGAGAACAGCGTCAGCCACTGTGCGCCGCTGCGGATCATCCCGAAGGAGTCGGAGCGGTAGACCTGCTCGGTGCGGAAGTCGCGCCAGACCTCGACCATGGTGCGCAGGGCCAGGTCGTAGTGGTCGGCCCCGCTGGCCAGGGCCATGCCGTTGAGCGCACCGGCCGAGGTGCCGCAGATGATGCGAAACGGGCTGCTGCGGCGCTTTTCACCCGCGTCGCGGCGGATGAGCTGCAAGGCCTGCAGCACCCCCACCTGGTAGGCAGCGCGCGCGCCACCGCCGGTGAGGATGAGTGCGGTCTTGCCCGGCGCGTTCACCACCCGCAGCCGATGTCGGCTTCCGGTTGCCCCAGGCCGTAGACCTCGCGCAGGGTGTCCCAGGCCTCGTCGGCGGTCTCGACGTAGCGGAACAGGTGCACGTCCTCCGGGCTGATCATGCCCGTCTCGACCAGGTGCTCGAAGTTGATGAGCTTCTGCCAGAAGTCACGCCCGAACAGCAGCACCGGGCGCTTGCGGCACTTGCCGGTCTGGATGAGGGTGAGCGTCTCGAAGAGTTCGTCGAGCGTGCCGAAGCCGCCCGGGAAGCACACCAGCGCGACCGAGCGCATCAGGAAGTGCATCTTGCGCAGCGCGAAGTAGTGGAACTGGAAGCACAGGCGCGGCGTGATGTAGGGGTTGGGCTCCTGCTCGTGGGGCAGCACGATGTTCAGGCCCAGGCTCTTGCCGCCGACCTCGTGGGCACCGCGGTTGCCGGCTTCCATCACGCCCGGGCCACCGCCGGTGACCACGTAGATGGGGTTGTCGAGCTTCGAGGAGTGGTCGGTCACCAGGCTGGCGAAGCGGCGGGCCTCCTCGTAGAAGCGCGACATGTCGACGTGGCGCTTGGCCGCGCGGATGGCCTGCTCGCGCGCAGAGCCGGGCGGCAGGGCCTCGGCCTCGTCCAGGCGGGCGCGGGCCACGTCGGCAGGCTGGATGCGGGCGCTGCCGAACACCACGATGGTGGACTCGATGCCTTCCTCGCGCTGCACCATCTCCGGCTTGAGCAGCTCCAGCTGCATGCGCACCGGGCGCAGGTCGGCATTGAGCAGGAAGTCGGTGTCGGTGAAGGCGAGTTCGTAGCTGCTCTCGGGGCCGCTGTAGAGGCCCGTCTTGCCGGCGAACTTGACGTCCTGGCCGGCGGTGGGGAAGTTGCGTTCAAGCAGCTCTTTGGGGTTGTTCATGGCGCAGCGGTGATGGAAGGCGTGGAGGTCAGTATGGCGTCTGCCGCCCCTGGGGCAGGCAGGGAACAGCGTGGGAACAGCCTGGGAAATCAGGGGGAGTCACAGGCTCGTCTCGCCCAGGCAGGTGCTCGGGTGTCCTCAGGCCTTCAAGGCCCGGGCCGTGCCGCACACCTGGCAGGCCGGGTCATGGCGCACGCGCAGGCGGGTCCAGGACCAGTCGCGGCCGTCCAGCATGAGCAGATGCCCTGCCAGGGACTGGTGCGGCGCCCCCAGCCCCGCCAGCAGCTTGAGCGCCTCGCCGGCCTGCATCACACCCATCAGGCCGACCACGGGCGCGAACACGCCCAGCAGGGCACAGCGCGTTTCCTCGGGCGGGACGTCGGGTGGGAAGAGGCAGGCGTAGCAGGGGCTGTCGGCCTGGCGCGGGTCGAACACGCTGATCTGGCCGTCCCAGCGCAGCGCCGAGGCCGACACCAGCGGCACCCCTGCGGCCCAGGCCTGGCGGTTGACGAGTTGGCGGGTGGCGAAGCTGTCGGTGCAGTCCAGCACCACGTCGGCGCCGGGCAGGCGTTCGGCCAGCAGGGCGTCATCGGCCGCACGGGCCACCGTTTGCACCTGCACATCGGGGTTGATGCGGCCCATGGCCGTGCGGGCGGAATCGACCTTGGGCTGGCCGATGGCTTCGGTGCTGTGCGCGATCTGGCGCTGCAGGTTGGAGAGCTCGACCGTGTCGGGGTCGATCACCGTGATGCGCCCCACCCCGGCGGAGGCCAGGTAGAGCAGCGCCGGCGCGCCCAGGCCGCCCGCCCCGATGACCACGGCATGGGCGGCCAGCAGGCGCTCCTGGGCGGACTCCGGCCAGTCGTCCAGCAGCAGGTGCCGGCTGTAGCGCAGTTGCTGGGCGTCGTCCACGCCGAATCAGGCTCAGGGGTTCCTGGCCTCGTCGCCCTTGCCCTCGGCCTTGCGCTCGGTCATGGTCTTGGAGACCAGCACCGTCTTGCCTTGCAGGCGGTTGAGGGCCTGGCGCAGCGGGAAGTCCTCGGCGCTGCCGAACTCGGGCAGCGGCTTGGGCGCCTCGTTCTTCTTGCCGTTGGTCTCTTCCAGCTTCTTGATGGCTTCCTCGCGGGCCTTCTCGCGGGCGGCGTCCTTCTCTTCCTTGCCCTGGCCGCTGGCGATGTGCTTTTCCAGGTCGGCTTCGCGCAGGCGCAGCGCGGCGTAGAGGTTGCCGTCTTCGGACTCGTCCACCATCACGTCGGGCACGATGCCCTTGGCCTGGATGGAGCGGCCGCTGGGGGTGTAGTAGCGCGCGGTGGTGATCTTCAGGGCCGTGTCGGCGGTCAGCTGGCGCACGGTCTGCACCGAGCCCTTGCCGAAGGTCTGGCCGCCCATGATGACGGCGCGCTTGTGGTCCTGCAGGGCGCCGGAGACGATCTCCGAAGCCGAGGCCGAGCCTTCGTTGACCAGCACCACCAGCGGCACGTTCTTGAGCGCGGCGGGCAGCCGGGCCAGCGGGTCGGCGCCATAGCGGCGCGAGTAGTCTTCGGCGCGGGCCTTGAAGATCTGCTTGGACTCGGCCAGCTGGCCGTTGGTCGACACCACGGTCACGTCCTTGGGCAGGAAGGCAGCGGACACCGCGATGGCGCCTTCGAGCAGGCCACCCGGGTCATTGCGCAAATCGAGCACCAGGCCCTTGAGCTTGGGGTCTTCCTTGTAGAGCTTGTCGACCTTGGCGACGAAGTCCTCGACCGTGCGGTCCTGGAACTGGCTGATGCGCACCCAGCCGTAGCCCGGCTCGATCATCTTGGCGCGCACGCTCTGCACGCGGATTTCCTCGCGCACGATGGTGACGGGGAAGCTGCGGTTCTCGGCCTTGCGGAAGATGGTGAGCACGACCTTGGTGTTGGGCTCGCCGCGCATGCGCTTGACGGCCTGGTCCATGGTCAGGCCCTTGACGAAGGTGTCGTCGATCTTGGTGATCAGGTCGCCCGTCTTGAGGCCGGCGCGGAAAGCCGGCGAGCCTTCGATGGGGGAGACCACCTTGACCAGACCGTCTTCCATGCCGATTTCGATGCCCACGCCGACGAATTTGCCGGTCGTGCCTTCGCGGAATTCCTTGAAGGTGGTTTTGTCGAAATACACGGAATGGGGATCGAGGCCCGCGACCATGCCGCCGATGGCGTCACTGAAGAGTTTCTTTTCATCGACCGGCTCGACGTAATCGGTCTTGATCATGCCGAAGACCGCAGCGAGTTGCTGCATTTCTTCCAGCGGCAAGGGGGCCACGGCATTGCGCGCAGTGGCGCCGAATTGCATCGTGGTCAGGCCGCCGGCCAGCGCACCCAGCGCGACCCAGCCCGCAATCTTCAATTTGGAGGTCATGGCAATCTCAGCCTGTGTTCGACCCGGGGCGCCGGCGCGGGATGCGCAACAGGCCCAGTTTCACTCAATGTGGGATCAGTATAGGGCGCCACAAGGGCGGTGGCCGCGCAATAAGGCCAGAACTTCCCTGCTGATGTGCGGATTGAAGCGCAGATGCGTCACGCCAGTCGCGAGAAACAGACGGCCATCTGCCAAGGCAGGCCAGGCCGTGCGGCGCCCGCCATTCAGCGCGGCGCGTACTCCGGCACCAGGGCGTGCAGGCGCGCACGCAGCGTGGCGGGGGTGCAGGCGGCCTCGTCGTCGGCCAGGGCGAGCATGTGGGCGATCCAGTCGGGCGGCAATTCGCCACGCACACCCCCGCGCAATCGCGCCAGGCGCAGGCGCGGGTGCGGCGTCGGCAAGGTGGTGTCGGCGTCGGCAAGCAATTCTTCGTAAAGCTTCTCGCCAGGGCGCAGGCCGCTGAAGACGATGGGGATCTCGGCCTCGGTGTGGCCGCTCAGGCGGATGAGTTCGCGCGCCAGGTCGGCGATCTTCACCGACTTGCCCATGTCCATCACGAAGACCTGGCCCGAGTCGGCCAGGGCCGCGGCCTGCAGCACCAGCTGGGCCGCTTCGGGGATGGTCATGAAGTAGCGGGTGATCTCGGGGTGGGTGACGGTGACCGGCCCGCCCTTGGCGATCTGCTCCTTGAACTTGGGGATGACGCTGCCGCTCGACCCCAGCACGTTGCCGAAGCGCACGGCCATGAAGCGGGTGGCCGGCACGCTGGCCGCCCAGTGCGAGACGACCATCTCGGCGGCCCGCTTGGTGGCGCCCATGACGTTGGTCGGGTTGACGGCCTTGTCGGTGGAGATGAGCACGAAGCGCTTGGCGCCGGCCTCGGCCGCGGCCTGGGCGCACAGGTAGGTGCCCAGGGTGTTGTTGCGCAGCGCGATCCAGGCGTTGTCGTCCTCCATCAGCGGCACGTGCTTGTAGGCCGCCGCGTGGAAGACGAGGTCGGGGCGGTGGCGGGCCATGGCGCGGCGCAGGGCGCCGAGGTCCTTGACGTCGCCGACCAGGCGCACCAGGGGCAGGTGGGGGAAGCGTTCGCTCAAGTCCTGCTCGACCTGGTAGAGGGCGAACTCGCTGAGCTCGAACAGCACGAGGCGGCTGGGGCCGAAGCGGGCGATCTGGCGGCACAGCTCGGAGCCGATCGAGCCGCCGGCCCCGGTCACGAAGACGGTCTGGCCGCTGATGAGGGCGGAGACGGCGCTTTCGTCCAGCTTGACGGGCTGGCGGCCCAGCACGTCCTCGGGCTCGATGTCGCGGACGCGGTCGATGCGCGAGCGGCCTTCGCGCAGCTCGTCGGCGGTGGGCACGGTGACCACGGGCAGGCCGGTGGCCGAGGCCAGCGCCAAGGCGCGCTTGCGCTCGTCCAGCGTGGCCGAGGGCATAGCCAGGATGAGGTGGGTGACGTCGGCGAGGGTGTCGGCGCGGGTGGCATCGTCGGCCAGCAACGCCAGGCCACCGCGCACCTGCACGCCGGAGATGGTCGTGCCGTGCTTGCGCTCGTCGTCATCCAGCAGGCCGACCACCGTCCAGCCGCGGTGCTGGATGCCGGCGATCAGCAGCTTGGCCGCGGCGCCGGCGCCCAGCACCAGCGCATGCTGGCCGTTGGGCGAGCGCCCGGCCCGACGCGCCCGGGAAGACTCGCTGACCATGCGCACCGTCATGCGTGCGATCGCCAGCAGCGTCAGGGTGAAGACCGGGTGCAGGGCCAGCACGGCGCGCGGCACCTCGACGAGCTGGGCCATGAGCACGACGACGGCGCTGGCCAGCCCGGCGCCCAGGCAGACCCAGCCCAGGCGGCTGATGTCGTGGAAGCTGACGTAGCGCCAGGTGGCGCGCGGCACGCCCAGGGCCCAGGAGACGGCACTGTAGACGCTGATGACGCCCAGCAGCACGGCCCAGTCGTAGGAGGGGCGTTCGTGCAGCCAGCGCTCCACGCCCATGCGGAAGAGGTAGGTGAGGTGCCAGGCCAGCAGGATGAGCAGGGCGTCGGCCAGCAAAACGACCGCCTGGCGGCGGGGGCGCAGGCGGTCGAGGAAGCGGTTCAGCGGAGACCAGAGCATGGGCGCGACAAGGAGGGCAGACGCAGGGGCGGCGCCGGGTGCGGCAAAGCCCTCATTGTGCCTGCGCCGGGGGACCCGCCTGGCAGCGCCCGCCTCAGCGCTGCACCGTGGCCGCGTCCTGCCCGAAGAGGATGCTGCGCGACCGCGCGTTGACCGAGGGCACGTTCCCAAGGTTGACCTCCTCGGCCCGGGCGTAGGCACGCTGCGTGCCGGGGCGCTCGGCGATGGCGTGGAACCAGCGCTGCAGGTGCGGGAAGTCGGAGAGCCGTTGCTGCTGGCGCTCGTGCGGCACGATCCAGGGGTAGCAGGCCATGTCGGCGATGGAGTAGCTGCCGGCAATGAACTCGCGGTCGGCCAGGCGCTTGTCGAGCACGGCGTACAGGCGGGCGGTTTCCTTGACGTAGCGCTCGATGGCGTAGGGGATCTTCTCCGGGGCGTACTGGCTGAAATGGTGGTTCTGGCCGGCCATGGGGCCCAGGCCGCCCATCTGCCAGAACAGCCACTGCAGGGCCTCGTTGCGGCCACGCAGGTCGGCGGGGATGAAGCGACCGGTCTTGTCGGCCAGGTAGAGCAGGATGGCGCCGGACTCGAACAGGCTCAGCGGTGTGTCGCCATCGGCCGGAGCGTGGTCGACGATGGCGGGGATGCGGTTGTTGGGCGCGATCCTCAGGAACCCGGGCTGGAACTGGTCTCCCTGGCCGATGTTCACCGGGACGATGCGGTAAGGCAGTTGGGCCTCTTCCAGGAACATGGTGACTTTGTGGCCGTTGGGCGTGGTCCAGTAGTGCAGGTCGATCATGCGGGGCTCCTTGGCGTCCTTGACGGGATGGGGGGGTGCCGATGGCAGGTGATGGATGTCGGCAGAAGGCGGTGCGAGCCCTCCGATGCGCACCATCATCCGGGAAAGCCGGGCGACCCGCCAAAGCCGCAGCGCCTGCAAGGCTTCGCCATCTGTGTCAGGGACAATGCGGGCATGACACACACCGCCCGCCCCGCCGACGCCAGCGACTTGCCGCCACTGCCCACGCTGCCGCTGGGCCTGTACGTGCATCACAAGGGCGGCCGCTACGAAGTGCTGGGCGTGGCACGCCACAGCGAGACGCACGAGGCCCTGGTGGTCTACCGGCCGCTGTACGGCGAGGGCGCGCTGTGGGTGCGGCCGTTTGCCATGTTCACCGAGGACGTGGTGATCGACGGGGTGCGCCAGCCGCGCTTCAGGTGGGCCGGCGACGCGCCTGCGGCACCGCGATGACCACGGCGTCCGCCTCGGTCGCGGGCAGGGCCACGCAGGGCAGGATCTCGCCGGCCTCGCGCTCGTCCAGGCTCAGGCCGGGCCACTCGGTGCGGTAGCGCACCGCCCCCGACAGCATCTGGCAGCGGCAGGCGCGGCAGGTGCCGTTGCGGCAGGAGCGGGGCAGCTCGATGCCGGCGGCCAGGGCGGCTTCCAGCAGGCTCTGGCCGGGGGCCACGGGCACGGTGTCGCCCAGCGGCAGCAAGGTCAGCGTGGCCACAGGCATCGGCGACGTGAGCGGTCGGTCCAGGTCACTGACCGGCCGGCGGGTCTGCCGGGGCGTCGTCCTTGGTCGCGGCCTTGACGCCCGCAGCGGCCACATCGACCGTGGTCTCGACCACCGTGGCAGTGACCTTCACGGCGGTGGCCGCCACGCTGACGGCCGCATCGGCCACGGTCACGACGGCGCAGCCCGAGCCCAGGGCGGCGGCGCACAGCCCCGCCAGCAGGATGGTGGCGCGCACCAGGGAACACACAGGGGCGCGGAAAGAAGCGGCAGGCATCAGGCAGGCTCGGTGAAATCGAACAATGGCAGGGACGCCTGGGCCGAGGGATCGGCCTCGGCAGGCGCGGGCTGCGGCTGGCCGTCACCGGCCACGAGGGACGCCATTTTCACGCCAATCAGGCGCAGGCGGCGGTCCAGGGGCACGGTTTTCAGGCAGCGCCCGGCCCACAGGCGGATCTCGGCGGCATCCCGCGTGAGGTGCGGCAGGCTGATGCTGCGGGTGACGATGCGGAAGTCGTCGTAGCGCAGCTTGAGCCCGACGTTGCGGCCCACGTAGCCCTTGCGGGCGAGGTCTGAGGCGAGCTGCTCGCACAGGCGGGTGAAGATAGGGCCGAGGGTGACGCGGTCGTCGCGCGGATGGAGGTCGCGCTCGAAGGTGGTTTCGCGGCTGATGGACTTGGGCTCGCGCCAGGTGACCACGGGGCGCTCGTCGCGGCCGTGGGCGGCGTCGTGCAGCCAGTGGCCGCTGTTGCTGCCGAACTCGGCCAGCAGTTGCGCCAGCGGGGCCGCGGCGAGCTCGCCGATGGTGCGGATGCCCAGCGCGGCCAGGCGTTCCTGGGCCCTGGGGCCGATGCCGTTGATGCGTGCGGCCGGCAAGGGCCACAGGCGCGTCGGGATGTCGGCGGGCATCAGCAGGGTCAGGCCGTCGGGCTTGTCGAGGTCGGAGCTGAGCTTGGAGAGCAGCTTGTTGGGCGTGATGCCGACCGAGCAGGTCAGGCCGGTGGCGTCTTTCACGGCCTGCTTGAGGCGCTGGCCGATGGCTCGCACGCCGCCCAGCGGGTCGCCATCGACCGCGTCGCGCGCCCCGGGCACGTCGGTGAGGTCGATGTAGATCTCATCGATGCCGCGGTCTTCGATGACGGGGGCGATCTCGGCCACGGCGGCCTTGAACAGGCGCGAGTGGCGGCGGTACGCGTCGAAATCGACCGGCAGCAAGATGGCGTCAGGTGCAAGCACGGCGGCCTTCATCAGGCCCATGCCGGAATGCACGCCCAGGGCGCGGGCGGCGTAGGTGGCGGTGGTGATGACGCCACGGCCGGCGTAGTCACGCAGGCGGGCATGGTGGCTGCCGCCATCGGGTTGCGCCTCAGGCGGGTGCCGGCGCCCTCCCCCGATCACGACGGGCTGGCCTTGCAGCTCGGGGTAGCGCAGCAACTCGACCGACGCATAGAAAGCGTCCATGTCGAGGTGGGCGATGAGGCGCGCCGGCAGCGCGGCGGACGCGGCGTTGCGGACAGCGGGGCGGGGGTCGTGGGCGGCGGACAGCACGGTGCCCGCATTCTGACGCGAAGCGCCACTGGTGATGTGAGGGGGTGGCGCGATGGCGTGGTGCGATGGCGTGCGATGCAGGCTCAGGCGTGGATGTCCAGCAGGCTGCCCATCAGTTCGTCTTGCGTGCGGATGCTGCGCAGGTTGGCCTTGAAGCTGTAGCTGGCCTGCATCTGCTGGACCAGGTCGGTGGCCAGGTCGGCCCCGATTTCGCTGGACTTGCCGATGGTGACCACCACACCGGGCTGCTCCTGTCCCAGGCCGGTGCCCACGGTCTGCTGCTGCGCGACCTCGCGGCGGAAGTCCGGCGTCTGCGCGTTGGCGATGTTGTGCGCCGCAACGTCCAAGCGCATGGAGGCCGCCTGGATGCCCGACAGGGAGGAGGACAAGGCTGTCATGTCGGCAGTGTGCGGCAGACCGCCGCGCCCGTCACCAGGCGCGATGCAGGCGCAGGCCACAAGCGTGCAGACGCCACGCACAGGGTGTCCGCGGGCGGGGACAGGCGCCCCGGCCCACGCTCACGCCGGGGCCCGCTCCAGGGCCCAGGCGCACACCGAGGCAGGGTCCAGCCCGGCGCCCTGCTCCATCAGGCGCTGCAGCACGGTCGGCTCCAGCGCGTCGCGCACAGCGGCATGGGCGCGCGACCAGGCGTAGACGGCCAGCACGTCGCGGGCGCCGAGCGAGCGGTAGGTCTGCTCGGTGTAGCCCAGCAGCCGCGCCGCCGCTTCATGGCGCCCCTCCATGGCCGCCAGCAAGGCCAGCAAGCCCGCGTACAGGCCCAGCCACTCCCAACTGCGGCTGCGCGAGGCGGCCAGGAAGTCGCTGAGCGTCGCGCGGGCCTGGACGAGGTCCGCACGCACGAAGGCCACGCAGGCCACGATGGCCAGGGCGTGGACGACGAAGTTGTCGCGGCGGTGGCGGCCACGCGAGAGGATGTCCTGGCTGATGCGCAGCGCAGCGTCGGTGTCGCCCAGGGCCAGGCTGATGGCGGCGAGGTCGCTCAGGCTGGCCGAGACCACGCCCTCCAGGCCAGCCCCCTGCGCACGCACCAGCAGGTGCTGACAGACACGCCGCGCATCGGCCATGTGTTCCTGGGCGCGCAGCACGCCGACCTCGGCGAGTTGACGCTGCGCCAGCAGGCGCACGGGCCAGCCGGGCTGCTCCAGGGCGGCCATCTCGCGCAGCACGGCGGTGGCCGCATCGGCATCGAGCATGCCGCTGCCGACCACGCAGCGCAGCGCCAGGTAGACGCCGCGGACATCGTTGGCACGGCGGCTGGCCCGGGCCGCGCGCTCGGCACAGGCCCGCATGGCGGCGTTGTCGACGCCCCAGTGCAGGCGGCTGTGCTCCAGCCAGAAGCGGGTGGTGGCGGGGCCCTCGTCCAGGCCGTCGGCGACGGCTTCGAGCTGGCGCCCGCGCGAGCGCCCCTCGGGCGCCACACCCAGCAGCAGGAACAGCGGGCCGGCCGCGCCCTGCAGCCGCACGGCGAGGTCCGGTGCCTGCAAGGCAGCCCAGTCGAGTGCTGCGCGCACGTTGTCGATGTCGGCACCGTACTGCGCCAGCCAGGCGGCATCGGCGCTGAACCAGTGGGCCTCGTAGGCCTCGTCCATGAGGTCGGCCACGGCATGGGCATGACGCGCCTGCAGCAGGGCCTGCTCGCCGCTGTCCTGCAGCTTGAGGCCGGCGTAGTCGCGCATGCTGTCGAGCAGGCGGTAGCGCGGCGATTCGCCGGCATCGACCGCGACCAGGGAACGGTCGACCAGTGCGCCCAGGGTGTCGAGGACCTGCCACTCGTCCAGGCCGCTGTCCGGGGCCTCCGGCAAGGGGGCCTCCACCAGCAGCGAGGCCAGGCTGAGCGGGAAGCCGCCGGCAAACACCGCCACGCGGCGGAACAGGGCCTGCTCGGTCGGGCTCAGCAGGGCGTGGCTCCAGTCCAGCGCGGCCATCAGCGTCTGGTGGCGGTCGGGCACGCCGGTGCTCTGGCCGCTGAGCAGGCGGAAGCGCTCGTCCAGGCGCTGGTTCACGCCGTGGAGGCCCAGCAGGGGCACACGGGCCGCGGCCAGCTTGATGGCCAGCGCCAGGCCGTCGACACGGCGGCACAGTTGCGCCACCGCATCGACCTGGTCGGGCTGCAGCACGTAACGGCGGTCGATGGCGCGGACCTGGTCCACGAACAGGGCGACGGCGCCGTGCAGCAGGGCCTCATCGACCGAGGCCCCGGGCGACGGGATGGACAGCGGCCCCAGGCGGAAGGTGCGCTCGCCATCGACCCGCAGCGGCACCTGGCTGGTCACCAGCATGCGCACGGTGGGTGCGGTGTCCAGCAAGGCTGCGGCCAGCATGGCCACGTCGTCGAGCACGTGCTCGGCGTTGTCCAGCAGCAGCAGCACCTTGAGCGGGCGCAAGGCCGCGCCCAGCATGCCCAGCCGGTCCACGCCGCTGACCGGCAGCCCCAGGGCCTGCGACACCGCCGTGACCACGCAGCCGCCGGGGCTCAGGCTGGCCAGGTCGACCCAGGCCGCGCCGTCGGGGCGGTCCTTGCGCCAGCGGTGCCCTGCCGCCAGGGCCAGGGCCGTCTTGCCGATGCCGGCCGGGCCGACCAGGGTGATGAGCGGCGCGGGCAGCAGGGCGT
Source organism: Pseudomonadota bacterium (assembly GCA_022566735.1). GTDB lineage: Bacteria > Pseudomonadota > Gammaproteobacteria > Burkholderiales > Burkholderiaceae_C > Aquabacterium. The sequence goes on from JADFIG010000010.1 coordinate 55,226, forward strand.
CCAGGGCGTCGAGGTCGCGCTCGCGCCCCCACAGGCGCTGCACCGGGACGGGCAGCACCGACAGCGGCTCGCTGTCCTGCGGCTCGCCGCCCTGTCGTTCGCTCACGCCGCGCTGCGGCAGCGGCACCACGAAGCGGTAGCCCCTGCCCGGCACGGTGACGATGGCGGCCGTGCCCAGCACCTTGCGCAGGGCGGAAATCTGGACCTGGAGGTTGTTCTCCTCGACGACCAGGCCGGGCCAGACCAGCTCCAGCAACTCGGCCTTGGTGACCAGGCGGCCATGGCGCTGCACCAGGGCGCTCAGCAAGACCACGGCACGCGCGCCCAGGCTGGTTGGCTGCCCGTCGAAATAGAGCACGCGTTCCTGCGGACGGAGCTCGAATCGGTCGAAACGGATGCTGTGTGCCAAGGGATCCCCGGTCGATGCCACACCGCGGCCTCAGCGCCCCGGTGGCTGACCGGGCAACCCCGGCCGGGTGCCGCCCTTTTCAGCAGATTTTCAGGATCTCTTCAGGACGGCATGTCCGGTCACGCGGACAATGCAACACATTCTAAAGACATCCGGTGCGGACTTGGTTCTGATCCCCTCAGAGCACAGCAAAAAGCCGCGATCCAGCCGGAAACCACAAAAAAACGCTGTCATCCCGACGCAACGACCGCCAACATCCGGCTGCGCGTCACCGGGTTTGCCCGCCGCCCTGGCCACCGGGACGGCGGGTTTCCCTTTTTCTGGCCGCCACACGACCTCCACACGGCCTCAGGCGAACTTGCGCTGGCAGGCCAGCACCGCGGCCGCCACCACGGCGACCACGCTCAATCCCCAGTAGAAGTCCGTGCAGGCCATCAATGTGGCCTGTTGCGACGCCAGCCCGGCCAGGCCTTGCAGGGCCTGCGCGCTCATGGCGTGGCCCGCCTGCAGCAGCAGCGGGTCGCTGCCATCGCCGGCATACCAGGGGCTGATCGCGGCCGTGCCCTCGGCCAGGCGCTCGTAGTGCAGGGTCGAGCGCATCTGCAGCACCACCGTGGCCACCGACACGCCCGTGGCATTGGCCAGCTCTCGCATCGCGTTCTTGACCTGGTAGGCCTGCGAGAACACCTTCTCATCGACGTTGCGGAAGGTGCCCATGGCCGCCGTGCCCTGGGCCACGGCCACGAACACGCCGTTGAACAGCAGCAGTGGCACGAACAGCTGCGCCTGCGTCACCTCGCTGCTCATGGCGCTCATCCACCCGCCGTGCAGGCACAGCGCGGCCAGGGCCACCCACAGGTAATGCTTGAGGTGCCGGTGGTGTTGCACCAGCTTGAAGTGCACGGACATGACCAGCAGACCGCACAGGGAAGTCGCCCCCAGCAACCAGCCGCTCGACGTGACGGCGAACCCCAGCCCCGTGACCAGGAACACCGGCGTCATGTAGCTGGCCACGGCGCTGACCACGTAGCAGAAGAAATACACCGACAGGCCGATGAGGAAGCGGCCGTCCACGAAATGCCGGTAGGGGATGAGGCCGTCGTGGCGCGCGCTGTCGTGCCACAGGAACCAGGCCACCCCCGCCAGGGCGGGCAGGCCCAGGGCGCACAACCAGCCCGCCGAGGCGAAGACGTCGTAGGGCAGGCGCTCCAGCACGAACTGCAGCAGGAAGGCCGCGGCCACCAGGGCCAGGGTGGCGCCGGCATGCACCCGCCCGACCTGCTCGTGCTCGATGGGCTCGTGCCCGGGCATGGCGTACTCCACCAGCCAGGCCACCCCGGCCGTCATCGGCACCATCACCAGGAAGACCGAGCGCCAGCCCCAGTCCTCCAGCATGTGGGCGGCCACCAGCGGCGCCAGCCCTGCCCCCAGGAAGATGCCGATGGCAAAGCACATGAGGGCGGTGCGCCGGTCGGTGCCGGTGTGGTGCTGCACCTGCACGCGCGCGCCGGTGAACAGCGCCGAGCCGCCGATGGCCTGCACCATGCGCCCGGCCATGTAGCCCGGCACGTCGTGGGCCAGGCCGGTGAGCAGCGCGCCCAGCGCGAAAAACCCCAGCGAGACGCGGATGAAGGGCCGGTAGCCAAAGCGCTGCACCCAGACGCGGTGCTTGAACAGCATGACGATGGCGACCGCGGCGTAGGCGGCGGCGGCCAGGCTGAACTCCTCGGGCGCCGCACCGATGCCCCCCCGGATGTGCACCGAGGCGAACGAGGCCATGACGCTTTGCAGGTACTCCAGCCAGACCAGCCCCGACAGCATCAGCAGGTGGGCTTGGCGCTGTCGCAGGGGCACGTCGGTCATGGGGGCATGTCGGGAGGGGGAGCGTCGATTCTGGTGCGCCACCTAGAATCAAGGAAATAGATTGACTTGATGCCAACCATGCACGACATCGATATCAGGCACAGCGACTTCCACCGCATCGACCTCAACCTGCTGGTGGCGCTCGACGCCTTGCTGACCGAGTGCCACGTCGCGCGTGCCGCCGAGCGCATCTTCATCGGCCAACCGGCCATGAGCCACGCGCTGGCGCGGCTGCGCACGATGTTCGACGACGAGCTGCTGGTGCGCTCGGGCAAGCGCATGGAACCCACCGCGCGGGCACGCGAGCTGGCCCCCAAGGTGCGTGCCTGGCTGGCCGAGGCCGCCGGCTTCATCTGCCGTCCGGAGGATTTCGACCTGTCCCGCGCCGAGGGGGTGGTGCGCATGTCCATCCCCGACGGCATCGAGACCCTGGTGGCGCCGAGCCTGGTGGCCTGGCTGCGGCAGGCTGCGCCCGGCGTGCGCCTGCGCATGCAGCTGCTGGAGGTGGACCACGTGCTCGATGCGCTGGACGCCGACGAGCTGGACATGGCCATCGTCGCGGTCGACGTGCCCGTGCGCAACTGGCACCAGCAGCAGCGCCTGCTGACCTCGCACTTCAACTACCTGTACTCGCCGCGCCAGCTCACCTTGCCGCCCGATGCCACCCTGGCCGACCTGGCCGCGCAGGCCCACGTCGTCAGCAGCCACCGTGGCGAGGCCGCCAGCGTGGTCGACCAGTGCTTCACGCAGCACGGCCTGGCGCGGCAGGTGGTGGTGTCATCGGCAAGCACCTCGGCCATGATCCGCATGCTGCTGCAGGCACCGCTGCTGTCCATCCAGCCGGACATCCACTCCAGCCAGATGCACCAGGCCGTGGGCACCGAGGCCCTGGTGGTGCGGCCGCTGCCGACCGACCCGCCGCTGCTGATCCACTCCCACCTGGTCTGGCACAAGCGCCACGACCGCCAGCCCCTGCACCTGCAGGTGCGCCAGAAAATCGCGGCGCTGATGGCCGATTTCGACGGCCTCTGCTCGGTGGGCAGCGCGGGGGTCAGCGCGGGGGTCAGCGCAGGTTGAACTGCACGCTGGCGCCGCCGGACTTGTCGTTGGCCTGGCCCTCGGTGGCCACCCTGGACGCCGTCAGGCGCACGCGCTCGGCGTCGAGCTTGTCGGACAGGTAGGACTTGACCGCATCGGCACGGTCGTCGGCCAGGCCTTTGAGCGCCTCAGGCCCCACGGTGGCCGAGGCCTTGAGCAGCGCGGCCATCTGGTCGTCGGGCAGGCTCTGCGCGATGCCCACCAGGTTGCGCGGCTTCTTGATGTCGGCGGCCTTGTAGGCGGCCTTCAGCCAGGTGCTGCGCTCCGCCGGCTCGATGCCCACCTCGGACAGGTCCTGCCCGGTGGACTTGGCCTTGGCGCGGCGCATGAGCTGCTCGACGTGGGCCTGGCGCAGGCCTTCGGTGTCGATGTCGGGGTCGGCCCAGCCCGTGCCTTCGAGCTTGAGCGCGGGGCGGTCCTTGAGCTTGGTGGCCAGCGTGTCCAGGCGCTCGCGCGCGGCGGCGCTGAGCTCGGCCGACCCGGGCTGGAAGGGCACCACGCCCAGCTCGCTCGACGAGCCGCCCGTCAGCAAGGCGAACGGCGCCGTGATGGCCTTGCTCAGCAGGTTGACGATGACCTTCCAGATGATGCCGCCCACCGAGAACTGCGGGTCGTCCAGCGAGCCGGAGATGGGCAGGTTGACGTCGATCTCGCCGCGCGAGTTCTTCAGCAGGGCCACGGCCAGCAGCACGGGCAGCTTGGTGGCCTCGGGGCTGTCGACGCGCTCGCCGAAGGTGAGCTGGTCGAGGAAGACCTGGTTGTCGGCCTCCAGCTTGCCGTCGTCGACCTTGTAGCGCACCGTCACGGACAGCGTGCCCTTCTCGATCGCGTAGCCGGCGTAGCGGGCCGAGTACGGCGTCAGGCGCGTCAGCTCGATGCCCTTGGCCGTGCCGGCGATGTCGGTGTAGAGCTTGGGGCCCAGCGGGTGCAGCTTGCCGCTGATGCGCAGGGGCGCGCCGTCGTCCACCGCGCCGCTGACCTCGACCGTGGCGGGCTCGGGTGTGCGCGAAGACACGGCCGAGATGTCGCCGGCGATGCGGGTCAGGCGGGCCGAGTAGTTGGGCTTGATGAAGGTGTCGGTGAAGTCGATCTCGCCCTGGCCCAGGTGGATGCCCTGCCAGCGCAGTTGCGGTGCGGCCGATGCCGATGCCGATGCCGACGGCAGCGTGGCCGTGGTCACGGTGGTGCCGCCGGGAGCGCGGGTGGTGACGGGGCTGGCCGCCGCGGCTGCCGGGCTGCCGCCCGCCGCACCGCCTGCCTGCGGCGTGGTGATGGACTGCTCGCCCTGGTCGGCACGGCGCACGATGCTGGCCAGGTTCAGGCGGCCATCGGGGTTGACGATGACGCGCCCGTAGAAATCCTTGAGCGCGATGAAACCGAGGTCGGCGTCGATGCCGCCCTGGGCATAGGCGAGGTCGGTGCTGTCGAGCTGCAGGCTGGCCCAGCGCAGGAACAGCGCGTCGTTGACGCGGTCGCGCAGGCGCAGGTCGCTGAGGCCGAGCTTGCCCTGGTAGCGCGCGCTCAGGCCGCGGCGCGGGTCATCGGTCAGGGTGATGCGGCCCTCGGCCTGGGCGGCGGCCGAGCCCAGCGCGACGTTGAGGTGCGGCTCCAGGTAGGGCTGCAGCGCGCGCAGATCGAGGTTGGCCACGGCCAGCGCGCCCTTGACCGACAGCGGCTGCGGGCGCACCTCGCCCTTGAAGCGCAGCTTGCCCTGGCCTTGCGCCAACGTTTGCAGCGCGATGGCCAGGGGCTGGTCCATGCGCTGGCTCAGGCCCTTGACGCTGAGGTCGGTGCGCTTGAAGAAGAACACGCCCGCGGGGCTGACGGTCTGGTCGGTGAGCTGCACGGCGCAGGCCTCGCAGCGCAGCTCGCCCAGGGTGATGGGGGCCTCGGCTTTCGCGCCCGGCTGGGTGGCGGCCTTGGCATCCGCCTGCCCGGCCGGGCCTGCGGGCGCCTGGCCCAGCCACAGCCCTTGCGCATCGCGCGACAAGGCCGCGTCCAGCTGGTCCACGGTGACGCTGGCGATGGCCAGGCGGCGCAGGCCGGCATCCTGGGGCGCCAGGCTGGCTTCGGCCTCGATGCCATCGACCGTGAGGGCCTGCCAGCCGATGCGGTCGCGGCGGCCGGCCTGGCTCGCTTTGCCGGCCTGAGCTGCGGGGACTGCCGGGGCGGCATCGGCACGCAGGCCGCTGAGCTTGAGCTGCGTCTGGCCAAGGGTGGCGGCTTGCTCGGCCACCCGCACGTGCGCGGTCGCGGCCAGCTGGCCTTGCGTGACCGTCACCGGCAGGGCCAGCTGGCGCTGCAGGGGCCGCAGCCACGGGGCCAGCGGCCAGTCGGCCAGCGTGAGCTCGGCCTCGGCGCGCTGCTGCACAGGGTGGGCGGTGCCCTGGGCCTGGAAGCGGCCGCCATGCTCGTCCTGCAAGGCCAGCTTCCAGCGGGCATCGGCGGCCTTGGCGCTGGCGTCCAGGCCCTGCACGTCGAGCAGCAACTGGCTCAGGCGCGGCCAGGGCGCGTCGGCCTGGGTCTGCGCGTCGATGGCGCTGGCGGCAAGGTGGAACTGCGCGACCGACCATTGCCAGGGCGCCGCAGCCGGGGTGGCATGGGTGGCCGGTGCCGGTGCGGCCGACGGTGCGGCGGCCGCACGCAGCTTCACGCGCAGGCCGTCCAGGGCCACGCTGGCGATGGCGGCGCGGCGGGCCAGGGGTTCGGCGTCGATGCCGGCGATGCGCAGGGTGTCCCAGGCCGCGTCGACACGGCCCAGGCCGGGCGCCTGCGGCAGGCCGATGTCGAGCTGGCCGACCTGCGCACTGCCGCGCACGGCCAGCAGGGGCAGCGCGGGGGCCTTGCGTTGCTCGAACACGAGGGTCAGGTCGGTGTCGAGGCGGCCGGCGCGGGTGTCCGGGCGCCAGGCCTCGGGGATCAGCGGGCGCGCCTCGCCCAGCCAGTGGGCCAGGTCCACGGCCTGCCACTTGACCACCACCTCGCTGTGGTGGCCCTCTCGGAACGGCAGGGTCTTGCCCTCCACCTTCAGCGTGCTGCCGTCGATGCGCGCCGCCAGCAGCGGCTGCACCCTGACGTCGATGTCGCTGGGCAGGCTGCTGACGAAGGGCACGTTCAGGCGGATCTGGTCGACGCGGTGGCGTTGCGCCAGCACGCGGTCTTCGAAAACCACCACGCCGTCGCTCAGTTCGATGTTGAAGATGGCAAAGCGCGCCGGGCCGCTGTCGGGCTCGGGCTGAGGCTTGGGTTGGCTCAGGCGCTCGATGACCTCGGTGATGTTGAAGCGGTCGGCGCTCTGGCGCTCCAGCAGCAGCTCGGGCTGGACCAGGTGGACGTGGCGCAGCACCGGGGCCATGCGCCAGAGGGACTCCAGCGACAGTTGGGTGTCGGCCTGCTTGAGCTTGAACCAGGGCTGCGCGGTCGGCCCCACGGCCAGCGCCTTGGCCTCCACGGCCAGCGACCAGGGATGCACCACCAGCTCGCCCAGGCTCACCGGCGTGCCCAGGGCCTCGGTGGCGGCGGCCTCGATGCGGGGCTTCAGCCAGCCCGGCAGCCAGTGCCCGAGCAGTCCCGTCCACAGCCCCGCCAGGGCGAGCAGGACCAGCAGCAGCCGCAACAGCCCACGCCAGGGCCGCCGCCCTCCCCCGCCGGACCGGGTGTCAGGCGCAGGGACAGGCATGGCGGGGGCTGGAGACGGTTCGGAGGCCGGAGCGGTCATGGGCAGGTGCCGCGCAAGGCGTGCGGCAAGGAGTCAACCCCGCCATGTTAGCGGGATGGGGCCCCCCATGGCCGTGATTCGGCTTCAGCCGGGGTTCAGCCTGGGGCGGGCGGGTTCGGCTGCAGGGGGGGCTGCAGATGCGCCTGCAGTTGCTGGGGCGTGTCCGCGTCGCGCAGCACGCCGGGATCGTCCACGTCGACCTGCAGCGCGCTCGACCAGTCCAGCAAGGCCTGCGCGCCGCGGTCACCCTGCAAGCCCGGTGTGCCGTCCTGGCCCAGCAGGCGCGGCCACACGGCGCGCGGCAACACACGGGGGTGGCCGAGTTGAGCGCCATGGGGTTCGCGATGGGGTTCGCCATGGCGCGGCAGCACCAGGCCGCCGCTGGCCGCAAAGCCGGCACACAGGCGGCGCAGGGTGTCGGCGCGCACCCAGGGCATGTCGGCCAGCGACACCAGGGCCGCGGCCACGCCGGCCTCGTCCTGGAGCTGCCGCAAACCTTCGGCCAGGGTGCGGCCCTGGCCCTGCGCGGCGCCTTCGCAGACCACGCAGCGCGCGCCCAGCGTGGCGCACACGGCCGCGGCAAAGGTGTCGCCCGGGCGGGTCAGCACCCAGACCTCGTCCAGCACCTCACAGTGGGTGGCCACCACCGCTTCGAGCAGGCTGCGGCCATCGGGCAGGCGGGCCTGGCGCTTGTCGCTGCCAAACCGCGTCGAGCTGCCCGCGGCCAGCACCAGCACCACCATGCGCGGCCTGGGGGCCTGGCCGGACGGCGACGGTGGGGAAAGCGGTGACAGCGGGGGGCTCGGCTCAGGCATGGGCGCAGCCTAGCCGATGTGCTGAGCCGGCATCAACCCACCCGCGCACGGCAGACCAGCCGCGCTCAAGTGGCCGCCAGCCGGATCGGCAGCGTGCGGATGCGCTGGCCGGTCAGCGCGAACAAGGCATTGGCCACGGCCGGCGCCACCGGGGGCACGCCCGGCTCGCCGACGCCGCCGGGCGGGTGGGCGTTGCGCAGGATGTGCACCTCGATGCGCGGCATCTGCGCCAGCTTGAGCATGGGGTGGTCGGTGAAGCTGCTTTGCTGCACGCGGCCCTGCGCCAGCGTGACCTCGCCGAACAGCGCCGCCGTCAGGCCGAAGACGATGCTGCCCTGCACCTGCGCTTCGACCGTGTCGGGGTTGACCACCATGCCGCAGTCGATGGCGGCCACCACGCGGTGCACGCGGACCTGGCCGGCATCGACCGAGACCTCGGCCACCTGCGCACAGATGGAGCCGAACGCTTCCTGCAGGGCGATGCCCCGCGCGCGGCCGGCCGGCAGAGGCTGGCCCCAGCCCGCTTCCTTGGCCACGCGCTCCAGCACGGCGCGGTGGCGCGGGTGCTGGCCGAGGCGGTCGCGGCGCCAGGCAAAGGGGTCCTGGCCGGCGGCATGGGCCAGCTCGTCGGCAAAGCCTTCGACGAAGAAGGCGTTGTAGGAGTGGCCCACGCTGCGCCAGTAGCCCACGGGCACATGGCCCGACAGGCGCACCTGGCGCACGGTCAGGTGGGGGATGTCGTAGGGCAGGTCGTAGGCGCCTTCGATCTGGTTCTTGTCGGGCGAATCGGCCGCGGCCCAGGGCAGCAGGCGTTGGGTGGCGCCGTAGGTGGTCGACTGCGCGGCAACGCGGTTGTGCCAGGCCAGGGCCTGGCCTTGGTCGTCGAGCACGGCGCGGAAGTCCGCCCAGGCCGCGGGGCGGTACATGTCGTGGCGGGTGTCCTCTTCGCGGGTCCACAGCAGCTTGACCGGCTGGCCCGGCACCTGCATGGCCACGGCCACGGCCTGCTCGACCATGTCCACCTCCAGGCGCCGCCCGAAGCCGCCGCCCAGCAGCGGCAGGTGCAGGGTCACGCGTTCGCTGTCCACGCCGGCGATCTGGCTGGCGCGCCACTTGGCCAGCGAGGCCACCTGGGTGGACGCCCACACCGTGACCTCGCCGTCCTTGACCTGGGCCGTGCAGTTGATGGGCTCCATGGCGGCATGGGCCAGGTAGGGCGCGTGGTAGCGGGCCTGCAGGGTGCGCAGCTTGCGGTCCTGCGCCTCTTTCAGCAGGGCCTCGGCATCGCCGCGGTTCGTGAACGCCGTGCCCGAGACCTTGGCCAAGGCCTCGTCGGCTTGACGGGCGATGTCGGCGGAGCTGGTCTGGTCGTGCGGCGTGGCCGTCCACGTCACCTTCACCTGGGCCGCGGCCTGCTTGGCGCGCCACCAGTTGTCGGCCACCACCACCACCGCGCGCGGGATCTGCAGCACCTGCTTGACGCCGCGCAGGCGCAGCGCCTCGCTGGCATCGAAGGCAGCCACGTCGGCGCCGAACACCGGCGCCTGCACGGGCACGGCGTAGAGCATGCCGGGCAGGCGCACGTCCACGCCGAACTGGGCCGAGCCATTGACCTTGGCCGGGATGTCCTTGCGCGCGGCGGGCCGGCCGATCAGGGTGAAGCGCTCGGGGTCTTTCAGGGGCACGTCCGCGGGCGGGGGGAGCTTGGCGGCATCGGCCACCAGCTCGCCATAGCCCAGTTGGCGGCCGCTGGCGGCGTGGATGACCTGGCCGGCCTCGGTGCGGCACTGGGCCGCGGGCACCTGCCAGCGTTGCGCCGCGGCCTGCACGAGCATGGCACGGGCCGTGGCGCCGATCACGCGCAGGGGCTCCCAGGCATCGCGGATGCTGCTGGAGCCGCCCGTCACCTGCAGGTGCAGCAGGTAGCCTGCCCGCTGCGCCATGGCGCTGGCCGTGCGCGCCAGCCAGCCCTGGTCGTCCACGCCGAAGGGCAAGGCGTTGAGCATCATGGCCTGGTTGGCGTAGATCTGGGCCACCGGGGCGGTCTCGACGCGCACGCTGTCCCAGCGGGCATCGAGCTCTTCGGCCAGCAGCATGGGCAGGGAGGTCATCACGCCCTGGCCCATCTCGGCGCGCGGCACAGCCACCGTCACGGTGCCATCGGGCGAAATCTTGACCCAGCCATTGAGCGCGACCTGGTCGCCCTGCACGGGGAAATCGGCGGGCTTGCCGATGCGCTCGGAGGGCGTGGGCGCGCCGCAACCCACCAGCAGGCCGCCGGTGGTGACGGCGCCGGCGATCAGGAAGCCGCGGCGAGACAGGTTCGTGCGGATGTCCGTGCTCATGCGGCCCCCTTCTTGCCCGGCGCAGCCCCGGCCGCCGTGTGGATGGCCGCGCGCACGCGCTGGTAGGTGCCGCAGCGGCAGATGTTGGTCATGGCCGCGTCGATGTCCTCGTCGGAGGGCGTCGGGTTCTGGCGCAGCAGGGCCGTGGCCGCCATCAGCATGCCGCTCTGGCAGTAGCCGCACTGGGGCACCTGGTGCTGCACCCAGGTCGCCTGGAGCTTCGTCAGGATCGCGTCGTCCTGGGACTCGATGGTCTGCACCGACTGGCCGGCCACCGCCGAGATCGGCATCACGCAAGACCGCACCGCCGCGCCGTTGAGGTGCACGGTGCAGGCCCCGCAGGCCGCGATGCCACACCCGAACTTGGTGCCGGTGTGGCCCAGTTCGTCCCGCAGGACCCACAGCAAGGGCATGTCGTCTTCGACATCCACCTGCACGGGCCGACCATTGAGCTGGAATTGATGCATGGTGGACAGCGTACATCTTTCACGCGGCCAGCGTCAAGCGGAGCCAACCCGCGCACCGCGGCGCGTTACAGTGAGGCCATGTCCTACCCCCGCAAGCTCAGCCACGAGGCCATCGTCGAGGCGGCCCTGGCCCACATCGAAGCGCAGGGGCTGGAGGCCCTGTCCATGCGCACCCTCGCGGCCGAGCTGGGCGTGGCGCCCAACGCCCTCTACCGCTACTTCCCCAGCAAGACCGAGCTGGCCTTCGCCCTGGCGGACGCCGCCGGCCACCTGCTGCTGGCCGCGTTGCGCCAGGCCGCGGCCGGCCTGTCCATGCTCGACGCCGTGCGCGCCACCGCCCGCACCTACCTGCATTTCGCGCGCACGCGCCCGGCGCTCTACGCCATCAAGATGGGCCACTGCAAGTCCGGCGACAACGAGCCGCCCAGCCACGCCGAGGTCTGGGACTTCGTGCTCTCGCTGACCGCAGGCCTGGCCACGCCCTGGGACCGCGAAGACCTGGCCCTGTCGCTGTGGGCCTCGCTGCATGGCCTGGTCGAGCTGGACCGCGCCGACATGCTCGGCGGCCGCGACGCCCAGGCCACGCTCGACGTGATGCTGGACGTGATGCTCGCCGGCCTGGCTGCCCAGGCGTCGGCCCAAGCGTCCCCCAGGGCGGCACCTCGGTCGGCCCCACGAGCCATGCCATGAGCTCCGCCCCGCGCCACATCGACGTCTGCAATGGCGATGCCGATGGCCTGGGCGCCTTGCTGCAGTGGCGCCTGGCCCACCCGGTCGATGCCGCATCGGTGGTGCGCCACGTCGGCCTCAAGCGCGACCACACGCTGCTCCATGGCGTGCAGGCCCGCGCGGGCGACGAGGTCACCGTCATCGACATGTCGCTCGACGGGCAGCGCGATGCCGTGCTGGCCCTGCTGGCGGCCGGCGTGCGCGTGCACCACATCGACCACCACTTCGGCCAGCCCCTGCCCGCCCACCCCCTGCTGCGCACGGACGTGGACACCGCTGGCGATGTGTGCTCGGGCCTCATCGTCCACCGGCTGGTGGGCGGACGCTTTCCGGGCTGGGCCGTGGTCTGCGCGCATGGCGACAACCTGCATGGCAGCGCACGGGCACTGGGCCAGGCCATGGGGCTGGATGCCGCCGGCCAGCAGGCCCTGCGCACCCTGGGCGAGGCCCTCAACCACAACGCCTATGGCGACAGCCTCGCCGATGTGCGCGTGCCGCCCGCCGAGTTGCTGCAGCGGCTGATGCCCTTTGCCGACCCGCGCCAGGCCCTGCGCGACGACCCCACCCTGCCCGGCCTGGTGCAAGGCATGGCCGAGGACATGGCGCACGCCCTGGCCGTGCCGCCCTGCCTGGACTGCGCCCAGGCCCGGGTGTGGCAGCTGCCCGATGCCGCCTGGGCCCGCCGCGCCAGTGGCAGCCTGGCCAACCGCCATGCCCTGGCCCACCCGCAGCAGGCCTGCGCGGTGATGCGACCGCGCGCCGGTGGGCTGTGGGTGGTGAGCGTGCGCGCGCCGCTGGCCCACCCGCAAGGGGCGGCGGCCTTGTGTCAGGCCTTTGGCGGCGGGGGCCGCGACACCGCAGGCGGCATCGACGCCCTGGCGGACACCGATGTGCCCGCCTTCCTGGCCGCCTTGCAAGGCCATGCCTGGGTGCGCGCCGCGGCACCCTGAGGCGCTCCCCAGGCCGCCCATCACGGCCCCACCACAGCCCACAGATCCGACCAGGCCTCGGGCCGCTGCCAATGGGCCAGCGGCAAGGTGGCGTCGCAACGCTGGGTGTGCGCCTGCTCGGTCGCGCCCAGGTCGGCCCAGCCATCGCCATGGCGGGCCCATTGCCCGGCCAGCACGGCCTCGTCGGCTTCGGAGGCGTCCCCCCGGGTGCGCCGCGCCGCGATGCGCTCACGCAGCAGCGCCAGGGGGGCCTGCACGTGCACGATGCCCCAGGGGCAGCCCAGCCGCTCGGCCAGCGCGATGGCGGCCTGGCGCTGCGCCGCGTCCAGGAAGGTCGCATCGAGGATGACGCGCTGCCCCGCCCGCAAGGCGTCTTCGGCCAGCGAGCGCAGGTGGGCGTAGACCGCATCGACCTGCGCGGCGGCATAGCGGGCATCGCTGGGTGTCGCGCAGGCCGGCGCCACCACGGGCGGCGTCCTGGAGCGCTCCACGTCCGAGCGCAGGCGCACCGCGCCCCACACGCCCAGCAGGGCCTGCGACAGCGCCGTCTTGCCGCAGCCCGACAAGCCGTGCATCAGCACGAGCGCGGCCGGCGGTGGGTGCATCAGGCGCTCGCACACGGCCAGCCAGCGCGAGGCGTCACGACCTTGCCGACCTTGCAGATCCTGCAATCGGGCCACCTTGAAGCGCACCAGCGCGCGCCACACCATGCACATCGGCAAGATCGGCAGGCCGCCGTGGTCGCCGGTGGCATCGAGGTAGCGCGACAGCGCCCGCCAGGCCAGCGCATCGGCGCCGCGGGCGCGCAGGTCCATCAGCAGGAAGGCCAGGTCGTTCATCACGTCCAGGCTGCGCAGGCCCGCGTTGAAGTCGATGCCGTCGAACACCGTGACCCGGCCCTCGAACAGGCAGACGTTGCCCAGGTGCAGGTCGCCGTGGAGCTCGCGCACGAAGCCCGCCTCGCGGCGCTGCCGGCACAGGGTGTCGAGCGCCGCCTCACGGTCCTGCAACCACGCCACGATGCCCTGCAACCGCGCCCGCTGGGCATCGCCCTCGGCCAGGGCCAGCCACTGCACGGGGGCCTCGCCGGTGGCGGCGTGCAGGTCGGCCATCAGCCCGAAGCCGGGGGCGTGCACCCGCTGCGCCTGAGCGTGCAAGGCGACGATCTGGTCGACCAGCGCGTCCACCAGCGCCGGCCAGTCCGGCTGCGGCGTCTGCGGCGTCTGCGCCTCGATGAGCCGGTCCAGCGTCTGCGCCGGGTCGAAGCGGCGCATCATCACCGCGTGGTCCTGCGCGGCCGACGGGCCCAGCGTGCCCGCGGGGTGGGGCACGCCCTCGGCATCCAGGTCGACCACGCCGAGGTAGAGCGCAGGCGCCGTGCGGCGGTTCAGCCTCAGCTCCTCCTCGCAGGCATGGCGGCGTGCGGCCAGGCTGCGCTGGTCGATGAAACCGAGGTCCACCGCTTTCTTGAGCTTGTAGGCGTGGCTGGGCGTCAGCAGCACCCAGCTGATGTGGGTTTCGATGAGCTCGACGGGCGCCCCCGCCGGCACCACCTCGTGCGCGGCCAGCCAGGCGCGCAGCCCCGCCAGCCTGCGCAGTTGCTCGGGGGGTGGGTGCAGGGTGTCGGTCATGGCAGCAGGGCCCGTGGGAGGACAGCTTCGGCTCAGTAATGCGGCGGCAACTCGTCGCGCAGGCTGCGGAACGCCGCGGGCTGGCCCTCGGACTGTTGCTCGCGCAAGCCCATCACCTCGCGCACCAGCAGGTCGATCTGGCGCTGCTGCTCGATCACGAGCCGGTTGAGCTCGTCGAGCAGGTCCTCGGTGAAGGTGGACTTGATCTCCAGGTCGGTGAGGCGCTGCTCCAGCCGCTGGGCGAGGCCGGGCTCGGCCCCCGGCGCACCTGGTGCATCGCCGGCCAGGAACGGAGGGGGCCCGGGCGGAAGGGAAGAAGACGGTTCGGTCATGGCGTCATTGGAACAGGTCGCGCAGGCCCGCGGGCTGGCAGCGCAGGTACTGCGGCGGCGCGTGCACGCGCGCGCCCAGGGCGGCGGCGGCGTGCCAGGGCCAGCGCGGGTTGTAGAGCATGGCACGCGCCAGTCCCACCAGGTCGGCCTGGCCGGACGCCACCACCGCTTCGGCCTGGGCCGGCTCGGTGATGAGCCCGACGCCGATGGTCGGCATGCCCACCTCGCGCTTGATGGCCTCGGCGAACGGCAGCTGGTAGCCGGGCGCCAGGCGGATCTGCTGCTGCGTCGACAAACCGCCGCTGGAGACGTGGATGGCATCGCAGCCGCGCGCCTTCAGGGCCTGCGCGAACACCCCGCTTTGCGCGAGGTCCCAGCCGCCGGGCACCCAGTCGGTGGCGGAGATGCGCACGCACAGCACCGTGTCCGGCACGGCCTCGCGCACCGCCTCGACCACCTCCAGCGGGAAGCGCATGCGGCCTTCGAGCGCGCCGCCATGGGCGTCGCCGCGCTGGTTGCTCAGGGGCGAGAGGAACTCGTGCAGCAGGTAGCCGTGGGCGGCATGGACCTCGATGACATCGAAGCCCAGGCGTTGGGCACGCCGGGCGGCATCGACGAAGGCCTGGCGGATGCGGCGCAGGCCTGCGCCATCGAGGGACTCCGGCCTCGGGTCGCTGTCCCGGAACGGCACAGCCGAGGGCGCCACCGTCTGCCAGCCCCCGGCCAGGGCCGGCACCACCGCGCCCCCCGTCCAGGGCGCCGCCACGGAAGCCTTGCGCCCGGCGTGGGCCAGCTGGATGCCCCAGCGGATGGGCGAATGCGGCCGCACCGCCGCCAGCACGCGGGCCAGCGCGGCCTCGGTCTCGTCGGACCACAGGCCCAGGTCCAGCGGGGAGATCCGCCCCTCGGGCGACACCGCCGTGGCCTCGACGATGAGCAGGGCCGCACCCGACAGCGCCAGCGAGCCCAGGTGCATGAGGTGCCAGTCTGTCGCGCACCCGTCCTGGGCCGAGTACTGGCACATCGGGGCGATGACGATGCGGTTGTCGAGCGGGAGCGATCCCAGCGCGAAGGGCGAGAACAATGAACTCATGGCATGCTTTCTGCAAGGATGGCTGTCACCGGGCCGTGGCACATTGTGCCCAGGCGGCGATGATCCCGCCGGGGTTCGGCGACATCACCCGGCGCCACGCCCCGCCCACACCAGGCCAGCCGCCTGCCCTGTTGCCCTCTTTCTCGAAAGCCCCCGCGCCATGCCAGCCCGCCCCCACGACGCCCCCGATGCCCCGCAACGCCTGGCCACCCAGGCCATCGAGCTGTCCGTGGCCGCGCCGCAGGTCGTGGCCCAGCGCCTGACGCGCATGGCCCTGGCCGGCCTCAACCCCAGCACCGAGCACCACGACGAGCTCGTGCGCATGGGCAGCGAGAAGGTCCAGGCCTTCCAGGAGTCGTGGCTGGCGATGTGGGCCCAGGCCTGGCAATCGCAGCTCGCGCTGGCCGAGTCGGTGGCGCGCAGCTCGCTGGACATGCTGGTCGGCCGCGACCACCCGGCCAGCGTGCTGATGCAGGTGCCCACCGAAGCCGCCGAGGTGCTCTCGGCCGGCCTGGCGCCCTTGCGCGACAAGGCCATGGACAACGCCCGCCGCCTGTCGGTGCCGGCTGGCGCCGCCACGGCCTCCGCCGAAGCCGTGGCCTGAGGCGGCAGGCTCAGCCCTGCGCCGGCGGCACCAGCCCGTCGGCCTTGAACATCGCCTTGATGCCGCGGATGGCCTGGCGGATGCGCGATTCGTTCTCGATCAGCGCGAAGCGCACGTGGTCGTCGCCATGGTCGCCGAAGCCGATGCCCGGCGACACGCACACCTTGGCCTTGTCCAGCATCTGCCGCGCGAACTCCAGCGAGCCCAGGTGCCGGTAAGGCTGCGGGATCTTGGCCCAGATGTACATCGAGGCCTTGGGCTTCTCGACCATCCAGCCGGCTTCGTGCAGGCCCTTGACCAGCACGTCGCGCCGCTTCTGGTACTGCGCCGCGATGTCCTGGACGCACTGCTGGTCGCCTTCCAGCGCCGCGATGGCGGCCACCTGCAGCGGCGTGAAGGTGCCGTAGTCGTGGTAGCTCTTGATGCGGGCGAGCGCGGCCACCAGGTCGGGGTTGCCGACCATGAAGCCGATGCGCCAGCCCGCCATGTTGTAGCTCTTGCTGAGCGTGAAGAACTCGACGGCGATGTCCTTCGCACCCGGCACCTGCATGATCGACGGGGCCTTCCAGCCATCGAAGACGATGTCGGCATAGGCCAGGTCGTGGACCACGAAGATGTCGTGCTTCCTGGCCAGCGCGATCACGCGTTCGAAGAAGTCCAGCTCCACGCACTGCGCCGTCGGGTTGCTCGGAAAGCCCAGCACCATCATCTTGGGCTTGGGGTAGCTGCCGCGGATGGCCTTTTCCAGCTCGGCGAAGAAGTCCACGCCGGGGATGAGCGGCACCGAGCGGATGTCGGCCCCGGCAATGACCGCGCCGTAGATGTGGATGGGGTAGCTCGGGTCGGGCACCAGCACGGTGTCGCCGCGGTCCAGCGTGGCCAGCATCAGGTGGGCCAGGCCCTCTTTCGACCCGATGGTGACGATGGCTTCCTTGTCGGCGTCGATGTCGACGTCGTAACGCGCCTTGTACCAGTGCGAGATGGCCCGGCGCAGGCGCGGGATGCCCTTGGAGGCCGAATAGCCGTGGGTGTCGGGCCGTTGGGCGACTTCGGTGAGCTTGGCGACGATGTGCGCTGGCGTGGCCCCATCGGGGTTGCCCATGCTCATGTCGATGATGTCTTCCCCGCGGCGGCGGGCGGCCAGCTTGAGCTCGGCCGTGATGTTGAAGACGTAGGGAGGGAGGCGGTCGATGCGCGCGAATCGGCGCTTGCCCGGCAAAGAGGACATGTGTTGGCTTTCACGTGGGCGCCCGGAACCGTCCGAGCGACGTGGGCCGCGCAAGGGGCGCGGCTTGGGGTCCATCATAGACAAGACCCTGCGCATCTGACAACCCCGACAGCCTGTTTGTCACGGTGCGCGCGGCCGCAGCGAGGTATCCTCGGTGGTGTGTAAAGAAGAAGTTGGGCTTGAAAGGGTGCGCGGTTTGTTTGCCAACCTTTCGCCGGCACGCTGGCTGGCGCTGCTGTTCGTCACGGTGTTGGGCCTGCATGCGCCGAACGCCCGATCCACGCCGTCGACCGAGGCCGGCACGCTGCGTGTGCTCGCCTGGCCGGGCTACGCCGAGCCGGAAGTCGTGAGCAGCTTCGAGGCCCGCACCGGCACCCGCGTGGCCGTCACCGTGATCGACACCGACGAGGCCCTGTGGCAGCGCATCGGTGAGGCGGAACACAACCCGCGCGGCGGCTACGACGTGTTCGCGGTCAACACCGCCGAGCTGCAGCGCCACATCGCCAGCAACCGCGTGCAGGCCATCCAGGTGGACCTCATCCGCAACGTGCAGAACCAGCTGCCGCGCTTTCGCAAGCTGTCGGGCATCCCGGGCCTGGTGCGCAGCGGCCCGCGCGGCGAGCAGGTCTTCGGCATCCCCTACACCTACTCGGCCATGGGCCTGATCTACGACAAGCGCCAGTGGCCGCAGCCGCCGCAATCCGTGCAGGCGCTGTGGGACCCGGCCCTGCAAGGCAAGGTCGTGATCTACAACGGCGGCACGCACAACTTCTCGCTGGCGGCGCAGTCCCTGGGCTGGGCCACGCCCTTCCGGATCCCGGAGGGGCAATGGCAGGCGGCGGCAGAGCAGCTCATCGCGCTGCGCCGCAACGCGGTGTCGGTGTACCGCCAGCCCGAGGAGTCGGTGCGGCTGTTCATGCGCCACCACGCGGCGCTCATGTTCGCCAACTACGGCATGCAGCAGGTGCAACTGCTGCGGGCGGCGGGCGCGGACATCGGCTACGTTATCCCGCGTGAAGGGGCGCTGGCCTGGCTGGATTGCTGGGCCATCCCGCGCAACGCGCGCAACGTGGCCTTGGCCCATGCCTGGATCGACCACCTGCTGGGCCCGCAGGCCAGCCAGCTGCTGGTGACGCGCCAGGGCCTGCACAGCACGGTGGCCGAGGCCAGCACGCCCGCGGGATCGGCGCAGCAGCTGCTGTGGCTGGCCCCGGTCGAGGATGCGCCTCGGCGCGAACGGCTGTGGAGCCGCATCCATTCGGGCGACCGGCTCGGCAAGGTGATGGCGCCATGACGGCGGGGATGGGCATCGGCTGGCGCCTGGGCCTGGCGCTCGCCCTGGTCGGCGTGCTGGCCTCCAGCCTGACGGGCTACTGGGGTTACGCCGAAAGCCGCAAGCTGCTGCAGGGCGCGGCCGAGCAACGCCTGCTGACGGCCACGCGCGTGCTGGGGCGGCAGCTCAGCGTCGGGCTCAATGGCGCGGCCCAGGACGTCAGGCTGATCGCCGCCCACCCGGGCACCGGCCGGCTGCTGGCCCTGCGCGACCCCCAGGCCGTGGCCAGCGGCAACGAGACCCTGGCCCAGCTTTTCAGGAGCATGCTCGACGCCCACCCCGAGTACTACCAGCTGCGGCTGATCTCGGCGCTGCACCATGGCCTCGAACAGGTGCGCGTGGACCGCAGCAGCAACGGCGTGCTGCGCGTCGAAGGCGATGACCTCCAGGAAAAGGGCCACTTCCCCTACGTGGTCGACACCCTGGCGCTGCCCCGCGGCGCGGTGTATGTCTCCCGCGCCGCGATCAACCACGAAGAGGGCACGCACGCCGGCCAGGACAAGCCCTCGCTGCAGGTGGCCACGCCCGTCCATGACGCGCAAGGCCAGGCCCTGGGCCTGATCGTCGTCAACATCGACCTCAACGGCCTGTTCGCCCAGCTGGCGGCCGACCTGCCGGAAGGCGTGGTGCTGTTCCTCAGCAATGGCGAGGGCGACTTCCTCATCCACCCGGACCCGCAGCAGGCCTTCGCCTTCGACCGGGGCCCGCGCGCCCTGGTGCAGAACGCCTTCCCGGACACCGCGGCCCTGCTCGGCGATGCCCGCAAGCGCCCGGCCCAGGTCATCACGGCCGCGCAGTCCAGCCGCGAGCGTGACACGCTGGTGGCCACCTTCGTGCGCCAGCCCCTCAGCGGCCTGCACAGCGAGGAAGACTTCGTGATCGGCCTGGGCCTGCCGCTCAAGGCGGTGCTGGCCGACGCCGCCTGGCTGGGCCACGTGAGCCTGCGCATCGTGCTGGCCTTCAGCGCGCTGGCGCTGGTGCTGGCCGTGGTGCTGGCGCGCAGGCTGTCGCGCCCGCTGGGCCAGATCGTCGAAGCGATCCGCCAGTTCGGCCACGGCCGCGAGGGCAGCGCCCACCTGCCGCTGCACCGCGACGACGAGATCGGCATGCTGGCGCTGAGCATCGACGAGATGCAGCGGCAGATCCGCGCGCAGTTCGCCAACCTGGCGCAAAAGCAGGAGGAGCTCGACCGCCTGGCCAGCCACGACACCCTGACCGGCCTGCCCAACCGCCGCCTGTTCTTCGACCGCCTGCACCAGGCCGTGGCACGCGCCAAGCGCCGCCAGGGCCAGCTGGCGCTGCTCTACATCGACCTGGACAACTTCAAGGGCATCAACGACACCCTGGGCCATGCCGCGGGCGACGCCGTGCTGTGCACCATCGGCCAGCGCCTGGGCCTGCTGGTGCGCGAGGCCGACACGGTGGCCCGCCTGGGCGGCGACGAGTTCATCGTGCTGCTCGACGGCGTCGACGACGAGCAGGCCGTCGAACAGGTCGCGCAGCGCGTGCTGGAGGCCCTGGTCCAGCCGGTGATCTACGGCAGCGCCGAGCTGCAGTGCGGCGGCAGCGTGGGCGTCAGCCTCTACCCGCGCGACGCCACGGACGTGGGTGACCTCATCGCCGCGGCCGACCGCGCCATGTACACCGCCAAGGCCGACGGACGCCAGCGCATCCGCATCGCAGGGCCAGCGACAGAGACATCGCCACACAGGCATTGAGCGCGGCAAACACGGTCAAGGCCGCCTCGGTGCGGCTCAAGGCCAGGGCCTGCAACTGGCCCAGCAGCACGCAGCACAGGATCATCAAGGTGCCCGACAAGGCCGCCGCGGTGCCGGCCTCCTTCGGGAAGGGCGCGACCGCCCCGGCCTGCGAGCAGACCTGGTTGAAGCCATGGCCCAGCATGTAGGCCATCTGCGCGGCCACCAGCCAGTGCGCCTGCTGCCAGGCGGGGTGGACGCTGATGGCCGCAAAGCCCAGCATGCCCAGCCCCGACAGCGCCGCCCCCCAGCCCAGCGCGGCCTGCCGGCCAGCACGGCGCAGCACGAAGCGGCAGGCCATGGTGCCCAGCAGGAAGCAGCTGGAGTAGCCGGTCATGAAGTAGCCGAAGGTCTCGACCGCCACGCCGTGCCGCCCGACCATGACCAGGGACGAGCCGCCGATGAACAGGATGGCCTCGGTGTAGGTGAAAGCCGCCAGGCCGGTGTTGAGCAGGAACTCGCGCTGGACCAGGATGCGGCCCCAGGCCCCCCTCAGCTCGGCCCAGCCGCCAGCGCCGGTTTGCGCCGCCACCGGCGGGCGCGTGTGGCTTTCCTGGAAACACCGCCACGTGAGCACGCACACGAACAGGCCGATGGCGGCCAGCAGGCCCAGCGTGAGGCGCCAGGGCACGCTGCGCGCCAGCAGGCCGCCGACCACGCCGCTGAGCGTGGCCGTCACCGCCATGCCGGTGAGGGCGCGGGCAAAGGCCTGCTGGCCCTGCTGCACGTCGAACAGGTCGCGCACCAGGGCACGCGCACACACCACCATGGCCGCCAGGCCGCAGCCCATGGCGACGCGCGCCAGCAGGATGACGCCGGCCGTGGGCGCCAGGGCGGCCATCAGCGCGCTGGCCGCGTAGATGGCCGCCCCCGCCATGAGCACGCGCTTGCGGCCCAGGCGGTCGCTGTGGTGGCCCCAGAACAGCTGGGAAACGGCAAAGCCCAGCAACAGGCCCAGCAGCGTGCCCTGGGCCTGCACCACGCCGAGGTCCAGGCTGCGCGAGATGAGCTGCAGCGAGGGCAGGTAGAGGTCGGTGCTCAGGGGCTGGAAGCTCAGCAGCAAGGCCATGAAGGCCACGACGAAACGGGGGGACATGCCGGCCTCACGCATGGACGGGCTCCTGCCACAATGCCCCATGCCGTCCCAGCCGCCCAAGTCCCCTCCCGCCAAGGCGCCCAAAGCCCGCCAGACACCCCGGGCCGCCGCGCCCGTGACCACGCCCATGACCGCGCCCGCGCCCCGCCGCGGCCGCCCACCCGCCGAAGCGCGCCAGGCCCCCGACCACACCGTGCAGGACATCCTGGACGTGGCCACGCGGGAGTTCGCCGACAAGGGCTTCAGCGGCGCGCGCGTCGACGCCATCGCCGAGTCCACGCGCACCAGCAAGCGCATGATCTATTACCACTTCGACAGCAAGGAAGGCCTCTACCTGGCCGTGCTGGAGAACGCCTACACGCGCATCCGCGCCATCGAAAGCGAACTGCACCTCGAAGGCTTCGAGCCGATGGAGGCGCTGCAGCGCCTGGTCGCCTTCACCTTCGACTACCACGTCGCACACCCGGACTTCGTGCGGCTGGTGATGAACGAGAACATCCACAACGGGGCCTTTCTTTCCAAGTCAGAGTCGATCCAGCAGGTCAACCGCTCGGCCATCGACAGCCTCAACCGCCTCTACCGGCGCGGCTGCGAGGCGGGCGCCTTCCGCACCGGCGTGGACACCGTGGACCTGCACATGTCCATCAGCGCCCTGTGCTTCTTCACCGTGGCCAACCGCCACACGTTTTCGCTGGCCTTCAAGCGGGACATCAGCTCGCCCCGGGCCCTGGCCGCACGCCGGCGCAGCATCGTCGAGATGGTCGTTCGGCACGTGCAGCGCTGAACACCTCACGCCGGCTGCGGCGGTCGGGCAGGGGTTCATTGACAAATAAACGTACCAGTTAGTACATTATGACACCCAGCCCCCACCCCTTGCACGCTGCCGCCGTGACCCAGCCCCTGACCGCCCCGCTGTTCGACGCCTTCCTCTCGACCGACGCCATCGCCGAGGCCTTCGGCGCGACGCGCCTGGTCCAGGGCATGCTGGACATGGAGGCCGCGCTGGCCGAGGCCCAGGCCGCCCACGGGCTGGTGCCGGCGGCTGCGGCCGCGGCGATCCGCCAGGCCTGCCGGGCCGAGCGCTTCGACACCGCCGCCCTGTTGCGCGACGGCCGCCGCGCCGGCAGCCTGGCCATCCCCCTGGTCAATGCGCTCACCGCCGAGGTGGCCCGCACCGACGCCGAGGCCGCGCGCCACGTGCACAAGGGCAGCACCAGCCAGGACGTGCTCGACACCGCCGTGGTGCTGCAGACGCGCGCCGCCGTGGCCCTGCTGCAAGACGGCCTGACGCCACTGCTGGCCACCCTGCGCACGCTGGCCCACGCCCACGCCGCCACGCCCGTGCTGGCCCGCACCCTGATGCAACCGGCCACCGTGACCAGCTTCGGCTTCAAGGTCTGCGGCTGGCTGGAGGCCTTGCAGCGCAGCCAGGCCGCCCTGCAGGCGCGCGCCGAGCAGGCCCTGGCGCTGCAGCTCGGCGGGGCGGTGGGCACCTTGTCCGCCATGGGCGATGCCGGCCCCGCGGTGGCCCGGCGCATGGCCGCCACCCTGGGCCTGCGCGCGCCTGCCGCCTGCTGGCACACGCAGCGCGACGACTGGATGCGCCTGGGCGCGGAGGTCGCCATCCTGACGGGCAGCCTGGGCAAGGTCGCCACCGACCTGTCGCTGATGGCCCAGGGCGAGGTCGGCGAGCTGGCCGAGCCCTCGGGGGCAGGCCGCGGCGGCTCCTCGGCCATGCCGCACAAGCGCAACCCGGTGTCGGCCATGCTGGCCCTGGCCGCCGCCCACCGCGCCCCCGGCCAGATGGCCACGCTGCTGGGCTGCATGGGCCAGGCCCACGAGCGCGGCCTGGGCGACTGGCAGGCCGAGCTGGCCGAGTGGCCGCACCTGTTCGCCGGCGCGCACGGCGCCTTGCAGGCCCTGGCCGATGCCCTGGCCGGCCTGCAGGTCGATGCCGCGCGCATGCGCCGCAACATCGACGCCTTGCAAGGCCTGGTGTTTGCCGAAGCCGCCACCCGCGTGCTGGGCGAGGTGCTCGGCGGCGCCCAGGCCCACCACCTGATGGAACAGCTCTCGCGCCAGGCGGTGGACAGCGGCTGCGACCTGCTGGGGTTGACCCAGGCGCACGTGCTGGCCGATGCCACCCTGCGCCTGGCGGTGGACCCCGCCACCCTGCGCCGCGCCTTCGACCCCGACGAGGCCGCGCGCTGGCCGGCCCGGCTGACCTTGCAGCGGCTGGCCGCGGCCTGAACACTGCGCCGCCCCCCTTCCCCACCTCCTTTGCTCCCCACCATGAACGCTTTCGACCACGACCTCGAGCGCGGCCTGCGCAACCGCCGCAGCGTGCTGGGCGACGCCTGGGTGGACCGCTCGCTGTCGCGCGCCAACGCCTTCAACGCCGACTTCCAGGCCTTCATCAACCGCTACGCCTGGCACGAGGTCTGGGGCCGACCCGGCCTGGAGCACCGCAGCCGCCGCATCATCGTGCTGGCCATCACCCTGGCCCTGGGCCGCTGGGAGGAGTTCGAGCTGCACGTGCGCGCCGCGCTCTCCGGTGGCGACGAGGCCTCGCGCCTGACGGTCGATGAGCTCAAGGAAGTGCTGATCCAGTCGGCCATCTACGCCGGTGTGCCCGCGGCCAACACCGGCCATGCGCTGGCCCTGGCCATCCTCAAGGAGCTGGGCGAAGCGCCGGAACACCAGGCCCTGCACGCGCGCCTGGCGCCAGCCTTGCAGCCGGCCTCGGTGCCCGAGATCGCCCACCCCGGCGTGGGCCGCAGCCACTTCACGCGCAGCGCCCCGGCCCTGCACTTCACGGTGCGCGGCACGCCGTTGGGCCAGGCGGCCCCCTGCACCTTCGTGCTCAGCCACGGCCTGGGCAACGACCACATGGTCTGGGACGCGCTGGCCAATGCGCTGGTGGCGGCCTGGCCGGGCGCACGGGTGGTCTGCTTCGACCACCGCGGCCATGGGCTGAGCGACACGCCCACCCAGGCCTGCACGCTGCCCGACCTGGTGGACGACGCCTCGCGCCTGCTCGACGAGCTGGCCGCCACCTCGGCCACCGGCCCCCTCACCTGGATCGGCCACGGCCTGGGCGGCACCATCGGCCAGGCCCTGGCCGCGCAAAGCCCCTCCCGCCTGGCCGCGCTGGTGCTGGCCCACACGCCCGCGTCCACGGCACAGCCCTCGCTGGCCGCCCTGAGCACCCTGAGCGCCCTGACCCGCGATGGTGCCGCCACCGACGCAGCGACCCGCGAGGCCCAGGCCGACGCCGTGATGGCGCACTGGTTCAGCGACGGCTTCCGCCAGGCCCAGCCCGCCACCGTGGCCCGCTGGCGCCGTTGCCTGCTGAGCGCGCCGCTGGGCGGCCAGGGCATCCTGGCGCTGGCGCAGGCCGCGGCCACCCCCCCCCTGCCGACCTTGCCGACCTTGCTGATTGCCGGGGCGCTCGACACCGACACCCCGCCCACCGAGGCCCGCCAACTCCTGCTGCGCCACCCCGGCGCCGAGCTCGTGCTGCTGCCCGAAGCCGGGCACATGGGCATGCTGGAGCAGCCCGCCGCCTTCCACGCCGCGGTCTTGCCCTGGTTGGCCTCGCTCGCCCAGCCTTGACACAAGGCCATCACGCCACACGCTGAAGCTTGCGCGCAAGCCCTGGGGTGTCGCGCGCCGCCCATCCATGGCGGCACGCAAGGCTGGCCGAGCGGCGTGCCGCTCACCCGGTGCGGGACGTCGCGGTGGCGCAGTGGCGCGCCGAGTGCCTGTGCTTGGGCCGCCGCACGGTGAGCGTCAACGTCCAGCCCTTGGGGCTTGCGTGCCGGGCTTTGCGCCCCGCGCACCGCACCGATCGGCTCGGTGCGCCCAAGCCCTGAGCCTCGGCCGCAAGGCCATGTGCGCGGCGCGCCACTGACAAGGCCCGGCGCGCGACCGCGGGAAGGCGGCGTGCCGCTCGGGCAAAGCGGCGCACCGCAGCGGGATGGCGGCGCGCGGCTCAAGCAGCGCGACAGGCCGCGCCAACACGGCGACAGGCGGCGGTTTGAACTCGGCAGACGGCTGCAGGAGCCCGGCACGCCGAGCCGCTTGGGCGGCACACGCAGCCCGGCGCCTGGCCGTTGCAGCTCACCGGCCCGCGCATGAAGCATGGCGCGGCACATCCCAGCATCGACGACCCAAGCCGAACACGCCATCCCCAGACGCGCCCCCACACCCAAAGCAGTTCGTTACTTCTTGTCTTTGCCCGGAAGTCGTGGCCCTGATAGATTGCCCCCACACAAAATTCAGGGGACAGCCATGCGGCCTTTCATCGTGATGGGCGACCGCACCGACCATGGCGGCGTGGTCATCGGTGCAACGCAAACCACGGACACCTTCGGCCAGCGCCTGGCGCGCGTGGGCGACCAGGTCACCTGCCCGAAAAAAGGGCACGGCACCACCGTCATCGTCACAGGCGATCCGACCATGATCGTGGACGGCGCACCGGTGGCAAGGCATGGCGACAAGTGCGCCTGCGGCGCCACGCTGATCTCCAGCCAGGCGGTGTCCGGGCTTGGCGACATGTTCGGCTAGGGCGCCGTGGCGCAGCAGATGCGCGTTGTGTCAAGCACGGACACGACACCTGCGGTTGTTGACATCCCGGCCAAGGAGTCCAGCGGGACGCCAAGCCATCTCGGCGTGCTCAGAGCCATTTGCCCAGAACCTGAGTGCCTTCATCGCAGCACTGAAAACAGCAGGGGCCTGCGTCGCCATCACCTCCACACCCCGGTCAGGCATGAACTCAGACCTGCGCGAGGTGGGCGCTTCTTATGGCGTGGTGAAGTTCGTCGGCGGAGCCGCAGACAAACCTCACTGGTCTGACAACGGACATTGACGATGCGCCGATTCACCCTCCTCCCGATCGCTGCTGGCGCGCTCATCCTGGCGTCTTGCGCCACAACCCCAGGCCCGGCCGGCTGTCAGCCTGCCTTGAACGACTTCCTTGAACGCCGGGAAATCTGCGATCACCTGCGCGGAGAGATCCCCGACCCGGACGACCCCGATGGCCTGCAAGCGGCCATCGCAGCCATCAACCAGCACTGCCAGGGCACCGATGAGGCGCTGCGCCGCATGAAAGCACGCTGCGCCTCAGACCCAGACGCCATGGCACAGCTGAACGCGCTGGCGCCGCGGATCGAGCGCAAGACACCCCATTGAAGGGGGGTCGAGCGGCCAAGCCCCCTGGGCAACTCACCTCAATCCAGCACCACCGCGCCAGCCTCGGGGTAGAGGCGAGGGAACAGCATCGACAAAGCGTCCAGGGGGAAACCGAAGGGGTGTACCCAGAGCATGCGATGGTGCTGACATGCCGCAGCCACCAGGAAACTCTCCAACGCCCAGGGCTTGGCGTAGGCATCGTCAGCGGCGCGCAAGAAATTCGGCACAGCGTGCGCGATGGGCGGCTGGTGGCGCTGCACAGCGACATCCTGCTGGCGCAGTTGGCCGGGCACGATCACCAGGCCCGCCTCCGAGACCCGGTCATCCTGGCTGAGCCGGCTGTACAGCAGGTCGTGCGCCTTGACCAGCATCTCGCTCTGGAACGCCACAGCGTGGGCCGCATCGCCGGCATCGGGGGCAGGAACTGGTGCGGCTGGTCGTAGAAGGCGATGGGCGTGGCCTGGACGGACATGGGGGTGCGCACGATTGACGCCGGTTGTTCTGCCGATCTTTTTGCCACACCGCTGCGGCGCTGGACCACCTGCCGTCAGCGCACAAAAAAAGGGCCCCTGTGGGGGCCCTTGGCGTTTCAGCGAAGCCCGGCTTTTGGCCGGCCTCACACGTCGATCAGAGACCGATCAAACGTCGAAGAACACGGTTTCCTGGCCGCCGTCCGGCGTGTCCTGGATGCGGATGTCGAAGCGGTAGACCACCTCGCCGGCGCGCTGTTCGCGGGTGGCCAGCAGGGTCTTGCGGCGCACTTCCCACTCGATGCCGTTGAGCACCGGGTCGGCGGCATTGGCCAGGTCTTCGTCGGCGAAGTACAGGCGGGTGTGCAGGCCGATGTTGATGCCGCGCGCGAACAGGATCAGGCAGATGTGCGGGGCCTGCAGCTGGCCGTTGGCGCCGACCACCTGGCCGGGCTTGACGGTCTCGAAGCTGTAGACGCCGCTGTCGAAGTCGGCACCGGTACGGCCCCAGCCGCGGAAGGCGGGGTCCAGCGGCTTGTCCTGGCGGTCGGCCGGGTGGGCGTACTTGCCCGCGGCATTGGCCTGCCACAGCTCGATGAGCACGTCGCGCAGCGGCGTGCCCGTGCCGTCGAACACGCGGCCTTCGATGCGGATGCGCTCGCCCTGCGTGGCCGGCTGCACCAGCAGGTTGCCGAAGTTGTTGTCGAAGATCTCGAAGCCCGCCTGCTGCGGCGCCAGGCCGATGTGCACGTAGGGGCCACCGGTCTGCGACGGGGTTTCGGCGTAGCGGGTGAGTTGGGTGGTGGGCTGGAAGGTGGATTGGAAGGTCATCTCGGGGGCCTCCATCAGTTCTCGAACCAGGTGGCGTTGCGGCCACGCAGGGTGATGTCGAAGCGGTAGGTCAGGCTGTCCATCGGGCGGGCGTGGTCCTTGTCCAGCAGCGCGATCAGGCTGCGGATCTGGGCCTCGTCGGGGATGGTCTTGATGATCGGGCACTCGGGGATGAGCGGGTCGCCCTCGAAGTACAGCTGCGTGATCAGGCGCTGGGCCCAGCCGTCGCCGCTGATGGAGCAGTGGATGTGCGCCGGGCGCCATTCGTTGATGCGGTTGCGCCAGGGGTAGGGACCGGGCTTGACGGTGCGGTAGACGTAGTGGCCGTTGTCGTCGGTCAGCATGCGACCGCAGCCGCCGAAGTTGGGGTCCATGGCGCCGATGTACTGGTCCTTCTTGTGGCGGTAGCGGCCGCTTGCATTGGCCTGCCAGACCTCGACCAGGGCGTTGCGCACGGGCTGGCCGAACTGGTCGCGCACGAAGCCGTGCACCACGATGCGCTCGCCGATGGGCAGGCCGTCCTTGGCGAAGTTGGTCAGCAGGTCGTTGTCCTTGGCGCCCAGCTCGTGGGGCATGAACACCGGGGCCGTCATCTCCGACAGCGTGGGCAGGTTGGCGATCAGGGCGTTGCGCGGCGAGCGCAGGATGCTGGTCTTGTAGCCCGGGGTCAGCGCGGGCGGATGGGCTTCGCTGTCGCGTTGCACGAAGGGGCCCAGCGGCCCGGTCGGTGAAGGTGTGTGGCTCATGTCTCGGGGGGTCTGAGTGGTGAGGGAGGGCTGCAAGGCCTGCTGCCCACTGTAGGCAGCGCACCCGCAGGTGGCAATTGAAGAATCGGCCGCCTGGCCATCACCAGGCGCTATACCTGGGACGTCGGCGCGCCCAGCGCCGCCAGCTGTTCCTGGCAGCGGTGGCGCCAGGCCAGGCCGGCATCGCGCACCACCTCGCACAGGGCCGCCGCGCGCGCACCGGCGGGCACGGGCACGGCCTGGGTGAACATGCCCACGGCCTCGGTGGCCGCGCCGGGCAAGGCCCGCCCGACCAGCAGGCCGCTGGCCAGGTCCTCGCGCACGGTGCTCAAGGGGCTGAACCACACCGCGCCATCCTGCAGGGCCATCTGCCGAGCGATGGGCACCACCAGGGTCTCCAGGGCCTGCGGGTGGGGGTGGGGCCAGTCCAGCGTGGCCACGAAGGCATCGGCGGCCTGGCGGATGCCGGTGCCCGGCAGGGGCAGCACCACAGGGCCGCGCCAGTCACGCCATTCACCCCAGCCGCGGCCCGGGGCCGGCGCCAGCGGGTGGTCGGGCGCCATCGCCGCCACCATGGGCTCGGCCCACAGGGGCTCGAAGCGCAGGGCCATCATGCGGTCGGGCTCGGCCAGGCGGCCCAGCACCACGTCCAGCTCACCCCGCTGCAATTGCGTCAGCAGCTCGCTGTTGCGGCCGGTCACCACCTGCACGGCACCGGCCATGCCGCGGCCGCGCCAGGCCACCAGCACGTCGTGCACCCAGCCCACCGCCAGGGTGGGCAGCACGCCCAGGCGCACCGGCCCGGCCTCGGGCGCGTCCACGCTGAGCAGGGCATCTTCCAGCGCGCTCACGCCCTGGCGGGCATGGCGGGCGAAGCGCTCACCGGCGGGCGTCAGGCACACGCCATGGCGCAGGCGCTGCACCAGGGGCTGGCCGACCACGTCTTCCAGCTCCTTGATGATCTTGGTGACCGCCGGCTGCGTGATGCTCAAGGCCTCGGCCGCCGCCTTCATGTTGCCGTGCGTGGCCGTGGCCAGCAGGCAGCGCACATGCTGCAGGCGGATGCGGTGCACCGGGGGCGGGGCCATGGCGGGTACAGCGCGGAGGGCGATCCTCAGCCCTGGCGCGCGCGCTTGAGGCGCATCTGGCCGGGCAGCGGCACCGAGCGCTGCAGCACGGTCTCGCCCAGCCACACGGCCGAGGTGTGCGCCCGCTGCGCCACCGTGGCCGGCGGGATCTGCTGGTAATCGTCGTTGAAGACTTCGAAGCTGTAGTCGCCGCGGTAGCCGATGCGGTCGAGCTTGCGCACCAGCTCGGCCACCTCGGCGCTGTGCGCGCCTTCGCCGGGGAAGACGCGGAAGTGCCGTGCGGTGTTGATGCGCTCTTCGACCGAGCGGATCTCGTTCCACATGAAGTCGGCCAGCTGCACCAGGAAGATCTTGTCCGGGTCGACGTCGTCGAGCAGGTCCAGGTCGGTGCGGGTGGCGAAGGCATGGAAGGAGTCCACGCCCAGCCCCAGGTTGGGCATGTCGGCGCGGCAGACCGCGTCCCAGGCCTGCGGGAACTCGTTGATGGTGCGCCCCCAGGACAGGCCCTCGAAAGCCACGTTGATGCCGCGCGGCAGCGCCAGCATGGCCAGGCGGCGCAGGTCGGTGGCGATGGCGTCCATGTCGTCGGTGGCGTGCGCCGAGGTCGACGAGCACACCAGCAGCACCTTGGAGCCCACGGCCGAGCACAGCTCCAGCATGGCCTTGGCGATGTCGACCTTGTACTCGCGCAGGCCGCCGCTGAGGCCTTCGAAGTCGCGCAGCACCTGGAAGCCGGTCACGCGCAGGCCGCTGTCCTTGACGGCGCGGATGGCCGCCTCCACGCCATGCTCGTGGCCGACGATGTCGCGCGCCGACAGCATCACCTGGGTGAAGCCGGCGTCGCGCATGGCCCGGAGCTTGCCTTCCAGCGGGCCGGCCAGCGAGATGGTGTCCATCCCGAAGCAGTCGATGTTGCCGAAGCTTTGCGTCATGGCAGGTCTCCTGGCTCAGCCGCGTTCGCTGTGGACCAGCTCGAAGGACAGGCCGAAGAGCTGGCCCGCCACCACCGCACCGCGGTCGCTGATGGGCGCGCGGGCCGACTCCGAGAGCAGCACGCCGCGCTGCTTGAGCTCGGCCACGGCGGCGGCCACGTCGGGCGTGCCCAGGCCGATGCGCTCGATGTACTCGCGGGCGTCCTCCTCCAGCTCCAGGCCGGGCTCGGGCTCGACCAGCTGGAAGTAGAAGGTGCCGCAGGGACTGCGCAGCAGGCGGCCCTTGGGCAGGATGCCGAAGCGCGTCTGGTCGGGGATGGGCGCGAAGCCGAAGAGCTCGGCATAGAAGGCCGTCCAGTCCTCCGTGCGCTCCCAGCCGATGTACTGCACGGCGCCGAAGAAGTGCATGTGGCCGAGGGCCGCGGGGCGCTTTTCCACGCCGGGGATGGGCACGAAGTCGACGTCGTAGATCGAGAACTCCTTGTGGCGGTCCACGAAGTAGATGCGGCTTGAGCCCACGCCATGGATGGCGGGGATGTTGAGCTCCATCACCTCGACCCGCGTGGGCACGGCCCAGGCGCCCTTGTCCAGCGCGCGGCGGTAGGCCAGGCCGGCATCGCGCACGCGCAGCGCGATGGCCCCGATCACCGGGCCGCCCTGGGCTTCGGCCAGGCGGCCATCGTCGGCGTCATGGGCGTTGACGATGATGTTCATGTCGCCCTGGCGGTAGAGCAGCACCTCGCGCGAGCGGTGGCGCGCCACCGGGTGGAAGCCCAGGGTCTCCAGCACCTGGCCCAGGGCCTGCGGCTTGGTGGTGAGGTACTCGATGAACTCGATGCCCTCCATGCCCAGGGGGTTCTCGGGGGCCACCAGGCCTTCGCGTTGGGTGTCGCGCAGTGTGTCGCGCAGTGTGTCGTTGTGCATGGCGTTGATGCGGGTGGTTGGGGCAGTGGGATCGGGGCGCAGCGCGCGAGGCTCACTGCACGCGGGTGCGCTCGACCAGGCCTTCGATGGCCAGGCGGTAGCCATCGGCACCGAAGCCCACCACGATGCCGGCGGCGGCCGGCGACAGGAAGGAGTGGTTGCGGAAGGGCTCGCGGGCGTGCACGTTGGAGATGTGCACCTCGATGACCGGGGCGCCGATGCCCTTGATGGCATCGTGCAGCGCCACCGAGGTGTGGGTGTAGCCCCCGGCGTTGAAGACCACACCGATCAGCTCGCCAGCGCGGTGGGCGCGGCCGGCCTCGTGCAGCGCGTCGATCAGTGCGCCTTCGTGGTTGCTCTGCAGGCAGGTGGCGGTGTGGCCGTGGGCCTTGGCGGTGGCCTGGCACAGGGCCTCCACATCGGCCAGGGTGGCCGCGCCGTAGACGCCGGGCTCGCGGGTGCCCAGCAGGTTCAGGTTGGGGCCGTTGAGGACCAGGATCGTGGCCATGTCGCTGTCTCCGGGGTGTGTCTTGTGGGGAATGGCGTTCAGCCTATGCAAATCAAAGCCCCCTCACAAGCGCAAAACCGCCCGATTGCGCGACAATCGCTCACGGCGCGCGACACGCGTCTGTTACTGGGGTTATCACGCATGGATGACAGCGACTTCCAGATCGCTCGCAAGGACCTGATCGAAAGCCTGGGCAAGGGCCTGTCGGTCATCGAAGCATTCGACGACGAACATGTGCGGCTCACGCCCAGCGAGGCCGCGCGCCTCACCGGCATGACCCGCACCGCGGCACGCCGCTACCTGCTCAGCCTGGTGCACTTCGGCTACGCCGGCACCGACGGCAAGCTGTTCTGGCTGACCCCGCGCGTGCTGCGCCTGAGCCAGAGCTACCTGGGCGCCGCGCGCCTGCCGCGGCTGGTGCAGCCCTTCATCCAGCGCATTTCCATGCAGTGCGGCGAGACGGTCAACGTCAGCGTGCTCGACGGCCACGAGGTGGTCTACGTGGCGCGCTCCAACTCGCCGCGCGTGGTCTCGATCGGCTACCACACGGGTGCGCGCGCGCCGGCCCACGTGGTCACGCCCGGCATCGTCATGCTGTCGACCCTCACCGACGAGGCCCTGGACGACTGGATCGCCGTCCACTCCTTCAGCGGCTTCACGTCCTACACCGTCACCGACCGCGACACCTTCCGCGCCAACGTGCGCCACGCCCGCGTGCTCAACCACTGGATCACGCACCAGCAGTTCGACCTCGGCCTCAGCGGCGTGGCCATGGCCCTCAAGGACCGCAAGGGCGAGTGCAAGGGCGCCATCGGCATGACGGTGCAGTCGCGCTCCTACACGCCCGAGCAGATCGAGGCGCAACTGCTGCCGCTGCTGCAGGACGCCGTGCAGACGCTGCGGCCCCTGCTCTGAGGCGCAGCGCAAGCCGGGCGTGACAAAAGGGGCGCCCCTTGCGAAGCGCCCCCGGCGGCCTTCAGACAGCGCAGGCAGCCCGGGCCATCCGGCCCGTCAGAAGCGGTGCACGATGCCGGCCTGGATGCCCTGGATGCGGCGGCCGTTGACGTCGTTGCCCGTGAAGTTCGGGCTCACGCCGGCCGAGCCCGAAGGACGGAAGCCGGCGTTGCGCTCGTTGCTCATGGTCTCGTACAGGGCCAGCAGCGTCGTGCGCTTGCTCAGGTCGTAGTACGCACCGATGGAGCCGCCCTTGGCACCGCGGTCCGAGTTCGAGGTGTCCACGATCTTGCCGTACAGGGCGCCCACGCGCAGTTGCGGCGTGACGCGGTAGTCGGCCGACAGCTGCACGATGTTGTAGAAGCGGTTGGCGTCGGCGTTGGTGCCCGCCACCAGGCTGCCCACGGTGCCCAGGATGGTCGTGGCGTTGTTGCCATCGGCCGAGGCGGTGCTGTTGTTGCTGCGGATGACCGTCAGGTACACCTTGCCCTGGCCGTAGTCGTAGTTGGCGTACAGGTTGCGGTAGGTGATGGCCTTCTTGACCGTGATGGCCGCGCCCTTGTTGGGCTTGCCGGTGATGTCGGCATAGCCCACGCGGAAGGGGCCGTTGACGTAGTCGGCGGCCAGCTGGTAGACGGCCTGGGCGCCCACACCGGCGGTGGACTCGCCCGGTGCGTAGTGGGCTTCCAGCTGCAGGCCCGACCAGCGCGGCGAGATCCAGGCCAGGTCGTTGCTGTAGCGCGAGGGCGTGCCGAAGTTGTTGACGATGGAGCCCAGGGTGCGCGAACCGTGGTCGATGTAGTCGCCGCGGAAGAAGATGGCCGTGTTCTGGCGGCCGATGCGGAAATCACCGTAGTCCACCGAGGCGTAACCCACCCAGGCCTGGCGGTCGAACAGCGAGCCCGAGGTGCCGGAGGCGCCGGTGTCGGCACTCAGTGCGCCTTCCAGCTGGAACTTGATGGCCGTGCCGCTACCCAGGTCTTCCGTGCCCTTGAGGCCGAAGCGGCTGCGCAGGTAGGCGCCGTCGTTGACGCTCTTGATCTGGGCGCCGGAGCTGCTGCGCATGTAGTTGACGTACTGGTCGATGCTGCCGTACAGCGTCACCGACGAGGTGGGGCTGGCTTGCGCGAAGGCGCCGGCACAGGTGCACATCAGGACGGCCGCCGCAGCGGAATGCTTGAGTTTCATGGTGTCTCCTGGAAAGGACGTGGAGAAGACGGACAGGGCGTTGCGGGCATCGCCCCGAAGCCGTCAGCGCCCCCGGATTCGACCAGTTGGCCCCCGGTGGGAACAAGGTGTCCGGCCCTCAATTGCGCGATGATCGCCCACATCGCGCGACGAACGATCGCAAATCGGGTTAGCCCTTGGCAGGGTTTACGTGGCCTGTGTTTGCCGGACACCACATGGCCCGATCGGGTGCCCCATGGCCAGATTCACCCCATGGATAAAGGGTCTTGCTGCGATGCACCACCCCATGGCGGACAGGCTGGCGGCGCCGCGGAGGCCGGCTCCAGCCGCTTCCCGGTGGCCTTGCGGACGCGGACAAACCCCCGGTTCAATCGCACATCGCCCAATGCGCGCGCTGATCGCGCATCAAAGGGCTGAGCCCATTGTGACCCCGGCCGGAAATGCCTAACCTGCCCTCGCATGTCGCCGAGGCCGCGCCTTTGGCCACACAGACCGCCCCCCAGACCGCCACACCGGCCCACCTAGGAGACCCTTCATGAAGCAACTCACCCGCCGCGCCCTCGTCCTGGCCTGCACCGGCCTGACCCTGTCCGCCCTGGCTGCACCGTCCTTCGCCGCCGACGCCATCCGCATCACCTCCATCCAGGAGCTGTCGGGCACGGGCGCCACCGCCGGCACCAACTTCAAGAACGGCATGGACCTGGCCATCAAGGAAATCAACGCCACCGGCGGCATCCTGGGCCACAAGATCGACGTCAACTACGCCGACACGCAAAGCAACCCCGGCGTGGCCAAGGGCCTGGCCCAGAAGGCCGTGGACGACGACGTGTTCGCCGTGTTCGGCCCGGGCTTCTCGGGCTCCATCCTGGTGAGCATGGGCGAGACCCGCCGCGCCAAGATCCCCAACTTCACGGGTGGCGAAGCCGCGGCCGTGACCATGCAAGGCAACCCCTACGTCTTCCGCACCGCGCTGGGCCAGCAGTTCGCCATGCCCAAGGCCGCGCGCTACATGGTGCAGAACCTCAAGGCCAAGACCGTGGCCGTGATCTATGTGAACAACGACTACGGCAAGGGCGGCCGCGACATGGTCACCAGGTCGCTGGAGATGATGGGCGCCAAGGTCGTGGCCGACATCTCCACCGACCCGGGCAAGCTGGACTTCTCCGCCCCCGTGCTGCAGGCCAAGCAGAGCAACGCCGACGTCATCTTCGTCTACACCAACGAGGAAGAAGCCGCCCGCTGCCTGCGCGAGCTCAAGAAGCAGGGCGTGACCAAGCCCATCTTCGGCGAGACCGTGCTGACCGGCCAGAAGGTGATCGAGCTGGCCGGTGACGCGGCCAACGGCGCCCAGGCCCACATCGGCCTGTCGGTGGACGCGCCCGTGCCCACCATGCGCGCCTTCCGCGCCCGCTTCGAGAAGGCCTACAACTACGTGCCCGACCACAACGGCATCAAGGGCTACACCAGCGTCTACGTGATGAAGGCCGGCATCGAGAAGGTCGGCAAGGTCGACCGCGCCGCCTTCGTCAACGCCATGCACAGCCTGAGCGTGAGCGCGGCCAAGTACCCCGGCGTGCTGATGGACGTGACCTACAACGACAAGGGCGACCTGGACCGCGACAGCTTCATCGTCGAAGTGCGCAACGGCAAGCAGGAAGTCAAGGAAGTCCTGCCCGCGCTGGGCAAGAAGTGAGGCTGGAGCCGAGATGAACGACTTCATCCAACTGCTGCTCTCGGGCCTGGCATCGGGCAGCATCTACGCCCTGGCCGCCCTGGGCTTCACCCTGCTGTGGCAGGCCAGCGGCACCATCAATTTCGCGCAAGGCGAGTTCGTCATGCTGCCGGCCTTCCTGATGCTGGCCTTCAACAGCTTCGGCATGCCCCTGCTGCTGAGTTTCGCCTTCACGTCTTTCGTGGCCGTCATCGTGCTGGGCTGGGCCTTCAAACGCGGCATCGCCGACCCGCTGCTCAAGTTCGGGATGATGCCCATCGTGGTGGCCACGCTGGGCCTGTCGATCGCGATGAAGAACGGCATCCGCGCCGGCGTCAGCGCCGAGGCCTTCCCCTTCCCCAGCCTGTTCGGCGACACCGTGCTGCACATCGGTCCGGCCGTCGTCACCATGGCCGACCTGGGCACGCTGGTCGCGGCCCTGCTGCTGGTGCTGGGCACCCAGGCCTTCCTGAACAAGACGGTGACCGGGCGTGCCATGCAGGCCGTGGCCCAGAACACCGACAGCGCCACCGTGCTGGGCATCAATGTGCCGCGCATGATTTTCTACACCTTCGCCATCAACGCGCTGCTGGCCTGTGCCGCTGCGCTGTTGGTGACGCCGGCCTACCTCGCCAAGTTCGACATGGGCGAAGGCCTGAGCACCAAGGCCTTCTTCGCGGCCATCATCGGCGGCTTCAATAACTCGCGCGGGGCCCTGCTGGGCGGCGTCATCGTCGGCGTGAGCGAGAACCTGGCCGCCCACTACGTGTCGGCCGCCTACAAGGACGCCGTCGCCCTGGTCATCTTCATGTTCGTCATCCTCGTCAAGCCGCAAGGTCTGCTTGGCAAGAAGGTCGAGCGCAAGGTCTGAGGAGCACCCCATGATCAACCGCAACGTCATCGCAGGGGCGATCGGACTGGCTGTCCTGCTGGCCGTGCCGCCCTTCCTCAAGAACTACGGCATCTACCTGTTCAGCTACTGGCTGGTCTACGTGATCGCCAACATGGGCCTGAACCTGACCGTGGGCTACGCCGGCCAGAAATCGCTGGGCCATGCGGCCTTCTTCGGCATCGGCGCCTACACGGTGGCCATCCTGATGAAGGCCGGCATCAGCTTCTGGATCGGGCTGCCCGTGGCCATGCTCGGCTGCTTCGCCATCGGCCTGGCACTGGGCTTCCCGGCCCTGCGCGTGCAGACCATCTACCTGGCCTTTGCCACGCTGGGCTTCAACACGGCGGTGTGGCTGGTGATGCGCAACGAGGAGTGGCTGACCGGCGGCACCTACGGCATCAGCGGCATCGGCCGCCCCGAGCTGTTCGGCCTGTCGCTCGAGGGCTCGCTCGCCTATTACTACCTGGTGCTGGGCATCACGGTGCTGATGGGCGCGCTGATGTGGGGCCTGCTGCGCTCGCCCTGGGGCAAGGCCTTCACGGCCCTGCGCGACAACCCCATCCGCGCGGAGAGCCTGGGCATCCACGTGCAGGCCTACACCCTGCTGGCCTTCGCCATCGGCGCGACCTACGCCGGGGTGGCCGGTGCGCTGTTCGCCTCGCTGGTGGACTTCATCGAGCCGGCGCCCTTTGCCATCGGCACGTCTTTCATGATGTACCTGATGCT
This sequence comes from Pseudomonadota bacterium, assembly GCA_022566735.1. Lineage (GTDB taxonomy): Bacteria > Pseudomonadota > Gammaproteobacteria > Burkholderiales > Burkholderiaceae_C > Aquabacterium. Next base: position 92,857 of record JADFIG010000010.1, read on the forward strand.
GGTGGTGGGTGGCCCCGGCTACTTCCTGGGCCCGCTGCTGGGCTCGGCCGTCGGTGTGCTGCTGCCCGAGTGGCTGCGCTTCGCCCAGGCCTGGTACCTGTTCGTCTTCGGCGTGGCCGTGGTCCTGCTGATGCTGTGGCTGCCCGATGGCCTGCTCAGCCTGCCTGACCGCCTCAAGGCCCGCCGCCAGGCACGCGAGGCCTCTGCCGCCCGCGCCGCCGCCGCTGCACGTGTTGGAGGTGCGCAATGAAACCCGTCCTGAAAGTCAGCAACCTCCGCAAAGCCTATGGGGCGATCCAGGCCGTGGGCGGGGTGTCCTTCGATGTCCGCCCCGGCGAGATCTTCGGCGTCATCGGGCCCAACGGCTCGGGCAAGACGACGATGTTCAACTCGGTGCTGGGCCAGATCACGCCCGACTCCGGCGAGATCGAGCTCAACGGGCAGGGCATCACCGGCCTGTCGCCGCAGAAGCTCAACCAACTGGGCGTGGGCCGCACCTTCCAGACCCTGCAGGTCTTCGGCAAGATGAGCGTGCGCGACAACCTGCTGGTGGCCGCCCAGGAGCACCACGGCAGCATGTTCGGCCGCATGTTCGCGCCCGGCGACTGCGGCAACGGCGCCAAGGCCGACGCCCTGATCGACCAGTTCCGCATCCGCCACGTGGCCGACAAGAAGGCCGGCGACCTGAGCTACGGCCAGCAAAAGCTGGTGGACATCGCCATGGCCTTCATGAGCGACCCGGCCCTGGTGCTGCTCGACGAGCCCTGCGCCGGCGTGAACCCCAGCCTGGTGGGCGGCCTCAGCAGCCTGCTCAAGGAGCTGAACCAGACCCGCAAGAGCTCCTTCGTCGTGATCGAGCACAACATGGACTTCGTGATGGACCTGTGCCACCGCATCATGGTGATGGTCGAGGGCAAGGTGATGGCCATTGGCACGCCGGCCGAGATCCGCGCCAACAAAGAGGTGCTGGACGCCTACCTCGGGAGCTGAGCATGAACACACCTGCCAACGACACCTGCATCGAGTTCGACAATGTGCTGGCCGGCTACGGCGAGTTCATGATCCTCAACAACCTGAGCTTCAAGGCCAGGCGCGGCAAGATCACGCTGCTGCTGGGCCCCAACGGCGCGGGCAAGTCCACCGTGCTCAAGGCCATCTTCGGCCTGGTGAAGATGCGCTCGGGCGCCATCAAGCTCGATGGCGAAAACATCACCGGTGCCAGCGCGAAAGACCTGCTGGTCAAGCACGGCATCGCCTTCGTGCCGCAGGGCCGCAACCTGTTCGGCCAGCTCTCGGTCTACGAGAACCTGGAGCTGGGCGGCATCACGCTGGGCATGAAGACCACGCACGAGCGCATCCCCGAGGTGCTGGAGCGCTTCCCCCGCGTCAAGGAGCGCCTGCACTCGCTGGCCTCCTCGCTGTCGGGCGGCGAGCAAAAGCAGCTGGAAGTGGGCCGCGCGCTGCTGCTGCGCCCCAAGGTCATCCTGATCGACGAACCCTCCATCGGCCTGTCGCCCATGGTCGTGGCCGACGTCTTCAAGCTGCTGCGCAAGCTGGCCGACCAGGGCACCACGGTGCTGATGGTCGAGCAGAACGTCAAGAGCGCGCTGAAGATGGCCGACGAAGCCATCGCCCTGGAATCGGGCCGCCTGGTGCTGCACAAGCCCGCCGACGAGCTCCTGGCCGACCCCAACCTCGAACGCATCTTCCTTGGCGGCGCCCACGCGGCCCCCGCCACCGCCACCACCACTGCCACCACTTGAGCGCGCGGCAGACTGGGCTTCGGCACAGGCTGCACCTTCGGGGCGTGTCCTTCACCGGACACGCCCCTTTTTTGCGCCTGCGATCGGCCATCAACGCATCCACACGCACGCCCCCACGCACGCCTCACCGTCGCCCCAGAGGGTCGCCAGGGGAGGCCGCTGCGGGCCCGCATGCGCGGTGTCCTGCCCGTGCCCGGCCTGATCGGTGTTCAAGGGGTGACGGCCACCGGACTCGGTGGTGCCCCGCGCCCAAGGCCTGCAGCGGCCTCCCCTGGCCGCCCTCGGCCGCACCAGCCTCCGCACGGCCCCGGCACAGGCGCAGCACGAACCCAGCACGGCCCCGGCACAGCGTCCCCCAAGGCCTCACCACAAACATCTCGCCCAAAGAAAAAGGGCCCGAAGGCCCTTTGACAACACGGACGTGACGGCGTCAGATCAGGCCGCCTCCACCTGGCGCGGCGCCATGAAGTACAGCCACGTCAACGCCACGAAGTAAGCGCACGGAATCATCGTGAACAACACCGTGTAGTTGTTGTTCGTCGCCGTCAGCACATAGCCCACCAGCTGCGTCATGAACATCCCGCCGATGGCACCGATCATCCCGCCGAAGCCGAACACCGAGCTCACCACGTGCTTGGGCGTGTAGTCCATCACCATCGACCAGATGTTGGCCGTCCAGGCCTGGTGCGCACCGATGGCCAGCGAAATCGCCGCCACCGCCATCCACAGGCTGCTCGCACCCGCGGCGAACACCACCGAGGTGATGCACAGCGCGCAGATCAGCATCGACAGCAGCCGCGCCTTCACCGGCTGCATGCCCCGGCCGATCATCCACGACGACAGGATGCCGCCGCCCACGCTGCCCACGTCGGCCGTCAGGTAGATGATGATCAGCGGGATGCCCATCTTCGAGACGCTGATGCCCAGGTTGTACTGCTGGTTCAGGAAGGGCGGCAGCCAGTAGAGGTAGAACCAGAACACCGGCGCCGTCATGGCGAAGGCCAGCGCGAAGGCCCAGGTGCCGCGCATGCGGATGATGCGCGAGTAAGGCACCTTCTCGGCCTCGGGCTCCACGCCTTGCTGCACGTGCTGCAGTTCGCGGGCCGAAACGCCAGGGTGCTCCTCGGGGTTGTTGTAGTGCTTCCACCAGAAGAACAGCCACACCGCGCCCAGTGCACCGATGACATAGAAAGCCACCTGCCAGCCCCAGACCTGCAGGATGAAGGGCAGCATCACCGGCGTCAGCATCGCGCCCACATTGGTGCCGGCGTTGAAGATGCCGGTGGCCATGGCGCGCTCGCTGGCGGGGAACCACAGGCGCGTCGTCTTCACGCACGAGGGGTAGTTGGCGGCTTCGGCCAGGCCCAGGAAGAAGCGGCAGACCATGAAGCCCACGGCCGACACGGCCAGACCGTGCGCCCCCGCGGCGATGCTCCACAGCAGCACGGCCAGCGCAAACGCGCGCTTGACACCGACCACGTCGATGAAGCGGCCTTGTGCGGCGAAGCCGATGGCGTAACCCACCTGGAACCAGAAATTGATGTCGGCGTAGTCCTTGGGCGTCCAGTTCATGGCCTTGGCCAGCACCGGCTGCATCACGCCGAGCGCGGCGCGGTCGATGTAGTTCAGCGTGGTCGCGAAGAACACCAGCGACAGCATCACCCAGCGGGTTTTGCCGATGGCCAGGGCCTGGCGCATCTTCTGGCCTGCGCTCAGGGAAGCGGCGGGTGAACCGCCGTCGTGGGTCATGGGGTTGGGGGTGACGGCCATGGTTGAAATCTCCATCTGCGGCTGGTCAACAGCCTTGAGCGCCTTGCATGCGGGGCCCCACCGTCATGCGGTGCCCCTGTCGATGGACGCGACGATAGGCCTGTGCGGCAGGCGCTTCAACCCGCCATCGGCACATGCGCGCGATATGCGCGCACCCTGCACGCAGGGCGATCCAATCTTGGGTTTCCCCTTGGTTCAAGCGGAAGCGGCCGTTGGGCATCGTGTCGGCCATGGACAGCGCCAGACGCTGATTCCCACTGGAGACACATCCATGATCAACGGCAACACCACCCTCATCGCCCACATCGGCTACCCCACGTCGACCTTCAAGTCCCCCATGATCTACAACCCCTGGTTCGAACAACAGGGGATCAACGCGGTGGTCGTGCCCCTGGGCGTCAAGCCCGAGCACTACGCCGAGTTCCTCCAGGCCTTGTTCAAGACCACCAACGTGCGCGGTGCCCTCATCACCATGCCGCACAAGGTCGTGACCATGGACCTGGTCGACGAGCTCACACCCACGGCCCTGGTGGCCGGCGCGGCCAACGCCGTGCTCTGCCGCGAAGACGGCACGCTGCTGGGTGACCAGTTCGACGGCGCCGGCTTCGTGCGCGGTGTGCTGCGCAAGGGCCAGGTGCTCAAGGGCAAGCGCGTGCTGGTGTCGGGCAATGGCGGCGTGGGCTGCGCCATCGCGGCGTCGCTGGCCGATGCGGGCGTGGCCGAGATGGCGCTGTTCGACAGCAACTCCGCCTCGTCGGCATCGCTGGCCCAGCGCCTGCAACAGCACCACCCGGCCTTGAAGGTCAGCACCGGCTCGAACGACCCGGCCGGCTTCGACCTCATCGTCAACGCCACGCCGCTGGGCATGAAGGAAGACGACCCGCTGCCCTTCGACATCGACCGCATCGCGCCCAGCACCTTCGTGGGCGAGGTGGTGATGAAGCAGGAGATCACGCCGCTGCTGGCCGCGGCCCGGGCCAAGGGCTGCCCCATCCAGGTCGGCACGGACATGCTCTTCGAGATGATCCCGGCCTACCTGGAGTTCTTCGGCTTCGGCACGGCCACACCGCAAGAGCTGCGCGCCGTGGCACAGATCAGCTACTGAGCCGCTCAGCGTGGCAGCACCTCGCCGATGCGCTGCGCCACCGCCAGCAGCGCCGGCAGGCACTGCTCCTGCATGGCCGTGGCATTGCGGCGCTGCGGCTGGCTGCTGACGTTGATCGCCGCCACCACGCGGCCGCTGCGGTCGCAGATGGGCACGGCCAGGGAGATCAGCCCGACCTCCAGCTCCTCGTTGATCAGGGCCCAGCCCTTGCGCCGCACCTGCGACAGCACCTGCAGGAGCTTGTCCGGGTCGGTCACGGTGCGCGAGGTGCGGGCGCCCAGGTCCATCGCGGCCACGCGGCGCTCGCGCTCGTCTTCCGGCAAGGCGGCCAGCAGGACACGCCCCATCGATGTGCAATGCGCCGGCAGGCGCGAGCCGACGCCCAGGTTGATCGACATGATCTTGTGCGCCGGCACGCGCAGCACATAGACGATGTCGTCGCCATCGAGCACCGCGGCCGAGGTGGACTCGTGCAGCGTCTGCGTCAGCTCCTCCATCAGCGGCTGGGCCACGTGCCACCAGGGCTGCGCGGCCAGGTAGGCAAAGCCCAGCTCCAGCACCTTGGGCGTGAGGCGGAAGTCGCGCCCTTCCAGCGCCACATAGCCCAGGCCCTGCAAGGTCAGCAGGATGCGGCGCACCCCGGCGCGGGTCAGGCCGGTGCGCTCGGCCGCCTGCGTGAGCGTCAGCGTGGGCGCGTCGGCACCGAAGCTGCGCAGGACGGCCAGCCCCCGCGCGAAGGACTGCACATGGCTGTCGCTGGGGCGCAGGGTCTCGGCATCGGCGCCAGCGTCGCTGGCAGCGGACAAGGGGGCAGGGGTGCGTGTGGCCATGGTGCTGAACAGATGACGCCATTGTGCCCATGCGCGCGCCCGCGGCGTGGGCGCCACCACGGGCTGACCGCCTTGACAGCTTCGTGACAGGGCGGTACGCTGCGCGCATGTTCGGTATGCGAATTAATGTTCGCTATTAGAACACAAGATTCGGCGCCGGCAAGGCGCCTTGTTCACCTGAACGGTGGCGTGGCCGCAGCCGAGGCAGCACCCAAGGCACCACCCACCTGGAGACACCCCATGATCCAGAAAATCGTCAAGACCCCGGCCGACGCGCTGGCCGACGTGCGCGACGGCGCCACGGTGATGATCGGCGGCTTCGGCACGGCCGGCCAACCCAACGAGCTGATCGACGCCCTGATCGAGACCGGCGCCAAAGACCTCGTCATCGTCAACAACAACGCGGGCAACGGCGACACTGGCCTGGCCGCGCTGCTGGCCAAGAAGCGCGTGCGCAAGATCATCTGCTCCTTCCCGCGCCAGTCCGACAGCCACCACTTCGACGCGCTCTACCGCGCCGGCGAACTGGAGCTGGAACTCGTGCCACAAGGCAACCTGGCCGAGCGCATCCGCGCCGCCGGCGCCGGCATCGGCGGCTTCTTCACGCCCACCGGCTACGGCACCGAGCTGGCCAAGGGCAAGGAAACCCGCGAGATCAACGGCAAGATGTACGTGCTCGAAGCGCCCATCCACGCCGACTTCGCCCTCATCAAGGCCGAAAAGGGCGACCGCTGGGGCAACCTCACCTACCGCATGACGGCGCGCAATTTCGGGCCGATCATGGCCATGGCCGCCAAGACCACCGTCGCCACCGTGCACGAGGTGGTCGAGCTCGGCGCGCTGGACCCGGAAGCCGTCATCACCCCCGGCCTGTTCGTGCAACGCGTGGTGCCGATTGCCCGCACCGCCACCGCCGCCGGCGGTTTCAAGCGCACCGCCTGAGGAGAGACACCATGAGCCAAGTCAACCACACCACCCTGCCCCGCTGGACGCGTGACCAGATGGCCGCCCGCGTCGCTGCCGACATCCCCGACGGCGCCGTCGTCAACCTCGGCATCGGCCTGCCCACCGCGGTGGCCAACCACCTCAGCGCCGACAAGGAAGTCGTGCTGCACTCCGAGAACGGCGTCATCGGCATGGGCCCCGCGCCGGCCGAAGGCGAAGAGGACTTCGACCTCATCAACGCCGGCAAGCAGCCCGTGACCCTGCTGCCGGGCGGCTGCTTCTTCCACCACGCCGACAGCTTCGCCATGATGCGCGGCGGCCACCTCGACGTCTGCGTGCTCGGCGCCTTCCAGGTCTCGGCCACGGGCGACCTGGCCAACTGGAGCACGGGCGAGGCCGGTGCCATTCCCGCCGTGGGCGGCGCCATGGACCTGGCCGTGGGCGCCAGACCTGGGTGATGATGGACCTGCTGACCAAGACCGGCGAATGCAAGGTCGTCGAGGCCTGCAGCTATCCGCTCACGGGCCTGTCCTGCGTCAAGCGCATCTACACCGACCTGTGCACGCTGGAATGCACGCCCGAGGGCCTGCGCCTGATCGACACCGTGCCCGGCCTCTCGCACGCCGAGCTGCAGTCCATCGTGGGCCTGCCCATCAAGGACGCGACGGCCACGGCCTGATCCCTCCGCTCC
>JADFIG010000048.1 GCA_022566735.1 Pseudomonadota bacterium
AGAGCATGGCCTTGCGCGGGATCTCGTCGTAGTCCGGCTCGTCGGGCTGGCCGAGGTTGGCGGTGTAGGCGTAGGGCAGGGCGCCCTTGAGCTTCATCCAGTGCAGCGCGGCGGAGGTGTCGAGGCCGCCGGAGAAGGCGATGCCGACCTTCTGGCCGACGGGAACGGATTGCAGGATGGTGGACATGGTGAGGTCTTCGTCGAGAGGTCGGTTATTCGGCGGGCGTCTTCAGGGCGACAGGATGGATCTCGACCGACGCGTCGGCCGTGGAGACATAGACGCTGCCGTCCTGGATGCTGATCTGCAGCTGCATGCTGCGCGCGGCCAGCTTGGCCAGTGCCTGGGATTGCTCGGCTGGGATCTGCCACACGGCCAGCTTGGGCGTGCGGGTGAGCTTGTTCTCCAGGTTGCGCCACCAGACGTCGGTGCTGCTGGCGAAGCTGTAGACGCTGACGCTCTCGCTGCGGCCGTGGGCCTTCATCAGGCGCCGGTCGTCGGGCTGGCCGAGGTCGATCCAGTGGACCACGTCGCCCGTCAGGTCGAGCTGCCAGAGGTCGGGCTCATCCACGTCGGACAGGCCTTTGGTGAACTCGAGGCGCCCGCGCAGGTCGTCGGCCGGCACGTTCAGCGCAAAGGCCAGCACGCGGATCATCAGGCGCTCCTCGGTCTCGCTCGGGTGGCAGGCGAGGGTGAGGTTGTGGTCGCCATAGACATGGCGGTCCATGTCGGCGATCTGCAGCTGGGCTTTGTAGATGGTGGCTTTGAGCGCCATGGACGGGGGCTGGGCTGGGGACAGCCCGGCATTATCGCGGCGAAGCCTCATGGCATGATGCCGCCTTCCGCCCCTGAACCTTCGCAACCCTGAGTTGCGCCCTCGACATGAAACGCATCCTCCTTCCGCTGGCCCTGGTCCTGACCGTCTCTGCGCAGGCGCAGACCACCGTCAACCCCAATGCCAAGGTCGACCCGAAGAACAACAAGGTCAGCAACCCGGTCGTTGAAAAGCCCACGGCCAAGCTGATGTCGCGCGAGGAACTCCGCGCCTGCATCGACGCCCAGGAGGCCAACGCCAAGGAGGCCGAGGGCATCAAGGCCGATCAGGCGGCCTACAAGGCCACGGCCGAACAGCTCAAGGCCGAGAAGGCCAAGCTGGAAGTCGGCGAGGCGGAGCTGGGCAAGCAGGTCGAAGCCGTCAGAGCCGAGAAGGAAGCCATCCTGAAGGCCCACGAGGCGCTCACCGCCGACGCGCCCAAGCTCGACAAGGCCGAACTCAAGGCCCGCAACGAGGCCTATCTGGCGCGCACCACGGCCTTTGGCACGATGGTCGATGCCGTGAAGGCAGCCGACGCCGAACAGGGCGTCAAGCGCAAGGCCTTCAGCGCCAAGGTCGACGCACTCGACGCGCAGTTCAAGGCCATCGAGGATCGCACCGAGAAGCACTACGACGCCAACGACAAGTGGAAGGCGGAATGCCAGAACAAGGCCTACGACGAGAACGACGAAAAGGCCATCCGCAAGGAAAAGGCGGCTGCCGCAGGCAAGTGATTGCCGCGTTGGCACCGCGCCGGCCAGGCCGCCCCGCAAGGGAGCGGCCTTTTTCTTGACCCGGCGGGCGCGGCCCGCTGCGGACCCCAGCTTCAACCTCAGGGAGAACGACGATGACGACGCATGGGAAAACGCTCGGGCTGGCAGCCCGCGTGGGACGGGCCGCCGCCGGTCTGGGGCTGGGGCTAGGTGTGAAGCTTCAATAGGTTGTTGCGGGTGTTCACCCGGAGTGGTTTTGAGAGACTGGGAATCGCCAAACCCCCTGTCCAAACAAAACCGGAGTCCGGATGAACAGCCATAAGAATGCCCGATTGACGTTCCTGCGACGACTGGAGATGGTCGAGGACATCACTCAACGTGGCTTGTCAGCCTCGGATGCAGCCGTTGCACACGGGGTCAGCGCGGTCACAGCCCGCAAGTGGCTCGCACGCTTCTTGACCGATGGCGCTGCCGGGCTGGCCGACAAGTCCTCGCGCCCCGCCAAGTCCCCTCGCGCCATCCGGCCCAATATCGCGTTGGCCATCGTCGAGCTGCGACGCAAGCTGTTCACGCAATCGCTTATCGCCACTTACCTGGGTGTCTCCAAGGCCACCGTCAGTCGCGTCTTGCGCCGAGCGGGCCTGTCCAGATTCAGCGACCTGGCCCCGGTTGAGGCCGTGCAACGCTACGAGCGCGAGGCGCCTGGTGATCTGCTGCACATCGACATCAAGAAGCTGGGGCGCTTCTCTGACGTGGGCCACCGCATCACGGGCAACTGCGCCAAGCGCACGCGCGGTTTGGGGTATGACTACCTGTTCGTCGCCGTCGATGATCACGCCAGAGTGGCCTTCACCGCCATGCGTCCTGACGAGCGCAAGGACAGCGCCGAGAGCTTCCTGCGAGAGGCGGTTGCCTATTTCGCCAAGCTCGGCGTCTCGGTGCAGCGCGTCCTGACCGACAACGGACCAGCCTTCCACTCGTTTGCGTTCGGCGACGCATGTGCCGAACTCGGCATCAAGCAGAAGTTCACCCGGGCCTACCGCCCGCAGACCAACGGTAAGGCAGAGCGCTTCATCCAATCGGCGCTTCGCGAATGGGCTTACGGGCGTGCCTACGCGACGTCTGAAGTTCGTAGCGCCGCCCTGCCAGCATGGAATCACTTCTACAACTGGCACCGCCCTCACCACGGCATCGGCTGCATGCCTCCCATGTCCCGAATCAAGAGATCACGAAAGAACCTCTTGACTCTTCACACCTAGGGCCTGCTGCCGTAGTGTTCACAGGCCCTATCCCGCCTTGCCCCCTGCCTTGCGGCCGGGCTTGGGCGACTTCAGCGTGTTCGGCAGCAGGCGGTGGTGGCGCCAGTCGAACTCGAAGTAGTCCAGCAGTTCGCTCGGCAGAGACGATGGCTCGTTGGCGTTCGGCACCGTGAAATAGCGGCCGGTGATCAGGCTGTCCGTCACCTCCAGGCGCAGGAAGCCCCAGCGGTCGTCGCAGTATTTCTCCAGCACGACGGTTTCGCCTTCCTTGTCGACGAACTGCGTCGGCGTTTGCAGCTTCTGGCCGTCGACCTTCACCGTCTTGTGCAGGTTGTGATAGCCGCCGGCGCCCGCGACGAGGTAGGGGATGACGCCACCGCCGGCGAGGGTCTTGGTGAAGCGCTCGTACATGTGCACATGGCCTGCCAGCACCATGTCCGGGTGACGGCCGGCCCGCTGTGCGGCCGATTCGAGCAGGTCCTTCATGTGCGTGCTGCCCGAGTGGAAGACATCGGCCGAATAGATCGGGTGGTGCAGCGTGACCAGCAGCGGCAGGCCCTTGGGCAGGGTCTTGAGCTGGTCGGTCAGCCAGGACAACTGGGGTTCGCGGATGTCGCCGCCCTCGGGCACGTTGGAGTAGAGGCCGACGATGTTCACCAGCGGTGTGCGCAGCGTCCAGAACACATAGGGCTGGGTCATCGTCGTGCGGCCGTTGTCGCCCATCAGCTCCGGGAAGATCTGCGGCTTGCAGTCGCAGAAGAACTTCATGAAGCCGTCCAGGGTGTTGCCCGGCGGCACGTTCTCGCCGTCATGGTTGCCGGGCACCGCGACGATGGGCGCGAGGTAGTGCTTGTAGGGTTCGTAGAACTGCGTCCGGTACTGGTCGATGGAGCCGTTGAAGTAGACGCAGTCGCCGAGGATGTAGAGGAAGGCCGGGTTGTCCGGGGCCTTGGCGCCCGAAACGAAGTCCGCCTCCATGCCTTCGGCGACGCGGAGTTGCGGGTCGGGGTTGGCGATGCCACCGACGTCGCCGTTGACGTGGAAGGTGATCTTCTTGGCGGCCGTGATCGCCTTGATGTCGGCCGCCGGGATGATGCTGGCGAGGTCCATCTGGAACGGCGCCTTGTTGCCGCAAAGCGGCGGCGGCAGGGGCCGGAAATGGGTGTCTCTGACCTCCTGCGGCGTCCGGACGTGGCTGTTGAACTGGCCGTCGGCCGAGGGGCGCGGGACACCGTACCGATGGGTCGCGGTCTTGGGTTTCGCCATGCATTGCTCCTGGGTCTGAGAGTCTCTCGTCTGCCGAACCAGGGCCGGATGACCGGCCCGCCGCAGCAGTCCATCTGACCCCTCGCGACTGACGCTGGGATGGCATCGGGTGTGCTGCGTCGGGGGCCGGCCTCGATTGGCGTGCATGTCCGGCGCCCGGACATCCTCAACCTTGGGGAGCAACCCGCGTACTGAACCCTCCCCGGTGCCGTCAGCCGGCGGCCGTCTCCAGGTAGTCGATGCGGCGAATCGGCGTGAACAGCGCGCCCAGCGCCACCACGCCCAGCAGGCAGACGGCCGCGGCCGTGAACAGCTGGGTCACGTCCAGCACGCGCAGTGCAGCGCCGGCCGCCGCCGAGGCCAGCGGCGCCAGCCCCATCACGATGAACATGAACAACGCCATCGACCGCCCCAGCATCTCGGGCGGGATGCGGCGCTGCAGCCAGCTGTACACGGCCACCTGCACAAAACCGCCCAGCGCCCCGAGCGGCAGCAACAGCAGTGCGCCCTGCCAGGTGGCATGCACATGGCCGAACACCAGGAAGACCGCGCCGGCGATGCTGTCGATCAGCAGCACCGTGCCGCCGAGTGTCGAGAGCCGCCACTGCGGCTTCAGCCCGGAGATGGCCATGCCGGCCAGTGCGCCCAGGCCGTGGGCTGCCAGCATCACGCCGAGCGCTGCGGCGCCGCCCGGCAGCCGCTCGGCCGCCAGCACCGGCAGCGCGACCTGGATCGGCCCGCCGACGAAAAACGCGATGGCCGCAAAGTACAGGAAGAGGGCGCGCAGCTCATGGTCCTGCCAGCAGCTGCGCAGCGACTCGGCGATCGCGCCGAGCATCGCTTGGTCGGCGGGCGTCTCGCGCGGGGCGGTCGTCACCTTCGACAGCGTCCAGGCCGATACCGCGAAGCTGAGCGCATCGAAGCCGAAGGCCAGCGCCAGGCCGTGGCCCTGCAGCGCGGGCTCGCTGCCGCTGCCGACCAGCAGCCCGGCGAGCACCGGGCCGAGCAGCATGACGAGCTGCCGCGCGCCCATCAGCACGCCATTGGCAGGCTGGATCAGCGCCGCCGGCACCGCCTGCGGCAGGATGGCACTGCCCGCCGGGTAGCTGAAGGCGGTGGCCAGGCCAATGGCCAGCGTGAGCGCATAGACGCCCCACAGCGTGATGCTGCCGGTGGCGGTCAGGGCCGCGAGCAGGCCGAGCAGCCCGACGTTGATCCATTTGGTCAGCACCAGCACCCGCCTCGGCGAGTAGCGGTCCACCAGCGCGCCGCCGACGAGGATGAACAGCGCCCGCGGCAGGCTGCCCAGCGCCAGCACGGTGCCGAGCACCAGCGGGTCGCGCGACAGGCCCATCACGAGCCAGGGCAGGGCCAGCAGCGTGAACTGGTCGCCCAGCATTGACAGCGCGCCACCGCCGATCAGCCAGCGGAAGTTGGTGTTGCGAAAAAGGTCGCGGCGGGCATCGTTCATGTCTGTTCCTCGGGGGGTAGCGTGGCCTTGGACCGCCGCAGATAGGCGATCAGTTCGTTGGAGATGCCGGACTGGCGGGCCAGTTCGGGTTCTTGGGCATACATCTGACGCAGCGTGTCTTCCATGCCCGGCGCCATCTCGATGAAGCGGCGCTGCAGCACGAGCCAGCGGCGCACCAGGGCCTGCACCTCGGGGCTGGCCGGATCGCGCCCGGCATCCATCGCCGCGCAGACTCCTGGCTGCGGCCATGCCGTCTCGACCGCATCGCGCTCGGCGACCGGCAGCATCTCCCAGCGGCGGCGCAGTGCGCGCATCTGCTCAGGGCTGAACCAGCGCTCGTGCACCCGCCGGATCTGCATCGCGTCCAGCAGCACCTGCAGCGCATCGCCGCCGTCGCCGTGCTGGGCAAGCCGCCGGGCGGCATTCTTCAGTGTCTGCAGCAGCGTCTCCTGGGTGAGGAGCTGGGCCTCGATCTGCTCGATCTGAGCCTGCAGCACCGCGGCCAGGGGCTGGGGGGTCTCGCCGTCGAGCAGGGGCACGATGTCCTTCAGCGGCACGCCGGCATCGCGCAGCGCCAGCACACGGTGCAGGCGCAACACGTCGGCCTCGCTGTAGCGGCGGTAGCCGGCGTCGCTGCGGCCCGAGGGGTTCAGCAGGCCGAGTTCTTCGTAGTGGTGGAGCGTGCGCACCGTGAGGCCGGCCCGCTTGGCCAGCTCTCCCACTGTGTAGTCCATGTTCGCGGTCTCCCTCCTGGATGACGGTTCGCATCATCGAGCCTCACGTGGGGTGAGGGTCAAGCGCCGCGCCATCGCGAGGCACGGTGTCGCGCGGCAGGGCGCGCCAGCCCCGCGCCGGGGCATGGGCCGCGCGAAACGGCCGTTGTTGCGCGCCACGGGCTGGCATGGGGTTTGCACTGAGGGGTTGCCGGGGCGACGGGCCCCGGGAAACCCAAGGAGTACCCCGATGAAGACCTTCCGTACAACGCGCCGGCTCACCCTGCTGGCGAGCTGCCTGGTGACGATGGCGCTGCACACCCCGGCCAGCGCCGCCGAGACCACCGTTCCCGACCATGACCGCGCGCTGCTCCGCGAGGCCGACGAGATCGCCGTCTCCGAGCGCTTGGCGGAGGTCTCGGGCCTCGCCGACGGGGCGCTGGCGAAGGAGGAGTTCGCCACCGCCATGAGCGCGCTGGCCGTTGCGCAAGCCGGTGGACAGCTTCTTCGACAACGTCACCGTCAACTGC
>JADFIG010000011.1 GCA_022566735.1 Pseudomonadota bacterium
CGGTCCACGTGCCGGGCTGGGCCTCGTCGGCCAGGCCCAGGCGCTGCAAACGCTGCAACCTGCCGATCAGCAGCAGACGCTGGCGTTGCAGTCGGGGTTCGTTGAGCCGTTCGACATGCACCATGCCATCGTCGCCGGCCTCGCGCTTCAAGGTGCGATCCAGGCTCGTCCACCGCTCCTGATCCACCTCGCGCCGCAAGGTCTGCTGGATCTCCAGCTCGGTGCGCGGCCCCAGCCATTCGGTCGCCAGTTCGGCGGCGCGATGGCGGAACCCATCGGCGATGTAGTCGCCCGCGATGATGAGGTCTTTGCCGGTGTCGTCGCGCCCGCGCACGACGATGTGCGTGTGCGGGTTGTCGGTGTTCCAGTGATTGACGGCCACCCAATCGAGGCCCGTGCCAAGGTCGGCCTCCATGCGACCCATGAGGTGCCGGGTATAGGTGCGCAGGTCTTCCAGCTCCGCGCCATCTTCGGGCGAAAGGATAAAGCGGAAGTGATGCCGGTCGTCGGCGCAGCGTTCCTTGAACGCATCGAGGTCGGCGGCATCGGTCTGCGGCCCGTAGGCTTGGCCCGACTCGCCATCGCGGCCCACACCATCGCGCTCGATATAGCGCAGGTGCTTGGCAAGCGACTGCGGGCTGGCTCGGTGCTGATTGAGCAGCAGCGTCTTGATGGTCACACGCCGCGACATGGACGTGAGCTTCGCCCCCGCGAAGCGCGCCGCCGTGTGGCCGCGTCCCAAGCGTGAGCCGGGCCGCTGGCCGGAGCCGGCACTCTTGCTACTGCCACCAGGACGGCGCACCGAGGACTTACCGCCGCTGGCCTTGCCCGCCTGCTTGAGTACCTTGGAGACGAAGCTCTGGCCCCGGTTCTTCGGGGCGCTGGGACGGATGCGGAAATCGTCGTCGCGGCGGTCGGTCATGGCTGTGCTCCTTGCAAGTTCTGGCGTGTCCGGGCGTGCGAAGCACGCGGACATGCCCGCATCGGCGCGGGCTTCGCGCCCCACGCGGCACGGTGGCGAAGCCGCTGCGTGTCGCGCCACCCCCATGTGCAGACTGGCTTTGCGGGCCGACAGGTGCCGCACCCTTTTGTCTTGCCTTCCGCATTTGCCTCTCGCATCCGCTCCCGGCAACTGCGGCCCGGTGGCAAGGCTGCACCAGCAGCCAGCGCACCGGCGAACACGGCGATGGCCGCAGGCCAGCCGTGTTCGAGGCAAGACGCCTGCACGTGGGACGGCTGCGCCGGAGGCAGCGCGAAGTGCCGCGCGGATGCGCTCGCACTGCACGCACGACGACACCGCGACAGCAGCCCGAACGACACGCCCAATAGCACGACGATGCGCAGCGAATCGGCGGCCATCATGGGCGCGACTCCAGCCAGACCGGACGCGCAACGCCGATCACGGCAGCTGCGCTGACCGGCCCGAAGTAGCGGCTGTCGAACGACGCCGGATTGGTGACGCTGAGCAGGAACAGCTCGCCGGGCCGAAGGCGGCGGCACTGCTGCCAGGATGGCAGCGGCCGGCCCCAGCGATCCGCAGACAGCACGGCGGCCGAAGGCACGCCGTCGATGCGAACGCTGCCGCCGACGATGCACACCTCTTGCGGCGCCACTGCGCCCACTCGCTTGAGCAGCGGGATGCGCGTCGGCAGGTAGCCGCGCTGCGCAGCGAGCGCGGCAGCCTCGGCAGGCAGCGGCACCAGCACGATGCTGCCCACGGACAAAGGATGTGGCGGCGAGCTGGTGCGATGGTCGAGCGGATCGACGCGATACCAACCGACCGCCACGCTGTCGGACGGGTTGTAGGTCAGGCGCGGCAGTGGATGCACGAAGGACGCCCAGGCCAGCGCAGCGAGGCCGCAGACGGACAGGCCCGCCAGCACGATGCGAGCGCGCAGGCGCGAGCGAGGATGCGTGACAGCAGTGGAAACAGAAATCGTGGTCATGACAGCGCTCTCCCGGCCAGCCAGGCGGCGTGCCGCTCGGCGCTGTATTCGGGCAACTGCAGGCGCGCCGCGAGCCGGTTGCCCAGCGTGCGCCAGTACGCGGGCGAAGCGCCAGCAGGCACGATGCCCAGCGCCTCGATGGCGTCGATGCGTGCCAGCACCGCACGCACCGACTGCTCACCCTCGGCGTGCAGCAACAGGCGCGCGCCTGGCTGCACGCCGGGGATGCGCTGCGCGCCATCCATCGACATGCACGCCTGCATCACCATGAGCTGCCAGCGGATCGTGCCGTAGTCGTTGGCCTGCCAACGGATGCGGCAGAGAACCGCATTCGGAGTGAACACCGCGCAGCGGCGCCAGCGATCCAACCGGATGATGTGAGCAGGATCACCGAAGCGCAGGTAGAGGTCGAAGCGTTGGTCGATGTATGCGAGCGCAACGCGCGTCAGCGGCACGCCGTCGGCCACGCCGACAGGCGGGATGGAAGGCGGTGCCGATGCAGTCGAAGTCGTTGAGGCGGACGTGTTCATGAGGACTTCTCCGGGAATTCGCGCTCCAGCAGGCCGCGCAGCAGTTCGGCCACCGTCACGCCTTGCGTGAAGGCCGATACCTTGATGCGCGCCCGCATGGCGGGCGTGATGTCGAGGGTCAGACGAGCCGTGTAGAGGTCGCCTTTGCCCAGCGCATCGACGTCACCTTGGCGAATCCACGCTTCGGCGTGCGGATTCGTGGGCGGGCGCGCGCCAATGCCCACGCGCTTGGCTGCGCGTTTGCTGCCGAGTGACGGCTTTGTGGTCATGATGGCCACCGCAGCAGTTCGTCCACCAGCGCGGTGATTTCGCGGGCGGCGGCGCTGTCGGGCGCCAGCTCGCGGGCAAGCCGGCCGGCGGCCACGCTGTCTGCGAAGACGATGCGCTGGCGTACTTCCGAGCGCAGCGCGGGCAGCGGCTGCTCGGCCAGAGCGCCGCGCGCTTCGCGTCCGATCACCGTGGTGCTGACGCGCCGGTTGATGACGAATGCCGCGCGCAGCGCAGGCCGGAACACCTGCGCCTCGCGGATCAGCGCCACCATCTCGGCGCTGGCCCACAGGTCGTAGGGGCTGGGCTGCACGGGGATCAGCACGCGCTCGGCCGCCAGCAGCGCGGAGCGCGCCAAGGCGGCGATGCGCGGCGGGCCGTCGATGACGACGTGATCGGCCCGCCTGGCGAGTTCTGGCGCCTCCTGATGCAATGTTTCGCGAGCGAGGCCCACGGCGCTGAACAGCCGTGGCAAACCTTGCTGGCTGCGGCGCTGCGTCCAGTCCAGCGCGGAGCCTTGCGGGTCGGCGTCCAGCAGTACGACGTGCTGGCCGCGCATCGCCAGCTCACCGGCGATGTGGGTGGCGAGCGTGGTCTTGCCCACGCCGCCTTTCTGGTTGAGCAGCGCGACGATCATGGCCTGACCCTCCACGTTGGAAAGCCCGGCTGTTGCTGCTGTGCGTGGTGCCGCTCGGCGGTTTTCCACCGGCGTGCGGCGCTTCTACTATCAGTTAGATGATTTAAGTTAGGGAAGTTAGAGGGGCCGCAAACCCGCACCGTTATTGGGTTTGCTGGCGATTCGTACTCCTGATAGCACGATAGCCGTACTCCCGATAGCACGATACGCCGTACTCCTGATAGCACGAGCCCATCCACAAGCTGCGCACCGTTTATCCCCGTGCCGTGAACGGCACGGGCCGGAAGGTCAGCAGCTCGGCGCCGTTGTCCGGCATTCGCTCGATGCCCAGGACGTAGCCGGGCATCGACTGCCGAGCGACTAGCGCGCGCAGGTCGTAGGCGAAGTCCGAGAAGCGCGTGGCGCTGCCCGATTTCCGATACAGGTGCCGAAAATCGAATTGCCAGCCGCCCGGTTGGCGCCCGCCGTGCTTGCGCACCAGCCGGTACAGCCATCGCTCGATCCCGCCCGTGAGCCGGAAATACGCCGGGTCGATGGTCAGTACCAGGGCGGCATCCATGACGCCCGCGTAAAACCAGTCCGGCAGGATCAGCTCCAGCCCCAAGGGCGTGCCCTTGGCATCGGCCAGTTCCTTCCATTCGTTGATCCACGAGAAGCGGTGCAGCCGTCTTCCCGTGGTCTCCCGGATGGACGTGGCCACCGTGGTGGATTGCAGGCGATCCAAGGCCGCTTTGAGACGTTGGTAGTCGCGCAGCGACGTACCGCGCCCGATGAAGCGCAGGATCTCGTAAGGCGTGGCCTGCATCAGCCGCGACGGGCGCAAGCCCGCATCGCGCGCTTCCACGATCTGACTGGCCGCCCAGATCAGGATGTCCGCATCCCAAATCGTGGCGATGCCGTGCTCCTGCGTGCCCTCCACGCGGATCGTGATGCCGCTGGCCCGGAAGTCGATCGGCGCGACGCGCCGCGACTTCGCCAGCGAGAAGAACGGAAAGGCCATCAAGTCCTGGCTGTCGCGCGGCGCCATGTCGCCCGGCAAGGCGCGAAACAGATCGAGCTGTTCGCGCTCTGGCACGGGCCGCTGCCGGGACGGCAGCGCAGTGCTGGACATGGCGATGGCCTGCCGCGTGCCGCCGATCAGCGCGCACGGCTGTCGGCCGAGTGGTGCTCGGCGTATTCGGGATCGGAAGTCGTCTCGAAGCTGCGGTCGGCGGCCCAGGCGTCGAGGTCGGCCACGGCGTACATGACGCGCCGGCCGAACTTGCGAAAACGCGGGCCACCGCCGAGTACGCGCTGTTTTTCCAGCGTGCGCGGCGACAGCCGCAGGTAGTCGGCGGCCTCGTCGTTGGTCAGATAACGCTGCGGCTGCGCAGCAGTGGTCGGGGCAGTGGCGGGTGCGGCAGAAGGCCGCAAGGGAGCGGGACGCATAGTGAGAACCTCCGTAGCTTTCAAAGCTCCGGCCGCACAGCGCAACCGGATGGAGGCAGTCTCAGAAAACGAAGCCCTCTTGCTCAGGGTCGTTTTGCGTGGCCATCAAAACGACCCTTCTCAAGCGGCGCAAGCTGTGCTAGGCGGCGATAGCCGCCGCGCATCAGCGCATCGCCGCGCCGCACCAGGCGGCGTACCTTGGAGCGCAGGCCGCCGTCGCTGTACCAACCGGCCGTGGCGTCTACGCCGAACAATCCTTCGGCCACGTCGCGCAAGGACGCGCCCGCCAGGGTCGCGTCGAGCGCCTGCAGGGTGTGCAGCTCCAGTAACGCAGCAGGCGTCGGCCTGGGCCTGGTTCGCGCGGCGCTGGGCGCGTGATCGAGCACAGGCGCGGCAGCGTCGCCGCGATGGGCATAGGCGACAGCCATGCCGTCTTCCAGGCCAAAGGCCAGCGCGTAACGCTGGCAATGGCCGGGGCTGCGCGCGATCAATGCCAGCCGCTTGCCATCGTGGAGCAGGTGCTTGTGGCCGGGAATGTTCCAGAAGTCGAATCTGGCCGCGTCAGGCGGCGGATCAGCATCGGGATAGAGTTGCACCACGGCCGCATGGCCGGGCAGCCAGGCCGGATGCGCGTCACGCGCATCCAGCGCCGGGTCTTCCAGCAGGCGCAGGCCCCAGCGATACGCAGCATCGGGGCGGCGCGCACGGCGCACCCAGTCAAGCCGGTAATCAGGATGCCTACGCAAGTACTCCCAGGCCAGCGCCAGCGCATCCAGCCACAAGATGTAGAGGTAAGCCGCCGTGGGATACCAGTGAGCGACGTGATGAGGATTGACCATGACCGTAGCTCCTGTCGAACAGCAGGAACGTCGCCACGGCGTCAGACATGCAGGAGCCTTAAATCAAGGTAGAAATCCGGTTAAGCTGTATCTGTTGGTGTCAAGGCTAATTGGCTCCGGCGTATTGCGAAATCCGTCCGAATGCGACGGCCGCCCGACTTAGAAATGTCATGCGGCACGGAATACCGTGCCGCAACTCCCGCAAAGGATCGTGGCTGTTTTTCGCATGAGGGCACTGCTTCGGTGCAAGAGTGCGGATTCAGACTTTGCGGGTCTGGAGCAAGACCGAAATAGCCTTAATACGCCCGGCTTGGGTGCGAATGGCTCAATCGACGACAGAGCGGTTTTCCTGCGCCAGCCGCAGGTATTCCGACAGCGGGCGCACCGCCTGGAAGTACAAATCCCGCGCTACGGGCTGCTTGTTCGGGCCGACGATGGAGGCCAGGTCGGACAGCTTGATGTGACCCAGCTCGGGCATACCGATGCCCACGTCCATGACGCCCCAAGCTGTATCGCCGTCGGCAGGATCGAGCGATGCCAGCAGCCAGATCGCGTGGGCGTCGGGAGTGAATAGCCGCACGACCGGCAACGGGTCGTATGGTTCACCGGCGGCGACCCGCCGCCCGTTCTCCAGCAGCGCGGCGCGCTGCTCCTCGGTGACGAGGGGAGCCTTCATCGAGGTGCTCCTGTTCCAACATGGCATGTCGGTTTTGCGTTTCCACGCGAAAGCGTGGATGCGTATTCCACGAAAGCCGTGGAAACACGAAAGCGCAAAAGCTCAATTGTAGAAATCTGCAAAGGCACGTTGGCGGTTTCCCGGTTTCACCGGAATCCGCAGAAGCGGATTTCCGTAAAAGAACGAAAAAGGGCCAAAAGCATGAATGAGTTAAAGATAACGTGGTTTTAATTGTGCTGCGAATTGACGCTTCTGTCCATGCAGAAGCGACCCATTCAGCGTGGCCGACCAGCCGGCGCCACCACCTTCGACGCCGAGTTGGCGCAAGCCTTCGGCGCGGCGGTGCGCGCGTTGCGGACGGAGCGCGGCATCGCGCAGGAGTCGCTGGCGAACCTCGCCGGCATCGAGCGTTCGCACATGGGCAAGGTCGAGCGTGGCGAGCACATGCCCACGCTGGCGATCATCTTCAAGATCGCCAGTGCGCTCGAATGCAGCACGGCAGTGCTGATGAGCAGGACAGAAGAGCTACTGGCAGTAGCCAGGTCGTAGTCGCCGAAGCGCTGCGTTTCGGTCGGGAGGATTCATGAAAACATGTTGGCTTTGCCCCAATCCCTTGGAGGGCGATCACCGAACGGGTGAGCACATCATTCCCAGCTCAATAGGTGGGCGCAAGGAAGTCCACGACTTCATCTGCAGGAGCTGCAATAGCACGCGGGGCGTTGCATGGGAGGCGGAACTCGCAAAGCAGTTCCTCTGGTTTTCGAGTGCAGCCGGAGTCAAACGCGGGCGAGGCGGCACGCATCCAGACTTCAAAGTGCAAACTGCGTCAGGAGAAAAGCTACGGCTTCGGGCTGACTCTGTATTGGTGCTTGATGGGCATGATATATCGACCCAAGAGTCAGACAACAGGATAGAAGTCGCCATTCGAGCAAATGATTCAAGAACTATAAAGAACTTGCTCAAAAAGATTGCTGTCGATCACCCGGAATTCGATTTCAAGAACGCCACCACCCGCTCGGAGCAAGTAGACAATTACTTGGACGAACCGCTCTGCATGAATTTCCGCTATGGCGGCCCGGCAGCCGGAAGGTCTATGGTCAAGTCGTGCCTGGCCCTCTTGTCGGAGGTTGATCATATTGAAAAAAGCAACTGCGCTCGGGCACTGGCTTACCTCTTAGACCCGAGCCCTGAGGCTCCAAACCCCTTTTACTTTTTCTTCGATGCGGATCTGATTGAGAACCGACCGCAGGATCACCTTTTCCACTGTGTTTCCGTGGTTGCTCAGCCACAGGAAGGTCGAATCCTCGGATATGTAGAACTCTTCAATTTTGCAAGGCTCCTTATCCTTATCAGCGATGAGTACAGCGGCCCGGCTTTTCAAGAGACCTATGCCATTGATCCCGTCGAGGGGAAAACGCTGGATTTATCCGTTGATTTCAGCCTCGTAGGCCGCTTGGATGACTTGCCAAAAATAGCGAGCGAGGCACCAAAGATGTACCTTGAGGCTTTTCAGCACACCGGGAAGATCGTTCAGGCTCTTAACGATGATCGAGTCAGAACGCTGGCCATATCGAGGGCCAGTGAGGGTGCGTTAAAAACACTGGGCTTAGCCCCGTCGGCGGAAGAGGTACCCCCCGAATTGAAAGACGAATGGATTCGCCTATTCATGCTGAATCTCAAGCCATACATCGAATCAACAATTAAAAGGGCAGCGCCATAACGCAGCTCGCTCCCCCGGGAGCAAGCGAAGCGCGCAGCGCCGCAGGCGCGAAGGCGTGAGGGATTGAAGCCGAATGGCCGTGACGGCAACGACGGCGCGGGGCGTAGCCCGTAAAGCCCGGCGGCGCATCGCGCCGACACGCCATGCCCTGGCCGTAACCGCAGACACTGCTCCCAGTCTGGAAGACGTAACCTGCAATGGACGCTGCCTGCCGCTGCCTCGTTCGGGACGAACGAACAGCGCAGCGCCCCGCCATGTGACGGGGCGCAGTGGGCGGCTGTCAGGCCGCCTGGGGCTTGCTGCGCGACCAGATCAGGTCGTGCGTGCCGTCCTCGCCTTCGATTAGGCGGGCGTAGACCGTGGCCGGGAACGAAGGATCGTCGAGGGTCACGGAGATGTACTCCCGCCCGGCCTCGCTGGTCTTCTTCCACGCCGCGCCGATGTCATGGCTGGCTGCCTGCAGGCGGAAGTCCGGGGCCTTCTCGTTGTCCCCCTTGTCGTTGGGCACCAGCTTGACCTTGACGTTGAGCGTCAGGGTGCGAAGCGTGCCGGTGAAGCCGTCTTTGTCTGCGGTGAAGCTGCCGATGTTGGCCATGATGAAACTCCTTTTGGTGGAACAAGGTTCGCGCCCATCGCGTCCTTGTTGTGATCCGGCCGGCGGGGGACGGGCGGGCCGCACCGCTTGCGGTCGAAACGCAGTGGAGAGCCGGAAGGCGAAAAGAATTTGGCCCGCGAGGAATCTGCGCAGCAGAGGGGAAATTGTTTTCGCTGGACGGTTGCAGCCATGAAGCCCGAGGCGCAGCCGCGCCACCGCCAGGATTCACAACAACACAAGGACGCCTTGGGCCGAACCACCCCCAATTCGAAGGGAGACAGGGCCGACTCGGCATCCCCGCCCGAAGGCTGTTCCGGCTCGCCCTCTGACGCGGGCCAGGTCAACACCCCAACGACAGGCGAGAACGCCCCTGCCGCACCTTGCGGCGCCGCTCTTGAGGCGTGGCGTGGAAGCTCCATGGCGATGTCGGGCGGGATGCCCGTGAACCGTCCTTCGTGACGTGATGGGCGAGAACCGCCAGCGTTGAGGACGGCACGCATCTGCACAACCTGCCGCAGCAAGCATCAGCGTGTTCGCCAACGCACCGTCCATTGCGAAGAGGCGCTGATCGTGCCGATCCGGCGCAGCCGGTTCGGCAGCATCGAGGGGCGCCAAGCTGCGCGCGGCGGGGATAGCCCGTAGGGCTTTCCCCTAGAGGCAAGCGCAGCGCGCAGCACCGCAGGCGCGAAGGCGTGAGGGATTGAAGCCGAATGGCCGTGACGGCGAAGTCGGCACGGGGCGCAGCCCGAAAGCCCGGTGGCGCATCGCGCCTACACGCACAGGCCCATATCACCTACTTCCCACTATAAACAAGCTACGCTCTACCCTGCTTACACCTCTCAGAACCAGATTCATATGACCCAAGATGAGTTCATCGACACATTGGAGCGGTATTCAGCCGCCCTGAGCGCAATGCTTGGGCGATTTACCAAGTCTCACAGTGGCATCTATATGGCCCAAGGAGATGAAGGCAGGTATAGGGAAATCGGGGTCGAACTCATCGACCTTTTTCGGGATGAAGTCGTTGACGGATTGCATCATGCGAAGATCGTCGCAGACTACTTCAACGACAGCACCAATACCTATATCGGCACGCCGTCATACCGGGGCGTGGAAAATGTCAGAGGAGTAGTCAACGCCATGCTTGCACGGGTAAGGAGAAGTCCTGCCTGCCTTAGAAGCGCCCAACTTTCTCCGGGGAAAGTCACAGCACCCGAAAGGGTCGAAGCGCTCTATCGGATAGGAGAGCGCTTTCATCAGGTCGCAAAGCAACTACGTGTTCGGCGTCAAGACCGACCGACTCTGGACATCGGTGATGAATACGACGTGCAGGATCTGTTCCACGCGCTCTTGAGAATCCCCTTCGACGATGTGCGACCGGAAGAATGGACGCCCAGCTACGCTGGCGGCGCGTCCAGAATGGACTTCTTGCTTCCCGAGATTGAAGCCGTGGTGGAGATTAAGAAATCACGGCCAGGACTCGGTGCCAGAGAGTTGGGCGAGCAACTCATCGTAGATATTGCGAAATACAAGAGGCACCCAAACTGCCGCACGCTTTTCTGCTTCGTATATGACCCGGATGGCCGAATCCATAACCCGCGCGGAATCGAAAACGACCTGAATGCAGAGCAGGACGAACTCAAGGTCAGAGTCTTGATCGCGCCATGAAGCATCCTCACCGGGCGCGGCCACTGCCGCGCCCGGATTTTGCGTTTCACCGCGCCCAGGACGGAACGACCTGGGCGCGGTGCTGAACGCGGTTATTCCTTCGTCTCGATGATCCACCACACGGCGCGCGCCAAAGCGCGGCCCGTGATGGGATGAATGTCGGTGAGGTCTGCGCGGGCCGTCCAGCCCGAGGGCGGGCGGTAGCCGCGCACATCGCCCTCGCCGTGCCAGCTGCGGGCGCGCACCGTGCTGGGGGCGTAGATCGCCGCCATGCGCGGGCGGCTGGTGGTGGTACGGGTCATAGGGAGTCTCCTTCCAGCAATGCGCCCCGGTCGGAACCGGGGCGCTTACCTGTGATGCAGGGTCAAGCGGCCAGCGCCTCGGCGGGCTCATCCGCCATTGACTCGGCATCCTCCGGCGCGTCCTGCTCCGGTCCTGCCTCCTGCGCGCTTTCCTTCACTGCCTGCTGCGGGCCTTCGGCCTTGAAGATGGCGGGCATCCAGCCCGTACCGTTCACCAGCCGCTCGGCCTCGCTGGCAATGTCAGCCTTCTTGAGCTTCGCCAGCCGGGTTACGTGCTGCGGCGCGTACTCGCCCACCGCATCCAGAGTCATGGCCTTGGAAACGTGCTTGAAGTAGCCCTCTGCGGTCGGCTGCCACCATGCGGCCATGTCGAGGCCCGCGGCCTGCGCCAGTTCCTCGCCGGGCTGGTGCGGCACGGCGCGAGGCGTCACCACGTCCACCGTGGAAGCCACGCACACGGCTAGCAGCCGTACCAGTTCGTCTTGCGGCTTCGCCAGCAGCGCAGCGAACAGTTCGGCGCTGTCCTCCGGCAAGGCTTCGCCCGCCGCCTGTTGCAGTTCGCGCAGCGCCACAGCGGCGAGCGATTCCGGCCAGTCCGGGGCCATGCCTTCCAGCCGATCTTGCACTTTCAGGCCCACGCCCAGCGGCAGAGAATCACGGCTGCGACCGTAGCGGCTTTCCTGCAAGACGGTCTGCACCATGCCATGCACCACAGCGGCCAGCGCCACCTGCGGATGCCGGGCTACCTCGATTTGCAGCGCAGCGGTGCGGTGAGCGCTCAGGCGCTGGGCCAGCCGGTCGGAAATCGCTGCGGCCTTGGGCTGCTCGTCTTCCTCGCCTTCGTCATCGTTCGCGGTGTCCGGGTCGCTGAAGCCTTGGCGCAGCTTCTCCAGCGTGCGCAGCGCCTTTGCTTCGGCCTCGCGCAGCAGCCCTCGATGAATCACGGCCTCGCCGTTGCGGTCGATGGTCACGATGGCACCGGCTGCGGCCTTCACGTTCGCGCCGTAGTCCTGCAAACCATCTTCCAACGCCTGCAACTGCTCGCCCAGGGTTTCGCCTTCCTCCTGCAAGGCATCGGCCTTTTCCTCGTCGTCGGCGTCCATCGCGGCGTCCACGGCTTCACCGATGGCCCGCATTTTCTCTTGCAGCTTTTCGATGCGCTGCGCTTCGCGCTTGTTCGGCTCGCGCCGTTCCCTCGGCGCACGCTGGAAGGCGTGCAGGTCGGCATGGGTCACGCCCGGCGTGGCATCCACCCACGCCCAACCCTCGGCGCGGATAGCGGCGGCAATACCTGCCAGCTTGTCTTGCGCCAGCCGTTCCAGCAGCGCGGCATCGTTGAGGTACACGCCCGCATCGCCTTCCGCGAACAGGTCACGGCGGATGCCACCGCCTGCGGCTTCGTAGGTGTCCAGTCCGACGAAGCGCACCAGCGGATGCCGGTAAGCGTCGATTTCCCTTTCGGTCAGGCGTTCGCGCAAGTGCGAGGGATGCCGCTGCCACTGTGGGGCATCGTAGAACGCGGCTTCCTGCATGGTGTGGTCGTCGGTGATGGCAAGGGCCATCAACTGGTCAAGGCTCACGGCATCGGCGCGATAGTCGGCCATGAGGCGGGGCGAGACGTTCGCCAGCTTCAAGCGGCGCTGCACCACCAGCGGCGTAACGGAGAAATCCGCCGCAATGTCCTCGATGGGTCGGCCTTCGGCCACCAGCGCGGCGAATGCCTCGAACTGGTCTGCCGGGTGCATGGCTTCGCGCTGCACGTTCTCGGTCAGGCTGGCCGTGCGGGCCGTGCCATCGGCCACCTGCAAGCAAGGCACGTCCCAATCCTTGGCGATGCGGTGCTTTTTTGCCAGCAGCTTCAACGCGGCGAGGCGACGGCCACCGGCCACGACTTCGTAATGCTCGCCATCGGCGGATGCAATCACGATGAGGTTTTGCAGCAGGCCCACGCGCTGGATGCTCGCGGCCAGTTCAGGGATGGACATGCGCGGGGTCTTGCGCACGTTGCGGCCCGTGGGGCGCAGCACCAGCCGCGACAGCGGCACCAGGATCATGTGCTTGCTCGGGTCGGCGGCTTGCAGCACGTTCGCGGCGCTGCTGGCTGCGGTGTTGACGGCGTGGGCTTCGGTGTAGGTGATAGCGTTCATGATGTATCTCCAATCGAGTGAAACAAGGGAATGGAGGGGAAACGGCCCCTCCGGGGGGGGAACGGTCAAGCCTTGAGAGCGCGCATGCCATCGGCCAGCAGCCACAGGGCGCGGTTCAGGCGAATGTCGGAATCAATGCCCTGCACGGGGCGGGTACTCTGGCGGCGTCCATTGCTGCTGCGGCCATGCAATCCGCCCTTGGTCAAGTTCTCCTGCGTGCGGTTGAACACGCTCCACAGGTCAGGGCGGCGGTCATCGAACCGGCGCGGCATCAGGATTTGCGATTCGGTGATGGGCGCGGGCTTGTCCGGGTCGTCGTACTTCAACGCCAGCGCAGCACGGGCGAACACGTCGGATTCGCCATCGTCCAACGTGATGCTGCGCATCAGGTCGCGCGATTCCTTCACGCGCTCGAAACCGCTCAACACCTCGAAAGCGCCTTCGATGACGGAACCGGCCACGTCGCCTTTGTGGGGTACGCGCACGTCCGCCACGGTGTCGCCGCAGACAAGGCCATTGCTGCAAACGAAACGGAACATCCCGGCCAGCATCTGATAGCTGCTGGTGCCGTCGTGCGAGTTCAGCAGCACGATTTCGTTCGCCTCCGCGCCGTTGATCTGGCTGGCGTGGCGCAGGCGCAGCATGTGTTTCGTGTGCTCGCGCTTGCCTTCATCGCGCACGCGGGTCTGCGTCACCATGAAGGGTTGAAACCCCTCCTTGCGAAGCTCGGTCAGTACGGCGGCCGTGGGGATATAGGCGTACCGCTCGGAACGGCTTTGGTGCGGGGCATCCGCGAAGATGGACGGGGCCACCCTGCGAATCTGGTCATCGGACAGCGGGTAGTCGCTGCGCAGTGCTGGGGAGTGGGAGGCAAAACGGGTTGCAAGCATGTCGTTCTCCTGAACAAAAAGGCTGTTGAAGAAAACCGCACACCGGATTCCTAGATTCGGAGCCCAGCCTTTCGGCTGTTCGGTGCGGTCGGCACGAGGAACCCGGTTGGCCCTGTTGCCACCGTCTTTCCTGAGTTCATCGCCCGCGACGAAAGGGAGCCCGTGGACGGGGGCCGTCAAGGAGACAAGCGCAGGGTTGGTGCGGCCCGCAGGCGCAGCCGAGGACACGGCCCTGCGCGCCTTGACGGCACACGGACGCGGGCTACAGTCGCGGACAAGGTGATGGAGTCAGGAAAGACGGCTGGACATGGCAACGGCCCTCCCTCTGTGCCGAACCGCACGGCAAGCGCAAGCGCGCAGGCCCGAAGCTGGAAGCCGGGCCGGAGGCGTCAGGGATGCGGAAGGCTGGCGAATGCCAGTCCCGTTAGGGATGAGCGAACAGCGAACCTGAAGCAGCGTGGTCCGCGAAGCGGAGACGCAAGGATGTCTCCAAATGTTAAGAATTTCTGATAAATTGCATGTTTGGTATGGGTAGATGACCAAAAATCATCTGGTTTACCTTGACGCAAAATATTGCTAATACACAAAAGTAGTGTGAGGAAAAATTAAAATCCACACATCATTTAACTCTAAATTTAAAAATTAAGACGGGGTGTCGATGAGCATTCTTAGTGAAAAAGAAGCAGAAGGTCTCACCATTGAGCGAATGATCTTCCACGTTGTCGATCCTGCGTCGGAATCCCCCGTTTTTTTAGCAGAAGTTAAACCACCGCAATGCGTGGATTTCTTCGTTGAGCGAGTTAAAGAGACTCTTCGTGGAGCCGCCTATGAGTTTCTTCCTGGCGCAGGAATTCCAAGCCTCCTTTATCGAGCTTTGCCTAGCCAAAAAGCAAAAGATGGATTTATAAAAGCCTCGCACGATCTGGCAGCTAGATTCAAAGAGAAAGTAAAGCAGGACAAACGACTTGCGCCCGGCGTTCTGATGCTCTTTGTCCTCAAAACGGAAGGGGATACTCGATTTGTTGCCGTCATCAAATACGAGCATCAGCAGGTCGTATCTTATTCCTACATTAAAGATGCAGAAGGTAATCTGATCTTAGATGGGGATGGAAACCCTGTTCCTGATTTGCAGACGCTTGTCGAAACATTTACGAAGGATCGTAAGGCCATGCAAAAATCTGCCGTCATACGATTTCATAAAAATGAAAATATCGAATCAGGCGGGGACTTTCAATCATCAATCGTGGTAATTGACCATTCGTCCGGGCGCTATCGCGATGCCACTCAGCATTTTGCCAATTTCCTGGATATACGCCGTGCGCTTGAGCCGGTCGAGCTGACCAAGCGCCTCGAAGATGCGGCAGTCGAGTCAATCAAGGCGCACAAAAGTGAGGTTCCTCCCGAAGTTGCGAAAGCGCCTAAGCGGTTCGTACGTGCAGCCATGTCAAGGCTTGAAGGTTTTGACTTTGAAAAGCCAGAGGAGTTTCTTGGTGCCGTATTGCAAGGTGTGGCTCCAGAGGCTGCAATTTTAAAAACCTTCAAGAGCAAACTCGCCAATAAGAACATAAGCACAGAAGCATTCAAATTTGAGGGGGCTACTCCACCACCAGCTGAGTACCGGCGGGTTGTCACAAATGAAGGGATAACTCTCTTATTTAGCGCCGGGCACGAAGAAAACAAGAATGTAGAGATAAAAACAGAGGGAAATGGAGGCGTTGAAATAACCATACGATCCACCGGCTTGGAACGGAACGATGAACTCGAAAAAATGCCTCGCATCCCTGATTGATGCTTTAGGAGAGCATGTCAACATCCGCGAAACCATCGATCAAATCGACATTTCCGGGCATGTCTCTTCTGAAAAATCGGGCGATTTCAAGCGAGCCTTCGATGATTTCTCAGGAAAGAAATCGGAAGCTTGGTCGATTTCCATCCGTGATGGCGAGTTTTCCGAGATCTCAATAGATGCTGTTGCAAATGAGGATGTCACCCTTGTAATCAAGAAGCCAGTAGGCGGAAGGGTTTTCTTTGCGTCGCAAGCAGGATTTTCAGCGGCCTTGGAGGACAAGGCATTGACCTTAGCCAGCGAGCTATTGGTACTAAATTTTTTTACTGGATTCAAGACCAAGGGGTTTTCTGTCCTTTCTTGGGATGGCGAGCCATTACCTGGCTTGCCACCCTTGGAACCCAATTCAGATGCAATCGACCCCAGAAAAGGTGTAGTGCGCGATTTGACCGGCGCCACTGTTCCGGCAGACCCTTATCGCTGGATATTAATAGGCGATGATGGCAGTGGTGAACCGTGGAATATATGGAAGGCGCTGGCAGCTAAAAATCTGGCAACGCTACTTGTTTCAGATGTGTGGAAAGAAGATACAATAAAGGTATCTCTCAATGGCGCAAGAAAACGTACTTTCTATCTTGGGGAAAAGTGCCAGGATGACAACGCCTATGCAAAAATATGCCAGGCAGCCGACTGGATACTCGTAAAGCAGGACACAGAAGCCCGGCATGAAGTTCTTGTGCGGCGTCTTTCTGCGATTGTCAGGGACTCTCAATCCAATGGGAACTTGGAGTGGCTAACCGTATTACCCGAATCTCTGCAGGAAGCGCTTGATGGGGCTCGGCTTGATCATCGCGCCTATGTGAGATCAAAGTCAGCAGAAACAGTAAAAGCTATGGCCGACCTTAGGAAGGCGGTTGGAGAAGATGTTTCGCGTATCGTGGATCGTGTTCATCGACTTTCTACGGGTTTTGTGATAGGTCTCGCAGCATTGGCAACGGGGCTAGGCGTGCGCCTGACATTGCTGTCCTCTCAGAAAAACACCTGGGCAGTTGCCGGGATAATATTCTGCTTTGTTTTATTGGCCATTACATGGGCTAGCATAATTATTCAACGTCATGTTAGCTCTAAGTCATTGGTAAATGAGCTGCTCAACATGAGACGTTGGCATAAGAATATTCATATAGCGCTAACCCGCTCAGACTATCGAGAGCTGGCATTGCATCCAGTTTTGGATGCCATTCGTTTGTACAAGAAAACAGCAAAAATCACCATTAAGGGAATGATTGCTGCCTCATTTATTTTTATCGCTCTGTTTGTTGTTGCTCCATTTTTTCACCCAGGCAATAAATCTGTTGGAGTTGGCGATGAAAATGAAAGTGCGCAACCATCATCTGCCGCCATTGTTGATCAATCGATTTTAAAATCTAGCCCCCTGCCGAAAGATGGCGTAACTGTTGAAATTGCTCCATCCAAAAAGCAAGAATCAAATCCTAAAAATGACAAAACCGTACAAGATACGAGTCCTCTTAATGATGTGAAGAACAACTCTTCGCAGCAGGAGCTTGAGGTTGGAGAAAAGCAGTCGAAGCCAGCTCACAGCAAGCCTCGTTCGGCAAACGACACAGTTGCTGCCCCAGCCACGAAGATGTGATCCAGTGCTGTGCGAACGCCAACTGTCGGGCGCTTTCTTGATTCGCTGGTTCAGCAATATGTCGGCACTGTCCAACTCAGGATTCCTGCTCAGGTGGTTGTGCGCTTGAATGACCGCCGCCGCATTGAGCCGCAGCACCTCCTTGACCACTTCACGCGGATACACCCATGCTCGATGGCATGACGTAGGCTTCCTGAATCTGGTCAGCCGTCGCGCCGACAGTTCTGGCCTTGGGAATCGGGCTCTATCAGTGCAGCACCGAACGATGAAAAGGACGGTTGCGTCATGGTCGTGCTCCGGTTATTCGGGCGGAATTGCCCAGAACCGTGGCCAGTACGGCGCAGCGTAAGCAATCAGCTATTCGGCTACCTGATGATTTTTGGCATCGCGTGGTTACGACTCTGCGGCCGACGTTTCATGATCGCGGCGTAAATCGGACACCACTGCGATCAGCCGGTTGATCGGCTCGGCCAATCGCTTGGGCAGCACACGGTGTTGGGTATGGATACCCTGCTCGGCAATCCAGCGATGGGCGATCCAGACATCCTCCTCTGGATCGTTGTTGTTCACGCCGTTGCAATACTTGTAGCCGACAAGTGCATCGGCATGGGAAAGCAGCAGTCGCGCCATCGTCATATGAAAACGATGGGCCTGAAGATCCGCAGTGTTTCGAGGGCGAGGAAGAGTCAAACGCAGGCACCGCTGGCTATTGAAGTCCTTCCAATCAGGCCCGGCAACTTCCCCTGCGCGCTCCAGCATCTTGCGTGATTGTTCACTTTTTCCGTTGACCAACGCGACCGCAACAGCTCCCTTCGGGTATTCCAGCCTTTCCGCCAGCAAGTTCATCCAGTGCGCCAGCTTTTGCAAGGTTGCATCATCTGCGAACACTAGGAACTGGTGACGTTGCTCGTCATCGAGGAATGCTGGCAACTGGGCGTAGAGGGGGTACAGCAGGTCATGGAGATAGATGTACGTTTGCCGGCGCCCTTGTTCGTGGCTGCGCGTGGTGGCGGTCAATGCCTGCTGCGCCCATTCTGGCGTCAACTCGTCGATCGACATTTCCGTGATGTCGATGGAGATGAGCGGGAACCCCAGCGACTTACCGATCAGTGCCTTACGTCCGTCGAAGGCATGGCCAAGCTCGATTTCCACGCCACCCAAAACCATTGGCTCCGCTTGGACAGGCGGCCCAAGCACCGCAACATCGAGCCGGAATCGGCTGCCGAAGGGTGTATCCAATGGATGCTCGGTCGCTACACGATCAGCGCCGAGCAATAGGTTACCTTCCAGCGGGTAGTCTGATGCATCCGCATCCTTGAACCACCACGGCATGGCAAGCCGGGCATCCAGACGCCGACCAAGCTCTGCCGCGATCAACTCTTTTGCGCGCCGATGCTCTTGGCTTTCCTGTACGGCCCGCTGCCGGTTGGTTTCTTCGTCATCAAAGTGCGCCCTGAGGTCGTAGATGCGATCAACGGGCAATTGCCGGAAATGGGAGCGCCGACGCAGCTTTCCATCTTCAAAGATAGGGCTGACCCACGTCACCATTTGCCGCAAAGCATCGGGAGACACCAACGGCCATAACTTGCGCGCATGTTCCCGGCTGCGAACATCGCGCGCCACAATCCGGGTCTGAAACAGGCCCTTGCGGGAGAAAACGACTACGGCTTCATCCATGCGTGGCAGTCACCAGTGCGGGGCACTAGATGATGGCTTGCAAGCCCTTGTCGGCGATGATGTTCAGCAGTTTGAGCGCCGGGCCGGCCGGGTGGGTATCGCCTTGCTCCCATTTGCGCACCGTCGAAGCTGTCGTGTGCAGATGCAGCGCAAACACCGGCTGGCTGAACTTCAGTTCTTCGCGCAGGTGTTTGATGTCGGCAGCACTGAACTCCCGCACTGGCGGCGGGCAGATGGCATCGAACTCGCGCATCGTTACCTTGCCGATTGCGCCAGCGTCATGCAGCGCAGCCAAGTCGCCGCGCAGGGATTCAATGAGCTTGCTCGTCACAACACACCTCCAGTAGAACGCCGGACTCCAGCGCTTTCGCCAAGTTCTCTGCCGACAGTTCCAGAAACACCTTGCCAGCGAACTGCAACGCCTTCCTTTCGTCCTGAGTGATATTCGCCTTGTTGCTCTTGGGGAACCCATGCAGGAACACATAGCTGCTGCCGATCCGTGCCGACAGCAGCGTCCGATAGCCGCCGCTTTTGCCGCCACCAGGGCGCGCTACCCGCTTCTTGTAGAGAAAGCCGCCCAGGTCAGCATCAACCAGACCGGCCTCCATCTCCTGGACTGCTTTGCACAAAGCGGCGTCAGGTAGCCTTTCGCTGGCCTGCCACCGTGCAAAGTCCCTGCGTTTGAAGACGGTCATATTTGGCACTCCCGAAAACTATACCCGAAACGGGCATGGTTTGCCAGTTCAACTTTCGGCTTTCTCGGCGTTGGGGAGGATTCGCCAGACAATGTCTGGCGGATTGGCTTGTCGTCCATATACAGAAGCATTTCGCTGTTCATGCTGCGGCCTCCTGCGACTGGCGCTGCCCTGCGCCGGTGATGGCCTGACGCCGGCTGGCCACCAGTTCGGCCGCCTCGCGTACTGGCTTGTCTTCTGTGTGGACGTAGTGCATGAACATCGCTACGGTCTTGTGTCCTGTCAGTCTCATCCCTACCTTGGTCGGCACGCCCGAATTGGCAATGTCGGTGGTCGAACGGTGGCGAATACCATGCGTGCCGACGTGCGGCACGCCGGCGGCCTTGAGCGCCCGGCACCAGCCGCCGTAGTGCTCGCCAAAGGTCAGGTGCTTGTCCGGGTCGTTTGGCGACGGCAGGACATACGGGCAGCCTTCCCGGCGCGGCGCCGTCGAGAGCAGCCGATAGGCTTCCGCGCTCATGGGCTTGGACATGCCGCCAGTCTTGCTGTCGGGCCAAACCACACGGCGGTTCTCGAAGTCCAGCCAAGCCCATTCGAGTGGGCAGATTTCGGAGCGCCGGGCGGCAAACTCGAATTGCAGCCGGATCGCCAGGGGGATGACGTAGTTCTCCAGCCCTTCGGCCTCCAACTTGTCCAGGTGGCGGTAGATCAGCGCCAATTCGCCATCCACGATGAGCCGGGTTTCCTTGCCCGGCGGGAACATCGGGACATGCCGGCACGGGTTCGTGCCGTCCGGGCGGTAGCCCCACACTTCGGCCAGATTGAACATCTTGCGCAGTACGCCGAATGCCTTATTTGCCTCGGTCGGCTTGTACGAGAGCTTTTCCATCAGCCCGGCAATGTCGGGGCGCTTCACATCAAGCACCTTCTTGCGGCCCAGCAATGGGATGATGCAGCGGTCGATGACGCCCTGATAGCCTTCCTGCGTGCTGGGCTTGTTGCGCTTCTTGGAGTAGTCCTCCATGAACTTCTTGCACAACTCCGCGATGGTGGGGGCCTTGCGCGCCTCGGTTTTGGCGCCGCCGGGATCGCCGCCTCGGCGAACCTCGGCCAGCCAGTCCTGCGCCATGACGCGGGCCTGCTCGACGGTCAGTTCTCCGAACAGACCCAAGGCGGGCTTGCGGCGCTCGCCCGCGTTCGTGCGGTACTGGAGCATGAACACCCGGCGACCCGCCGGGGTGATCTTGCACAGGAAGCCGGGCACCACGGTGTCCCGCAGTTCGACGGCCTGCGCCTGGGGTTGTGCCGCCTCTACGGCGGTCTTGGTGAGCTTGATCTTGGCCATGATGACTCCTTGGAACGACCCGATTCCAAGAGCCACATAGGAGCGGCGCGAGGGTAAGCCGGGTCAGGTTTCAGAAAGCACCGGCATATGATGGACGCGCGTAAGTTATTGATAAACCTGCTGTATCCAGCTTCAGCGCAGTCCAGCGAAGTGCCGGGCTGGAGTCATCGTGAAATAAAAAAATCCGCGCAAGGCACTGTACGAATATCCAGTCTTTGCCATAATGGCGCCCAGACACGGGGTGTGCGTCGCGCTTGGCGTCGTCCCCCACCATCCCCCTCACCGCCATCCACAGGCCCCGCGCCGGAGACCCCCCATGGAAGCCACTGCGAAGTCCAACCTCAGCACCGAAAAGGCCAAGGCCCTGCAGGCCGCCCTGGCCCAGATTGAAAAGCAGTTCGGCAAGGGCTCCATCATGCGCCTGGGCGAAGGCGAGGTCGTCGAGGACATCCAGGTCGTCTCCACCGGCTCCCTGGGTCTGGACATCGCCCTGGGCGTGGGCGGCCTGCCGCGCGGCCGCGTCATCGAAATCTACGGCCCCGAGTCCTCGGGCAAGACCACGCTGACGCTGCAGGTCGTCTCTGAAATGCAGAAGCTCGGTGGTGTCTGCGCCTTCATCGACGCCGAGCATGCCCTGGACGTGCAGTACGCGCAAAAGCTGGGCGTCAACCTGCAGGACCTGCTCATCTCCCAGCCCGACACCGGCGAGCAGGCCCTGGAAATCGTCGATGCCCTGGTGCGCTCCGGCTCGGTGGACCTGATCATCGTGGACTCGGTGGCTGCCCTCACGCCCAAGGCCGAACTCGAAGGCGAGATGGGTGACGCCCTGCCAGGCCTGCAGGCCCGCCTGATGAGCCAGGCGCTGCGCAAGCTCACCGCCAACATCAAGAAGACCAACTGCACCGTCATCTTCATCAACCAGATCCGCATGAAGATCGGCGTGATGTTCGGCAGCCCCGAAACCACCACCGGCGGCAACGCCCTGAAGTTCTACGCTTCGGTGCGCCTGGACATCCGCCGCACCGGCTCCATCAAGCGGGGCGACGACGTCATCGGCAACGAAACCAAGGTCAAGGTGGTCAAGAACAAGGTGTCGCCCCCTTTCAAGACGGCCGAGTTCGACATCCTCTATGGCGAGGGCATCAGCCGTGAAGGCGAGGTCATCGACCTGGGCGTGAACGCCAAGATCGTCGACAAGTCCGGCGCCTGGTACGCCTACAACGGCGAGAAGATCGGACAGGGCAAGGACAATGCCCGCGAATTCCTGCGCGAGAACCCCGACCTGGCCCGCGAGATCGAGAACAAGATCCGCGAGTCGCTGGGCATCAGCCTGCGCCCCGAAGGCGCTGAGGGCGGCGCACGGGAGGCGTGAGCCTGAGTGGGCTCGGACCCCGTGCAGAAGCAGGCGCACCAACTGACGCACAAACAGACGCACAAACAGGCGACAAGGGGCTGGGCCATGGCGCTGTCACTCAAGGGGCGAGCCCTCAAATACCTGGCGGCGCGCGAGCACTCCCGGGTGGAGTTGCAACGCAAGCTCGCCCCCCATGCCGAATCACCGGAGCAGGTTGACGCGGCCCTGGATGAACTGGAGGCCAAGGGGCTGCTCTCGGCCGAGCGTTTTGCCGAGTCGATGCTGCACCGCAAGGCGGCGCGTTTCGGGGCCGCCCGCATCCAGGCCGAACTGGCCCAGCACCGGCTGCCCACAGACATTGCCCAGGCGGTGGTGCGCACCCTGAAAGACTCCGAACTGGAGCGCGCCCATGCCCTGTGGGCCCGGCGCTATGGCAGCGTGGCCGAAGACCCCCATGAGCGGGCGCGGCAGGCGCGCTTCCTCGCCGCCCGCGGTTTCTCCGGCGAGGTGGTGTGCAAGGTGGTGCGCGGCGATGGCTGCGAGTTGCCCGACCCGTCCGACCCATCCTGAGTGGCGGGCCTGCGGAAACTACCCTGTTTCCCGAGGGGTGGCGATGCTATGCTGCCCCCTTGCAGCGCAATCCGGCCAACCCGGAGGGCGTTGCGCCCGGCAGCGTCTGATCGACTCTGGCGGGTTTTGTCATGTTCGACCCGAACGCATCACCACATTGCGAGATCCCCATGAAGATTCATGAGTACCAAGGCAAAGAGATCCTGAGCCGATTTGGCGTGCCGGTCCCAAGAGGCATTCCGGCGTTTTCCGTTGACGAAGCCGTGGCCGCGGCCGAGAAACTCGGCGGCCCCGTGTGGGTGGTCAAGGCCCAGATCCATGCCGGTGGTCGAGGCAAGGGTGGTGGCGTGAAGGTGGCCAAGTCCCTGGACGACGTGCGCCGCCTGGCTGGCGAGATCCTGGGCATGCAGCTCAAGACCCACCAGACCGGCCCCGAAGGCCAGAAGGTGCGCCGCCTCTACATCGAAGATGGCGCCGACATCCAGAAGGAATACTACGTGTCCGTGGTCACCGACCGCGGCACCCAGAAGGTCGCCATCATCG
The DNA here is from genome assembly GCA_022566735.1 of Pseudomonadota bacterium. Classification (GTDB taxonomy): domain Bacteria; phylum Pseudomonadota; class Gammaproteobacteria; order Burkholderiales; family Burkholderiaceae_C; genus Aquabacterium. The sequence continues at coordinate 23,267 of JADFIG010000011.1, forward strand.
CCTCCAGCGAAGGTGGCATGGACATCGAAGAAGTGGCGCACAGCACGCCCGAGAAGATCATCAAGGTCTTCGTCGACCCGATCACCGGCCTGACCGACGCGCAGGCCAAGGAAGTCGCCGACGGCATCGGCATGCCTGCCGACGCCACCGCCCAGACGGTCGACATCCTCAAGAAGCTCTACCAGTGCTACATGGAGACGGATGCCTCCCTGGTCGAGATCAACCCGCTGAACCGTGACGGCAAGGGCAAGGTCACCGCCCTGGACGCCAAGTTCAACTTCGACGCCAACGCCCTGTTCCGCCACCCCGAGATCGTGGCCCTGCGCGACCTGGACGAAGAAGATCCGGCTGAAATCGAAGCCTCCAAGTTCGACCTGGCCTACATCCAGCTCGACGGCAACATCGGCTGCCTGGTCAACGGCGCCGGCCTGGCCATGTCCACCATGGACACCATCAAGCTGTTCGGTGGCGAGCCCGCCAACTTCCTGGACGTCGGCGGTGGCGCCACGGCCGAGAAGGTCACCGAAGCTTTCAAGATCATGCTGAAGAACCCGGACGTCAAGGGCATCCTGGTCAACATCTTCGGCGGCATCATGAAGTGCGACACCATCGCCGATGGCGTCATCACCGCCTGCAAGGCCGTGAACCTCAATGTGCCGCTGGTGGTCCGCATGAAGGGCACCAACGAAGACCTGGGCAAGAAGATGCTGGCCGATTCCGGCCTGCCCATCATCGCCGCCGACACCATGGCCGAAGCCGCGACCAAGATCGTCGCCGCCGTGGCTTGACCCACCCCCGTTGCGCCTGCGGCGCCCCCCTCCAGGGTGCGTCGCCAGCGGCCCGGCCAAGCCGGTTCCGTGGCGCCTGCTGGGATCAACATCTTCGAAGGTACCGTCATGAGCATCTACATCAACAAAGACACCAAGGTCATCACCCAAGGCATCACGGGCAAGACCGGTCAGTTCCACACCCTCGGTTGCCAGGCCTACGCCAACGGCAAGAACGCATTCGTCGCGGGTGTGAACCCCAAGAAGGCCGGCGAGAAGTTCTCCGACATCCCCATCTACGCCTCTGTGAAGGAAGCGTCGCAGCAGACCGGCGCCACCGTGTCCGTCATCTATGTCCCGCCCGCTGGTGCCGCTGACGCCATCTGGGAAGCCGTCGAGGCAGACCTGGACCTGGTCATCGCCATCACCGAAGGCATCCCTGTGCGCGACATGCTGATGGTGCGCAACAAGATGAAGGCCAAGGAAGCTGCCGGTGGCAAGAAGACCCTGCTGCTGGGCCCCAACTGCCCCGGCCTGATCACGCCCGACGAGATCAAGATCGGCATCATGCCCGGCCACATCCACCGCAAGGGCCGCATCGGCGTGGTCTCGCGCTCCGGCACGCTGACCTATGAAGCCGTGGCGCAACTGACCGAACTCGGCCTGGGTCAGTCCAGCGCCGTGGGCATCGGTGGCGACCCCATCAACGGCCTCAAGCACATCGACGTCATGAAGGCCTTCAACGACGACCCCGAAACCGACGCCGTCATCATGATTGGCGAAATCGGTGGTCCCGACGAAGCCGAAGCCGCCCAATGGTGCAAGGCCAACATGAAGAAGCCCATCGTCGGCTTCATCGCTGGCGTCACCGCCCCTCCGGGCAAGCGCATGGGCCACGCCGGCGCGCTGATCTCCGGCGGTGCCGACACGGCCGATGCCAAGCTGGCCATCATGGAAGAGTGTGGTTTCAAGGTCACGCGCAACCCGTCGGAGATGGGCCGCATCCTGAAGTCGCTGCTCTGATCGACGCGACCTGACCCTGCCTGATCGAAGCGGGCCGGCCCATCACCCTCCGGAGGGGATGCGCCGGCCCGTTTTTTCTCATAGACCGTCATGCTCAGCCCCTACACTCAGGGGCTGATTTCTTTTTCACACATGGACGCATTCCTCACCCCCGAGTTCTGGCTCGCCGTCGGCCAGATCATCATGATCGACATCCTGCTGGGCGGTGACAACGCCATCGTCATCGCGCTGGCGTGCCGCAACCTGCCGCCCGAGTTGCGGCGCAAGGGCATCCTCTGGGGCACGGCGGGCGCCATCCTGCTGCGCGTCGTGCTCATCTTCTTTGCGCTGTCGCTGCTGACCTTGCCCTACCTGAAGCTGGTGGGGGCGGCGCTGTTGATCTGGATCGGCATCAAGCTGCTGGTGCCGGAGGACGACGGGCACGGGGATCTGCAGGCCAGCGACCGCCTGCTGGGCGCCATCAAGACCATCATCGTGGCGGACTTCGTGATGAGCGTGGACAACGTCATCGGCATCGCCGGGGCGGCGCAAAGTTCCGGCCACGAGGGCCACCAGATGCCCCTGGTCATCTTCGGCCTGCTGGTCAGCATCCCCATCATCGTCTGGGGCAGTGGCTTGGTGCTGCGCCTCATGGACCGCTTCCCCTTCATCGTCACGCTGGGTGGCATGCTGCTGGGCTGGATCGCCGGCACGCTGGCGATCGCCGATCCGGCCATCGCGCAGCATGTGCCTCAAGGCGATGGCGCGCACCACCTCGCGGGCGTGCTGGGCGCGCTGCTGGTGCTGGCCGTGGGCAAGGTGCTGGCTGCTCGCGCAGCGGTGGCGACCGACGGGCAGTGAGCCGCAACGTCAGGAAAGGCGCCGATGTCCTGGTTGCTGCCGCCCTTGATCCTGGCCCTGCTGTGGCTGCTCTGGCGGCGACCCTGGCGACGAGCCTGGCGACGCGAGGGGGGGCACGCCGCGCCGCGGCGCCCGTCGCCTCTGGCGGCCACCGACTGGGCCGACTTCACCGACACCTCGCCGCTGACAGACGGTGGCGCCCGGGCCGCGCTGTCGCCACGCGGTGAACGCGACGGCACGGAGGCCGCGCCTCGGCCTGTGCCGCAAGGTGCCCGTGGCGCGTTCCGAGACAGCCTCGTGTCGGACTGGGCCTCGGAGTTGCCCTCCGACCTCAGCCCGTCCGACCTCCCTTCGGACCTTCCGACGGACCTGCCTTCCAGCATCCCCGGTGACCTGGTCAGCGGCTTCGGCCTGGACGCCCGCCGCAGGGCCTCGGCCGGCCTGGACAGCTGGTTCGACGAACTGGACGACGGCCAGGCCGTGCCAGCGAAAGACCCGCCGTCTGCGCACCTGACGGCACAGCGCATCGAACGTGCCCTGCAGACGCAGGGAGAGGGCCCCGTCGACCAGGCCTGGGACACCCTGCGCGCCTACCTGCCCGACGCTGCCCACCGCGAGGCCACGCTGCGCACCTGCGAGCGCATCGCCGCGGCTTTCGAGGCCGAGGCCCGTTTCGAGTCGGCCCGCGACGTCTACGAGCACATGGCCGATCTGGATCCGGACTGGCCGAACGTGCGCAACCGCCTCATGCGCGTGCGCGGGCTGGCCCAGGTCGCCACCGTGAGCGCATGGGGCACCGTGCCGCCGCGCGCCGTGCCCACCCTGGGCCAGGGCGCGCTGGGGCGCTACCAGATCGACCAGCCGCTGGGCCAGGGAGCGATGGGCGCCGTCTACCGGGGGCACGACCCGCTCACCGGCCAGGGCGTGGCGCTCAAGACCATGGCGCTGTCGCGCGAGTTCAGCGGAGACGAGTTGGCCGACGCCCGCAACCGCTTCCTGCGCGAAGCCGACATGGCCGGCCGCCTGCAGCACCCGGACATCGTCGGCATCCTGGACGCGGGGGAGATCGATGGCCTGGCCTACATCGCCATGGAACTGGTCGACGGGGTGGACCTGGGCCAGCACGTCCAGCCGGACCGGCTGCTGGGCCTGACCCAGGTGCTGCGCATCGGCGCGCGGGTCGCCGACGCCCTGGCCTATGCCCACACCCGGGGCGTCACGCACCGTGACATCAAGCCGGCCAACATCATGGTCGACCTGGACCATGACGTGGTCAAGGTGATGGATTTCGGCGTGGCCCGCGTGGCCGATGCGACCCGCACCCGCACCGGCGTGGTGCTGGGCACGCCTTCGTTCATGTCGCCGGAGCAGCTCTCGGGCCAGCCCATCGACGGGCGCAGCGACCTGTATTCCCTGGGCGTGACCCTGTTCCAGCTCCTCACCGGCCAGCTGCCTTACCGCAGCGACTCCATGGCGGCCCTGATGCGCGCGATCGGTCGTGAGCCGCCCACCCCGTTGGCCGAGTTGCGCCCCGACCTGCCGCCGGCCCTGGGCGACATCGTGGCACTGGCCTTGCAGAAGCACCCTGCCACGCGCTATGCCAGCGGCCAGCAGATGGCCGAGGACCTGCGGGCCGTGCTGCGCAGCTTGCCCGCGGAGCCCACCGCGGCGGGCCCCCTGGACATCGAACTGGGCTGAGGCGCGGCCTCTCGAGCGCCTGCCTGCTGCAACGCCGCAACTGCCGACATACCCCGATCAACGCACCGTCCCAACACAGCGACAATTGGCCATGGAGTTCGAGTTCTACAGTCAGACAGACACAGGGCGGGTGCGCAGCAACAACGAGGACGCCATCGCCCTGGACGAATCCTGTGCCCTGGCCGTGCTGGCCGACGGCATGGGCGGCTATGCCGCGGGCGAGGTGGCCAGCGGCATGGCCTGCGAGTTCATCAGGGCCGAGCTGGGCCGCTGGCTGGGCGAGGCCGCGGCGAATGCCAGCGACGCCGACGTCAAGCGGGCCATGGACATCTGCGTGGACAACGCCAACCGCGCCATTTTCAGCGCGGCCAACTCCAACCCGACCTACGCCGGCATGGGCACGACCCTGGTGCTGGGGGTGTTCCGCTCCGGCCGCCTCTTGATGGGCCACATCGGGGACTCGCGCGGCTACCGCTGGCGCGCCGGGCAGATCCAGCAGATCACCAAAGACCATTCGTTACTGCAAGAACAGATCGACGCTGGCATGCTGACGCCTGAACAGGCGCTTTTCTCGGCCAACAAGAACCTGGTGACCCGGGCCTTGGGGGTCGAGGACCTGGCCCTGCTGGAAACCCACCAGCACGAGATCCAGCCCGGAGACGTCTACCTGATGTGCTCTGACGGCCTCTCGGACATGCTGCGGGATTCGCAATTGGCCGACATCATCGGCGCTCACCAGTCCCTCCAGGACATGGGGGGGGCGCTGGTGGCAGCGGCCAACGAGGCGGGCGGCCGGGATAATATTGCGGTCGTGCTGGTACGCGCCCAGGGAGTGGCGGAACCTGCACCCAGGTCGTGGTGGCCCTTCAAGCGTCTGGGCGGCCTGGGCTGAACATCCAACATCAAGAATCACACCCGAAGAGGTTCCGAATGGGAAAACTGGTTGTCTCGCTCGATGGGGTCGTCATCAAGGAGGTCCAGGTCACGAAAGACAAGACCACCCTGGGCCGTCGCCCCTACAACGACATCGTGATCGACAACCTGGCCGTCAGCGGTGAGCACGCCGTGCTGCAACTGGTGGGCGGCAATGTCTTCCTCGAGGACCTCAACAGCACCAACGGCACCTACATCAACGGCAAGGCCGTCAAGAGGCAGCTGCTGCAGCACAACGACACGGTCGAGATCGGCAAGTACAAGATCAAGTACCTGGTGGAAGAGGGCTCCGACTACGAGAAGACCATGATCATGCGGTCGGGCTCGCCCTTGCCGACCGCGCTGGGCGCACAGAGCCCGGCACCGGTCTACGGCGCCGGTGCCCACGGCCCCAGCACCGCGCCGCCTTCCGGCTTCGGCGGCACGCTGTCGGGAGGCATCGGTGGCGCCATGGGGGGCAGTTTTGGCGGCGGTCTGGGCAGTGGCTTCGGCAGCCTGCCGCAGCAGACGCCCGCATCCATCAAGGTGCTCAACGGCGCGGCCGCCGGCCGCGAGGTGGCGCTGACCAAGGTCGTCACCACCGTGGGCAAGCCCGGTGTGCAGGTGGCCTCCATCACCAAGCGCCCGGGGGGCTATGTGTTCGCCCATGTCGAAGGCAATGCCCGCCCGACGGTCAACGGCGCCCCCGTGGCGTCCGAGCCGGTGCACCTCAAGAGCGGCGATGTGATCGAGCTGGCCGGCACGCAGATGCAGTTCGTCCAGGCCTGAGCCCGGCCGCGCGGAACCTGACATGATCCGTGTGCTGGGCTGCTTCGGGTCGATCGCTGCGCGTTGCCACACCACGTCGTTCCTGCTGGACGACGACATCCTCATCGACGCCGGCAGCGGCGTGGGCGAGTTGCGCCTCGACGAGCTGGCGCGCATCGACCACATCCTCATCAGCCACAGCCACCTCGACCACATCCTCAGCATCCCCCTGTTGGCCGACACGGTCATCAAGCTGCGCATGGGCGGTGGCGGCCCCAGCCAGCTCAGGCCCATCCATGTGCACGCGCTGCCCGAAACGCTGGAGGCCATGCGCGCGCACATCTTCAACGGGGTGATCTGGCCGGACTTCACGCGCCTGCCCAGTGCGGCGCAGCCGGTGCTGGTGTTCCATGAGGTGCAGGTGGGCCAGGCCTTGCGTTTTGCGGCGCGGGGCGGCCAAGCCGACCGCCTGGTGCATGTGCTGCCGGCGGCCCACACGGTGCCGGCCGCGGGTTTCGCGGTGGACACGCCCCAGGGCTGGTGGGTGTTCACCGGCGACACCGGGCCCAACCCGGCGCTGTGGCAGGCCCTGTCGGGGCAGCGCATCGCCCAGCTCGTCATCGAGACCGCTTTCGGCAACGAAGAGGCGCACCTGGCGAACATCAGCGGCCACCTCTCGCCCGAAACCCTGGCCCAGGAGCTGGCACAGCTGGATGGCGAAGTGAGCGTTTACATCACCCATCCCAAGCCGGGAGAGGTGCCGGCGGTGTTGTCGCAGGTGCGCGCCCTGGACAGCCGCCACCGCATCGAGCCTCTGCGCGAGGGTCTGCGTTTCCATGTGCCGCTCGAAGAGTGAGCGGCTGGGGTTGCGAGGGCTGACAAAAATTGTCAGTCGCCCCCTCAGGGTGACACTTTCCGTCTGACAAACGGACACAAGCCCGACCAGAACGGTCTCACCCGGGCAGATGCCCGCGGGAAATCGCGCAGGAAATCACGTTTTTTCAAGGCCTGAAAGCTGGCACGCGGCCTGCACATTGTCTGGCGTGCGGTTGGCAGGTGTCGGCCGCTTCCGCAAACCCCGTTTGAACCATCGGCCGACAAAGGCCTTAGGAGTTGACCATGAAGCGAGTGCAACAAGGTTTCACGCTGATCGAACTGATGATCGTGGTGGCCATCATCGGTATCCTGGCCGCTGTGGCGCTGCCGGCTTACCAAGACTACACGGTGAAGTCCAAGTGGTCTGCCAACCTGGCCGAAATCGAAGGTGTGAAGAACGCCATCAAGGCTTGCATGAACGAAGAGGCCGGTGTCGGCACCAACTGTGACGAACTGGGCGAACTGCAGAAGTATGGTTTCGCAGGTACTGATCTGACCAAGCCGAAGTACGCCACTGCCAAGGTGGACCTGGTCGGCGCAGCCACTTCCGTGAACATTGCCTTCACTGGCACCCCTGACGTCAAGGGCCTGATGTACAGCGCAGATTGCTCGATCAATGCCGGTGGCAACATCGACTGCCTCGCCAAGACCGGTACTGACACGCTCGGCAACTACGTCAAGGGTTCGGGCCGCTGATCTCGGTCTGATCCAAGCAAGCAAGGCGCCTCAAGGGGCGCCTTGCTCGTTTCTGCGTTCGGGTTTCATTTGCAGCAGGGCGATGCCCAGTCCCAGCAGGCAGACCAGCGCATAGAAGTAGATGGAATCGACGCCCCACCAAACGGAAGGGGTTTCGGGGCGGGGGCTGGCCTGGATGGCGATGGTGGGGGCACTCAAAGTCAGCGGCAGGAGCAGGCCCATGCGCCAGGGGCGGGGTGTCGGCATCTGCGCAGAGTGCCGCCACAACAGGATCCACGGCAGCGCCAGCATGGGGAAGTAGTACGACCAACCGAGCGGCGACGCCAGCAGCGAGGCTGGCAGCCCCAGCGCCATCAGCGCGTCGGCGTCCTCGCGGGGGCTGTGCCGTGCCTGGCGCAGACGCCAGCACACCAGCGCCACGGTGAGCAGCGAGAGGCCGCTGGCCCAGGCGCGGGCCAGGGCGCTGCCTTGCGGCAACACCGAATCGGCCTGGCCGCTGAGGATGCGCTCGATCACCCCCGCCCAGGACGCATTCCAGTTGGTGCCACTCCAGGTGACGTCCGCAGCCACGAGCAGGTAGTGTCGATGCATGTCCGAGCCAAACAGGGCCCAGCCCAGCAGTCCCATGCCCGCGACGGTGGCCGCAGCGGCCATGCAGGCGCGTCGGCGCTGCTGAACCCACAGGGCTGGCAGGAGGATGAGCAGGAAGGGCTTGAAGCCGGCCACCAGGCCCAGCCAGACGCCGCCCCAGAGCTCGTCGCGACGCCGCAGCGCGCGCCACGCCAGAACCAGCGGGGGCAGCAGCAGTGTGCCCACCTGGCCCAGCGACGCATTCGCCAGCGTCGGGTAGCAAAGGAACAGTGCTGCGCAGCCCGCCAGGCAGCCGACCGTGCGCTGGCGGGTGTCGGTGGCAAGGGCGCACACGAGCAGCACAACACCCAGAATGCCTGCGGCGATCGAGGCTGCGCTCCACGCCCACCAGGCCTGCTCGTAAGGCAGGTGCGTCAGTGGCAAGGTCAGTGCCGTGAAAATGGGAGGATTGAGGTTGGGGCCCAGACAGGGGTCGTCTCCGCCCAGCAACAGGCCGCTGGGGACCTGCGTATCGAGATGCTGCCGGTCCGCGGCTGTGCTGGACGGGTGGCAAGGGTCGCCTGGGTGGGCACGCGGTGGCACCAACCAGTACATGCTTTGCCCGTTGTTCACCCTTTGGGCGGACAGGAAAAACTTGTAGAAATCAGTGCTGTCAGGCAAAGCGGCGGCGCGCTGGGCTGTGGCGAAGTGAATGTGGCCCAGCCAGGCCAGCACAGCCGTCGACACAAACAGCAGCAGCCAGCGGCGCTGCGCACGAAACAGGGTTGCAAGATGAGTCAAACGAGGAGTGTCTTTCTGCAGTGCAGTGGCGAAGGGCGGCCGAGCGCCGAGGGAGGGCTGGCGCCATGATCGAGCCCGGACTGGAGGCGGTGTCGACTTTACCGTCGCTGCGATCCTTGAGGCCGCGCGCCGTGTCTGGGGGGGCGATCGTCGGGTGGATGGTGGCCGGATTTGTGGCCTTGGCCTTGTGGTGCTGGTCCAGTTGGGGAAGCACAGGCTGGCCCATCGGCTCCTTCTGGTGGGATGAGTTGGCGTTGGCGGGCGCTGCGCAGGCCATCCGCTCCGGGCTGGTCCCCACGGTGGACTTCTGGGCTCCGTTTGTGCTGCCGCTCTACCTCAAGCAATGGGCCATGGCCTGGGTCGGGGCTGGCGGCGCCTTCGTTGTCGAATCCCTCGTGCAGGGCGCCTTGGTGCTGCTGCTGTTCTGGTGGCTGGTGGGCAGGGAGCGGCAGCCGTGGTTGGTGTACGGGGTGGGCGCGCTGGCCGTCCTGGGGGCTGTGGCGCCCTTCAACCTGGGCAGCGCCACCGAGGCGGAATTGGGCACCGCCGTGGCCGCGTGCGCATACAACCGCCTGGGGGGCGCTGTCTTGTCCCTGGTGATGCTGCTGCCGGTCATTCGGCGAGATGCGGGGCATGAACGCCGGCTGGTGTGGTGGCTGGCGACGACGTTCGTGCTTGCCACACTGCTGAAGATCACCGTGCTGCAGATCGCCTGGGCCTTGGTCTTCCTGAGGGCTGTGTTGGAGCCGAAGGGGGGATGGTGGACGTTGCTGTTGCAAGCGACCCTGGCCGCTGCCGTGGTGCTGGGGGCTGTGGCGTGGCTGGGCGGCGGGGCGCAGGGCTATGTGTCGGCGCTGCAAGCTCTTTCTGAAGTGCGCATGGCCTACCTGCGGGAGCACTGGGGGTCCCTTGTGGTGTATCTGGTGTTCACCCAGAGGTTCCCGCTGGCGCTGCTGCTGATGTGTGCCTTGATCGTCATCGGTCGCGCGCATCTGGTGGGGCAGTCATGGCTGCGCTCAGTGCTCTGGTACTTCGCTGCAGGCGGCGCCACATGTGCCTACACCACGACGAACTGGGGCGATCACGGGCTGATGCCAGCCACCGCAGCGATGTGCGCTTTGTTGCTGACAGGCGAGCGCGCAGCCTCTGGCGGCGTGATGCCGGAGAGCAAGTTCAGGGCCGCCCGGATGCTTCAGTTCAGTGGTCATGGCTTGCTGTGGGGGACGCTGGCCTTGTACCTGGCCGTCATGGCTTACTGGACATGGTCTCTCCATGCGCGGAGGGCCGAGGTGGGGGTGATGCACCTGCCATTGTCTTCGGGACTGTTTTCGAGGAACTATGTGATCGAACCCCCCGCGTGGGAAAAGCGTCCTGACATGCTGGCTGCAGATTTGCCTATCAAAATGGTGAATCCGGGCGTCTATGCCAGCTACGTCGAGGGGCTTGAAGGGGCGTACGCCTACCTCGACCAGCATGTGCCCGACAGGGGAACGTCCGTGTATGCGCTGGACTTCCCGGCGTATGTCTTCTCGCTGATGGGGGGGTACCGCGTGCCTCGGCACTCGTATCCGTGGATGCTGTTTGGCCATGAGGTGACGATCGACCATCATCCGGACGCCGAAGCGCTGCTGTCGGATGTCGATGTGCTGATGGTGCCCAAATGCTCCCTGTCCGAAGGCAACCGGAAATGGCTGTACCCGATCTACCGAAGGCACGTGGAAGCGCGTTGGCATCTGGCAGCATCGGTGCGCTGCTGGGATGTGTACCGCCGACGTTCGGTGCCGTGATGACCAGGCGCGTAGGCTTGGCCTCTGTGCAGCCCTGGATGATGGCTGTGACCGTGGCGCTGGCGATGGTGCTGGCGTGGGCGTTTGCCCTGGGGTCACCAGACTTTCCGATGGACGATGCCTACATCGTGCAGCACGCGGTCGCTGGTTTGCATGATGGCGTGGATGCCCGGTATGGTGGTTCGCCTCTGCGCGGTATCACCAGTCCCTTGCATGTGCTGTTGATCTGGTGCCTGTCACTGGCCATGCCTGTGCCATGGGCCCAGTTCGTTGTGGCTGGGGGCGCCTTCGTGATGTGGGTGGCAGGCACGGTCGAGTTGGCGCGTCGTGAAGGTGTGCCCTGGCATGGACAGTGTTTGTTGGCAGGGCTGTCCATGCTGGGGGGGATGATTTTCTACCAGGCATTCAACGGTCTGGAGACGGGTCTCGCCATGGCCGTGGGCGCATGGGCGCTGACCTTGTTTCTGGATCCGGCGCAGGTGCGCCCCTGGCATGCCGTGATGCTGGGAATCTTGCCGTTTGTGCGCCCTGAGTTGGGGCTCCTCTCCGCGTTGCTGTTGTTGCGCCACGGTGTGCTTGGGGCGGATGGGTGGCGATCAATGTGGATGCGTGGTCGGGCGATGTTGCCTGGGTGCGTGGCAGGAGCGTTGCTGCCGCTCGCATTCATCTGGTGGCGAGGGGAAGGTGTCCTGCCCAACACCGTGATGGCGAAGGCGTATTTCTTTGCCGAAGGATGCATGCCTTGGGATCTCCGTTTGGCGCGCTGGTGGGCGGCTCTGCGGTTTTTTTCGATGGAATTCGGCCTGGGCTGGCCTTGCGTGGGATTGCTGGGGCTGCTGGTTTCAAGGCTGAGGTGGGTGTTGCTGCCGTACGTCGCCATCTTCCTGTGGGTCTACCTGGATCGGTTGCCCGGTGCGCTGTTCCACAACTGGCATCGGTATGTCTATGTGCTCCTGCCCGCGCTGATGGCGGGTTGGGTCGCGCTGTTGACCTTGCCCATCCGGCGCATGCGGTTTCCGTTCGTGTCTGCGCTGGTCGTGGCCGTGCTTGCCTGTGCGCTGCTGTTCTGGGCCGGAGTGTTGAGATTGCAGGGTGGGGTGGATTTCACCAGGCGGGAGTTGGCGGGTGTGTCGCAGTGGGTGGCGTCCCATGTGCCTGAACGAGCGACCATCCTGGTGCATGATGCCGGCCACGTGTCCCTGGTGGGGCGGCAGCACCTGGTCGATGTGGTCGGGCTGAAAACACCGTCATCGGCGCGGGTGCATGCCGATTACACCTGGGCGCAGTGCTCGCCGCGCACGTCTGCGCTCGGCGTGATCGCTCAGCGGTCAGGCGCCGGGTATTTCGTCGTCTTCGGCGAGTGGGATCAGGTGTTCCACCTCACGGACAACCTGAGGAATGCGGGGTGGGATGTCCTCCGCGTGGATGCGGAGCGTGGCGATACGGCGTACCGCGTTTACCGGATCCAGCCGCGCCACTGAACGTGCGGCAGATGCACGCCTCGGCCCGTGCAGGCCGGGGAAAAGGGCGGGAAGCATTAAAATCCAGGTTTTGCCCACCTTCTCCGCGCCACCATGCCCCACTCCACCAAGAACATCACCGCCATGGCCAACGCCATCCGTGCGCTGGCCATGGACGCCGTCCAGCAAGCCAATTCGGGCCACCCGGGTGCGCCGATGGGCATGGCCGACATGGCTGTGGCGTTGTGGGGGCGGCACCTGCGCCACAACCCGGCGCAGCCGCAGTGGGCGGACCGTGACCGCTTCGTGCTGTCCAACGGCCACGCCTCGATGCTGATCTATGCGCTGTTGCACCTGACGGGCTACGAACTGTCCATCGACGACCTCAAGGCCTTCCGCCAGATGCACAGCAAGACGCCGGGCCACCCCGAGGTCGGCGTGACGCCGGGCGTCGAAACCACCACCGGTCCGCTGGGGCAGGGCATCACCAACGCCGTGGGCATGGCCTTGGCCGAGAAGCTGCTGGCCACCGAGTTCAACCGCCCTGGCCACGCCATCGTCAACCACCACACCTACGCTTTCCTGGGCGATGGCTGCCTGATGGAAGGCATCAGCCACGAGGCCGTCGCCCTGGCCGGCGCCTGGAAGCTCAACAAGCTGATCGCGCTGTACGACGACAACGGCATCTCCATCGACGGTCAGGTCTCGCCCTGGTTCATCGACAACACGCCCCAGCGCTTCGAGGCCTGCGGCTGGAACGTCATCGGCCCGGTCGATGGCCACGACGTGGACGCCGTCGATGGCGCCATCACCAAGGCCAAGCTGTCGGCTGACAAGCCCACCCTGATCGTCTGCAAGACCCACATCGGCAAGGGCTCGCCCAACCGCGCCAACACGGCCAAGGCCCACGGCGAGCCCCTGGGTGGTGACGAAATCAAGCTGACCCGCGAAACCATCGGCTGGGAACACGACGCCTTCGTCATCCCCGAAGAGGTCTACGCCGACTGGGATGACAAGGCCGACGGCGAGCTGCTGGTGGCCGACTGGAACCAGCGCTTCGAGGCCTACAAGGCCCTGTTCCCCTCCGAGGCGGCCGAGTTCGTGCGCCGCATGGCCGGTGAGCTGCCCGCCAACTTCGCCGAAATCGCCGTGCAGGCCGTGGCATCTGCGCACGACAAGGCCGAGACCGTGGCCAGCCGCAAGGCCAGCCAGATCGCGCTGGAGTTCTTCACCGCCGCCATCCCCGAGATGCTGGGTGGCTCGGCCGACCTGACCGGCTCGAACCTGACCAACACCAAGAGCACCCCGGCCTTCCGCGTGGATGACACCGGCGCCGTGGTCACCACCGACGGCAAGCCCGGCCGCCACATCAACTACGGTGTGCGCGAGTTCGGCATGGCCGCCATCATGAACGGTGTGACCCTGCACGGTGGCTACATCCCCTACGCCGGCACCTTCCTGACCTTCTCCGACTACAGCCGCAACGCCATCCGCATGGCCGCGCTGATGAAGCAGCGCGTGATCCATGTGTTCACGCACGACTCCATCGGTCTGGGCGAAGACGGCCCGACCCACCAGTCGGTCGAGCACGCCGCCAGCCTGCGCCTGATCCCGGGTCTGGACGTCTGGCGTCCGGCCGACACGACCGAAACCGCCGTGGCCTGGACCATCGCCCTGGCCAACAAGCACCGCCCCTCGGCCCTGTTGCTGTCGCGCCAGAACCTGCCTTACGCCCCCAAGCAAGATGCGGATGTCATCACGCAAGGCGCGTATGTGCTGGCCGAACCCGCAGAAGTGGGGTTGAAGAAGAAGGCCGTTGCCGTGATCATCGCGACCGGCTCGGAAGTGCAACTGGCCCTGCATGCCCAGGCCGAACTCGCCAAGCGCGGTGTGCCGGTGCGCGTGGTCTCCATGCCCTCGACCACCGTGTTCGACCGCCAGGACGTCGCCTACAAGAAGGCCGTGCTGCCGCCCAAGCTGCCCCGCGTGGCGGTGGAAGCCGGTGTCACCGACTTCTGGTGGAAGTACGGCGTGGACGCCGTGGTCGGCATCGACACCTATGGCGAGTCGGCCCCGGCTGGCGTGCTGTTCAAGCACTTCGGTTTCACGCCCGAGAACGTCGCGGCCACCGTCCTCAAGGTGCTGGCCAAGAAGAAGTGAGCTGCGGCTCCTGACCTTGACCCGATTTTCTGTTCCGTCATTTTCCGCAAGGTAAACGAATCATGACCATCAAGATTGGTATCAACGGCTTCGGCCGCATCGGCCGCATGGTGTTCCGCGCCGCCGTCCAGAACTTCGCCAACGACGTCGAAATCGTCGGCATCAACGACCTGCTGGAGCCCGACTACCTGGCTTACATGCTGAAGTACGACAGCGTGCACGGCCGCTTCAAGGGCGACGTGGCTGTCGAGGGCAACACCCTGGTCGTCAACGGCAAGAAGATCCGCCTGACCGCCGTGAAGAACCCGGCCGAACTGAAGTGGGACGAGGTCGGCGCCGACATCGTCATCGAATCCACCGGCCTGTTCCTGACCAAGGAAACCGCCGAAGCCCACCTGAAGGCCGGCGCCAAGAAGGTCATCCTGTCGGCGCCCTCGAAGGACGACACCCCGATGTTCGTCTACGGCGTCAACGACCAGACCTACGCCGGCCAGGCCATCATCTCCAACGCTTCGTGCACCACCAACTGCCTGGCCCCTGTGGCCAAGGTGCTCAACGACACCTTCGGCATCAAGCGCGGCCTGATGACCACCGTGCACGCAGCGACTGCCACGCAGAAGACCGTGGACGGCCCCTCGAACAAGGACTGGCGCGGCGGCCGCGGCATCCTGGAAAACATCATCCCCTCCAGCACGGGCGCTGCCAAGGCCGTGGGCGTGGTGATCCCCGAGCTGAACAAGAAGCTGACCGGCATGTCCTTCCGCGTGCCCACCTCCGATGTGTCCGTGGTCGACCTGACCGTCGAGCTGAACAAGGAAGCGTCGTACGAAGACATCTGCAACGCCATGAAGGCCGCCTCGCAAGGCGCCATGAAGGGCGTGCTGGGCTACACCGAAGACAAGGTGGTGGCCACCGACTTCCGCGGCGAGCCCTGCACCTCGGTGTTCGACGCCGAAGCCGGCATTGCCCTGGACAAGACCTTCGTGAAGGTCGTGGCCTGGTACGACAACGAGTGGGGTTATTCCAACAAGTGTCTGGAAATGGCCCGCGTCATCGCCGCCAAGTGAGCACTGCGCCACGCTTCGTGAATCGCCGGTGAACGACGCCAGAAGCGTCGACTTGTACCGCCCAGGCCCCCTCGTGGGGCCTTTTTCATTTGACTCAAGCTGCAACACTGCCGACAACAGGTATCTAAGCCGCCCTGATCGTGCCTTTGCGAAGCAAAGCGGCCGACATAATTTCGCAAAACAGAAAAAGGGTTCTGGTTCAGGAGCTTCGTGTGAAGGCTGGTCGAGTGAGACAAAGTGGTCTGGCGGATGCCGCCCGTGCGGGACGCTCCCGCCTTGCAAGCTGGGCGTGCGGCCTGGGCTTGGCCCTGGGCGCGTCCGCCTGGGCGCAACCGGTGACCGCGCCGGGCGATGCGGCGCGGCCACGCCTGGCCCTGGGCCTGATCGTCAAGCTCAAGGACGCGCAGACGAGCTCGGTGGTGCGTCTGCCAGCCAGCGTGCGTCCATCGGACTCCGCGCAGGCCCAGCGCATGCGCATGGCCGCCGCGGCCAACCGCAAGCGCGTCAGCTTCCTGGTGCAAAAGCCGACGGCCTTCGGGGCCCAGGTGATCCACCAGGGGCGCTACACCACCGTGGCCGAGGCCGAGGCCGAGGCAGCTCGGCTGCGCCTGGATCCGGACGTGGAGTGGGTGGCGGTGAACCAGATGGAGCGGCCGGCGGCGGGTGTGAGCTTCCCCGCCTCCCCGGCAACGGCTTATGCCTCCCATGTCTGGATGCAGCGGCGCGGCGACGTGGGATCGGGCCCTGGCGTGGCCGGCTTTCGCACGGCCTGGGACCGGTTGAACGGTGCCTCGGTGACCCTGTCGCCCGTGGTGGTGGCCGTGCTGGACACCGGCAAGCTCAGCCACGCAGACCTGGATGGGCGCACCCTGTCGGGTTATGACTTCGTCTCGGAAGTGGAGTTCGCCCGCGATGGCAACGGCCTCGATGCGGACCCCACCGATCCCGGCGATTACCTGACGGCCACGGAATACAACATCAACCCCTCGCTTTACGGCAGCGACTGCACGGCCCACGACAGCTCCTGGCATGGCACGGCCGTGATGTCCATGCTCACGCCGCTGGCGACCAGCAGCGTCATGGGCCCTGCGGCACTGAGCATGCTGCCGGCCAACATCGCTCGGGTGCTGCCGGTGCGCATCGGCGGGACTTGTGGCGCCCTGGTCAGCGACATCATCGAGGGCATGTTGTGGGCGGCCGGCGTGGACTACCAGGGCTCGCCTGCGCGCAACCCCAACCCGGCTCGCGTGATCAACATCAGCTTTGGCGGCTCGGGCAACTGCCAGTCCTCCGGCTCGGGCGACACCCTCTACCGCAACACGGTTTCCACGCTGCGCACCAAGGGGGCCCTGGTGGTGGCCTCGGCGGGCAATGGCGATGGCTCGGCCACCGCGCAGGGCTATGTCGGTGCGACGCGTCCGGCCAGTTGTCCGGGCGTGATGGCCGTGACGTCGCTGCGCTATGACGGCAGCAAGGCCGAGTACGCGAACACCGTCGATGGCCGCTTCAGTGCCTCGGGGTATTACGGGCTGTCGGTGGCGGGTGGGGATGCGTCCGCGTCGCCGAACCAGACCTTGAACCTGCTGTCCGACATCGGCCCGACCACGGCCCAGGGCATCGCGCTGGAAAGCAACATCGGCTATGTGTCCGAGGGCACCAGCTTCGCTGCGCCCCAGGTGGCTGCGGTCGCGGCATTGGTGCTGACGGTGGCCCCGGCGCTGTCGGTGGACGACTTGGCGAACTTGTTGCTGGATTCGGCCAGCCCCCACACCACCACCGCCGCACCCGCCTGCAGCCTCGCTGGCGCCACGGTGGGCCATTGCAGCTGCACCACCGCCGCGTGCGGCAGGGGCGTGCTGGATGCCGATGCGGCGCTGAGCGCTGCGATCACGATGGTGGGCCTGGTTCCGACGCTGGCCAACACCTTCAGCTCGCCCGAAGTCAGCGCCACCTACTTCGTCCCGAACCGCCTGAGGACGTCGTCGTCCAGCAGCAGCGGTGGTGGCGGTGGCGGCGGGGCTGCCGATGAGCTCAGCCTGCTGGCGTTGCTGGCGGCGGTGCTGGGCCTGGCCTGGTGGCGCTGGCGTGCCGAGGCCTCGGTGCTCAGGAGCGGCAGGCGCTGAACGCCTTGCCCTGAGGCAGCCTGGCCCCGGAGAGGGCCACTTGCACACGTGTCGGGGCCTGGGCCACGCGCACCAGGTGCATCTCCGTGGGCGGCTTGAGCACGACGACGCGCGCGGTGCGGATGCCGCGCAGCTTCAGGTTGGCCAGGCCGGACTGGGCCGCGGCCAGGGTGGTGTAGCGGCCCAGCGACAGGCCGTGGGCCAGCGCCGGCGGCGAGCTGAGCTCTTCGAAGTCCAGGCCCTTGATGCGGCGCAACTCGCTGAGCTTGCGCGCGTGGAACTCGGCGTCCGGGTAGGGCCCCATGTAGACCAGCCAGACCCCGGCGGAGGGCGCGGCCTCGACCGACCAGCCACCCGCGGGCATCAGGGCCTTGAGGGCGCTGTCCACCTGGGCCATGTCTTCCGTGCGGAAGGGGCCGGCTTGCAGGCAGATGCCGGCAGATTCGGCGCCAGCCAAGGCCGTTGCCGGGAGGCTGGCGGAGGCAGGTGCGCTGGGTGGCGTGGGGGCGGGCGTGCCGGGGGGTGTGGCCGAGGCAGGCGGGAGCGGGCTGCCGGCTTGCGCGGGGACGTTCAGCACGGTGATGCGCTCGGCGTGGCGTTGCTGCTGCAGCCGGGTCGGGTCGTGCTGGGCATCGGGCTGCACACCGACCAGCGGCTTGAGCCAGCCCTGGCTCCAGGCCAGGAAGGTGGCGTTGACGACGAGCAGGATCAGCACCAGAGAGCGCAGCATGGGCAGGCGAAAGGAAGGTGGGGGCGGGACGGTCCGGGGTCAGGCGGGACGCACGCTGACGTCGCCTGCGTGCCAGCGTTGCAGTCCGCCCGCAGTATGCACGAGCAGGGCGCCATCGTCGGCCACGCCGTGGGCGACACCGGACGGGTCTGCCGCGGCGCCCGAGGTGGCCTGGCCGGTGGCCGGGGGGCTGGCGGACGTCCACAGCTGGACCGCGCGGCCGCGCAGCACGTCGCGGCGGGCGTAGGCCGCCTGCAAAGGGGCGAAGCCGTGGCGCTCGAAGGCACTCACGGCCTGGAGCAGCGCGGGCACCAGCCAGCGCCAGACCGCTCCCAGGCTGGGCGCGGGCGTCGGCAGCCAGGCCGAACCGGGCACGGCCGCGCCGGGCTGGACGTTCAGCCCCACGCCGATGACCACCCAGCGCTGCCCTTCGGCCAGGCCGGGCGCAGGGGTGGCTTCGATGAGGATGCCGCCGAGCTTGCGCTCCCCCAGCCACAGGTCGTTGGGCCACTTCAGGCCGATGGCAGGGGCGCAGGGGCCGCCCGCCGTCGCCTGGTGGGTCTGCAGGCCGGCGTCCAGGGCTTCGGCCAGGGCCAGGCCCACGGCCAGCGAGAGCGCGCTGCCGCCACCTGGCACGGCGTCCAGTCGCAGGGGCAGGCCCAGGGAGAAGGTCAGGGTGTCGCCCGGCTGGGCTGCCCAGCTGCGGCCACGGCGGCCGCGTCCAGCGGTCTGGCGCATGGCCACCATCGCGGTCGGCCAGGTGTCGCCGCGGCGGCCTTGGGCCATGAGGGCGGTGTTGGTCGAGTCGACTTCGGGGACCACGTCCAGCACGAGGCCGGGACATGCCGGCGCACAGGCCTCCCAGAGCTGCTCGGCAGCCTGGTTCAGGTCGGCCAGGATCGGGCTGAGGTCGGTGTGCATCCGGGATGCTGGGCGGGGCCGGGGCTCGGCGGGTGTCAGCGGCCGCGCTTGGTGGCCAGCATGGTGCCGCGGCAGCTGGGGGTGCCGCACCAGCAGGCGTATTCCTTCTTGAGCTTGGGCGTCAGGCGGGCGTCGATGACCAGGCCGTAGTCGAAGAACAGCTCCTCGCCCACCGCGATGTCGCGCAGGGCCTTGAGGAAGACGCGGTCGCCGTCCTGCTCGGCTTCCAGGTTGGGCTCGCAGCTGTGGTTGATCCACTTGGCGGAGTTGCCCTTGTGTTTCCCGTCGATGACGTGGCCGTCGTCGAGGTGGAAATAGAAGGTGTGGTTGGGCTGGTCCGGGTCGTGCGGGTGGCGGCGCAGCGCTTCCTTCCAGCTGATGATCTCGCCCTTGTACTCCAGCACCGTGTCACCGGCCCGCAGCGGGCGGATGGCATAGACGCCCTTGCCATGCACGGCGGATTCGCGGACCTGGGTGCGGCGGCCGCGGTCGGGGGCGTCGGTGTGCGGCTTGGCCGTCCGCACGGCGGGCAGGGGCGCGGAAGAGTTTCGTTTGGCGGCTTGCGTCATCGGCCAGTTTGGGTACATTGAATTGGTGGGCGCGCGCGTGCCCGCGTGTGTGCGCCCGTGCGCCCACGTGCGTGCGCGCGAGAAGCCCGATTGTAGTGAGTAAGTCCGCTGCAACCTTCCCGAACACGAACACACCCGCTCATGAGCAAAGCCCTGGTCATTGCAGAGAAGCCTTCCGTCGCCCAAGACATCGTGCGTGCGCTCACGCCGATCGACGGCAAGTTCGACAAGCACGACGAGTATTTCGAGTCCGAGCACTACGTGGTCAGCTCGGCCGTCGGTCACCTGGTCGAAATCAAGGCGCCCGACGAGTTCGACGTCAAGCGCGGCAAGTGGAGCTTCGCCAACCTGCCCGTCATCCCGCCGCACTTCGACCTCAACCCCATCGACAAGAGCAAGGGCCGGCTCAACGCCCTGGTCAAGCTCATCAAGCGCAAGGACGTCGAGACCCTGATCAACGCGTGTGACGCGGGGCGCGAGGGTGAGCTCATCTTCCGCCTGATCGTGCAGTACGCGGCCGACAGCACGGCCACCACGCGCGCCAAGGGCCTGGGCAAGGACGTGCGGCGACTGTGGCTGCAGAGCATGACGCCCGCGGCCATCCGCGATGGCTTCGAGGCCCTGCGCACGGACGAGCAGATGCTGCCGCTGGCCAGCGCCGCGCGTTGCCGCTCCGAGGCCGACTGGCTGGTGGGCATCAACGGCACGCGCGCCATGACGGCCTTCAACTCGCGCGATGGCGGGTTCTTTCTGACCACCGTGGGCCGGGTGCAGACGCCGACGCTGTCCATCGTGGTGGAGCGCGAAGAGAAGATCCGCAAACACATCTGGCGCGACTACTGGGAGGTGCGCGGCACCTTCGGCGCACAGGCCGGCGCCTACGAGGGCAAGTGGTTCGACCCGGACTTCAAGAAGGACAAGAGCGCGCCCGAAGGCTCGGCCGAGGCCGAGTTCAAGGCCGACCGCGTCTGGTCCGAAGCCGAGGCCCGGGCCATCGCCGATGCGGTGCGTGGCCAGACCGGCACGGTGACCGAGGAGTCCAAGCCCAGCACCCAGGCCAGCCCGCTGCTCTATGACCTGACCACGCTGCAGCGCGAAGCCAACTCGCGCTTCGGCTTCAGCGCCAAGACCACGCTGTCGCTGGCCCAGGCCCTGTACGAAAAGCACAAGGCGTTGACCTACCCGCGTACCGACTCGCGCGCCCTGCCCGAGGACTACCTGGGCGTGGTCCAGCAGACCATGGCCATGATCGCCGACGAGGACCTGCCCGGCCCGCTGCGTGCGCTGGCCCAGCACGCCCGCAAGGCGGTCAACGATGGTTACGTCAAGCCGACCAAGCGCGTCTTCGACAACGCCAAGGTGTCGGACCACTTCGCCATCATCCCGACGCTGCAGGCGCCGCGCAGCCTCACGGAGGCCGAGGCCAAGCTCTACGACATGGTGGTCAAGCGCTTCATCGCGGTGTTCTACCCCTCGGCCGAGTTCATGGTCACCACCCGCATCACCCAGGTGGCGGCGGCGGGCACCACCCACCATTTCCAGACCAACGGCAAGGTGCTGGTCAAGCCGGGCTGGATGGCCGTCTACGGCAAGGAAGCCGCCGAAGAGGGCGACGACGCCCACCTGGTGCCGGTGCAGCCGGGCGAGTCGGTCGGCAATGAAGATGTGACCGTGACCGCGCTCAAGACCAAGCCGCCGGCCCGCTACACCGAAGCCACGCTGCTGAGCGCCATGGAAGGCGCAGGCAAGCTCATCGACGACGAGGAGCTCAAGGCCGCGATGCAGGAAAAAGGCCTGGGCACCCCGGCCACGCGCGCCGCCATCATCGAAGGCCTGCTGACCGAGAAGTACATGCTGCGCGAGGGCCGCGAGCTCATCCCCACGGCCAAGGCCTTCCAGCTGATGACGCTGCTGCGTGGCCTGGGCGTGGAGGACCTGACCAAGCCCGAGCTGACCGGCAACTGGGAGTTCAAGCTCTCCGAGATGGAGAAGGGCCGCCTCAGCCGCGAGGCCTTCATGGACGAGATCGCCGCGATGACGCAGCGCGTGGTGCAGAAGGCCAAGGAGTACGACCGCGACACCATCCCCGGCGACTACGCCACCCTGAGCACGCCCTGCCCGAACTGCGGCGGCGTGGTCAAGGAGAACTACCGCCGCTTCACCTGCGTGGGCAAGCATGGCGGCGCTTCGAATGGCGAGGCGGAAGGCGCCGCGGGGTGCGGCTTCAGCATGACCAAGATCCCGGCCGGCCGCAGCTTCGAGCTCGACGAGGTGGAAACGCTGCTGAGCCAGCACAAGCTGGGCCCGCTGGAGGGTTTCCGCTCCAAGGCGGGCTGGCCCTTCACGGCCGAGCTCAAGCTGGTCCAGGACGCCGAAGCGAACAACTGGAAGATGGAGTTCGACTTCGGCGAAGACGCCAAGAAGGAAGAAGAGTCCGGCGAGGCCATCGACTTCAGCGCACAGACCACGCTGGGCGCTTGCCCGAAGTGCAACAGCTCGGTGTTCGAGCACGGCACGAACTACATCTGCGAGAAGTCGGTGGGGCCGAAGCCCAGCTGCGACTTCAAGACGGGCAAGGTCATCCTGCAGCAGCCGATCACGCCGGAGCAGCTCGCCAAGCTGCTGGACACCGGCAAGACCGACCTGCTGGAGAACTTCGTCTCCAACAAGACGCGCCGCAAGTTCAAGGCCTTCCTGAGTTGGGATGCGAAGTCGGGCAAGGTGGGCTTCGAGTTCGAGCCCCGTGCGCCGCGCGCGGCGGGCAAGACCGCAGGCAAGGCCGAACCGGCTGCGAGCCAGGCGGTGGCCGGCAAGACCGCCGCGACGAAGACCGCCACGGCCAGGAAGACCCCGGCCAGGAAGACCACGAAGGCGGTGGCGGCCAAGAAGGCGGCGTGATGTGGGGCGGTGCGGTGCGGTGTGAGGCCGCCCGGACGTGACGGAGTGAGGCTTTGCCTCGAAGTTACAGGTTTGTTTCGCGTTTTCCCTTGATCTGATCAGGCCATCCGCACGATCTTGCGCTATCGTTCGCCTCCTTTGCGAAGCTGGGACAGAGGCGGGCGATGAGGCGGGCAACGGTGCGTGTGATCAAGGGCGTGTGCGGCGTGTGGCTGGCGGTTGGCGCGCAGGTGCCGGCCGCATGGGCGGCGGCGGCCGCGGCGCAGGTGGTGGATGTCCGCGGTGCCGGCGCCACCTTCCCGGCCTTGGTCTACGCCCGCTGGACCCAGCGTTTTGCCCAGGAGAATCCTGGCGTGAAGATCAGCTATGCGCCGACGGGCTCGGGCGATGGCGTCAAGCAGGCCACGGCCCGCAGCGTGCAGCTGGGCGGCACCGACGTCCCCCTGAGCCCCCAGAAGCTGCGGCAGGCCCGCCTGGTGCAGATCCCCATGCTGGTCGGTGGCCTGGTGCCGGTGGTCCAGGTGCCGGGCGTGGCGGCCAACCAGCTGGTGATGGACGGCCCGCTGCTGGCCGACATCTTCCTGGGCCAGGTGACCCGCTGGGACGACGCGCGCATCGCCGCGCTCAACCCGGGTGTGCGCCTGCCGGCCTTGCCGATCGCGCGGGTGGTGCGCCAGGAGTCTTCCGGCTCCACCGAGACCCTGCTGCGCTACCTGGCTGAATCGTCCAGGGCCTTCCAGGCGGCGGTGCCCATCAGTGGCCTGCCGACCTGGCCGCAAGGCGCGCCCGAGGCCCTGGCGCCGCGCGCGGCCAAGGGCAACGACGGGGTGGTCGGCCTGCTCAAGGCCACGCCGGGCGGCATCGCCGTGGTGTCCTACGACCGGGTGCTGCGCGACCGCCTGCTGGCGGTGCGCCTGCTGAACGCTGCCGGCCGGCCGGTGGCGGCCAGCGAGGCGGCCTTCCGCGCGGCCATCCTCTCGTCGGACTTGCACCAGCACGGCGACGACACCGCCAGCCTGCTCAACCGCCCGCGTGGCGACGCCTGGCCGTTGACGGCCACCAGCTTCGTGCTGCTGGACGCGGCGCCCAAGGACATGGTGGCCACCGAATGGGCCGCCCGCTTCGTCTACTGGTGCTTCATGCACGGTGACGAGCTCACCCGCGACACCGGGTTTGCGCCGCTGCCCGACCGCGTGCAGGCCAAGCTGTCGGGCCGCCTGATGCAGATCCACGGCCCGCAGGGCGAGCTGCCGCGCTTGATGGCGCCGTGAGGCGCCGGGGGCGTGCCGGGCTGCGCGCTGCAGGCCCGGGTGAAAGTGTGTAAGGTTGGGAACCGTTGGCGGGCCCTGGTGGTCATCGCCATGTCGGGCCGCATCGGGCCTGACCAGACCCACGGAGCCCTGCCATGTCTTTCATCCGCACCTCACGCCATCTGCTGCACCCCGACAGCGGCATGCAGCACCCGGTGGCCAGCGACATCACGCCGCGGGCCGTCTGCGAAGGCCGTCGCCAGTGGCTGGTGCAGGCGGCCGGCCTGGCGGGCGGTGGCGCCTGGGGCACGGGCCTGCTGGGGCCGGGTGGCGAGGCCCTGGCCCAGCCTGCGCTGGTCAGGCGCCCGGGCAAGCTGGCGGCGCTGGCCGGTGGGCGCAGCAGCGTGGCCGGGGCCGATGCCATGGACAAGCTCACCCCCTACGAGGACGTGAGCAGCTACAACAACTTCTACGAGTTCGGCACGGACAAGTCCGACCCGGCCGAGCACGCCCACACCTTGCAGACCCGACCCTGGTCGCTGAGCATCGAGGGCGAGGTGGGCAAGCCGCTGAAGCTGGGCCTGGACGACCTGCTCAAGGCCGCCCCCATGGAAGAGCGCATCTACCGCCTGCGCTGCGTGGAGGGCTGGTCGATGGTGATCCCTTGGGTGGGGTACTCGCTGGCCGCGCTGCTGAACCGGGCCGAGCCGACCAGCCGGGCGAAGTATGTGATGTTCACCAGCCTGGCCGACCCGAAGCAGATGCCGGGGGTGCGCTCCTCGGTGCTGGACTGGCCGTACGTGGAGGGCCTGCGCATCGACGAGGCCATGCACCCGCTGACGCTGCTGGCCTTCGGCCTGTACGGCGAGGTGCTGCCCAAGCAGAACGGCGCGCCGCTGCGCCTGGTGGTGCCCTGGAAGTACGGCTTCAAGAGCGCCAAGTCCATCGTGAAGGTCCGCCTGGTCGAGAAGGCGCCGCTGTCCTCCTGGACCCAGGCGAATCCGCGCGAGTACGGCTTCTACTCGAACGTGAACCCCAAGGTGGACCACCCGCGCTGGAGCCAGGCCAGCGAGCGCCGCATCGGCGAGGGGGGCTTCTTCGCGCCGCGCAAGCCCACGTTGATGTTCAATGGCTACGAGGCCCAGGTCGGACAGCTGTACGCTGGCATGGACCTGAAAAAGAACTTCTGACCTGCCCACCATGACTGCCGCTGCCATCCAGCCTTCCCGCCTCAACCAGATCCTGCTCAAGCCCTGGGCCAAGCCCCTGCTGTGGGCCGTGTGCGCGCTGCCCGCGGTGGCCTTGTTCGTCGGCGCGGCCGACGGGCAGCTGGGCGCCAACCCGGCGGAGACGCTCATCCGCGAGACGGGCGAGTGGGCCTTGCGCTTCCTGTGGCTGACGCTGGCGATCACGCCGCTGCGCGAAATCGCCGCGCTGCCCGCGCTGCTGCGCCACCGCCGCGCGCTCGGCGTGACCGTGTTCGCCTACGCCGTTGTGCACTTCCTGGCCTATGCCTGGCTGGACAAGGGCCTGGTGCTCGACGACATCGTGCGCGATGTGTTCAAGCGCAACTTCATCTTCGTGGGCATGGCGGCCCTGCTGCTGCTGACGCCGCTGGCGCTGACCTCGTTCAACGCGGCCATCCGCAAGCTGGGCGGACGCAACTGGCAGCGGCTGCACAAGCTGGTCTATGTGATCGCGCTGCTGGGCCTGCTGCATTTCTACTGGAAGAAGGCGGCCAAGAACGACCTGGGCGAGGTGGCGGTGTACGCCGCCCTCCTGGCCGTGCTGCTGGGCTGGCGGGTGATGCGCAAGGGCGGTGTGCTGGCAATGTTCCGGGTGCGCTGAGAGGGTGCGCTGAGGGAGGCGTGATGGGGTCTTGCCGGGCGTGTCGGGCGCGCCAGGGCGGCCCGCGGCACAATCGCCCCCATGCTGGACGTTCTGGCGCTGATGGCGCCCTTTTTCGGCCTGGTGCTGCTGGGGTGGATCACGGCGCGCCGCGGCCTGCTGCCGGTGGATGGCATCGGTGGCCTGATGACCTTCGTGCTGTACTTCGCCCTGACGGCCTTGCTGCTGCGGCTGTCGGCGCAGGGGCGGGTGCAGGCGGGCGCGAGCGCCACGCTCTTGCTGGTCTACGCCCTGGCCAGCGTGCTGGTGATGGCGCTGGGCCTGGGGTGGGCGCGCCGCGCGGGGCTGTCGCGCCGCGATGGCGCCCTGGCCGCCCTGGTCACGGCCTTCCCCAACACGGGCTTCCTGGGCCTGCCGCTGCTGACCAGCCTGCTGGGGGCGGACGCGGCCGGGCCGGTGGCGGCGACCCTGCTCATCGACGTGCTGGTGAGTTGCTCCCTGGCCATGGCCTGGGCCCACTCTCACCCGCATCCTGCCGCCGCAGGGCAGCCCGCCGAACGCGACGACCTGCCTGCCGACGACCCGGGCCCGCTCGTCGCCCTGAAGCGCTCCCTGCTGGGCGCCTTGCGCAACCCGCTGCTGCAGGCCATGGCCCTCGGCCTGGCGTTGGCGTCCCTGGGCTGGACCTTGCCCAAGCCGGTGGACGAGGTGCTGCGCCTGCTGGGCCAGGCCGCGACGCCAGCGGCCCTGGTGACGCTGGGGGCCATCGTGGCGCGTTCGCAGATGGGGGTGCGGTCGGGGCGGCAGTGGGCGAGCCAGGCGGCGCAGCCGTCCCCGCGGCACGGCGCGGCCTCGCGGGGGGCGGCATGGGTTTCCTCGCTGTGGTGGCTGGTGGCGCTCAAGCTGCTGGCCCATCCGGCCCTGGTCTGGCTGACGGCGCAGGGCGCGGCGTGGCTGGGCCACCCCCTGCCGCACCTGAGCGTGCTGGCCCTGACGCTGGCGGCGGCCTTGCCCTCGGCGGCCAACGTCTCCATGCTGGCCGAGCGCGAAGGCGCCGACACCGACCTGGTCGCCCGCGTCATCCTGTGGACGACGGCGGCGGCCGTGGGTTCGCTGCTGCTGTGGTCGAGCCTGCTGCAGGTCCACGCCGCGCTGTGACGCCGACCTGAGCGGGGCCGGCGTCACGCGGGGATCAGGCCGACAGCGGCGGGCGTTGCAGCACGCCCTGGAGCGCCACGCCCGTGTGCGTGCCTCGGGCCACCAGCACCTCGGGCGGCCCTTCGGCGACGACCTGGCCACCGCCCGAACCGCCTTCCGGCCCCATGTCGATGACCCAGTCGGCCTCGGCGATGACGTCGAGGTCGTGCTCGATGACGACCACGCTGTGGCCGCCGTCGACCAGGCGGTGCAGCACACGGATGAGCTTTTCCACGTCGGCCAGGTGCAGGCCCACGGTGGGCTCGTCGAGCACGTAGAGCGTGTGCGGCGCCTTGTTGCCGCGCTTGCCGATGTCGTCGCGCACCTTGCTGAGCTCGGTCACGAGCTTGATGCGCTGGGCCTCGCCGCCCGACAGCGTGGGCGAGGGCTGGCCCAGCGTCAGGTAGCCCAGGCCGACGTCCTGCAGGAGCTTGAGCGGGTGGGCGATGGACGGCATGGAGGCGAAGAACTCGACGGCCTCATCGACCTCCATCTTGAGCACGTCGCCGATGTGCTTGCCGCGCCAGGTGGCGGCCAGCGTCTCGGGGTTGAAGCGCATGCCGTGGCAGCTGTCGCAGTGCACCTTCACGTCGGGCAGGAAGGCCATCTCGATGGTGCGGATGCCCTGGCCTTCGCAGTCGGGGCAGCGGCCGGCGCCGGTGTTGAAGCTGAAGCGGCCCGCGGCCCACCCGCGCGCGCGCGCTTCGAGCGTGTCGGCGAAGAGCTTGCGGATGGTGTCCCAGAAACCGATGTAGGTCGCAGGACACGAACGTGGCGTCTTGCCGATGGGGGTCTGGTCGACCTCCAGCACGCGGTCGATGGCGCCGCAGCCCTCGACGCTGTCGCAGCCCGTCCACAGCGGTGCCGTGGTGGCGCGCAGCTTGGGCGCGATGGCCACGGCGGCTTGCACATTGGCCAGCAGCACGTCGCGCGCGAAGGTCGATTTGCCCGAGCCCGACACGCCGGTGACGGCCACCAGGCGGTGCAGCGGCACCTGGGTGCTGACCTTGTCGAGGTTGTGCAGGCGGGCCTGGTGCACGTGCAGTTGCGGCGTGTCGGTGGCCACCGGGCGGCGGCCCACGGCCTGGCCGTCGGCGTCCACGCGCAGCGGGTGCTGCATGGGCGAGCGCAGGCAGCGGCCGGTCACCGAGGCCTCGCTGGCCATGATGTCGGCCAGGCTGCCTTGGGCCACCACCGTGCCGCCGCGCACACCGGCGCCCGGGCCGATGTCGATGATGTGCTCGGCGCGGCGGATGGTGTCTTCGTCGTGCTCGACCACCACCAGCGTGTTGCCCGATTGGCCCAGCGTGTGCAGGGCGTCGAGCAGCATCTGGTTGTCGCGCGGGTGCAGGCCGATGGTGGGCTCGTCGAGCACGTAGCACACGCCCTGCAGGTTGGAGCCCAGCTGCGCGGCCAGGCGGATGCGCTGGGCCTCGCCGCCCGAGAGCGTGGGCGCGGCGCGGTCCAGGCTGAGGTAGCCCAGGCCGACCTGTTCCATGAAGCTCAGGCGCGATTTGATCTCGCTGACGAGGTCGCGGGCAATCGTCGCTTCGCGGCCGTCGAGCTTGAGCTTGTCGGTCCACTTGCGCGCGTCCTTCACCGACAGGGCCGAGACCTCGGCGATGGACTGCCCACGCCCCGGTCCCACCAGGCGCACGGCCAAGGCCACCGGGTTGAGTCGCGCGCCGTGGCAGGTGCCGCAGGCGGCGTCTTCCAAGTCTTCGAGCTCGGGCTCGGCGAAGGTTTGCTCGCGGCCCTTGTTGTCTTCGGCGGCGGTGGAATCGTCCATCACCTTGCGCTGCTCGCGCGTCAGCGCCAGGCCCGTGCCCACGCAGTCGGGGCACCAGCCGTGCTTGCTGTTGTAGCTGAACAGGCGCGGGTCCAGCTCGGGGTGGCTGGTGCCGCAACTCGGGCAGGCGCGCTCGGTGCTGAACACCTTGACGCGGCCCATGTGCAGGGTCGACTTGCCCGTCGACAGTGCCTCCGACAAGCCTTCCAGCCCGCTGATGAGGTGGACCACGCCTTTGCCGTGTTCCAGCGCCGTGGCCAGCAGCTCGCGCAGGCGGCCTTCGTTCTCGGGCGTGACGACGACGTCGCCCACCGGCAGCTCGATGGTGTGCTCGCGGTAGCGGTCGATGCGCGGGCCCTTGGCCGTGCCCCAGCCGGCACTCGGCAGGAACTCGCCGTCCACGCGCAGGTAGTCGAAGCCGCGGGCGCTGGCCCACTTGGCCAGCTCGGTGTAGATGCCCTTGCGGTTGACCACCAGCGGCGCCATCAGGCCGATGTGCTGGCCGCGGAAGTCGCGCACCCATTGCGCGGCGATGGCTTCGGGCGTTTGCGGCAGCACCGGCACGGGGTGCCCGTCGGCATCGCAGCAGGTGGTGCAGTGCTGCACGCCCAGCTTGACGTAGAGCAGGCGCAGGAAGTGGTGCACCTCGGTGGTCGTGCCCACGGTGGACTTGCGCCCGCCGCGCGACAGGCGCTGCTCGATGGCCACGGTGGGCGGGATGCCATACACCGCATCGACCTCGGGCCGGCCCGCAGGCTGCACCAGCGAACGCGCGTAGGCGTTGAGGGATTCGAGGTAGCGGCGCTGGCCCTCGTTGAAGAGGATGTCGAAGGCCAGCGTCGATTTGCCCGAGCCCGACACGCCCGTGACCACGTTGAACTTGCCCCGCGGGATGTGCACGCTCAGGCCCTTGAGGTTGTTCTCGTGGGCGTTGACCACCTCGATGGCATCGTGGCCCGGGGCCTTGGCGGCGGCTTCGCGGCGCTGCTTGCGGCGCGCGGCGATCAGCGATTGCAGGGAGACGCCATCGCCTTGGCCCTCCGCGGCCTGGCTGTCCGGGCTCAGGTCGTAGGTGGCGTGGCGCTCCCGCACCTGCAGGGGCGGTGCATCGCTGGCATCGGCCAGGCCCAGTGCCTGCTCGTACTCGCGCAGCGCGACGGCGGTGTGCGTGCTGCCGCGCTGGAGGTCTTGTGGCGCACCCAGGGCCACGATGCGGCCGCCAGCGTCACCGCCTTCGGGGCCCAGTTCGATCAGCCAGTCGCAGGCACGGATGACGTCGAGGTTGTGCTCGATGAGGATGATCGAGTTGCCCGCGTCCAGCAGCTTGCCGAAGGCCCGCATCAGCTTGGCGATGTCGTCGAAGTGCAGGCCGGTGGTGGGCTCGTCGAACAGGAACAAGGTGCCCTTGCGCGCGGTGCGCTGGCCGCTCTTGCTGGCCTGCGCCGCCGCTTCGACCAGGTGGCCGGCGAGCTTGAGGCGCTGCGCCTCGCCGCCCGACAGCGTGGGCACGGGCTGGCCCAGCTTGACGTAGTCCAGGCCCACATCGGCCAGGGGCTGCAGGGCGCGCACCACGTCGACGTCCTGGCCGAACAGCCTGACGGCCTCGGCCACGGTCAGCTCCAGCACGTCGGAGATGCTCAGCTTCTTGTTCAGGCGTTCGATCTGCACCTCGCGCACCTCGGCGCGGAAGCGCGTGCCATCGCAGTCGGGGCAGCGCAGGTAGACGTCGGAGAGGAACTGCATCTCGACGTGCTCGAAGCCCGAGCCGCCGCAGGTCGGGCAGCGGCCATTGCCGGCGTTGAAGCTGAAGGTGCCGGCGGTGTACTTGCGCTCGCGCGACATCGGCGTCAGCGCGAACAGCGTGCGCACCGCGTCGAAGGCGCCGACGTAGCTGGCCGGGTTGGAGCGTGCCGTCTTGCCGATGGGGGACTGGTCGACGAAGCTGACCGCGCTGAGCCAGTCGGCGCCCAGCAAGGCGTCATGCGCGCCGGGGCTCTCGGTGGCTTCACCGAAGTGGCGCAGCAGGGCGGGGTGCAGGATGTCCTGGATCAGGGTGGATTTGCCCGAGCCACTGACGCCTGTCACACCCACCAACCGCTGCAGTGGAAAGTCTACGTCCAGGTCCTTCAGGTTGTGTTGCCGGGCGCCCTGCAAAACGAGCCTGGGCGTGTTGTCCTGCACGGGACGGCGCTGGCCGATGCCGATGCGGCGGCGCGCACCGAGGTAGACGCCGGTCAGCGTCTCGGCGTGCCGGAGTTCGTCCGGCGTGCCATCGAAGACGATGCGCCCGCCTTGCTGGCCGGGGCCGGGGCCGAGGTCGATGACGCGGTCGGCGGCCAGCATCACGGCCGGGTCGTGCTCGACCACCACCAGCGTGTTGCCAGCGTCCACCAGGCGCTGCATGGCCAGGTTGATGCGGTCCATGTCGCGCGGGTGCAGGCCGATGCTGGGCTCGTCGAGCACGAACAGCGTGTTCACCAGCGAGGTGCCCAGCGCCGTGGTCAGGTTGATGCGCTGCACCTCGCCGCCGCTCAGCGTGCGGCTCTGGCGGTCGAGCGTGAGGTAGCCCAGGCCGACATCGACGAGGTATTTCAGCCGCGTGCGGATCTCGTCGAGCAGCAGGGTCAGGGCCTCGGCGTCGCCGCGTTTGGCCAGCGTCACGAAGGAGAAGAAGCGCTGCAGCTGCGAGATGGGCAGCAGCATCAGGTCGTGCAGGTTCAGGCCGGGCAGGGCGTTGAAGGTCTCGCGCGTCATGCCCGGGGCTGCGGCCACGCCTTTGGGCATGAAGCGCCTCTCGGCCGCCATCACGGCATCGGCATCCTCGCGCGAGCCCAGGCGCCACAGCAGCGACTCGGTCTGCAGGCGGGCGCCTTCGCAGTCGGGGCAGGGCGTGTAGCTGCGGTACTTGGACAGCAGCACGCGGATGTGCATCTTGTAGGCCTTGCTCTCCAGGTACTCGAAGAAGCGTCTGATGCCGTACCACTGCTTGTTCCAGTTGCCCTTCCAGCCGGGGTCGCCGTCGATCACCCAGGCCTTGTGCTCGGGCGTGAGCTGGGACCAGGCGGTGTCCCGCGGGATGCCGGCGTCGCCCGCGTGCTTGACGAGGTCGGCCTGGCACTCGGCCCAGGCGGGCGTTTGCAGCGGCTTGATGGCACCGCCGCGCAGCGTCTTCTTGCCGTCGGGGATGACCAGGCCGAAGTCCACGCCGATGACGCGACCGAAGCCGCGGCAGGTCGGGCAGGCGCCCGCGGCCGAGTTGAAGGAGAACATGCCCGGCGTGGGCGTGCTGTAGCGGCGCTGGCTCTCGGGACAGTGCAGGCCACTGGAGAAGCGCCACAGCTCGGCCTCGCCCTCGCCTTCGTCCGGCAGGGCGTAGACGGTGACGTGGCCGCTGCCGCGCTGGAAAGCCAGCTCCAGCGCTTCCATGACGCGGGGGCGGTCGAGGTCGGCGCCCGTGGCATCGGCGCCCATGCGGAAGCGGTCGACCACGACATCGAGCACCAGGCGCTCCGGGCCCGCCTTGCCGTCCTTGTCGGCCTCGCCGGCCACCGTGCGCTGGGCCTGGACGCGCGAGAAGCCGCTGGCAGACAGCCACTCGGCCATCTGCTCGGGCGAGGTCTTGGCCGGCAGCTCGGCCGCGAAGGTCACCACCACGCGGCGCCCGCCTTCGCGCCTGGCACAGCGCTGCAGCAGCTCGGCGAACACCGACTGCGGCGTGTCCTCGCGCACGGGCAGGCCGCTGTCCTGGTCGAAGAGCTGGGCGGCGCGTGCGAACAGCAGCTTGAGGTGGTCGTTGAGCTCCGTCATCGTGCCCACCGTCGAGCGCGAGGTGCGCACCGGGTTGGTCTGGTCGATGGCGATGGCCGGCGGCACCCCTTCCACGCGGTCCACGGCCGGGCGGTCCATGCGGTCGAGGAACTGGCGCGCGTAGGCGCTGAAGGTCTCGACGTAGCGGCGCTGGCCTTCGGCGTACAGCGTGTCGAACACCAGCGAGGATTTGCCCGAGCCGCTGGGCCCGGTCACGACCGTCAGCTCACCCGTGCGGATGTCGAGGTCGAGGTTCTTGAGGTTGTGCTGGCGGGCGCCGCGGATGCGGATGTCGGACATGGGAGACCTTGTGTCGGCGGGGCGTGGGAAGGCAGGGCCGGAACATTCTAGAGAGGGAAACATGACCCCACGCTGCGCGGCGTGATGCTGGCGTCCGGAAAACAAGGGTCAAGTCCGCTGCGCAAGTGCCGAAACAGCAGGCTCAGGCAGGGCGTGTGAGGCGCCCTGACCAGGTTCCAGGGAGCGCAGTTGGTTTCAGGGCCTGTCCACGCACGCGTCCAGTGAGCCTGCCCGAGACGCTTTCACCGGCGGGTGCGATGTCCTGTGCGCGCCGGTTCGACGACGATGTCGAGGTGAGCGCGATGATCCATTGGATCGTGAACCTGCCCTTGCGGTTCAAATTCCTGTTGTTGAGTGCGGTGGCCCTGCTGATGGTGGCCGCCCCGTCCACCCTGGTGCTGACCCAGTCGGTGGCCATCTACCGGGGCCTGCTGGCCGAACAGGCCGGCTTGCAGCCCGCCGTCGGTTTGCTCAAGCTGGTGCGGCTGACCCAGGAGCACCGCGGCATGTCGGCCGCCATCCTCAGCGGTGACGACAGCAAGCGCGCCGACCGCGCCGAGCGCCAGCGGGCCATCGACGCCCTCTACGGTGAGATCGAGGGGCAACTCAAGGCCCTGTCGCAGGGCGGACTGCTGACCGAGTTGAGCAGCACCCGCCAGGATTGGCAGACCCTGTCGCAGCAGGTGGCCCAGGCTGGGGTGGCGCCGGCCGACAGCCTGCAGCGCCACACCCGGCTGGTCGGGCGGCTGCTGGTGCTGGTGGAAGACGAAGCCGCGGTCAGCGGCCTGGCCCTGGACGCCGACGCCGCCAGCTACTACCTGGTCAGCGCGGCCTTGCGCGACCTGCCGCGCCTGACCGAAAAGCTCGGCCTGGCCCGCGCCAAGGGCACGACCATGCTGGTGCAGCGCAGCCCGGACCCCATGCAGAGCGCCGCCCTGCTGACCCTGCTGGAGACCGCCCAGGTCAGCGCGCACGACCTGCAGCGCGACCTGCTCAAGGCCGCCGAAGGCAACGCCCTGGCGTTCGGCAAGCTGCGCCAGGCGGCCGATGCGGCCCACCAGAGCCACGAACGCGCGCATGCCCTGGCCGCCTCCGTGGGCCGCGACGTGGCGCAGGTGCAGATGACGCCCTCCCAGTACTTCGACGACATGAGCTCGGCCGTCCAGGCTCAGTTCGCGCTCAGCCAGGCCATGCTGACCCAGCTCGACGAGTTGCTGAGCCAGCGTGCCGCCGACGAATTGCGTGGCGTCTGGCTGACCGTCGCCGTCGTCGTGGTGATGATGGGCCTGGGCGGCGCCCTGTCGGTGCTCATCACCCGCTCCACCACCCAGGCCGTGGCCAGCGCCGTGCAGGCCGCCGAGGCCCTGGCGGAGGGCGACCTCAGCCGCACCCTGGCGCAGGACCGCCGCGACGAAGTCGGCCAGCTGCTGCGTGCCATGGCCCGTGCCTCCGGGCAGCTGCGCCAGACGGTGCTGGGCATCAAGGCCGCCAGCGAGTCCGTGGCCACCGCCTCCAGCCAGATCGCCCAGGGCAACCTCGATCTGAGCGCGCGCACCGAGAACCAGGCCTCGTCGCTGCAGGAGACAGCCTCGTCGATGGAGCAGATGTCCGCCACGGTGCGCCACAACGCCGACGCGGCCCGTTCGGCCAACCAGCTGGCGCTGGAGGTGTCCGAGGGCGCTGCCCACAGCGGGCGCATCTTCGCCCAGGTCACCGAGCGCATGGAGGCCATCAAGCGCTCCAGCGCCAAGATCGCCGAGATCAACGCCGTCATCGACGGCATCGCCTTCCAGACCAACATCCTGGCGCTGAACGCCGCGGTGGAAGCCGCCCGCGCCGGCGAGCAGGGCCGCGGTTTTGCGGTGGTGGCCGGCGAGGTGCGCACGCTGGCGCAACGCTCGGCCAACGCCGCCCGCGAGATCAAGGTCCTGATCGCCGACAGCGTGGACTGCGTCGACCAGGGTTACGTCCTGGCCACGGAAACCGGGCAGGCCATCGACACCCTGATCCAGCGCATCCAGCAGGCCAGCGAGATGATGGCCCAGGTGGCCACCGGCAGCGCCGAGCAGAGCCAGGGCATCGCCCAGGTGAACCAGGCCGTCACGCTGCTGGACCAGGCCACGCAGCAGAACGCCGCCCTGGTGGAAGAGTCGTCCGCCGCGGCGGCCAGCCTCAGCGACCAGGCCCAGCGCCTGCAGCAGGCGGTCGGCAGCTTCCGGCTGGCGTGACCGGTGGCGGCGGGGCTGTCAAAAAAACGTGCCAAGATGGCACGACAGCCCCCTCCACCTGACGCCATGACCTTCAAGCGCCTGATCCTGCCCCTGCTCATCCTCGTCGCCCTGGTGGCGGCGTACTTCGCGGTCGTGCTGAACTGGAGCTACTCCAGCGGCGAGCGCGCCGGCTGGGTGCAGAAGTTCTCGCACAAGGGCTGGGTCTGCAAGACCTGGGAGGGCGAGCTGGCCCTGGTGTCGATGCCGGGGGCGCCGCTGGAGAAGTTTTTCTTCACCGTGACGGACGATGCCGTGGCCGAGCAGATCAACCGCCACATGGGCCAGCGCGTGGCCCTGCACTACGACCAGCGCGTGGGCCTGCCCACCAGCTGCTTTGGCGAAACCCGCTACTACGTCAGCAAGGTGACGGCGGTGGGCGACATCTCCCTGTCGCCCGGCGTGGTGG
Organism: Pseudomonadota bacterium; assembly: GCA_022566735.1. GTDB lineage: Bacteria > Pseudomonadota > Gammaproteobacteria > Burkholderiales > Burkholderiaceae_C > Aquabacterium. Next base: position 58,800 of record JADFIG010000011.1, read on the forward strand.
TGCAGCCGCACGGCGAGCCGGCGATGCCCGCCAGTGCGGCCTCGGCACCCTGAGCCGGATCAGCGCACCAGCAGCACCGGCACCTTCGAGTTGGCCAGCACCTGCGTGGCCACCGAACCGGCCACCAGGTTCATCAGGTTGCTGTGGCCGTGCGAGCCCATGATGACCAGGTCGTACTTGCCCTTGACCGACATCTTGGAGATCACCTCCGGCGCGTGGCCCACCTTGGGCACGTAGGACGTGGCCAGGTTGTGCTTCGCCGTGAACTTGCGGATGGGCTTGAAGATGGCCTCGGCCGTGTCCTCGTAGTAGGACTTGAGCTGGTCGGCGGGGAACATCGAGGCGGCGTGCGGCGGGATCATCGGCACGACGGTCAGCACCGTGTACTCGTGCTGGGCGGCCAGCCATTCTTCGTGGGTGACCAGCCAGGCCAGCATGCGCTTGGTGTAGGCGCTGCCATCGACGGGGAGCAGGATTTTCATGGGAGGTCAGGGCCCATGCGGGCCGATGGGTGGATGACAGGGTGAGTGTAGGCCGGAACGCCGGACGCGACCTTGCGTTGCGGCGCGTCGGACCCGCTGGCAGGCACCGTCAGCACGCACTGCGGCACGAAGCTGGCCTGCTCGCCCTTGCTGAAGTAGCCGCGCGGGTTGGCCACGATGCGGCAGGCCCAGGCGCTGCCATCGGCGCGGGTGCCGCGCACGGTGTGGTCGTTGGGACAGTGCAGGTGGCCGTGCAGCCACAGGTCGGCATGGGGCAGCAGCTCGTCGAGGCCATTGCAGAAGCCGGCCGTGCCCGGCGTGAGGCCGTAGCGCGGGTCGGCGCTGTGCAGCGTCGGGGCGAAATGGGTGACGGCCACGGTGGGGCCCTCGAAGGGCTGCTGCAGGGCCTGGCGCAGCCTGTCCTGGCATTGCAGGGCCAGCGGCCGCAGGTCCTCGGCCAGCAGGTGCTGGCCACCGCGCAGGGTGCTGTTCTTGCGCAGGTAGAAATTGGCCGCGCGCAGGGCCTTGTCCAGGGCTGCCATCTGGGCCGTGACGCCGCGTTCGCGGGCGGCCAGGGCAGAGAAATCGCTCCACAGCGTGCTGCCCACAAAGCGCACGCCCTCGATCACCACCACTTCGCCGTCCAGCCAGGTCAGGCCCAGGCGTTCGCAGGTGGCGCGCAGGCGCGGGTGGGTGTCGGCGAACTCCAGGCCGTCGAACTCGTGGTTGCCGGGCACGAAGAGCACCCGCTTCCAGGGCGAGCCTGGCCGCAGCGGCGAGAACTGGCCCAGGCCGAAGTCCGCATCGGGCAGGCGGGAGCCGGCCTGGTAGGAGCCGATGTCGCCGGCCAGCACCAGCACATCGGCTTGCGGGTCGGCGGGCAGCACGAAGTCCGGGTAGCGCTCCAGGTGCAGGTCAGAGGCCAGCTGCAGGCGCAGGCCGGCCGCGGTCGGGGCGGACATCGACATCAGACGCCGGCCCTCACACGCTCAGTTGGCGCCGTGGCACTGCTTGTACTTGCGGCCGCTGCCGCAGGGGCAGGGGTCGTTGCGGCCGACCTTGGGGCCGTCGCGCACCACGGTCTCGACCTTGTGGCGCTGCTCGATGCCGATCTGGGCCAGGTCGACGATGTCGAAGACCAGGGCTTCGATGCCCTCGTCCAGGTTCTTCAGCGGGTGGTCTTCGTCCAGGGCCTTGGTGATGGCCTGCTGGGCCTCGTCCTGCTCGGGCAGGTGGCGCCAGATGGAGTCCAGCAGGTCGGGCACGCCGGCCAGGGCGGCTTCTTCCAGCTGCGGGAAATTGGCCAGGGCCCATTCGAAGCCGGCGGCCCAGTAGCCCAGGCCTTCCATGGCGGCCTTGCCCTCGGCGGGCTGGCCGTCTTCTTCCTCGATCATGGGGATGATGGGGTCGAACCAGCCTTCTTCGAGGATGCCGCGCAGGATCTCGTCCTTGCGGCGCGTGATGAGCTCGACCAGGCGGTTGTGCTGGGCCTCGCTCCAGTTCGGCGCGCCGGGCTCGGGCATGCCCTCGGTGCCGAAGACGGGCGGCAACCACTGTTCGGGCTCCAGGTGCACCGGTTGCACCAGCACGCCGGCGAGGTAGCCATCCAGGATGACGGCGTCCACGGTTTCGTAGGGCGCGGGCACGGCGGCCAGCAGCTCGTCGAGCTCGTTGATGTCTGCGTCGGTCAGGGCTGGCGTGTGTTTCATGGGTCGGTCCGCGTGCACTCGAAAGCTGCATTGTGCCGGGAATGCCCCGCGTGTGGCGCCATCCGTGGCGATCCGTGGCGTTTTGCGCGCTGGTCGCGGCTCAGAACTCCATGTCCAGCTCGTCGATGTCGTCGGGCTCGGCCTGGGCGGCGCGCAGCCAGTCCTGCATCTCGGGCTGGCCGAGCATGAGGTCGCGGTAGGCGGCGCAGACCGGGTCCAGGGCCACGTCGTAGGTGGCGAAGCGGCTGCACACCGGTGCGTACATGGCGTCCGCCATGGTGCGCTGTGCGCCAAACAGGAAGGGGCCGCCGTGCCGGGCCAGGCAGTCGCGCCAGATGGTGCAGATGCGGTCGATGTCGGCCTGCGCGCGCGACCACACCTTGAAGCGCGGGAAGCGGGCGCGCAGGTTCATCGGCAGGGACGAGCGCAGCGAGGCGAAGCCCGAGTGCATCTCTCCGCAGATGGCGCGGCAGTGGGCGCGCGCGGCCCGGTCGGCGGGCAGCAGGCCGGCCTGGGGGCAGACCTCGTGGAGGTACTCGGCGATGGCCAGGGTGTCCCAGACATGCACACCCTCGTGCACCAGGCTGGGCACCAGGATGGACGAGGACAGCAGCAGGATCTCGGCGCGGGTGGCCGGGTCGTCCGGCGGCAGCACGCGCTCCTCGAAGGGCAGGCCGGCAAAGCGCACCAGCAGCCAGCCGCGCAGCGACCAGGACGAGTAGTTCTTGCTGGTGAGGGTCAGCGTGGTGGGCTGGGCCTTGGCGACGCGGGCCATGGTGTCTCCGGTGTGGTGTTGCCCCGGCGGTGGACCAGCAAGCTGCGTGCCATGCCCCCTGAGCGTCGCCAGCACCGCGCGGGGTGGCTCGCAACTTGCTGACAGCTGCGGCATCCCGTCGCTTGCGACCTCACCCGAGACGCCCATGCTGTATGCCGCCTACCAGGCCCACCACGCCGCCCTGGCGCCGTGGCGCGCGGCCGCCCGCAGTCTGGCCGACACCCTGCACCACTTGCTGCCCGACGGCCCGGCGCAGTCTTCCCTGGACGAGTTGCTGGCCGGTGGCGCGCTGGCGCGCAGCGTGCAGGCCGGCTGCGACGTCTTCGCCCGCCTGGCCCTGACCCACCACCGCCCGGCCTACGGCATCGAGCGCGTCACCTCGCAGGGACGCGAGCACGCCGTGGTGGAGGAGGTGGCCATGCGCACGCCCTTCGGCACCCTGCTGCGCTTTCGCAAGGACGGCGCCCCCGGGCAGCCGCGCGTGCTGCTGGTGGCGCCCATGTCGGGCCACTTCGCCACCCTGCTGCGCGACACCCTGCGCACCCTGCTGCAGGACCACGACGTCTACCTGACGGACTGGCACAACGCCCGCGACGTGCCGCTCGGCCACGGCCGCTTCGGCCTGGACGACCACACCGCGCACCTCATGCGCTTCCTCGAACACATGGGGCCGGGCGCCCACCTCGTGGCCATCTGCCAGCCCTGTGTCGCCGCCCTGTCCGCGACGGCCCTGATGGCCCAGGACGGTCACCCGGCGCAGCCGCGCAGCCTCGTGCTGATGGCCGGCCCGATCGACTGCCGCGTCAATCCGACCGAGGTCAACGCGCTGGCCACCCGCAAGCCGCTGAGCTGGTTCGAGGAGCACATGGTCCACACCGTGCCCTGGACGCTGCGCGGGGCGGGCCGGCGCGTCTACCCGGGCTTTGTCCAGCTCTCGGCCTTCATGAGCATGAACGAGGCCCGCCACCGCCAGGCCTTCGACGAGCTCTACCGCCGTGTGGCCGCCGGCCTGCACGGCGACGCCCGTGCCACCCAGACCTTCTACGAAGAGTATTTCGCCGTGGCCGACCTGCCTGCCGAGTTCTACCTGGAGACGGTGGGCAAGGTCTTCCAGACCTTCGATTTGCCGCGCGGCTGCCTGGGCTGGCGCGACACCGTGGTGGACCCGCGCGCCATCCGCCGCACCGCGCTGATGACGGTGGAAGGCGAGCGCGACGACATCTGCTCGGTCGGCCAGACGGTGGCCGCGCAGGACCTGTGCACCGGCGTGCGCCCGTCCTGGCGCCAGCACCATGTGCAGACCGGTGTGGGCCACTACGGCGTGTTCAGCGGCAAACGCTGGCAGCGCGAGATCTACCCGCGCGTGCGCGAACTCATCCACCAGGCCGATCAGGCCCCGCAGTTCGCGCACAAGGGGAACATGGCGAACGTGGCACCGTGACCGGCACGGCGATCAGCGCTGCACGGCGTCGACCAGCTGCTGGATGGCCGCCGGATCCTCGATGGTGGTGAGGTCGCCGGTGGCGCGGCCCTCGCACACGGCCTGGATGGCGCGGCGCAGCAACTTGCCCGAGCGCGTCTTGGGCAGGGCGCTCACGAAGTAGACCCGCGCGGGCCGGCCCACGGCACCGATCTGCTGGTCCACCGTCTGCATGATCTCGGCTTCCAGGGCCTGGCAGCCCGCGGCGTCGGCCACCCGGGTGGCGTCCTTGACGACCACGAAAGCCTTGGCCACCTGGCCCTTGAGCTCGTCGGCCACGCCCACCACGGCCACCTCGGCCACGGCGGCGTGCGCACTCACGGCCTCCTCGATCTCGCGCGTGCCCAGGCGGTGGCCGGCCACGTTGATGACGTCGTCGGTGCGGCCCAGGATGAAGTGGTAGCCGTCGGCATCGCGGATGCCCCAGTCGAAGGTGTTGTAGGCCAGGCGGTTGGGGAAGCTGCTCCAGTAGGTCTTGACGAAGCGCTCGTCATCGCGCCAGACGGTCTGCAGGCAACCCGGCGGCAGGGGGTACTGCAGCGTCAGCACGCCCTTCTGGTCGGGTTCGGTGAGCTCCTCGCCGGTCTGGTCGTCGAGCAGGCGCACGTCGTAGCCCGGCATGGGGAAGCCCGGCGAGCCCAGGCGCGTGGTCAGCGAGGGGTCGATGCCGCGCGGCACGCTCAGGATGGGCCAGCCGGTTTCGGTCTGCCAGTAGTTGTCGATGATGGGCTTGCCGATGGCGTCGCCGATCCAGGCGGCGGTCGGCTCGTCCAGCGGCTCGCCGGCCAGGAACAGGTGCTTGAGGCTGGAGAGGTCGTGGCGCTTCAGGCAGTCCGGGTCCTGCTTCTTCAGCACGCGCACGGCGGTCGGCGCCGAGAACATCACGCTGACCTTGTGCTGCTCCACCAGCTTCCACCAGATGGCCGCATCGGGGCGGATGGGCAGGCCCTCGTAGATGATGGTGCTCATGCCGGCCAGCAGCGGGCCGTAGACGATGTAGCTGTGGCCCACCACCCAGCCGATGTCGCTGGTGCAGAAGAAGGTCTCGCCCGGCTGGCCGCAAAAGAGCTGGTCCATCGACGCGGCCAGGGCCACGGCGTAGCCGCCGGTGTCGCGCTGCACGCCCTTGGGCTTGCCCGTGGTGCCGGAGGTGTAGAGCGTGTAGCTGGGCTCGGCGGAGTCGACCCACACGCAGGGCACCACCTGGTCCATGACCTCGCTGCGGGCCTGCTGGTAGTCGATGTCGCGGCCCTCGACCAGGCCGGCCGGTGACAGGCCGCGGTGCACCAGCACCACCTTGTCGACGGCGTGCTTGCTCAGGTGCAGGGCCTCGTCCAGCAGGGGCTTGTAGGGAATGACCTTGCCGCCGCGCGAGCCCGCATCGGCCGAGACGATGACCTTGGGCGTGGCGTCCTCGATGCGGCTGGCCAGCGAGTGCGCCGCGAAGCCGCCGAACACCACCGAGTGGATGGCACCCAGGCGCACCGTGGCCAGCATGGCGATCACGGCCTCGGTGATCATGGGCATGTAGATCAGCACGCGGTCGCCGCGACCCACGCCCTGGGCGCGCAGCACCGCGGCCATGCGCTGCACCTCCACGAAGAGCTGGCCGTAGCTCAGCGTTTCTTCCTTGCCGGTTTCGGTGGAGACGTGGATGAGCGCGGGCTGGTCGGGCCGGTGGGGCACGTGGCGGTCCACCGCGTTGTGGCACAGGTTGAGTTGGCCGCCGACGAACCACTGCGCGAACGGTGGGTGGCGCGTGTCGCAGACGGTGTGGAAGGGGCGATGCCAGTCGATGCGCTGGGCCTGCTCGCGCCAGTAGGCGTCGCGTTGCGTGAGGGATCGCTGGTGGAAGGCCTGGTAGTTCATGTCGGCGCAGGGGTGATGTCGCGACCGATCCTAGGGGTCGTCCTGCCCCATGAACAGGGGGCTATCCCCCGGTCAGGCCGGGTCTGCCGCGGGCCCTGCTTCGGCCATTCAGATGAAGACCGCCGCGCGCCGCAGGATGAGCAGGCCGAAGAAGCACAGCCCCAGCACCACGCCCCACTTGAGCGAGAGCATGGCGCGTTGCCGCCACCGCGCATCGCCCGTCAGCGTGAACACGGCCATGTTGATCAGGAAGGCCAGGCCCAGGCCCATGGCCAGGAAACGGAACAGCACCATGTGCGCAGGCCCCGCCGCCGATTCACCAGGCCGGGGCCAGTTCGGCCATGCCGCGCGGCGCCTTGCGCTCGTCGTCGAAACTGACGACCTCGAACGCATCGGGCTGGGCCAGCAGCGCGCGCAGCAGCTTGTTGTTGAGCGCATGCCCCGAGCGGAAGGCCGTGTACGAGGCCAGCAGCGGGTGGCCGGCCACGTACAGGTCGCCGATGGCGTCCAGGATCTTGTGCTTGACGAACTCGTCGTCGTAGCGCAGGCCGTCGCTGTTGAGCACGCGGTAGCGGTCCACCACGATGGCGTTGTCCATCGAGGCGCCCAGGCCCAGGCCGCGAGAGCGCATCATCTCGACGTCCTTCGTGAAGCCGAAGGTGCGGGCGCGGGCGATGTCCTGCTTGTACTTGCCGCTGCTGAAGTCGAACTCGACGCGCTGGCCGGTCTGGTCGACCGCCGGGTGGTCGAAGTCGATCTCGAAGGCGAGCTTGTAGCCGTGGTGCGGCTCCAGGCGGGCCCACTTGAGGTTGCGGCCTTCGCCTTCGCGCACTTCCACGGGCTTGAGCACGCGCAGGAACTTCTTGGGCGCCTTCTGCAACTCGATGCCTGCGCTCTGCAGCAGGTACACGAACGCGGCCGAAGAACCGTCCAGGATGGGCACTTCCTCGGCGGTGATGTCCACGTAGAGGTTGTCCAGCCCCAGGCCGGCGCAGGCCGACATCAGGTGCTCGATGGTGTTGACCTTGGCCGCGCCCGGGTCACCGCCCGGCGAGATGGTCGTGGCCATGCGCGTGTCGCACACCGACTCGGCCCGCACGGGGATGTCGACGGGCTGGTTCAAATCCACCCGACGGAAGACGATGCCGGTGTCCGGCGCGGCGGGGCGCAGGGTCAGCTCGACACGCTGGCCGCTGTGCAGGCCCACGCCCACAGCGCGCGTCAGGGATTTGAGGGTGCGTTGTTGCAACATGGGGCGAATTATCGCTGCGCCGCAGCACGGCTGCCAGTGGATTTGCCCATGACCCTGATGCAAAGTGACGATCGCCGCGGGCTCAGAGCATGTGGGTGCGGTCGCCGTGGGCAAAGCCGATGGCCTCGAACCAGGGGCCCTTGACGAAGCCGATGACCTTGAAGAGCTCGCCCATCTCGTGCTCGGCCACCAGCATCTGCAAGGCGGCGCGGGACTGGATGTCGGCGGCGTTGCTGGCCTGGCCGGTGCGCGCCAGGGCCTCGCCCAGACCGCAGTTGGACAGGAAGCGCCCCTGGCTGGTGTAACCCAGCACCTCCCAGCCGGCCTCCTGCCCGGCCAGGGCGATGCCGGTGAAGTTGACGTGGGCGGTGATGTCCTTGTCACCCACCCGGCTCAGCGGGTCGGGGTCGGCCGTGTGCGCGTGGTGGCACATCAGCGTGCCGCCGTGGCGCTGGGGCAGGTAGTACTCGGACTCGGGGAAGCCGTAGTCCAGGAAGAAGGCCGCGCCGCGCACCATGCGCTGTGCCAGCGTGGTCACGAAGGCCTCGGCCTGGCCATGGGTCTCGGTGACGGTGCCGGGCGGGTAGGCGCTGTCGGGGTGCTCGGTGGGTGGACGCACGCCGGGCGGGGCGGGGCGGTCGGCCCAGGCGAATGCTGGCTGGGTGTCCGCTTGGGAGACCAGTGGGGAAGCGGGCAGGGCCACGCCGCGCTCCAGCCAGCGCTGGCCGTCCCAGGCCATCAGGTGCACGGGCATGGCGTCGAGCACCTCGTTGCCGATGACCACGCCGCTGAAGGCCTCGGGCAGGCTGTCGGCCCAGATCACTTTGTGGACCAGGCTGGGGTGGGCCTTGACCAGGCGCTGGTGCTGGCGGTCGCGCAGCGCGCCCGAGAGGTCGACGATGACGTAGCGCTGGATGCGGTCGCCCAGCTCGCCCAGCAGCTGCTCGGCCAGGGCGCCGGTGCCTGCGCCGAACTCCCAGACCTCGTCGGTGCCGGTGGCGTCCAGGGCCTGCAGCAGCTGGCGTGCCAGCACCTCGCCGAACAGCGGGGTCAGCTCCGGCGCGGTGACGAAGTCGCTGCCATCCTGCGGGCGCTGGCCCAGCACGCGCCGGCCACCGCTGTAGTAGCCCAGGCCCGGGGTGTAGAGGGCCAGCTCCATGAAGCGCTCGAAGCCCATCCAGCCGCCACGCTCGCGGATCTCGCTGGCGATCAGCTCGGCCAGCGGGTGGTCCGGCACGGGCGCGGCCACTACACTGTGGTCCTTGTCGCTGGGGGGCGTGGCGTCGGAGGTGGTCGGGGTGCGGTTCATGGCCGCATTGTAGGAAGCCGACGAGGTGCACCGCCCGGACTGCCCGCGCTGCCCCTGCTGCCGACAGATTCTCGTTTGCCTGACGCCCCCTTCTGCCCTGTTTCGCCATGCCTGACACCGCCGCCCCCGCCCCGACCCGCGCCGTGCTGGTGACCGGTGCCGCCCGGCGCCTGGGCCGCGAGATCGCGCTGGCGCTGGCCGCACAGGGCTGGGACGTGGCCGTGCACTGCCGCAGCTCGCGCGCCGAGGCCGAAGCCACGGCCGCCGACATCCGTGCGCTGGGCCGCCGCGCCTGCGTGCTGTGCGCCGACCTGGCCGACGAGGCCGCCGTGCGCACCCTGGTGCCACAGGCCGTGGCCGCGCTGGGCCGGCTCGATGCCGTGGTCAACAGCGCCTCGGCCTTCGAGTACGACAACGCCGCGTCCTTCAGCTACGCCATGCTGGAGCGCCACCTGCGCGCCAACACCGCGCCGGCCATCGTGCTGGCGCAGGCCCTGGCCGAGCATGTGACCGAGCATGCCTCGGCGCCCTCCGGCCCGCCCGCTGACGCCGCCGTGGTCAACCTGCTCGACCAGAAGCTGTGGAACCCCAACCCGGATTTCCTGAGCTACACCCTGTCCAAGGCGGCCCTGGAAGCGGCCACGCAACTGCTGGCCCTGGCCCTGGCGCCGCGGGTGCGCGTGCTGGGCGTGGCCCCGGGCCTGACCCTGACCAGCGGGTGGCTGCAGGGCGAGGCCTTCGAGCAGGCGCACCGGCTGTCGCCGCTGGGGCGCTCGTCCTCCCCGCAGGACGTGGCCGCCACCGTGGCCTTCGCCCTGGCCAACCGTTCCATGACGGGCACGACGCTGCTGGTCGATGGTGGCCAGCACCTGCAGCGCTTCGAGCGCGATTTTTCGATGATGTGAAACCGGTGCACACCGGCGAAGAGGACCGACCATGTCCCTGACCAAAGGCTCCCAGACCCTGACCCTGACCGGCCTGCGCTTCGACGCCAGCCTGGGCGTGCTCGACCACGAGATCGACGCGCCCCAGCCCATCATGGTCGATGCCGAGCTCAACATGGGCAGCCAGCCCCTGCTGCCGCGCGACGACGAGATCCTCAACGTGCTGGACTACCGCCGCGTGCGCCAGGTCATCATCGAGGAGTGCAATGCCGTGCACGTCAACCTGCTGGAGACCATGATCGGCAAGCTCTGCAACCGCCTCATGACCCTGCCGGGCGTGCTGGGGGTGCGCGTCAAGATCGCCAAGCTGGAGATCTTCGACGACTGCGAGGTGGCCATCCGCATGGAGACCGGGCAGTGGTGAGGCGGCCGTGGTGAGGGGGCCGGGTCCCCGGGATGGGGGCGCCGAGGCTGACGAACGCGGCCGGATCGGCGAAAATGGCAAGCTATGAGCCAAGCCACCGCCCCTCAAGCCGCTTCTTTGCCCTCGTTCTTCAATGACGCCCCCCTGGGGGACGACTCCCGCCGCGCGGTGGACGCCCAGCTGTTCGCCCAGGCCGCGCTGGCCGTCGAGGTGGCGGCCGGTTCGCCCGTGGCCGAAGCCGCACTGCAGGCCGCCGTGCAGGCTGCCGAACGCGCCGAACTGTCGCAGTCGGAGGCGGGAGAAGCCGCCCGCGCCAAGCGCCACGCCTTCGAGATGAACAAGCTCAGCAAGCGCCTGCACCGCGAGGTGGGCCAGGCCATCGCCGACTTCAACATGATCGAAGAGGGCGACAAGGTCATGGTCTGCATGTCGGGTGGCAAGGACAGCTACGCCATGCTCGACATCCTGATGAACCTGCAGCGCCGCGCGCCGATCCAGTTCGAGCTGGTCGCCGTGAACCTCGACCAGAAGCAGCCGGGCTTCCCCGAGCACGTGCTGCCCGAGTACCTGACGAAGGTGGGCGTGCCCTTCCGCATCGAGGAGCAGGACACCTACAGCGTGGTCAAGCGCGTGGTGCCCGAGGGCAAGACCACCTGCTCGCTGTGCTCGCGCCTGCGCCGCGGCATCCTCTACCGCGTGGCCACCGAGCTGGGCTGCACGAAAATCGCGCTCGGCCACCACCGCGACGACATCCTGCAGACGATGTTCATGAACATGTTCTTCGGCTCCAGGCTCAAGGGCATGCCCCCGAAGCTGGTGACGGACAACGGCGAGCACGTGGTCATCCGCCCCATGGCCTACTGCCGCGAGAAGGACCTCGCCACCTACGCCGGGCACCGCGACTTCCCCATCATCCCGTGCAACCTGTGCGGCAGCCAGGAAGGCCTGCAGCGCCAGCAGATGCGCGAGATGATCAACGACTGGGACGCCCGCTTCCCCGGCCGCGTGGACAACATGTTCACCGCGCTGGCCAACATCGTGCCCTCGCACATGATGGACCGCCGCCTCTACCCCTTCGAGACAATCCAGGCCACCGGCGCGCCGGTGCCAGGCGGTGACATCGCCTTCGACGAGGACGAAGGCTGCGGCGACACCCTCGGCGCGACCCCGGCTGCCACCGGCTTGCCGGCCGAGGCCAGCATCTCGCTGGCGTCCCTGCGGCTGCGCCCGACGGAGTGAGGGCCATGCGTGCCGACCGCCCGACCGCTTCCCCGGCCCATGCCCTGCGCTGGCTCGGCGCGGCGATGGGGGGCTGGCTGGCGCTGCTGCTGTTGTTGCTGTCCGGTTGCGCGGCCACCTCCATCAGCAGCCAGGTGCAGTCCTTCGGGCAATGGCCCCCCGGGCGCCAGCCGGGCACCTTCGTCTTCGACCTGCTGCCTTCGCAACAGGCCTACCCGAGCTCCCAGGGCAAACTGGAGGCCGCGGCCCTGCCGTCGCTGCAGGCCCTGGGCTTCCGCCTGGCCGATGCGGCCCACGCGGACAAGGCCGACACCCTGGTGCAATTGGGGCTGAACGTCAGCGCCGAGCCGCGGATGCGCTACGAGCCCTACTGGCCGTACCGGCCTCACAGCGGCATGTACGGCGGGATGTACCTCGGCCCTTACCACGGGCCCTACCTCGGCGCCGGCTGGTGGGGCCCCGGCTGGGTGGCCAGCATGGACCCGCCCTGGGTGACCCTGCGCGTGGACGTCATCGTCCGTGACCGGCGCAGCAGCCGGGTGTTGTATGAAACCCATGCCTCGCACGATCGCCTGGGGGCGGTCGACGAATCGGTCTTACCCTACCTCTTCGAAGCGGCCTTGAAGGATTTCCCGAACGCGCCACCCGGCCCGCGGGTGATCACCTTGCCGCTGCCCGGGGCTGACTGAGGCAGGGCCCCGGCGCCGGGCTGTCACACGGCCCGGGCATCTTCGACACCTCGGTTGTTTTCAAAGTTCAGGCAGGAGTCGCATGTCGCTTTCCATCGTCATCATGGCCGCGGGCAAAGGCACCCGCATGAAGTCCGCGCGCCCCAAGGTGCTGCACAAGATTGCCGGTCGGCCCATGCTGGCCCACGTCATCGGCACCACGGCCAGCCTGCAGGCGGCACAGCAGATCGTCATCACCGGCCACGGCGCCGAGCTGGTCGAGGCCGACATGGCCAAAGCCTTCCCCGAGGCCCCGTTGCGCTTCGTGCGCCAGGAGCCGCAACTCGGCACCGGCCACGCCGTGCAGCAGGCCGTGCCGGTGCTGCCCGACGAGGGCATCACCCTCATCCTCAATGGCGACACGCCGCTGATCCAGGCCAGCACGGCCCAGGCCCTGGTCGATGCCTGTGGCGGCGACAAGCTCGCCCTGCTGACCATCACCCTGGCCGACCCGACCGGCTATGGCCGCATCGTGCGCGACGCCTCGGGTGAGCGCGTGCTGGCCATCGTCGAGCACAAGGACGCCACGCCCGCGCAACGCGCCATCCGCGAGGTCTACACCGGCATGATGGCCGCGCCCACCGCGCGCCTGAAGGCCTGGCTGTCGCGCCTGACGAACGACAACGCCCAGGGCGAGTACTACCTGACCGACGTGGTCGCGATGGCCCAGGCCGAGGGCCTGGCCGTGGTGGCCGCGCAGCCGAAAGACGAGGTCGAGGTGCTGGGCGTCAACAGCCCGGCACAGCTCGCCGAGCTGGAGCGCCGCCACCAGCTGGCGCAAGCCACCGTGCTGATGGAGCAAGGTGTGCGCCTGGCCGATCCGGCCCGCTTCGACCTGCGCGGCACGCTGCAGTGCGGCCGCGACGTGGACATCGACGTCAACTGCCTGTTCGAAGGCAGCGTGACGCTGGGCGACGAGGTGCAGGTCGGCGCGAATTGCGTGATCCGCAACGCCCGCATCGACGCCGGGGCCGTCATCCACCCCTTCACCCACATCGATGGCGACAAGGATGGCGTCACCGTGGGCGAGGGCGCGCTGATCGGGCCGTTCGCGCGGCTGCGTCCGGGCGCGCAACTCGGCGCCGAGGTGCACATCGGCAACTTCGTCGAGGTCAAGAACAGCACGCTGGCGCGCGGCGCCAAGGCCAACCACCTGGCCTACCTGGGCGATGCCACCGTGGGCGAGCGCGTCAACTACGGCGCCGGCAGCATCACGGCCAATTACGACGGCGCCAACAAGCACCGCACCGTGATCGGCAACGACGTGCACGTGGGTTCGAACTGCGTGCTGATCGCGCCCGTGATGCTGGGCGATGGCGCCACCATCGGCGGCGGCAGCACGGTCAGCAAGGACGCCCCGGCGGGCCAGCTCACCGTGGCGCGCGCCAAGCAGGTGTCGCTGGCCGGCTGGCAGCGGCCGACCAAGGCGCCCAAGCCCGCCAAGGGCTGAGGTCCGAGCCTGCCGTTAACATCGCTGCACCCTGTGTCCGGGACCGAACTTCGCACGCCGTGAACCACTACGAACGCCTGAAAGTCACGCGAGACGCTCCGCCGGAGGTCATCCGCGCCGCCTACCGCGCCCTGGCCAACCGCCTGCACCCGGATCGCAATGGCGGTGCCGGTGGGCCGGACGACGCGGCCCACGACCAGATGGCCGAGCTCAACGCCGCCTACGAGGTGTTGATCGACCCCAAGCTGCGCCTGGACTACGACGCCACGCTGGAGCCGATCCGCGTGAGCGCCGCGCGCGCCGCTGCGGTGGCCGCGGCCTCGGTGGGGGCGCCGGGGCCGGACGGGGCCGACGACGCCGGTCTGGGCGACGCCGCCCTGCAGCGGCCCTGGCAAGGGGCGGTGCCCCTGTCGTCACGGCCGGCCTGGGCGCCGGGCTCGCGCCAGGTCCTGGCCGGTCTGGGGCTGGGGTCGGTGCTCGTGGTGGCGGCCATGCTGGCGATGTGGCGCATGGGCATGGACAGCCCGCTGGACCGGGCCATCACGACCGAGGTGGTGCGCCAGCCCGGCCTGAACACCGACAGCATGACGCCTTCGGGCCAGCCCACGGCGGTCACCTCGGCCGTCATCCCAGGACAGGGGCGGCGCCCCACGGTGGAAGAACTGGCCCAGATGAGCGACGAGGAGCTGGTCAAGGCCCTGCCGGCGCTCGACGGTCGGCCGGGCGCATCGGCGCGTGCTGAGCGAGGCCTGTCCACGCCCGCCTCCGCCTCGCTGGCCCGCGGCCCCCATGTGCTCGACGGCACCCCGGTGCGCCTGCGCGTGGACACGCACCTGGTCGACCCGCTGGCGCCGGCCTCCTCGGCGCGGCCCTGATCAGGCCTGGAGGCCGCTCTTCGGGCCCGGCGCCGGCAGCGGCACCGCGGTGCCGAACTTGGCCCGCTTGACCGCAAAGAACGCGCGCACATTGCGCACCAGGCTGTCTTCGCTGAACAGGCGCCGCGCCAGCTCCTGGTAGGCGGGCATGTCGGCGACCTGCACCACCAGCACGAAATCCGGGCCGGGGGAGACCCGCCAGCACTGTTGCACCGCGTCCTCGGCCACGGCCCGTGCTTCGAAGGCGTCCAGGGCTTCGGTGGTCTGCACGTCCAGGCTGATTTCCACCAGCACGCTCAGGCCCCAGCCGGTGATGTCGGCCAGGCGTTGCGGGTTGAGCAGGGCCACCCGCTTGTCGATCAGGCCCAGGGCCAGCAGGCGCTGCACCCGGCGGTGGCAGGTGGCCGCCGAGAGGTGGGCGGCCTCGGCCAGGGCCTGGTTGGACAGGCTGGCGTCGTCCTGCAGCAGGGCCAGCAGGCGCAGGTCGGCGGCATCCAGTTCGGGGTCCTTGGAGGGCATCATGGTGAAAACTTCCATACATTGATTTCTCGTGGATGAAGTCACCGTTACAAAATCACGATGGAATGGATCATCCATTTATTCCTGAATTATGGATGAACATTTCCATGCGCATCCCCTAGGATCTCCGCTCATTGCATCGCAACACCCAAGGCAAAAAAGGGAGATCCTGCATGTGTGGCATCGTCGGCGCGATCGGTTCGCGCAACATCACCCCCGTCCTGGTCGAAGGCCTCAAGCGCCTGGAATACCGAGGCTATGACTCCTGCGGCGTGGCCGTGTTGCAAGACGGCCAGCTGCGCCGCTCGCGCAGCACCCAGCGCGTGGCCGAGCTGGAGGCGCAGGCCGCGTCGGAAGGCATCTCCAGCAACCTGGGCATCGCCCACACGCGCTGGGCCACCCATGGCGCGCCGGCGGTGCACAACGCCCACCCGCACTTCTCCCATGGTCCGGGGGCCGATGCCGCCACCACCAAGCCGGGCCGTGTAGCCCTGGTGCACAACGGCATCATCGAGAACCACGAAGAGCTGCGCCGCGAACTGCAGGCCAAGGGCTACGTCTTCCTGAGCCAGACCGACACCGAGGTCATCGCCCACCTGGTCGACCAGCTCTACGACGGCGACCTGTTCGCTGCCGTCAAGGCCGCCACCCGCCGCCTGCATGGCGCCTACGCCATCGCCGTGTTCCACCGCGACGAGCCGCAGCGTGTGGTCGGTGCGCGCCAGGGCTCGCCCCTGGTGATGGGTGTGGGCGGGGCCGATGCCTCCGAGCGCTTCCTGGCCTCCGACGCCATGGCCCTGGCCGGCGTGACCGACCAGATCGTCTACCTGGAAGAAGGCGATGTGGTGGACCTGCAGCCCGGCCGCCACTGGATCGAGCACCTGGCCACCGGCGCCAGCGAGCACGTGCGCGTGGACGCCGCCGAGCGCCCGGTGCGCACCGTGGTGGCGCACAGCGGTGCCGTGGAGCTGGGGCCGTATCGCCACTACATGCAAAAGGAAATCTTCGAGCAGCCGCGCGCCATCGCCGACACGCTCGAAGGCGTCGAGGCCATCACGCCGACGCTGTTCGGTGCCGATGCGGCCAGCGTGTTCGCGCAGATCGACCGCGTGCTGATCCTGGCCTGCGGCACCAGCTACTACTCGGGCTCGACGGCCAAGTACTGGCTGGAGTCCATCGCCAAGATCCCGACCGCGGTCGAGATCGCCAGCGAGTACCGTTACCGCGACAGCGTGCCCGACCCCCGCACCCTGGTCGTCACCATCAGCCAGTCCGGCGAGACGGCCGACACCATCGCTGCGCTCAAGCACGCCCGCGGTCTGGGCATGGAGCAGACGCTGACCATCTGCAACGTCAGCACCTCGGCCATGGTGCGCGAGTGCAAGCTGGCCTATGTGACGCGCGCCGGCGTGGAAATCGGCGTGGCCTCGACCAAGGCGTTCACGACCCAGCTGGCCGCGCTCTTCCTGCTGACGCTGACGCTGGCCAAGCTGCGCGGCCACCTGAGCCCCGAGGCCGAAGCCCAGCACCTCAAGAACCTGCGCCACCTGCCGTCCGCCCTGCAGGCCGTGCTGGCCCTGGAGCCGCAGGTCGTGGCCTGGGCCGAGGCCTTTGCCCGCAAGGACAACGCCCTGTTCCTGGGCCGAGGCCTGCACTACCCCATCGGCCTGGAAGGTGCGCTGAAGCTGAAGGAGATCAGCTACATCCACGCCGAGGCCTACCCGGCCGGCGAGCTCAAGCATGGCCCGCTGGCCCTCGTCACGGCCGAGATGCCCGTGGTGGTGGTGGCGCCCAACGACGTCCTGCTGGAAAAGCTCAAGAGCAACATGCAGGAAGTCAAGGCGCGTGGCGGCGAGCTGTACGTCTGCGCCGACGGCGACACCCAGATCCAGGCCGAGGCGGGCATCCACGTCATCCGCATGCCGGAGCACTACGGTGCGCTCAGCCCCATCCTGCACGTGGTGCCGCTGCAGCTGCTGGCCTACCACACGGCTTGCGCGCGTGGCACCGACGTCGACAAGCCGCGCAACCTGGCGAAGTCGGTCACGGTGGAGTGAGGGCCAGGGGCCCTCAGATCACCGTTTGCGCCTCGGCTTCGAGCACCTTGCGGCGGGCCATGGCCAGGTTGGCGCGGCCGCGGTCCAGCACGTAGTAGATGAAGAGGCCGTCGTGCTTCTCGACCGGGCGGATGATGTGGTACTGCTTGCCCAGCGAGATCAGGATGTCCTCGATGGCGTCGTTCAGGCCGAGCGACTTCATCGTGCGCATCTTCGCGCGCACCACCTCGGTGTTGCCGGCCGCGGCCATGTCGAGGTCGACACCGGTGCCGACCGACTCCAGCAGCATGCCGCTGTTGTAGTCGACCAGCGCGGCGCACATCGCGCCTTCGACCTGCATCAGTTGGTCCAGAAGTTCCTTGGGGGTGAGTGCCATGGCATTGCTCCGATCATGGAAGGGGCCGAAAACCGCCGTCACTGGCGGGTGAAAAATCAGGATGACGCGCGCCGTCAGGCCGGTGGGGTGGCCGCGCTGGCAGCGATCTTCTCGGTGGTGGCGCGGCAGTGCCACAGCAGCGTGCCGAGCACCGCTTCGTGGGTGGCGACGACGGTGAGGACGAGGCCGACGGGCGCGTCCGGCACTTTCATCGACACGATGTGACCGTGGCTGGATTCGAGGACCACGCGCTCGGGCTCGCCGTGGCCGGTTTCGCGCGTCATGGCAGAGGCCAGCGCCGCGATCGATCCCGACATGGCCGCCAGCTTGTCGACCTCGGGCCCGCTGCCCAGCGTCGATGCGACGGCCAGCCCGTCGGTCGTGGCCACCGTGGCGCTGCGCATGCCGACGGTGCTGGCGCGCAACTCGGCCAGCAGTTCGGCGCAGCGCGCCACCAGGGTCAGGCGCACGTGCATGCCCGCGCCCATTGCATCAGCCATGTTCCACCTCCGCCATGCTGACGAGCACCGACAGCAGCAAGCGCACGTCTTGCGGACGGCGCACATCGACCTCGATCACCGGCACGTCCCAGCCGGCCTGCCCCAGCCGTTCGCAATAGGCGTCGAGCGGTGGCGAGGGGCTGTCGGCCAGGCGCCCGACGCCGACGACCATGCGCCGTGG
Organism: Pseudomonadota bacterium; assembly: GCA_022566735.1. GTDB lineage: Bacteria > Pseudomonadota > Gammaproteobacteria > Burkholderiales > Burkholderiaceae_C > Aquabacterium. The sequence continues at coordinate 76,909 of JADFIG010000011.1, forward strand.
CGGCACGTGCGGCGCGAACGCGCGCAGGTACTGCTCGACATCGCCGATCGGGTCGGCCCGTGTGTTGTCGGCCAGCACCACCAGGCCGAAGGCCCCGGCGCCGAGGATGTCCCACATGAAGCGGAAGCGCTCTTGCCCTGGTGTGCCGAACAGGCGCAGCCTCATCCCCTCGTCGAGCAGGCATTCGCCGTGGTCGAAGCCCACCGTGGTCGTGGTCTTGGCGCCCATCGCGCCGTCGCTGATCGGTGCCTCGGTCGACAGCGTGGCGCTGTCGCTGATGGCGCGGATCGCGGTTGTCTTGCCGGTGCCCATGGTGCCGGTGAAGACGATCTTCAGCTCGCCGGGAGCCGGGATGCCGAGGTTCACCATAGTTTCAATCGCTCGCGAAGGCGGCCGAGCAGGGAGCGTGGCTCGCTGGGGGTGGGGGCAGGGCCGGGACGGGACGGGGGCGCAGTGGGAGCGTCCTCGTCGCTCGGTGCGGCGATGCCGAGTGCCAGCGCGGCGTACAGGAACCACTGCACCGCGGCCGGCGCCATGTCGGTGTCGGCCGCGGCCTGTTGTGCGTCGAGTGCGCGGCGCGTCAGCTGTGCGCACAGGCGTGGCATGCCCGGGCGTGACAAGGCGATGGCGTCGGGCCAGCGCTGCAGCCGCACGCGGCCGTGCAGCGCGGGTGGCCTGGCGTCCGTCTCGCCCAGGCGCTGCGCAGCGCGCCAGACCAGGTCGCGCAGGCGGGACGCAGTCGCTTGTGCGACCCGTTCGCGTTCGTCCTGGCTCGCGCGGCGCGGCTCGCCGAGGCGGTAGTGGCCGGCGAGCAGCTCGTCGGTGGACAGCGGCGTGTGCAGGCGTTCGGCGGCGAAGTCGACGATGATCTGGCGGCCATCGAGCAGCGGCAGCACGGTGACGCGGCGCTCGCGGCTGAGCAGGTGGTGCGACAAGGCCTGGAACAGCGCGGCCAGGCCATCGTCGCTTGGCGCATCGGCTGCAGGGGTTTCGGCCAGCAGTCGCGCGGCCAGGTGGAGCACGGCATGCACGTTGCTCAGGCGCAGCGGTGGCACCACCGACAGCCCGGTGGCCGGCGCGCTGCCCGCATCGACCAGGGAGATGGTGACGCAGCGGCCCGGCAGCCGTGGCACCGAGGCCCCGCCAACGAAGACCACATTGCAGTCCGCCAGCGCCTCGGCGTGCTGCAGGCGCAGGCCTTCGTGGCCGTCGAGCAGGCGGATCAGCGAGCGCAGCACCAGCTGCACCTTGTCGGGAACGTCTTGGGCGCCGATGACCAGCAACTGCGGTGCAACAGCCGTCCGGGCCGCCTGCGGGGCGGGGAGCGTCGTGGCGCCGGTGGCGCTTGAGGGTTGCAGGTGGTGCACGCGAGGTCCCAGTTGCCGTGTGGACAAGACTGAGACGGCGGCCCCATGGGCGACCTGGCGCGTGGCGGTCCCGCTGTCGTGGGCGTGAGCCTTTAGACCGGTGACTTTGCGGACCCAGCTTTCGCATGGGGGTGCCGTTTCAGTGAGCCCAGTGTAGGCAGGTGCATGTCGCCGCGCCCGCCCGCAAGCCGAGCGAAACGGGATTCTTCCGCATTCTTGGTGACCACCGCCTGCGCCTGCGTGCCACCCCGAAAGGGCATACGATCGCCTGCTGCCCAACCGCATGGCCACGTGGCCATCCTTGCCGCCCATGACCCCGACCTCCCGCGACCCGCTGCACGGCATCACCCTGGCCCGCATGGTCGAAGACCTGTCCGACTTCTACGGCTGGGACGAGCTGGGGCGGATGATCCCCATCCGCTGCTTCACGCACGAGCCCAGCGTGGCGTCCAGCCTGAAGTTCCTGCGCCGCACACCCTGGGCGCGCGAGAAGGTGGAGGCCTTGTACCTCCACACCTTGCGGGCGTCGCAGCGCTCAGGCGGCTGAGGCGGGTGACAGCTCGGCCCGTCTCGCTCGGTGCGGTCCCCATCTGCCCGCTTCGGCTCAAGGCTGCGGCTTGCTGCTCAAGGGGTGGTCGCGCAGCCACTTGAACATGGCCTGGTTCCAGTTCGTCGGCCACACCAGGTGGTTGACGTTGCCGATGGGGTTGAGCGCGGGGTTCTGGCTGGCGCACATCGCATTGCACGCCGGGACCTGCTGCTTGAGCGCGTTGAGGATGACGTGCTTTTGCTGCAGGCCGGGGAAGCGCTGGGCCAGGTCCTGGTGGAAGGCCGAGCCCGTCTGGCAGATGCCGATGATGTCGCAGCTGTTGTGCACGTCCATCAGCGGCGTCAGCGTGGTGGCGAAGGGCTGCTGGTGGCAGGGGTCCTGCACGTCCTTGAACGGGTCGGGCGAGGAGTACACCGCCGCGGCGGCCACCGAGGGCGTGTTCAGCGCATAGAGCTGCGCCATGGCCGCGCCATTCGACCAGCCCGTCATGTACTGGCGGTTGGCATCGACGATGCCGCGCGCCTTCACCATCTCGATGAACTGGTCGATGGCGGCCACGTCCAGGTTCAGCCAGGGCGAGCGGCGGTCGAGGTTGCGGTACCAGTTGTCCCAGCCCGGCGCGTACTCGTCGGGGAAGGGGTAGAAGTGGTGGGTGTTGCGGCCGATGGGCAGCAGCAGGATGAAGCCGGGGCGCTGCGGGTCGCCGCTGAGGTCGGCGGTGCGCGTCTGTGGCTGCCAGCCGGTCAGCGGGACCTGCGGCGTGGCCGGGAACAGCGAGCCCTGCAGGAAGGTCAGCAGGGGCAGCGGCTTGCTGCGCGAGGCCTGGGGCGGCACGATCAGGCAGGCACTGCGGCGGTCGCCGGTGGGGTCGGTCCAGCTCAGGGTCTCGGCGCCGATCAGGCCGCAGCGGTCCAGCAGCGTCGCGCCCAGGCCGGTCAAGGCCGCCGAGCCCATCCCGGACATGGCGGTGCTGACGGCGGCGGGCGCGTCGCCATAAGGCACGGTGCATCGCGCGGCGTCGGTCGAGCCGGGGCCGCCGGCCAGCTGCGCCGCGGTGGTGGGGTCGGGCGGCAGGCTGCCCGCGTGGGCCAGCGTGGGCAGCAGCGGCGTGAGCGCCAGGCCAGCGAGGCCGGCCAGATGTGTCAGACGGCGCAGGGGCGAACGGATGGCCATGGGGTGTCTCCTCGTTGTGCAGGCATCGGACGAGGCGTCCGCAACGCAGGCAGTGTCAGGAAACGCCCATGGTCAAACAAGGTGGGCAATCCCGGTGATCAAGCTGTGTTCACCGGGAGGCGATGCACGCGGCCTCAGCCCAGGGCCTTGGCCTGCACCGGCAGGGCCGAGGTGGTCGCCGCGGGCTTCGACATGCTGAACACCCCCATGGCCACGCAGGCCACGGCGCCGGGGATGGCGAAGGCCAGGAAGTTGGCCGTCAGCGGCAGCTCGGCGGCCATCAGCGCACCGCCCAGCAGCGGGCCGACCACGGCGCCGTTGCGGCCAATGCCCGAGGCCCAGCCCAGGCCGGTGGAGCGGATGGCCATCTCGTAGAAGTGCGCGCCCAGGGCGTAGAGCAGGATCTGCGAGCCGATGGTGGTGGCGCCGGCGATGGCGATCAGGGTGTAGAGCACGCCGGTCGGGCTCTTGAAGCCCAGCAGGCTGATGGACACCGTGGCGATGGCGAAGAAGGCCATCAGCACGCGGGGCAGGTTGAGCCTGTCGCCCAGCCAGCCGCCGCCCACGGCCCCGAAGATGGCGCCGAAGTTCAGCACCAGCAGGAAGCTCAGCGAAGAGCCCAGGCCATAGCCGGCCTTGGTCATCAGCTTGGGCAGCCACGAGGCCAGCGCATAGACCATCAGCAGGCAGCAGAAGAAGGCCACCCACAGCATCACGGTGCGCAGGGCGCGGCCGTCGCGGAAGAGCTGCAGCACGGACACGCCCGAGGCCTTGGCCGAGGCCATGCTCAGCTGCTCACCGGCTTGCAGGGCGAAGCCAGGCTGGACGCGGGAGAGCACGGCAGCCGCTTCCTCATGGCGGCCTTCGCGCACCATGAAGCCCACCGACTCGGGCAACTGCCGCATGATGATGGGCAGCAGCAGCAGCGGGATGCCGGCCACGAAGAACACGGCCTGCCAGCCGTAGGACGGCAGCAGCACCATGCCCAGGCCGGCCGACAGCATGCCGCCCACCGAGTAGCCGCTGAACATGATGGCCACCAGCGTGGAGCGGATTTTCCTGGGTGCGTACTCGCTCATCAGCGCGACCACGTTGGGCATCACGCCGCCGATGCCCAGGCCCGCCAGGAAGCGGCAGATGCCGAACTCGGTGGGGTTGCTGGCAAAGCCGTTGAGCACGGTGAAGCCGCTGAACAGCACCACGCACATCGTGATGGCCTTCTTGCGCCCGATCTTGTCGGACAGCGGCCCGAAGACCATGGCGCCGGCCATCATGCCGAACAGCGCGTAGCTGCCCAGGGCCCCGGCCTGGATGGGCGTGAGGCCCCATTCCTTCATCAGCGTGGGCAGGACCACGCCGTAGATGACGAGGTCGTAGCCGTCGAAGATGATGATGAGCGCGCACCAGAACAGCACCATCCAGTGGAAGGGGTTGAACTTGGCCTCATCGATGATGTGGTTGGCGTCGATGTTCTTCACAGGTCACCTCGGTCTCAGGGTTAACACTTAGGAAATTCGGACATGGGGCGCAAAAAAAGGGGGGGCAGACAGCCCCCCGGGAACAGCTTCGGTGATCAGCCCAGGTCGCCGCCACCCACCGGCAGGGTGGTGCCGGTGATGTAGGAGGCCTCGTCGGACGCCAGGAACAGGATGGCGCCGACCTGCTCGTCGATGGTCCCGTAGCGCTTCATCAGGCTGGACTGCACCGTCTGGTCGACGATCTGCTGGTACCAGACCTTCTCTTGCTCGCTCTGTTCGGCCGCGTTGCGCGGGATGCGCCGCGGCGGCGCTTCGGTGCCGCCCGTGGCGATGGCATTGACGCGCACGCCGCGCTGCGCCGTCTCGAAGGCCAGGCAGGCCGTCAGGGCGTTCACGCCGCCCTTGGCCGCGCCATAGGGCACGCGGTTGATGGCGCGCGTGGCGATCGACGAGACGTTGACGATGGCGCCCTGGCCCTGCGCCAGCATGATGGGCAGCGCCGCATGGCAGCACCACAGCGTGGGGAACAGGGAGCGGCGCACCTCGGCCTCGATCTCGTGGGGCTGGTAGTGCTCGAAGGGCTTGGCCCAGATGGTGCCGCCCACGTTGTTGACCAGCACGTCGAGGCGGCCGAAGTGGCGCACCGCCTCGGCCATCGCGCGGGCGCAGTCGGGCTGCTGCTCCATGTCGCCGGTGAGGGTCTGCAGGCGCTGCGCCAGGTCGGGCACACCGGGCCACTCGCGCAGCTCATGCACCAGCTCCGAGCGGTCCACCGCGACCACGCGGGCGCCTTCGGCCAGCAGGCGCTCGACCACGCGGCGGCCGATGCCCTGGGCCGCGCCCGTGACGACGGCCACCTTGTCGGTGAAGCGTGGGCTCATGGCTTGGCTCATCGCTTGAGTCATCTCACGTCCTCCTCAGGCCGAGGCCGCGAACTTCTCGTAATAGAAGTTCCTGGGCTGGATGCCGCGTTCGCGGATGAAGGTGCTGACGGCTTCGACCATCGGCGGCGGGCCGCACAGGTAGATGTCCACTTCGCCTTCGTGGAGGTGCTGGGGCTCGATGTGCTGCGTCACGTAGCCCTTGTGGGGGTACGGGCTGTCGGCATTCGCCACGCAGGCGGTGAAGGTGAAGTTGGGGATGCGCGCAGCGAAGGCTTCGAGCTTGTCCATGTCCACCAGGTCGGCGTCGTTGGTCACGCCGTAGATCAGGTGCAAGGGGTGGGCGCTGCCCTGCTCGGCGATCTTCTCCAGCATGGCGGTGAAGGGCGCCAGGCCCGTGCCACCGGCCAGCATCAGCAGCGGGCGCTGGATGTCGCGCAGGTAGAAGCTGCCCAGCGGGCCGGCCAGGGACATGGCGTCACCGGTCTTGGCCAGGCTGGTCAGGAAGGTGCTCATCAGGCCGCCAGGCACGTTGCGGATCAGGAAGGAGACCTTGCCCTCGTGCGGCATCGAGCTGAAGGAGTAGGCGCGAGATTGTTCGCTGCCGGGCACCTTCAGGTTGACGTACTGGCCGGGCAGGAAGGTGAGCTTGTGCAGGGCCTCGCCTTCGATGGTCAGCGAGATGGTGCTGGGCGACAGCTGCTTGACCTCGCTGATGGCAGCTTGATAAGCGCCTTGCTCGGCCTTGCACACGGCCGAGCCCACGGGCACGCGCACCACGCAGTCGCTCTGGGCGCGCATCTGGCAGGTCAGCACATAGCCCTGCTTCGCCTCGTCCTCGCTCAGCGCGTCTTCGATGTACTCGCCCATGGTGAACTGGCCCGACTCGGCGAAGCACTTGCAGGTGCCGCAGGCGCCGTCGCGGCAGTCCAGGGGGATGTTGACGCCCTGGCGGTAGGCCGCATCGGCGACCGTCTCGTTGGGCTTGGCGTCGATGAAGCGGGTGACGCCGTCTTCGAACTGGAGTACGATCTGGTGGCTCATGGCGCAGCCCTCACAGGTGGTACACGTCGATGACGTGGTGGATGTAGTCGTTCTTCAGCACGATGTACTTGCGCTTGATGAGCGGCTGGCCGCTGGTCAGATCGAGCGTGACGTGGGTGGTGCCGAAGTAGCTGTCGGTGGTGTTGTAGCGGTAGCTCAGGGTCTGCCAGTTGTAGCGAACCTGAATCTCTTCACCCTGCTGCGAGACGATCTCGATGTTGTGCAGGTTGTGGCCGGTGCGGGGCTCGGGCGTGCTGGCCGCCGAGCGCTCGGTCTTGATGCGGAAGACGCGGTCTTCCAGGCCGCCGCGGTTGGGGTAGTAGATCAGCGAGATCTCGCTTTGCGGGTCGCGCGTGAGCTCGCCGTCGTCGTCCCAGGAGGGCATCCAGAACTCGGCCGCGGGGTGGTAGCAGGCCAGCCAGTCGTCCCACTGCTTGTCGTCGAGCAGGCGGGCTTCGCGGAACAGGAAGGCCTGGACTTGTTCAATGTTCATGCTCATGGGGCACCTCAGGCCGGCTGGATGGTGATGACGCGGGCTGGCGTGTCTGCGCCTTGCTCTGTGGCCTGCTTCTCGGCCTGGACCGCGCGCTGCATGGCTTCCAGCCAGAAGCGGTGCTGCTCGGTGTAGAGGCCTTCGTCTTCGGTCTTCACGCCGCTGAGCTTCGGGTTCAGGTCGATGTCCTTGGCGGCGGCGTCCGGGCCTTCGACCCAGTGCGTGGCGCCGCGGCACATGTCGTTCCACTCCAGCGCGATGCCCTGGTAGCCCTGCTGGCAGGCGCGGAACTCTTCGAGGTCATCGGGCGTGGCCATGCCGGTGGCGTTGAAGAAGTCCTCGTACTGGCGCACGCGGCGGGCGCGGGCTTCGGCCGACTCGCCCTTGGGCGCGATGCAGTAGATGGTGACCTCGGTCTTGTCCACGGCCAGGGGGCGCAGCACGCGGATCTGCGAGCCGAACTGGTCCATCAGGTAGACGTTGGGGTAGAGGCACAGGTTGCGCGAGTGGCCGATCATCCAGTCGGCGCGGGCCTGGCCGAACTTGGCCACCAACTCGTCGCGGATCTGGAAGGCCGGGCGGTCTTCCGGGTTGGCCCACTTCGTCCACAGCAGCATGTGGCCGTTGTCGAAGGAGTAGAAACCGCCGCCTTGCTTGGCCCAGCTGCCCGCGTCCATGGCCTTGATCTGGTCACCGGCTTCGGACTGCTTGCGGTGGTTGGTGGTGGCCGCGTAGTTCCAGTGCACCGAGCTGACGTGGTAGCCGTCGGCGCCGTTCTCGGCCTGCAGCTTCCAGTTGCCATCGAAGGTGTAGGTCGAAGAGCCGCGCAGCACTTCCAGGCCTTCGGGCGACTGGTCCACGATCATGTCGATGATCTTGGTCGACTCGCCCAGAAACTCGGTGAGCGGCTGCACGTCGGCGTTGAGGCTGCCGAACAGGAAACCGCGGTAGCTCTCGAAGCGCGGCACCTTCTTCAGGTCGTGGCTGCAGTCCTTGTTGAAGGACTCCGGGTAGCCGGCGTCGCTGCCGTCTTTCACCTTCAGCAGCTTGCCGCTGTTGTTGAAGGTCCAGCCGTGGAAGGTGCAGGTGAAGTTGGCCTTGTTGCCCTTCTTGTGGCGGCACAGCGTGGCGCCGCGGTGCGAGCAGGCGTTGATCAGGGCGTTGAGCTCACCCGCCTTGTTGCGTGTGATGACGATGGGCTGACGACCGATCTGGGTGGTGAGGTAATCGTTGACGTTCGGGATCTGGCTTTCGTGGGCCAGGTAGATCCAGTTGCCTTCGAAGATGTGCTTCATCTCCAGATCGAACAGGTCCGCATCCGTGAAAGCGGAACGGTGGAGTCGGTAGACATGCTGGTCTTTGTCTTCGACCAGCATGCCGGCCAGGCGCTGTTCGACGCCTTCGAGGGATGCGGTGTTCGTCATGGTCGTCTCGGCTTCAAAAACGGGTGAGGGGCTCAGCGCGGCATCAGGCTGCGGCGCGGGGGCGGGCGAAGTCCGTGACCGGGGCTTCGGCCTTCAGCGGCTGCATGTCGAAGTTGAATTCGATCTCGAAGAAGGGCTTGTCCGTGCCCAGGGCGGCCATGGCAGCGGGGTCGCTGTTGGTCTTGACCGGGGGCACCAGGCCTTCGCGGGTGCCGAAGGCGAAGTCGTCCCACAGGTGCGGATCGGTCTCGATGTTGATCTGCGTGGTCAGCTTGCGCTTGCCCTCGGCGTGGGCGAAGAAGTGGATGTGCGCCGGGCGGTGGCCGTGGCGGCCGAGCTGCTGCAGCAGGATGTCGGTGGAGCCGCCGGGAGGCACGCTGTAGCCCACGGGCATGATCGAGCGGAACTTGTAGCGGCCTTGCGCGTCGGTCACGATGGTGCGGCGCAGGTTGAAGGCGCTTTGCGACTTGTCGAAGTAGGAGTAGTTGCCCAGGTGGTTCGCGTGCCAGACCTCGACCTTGGCGCCGGGGATGGGCTGGCCCTTTTCGTCGCGGACCACGCCGGACATCACCACCAGCTCACCGGGCTGGGTGCCGTCGTCCAGGCGGGCTTCGCCTTGGCACACCGGGGCGCCGGCCACGTACAGCGGGCCTTCGATGGTGCGGGGGGTGCCGCCGCTCAGGCCGGCGCGGGCTTCGGCTTCGTCCATGCGCAGGTCCAGGAAGTGCTCCAGACCGACGCCGGGGACGACCAGGCCCAGCTCGCCGCGCTGGCCGGCTTCGCTCAGGTAGTTCAGGCCGGTCCAGAACTCTTCGGGGCTGATGTCCAGGTCCTCGATGGCACACATCAGGTCGGTCAGCAGGCGCTTGAAGATGACCTTGACACGGGGGTTGCCGGGGCCGGTCACGCCGGTGGTTTCGATGCGGGCGACGAGGGCGTCGATGGCTTTCTTGTCCATGGGGTGTCTCCTGAAGGGGTGTGGGGAATTGACCTGGGGTTGCGCGGGTGGGAGCCGTTCAGAGATCGGCTTCCCGGATGGACGACGGGTGGCGGCACAAGGCCGTCACTTCCATCGACATGTAGGGGTAGAGCGGCAGGCTCATGAGCAACTGGTGCAGTTCCTCGTTGCTCTCGACGTCGAAGATGCTGACGTTGGCGTACTGCCCGGCGATGCGCCAGAGGTGGCGCCACTTGCCGCTGGCCTGCAGCTTCTGCGCGAGCTCGCGCTCGGTCTTCTTGAGTTCGTCGGCCTGGGCGACCGGCATGTCGACCGGCAGCTTCACGACCATTTCAACTTTGAACAACATGGGGCTTCCTTGTGGGCAGCGGGGAGGGGGCGAGGGGCTCAGCGGTCGCGACGCAGGCGCGCAAGCTTGTCCTCGTCGATGTCGATCCCCAGGCCGGGACGGCGGGGGATGTGGAGCGCGAAGTCGCGGTACATCAGCGGCTCGCGCAGGATCTCTTCGGTCAGCAGCAGCGGGCCGAACAGCTCGGTGCCCCAGCTCATCTCGGCAAAGGTGGCGAACAGCTGGGCCGAGGCCATGGTGCCCACGGCGCCTTCCAGCATGGTCCCGCCATAGAGCGCGATGCCCGCGGCGTCGGCGATCGCCGCCACCTGGGCCGCACCGCGCAGGCCGCCGGACTGGTTGATCTTCACGGCGAAGATGTCGGCAGCCTGGGTGCTGGCCACGGTGAACGCATCGACCGGGCCGTGCAGGGCCTCGTCGGCCATGATGGGGATGATGTTGGCCTGGGTCAGGCGGCGCAGGCCGGGCTTGTCGTGCGCGGCGATGGGCTGCTCGACCATGTCCACGCCGGCATCGGCCAGCATGCGGCAGCCTTCCAGCGCTTCGGTCACCGACCAGGCCTGGTTGGCGTCGATGCGCACGCTGGCGCGGTCGCCCAGGGCGCGCTTGATGGCGGCCACGTGGGCCACGTCGTCCTTCACCGAGCGCAGGCCGATCTTCAGCTTGAAGATGTTGTGGCGGCGCAGGTCGAGCACGCGCTCGGCTTCGGCGATGTCCTTGGCGGTGTCGCCGCTGGCCAGGGTCCAGGCCACGGGCAGGCTGTCGCGCACGCGGCCACCGAACAGCTCGCTCATCGGCACGCCCAGGCGCCTGGCCTGGTTGTCGTACAGGGCGGTTTCGATGGCGCACTTGGCGAAGCGGTTGCCCTGGACGTTGCCCTTGACCCGGGCCATGCAGGCGGCGACCTGGGTGGCGTCCTGGCCGACCAGCAGCGGCGCGATGTAGCGGTCGATGTTGGTCTTGATGCTTTCGGGGCTTTCCTCGCCGTAGGCCAGGCCGCCGATGGTGGTGGCTTCGCCCCAGCCGACGACGTCGTCGCTGGTCTGCAGGCGCACCAGCACCAGGGTCTGGCCCATCATCGTGGCCACCGACAGCTTGTGCGGCCGGATGGTCGGCACATCGACCAGCAGGGTGTCAAGCGCGAGGATCTGGATGGGGGAGCTCATGTCGCCACTTCATTCGAGAGAAGAATTGGCGGCATCTTAGGAACGGAGCTTGCCTCCTGTCCAAGACAGTTTTAGACTGTCTCCATACCTTTCGAGCATGGCATGGGCGGGTAAACACGCATGGATCTCCGACACCTCAAGTACTTTGTCGCCGTCGCCGACGAGCAGAACTTCACCCGCGCAGCGGAGAAACTGCACATTTCCCAGCCCCCTTTGAGCCGGCAGATCCAGGACCTGGAGGCCGAGCTGGGCCTGGCCCTGTTCGAGCGTGGCTCACGCCCCCTGCGGCTGACCGAAGGCGGGCGCTTCTTCTACGGCCACGCCACGCGCCTGCTGGAGCAGGCCGCGCAGGCGGTGCGCACCACGCGCCGGGTTGCGCTGGTGGAGCGCCGCCTGGTGATCGGTTTCGTCTCGTCCACCATGTACGGCGCCTTGCCGCAGCTGGTGCGCCTGTTCCGCGCGGCGCGCCCGCAGACCGAGCTGGCGCTGCTGGAGATGTCCACCGTGGAGCAGATCGAGGCCTTGAAGACGGGCCGCATCGACGTGGGCTACGGCCGCATCCGGCTGGACGATCCGGCCATCAAGCGCGAGGTGCTGCGCGAAGAACGGCTGGTGGTGGCCATACCGCATGAGCATGAGGCCGCCACACCCGACAAGGCCGACAAGCCCATCACGCTGGCCGAGGTTGCCCGCCACGACAACCTGGTCTATCCGCACTCGCCGCGTCCGGGCTATGCGGACCAGGTGCTGTCCTTGTTCCGCGACGCGGGCCTGGAGCCGGCCAACGTCCACGAGGTGCAGGAGATGCAGACCGCGCTGGGCCTGGTGGCCGCCGGCATGGGCCTGTGCGTGGTGCCGGCCAGCGTGCACCGGCTGCGCCCGGACGAGGTGGTCTACCGGCCGCTGGCCGAGCCGCAGGCGGTCTCGCCCGTCATCATGAGCACGCGGCTGCACGACCAGTCGCCCGACATCGTGCTGTTGCGCAACCTCATCGACGACATCTACCACGCCCAGGCCGAGGAGCGCCGCCGCATCGAAGACGCCCAGGCCTTGGCCGCGGCCCAGTCGGGCGTGGCCGGGCCTTGAGGGGCGGGCCGCGCGGAGCAGACGAGGCGGGCTGGCGGGCATCATGGTGGGGGCTGGTGAACGGTGCGAGGCGGACGCTCAGGCCTGGGCGCGGGGCTGCCAGATCCAGTGCGCCAGGCTGCCGATCACCACGCCCCAGAAGGCCGAGCCCAGGCCCAGGAAAGCCATGCCCGAGGACGTCACCAGGAAGGTGAGGATGGCGGCCTCGCGGTGTTCGGTGTCCATCACCGCGTTGGTCACGTTGGCCGTGATGGCACCCAGCAGGGCCAGGCCCGCCAGCACGGCGATGAAGGCCGGCGGCAGGGCGGCGAACAGCCACAGGATGGTGCCCACCATGCTGCCGCCCACGATGTAGAACACCCCGTTGGCGATGCCGGCGATGTAGCGCTTGCCCGGGTCCTCGTGGGCGTCGCGCCCCGTGCACAGGGCCGCCGTGATGGCCGCCAGCACGATGGTGATGCCGCCGAAGCAGGCCACCGCCAGCGAGGCCAGGCTGGTGCCCACCATGATGGGCCTGGCCGCCGTGTCGTAGCCCGCCGCGCGCAGGATGGCCATGCCCGGCAGGTACTGGCCGCTCAGGCTGACCACCACCAGCGGGATGGCCAGGCTCAGCGTCGAGGCCCATGACCATTCAGGCTGGATGAACACCGGCACCGTCAGCGACAGCGGCATCTGCGACCAGGGGATGGGCGTGCTGAACGGACCGAAGGCCGTCAGCGCCACGCCCAGGCCCAGCACCATCAGCATGTGGTACCTGGGCCGCCAGCGCTTGAAGACGAGGAAGGCCGCGATCATGCACAGCGTGAGCACGGGCAGCGTCTCGACCGCCTTGAAGGCCTTGGCGCCGAACTGGAAGAGGATGCCGGCCATCATGCCCGCGGCCACGCCCTTGGGGATGTGGCGCATCAGCGCGTCGAAGCTGCCGCTCAGGCCGATGGCCAGGACGATGGCACCGGCCGTGATGTAGGCCCCGATGGCTTCGTTCAGCGACAGGTGCGGGAACAGGGTGATGAGCAGGGCCGTGCCCGGCGCCGACCAGGCCGTCACGATCGGGGCCTTGAGCCACCAGCTCAGCGCGATGCCCGACACGCCTGCGCCCATGGAGATGGCCCAGACCCAGGACGCGAGCATCTCGGGCGAGGCGTGCGCCGACTGCGCCGCCTGGAAATAGATCAGCAATGGCCCGGCGTAGGAGATGACCACGGCCAGCAGGCCGGCGGTGAAGGCCGAGACGGACAGGTGACGGTGCAGCATGGACGCATTGTGGCGAGTTCGGCGCAGTTGAAAAATCACGCGGCTGCAGCAACACTGTTCATCCCGCAACAACAATCAAGGCGCATCGCCGTGGACCGTTTCGATGCCATGCAGCTCTTCGTTCGCATCGTCGAGCTGGGCAGCTTCACCCGTGCCGCCGAGCAGCTCGGCCTGCAGCGGGCCACGGCCACCCAGGCCATCCAGCAGCTGGAGGCCCGCCTGGGAGTGCGCCTGCTGCAGCGCACCACGCGCCATGTCAGCGTCACCAGCGAGGGGCAGGCCTACCACCAGCGCTGCCTGGCCATCCTGGCCGATGTGGCCGAGGCCGACAACGCCTTCACGCAGGGCGCACGCCAGCTCAAGGGCGTGGTGCGGGTGGACCTCTCGGGCAGCCTGTGGCGGCATGTGCTGGCGCCTGCCCTGCCGGCTTTTTGCGAGCGCCACCCGCACATCAGCTTCGAGGTGAGCGTGAGCGACCGCAAGATCGACCTGGTGCGCGAGGGCGTGGACTGCGTGCTGCGCATCGGGCCCTTGCAGGACTCGACCCTGGTGGCGCGCCCGCTGGGCCTCCTGCCGCAGTTGACCTGCGCCAGCGCGGAATACGTGCGCCGCCACGGCCTGCCGGCGTCCCTCGCGGAGCTGGCCGGGCACCGGGCGGTGAACTACGCCTCGGCCTCCACGGGCAAGGCGGTGCCGCTGGAGTTCGTGGTGGAAGGCGCGGCGGGCAGCGAGGTCCATGCCGTGACCCTGCCGGGCACGGTCAGCGTCAACAATGGCGACGCCTATGTGGGCGCGTGCGAGGCCCACTTCGGCCTGATCCAGCTGCCGCAGTACCACGTCACGCGGCAACTCGCGGCGGGCACGCTGCTGGAGGTGCTGCCACAGCACCGGCCGCCGGCGCTGCCTTTGGCGGTGCTCTACCCGCACCGGCGGCACATGCCGATGCGGGTGCGGGCCTTCGTCGATTGGCTGGCCGAGCTGTTCCCGGCCTGAGTGCGTCCACCCGGCGCCGGCCATGGCGCCCGCGCGGGGCCCTCGTTCAGCCCCGCATCACAGCGAGGCCAGCCAGCTGTCCACGGTGTGGATGAAGGCCTGCGGCTGCTCCAGCACGCTCAGGTGCGAGGCCTCGGGCAGCACCACCAGGCGCGAGCCCGCGATCTGGCCGGCGATGGCGCGGGCCATGGCCGGGGGCGTGCCCAGGTCCAGCTCACCGGCGATGACCAGGGCGGGCACCTGGACGCGGTGCAGGCGCGAGAGGGTGTCCACGTCACGGACGGCTTCGCAGCAGGCGATGTAGGCGGGCGCGCTGCACGACAGCACCTTGGCGCGCCAGTGCGCCACCACCTCGGGGTGCTGGGCGCGGAAGCCGTCGTGGAACCAGCGCGTCATGGCCATGTCCACGATGGCTTCCAGGCCCTGCTCGCGGATGGTGGCGATGCGCGTGTCCCAGCCTTGGCGGGCCTCGAAGGGGTAGTGCGGCGTGGTGTTGGCCAGCACCAGGGCGCTGACCTTCTCCGGGTGGCGCAGGGCCAGCTCCTGGCCGACCATGCCGCCCATGGACAGGCCCACCCAGACCACCGGGCCGAGCTGCAGACCTTCGATGACGGCGGCGGCCTCGTCGGCCAGCTGGGCCATGGTGTAAGGGCCGGCCGGTGCATCGCTGGCGCCGTGGCCGAACTGGTCGTAGCAGACCACGCGGTTGTCGGCCGCCAGGTGCTGGACCAGCGCGTCCCACATGCTGCTGTCGCAACCCAGGGCGTGGGCCAGCAGGAAGGTGCGCTTCGGGGCCTGGCCGTTGCGCGGCGCGTGCACGGTGAGGGCGGTGGCGCCGAGGTGCTTCGTCAAGGGGCTGCTCATCGTCGTGGTCATGGCCGATCTCCTCAGACGCGTTCGACGATCAGGGCGATGCCCTGGCCCACGCCGATGCACATGGTGCACAGCGCGTAGCGGCCGCCGGTGCGGTGCAGCTGGTTGATGGCGGTGGTGACCAGGCGGACGCCGCTGGCACCCAGCGGGTGGCCCAGGGCGATGGCGCCACCGTTGGGGTTGACGCGCGGGTCGTCGTCGCGCAGGCCGAGCTGGCGCAGCACCGCCAGGCCTTGCGAGGCGAAGGCCTCGTTGAGCTCGATGACGTCCATCTGCGCGAGGGTCAGACCGGTCTGCGCCAGCACCTTGACGGTGGCCGGGGCCGGGCCGATGCCCATGATGCGCGGGGCCACGCCGGCCGTGGCCATGCCGACCACGCGGGCGCGCGGCGTCAGGCCGTGGCGCGCGGCGGCGCTTTCGCTCGACAAGATCAAGGCGCAGGCGCCGTCGTTGACGCCGGAGGCATTGCCCGCCGTCACGGTGCCATCGGCGCGCACCACGGGGCGCAGCTTGGCCAGCGCTTCCAGCGTGGTCTCACGCGGGTGCTCGTCCTTGCTGACGACAAGGGCGTCGCCCTTCTTCTGCGCGATGGTCACGGGCGTGATCTCGGTGTCGAAGAAGCCGGACTTCTGCGCAGCCGCCGCTTTGGCCTGCGAGGCCAGGGCCATCTTGTCCTGGTCTTCGCGCGAGATGCCGAAGTCGCTGGCGACGTTCTCGGCGGTCTCGGGCATGCTGTCCACGCCGTGCAGCTGCTTCATCAGCGGGTTGACGAAGCGCCAGCCGATGGTGGTGTCGTACACCGCGTTCTCACGCGCGAAGGCGGTGGTGGCCTTGGGCATGACGAAGGGCGCGCGGCTCATGCTCTCGACGCCACCGGCGATCATCAGCTCGGCCTCGCCGGCCTTGATGGCGCGCGCGGCGGTGCCCACGGCGTCCATGCCGGAGCCGCACAGGCGGTTGACGGTCGAGCCGGGCAGGGCGATGGGCAGGCCGGCCAGCAGCGCCGACATGCGGGCCACGTTGCGGTTGTCTTCACCGGCCTGGTTGGCGCAACCGTAGTAAACGTCGTCCACCGCACCCCAGTCCACAGCTGCATTTCGCTCGGTTAATGCGCGGATAGGGATGGCGCCGAGGTCATCGGTGCGAACGGAGGATAGACCACCGCCATAACGTCCGATTGGGGTCCGGATGGCGTCGCAGATATAGGCATTATTCATTTAAGATTCCTTACTATTCACCTTTAAATTCAGGGGATCGTTTTTCCAGGAAAGCGGCTACGCCTTCCCGGTAGTCGTGACTCTGACCGAGCATGCGCTGGGTGTTCTTTTCCAGCTCCAGTTGTTCTGGCAACGTGTTGGCGGCTGATTCTTGCAGCAGTTTTTTGATCATGCCCAAGCCCCTTGTGGGCTGTGTGGCGAAGTGCGCGGCCAGCCTTCTTGCTTCGAACTGCAGATCATCGTCATCAACGCAGCGCCAGATAAGCCCCCAGTCCTCTGCCTGCTCAGCGGGCAGTTTGTCGCCCAGCAAGGCCAAGCCCTTCGCACGCGCCAGACCGACCGCCCGCGGCAGGTTCCAGGTCC
>JADFIG010000002.1 GCA_022566735.1 Pseudomonadota bacterium
CGAAGGCCCGGCTGGCCTCCGAGATCGTGGTCTTGCCCTGGATGATGTCCAGGACCAGGGCGGTTTTACGCTTGGCTGTCCAGCGCTTGATGTCGTCTTCCATCAGGGTGCTCATCGTCGTTTCCTTTAACGTTAACACCTGAGCAGGAATTCACTGGGTCAATACAAGCGTTGACAATGCCCCGATGAGCCACGACCCGCCCCTGCGTTCATTGCTGGACCCGCGCCTGTGGCGCCACCCTGAGTGCCGTCAAGGCGTGCGCGACATGGCCCGCGTGGTGCCGGGCATGATGGCTTGGGGGCTGGTGACGGGCGTGGCCATGACCACCTCGGGATTGCCCCTGGGGGTGGTGCTCTGCCTGAGCTTGCTGGTGTTCGCGGCGAGTGCACAGCTCTCTTCGGTGCCCTTGTTGCTGGTGGGCGCACCCTTGTGGGTGGTCTGGATGACGGCCTTGTGCGTCAACCTGCGCTTTGTGATCTTCAGTGCGCAGCTGCGCCCGCACATGATGACGCTGCCCTTGCGGTGGCGGTTGATGGCGGGCTACCTCAGCGCCGACGTCACGTACGTGCTCACCGTTCACCGCCATGGGCAGAGCGCTCCAGCAAGCGCTGAGGCGCCCGCACCTCTGGCGTATTTCGTGGGCGCTGCGGCGGTCAACTGGGCGGGATGGAACGTGGCCTCGCTGGCGGGCATCCTGTTTGCCTCGCAGGTGCCTGCCGCCTGGGGCCTCGCATTTGCGGGCACCTTGGCCCTGCTGGCATTGCTGGTGACCTTGCTGAAGGACCGCGTGAGCGTCAGTTCAACGGCCTTGGCTGGCGTGGCGGCGGTGCTGTGCTTCAGCCTGCCTTTCCGCCTGCACATCGTGGTGGCGGTGATGGTGGCCGTCGCCGCAGGGCTGTGGCTGGAGCGGATGGCCGCCCTGAAGACGCGCCCCGCCGCAGGGAAGGCGGGCGCATGACGACGGACTTCACGATGTATGTGGCGGTGCTGGGCCTGGTGGTGCTGACCGCAGTGACCCGGGCCTTCTTTTTCCTGAGCGAGCGGCCCCTGGCCTTGCCGGAGCTGGTCACCAAAGGCTTGAAGTACGCGCCTCTGGCGGCCTTGGCGGCGATCATCGTGCCAGACCTCTGGTTCGTGCAAGGTCACGCGCCAGCCTCCTGGCAGGACGCACGTTGGGTGGCCGCGCCCGTGGCGGTGGCCTGGGCGTGGTGGCGCAAGGACATGCTCAGCACCATCCTGCTGGGGATGACCGTCTACCTGGCGCTCAAGCTGGGGGTGGGGTGGTGATGGGGGCTGGCTGAGCGGTTTCCTATAATCGATGGGTTTTGTCCTGACATTTCCCCTCGATCAACACCGTCCGCGGACGCGGCTGTCACCATGAACATCATCCGATTCGAAGACCTCGTCGCCCAGGGCCAAGCCTC
The DNA here is from genome assembly GCA_022566735.1 of Pseudomonadota bacterium. Lineage (GTDB taxonomy): Bacteria > Pseudomonadota > Gammaproteobacteria > Burkholderiales > Burkholderiaceae_C > Aquabacterium. Next base: position 1,426 of record JADFIG010000002.1, read on the forward strand.
GGGCAAGCGCGTGTTCATCCGCGCCGACCTGAACGTGCCGCTGGACGATGCCGGCCACATCACCGAAGACACCCGCGTGCGCGCTTCGGTGCCGGCCATCGAGCTGGCCTTGAAGGCGGGCGCTGCCGTGATGGTGACCTCGCACCTGGGCCGTCCGACCGAGGGCGAGTTCAAGCCCGAAGACTCCCTGGCTCCCGTGGCCAAGCGCCTGGGCGAACTGCTGGGCCGCGACGTCAAGCTGGTGAGCCACTGGGTGGACGGCGTGGACGTGGCCCCGGGCCAGGTCGTGCTGCTGGAAAACTGCCGCCTCAACAAGGGCGAGAAGAAGAACAACGAAGAGCTGGCCAGGAAGCTGGCCGCATTGTGCGACATCTTCGTGCACGACGCGTTCGGCACGGCCCACCGCGCCGAGGCCACGACCTACGGCATCGCGCAGTTCGCCAAGGTGGCGTCGGCGGGCCCGCTGCTGGCCGCCGAGATCGACGCCATCAGCAAGGCCCTGGAAGCACCGAAGCGCCCGCTGATCGCGATCGTGGCGGGCTCGAAGGTGTCGACCAAGCTGACCATCCTGGAGTCCCTGTCCAAGAACGTGGACGGCCTGATCGTGGGCGGCGGCATCGCCAACACCTTCATGCTGGCTGCTGGTTTGAAGATCGGCAAATCGCTGGCGGAAGCCGACCTGGTGGGCGCGGCCAAGGCCGTGATCGAGGCCATGAAGGCGCGGGGTGCCGAGGTGCCCATCCCTGAAGACGTGGTCGTGGCCAAGACCTTCGCCGCCGATGCGCCGGCCACCATCAAGGCCGCCACCGACGTGGCCGACGACGACATGATCCTGGACATCGGCCCGAAGACCGCAGCCAAGCTGGCCGCCCAACTCAAGGCCGCGGGCACCATCGTCTGGAACGGCCCGGTGGGCGTGTTCGAGTTCGAAGCCTTCGAGCAGGGCACCAAGGCCATCGCGCAGGCCATCGCCGAATCGAGCGCGTTCAGCATCGCCGGTGGTGGCGACACGCTGGCGGCCATCGCCAAGTACGGCATCGAAGACAAGGTGGGCTACATCTCCACCGGCGGCGGCGCCTTCCTGGAAGTGCTGGAAGGCAAGACCCTGCCGGCGTTCGAGATCCTGAGCAAGCGCGCGGCGGGCTGATCATTCCCGTCGCGACACGCGCGGCGACTTCGCGCACAGCAAAAAAGCCTCTCCGCGGAGAGGCTTTTTTCATGGCCAGCGCGCCATGGCATTGTGCGCAGGCGGTGTGCTGCGAGGGGCGCGACAGTCCGGTGATTCAGGCGCCGGCAGCGTGCAGCACTTCCCCGGCGGCGATCGGGTCACCCGTGCGGTTGAAGGTGTCCAGCCAGAGTTGGTAGCTGCGCATCTGGCCGCCTTGCCAGGGGTGGAAGCCGGGCTTGTAGTACTGGATGTAGTGCTTGAAGATGGGCAGGTACAGGCCGCCTGGGCCGAAGATCCAGGCCAGGCCCTTGGCGAACATCCGGGCGCGCTGCCAGCGCGAGAAGCCATCGACCTTGAGCATGTAGCGCGTGATGAGCAGGGCGTGGATGTTGAAGGCGATGGTGACCAGGGCCATGGCCAGGGTGCGGCGGAAGTAGCCGACCTTGGCGATGTTCTGCATCACGTCGAAGGCCACGGCCTTGTGCTCGATCTCTTCCATGGCGTGCCAGGCGTACATGGCGCGCATGCGCGGGTCGGCCTGGGCCAGCACCTCTTTGCGTTCGAAGAAGCCGTGGGCCATGATGGCCGTCATGTGCTCGGAGGCGGCGGTGTCGGCCAGCGTCACCTTGGCGGACAGGTGCTTGCGCAGGAAACCGAACAGGATCTTGCGCATGGTGGCTTCGAGCATGTCCACGTCGATGCCCTGGGCCTTGAGGCGGTCGTTGTACTGCGTGTGGACGATGCCGTGCTGGCCTTCCTGGCGGATGAAGTCCTTGATGTCCTGCAGCAGCTTCGGGTCGGTGACCTGGTCGCGGTAGTCGCGCACGCAGGAGATGAAGTAGCGCTCACCCTCCGGGAAGATGGTGGACATGGCGTCAAAGAAGCGCGACTTGAAGGCGTCACCGCCAAACCAGTACTTCGGGATGTCGCCATCGAGGTCGAAGTCGAGCTTTTCGCGGGGAACGATCTGGTGGGGGTGGCTCATGTCGTGCCTCCTTGACAGCGGATGTGTGCGTCCGTCCTGGCTGGCCTCAGTGGGCGCGGGCCAAGGACTGCGCGGTGAGCAGGTTGCCGGCTTCGATGGGGTTGCCGGTGTCCTGCAGCAGCTTGAGCCAGGGTTCGTAGCTGGGCACCACCGGCTCCTGCCAGGGGTGGAAGCCGGGCTTGAGGTAACTGAAGTACTTGCCCATCATGGGCAGGTAGATGCCGCCGGGCTTGTAGAGCCACCACAGGCCCTTGGCCCAGATCTGTGTGCGCTCCCAGCGGCTGAAACCATCGACTTGCAGCATGTGCGACATGATGCGGAAGACGTGGAAGGGGAACAGGATGGTGACCAGCAGCATCGAGGCGATGCGGGTGCGGTAGCCGGCCCGGGCCACGTCGGTGAGGACGTCGTAGGCCACGCCCTTGTGCTCCATCTCTTCCATGGCGTGCCAGACGTAGAGGGCACGGATGCGCTCGTCGGCATGGGCGAAGATCTCGGGGCGCTCGACGAAGCAGTCGGCCATGATGGCGGTGATGTGCTCGGAGGCGGCGGTGATGCCGAGCGTGAACTCGCGCGAGAAGTGCTTGCGGATGATGCCGAACAGGCGCTTGTCCTGGCCTTCGAGGATGGCGTCCACGTTGACGCCCTGGGTCTTCAGCCGGTTGTTGTACTGCGTGTGCAGGATGCCGTGCTGGCCTTCCTGGCGGGTGAAGTCCTTGATGTCCTGCAGCATCTTGGGGTCGGTGATGCGGTCCTTGAAGTCGCGCACGCAGGTGATGAAGAACTTTTCGCCGACCGGGAACAGCGTGGAAAGCGCGTCAAAGAAGCGCGTCTTGAAGGCGTCGTTGTCCAGCCAGTACTTGGGGATGTCGCCGTCGAGGCCGAAGTCCAGCTTTTCGCGGGGGACGATCGGCGGCGGGGTGAGTTTGTCGTGGCTCATGGGGTTGTCTCCTCGGACGCGTTGCAACCTTCGATGGGTTTGCTGTGGCAGTGGCTCAGGCAATCGGTCTGATGAGTTCGAACTGTAGGCAGGACCACCGGGAAACACCATGCAAGCCAGCGACAGCAAGGTAAATCTGGCGACAGCGCGGACCTAGGGGAAACGCGCGAAATGGAGCGCGTTCAGGTGCGGCGGCGGAAGCGGCTGGGCGTCTGGCCTGACCAGCGCGTGAAGGCCAGGGTGAAGCTGCGCCGGTCGGTGAAGCCCAGGCGCTCGCTGATGTCCTCGATGGCCTGCGTGGGGTCTTGCAGCCACTGCCGGGCCAGACGGAAGCGCACCCGGGCCTGGATGGCCGAGTGGCTGTCGCCAGCGTCCTTGAGCCGCCGCTGAAGCGTCCGGGGGTGCAGGCCCAGTTCCTCGGCCAGGGCCTCGATGCCCAGGCCCAGCAGGCGGGGCTTGTCGAGGAAAGCCTGCTCGATCTGCTGGGCCAGCGGGTGGCTGCTGGCCGAATCGGCGGGGAGGGGCTGGTGGCGCTCGGCGACCTTCTGCACCACGCGCTGGGCGGCCTGCTCGTGCAGCACCGGGAAGGCGCCGCCCAGGGGCTGGTCGAGCAGCGCGCGGTCGAACCACAGGGCATCGACCTCGGCGCCCCAGGCGATGGGCGCCTGGAAATGCTCGGTCACCTTGCCGGCATCGGCGTGGGCGGGGTGGCGCATGGTGACCCGACCGATGAGCGGGCGTCCGCCCAGCAGCATGCGGCTGAACTTGATGACCGTGGTGAACACGCCTTCGGTGAAGGCCCAGCCGGCTTCGGGGCGGTTGTCGGGCACCTCGAAGCGCAGCGCGATGCGCGCCTCGTGGCCATGTTCGGCCAGCGAGAAGCGCATGAAGGGGTTGATCAGGGGCGGGATCCATTCCAGCGCGCGCGTGGCATCGCGCAGGGTGGCGCTGGTGGTGATGAAGGTTTCGACGTCGGAGAGGTACTCGAAGGCGAAGGTCTCGCCCAGCACCAGCGGGAAGTGGTGTGCTGTGCCGCTGCGGCGGGTGGCCTCGATGCAGTGCTGCATGATGCGCTGCATGGCGTCGCGGGCGATGGTCGAGGTCTCGGGGTGGAGGTCGCGGGTGTCGATGCCCTCCTGGCGGAAGATGGCTTCGATGTCGATGCCGCACAGGCGGGCCGCGCGCACCCAGTTCGTCACGGTGACGAAGGGGATGCGGCTGGGCGCGTCGTCGGGCGATGCGGGCATCAGGCCGGGGGCGTTCATGGCGCGGCTTCGAAATCCCGCAGCCAGCGCAGCACCTCGGCCACGGTCTCGGCCGGGCGCTCGAAGGGGTAGAGGTGCGAGCCCTCGATCCAGGACAGCCGCGAGCCGACCACCTGGCGCGTGCCAGAGAGCCCGACGGTGCGGGTCTCGCGCGAACGGGTGCCGCCGATGAAGGCCACCGGGCACTGGAAGGGGTGGCGGCGGAACTCCTGCAGCAGGGTGTGCGGCATGGTGTTGTAGATGGCCGTTTCGACCTCGCGGCGGAAGCTCAGGCGGCGGGCGTGGCCGTCGGCATGGGTTTCTGTGCCGCTGGCCAGGTAGTCGGCCAGCACGGCGGGGGCGAAGGCGGCGAACTTGCCCTTGGCCTGGAAGTGGTCGTGCACGGCGTGCAGGCTGGGCCACTCGTGGGTGCGCTGGGCAGAGATCCGTGAGGGCATGACCTTGCCCATGACCCGCGCGCGCTTGGCCAGGCCGATGCCAGCGCTTTTCCAGCCGTGCAGCAGCGGGGAGTCCAGCACCACCACCCCGCGCGCCAGGTGGGGCTGTCGGTTGGCGACCATCATGCTGAGGTAGCCGCCCAGCGAGTGCCCCACCAGCCAGGCGGGCTGGGCCACCTCTTCCTCGATGAAGGTGGCCAGTTGAGCAACGAGGTGCGGCCAGTCGGTGCTGACGGGGTGGCGCGGGTCGTGTCCGAGCTTGTCGATGGCGCGGACCTCGTAGCCTGCCGCGCGCCAGCCGTCGAAGAGGGTGCGGTAGGTGCTGGCCGGGAAGCTGTTGGCGTGCGAGAAGACGATGGTGCGTGGTTTCGACGGCATGCCGGTGTCGGGCTGGGATGGCGCCATGGGCAAGGGGCGATGGCGCAAGCAGTGTAAAGGCCGTGATGCCTGCCCACAACCCGGGGCGCTGACGCAATTCCGTCACTCAGCCGGGCGGGTTTGGTGTGACACTCGCATCACCCTCACCACCCCTTTGCATCGACCATGCCCCGTGCCACCAAGATCGTCGCCACCCTCGGTCCCGCGTCGTCCACCCCCGAGGTGCTCGATGCCATGTTGGCGGCCGGGGTCGACGTGGTGCGATTGAATTTCTCGCACGGCAAGGCGCAGGACCACATCGACCGCGCCCAGCTGGTGCGCGAGTCGGCGGCCCGCATCGGCAAGGTCGTGGCCATCATGGCCGACCTGCAGGGCCCCAAGATCCGCGTGGGCAAGTTCGCCGAGGGCAAGGTCATGCTGGAGCCCGGCCAGCCCTTCGTGCTGGACGCCAGCCGCGCCGAGCCGGGCGATGTGCGTGGCGTGGGCCTGGACTACAAGGAGCTGCCGCGCGACGTCAAGCAAGGCGACATCCTCCTGCTCAACGACGGCCTGATCGTGCTGACCGTGGACGCCGTCAAGGGCGAGGCCGTGCACACCACGGTCAAGCTGGGCGGGGAGCTGTCCAACAACAAGGGCATCAACAAGCAGGGCGGCGGCCTGACCGCCCCGGCACTGACGGCCAAGGACATGGAGGACATCAAGACGGCGGCGAGCTTCCAGTGCGACTTCATCGCCGTGTCCTTCCCCAAGAGCGCCACCGACATGGAGATGGCGCGCCAGCTGGCCAACGTGGCCGGCGAGCCCTGGAAGCACCGCCCGGCGCTGATCGCCAAGATCGAGCGCACCGAGGCCATCCCCAACCTGGAGAGCATCCTCAAGGCCTCCGACGGCATCATGGTGGCGCGCGGCGACCTGGCCGTCGAGGTGGGCAACGCCGCCGTGCCGGCGCTGCAAAAGCGCATGATCAAGCTGGCGCGCGAGCACGACAAGGTCGTCATCACCGCCACGCAGATGATGGAGTCCATGATCGTCAACCCGGTGCCCACCCGCGCCGAGGTGTCCGATGTGGCCAACGCGGTGCTGGACGGCACGGACGCCGTGATGCTGAGCGCCGAGACGGCCGCCGGCAAGTACCCCATCGAGACCGTCGAGCAGATGGCCAACATCGCCTCCGAGGCCGAGCGCGCCGAGGAACTCTCGCTGGACGCCGATTTCACCAACAAGACCTTCGGGCGCATCGACCAGTCCATCGCCATGGGGGCGCTGTTCACGGCCTACCACCTGGGCTGCAAGGCCATCATCGCGCTGACCGAATCGGGCTCGACCGCGCTGTGGATGAGTCGGCACAAGATCCACGTGCCCATCTTCGGGCTGACCGCGCAGCCGATCTCGCAGCGCAAGATGGCGCTCTACCGCAACGTCTGTCCGCTGCTCATCCCCAGCTACTCCGACCGCGACGAGGCCCTGCACAGGGCCGAGGCCCTGCTGGTCGAGCGCGGCGTGCTGCGCCCGGGCGACACCTACGCCATCACCTGCGGCGAGCCCATGGGCCACCCGGGCGGCACCAACATGCTCAAGGTCTGCGAGGTGCGCTGAGCGGCGCCTGAGCGCGGGATGGGCTTGTCACGCGGGCCTCGGTAGAATCTCGCGCAGTTTGCGGCCGGCCCACCCCAAAAGGGTCCGTCGGCCAGATTTTTCGTCATCACCGCCTTTTCTGGGGAATTCCATGCCACTCGTTTCCATGCGCCAGCTGCTGGACCACGCCGCCGAGAACAACTACGGCATCCCGGCGTTCAACGTCAACAACCTGGAGCAGGTCCAGGCCGTGATGGCTGCCGCCGACGAAGTGGGCGCCCCGGTCATCCTGCAGGCCTCGGCCGGCGCCCGCAAGTACGCTGGCGAGTCCTTCATCAAGCACCTGATCCAGGCCGCTGTCGAAGCCTATCCCCACATCCCCCTGGTCATGCACCAGGACCACGGCACGTCTCCGAAGGTCTGCGCCGGCGCCATCGACCTGGGCTTCGGCTCGGTGATGATGGACGGCTCGCTGATGGAAGACGGCAAGACCCCCGCGTCCTTCGACTACAACGTCGACGTGACCCGCAAGGTCGTCGAGATGGCCCACAAGGTCGGCGTGACCGTGGAAGGCGAGCTGGGCTGCCTGGGCAACCTGGAAACCGGCGAAGCCGGCGAGGAAGACGGCATCGGCGCCGAGGGCAAGCTGGACCACAGCCAAATGCTGACCGACCCCGAGGAAGCCGCCACCTTCGTGAAGGCCACCCAGCTGGACGCCCTGGCGATCGCCATCGGCACCAGCCACGGCGCCTACAAGTTCTCGCGCAAGCCCACGGGCGACATCCTGGCCATCAGCCGCGTCAAGGAAATCCACCAGCGCATCCCCAACACCCACCTGGTGATGCACGGCTCCTCGTCGGTGCCCGCTGACCTGCTGGCCATCATCAACCAGTTCGGCGGCAAGATGAAGGAAACCTACGGCGTGCCCGTCGAGGAAATCCAGGAAGCCATCAAGCACGGCGTGCGCAAGATCAACATCGACACCGACATCCGCCTGGCCATGACCGGCGCGGTGCGCAAGTTCCAGGCCGAGAACCCGGACAAGTTCGACATGCGCGAGTGGATGAAGCCCGCCCGCGAAGCCGCCAAGGCCATCTGCAAGCAGCGCTACCTGGAGTTCGGTTGCGAAGGCCAGGCTGGCAAGATCAAGGCCATCTCGCTCAACGAGATCGCCGCGCTCTACGCCGCAGGCAAGCTGGCCCAGGTCGTGGCCTGAGCGTCCCGCACGCATCGCACCTGGGACCGCACCCACGCCGCCGAGGCGTGAGGTGAGCGCCCACACAGCCGGCAGGGGCCCCCTGGCCGGCTTTTTTGTCGCCCTTGTTTGTCGCTGATTCAACCGGGACATCGCCCAAGGGTCTAACCCATTCGGGTGATTACGGGGTGCGGGATCGTGCCGCCTGCCGCATGATCGGGCTCCCGCTTTGAAGACGGCAGCAAGCCGCGCGCGGGACACGGACACCCACCGAGGAGACAACCCGCATGGCCACCCCCGCTCTCGCGCCGATCTGGACGCGCGTCACGCCGATGGTGGCCCTGTGAGCCTGCTGCGTCCGCTGCTGCCGCCTGAATTGCTGGCGCCGCCGGGCTCGGCCCCGCGCACCCGGCACCCAGGCCGGGGCCAGCACGGCGCCAGGGTGTGGCGTCAGCGCGTGTTCGCAACATGGATCACGGCCGTTCAGACGGGCGCATCAGGGCTGGTCGCCGCCCTGGTGCGTCTGCGTCGCCTGCGGTCAAGCTGAGGCGCACCCGCCTGGAGACCCCTTCGACATGATCAAGCTCTACGGCTTTTCGCTGTCCAACTACTACAACAAGGTCAAGCTCGTCCTGCTGGAGAAGGGCCTGGCCTTCGAGGAAGTCCCCATCCGCCCGGGGGCTGCCGCCTGCGAGGGTGGCATGTCGCCGCTGGGCAAGGTGCCCTTCATCGAAACCGAGCGGGGCTTCCTGTGCGAAAGCCAGGTGATCGCCGATTACCTGGAGGCCCGCTACCCGACGCCCGCGCTGGTGCCGGCCGATCCCTGGCAGGCGGCCAAGGTGCGTGAAACCATCACCTACTGCGAGTTGCACGTCGAATTGTGCGCCCGCCAGCTTTACGGGCAGGCCTTTTTCGGTGGCACGATGGCGCCGGAAGACATCGCGCGCGTGCGCGCCAGCCTGACCAAGAACCTCGCGGCCTTCAAGGTGCTGGCCCGGTTCGCGCCCTATGCCGCGGGCGACACCTTCACGCTGGCAGACTGCTCGGCCTACATCACGCTGCCGCTGGCGGCCTTGGCCAGCAAGCTGGTGTGCGGTGAAGACCTGGTGTCGGCGGCCGGCATCGACTGGAAGGCCCACGCCAAGCTCATCGAGCAGCGCCCCAGCGCGCAGCGGGTGGTGGCCGACCGCAAGGCCGACCAGGAGCGTTCGGTGGCCGCGGCCAAGGCCGAGAAGCTGTCGCCCTGACGGTCGTTCTCCGCCATGCCATCCGGCTGGATAATGCCGGGTTGAGCACCGAACCGGAAGACGACATGAGCCAAGCCCTGCACACCTCCGCCCTGACCTCCCTGCCGCTGCTGGCCCGCGGCAAGGTGCGCGACAACTACGCCGTCGGCGACGACCGCATCCTGATGGTCGCCTCCGACCGCATCAGCGCCTTCGACGTCATCATGGGCGAGCCGATCCCCGGCAAGGGCGCCCTGCTGACCAGGATGGCGCTGTTCTGGTTCGAGTTGCTCAAGGACGTGGCCCCCAACCACCTCACCGGCGAAGACCCCGTCAGCGTGGTGACCCCGGCCGAGCGCGCCCAGGTCGAAGGCCGCGCCATGCTGGTCAAGAAGCTCAAGCCTCTGCCGGTCGAGGCCGTGGTGCGCGGCTACCTGGCGGGCTCCGGCTGGAAGGAGTACCAGGACAACGGCGAGGTCTGCGGCGTGAAGCTGCCTGCCGGCCTGAAGAACGCCAGCAAGCTGCCCGAACCCATCTTCACGCCTGCCACCAAGGCCGATGTGGGCGACCACGACGAGAACATCAGCTACGACAAGATGGCCGAGATCATCGGCGCCGAGATGGCCGCCAAGGTCCGTGATCTGGCGATTGCCCTCTACAAGAAGGCCGCCGATTTCGCCCTGACCAAGGGCATCATCATCGCCGACACCAAGTTCGAGTTCGGCCTCGACGAGCATGGCACCCTGACCGTGATGGACGAGGTGCTGACGCCGGACTCCTCGCGCTTCTGGCCCATCGAGGGTTACGAGGCGGCCTTTGCTGCGGGCCAGAACCCGCCCAGCTACGACAAGCAGTTCGTGCGCGACTGGCTGGAGCAGGCCACGGTGGACGGCAAGCCCTGGGGCAAGACCGCGCCGTCGCCGGCGCTGCCGCCTGACGTGATCGAGAAGACCGCGGCCAAGTACCAGGAAGCGCTGACCCGCCTGACGGGCCAGGCATGAAAAAAGCGCCCCTCGGGGCGCTTTTTGCCGAGGGCCGAGCCTTTTTGCGGGCTTCAGGCCTTGCGGCGGGCGAGGGCACCCACCAGGGCCAGGCCCGACAAGGTCAGGGCGATGGTGGCGGGCTCGGGCACCGCGGGCAGCACGGCCACTTCACCGATGTAGCTGCCGCCCTGGCTGCCGATGGCGCGGCCGCGGAGGGTGAGCGCGTAGTTGCCGGCGCTCAGACCCTCGAAGGCGAAGGTGGGCAGGCTGGTGTTGCCGATCGTGGCGCCGCCCACGAGGGCCAGCGTGATGCCGTCAAAAGCCAGGCCCTTGACCGTCAGGCCCTTGAAGGTGGCCAGGGGCGAGCTGAAGCTGCCAAACACATCGCTGGTTTGTGTCAGGCTGAAGAAGTAGGTGTCGATGAAGTCGTCACCGGCGGCGACAACGCGGGCGTTGCCAGGCTCGGGCAGCTGGACGCTGGCCGAGGGCAACTGGTCCAGCGCCGTCGCGTAGCCGATGGAGACGGAGGTCGTGACGGCCCATGCCGACGAGGTGGTGCCGACCAGCGCGGTCAGCGTGGTGAGTGCAAAAGCACCCATGAATTTGACAAACATGTGGAGCATCCCTGGAGATTTCGGGCCATAAAACGGCCGCTGGGCGTGAGAAATTTCACGGATCTGACGCGAATTGATTCTAGTCAGGTCACGTTCTTTGTCACCCCCCAGAGGAGTGCGCCACGAAGGGTTGATCCGCCCGAACGGATCATGTGACAGCCTGTCACATGAGCTGATCGGGCCCATCCCCCCCCTGACCGAGGGGGGGGTCGCTGTCGGCTGCGGCCTGTTCGGCGGCGGCCAGGGCCGCCGCCGCCAGCGCTTCGGCTTCTTCCGCGGGCAGGGCCCAGCCGTGCAGGATCTGGCTGACGTCGGCCAGGCCGGTCTTGTTGAGCGAGGAGAACAGCGCCACGCCGATGTCGGCTTCGTCGGTGGCCAGGTCGGCCAGCACCGCCTGGGCGCCGCGCAGGGATTCGGCCTGCTCCTTGCGGTTGAGCTTGTCGGCCTTGGTCAGCAGCACCAGCAGGCGCACCTCGCCGTTGCGCACGCGGGGGGCGACGAACTCCAGCAATTGCCGGTCGAGTTCGGTGAAGCCGTGGCGGGCGTCCACCATCTGCACCACGCCGCAGAGGTTGCGCCGCCACGCGAGGTAGTCGGCCATGACTTCCTGCCAGCGCAGCTTGGCGGTGCGGTCCACGGCGGCGTAGCCGTAGCCGGGCAGGTCGGTCCAGACCTGGTCGGGCGCGGTGCGCGGCCCCAGGTGGAACAGGTTGATGTGCTGGGTGCGCCCCGGTGTCTTGGAGGCGTAGGCCAGCTGGCGCTGGCGGGCCAGGGTGTTGATGGCCGTGGATTTGCCGGCGTTGGAGCGGCCCACGAAGGCGACTTCGGGCAACTCGCTGGCTGGCAGCTGCTTGAGTTGGGCGGCAGTGGTGAAGAAACGCGCGGTGTGGGCCCAGTTCATGGCGGCCTTGGTGGCCTCGTCGGCGGCGATGGCCACAGGGTCGCGCGCGGCCTGGGCGGCGGTCGGGCCGGCCGGGTTGGGGGTGCGTGGGCGGCGCTTGGGGCCGGGGTTTGTGCTCGCCTTGGCGCGAGAGGTCGTCGAACGGGTCATGGGGCATTGTAAAATCTCTGGGTTTTGTCGCCAAACCAACCAGAGCCCGGACTCATCCGCAACGTCATGAAGCGCTTTTCCCAACTGACCGCTCACCTGATCGCCGTCGCCACGGTGGCCCTGTCTCTGTCCGGGGCCGCGCAGGCCTCCGAAGCCAAGGCGGCTGCCAAGCCCGACCTGGCCGCTGGTGAGGCCAAGGCCACCACCGTGTGCGCCGCCTGCCACACCGCCGATGGCTCGCGTGGCCTGCCCACCTACCCGATCCTGCAAGGCCAGCACCCCGAGTACCTGGTCAAGCAGCTGACCGAGTTCAAGGAAGGCAAGCGCAAGAACAGCATCATGAACGGCATGGCCGCGCCGCTGTCGCCCGAAGACATGCGCAACGTCGCCGCCTTCTACGCTGCCAAGAAGGCCAAGGAAGGCTCGGCCAAGAACAAGGACCTGGTGGCCGTGGGCGAGAAGATCTTCCGCGGTGGCATCGCCAAGAAGGGCGTGCCCGCTTGCGCCGGCTGCCACAGCCCCAACGGTGCCGGCATCCCCGCCCAGTACCCGCGCCTGTCGGGCCAGCACGCCGACTACACCAAGGCCCAGCTGACCGCCTTCCGCCAGGGTGAGCGCAACAACAGCGCGCAGATGTCGGCCATCGCCGCCAACCTGAGCGACAAGGAAATCGAGGCCCTGGCCGATTACGTGGCCGGCCTGCGCTGAGCTGCGCTTTTTTGCGCTCAGGCCCACACAAGGCGGGAGGCCCTTCACCGGGCTGGCCCGCTTTTGTGTTTTTCGCACACATGACATGAGCTCCGCGGCCCTGCCTCCGTCCCCGACCCCGTCCCCGACCCCGTCCCAGACGCCTCCCGCCTCGCCGGGGGCGCATGGCGTGCGCCGCCAGGTGCTGGAGTTGCTGTCGTCGATGCGCTTCGCCATCGCGCTGCTGACGGTGATCTGCATCGCCTCGGCGATCGGCACGGTGGTCAAGCAGGGCGAGCCGTGGGTCAGTTACGTCGACCAGTTCGGGCCGTTCTGGGCCGAGGTGTTCGGGGCGCTGGGCCTCTACCGCATCTACAGCTCGGGCTGGTTCCTCACCATCCTGGCCTTCCTGGTGGTGTCGACCAGCCTGTGCATCGCGCGCAACGCGCCCAAGATCCTGGCCGACTGGCGCACGCACAAGGAGCACATCCGCGAGCAGGCCCTGCAGGCCTTCCACCACCGCGCGGCCGGCACGCTGGAGCAGCCGCTGGCGGTGGTGCAGACCGACTTGCTGCGCACCCTGGCGCGGCAGGGCTGGTCGGTGAAGCTGCAGCGCCGCGAGGCCTCGGCGCGTGGCGAGGCCGGCGTGATGCTGGGCGCGCGCCTGGGGGCGGCCAACAAGCTGGGCTACCTGGCGGCGCACGGGGCCATCGTGCTGATCTGTCTGGGCGGCTTGTTCGATGGCGACCTGGTCATCCGGGCCCAGGTGTGGGCGCAGAAGCTGCAGCCTTTCAAGGGTGGCAACGAAACCGAGCGCGGCCGCCTGAGCGAAGGCAACCCGGCGTACCGCGCCCAGCTTTTCGTGCCCGAGGGCACGCGCAGCAACGCGGCGGTGGTCAACCTGGAGCAGGGCATGCTGGTGCAGCCGCTGCCCTTCGACATCGAGCTCAAGAAATTCTCGGTGGACTACTACGCCACCGGCATGCCCAAGCGCTTCGCCAGCGACATCGTCATCCACGATGCGCGCAAGGGCGTGGACAAGGCGGTCACGGTGGAGGTCAACCACCCGGTGGTCTACGACGGCGTGACGATCTTCCAGTCGAGCTTCGAGGATGGCGGCTCGTCGGTGCAGCTCAAGCCGCTGCGCCTGGATGTGCCGATGGCCGCGGCCACGTCGCAGCCCCTGCCCAGCCTGGGCGCCACCGTGGGCGGACAGCCGCAGGCGCTGCCGGCCGAGTGGGTCTCGGCGGGGGCTTTGCCGGCGGGGCAGCAAGGGGCGGGGCCGCTGCAGCTGGAGGTGACCGGCCTGCGTGTGATCAACGTGGAAGACCTGGCCCAGGCGCAGAAGTCGCCGGTGGCGGCCGATGGCGCTTCCTCCGGCGAGGCGGGCACCGATGTGCGCGGCGTGAACCTGGCCGAGTTGAGCAAGCACCTGGGCTCGGGCGCCAAGCCGGCGGGCAGCAAGCAGTTGGTCAACATCGGGCCGTCCGTCATCTACAAGCTGCGCGACGCGGCGGGCCAGGCGCGCGAGTACCAGAACTACATGGCGCCAGTGAAGCTCGATGGCCAGCAGGTCTTCCTGTTCGGGGTGCGCGACACGCCGGCCGAGGGCTTCCGTTACCTGCGCGTGCCGGCCGACGAGGACCAGAGCGTGCAGGGCTGGTTGCGCCTGCGCCAGGCCCTCAACGACGCGGCGATGCGGGCCGAGGCCGCGCGGCGGTTCGCGCGCATGGCCGCGCCGGCCGACCGCGCCGACCTGCAGTCGCAACTGGCCACCTCGGCGCAACGTGCGCTGGACCTGTTCGCCGGCGCGGTGCCGGTCAAGCCCGGGGTGCCCAGCCCAGGGGGCCTGCAGGCGCTGTCGGATTTCATCGAGCAGGCGGTGCCGGTGGCGCAGCGCGAGCACACCTCGGCGACGCTGGTGCGCATCCTCAATGGCGGGCTGTTCGAGTTGCTCAACCTCAGCCGCGAGCGCGCGGGCGTGGCGCCGCTGTCGCCGCAGCAGGACAGCGCGCGCACGTTCATGACGGCCTCGGTGCTGTCGCTGTCGGACGCGATGTTCTACCCGGTGCCGCTGGTGCTGGTGCTGGAGGGCTTCGTGCCCAAGCAGGCCAGCGTGTTCCAGGTGACGCGCACCCCGGGTCGCAACGTGGTCTATCTGGGCTGTGTGCTGCTGATCATCGGCGTGTTTGCCATGCTTTACATCCGAGAGCGACGCCTGTGGGTGTGGCTGCAGGATGATGGCGCCGGCGGCACGCGCGTGAAGATGGCGCTGTCGTCGACCCGCCAGACGCTGGACACCGACCGCGAGTTCGAGCGCCTGCAGCGCACGGTGCTGGGCGCGGCTGCCCACGTGCCGCCCGCCTCAGGCACGGCGGCTTGAGTTTCAAGGACACATGAGATGAGCACCTCCCCTTCCGTGGATGTCGCCGACGACCTGCCTGCGGGGCTGACCGACCTGAAGCGCCCGCCCAGCGACTGGCTGTTCGCCGTCCTGGTGCTGGCCCTGGCAGGCTGGGGCTTCTGGCGCTTCGGCGCGGCCATGGACGTGTACGAGCAGGGCATCCTGTTGGCCGCGGCGCCCAGCGTCATCGCCATGGGCTGGTTCTGGCGCCCGGTGCGCCTGCTGCTGCTGGCCAGCGGCCTGGCGACCTGGGGCGCAGCGGCGCTGTACCTGCGTGCCACCGACGACTGGGGCGCCGACCTGGCCCAAGGCGAGCAGGTGTTCTGGCTGAAGTATTTCCTCTCCAGCCAGAGCGCCATCCTGTGGATGAGTGTGCTGTTCTTCATGAGCACGGTGTTCTACTGGATCGGGCTGCTGTCGCGCAGCGCCACGGGCACCAGGCTGGGCTCGCGCATCGCCTGGGCCGGGGTCTTCATGGCGATCACGGGCACGCTGGTGCGCTGGTTCGAGAGCCACCAGATCGCACCGGACATCGGCCACATCCCGGTGAGCAACCTCTACGAAGTCTTCGTGCTGTTCGCCTGGTTGACCACGGCCTTCTGGCTTTACTACGAAGACCGCTTCGAGAAGATGGGCCAGTCGCTCGGCTCGCTGGGGGCCTTCGCGATGCTGGTGGTGAGCGCGGCGGTGGGCTTCCTGCTGTGGTACGCCCTGGCGCGCGGTGCCAGCGAGATCCAGCCGCTCGTGCCCGCCTTGCAGAGCTGGTGGATGAAGCTGCACGTGCCGGCCAACTTCATCGGCTACGGCACCTTCGCGATGTCGGCCATGGTGGCCTTCGCCTACCTGGTCAAGCAGCGCGCTGGCGAGACGCAGTGGTGGAAGCTGGCGCCGCTGTGGCTGGTCGGCGTGGTGCTGTGCTTCGAGCCCATCGTGTTCCGCAGCAAGCCCGGTGCCGAGCAGATGGTGGGCACGTACTGGATCGTCTACTTCGGGGTGGCCGCGCTGATCGTGGCGGGCATCGTCGCGGCGCGCCGTCAGATCGCCGCCCAGCTGCCCGACTTCGAGGTGCTGGACGACGTCATGTACAAGGCCATCGCCGTGGGTTTCGCCTTCTTCACCATCGCCACCATCCTGGGCGCCTTCTGGGCGGCCGAGGCCTGGGGCGGCTACTGGAGCTGGGACCCGAAGGAGACCTGGGCCCTCATCGTCTGGCTCAACTACGCGGCCTGGCTGCACATGCGCCTCATGAAGGGCCTGCGCGGCGAGTTCGCGGCCTGGTGGGCCCTGGGCGGCCTGTTGGTGACGTCCTTTGCCTTCCTGGGCGTCAACATGTTCCTGTCGGGGCTGCACTCCTACGGACAGCTGTGAGCCTGGCCGTGGCGCGCCAGGACATTGCGGTGCGCAGGGCGTTGCGGCAGGATGCGCGAAGGCGGGGGGCATCTCCCGTCTTTTCCGCCTTCAGGGCCATGCCCAAATGGCCGATAAACGAAGCAGCAATGTTCTGTCGGAATCCAAGCCATGCGCTACGTCGTTCGTGACCCCCAGGGGACCGTTGTCAGCCTCCACCGTGAAGCGGTGCCGGACGCCGAGCTGCTGCCCCTGAGCCACCCGGACGTGCAGGCCTTCCTCCATGGGCAGGGCGGCGATGCCAAGTCCTTCGCGGCCATGGACGCCGACCTGGTGCGGGTGCTGGAGGACTTGATCGACGTCTTGCTGCGCCGCAACGTGTTCCGCATCACCGACCTGCCGCTGGAAGCGCAGGTCAAGCTGTTCGAGCGCAAGCACTTCCGCGACAACCTGCAGGCGCACTCCCTGAACCTGTTTGCCGGACAGCAGGCTCCGGTGGTGGCCGATGCCGTCAACCCGCTGGCCGCGGGCGATGTCGTGCCGTCGGACCTGGTGCCGCTGGACTGGCCCGCCAGCCGGGACACGCTGCGTTGAGCCTGGGCCGGGCCGATCTCCGCGTCCGCCCTGCGGCCTCGTTCCGCTGACCGCCTCAGAGCACCCGGTGCGTCAGTGCCGGCAGCTGCGTGCGCACCTGTGTCTGGCGGGCCTTGCTGAGCTCGGCCAGGACCACGCCAGGGCCTTCGGCTTCGCGGCAGGCCAGCACCTCGCCCCAGGGGCCGATGGCCAGGCTGTGGCCAAAGGTGCGGCGGCCGCTTTCGTGCAGGCCGCCCTGGGCCGGGGCCAGCACGTGGCAGAGGTTTTCCACGGCGCGTGCGCGCAGCAGCAACTCCCAGTGGGCGCGGCCCGTGGTGTCGGTGAAGGCCGCGGGCAGGACGATGAGGTCCAGCGGCTGCCCGGCGCCAAGCTGGCGGAACAGCTCGGGGAAGCGCAGGTCGTAGCAGACGCTCAGGCCGATGCGCCAGGTCTCGCCGCTGCGGTCGGTGAGGCTGAAGGCCACGGGCTCGGTGCCGGCGCGCAGCGTGGCGGCCTCGTCGTAGCGGCGCTGGCCATCGTCGAAGCAGAAGAGGTGGATCTTGTCGTAGTGCGTGTGGCAGGTGCCATCGGGGGCGTAGACCAGCACGCGGTTGAAGACCTTGTCCGAGCCGGGCGTGCGGATGGGCAGGGTGCCGCCGACCAGCCAGATGCCGTGCTCGCGGGCCGATTCGGACAGCACGTGCTGCATCGGCGTGCTGTTGGTGCCCTGGACGATGGCGTCGGCCATGGGCTCGGCGATGTCGAGCTTGTCGCTGTCGTGCAGGCCCATGAGGCAGAAGTACTCGGGCAGGGCGACGAGCTCGGCACCGGCGGCGGCGGCTTCGGCGATCAGGCTGCGGGCTTGCGCGAAGTTCTCGTCCACACGCGGGGTGGACACCATCTGCACAGCGGCGACTTTCATGGGGTGTGGGCGGGTGGGTGAGGGATCCCGTCAGGGGCGAAGGCAGCCGGGCTTGCCGTATGCTTGGCGCCATCATGGCCGATCTCCCTTCTCAGGCGCAAGACGCGCTGTTGTCAGCAGCCACCGCGGGTGAGCCCACGCCTGCAGCGTGGCAGGCCTGGGCCGAGCGCGTGCGCGATGCCGCCGGGCGCGGTGCCTGTCTGCGCATCCGCGGCGGCGGCAGCAAGGACCACCTGGGCGACACCTCGCGTGGGGAGGTGCTGGACACCCGCGAAGCCCGCGGCATCGTGGCCTACGAGCCCAGCGAGCTGGTCATCACCGCGCGCGCGGGCACGCCGCTGGCCGAGGTCGAGGCGGTGCTGGCCGAGCGTGGGCAGCACCTGGCGTTCGAGCCGCCGCGCTTTGCCTTCGGGCCGGAGGGCGCGAGCGCATCGACCCTTGGCGGTGTCGTGGCCAGCGGCCTGAGCGGGCCGGGGCGCGTCAGCCGGGGTGCCGTGCGCGACCACGTGCTGGGCTGCACGGTGATGAACGGCCGCGCCGAGGTGCTGCACTTCGGCGGGGCGGTGATGAAGAACGTGGCGGGCTTCGACCTCTCGCGGCTGATGGCGGGCTCGATGGGCACGCTGGGGCTGCTGCTGGACGTGACGCTGAAGGTGATGCCGCAGCCCGTGGTGTCGGCGACGATGCGCTTCGAGATGGACCAGGCCGAGGCGCTGCTGCAGGTCAACCGCTGGGCCGCCCAGCCCTTGCCGCTGGACGCCTCCGCGTGGTGGGACGGCCTGCTGGTGCTGCGCCTGAGCGGCGCGCGGGCGGCCGTGGCCAGCGCGGTGCAAGGCCTCTACCGAGAGCGCCGCGGCGAGGTGCTGGCGCCCCCCGTGGCCGATGCGTTCTGGCAGGGACTGCGCGACCAGAGCGACGAGTTCTTCCAGCGCGCCCGCCAGGCCGTGGCCCAGTCCGGGCAACAGGGCGTGACGCTGTGGCGCCTGTCGGTGCCGGCGACCACCGGGCCGCTGGAGGTCCATGGCGAGCAGCTCATCGAATGGTTGGGCGGGCAGCGCTGGGTCTGCACGCCCGCCGCACCGGCCGCCGTGCATGCCCTGGCCGCGCGCGTGGGGGGCCATGCCCAGGCCGTGTGCCGGCACCAGCCCGCGCCCCTGGTGGGCGAGGCCGCGCTGTCGCCCACGGTGCGCCGCTTGCATGCCCGGGTGCAGCAGGCCTTCGACCCGCACGGTGTGTTCGCCACCGGCCGACTGACTTCCGCCTGAGCCTCCTTGCCCCCTCCTTGCCCCATGCAGACACGCCTTGCTCCCCAGCACCAGTCCACCCCCGAGGGCCAGCAGGCCCAGGCCGTGCTGCGCCAGTGCGTGCACTGCGGCTTCTGCAACGCCACGTGCCCGACCTACCGCCTCACGGGCAATGAGCTGGACGGCCCGCGCGGCCGCATCTACCTCATGAAGCAGGTGTTCGAGGGCCAGGCGCCCACGCGCACCACCCAGCAGCACCTGGACCGCTGCATCGGCTGTCGGCACTGCGAAAGCACCTGCCCCTCGGGCGTGCCCTACCACGAGCTGCTGGCCGTGGGCCAGCCGGTGGTGGATGCCGCCGTGGCGCGGCCCTGGCGTGAGCGCGTGCTGCGCTGGGGCTTGCGCACGCTGATGCCTTCGCCGCTGTTCACGCCGGCCTTGCGCCTGGGGCAGGCCGTGCGTGCCTGGCTGCCGGCCGGTTTGCGCGAGCAGGTGCCGGCCAGGGCGCCCATGGCTGCGCCGGCCTGGCCGGACGCCCGCAAGAGCCTGCACGCGCGCCGGGTGCTGATGCTCAAGGGCTGTGTGCAGCCGGGGCTGCGGCCCCACATCGATGCGGCCACGGCGCGGGTGCTCGATGCTGTGGGCATCCGCGCCGAGGTGGTGGCTTCGTCGGGCTGCTGCGGCGCGGTGCAGGGCCACATGGGCGATGTCGATGGCGCCAAGGCGCGGGCGCGCCGCAACATCGACGCCTGGTGGCCCCACATCGCTTCGGCCACGCCCGTGGAGGCGGTGCTGGTCAATGCCTCGGGTTGCGGCGCCTGGGTCAAGGCCTGGGACACCCTGCTGGCCGACGACCCGGCCTATGCCGACAAGGCCCGCCGCGTGGTGGCGCTGGTGCGCGATCCGGGCGAGCTGCTGCCGGGCTGGCTGCCGGTGCTCAAGCGCAAGCTGGCGCGCAAGGCGGCGGCCGGGTCGCTGGGGGCCTTCACCTTCCATCCGCCCTGCAGCCTCAGCCATGCGCAGCGCCTGAGCAGCGCGGCCAGGCCGGGCCCCATCGAGACCAGCCTGCGCGAGCTGGGCTTCGAGGTGCGCCTGGCCGCCCAGGACAGCCACCAGTGCTGCGGCGCGGGCGGGGCGTACAGCGTGCTGCAGCCGGGCATGTCACGCCAGTTGCGTGACCTCAAGCTGCGCGCCTTGCAGGCCTCCTCGCCGGAGGGGCTGCGCGTGATCGCCAGCGCCAACATCGGGTGCATCACGCACCTGCAGTCGGGCACGGACACGCCGGTCAAGCACTGGATCGAGTTGCTGGACGAGGCCTTGTCCCAAGGGCCGCACAGGCTTGCAGGCTAGGCCGGCTTGACGCCGGCGCCCCGGCCTCACACCGGGCGGTCAGGCGTGCGTCCCGGGCGGCCGCTGTCCTGGGCCTGCCGTGCCGCTTCGAGCGGGTCGGCTTCGCGGCCGTCGAAGCTGACCTCGATGTCGATGCGCGACTTCACGGCCATGCCCTGGCGCTCGCCGGGCGCGAAGTGCGCTTGCATGAAGGCCTCGCGGGCGGCTTCGACGAAGGGCGGCGGCAGGGCCTCTGCGCCGTGCGGGTCATCGCTGCGACCGGCCCGCTGGACCAGGACCTTGCGCACCGTGCCGGTTTCGTCGATGAACAGCGTCAGGCGTCCGGTGTGGACGTGGCCGGGCTCGACGCCCTGCGGGTAGGCGATCTGGATGATGCCGAGCGCTTGCGGGCCGCGGTCGAGCAGGTCGCGGCGGGCGTAGCCGGGCAGGCCGTCGGGGGCATCGGCAGAGGCCAGGGTGGGCGCAACCTGGGGCGGCGTGGCCTCGGTCTGTTCATCTGTGCTGGCGCTGGTGTCTGGCCAGGCGGCATCGGCGGTGCTGTCGGGCGCGTCCATCGCCATGGGCGCCGCAGGGTGGGGCGCCTGAGCCGGCTTGACCGGGAGGCGAGGGGGGGCGTCGGCCGGGCCGGCTGCCGCCATGGTGAGCCAGCGCAGTTGCAGGGGCCGGGGGGCACCGGCGTGTGCCGTGGCGTGCCTGGCTGCAAATTTGGCTGAATGGCCCGCGACGGCCTGGGCCTGCCACTGCAGCCCGGCGCCCACCACGGCGTGGAGGCCCAGGGCGGCCAGCAGGCACCAGCCGGCAGGACGGGCGCGCAGCCAGGTCATTGCGTCAGTTCGCGCCAGGAGGTGCGGCGCAGGGCGCCGGTGGAGGTCGGGGCCTTGACGTGGTCGCGCACCTCGGTGGAGCCGTCGGCGTTGGTGATGATCTGGCCCGACTTGGCGCGGCCATCGAACTGCAGGGTGTTGATGCCCATGGTGGCCACCGAGCGCTTGTAGCCGGCGAACTGGGTGCTGGCCTGCTCCAGCACGTAGGAGCCGGTGGCGATGTCCAGGTCGTACAGCCAGGAGTAGCCCGAGCCGCTGCACACGTCGGTGGCGGGCACGATGCTGGCCACGGTCAGCGTGGTGTAGGCCAGGCTCATGCCGACGGCCACGCGCTCACCCGCGTCGGGCAGGTCCACGTACCAGCCGGCCAGGGTGCTGTTGCTCCAGTCCACGGGGTTCTTGGTGATGGTGCGGTTGTTGCCGGAGGTCGTCAGCGTCTGGGCGACCATGGCGCTGCGCACATTGCTCCAGCCGGTGGAGGTCAGCGGGTCCTTGACGGCGTAGATGGACGAGGGCGTCGTGGTGTCCATGGTGTCGGTGGCGCCCAGGTAGCGGCCGGTGCCCACCATCACCACGGGGTAGCGGGTGCCGCCGTAGGTCACCTCGGCCAGCTCGGGGCGCACGGTGATGGACTGGGCCATGCCGTCCTTGACGAACTGGGCCAGGCGCACCGAGCGGGTGTCGACCGTGGTGCCGGTGGGCGCGGCCAGGTTGTTGGCATCGAAGCGCCACAGGTTGCCCAGCAGGTCGCCGGCGTAGAAGCGCTGGGCTTCGTTGTCCGAGGGGGTGGTGATCCAGGCGTTGAGCTTGTTGAGCCCGCTGGGGTTGCTGGAGGTGCCCACGGCCACGTTGTCGACCAGCGTCGGGATCTTGTAGAGGACTGCGCCGGTGCGGGCGTTGAGCACGTACAGGTAGCCGTTGCCGCCGTTGTTGATGCCGGAGGTGAAGACCACGGCCCACACCAGGGCGTTGCTGCTGTCGCGCACCTGGGTGATGACGGGGTTGCCATAGCTCAGGCCCAGGTCCGCGTCGGTGAACTCCCACAGCAGGGCCGGTGCGGTCGGCGAGGTCACATCCAGCGCGTAGTAGGACTTGCCGCCGGCGCCCAGGCCGCCCACCAGGATGGTCTGCCACACGTTGGCGCCGCTGTCGACGTGCGAGATGTCGGCCACCACGGGGGTGGCGTTGACGCTGAAGCGGTGCCGGTTGGCGTAGTCGCTGTCACCCAGCATGTACAGCTGGGACATGACGGCGCGGGGGATGTAGGCCCACATCTCGGTGCCGGCCGTGGGGCAGGTGGAGGCGCTGGTGCTTGCCCTGGCCGAGAAGGCGTGCAGCATGCCGTCGTTGGCCGCGCTGTAGACCACCGGGCAGCGATCGCTGTTGCTGCTCTTGTAGGTGCTGTAGTCGTTGGTGTTGTACTCGAAGGGCGGCTTGCCCACGTACACGGGCGAGGCATCGACCATGTCGCCCAGCACGCTGCGGCGGCTGCGGTAGAGCGTGCCTTCGTTGCTGCGCTCGCCGCGGATGAAGTTCACCAGCGTGGCGCTGGAGGCATTGGCCTGCTGCGTGGAGGTCAGCGACGAGCACTGCGTGGGACGGGGCGTCTTGCCGCAGTAGTTGTCGAAGTGGCTGGCCAGCAGGGTGCCGTCGACGTCGGACGACAGGTTGGCGTAGGTGAAGGCACCCAGGCCCATGCTGGTGCCGGCCCCCGAGCTCGTCTTGCGGGCGTAGTAGATGGTGCGTCCGGCGTAGTCGCGGCCATCCAGCAGCGGGCTGGCTTTCCAGGCGCTGTTCTGCGGGCCGATGGACACCGTGTCGGTGGCCGAGTTGATGGTGATGGTGCGGGCCTCCAGTTCGCCGTTCCAGCTTTGCGTGCGGTAGGAGGCGATGAACACCTGGTCGGTGCCCAGCACCGGGCGCAGCGAGGTGGATGCGGCCGAGGCGCCCGCGCCGTCGCGTGCGGTGATGTCGGTCAGCGCGGTGGTCAGCGAGGTGACCAGCACGTCGGCGCTGCCTGCCGAGAAGTAGCGGCCGTGGCCGTTGATGGCGGCGTGCCAGAGGTCGTCGATCTTGGCGGGGTCGCTGGAGGTGTCCAGCGGCGGAACGGGCCAGTTGCGCGCGCCGCTCTTGACGTCGTTGAAGTCGCTGGCAGCGCCCGTGAGGTAGTTGACGTCGTAGCGCAGACGGCCGCTCAGGCCCAGGCCCAGCGTGTAGGTCGTCATGTGCTGCGCACGGCTGGGGTCGGTGTCCGAGTAGGGCACGCTGTTGACCAGGTCGGCGCGCAGGTCGGTGTTGTAGTAGTACGCGGCCACGTCGGCCAGGGTGTTGGGGGCGGGGCCGCCGGTGTTGGCGGTTTCCACGGTGGTCGCTGCAGGCTGCGTCGAGCGGCAGTTGGTGTCGGCGCCGGAGGGGTTTTGCAGCGTGACCCAGTCGGTGTAGGTCGTGCCCGAGGGCGTGACCGTCATCACCTGCTGTTCGGTGTAGGGGGTGTAGCGGCTCTGGTTGGTCTTGGAGCAACCCTGCGTCGCGCTCAAGCGGTAGCTCGTGCGCACATAGGTGGCCGTGTAGTTGGTGCTGCCGTCGTACTGCGGGCGCGGCGTGGCGTTGATGTCGGCGTCCTGGTTGCCGACGGCGGTGCTGCCGTCCAGCTGGGTCGGCAAGGTGGTTTCATTCCAGTAACCGTCGGTGGTCAGGATGCTGTAGTTGCGCTGGCAGGCGTTCTGGATGGGGTCGGTCTGGCCGGTGAACTTGTTGCCGTAGTAGCGGCCCACCTTGGCCAGGGCGCGGCGCAGCGGCGTCGAGCCGCTCACCGAGGCGCCGTAGAGGTTGCTGAAGAACTGCACCTTCTGGTCGGTGCCGAAATCGGCCGTGTCCAGGAAGCTGCCCAGGCTGGGTGTGGCGTCGGGGTTGAAGCTGCCGTTTTTGTTGATGGTGGTGAAGCCGACGCGGTAGCGGTCGTCCATGGCGAACATGGCGCGGCCCGCGGCCGAACGCATCATCAGGATGCGGGTGCGGTAGTAGCTGTACCAGTTGGCGTAGCGCTGCTGGTCGGCCGCCGACAGGCTGCTGACGAGCACCTGCGTGAACTTGCTGCTGCCCGGCGCCGAGCCGATGCTGCTGAGGCATTCGCTGACGAAGGTGTTGCTGGTGTCGAAACCACCCGAGCTGTTGTAGGCCCAGGACTGGGCAGCCTGCGTGCCGCTGTAGCGGTAGTAGTAGTGGGTGCCGGGGTTGTTGCCCGTGGCCGTGAGGTCGACTGTGCGCAGCTTGCCCAGCACCCAGTTCGAGACCGTGCCCTTGCGCACGCTGGAGAACGTGAAGCGCAGGGTGTAGCGGTAGGTGCCAAACGCGATGAAGTCCTTGTTCACCACGGTGCCGACCATCCAGTGGGTGTCGTCACCGCTTTCGTACACCGCGACCCGGTCATTGAGGGCCAGCGAGATGGCCGAGGTGGTGACGGTGGCCTCCAGCACGACGGGCGAGGAGGCGTCCGGATCGGGGGTGTTGGTGTTGAGCGACCAGTTGCTCACGCTCACCGACGAGGACAGCGTGGGCTGGAAGCCGTCGGGCCAGGCGGCGCTCAGCTCCTGGTTGGGGTAGCTGCGGCCATCGGGCGTCTTGGGCAGGGCGTAGGGCGAGGAGGCCGACGAGGGGTTGAAGGCCGCGCCGTTGCACTGCGAGGACCACACGCTGTAGAGGCTGCGGTCGCCGGTGTCATCGGGCAGGAAGTCGCTGGCCATCGAGCCCGAGTTGTCCAGGATGAACATCAGGTTGGGCTTGACCGACACCGTCGCGTTGATCAGCGGGGTGTTGCTGATGTCGGTGGTGCCGGCCCAACTGACATGACCGGAGGCGCCCAGCAGGGCCAGGCCGATGGCCAGGCTGAGGGGGGCGGGACGCAGGGAAGCCTTGCGGGCAAAGGGGGTGTGGCGTGACGTCATGTCGCCTCCGACATCAGAACTGAACGATGGTTTCGGTGATGGACGAGGTGCTGCGCGCCCCCACGGCCTGAACCACGATGCGGTAGTAGGTGCCTTGGGCCGTGCCCGACAGCGGTGCGGGTTTGCTGTAGTCCAGGCTGCCCTTGTCGGCGGCCACGCCTGCGCCCGAGTTGGCCGGCGCGGCGCAGGAGTTGCCCGTGGCCGTGGCCGAGCCGGTGGTGGCGCACAGGCGGAAGATCGCGTAGCGCAGGGTGACCGGCTCGGTGCTGCTGGCCGTGGCCACCGTGCGTGGCGTGAGGGTGCACTTGCCCGTGACGGTGCCGCTGGCGTAGCCGCAGGTGTCGCCGTTCCAGTCAAGCAGCACGCGGTCGGTCTTGCTGCTGAGCTGGCCCGTGGCGTCGAGGTTGTCGGTGGCCGAGGCGTAGTAGCCCTGCCCGGTGTTGTTGCTGTCCAGGGTGGCCGCATTGGCCGCCAGCCAGTCGATGGCCGCCTGGGTGGCGCGCTCGCTGGATGCGAGCGTCTCTTGCTTGAAGCCCAGGTTGCCCAGCACCGAGGTGCCGCTGTCGACCGAGCGCACCAGGGCCACGGCGCCCAGCGACAGGGCCAGCAGGGCCAGCAGGGCGAAGATCAGGGACATGCCGCGCTGGCGCAGGTTCATGTGGTGCGGCTTCATACGGCACTCCACAGCACGTTGCGCAGCGGCACGACGGTGTCGTAGACCTTGTAGCGGTAGTGCTTCCATTCGGTGTCGGTGGTGCTGGCCTTGGGGAGGGTCAGCGTCAGGCATTTGCGCGAGCTGCCGGTGCTGCAGGCGGCGGTGCCCGACACCGTGGTGGCGGTGCCCACGTCCCAGACCGGATCGAGCTGGGTGACTTCCTCTTTCTCGCGGGTCTCGCTGCGCGCGACCAGGGCCACCCGCACGGCCAGCACACGCGACCAGCCGTCGGCGGTGGTGGGGGAGGTGGTGTCGAACTGGTCGACCACGCCGTCCTTGGGCGTGGAGGTGTCCTTGCCGTAGAGCATGCGCATGGCCACGATGCCCGAGGCCAGCATCTGGTCGCCGCCCCAGGCGCCGGTGGGCTGCAGCTCGCGCATGACCAGGTTCTCGCTGCTGAGGGTGTACTCGCGCATCACGATGGCGCCCAGGTTGACCAGGTAGCTGGTGTCGGCCGGGTAGCCGGTGGTGGGCATGAGCGTGGATGCGGACGCCGGGTTCCAGCTGTCGCCGGAAGGCTGCTCGTTGGGCACGTTGGTGCTGGACAGCACATTGGTGCCCGAGCCCGCCACCTGGAAGATGGTGCACCAGTTGGTGCTGCTCCAGGTCGAGGGGATGGCCATCATCACGTCGCCATTGGCCGTGCCGGTGCTGGAGTTGACGGTGAAGAAGTTGGCGGTCGAGGCATGGTTGGCCTTGACCACCATGGGCACGGCGAAGCTGGTGCGGCCGCTGCTGAAGGTGCGCAGCGTGGGCACGCCGCTGGTGTTGACCGTGATGGTGGCCGGCGCCAGCGTCAACGACAGGGCGTTGGCGCTGCCGTACTTGGCCGAGATGGGGCAGCCCAGCGCGGCGCTGTGGCTGATGATGCCGTAGCCCGCGCCCTGCACCTCGCGCGCCAGCGTGTACAGGCCGATGGAGCCATTGACCTGGGCGTCGGAGCCGGAGCTGGTGGTGCGCCGCTGGCCTTCGCTGTTGACCACCACCTGCGCGATGATGACCGTGGTGATGAGGGCCAGCGCCATGCCGACCAGCAACTCCACCAGGGTGAAGCCGCGCGCCAGCCGGACGCCTTGAGGGGTGTGTTGCGTTGTCATGGCGTCAACCTGCGGTGCTCAGCCGGGTGCGTGCGCTGTAGGTGTGCTGGTCGTCGCTGCCGTGGCGCCAGGTCACGGTCACGGTGACTTCCTGCGTGGCGGCGTTCACGATGACGCTGCCGCTGCCGTTGGGCAGGGTGTTGCTCACCTTGGTCTGCCAGTCGCTGCAGCGCGTGTGGGAGGTGCAGGCCGTGCCGTTGTAGTTGGTCACGTGGGCGAGGTCGCTCCACATCATGCCCACCACCTCGTTGGCCAGGTAGCTCGCGTCGGCGCGGTACTTGGCGTCCGATTGCGCGGCGGTCATGCGGGCCTGCAGGCCCACCAGGGCCAGCACACCGATGCTGAAGATCAGGATGGAGACCAGCACCTCGATGAGCATCATGCCGTGCTGGCGATGCGCATGGGGACGGCGCTGGAGGGCTCGGGCGGATGGACGGGCTGGCATCTTGGGTGCTCCCGGGCTCACAGGCAGCGACGCGGGTCGCTGGTGTTGGTGATGGTGGTGTCGCAGAAGCGCACCATGCCGGCCGGCGTGATGTCCACGCGCAGGGGGCGGTCGTCGGTCTGCGAACTCGCGTAGTTCACGGTGATGCGGCGCAGGTTCCGGTGCGCGTCCCCGCTGCCGGAGAAGGTCATGGGGCGCCCCAGCGCATCGAAGGTGACGCTGTCGGTGGCCGTGGTGTTGTCGCTGGCCAGGCCGCTGACCGACACCCCGTTGGCGCCGTCGGCGCCCAGGTGGGAGGCCACGATCAGCGGGTCGGCGGCGTCGGTGCTGCTGTTGGTGGGCGTGGCGCCGCAGGCGCCGGCGGGGCTGCGCACGCTGACCACCCAGGAGCTGCCCGAAGCCGACAGCGCACAGCTGTTGCCCAGCGTGGTCGTGCTGTTGTTGACCATGTGGAAGGTGATGGGGCGGTTGCGGCGCACCGCCTCGTTGCGGGCCTGCTGCAGGCCGGACTGCAGGGACTCGGCCTGGTTGCGCAGCTTGGCATTGCGCGTCCATGTGCCGATGCTGGGCACGGCCGCGGCCAGCAGCATGCCCAGCACCACCAGGGTGACGGCGATCTCGATGATGGAGAAGCCTTGCTGTGTCGCGCGGCGGGTGAGGCTGGCCATGGCGTGCTCCGTGGGGTTCAGGAACAGTCCGAGGCGGACTTCACCGCCCAGCAGGTGGCGGTGGCCGTGGCGCCGCCGTACTGGGTGGTGGCCTTGGCGCCGGTGTCGCTCAGGGTGTAGGTGTAGCCGGCGACCGTCGAGCTGCTCTTGCCGGTGGCGGTCAGGGTGTAGGCCTGGCCGCTGTTGCTGGAGGTGCAGCTGTAGTCGAAGTATTTGGCGTCCGCGATGGACAGCGCGTTGGCCGCGGCCGTGCCGCAGGTGGTGGCGCCGGCGGGGCTGTAGCTGCGGTTGTCCTGGTAGTACTGCTCCAGGCGGATGCGCTGGGCCGACAGGTTGGAGAAGGCCTCCTGCATCGCGCCGCGGCGGATGTAGTTGGTGTAGGCCGGCACGGCCACCGACGCCAGGATGGCCACGATGGCCACCACGATCATCACTTCGATGAGCGTGAAGCCGCGCACTGCGGCGGCGATGGCCGGACGGATCGGTGTGGAAGTGTGTGCCTGCATGCCAGAAACCCCTTGGTGTGGATCCATGATGGCGACATCGGGAAATTCTGGGTTTGCAAGGAGGGCGGCGATCGGCGGATCAGCGTGACAAAACCCACGCTGCCGCATCGGCTTGCGTCTTGTTACAGGGCCGGCCAGCAGGTGGCGCGGCCGGCCTCAGCCGTTCGTCCGCGGGGGCTGACCGTTCAGCCGGGCTGCTGCCTGCGCTCAGTGGGTGCTCAGGCAGCGCCCTGCGCCACCGGGCGGCCCGGGTCGGCGCACCACTCGCTCCAGGAGCCCGCGTACAGCCGGGTGGGGGCGAAGCCGGCGTGGGCCATGGCCAGCAGGTTGTGACAGGCGGTCACGCCCGAGCCGCACTGGTGCACCAGGGTGTCCTGGCTGGCGCCGGCCTGGGCCAGCAGGGCGGTGAACTCGTCGCGCAGCACAGCGGGCGCCTTGAAGCGGCCTTCGCTCAGGTTGAGCTGGAAGAAGCGGTTGCACGCGCCAGGGATGTGGCCGCCGACCGGGTCCAGGGTCTCGTTCTCGCCGCGGAAGCGGTCGGGGGCGCGGGCGTCGAGCAACTGCAGCTGCGCTTGCCCCAGCGCGGCGTGCACGTCGGCGGCGCTCAGCACCCAGCCGGCCTGCACCCGGGGCGTCACCACGGTGGTCGGGCGGGCGGCCACCGTGGTGTCCTGGGCCCCACCCTCAGGTGGCAGGGCCAGCCAGGCCGGCCAGCCGCCGTCGAGCACCTGCACGCGGTCGTGGCCCAGCCAGCGCAGCAACCACCAGGCACGGGCGGCGAACATGCCGCCGGCATCGTCGTAAGCGACCACGCGGGTGTCGGGGCGCAGGCCCCAGGCGCCCAGCGTGCGGGCCAGGGCGTCGGGCGAGGGCAGGGGGTGGCGCCCATTGAACTGCGGCGTGCCCTGGCCGGCCTTCGGCCCCGAGAGGTCGCGGTCCAGGTGGGCGTGCCGTGCGCCGGGGATGTGGCCCTGCCGCCAGGCGGCCTCGCCCGCGGCGGCATCGGCCAGGTCGAAGCGGCAGTCCAGCACCAGCACGTCGTCGGGCGCCGCTGCCGTCGACGGCGCCAGCAGCGCGCGCAGCTCGGTCGCATCGATCAGCGGAGGCAAGGCTGGCGAGGGGGCGGCAAGGCTCATGGTGTCGGCGGTCAGAACAGCGCCATGCTGAGCTTGCGGCGGTAGGCGTCGATGACGGGGTCGGCCGCGGTCACTTCCACCTTGCCGGCGATCTCCAGCCGGGGTTTGCCATCGGGGGCGCCGGCGGCGCCCGGCGCACCAGGGCCCTTGCCCGGCGCGGCGGGCTTGGGTTGCGGCCGGGTCATTGTCTCCAGGATGGCGACGTAGAGCTTGCGCGCGGCCTCCTCGTTCCAGGCCTTGTCGCGCATGATGATCTCCAGCAACTCGTCCATGGCCTCGGTCTGGCGGCCCAGGGCGAGGTGCAGCGAGGCCAGCTCGAAGCGGGCGGCGAAATCGCGCTTGTTGGCGGCGATGGCTTCCTGCAGCGTGCTCAGCGGGCGGCCGCTGGCGCGCACCCCGAGCACGGCGTCGAGCACGCGCACGAAGGCGGCCGGGCGGGCCTCGACCAGCAGGCCGGTGGCACGCGGGCGCAGGGGCTCGGCCACCAGCTGGGCGTGTTGCAAGGCGGTGTCCGAGCCCTCGGCCAGCATCAGCGCGATCAGGTCGAAGCGGGCCTCGTCGTTGTTCGGGTCTTTGGCCAGGGCGTCGAGCAGCAGGTCCACGGCGCCGCCGGTCTGGCCGTCTTCGGCCAGCGCCTCGGCCTGGGCCACTTCGGCATCGGCGGCGAATTCGCCTTCCGAGGGCACGTGCTTGGCCAGGAACTCGCGGATCTTTTCGGCCGGCAGCGCGCCCACGAAACCGTCCACCGGCTGGCCGCCGGCGAACATCACGCAAAACGGGATGGAGCGCACGCCGAACATCTGCGAGAGCTGGCCGGCGATCTCGGGCTGCTCATCGGCATTGAGCTTGGCCAGCACGAAGCGGCCCTGGTACTCGGCCTCCAGGGCCTCCAGCACGGGCCCCAGCTGCTTGCAGGGGCCGCACCAGGGCGCCCAGATGTCCAGCAGGATGGGCACCTGTTGCGAGGCCGCCAGCAGGTCGGTTTCGAAGTTCTCGAGGGTGATGTCGATCATGGTCTGCGGAGGGTGAGTGCGGCAGGAGGGGCGGCAGATGAATGCGGTCGATGTGGCCGTTTGCACAGCGCGGAACGTGGGCAACGCCTAAAATCCGGGGTTTGACGAGACAGGAGCCCGCGGTGAGCACAGCCCCCCACATCACACCCGACAGCCAGGCAGCAGCCAGGACGCAAGCCATCCAGGTCGGCGTGGTCATGGGCTCCAGCAGCGACTGGGACGTGATGCGTCACGCTGCCGACATTCTCACCGAGTTCGGCATCGCCTTCGAGGCGAAGGTCGTCTCGGCCCACCGCATGCCCGACGACATGTTCCGCTACGCCGAAGCTGCCGCCGAGCGCGGCCTGGTGGCCATCATCGCTGGAGCCGGTGGTGCAGCCCACCTGCCGGGCATGCTGGCGGCCAAGACCACGGTGCCCGTGCTGGGCGTGCCCGTGCCTTCGCGCCACCTGCAGGGCGTGGACTCGCTGCACTCCATCGTGCAGATGCCCAAGGGCATCCCCGTGGCCACGTTCGCCATCGGCACGGCCGGCGCGGGCAACGCGGCGCTGTTCGCCGTGGCCATGCTCGCCGGCAGCAACCCCGCCTTGCGCGCCAGGCTCGACGCCTTCCGCGCCCGCCAGACCGAAGTCGCCCGTGCGATGACGGCCGACCTGACGATGCCGACCACGGAAGGCGGCAAGGCATGAGCGCCAAGCAGGACGTGATCCTTCCCGTGATCTTGCCGGGTGCGACCCTGGGCGTGATGGGCGGCGGCCAGCTCGGCCGCATGTTCGTGCACGCCGCGCAAAGCATGGGCTACCGCACCGCGGTGCTCGACGCCGACGCCACCAGCCCGGCCGGCCTGGTCTCGCACGAGCACATCCGCAGCCCTTACCTCGACGCCGCCGGCCTGGCCGAGCTGGCCCGCGTGGCCGATGCCATCACCACCGAGTTCGAGAACGTGCCCGCCGCCGCGCTCGACCAGCTGGCCCAGAGCCGCCCGGTGGCGCCCGCCGGTGCGTCCGTGGCCATCTGCCAGGACCGCGCCCGCGAGAAGGCCCACTTCGTCGGTTGCGGCGTCGATTGCGCCCCGCACGCCCTGATCGAAACGCCCGAGCAGCTCGACGCCGTGTCTGACGACCTGCTGCCCGGCATCCTGAAAACATCGCGCCTGGGCTACGACGGCAAGGGCCAGGTCCGCGTCAAGACGCGCGCCGAGCTCGTCGCCGCCTGGGACGAGCTGCAGAGCGTGGGCTGCGTGCTGGAGAAGATGCTGCCCCTGGCCTACGAGGTCAGCGTCATCGTCGCCCGTGGCCGCGACGGCCAGGTCGTGCACTTCCCGCTGCAGCAGAACCTGCACCGCGACGGCATCCTGGCCGTGACCACGGTGCCCGCGCCCAACGTCACCGAAGCGGTGTCGCAACAAGCCTATGCCGCGGCGCACCAGATCGCCGCGTCCATGGACTACGTCGGCGTGCTGTGCATCGAGTTCTTCGTGCTGCAAGATGGCCGCATCGTCGCCAACGAGATGGCCCCGCGCCCGCACAACAGCGGCCACCACACCATCGACGCCTGCGACGTCTCCCAGTTCGAGCTGCAGGTGCGCGCCATGACCGGCCTGCCCCTGGTCGAGCCCGTGTTGCACAGCCCCTGCCTGATGCTCAACCTGCTGGGCGAGCTGTGGTTCCCTGAAACCGATGGCCAGCGTGCCACGGCGCAGCAGGAGCCTGACTGGGCCGCCGTGCTGGCGCTCTCGGGCACCCACCTGCACCTCTATGGCAAGACCGAAGCCCGCCTGGGCCGCAAGATGGGCCACCTGACGGTCACCGGCGCCACGCCTGAGGCTGCCCGCGCCACGGCGCTGCAGGCGGCGGCCATCCTGGGCATCGCGCCGTTCTGACCGCGCTGTTCTGACCGCGCCCCGACCCATGCACCTGCTCGACCCCACCGCCCAGCCCGATGCCATCGAGCGCGCCGCGCAGCGTCTGGCCGACGGCGGCCTGCTGGCCCTGCCCACCGAGACGGTCTACGGCCTCGGCGCCCGTGCCGATGACGATGCCGCCGTGGCCCGCATCTTCGCGGCCAAGGGCCGGCCGGCCGACCACCCGCTCATCGTCCATGTGCCCAACGAGGCCGCGGCCCTGCACTTCGTCAGCGCCTTCCCGCCCGTGGCCCAGCGCCTGGTGCGCGCCTTCTGGCCGGGGCCGCTGACCGTCATCGTGCCGCGCCACCCCGACATGGCCCGCGCGGCTGCCGGCGGCCAGGACACCATCGGCCTGCGCTGCCCGGACCACCCCATCGCTCGCCATCTGCTGGAGGCCTGCGCCGACCTGGGCGTGCTCGGCGTGGCCGCGCCCAGCGCGAACCGCTTCGGGCGCATCAGCCCCACGCGCGCCGCCCATGTGCTCGAAGAGTTCGGGGGACAAGGCGCGGGCCTGGACGAGGTCTGGGTGCTCGACGGCGGGCCCTGCGAGGTCGGCATCGAGTCCACCATCGTCGATTGTTCGCGCGGTCAGCCCGTGCTGCTGCGTCCCGGCCGCCTGACGATGGCCCAGCTCGAAGAAGCCGCCGGCGAGCCGCTGCAGTGGTCCCGTCCCGAGGCGCCTGACCCGAGCGCGCCGCGCGCCTCGGGCACGCTGCTGTCGCACTACGCGCCGCGCGCCCGCGTGCTGCTGATGAGCGATGCGCAGCTGGCCGCTGGCCTGGACGTGATGGAGCCCGAACTCACCGCCCAGCGCATGGGCCAGCCGCTGCCGCACCCGCGCGTGGCCGTGTACTCGCGCAGCCTGTGGGCGCACCGCCCGCCGCACCCCGGCGTGAGTCACCTGTCCATGCCCGGCGATGCCGCCACCGCCGCCCACGACCTGTTCGCCGACCTGCGCGAGATGGACGCCACCGGCGTCGAGCAGATCTGGGTGGAAGTGCCGCCCGAAGGCCCCGAGTGGGACGGCGTGCGCGACCGCCTGCTGCGCGCCTCGGCCATCTGAGCAGGGACTTCACAGGGCTTCACGCGGGGCCGGGCCAATCCCGTGGCAGACTGCCACCCTGTTGATTTCCGGATTCCCTTGGAGTGACCATGTTCCCTGCTGCCGCATCCCGCCTGCCCGTGACCTCTCGCCGCCTGGGCCGGGTCGCGCTGGCCTGCTCGGTCGTGGCTGGCCTGAGCGCCGGCCTGTCGGCCTGTGGCGGTGGCAGCCGCAACAGCTACTTCTCGCCCAGCCGCGTCGTGTCCTTCGGTGACGAGAACAGCGCCATCGATGCCTTCTCCAGCGGCAGCCTGCTCGACAGCAGCGGGGCCGGCAATGTGGCCAGTGTCAAGGGCCTGACCTACACCGTCCACACCGTCATCACCGACAGCACGCCGGTGGTGTGCCAGCAGAAGACCCCCGCGGGGCTGTGCGACGCCGGCGGCGGCACCTTCGGCACCTTGGCCAGCGCGGCCCACTACAGCTTCTCCGACACCTCGTCGACGTTCCTGGAGCTGGATGCGGGCAGCCCTGTCATGCAGCGCACCACGACGACGCTCTACCGCTGCGACTACGCCACCATCTGGGTCCAGACCATCGCGCGGGCCTACGGCCGTGGCTTCAACACCCAGTGCCCGCTGGAAACCAACAGCGGCGCCGTGAGCCACGCCACCTACGGCGCCACCTCCGACGACGTGATCGCCCAGATCAACGCCCACCGCGGTGAGCTGGGTTCGGGCGTGCTGGTCACCATCATGGCCGGCCAGCACGACATCCTGCAGCAGTACGCCGCCATCCGCGGCAGCAGCACCTCCGAAACCGCCGCCATCGGCGAACTGCAGGCCCGCGCCGACCGCATGACCGCCGCCGTCAGGGACGTCATCGGCACCGGTGCCAAGGTCGTCCTGGCGCTGACGCCCTCGCTCAACAACTCGCCCATGGGCGTGTCCGCGGGCGAAGACACGGCGCTGCTGTCGCGCCTGATGGTCGCCTACAACGACCGCCTCTACGTGCGCGGCCTGGGCAACGTGTCCGGCCGTGACCTGGTCGGCGTCAACCCCGACACCTTCACCAACACCAGCACGCGCAGCACCGCCTACGTGCACAGCACCGCCCTGTGCAACACCACCGGCCTGAGCAAGCCCGATGGCACGCTGACCACCGGCGCGGCGTCCGACGTGCGCTTCTGCACCACCGACACCCTGGTCAGCGGCGGCAGCACCAGCACCTACATGTGGGCTGACAACACCCACTTCGCCCCGCTGGGCCACAGCCTGATCGGCACGCTGGGCTTCAACCGCGCCCGCCAGCAGTTCTGAGGCGCCTGGCGCCAGCGGCTCAGGGCGCCTTGCTGCGGCGCCCGAACCACAGCTTCATGCCCAGGATGGCCACGGCCAGCGTCAGCGTGATGCAGTTGGCCACCGTCACCGGCAGCGAGCCGATCGACAGGCCATAGACGAGCCACAGCGCCACCCCCGCGGTGAAGCAGCTGTACATGCCCAGCGAGATGCCGCTGACATCGCGCGTGCGGAAGGTCAGCCAGGCTTGCGGCAGGAAGGAGCCCGTGGTCAGGGCCGCGGCCAGGCCGCCGATCCACTCGATGGCGTCGGGAGACAGGTTCATGGCGGTGTGCCCGCAGGCAGGTGTTGGGCCCAGTCGATCAGGGCTTGCAGGACGGGGCGGCCGGCATCGGCGCGCGGGTGGTTGACCAGGCCGACGACGATGACGCGCTGGCCGTTGTCCCCCTCGACATAGCCTGCCACCGAGGCCACGCCATCGAGCGAGCCGGTCTTGATGTGGGCGCGGCCGGCCGCCGCCTGCCAGCGCCGCGTCGTGCCGTCGGCGCCATTGAGGGGCAGGGACGAGACGAACTCCGGCATCACCGGGCTGCGCCACATCGCCTGCAGCCACTGACCCAGGCACAGCGCCGTGCTGCGCTCGTTGCGCGACAGGCCGGCGCCGTTGTCGAGCTGCAAGGCCTCGCCGTCACAGACCGATGCGGATGCCGCGCCGCTGGCGTGGCCGCGCGTGGCCTCCTGCACCTGTTGCGTCACGGCGGCGCGTGCCGAGGCCAGGCTGGCGGGGGCGGTGCCGCCCAGGCCCAGCGTCAGAAAGAGCTGGCGCGCCATCACGTTGTTGCTGAACTTGTTGATGTCGCGCACCACGGCGGCCAGCGGCGGCGACACCCAGGTCTGCCACACCGGCAGGCCCGCCGGCCAGCGGCCATCGCGCACCGTGCCTTCGAGGCGTCCGCCCGCGTCCTGCCAGGCCTGGCTGAGCAGGCGCGCGCCGTGGTCGTCGGCACCGTCGCCACGCCACAGCAGCGGCCATTCGCGTTCACCGCAGGACAGCGGGTAAGGCCCTTGCACTACCACCCGCCAGCGCTGTCGCCCGATGTGGTGCCAGCCGGGGATGGGGTCGATGGCCAGGCTCAGGGCCTCGCGCCAGTCGCCGCAGGGCGGCTTGGGCTTGGGCGACAGGCGGTTGACCAGCGTGACGCCATCCAGCGCCGGCTCCAGGCTGGCGCGCACCTGGCCGGGCTGGGCCGCATCGGGCTGCAGGCGCAGGGTGATGGCACCGTGGTTGAGCAGCAGGGCATCGGGCCCGGCGTTGTAGGGCTTGAGCACCTGGCCGTCGAAGGCCGCGGGGTCGTGCTCGGGCAGCTCGAAGGCGCTGCGGTCGGTCACCAGGTCGCCGCGGATGTCGCGCAACCCCGCCGTGCGCCAGCGCGACAGCATCAGCTGCACCCGCTCGATGACCAGGCTGGGGTCGCCCTGGCCGCGCAGGTGCAAGGGGCCGTCCAGGACGCCATTGCGCTGCAGCGTGCCGCCCAGGCCCACCTCGGTGCGCCAGGTGTAGGCCGGCCCGAGGCTGCGCAGGGCTGCTCCCGTGGTGAACAGCTTCATCACCGAGGCGGCCAGCCGGGGCGTGCCCGCCAGGTGCTGCCAGCGCGGGCCGGGCCCATCGACCGGCCACGCCAGCAGGGAAAACGCGTCGGCGGGCAGGCCGCTGGCCTGCTGGGCCGAGGCCAGCGGGGCAGGCCAGCCCACCGAGGGCCCCGCCGTGCCGGGCGGGGTGCTCTGCCCCCAAGCCGGGTCCGCCATGCCAGCCACCCCCGCGGCCACCGCGCAGGCCAGGGCCAAGCGCGCCGGGGGCGCCTGACGGGGCTGGCCCCGGGTTCGGGGGCGCGGGTGGGGGGAAGCGTGCATGCCCGGCATCATAGGGGGAGGGCGGGGCTACACTCTCGCGATGTCCGACCCCGTGTCTCCGTCCCCCTGCCTGCCAGCCGCTGCGGCCCCGGCCGCGATCAGCGCGTCGCCCGTCCTGCTGGCCCTGGACACCGCCACCGAGCGCGTGCACCTGGCCCTGGTCGCGGCGGAGGGCGGCGTCCGCACCCGCGAGCTGCCCGGTGGCGCCCAGGCCTCGGCCCAGCTGCTGCCGGCCATGCGCGCCCTGCTCGACGAGGCCAGCCTGCGCTGGGCCGATGTCCAGGCCATCGCCTTTGGCAGCGGCCCGGGCGCCTTCACCGGCCTGCGCACGGCCTGCTCGGTCACGCAGGGCCTGGCCCTGGGCCTGGGCTGCCCGGTCATTGTGCTCGACACCCTCATGGCCGTGGCCGAAGACGCCCGCCAGCGCGCCCCCCAGGCCTGCCCGCCGGGGCAGACGCTGTGGGTGCTGCAGGACGCCCGCATGGCCGAGCTCTACGCCGCCGCCTTCACCTGGGACGGCCGCCGCTGGCTGGTCGCCGAAGACGCGGCCCTGTGGCCGCTGGACGAGCCGCTGCGGCGCTGGGGCTGCGAGCACGCCCCCGCCATCCGCTGGTGCGGCAACGCCTTGCAGCAGTGCGCCCAGGCCCTGGCCGCGCTGCCCGCCGCCGGCCGCTTCCCCGCTGGCGAGCTGGCCGTGCCCTCCGGGCCTGCCCTGGCCGCCCTGGCCCGCCAGGCCTGGGCCGAGGGCCGGGCGGTGGACGCGGCCCTGGCGCTGCCCCGCTATGTGCGCGACAAAGTGGCCCAGACCACCGCCGAACGTGCGGCGGGCCGTGCTGCCGACCACCCTGCAGACCGCAGCGCCAGCCCCGCGGCCTGAGCGTCCCGCCGAACACGACCGATCCCGGACATGCCCACGCTGGATTCCCGCCCGCTCGACCCGCTCGCACAGGCCGATGCGTCCGTGCCGGTGTCCGTCCCGCCTCCCGCCTGGACCGAGCGCGCCCTGTGCGAGGCCGACCTCGCCGCGGTGGTCGCGATGGAGCAGGACGCCTGCGCCCACGCCCTGCACGCCTGGACGACAGAGAACTACCGCTCCTCGCTGCGCGCCGGCTACTGGGCGCGCGTGCGTTGCGAGGCCGGCAGCGGGCGCATCGTGGCCGTCTGCGTGGCCATGGACGGCGTCGACGAGGTCCACCTGCTCAACATCGCCGTGGCGCGCGACTGGCATGGCCGCGGCCTGGCCCGTGCCGTCCTGGCCGATCTGTACGCGCGCTGCCGCCGCCTGCGCGCCGAGGCCCTGTGGCTGGAGGTGCGGCCCAGCAACGAGCGCGCCCGTGCGCTCTACCTGCGCGAAGGCTTTGTCGACATCGGCCTGCGCAAGCACTACTACCCCGCGGCCACCGGGCGCGAGGATGCCATCGTCATGCGCCGCGCCATCGACCTGCCGGAGGCCTCCCATGCGCTGGACTGAGCGCCAGCTGGCCATGCTGCGCGAGATGGGCGTGCCGTCCTTCTGGCCGGTGACGCCTGCCGAGGCCGGCCTGGCGCCGGCCGCGCCTGCGGTCGCCGCCGCCCCATCCGCTTCCGCTGCCCCATCCGCTGCAGAAGGGGCCCTGGCCGTGACCGAGGGCCATGCTGCGGCCGTCCCCTCCGCCGCAGGCCCTGCGCCGCAGGCCGCCCGCCCGCCGCGCGGCCCTGTCGCGGCTGCCGCCACAGCGACCGCCTCGCCGCCGGCCGCCGAGCTGCCCCTCCTCGGCCCCCGCCCCGTCGGCATCGACACCATGGACTGGCCCGCCCTGCGCGAGGCCGTGGCCGGCTGCCGCGCCTGCAGCCTGTGCGACAGCCGCCGCCAGACCGTCTTCGGCGTCGGCCACACGCAAGCGCGCTGGATGATCGTCGGCGAAGCCCCGGGCGAGCAGGAAGACCGCCAGGGCGAGCCCTTCGTCGGCCGCGCCGGCCAGCTGCTCGACCGCATGCTCGCGGCCGTGGGCCTCACCCGCAGCGAAGCCGGCCCCGAGCAACAGGTCTACATCGCCAACGTGCTCAAGTGCCGCCCGCCGGCCAACCGCAACCCGCTGCCGCAGGAAGTCGCCCAGTGCGAGCCCTTCCTGCTGCGGCAGATGGCGCTGGTGCAGCCCGACCTCATCGTCGCCATGGGGCGCTTCGCCGTGCAGTCCCTGCTCAAGACCAGCGAGCCCATCGGCAAGCTGCGCGGGCGCGTGCACGAGGTCGCCGGCATCCCGGTGGTCGTCACCTACCACCCGGCCTACCTGCTGCGCAACCCGGCGGACAAGGGCCTGGCCTGGGACGACCTCTGCCTGGCGCGCGAACTGCAGGCGCGCCGCGCGCAGGCCCGGGGCTGATCTTCTCCCGCGGGGGGGCTCCGCGGGCGGCTCCATCACGCCATCAGCCAGGGCCATCGCCGATGTAGCGCCGCCGGCGGAACCACCACACCAGGCCCACCGCCACGCCCGCCATCATCAGCATGGCCAGCCAGAAGCCCTCGGCGTGCTTGAGCAGCGGCATGACCTCGAAGTTCATGCCGAAGACGCCGGTGATGAGGTTCAGCGGCAGGAAGACGGCGGTCAGCACCGTCAGCGTGCGCATGATGTCGTTGGTGCGGCTGCCCTGCGCGGAGAAGTGGATCTGCACCGCGCTCTCTGCGGAGCTTTCCAGGCGGCGCACATGGGCCAGCACGCGTTCGATGTGCTCGTGCACATCGCGCGAGCGCACGCGCAGCACCTCGCGCTCGCGGGCCACGTGCGGGTCGGCCGACAGCGGCCACTCTTCCAGCGCATCGATCCATTCCTGCACGGCGCTGCGCTGGTCCTCGCAGGTGTCTTCCAGCATGTGCAGGGTGTTGCGCGCGTCCAGCAGAGCCTGCCAGTGGCTGAACTGGTTGCGGTTGCTGAACAGCTCTTGCTGCAGGTAGGCGAACTGGCGCGTCAGCAGGCGGCGCAGGTCCAGGTAGCTGTCGACCATGTGGTTGACGATGCGCAGCATCAGGTCGGCCGGGTTGGGCGGCAGGCGCGAGGTGCTGCCGCGGCCTTCGTGGAAGCGCGGCGTGGTGCCTTCGGTGCCCTCGGTCGCGCTGCCTGGCATGGCGCCGGGCAGGTCGGCCGGGGTGTCGGCGCTCACGGCCAGGTTGGCGTCGCTGTCGGCCCGCGGCAGGCTGATCAGGCTGGTGGCGGGGCCGCCGTTCGCCCCGGCCTCGGTGGCAGGCCGCAGCACCTGCGATGCCGCAGAGGCCTGGGTCGCCTGCGGGGGCGTCGGCGGGATCATCTGGCTCAGGCGCGCCTCGAAGAAGTCGCGCACCGAGCAGTCGGCCGGGTGCACCGTCAGCAGCACGCGGTCGAAGACGGCAAAGCCCACCGGGCTGGTGTCGATGGCGGCCAGCGCCTGCCGCGCCGAGGAGGCCGTGCCGTGCGCCTCGTCCAGGAACAGGCGCTCCGTGCCCTGGCCCGCAGCCAGCCGGCGGAACACCAGCAGGTCGTACCAGGAGGTGTAGTCGTACTGCGAGGGCAGTTGCGGGTTGAGCAGGTCGGCGATGTGCAGGTCCATCAGGCTGCCGCCGGCCAGGCGCTGCAGGTGCTGCTGCACCTCGGGCAGGCCCACCTCGAAGACCCGGCGGCTCGTCGTCACCCACAGGAAACCGTGGCTGGGCAGGCTGCTGGGCCAGCCATCGAGTTCGGTGAAAGCGTCCTGGATCAGGAAAAAGCGCATCGCAACTCCATGCCGGGCGTCAGTCCTTGAGCAGGGCGGCGGCTTCCAGCGCGAAGTAGCTCAGCACGCCGTCGGCGCCGGCGCGCTTGAAGGCCAGCAGCGACTCCATCATGGTGGCTTCGCGGTCCAGCCAGCCGTTTTGCGCGGCGGCCTGGATCATGGCGTACTCGCCGCTGACCTGGTAGGCGAAGGTCGGCACGCGGAAGGCGTCTTTCACGCGGCGCACGATGTCCAGGTAAGGCATGCCGGGCTTGACCATGACCATGTCGGCGCCCTCGGCGATGTCCAGCGCGACTTCGCGCAGGGCCTCGTCGCTGTTGCCCGGGTCCATCTGGTAGACCTTCTTGTTGGCTTTGCCCAGGTTGCCGGCCGAGCCCACGGCGTCGCGGAAGGGGCCGTAAAACGCGCTGGCGTACTTGGCGCTGTAGGCCATGATGCGGGTGTGGATCAGGCCTTGCGACTCCAGCGCCGCGCGGATGGCGCCGATGCGGCCGTCCATCATGTCCGAGGGCGCGACGATGTCCACGCCGGCTTCGGCCTGCACCAGGGCCTGGCGGGTCAGCACGGCCACGGTCTCGTCGTTGAGGATGTAGCCGGTGTCGTCGAGCAGGCCGTCCTGGCCGTGGCTGGTGAAGGGGTCGAGGGCCACGTCGGTCATCACGCCCAGTTCGGGGAAGCGTTTTTTCAGTTCTCGCACCGTGCGCGGCACCAGACCCTCGGGGTTGAGCGCCTCGCTGCCATCGGGGGTTTTCAGGGCGGCGTCGATCACGGGGAACAGGGCCAGCACCGGCACACCCAGCGCCAGGCAGCGCTCGGCGGCGGCGAACAATTCCTCGCGGCCCAGGCGGGAGACGCCCGGCATCGAGGCCACGGGCTGAGATGCGCTGTCGGCATCGAGCACGAACACCGGGTAAATCAGGTCAGCTGCGCTCAAATGGTGTTCTCGCACCAGTCGGCGGGAGAACTCGTCGCGACGCAGGCGGCGCGGACGGTGGGCGGGGAACTGCTGCGCGAAGGCGGTGGT
This sequence comes from Pseudomonadota bacterium, assembly GCA_022566735.1. Taxonomy (GTDB): domain Bacteria; phylum Pseudomonadota; class Gammaproteobacteria; order Burkholderiales; family Burkholderiaceae_C; genus Aquabacterium. The sequence continues at coordinate 43,022 of JADFIG010000002.1, forward strand.
GGAGGAGGAGGGCATGCGTGGGGCGATCAGCGAAGCAAGGATGGCCGATGTGAACCGGGGGCTGGGTGAAAAACGTGTGAACGTTTGCAAAGGCCCCCAAAAAAACCAAGTGGAGGAGGGTTTTTTCGGACATGCGGTGATGCCACGGCGCCGCAACCCCCCTATAATCACCCTTGAATGATACGCCGCAAGGCCTCATTCCCTGCTTTTCCTCCCTGAGCAGGTGCCTTACGTGATGACAGCGTCAAGGCTTCACAGCCCCGGCTCATGCCGGGGCTCTTTTTTGTCCGCGCCGACCATCGGGCGGATTGATGCCGATAATCGGCGCCATGAGCGCCAATGCCTACGGCTGGGTCAAGGCCCTGCACATCATCTTCGTGGCCAGCTGGTTCGCCGGTCTGTTCTACCTGCCTCGCCTGTTCGTCAATCTGGCCATGGTGCCGCCCGGCAGCCATGCCGAGCGCGAGCGCCTGCTGCTGATGGCGCGCAAGCTCTACCGCTTCAGCTCCCTGCTGATGGTGCCGGCGCTGGCCTTCGGCCTGACGCTGTGGCTGTACTTCGGCATGGGCCGCGGGCCCGGGCAGATCTGGCTGCACTTCAAGCTGCTGCTGGTGCTGGGCGCCATCGGCTACCACCACGTCTGCCGCAAGCTGCTGCGCGATTTCGAGGGCTTCCAGAACCGCCGCAGCCACCGCTGGTACCGTGTCTTCAACGAGGCCGCGGTGCTGCTGTTCGCCACCATCACCTGCCTGGTGGTGCTCAAGCCGACCCTGGGCTGATCCGGCGGGCCTGCCATGAGCCTGCACCGCAGTTCCGCCTGGCCGCTGTCCTGGGCGGCGGCCGCCCTCATCGCCTACGCCACCCTGCACCCGCTGACCGGCTGGCACTGGCCGGACAGCCATGTCTTCGGCTGGCTGCTGCCCAGGCAGCCCAACGAGGTCATGGACGACGTCGTGGCCAACCTGCTGGGCTACCTGCCGCTGGGCCTGGTCCTGTGCCTGGCCCACCTGCGCTCCGGCTGGTCGGCGCCCTGGGCGGCCTGCCGTGCCTTGCTGATGTGCTCGGCGCTGTCCTACACCCTGGAGTTGCTGCAGTTCACCGTGCCGGGGCGCGTGCCCTCGCTGTCGGACTGGGTGCTCAACAGCCTGGGCGCGGCCTGGGGGGTGCTGGCGGCCATCACCGTGCATGCGCTCGGCCTGGTCGATGCCTGGCATCGCCTGCGCGAGCGCTGGTTCATCCCGCAGGCGGGGCACGGGCTGGCGCTCTTGAGCCTGTGGCCGCTGGGCCTGTTGTTCCCGCCGCCGCTGCCGCTGGGCCAGGGCCAGCTGATGCCGCATGTGCGCATCGGCCTGGTCGAGCTGACCCGCGACACCCCCTTCCAGCGCTGGTTGCTGCCCGAAGATCCGCTGACGCTGTGGAGCTCGGTGCATTCCGCCGTGGTGGCCTCGCGCTGGAGCGGTGGGGTCGAGGTGCTGACGGTGGCCGCCGGCATGCTCGCGCCCATGTGCGTGGCCTGCGCGGTGGCGCGCCCGAAGGTCCTGCGCATCCTGCTGCTGAGTGGCCTGGTGTGCGTGGGCGTGGGCATGTCGGCGCTGTCGTCGGCGCTGAACTTCGGGCCCAGCCATGCCTTGAGCTGGGTCACGGTGCCCGCCCTGGTGGGCCTGCTGCTGGGGGCACTGGCCGGTGCCGGGCTGGTCAACCGCTCGCGCACCACCTGCGCGGTGCTGGGCGTGGTGGCCTTGATGACGCTGATCGCGCTGATCCACCTGGCGCCGCCCGATGCCTATTACGCGCAGACGCTGCAGGCCTGGGAGAACGGCCGCTTCATCCGATTCCACGGCCTGTCGCGCTGGTTCGGCATCCTGTGGCCCTACGTGGCCCTGACCTGGCTGCTGGGGCGGCTGTGGGGGCATGAGGGCGCCATGCGCGGGGTCGCCGATGTCAAGCCCTAGAATGTCGGCCATGGGCTACTACCAGCGACACATCTTTTTCTGCCTCAACCAGCGCATCAATGGCGAGGCCTGTTGCGCGGACCATGCCGCCAAGGCCGGGTTCGACCACTGCAAGGCACGCGTTTCGGCGGCCGGCATGGCGGGCAAGGGCGGCGTGCGCGTCAACAAGGCGGGCTGCCTGGACCGCTGCGCCGGCGGGCCGGTGGCGGTGGTCTACCCCGAAGGCACCTGGTACACCTTCGTGGACCCGAGCGACATCGACGAGATCGTCGACCAGCACCTGGTGGGCGGCAAGGTGGTCGAACGCCTGGTGCTGCCCGACGACGTGGGCCGCTGAGCTGCGCTGAACCCTCTTCCTCCCCGCCATGCTCGGACGCCCCGCATCCCTGACCATCGACGGCCCGGCCGGCCAGCTGGAAATCGTCGTCGAAGACCCGCCCGGGTCCGCGGGCGCCCCCAAGGGCCTGGCGGTCATCGCCCACCCGCACCCGCTCAAGGGCGGCACCATGGACAACAAGGTCGTGCACACCCTGGTGCGCGCCTTCGTGCTGTCGGGCTGGCGCGCGGTGCGCTTCAACTTCCGCGGCGTGGGCCAGTCGGAAGCCGCCTGGGACGAGGGCCGGGGCGAGACCTCCGACATGCTGGCCGTCGTGGCCCACCACCTGGCCGACCCGGCCATGCGCGGCCTGCCGCTGGCGCTGGCGGGGTTTTCCTTCGGGGGCTACGTGGCGGCGCAGGCGGCCTCCCGGCTGATCCAGGCCGCGGCCGACCAGCCCGCGGTGCGTGCCCCGACCACGCTGGTGCTCGTCAGCCCGGCGACCTCCCGTTTCGAAGTGCCGACCGTGCCCGGCCACACCCTGGTGGTGCAAGGCGAGGCCGACGATGTCGTGCCCCTGCCCAGCGTGCTGGACTGGGCCCGGCCGCAAGCCCTGCCGGTGACCGTGGTGCCGGGGGCCGGACACTTTTTCCATGGCCAGCTGGGCCTGCTGCGCGAGCTGGTGCTCAAGCACCTGCGCGCCGAGGCGGCCGTCGCCGACACCGGCACCTGAATGCGGTCGCGGGCGGTGCCGCGCTGCGGCCGGCCTGACGTTTCCGCACGTTTCCTTCCTTGCGTTTCACCTGTTCTCACCCCATATTGCCGGCATGACTGCTTCCCGCTCCCGTCGCAACGCGCTCACCCTGGGCCTGCGCGCGACCGTCTCCTTCGTGGCCGCCGTGGCGGTCGGTGCCAGTGGCGCCTTGTGGCCGGCCGCTGCGGCCCACGCCCAGGCCGCATCGCCCGCCGCCCTGTTTGCCGAGCCCACCGCGGCCATGCCCCAGCCACCCGAAGTGGCAGCGCGTGCCTTCATCCTGCAGGACCTCTCCAGCCGCCAGACCCTGGCCGCGCGCAATGCCGACCAGCAGGTCGAGCCGGCGTCGCTGACCAAGCTGATGACGGCCTACCTGGTCTTCCAGGCGCTGCAAAGCGGCAAGCTCAGCCTCACCCAGGACCTGCCCGTCTCCGAGCGCGCCTGGCGCACCGGCATGACCGGCGCCTCGCGCTCCTTCATCAACATCAACAGCCGGGTGAAGGTCGATGACCTCATCAAGGGCATGATCGTGCAAAGCGGCAACGACGCCACCGTGGCCCTGGCCGAAGGCGTGGGCGGCACGGTCGAGGTCTTCGTCGAGATGATGAACCGCCAGGCCCAGGTGTTTGGCCTCAAGGGCACGCACTTCGCCAACCCCGAAGGCCTGACGGCGCCGGGCCACGTCAGCACGGCGCGCGAGCTGTCCATCATCGCCACCCGCCTGATCTCGGACTTCCCGAACTCGTTGCCCTACTACTCCATGAAGGAGTTCACCTTCAACGGCATCAAGCAGGGCAACCGCAACCTGCTGCTGTTCCGCGACCCGACGGTCGATGGCCTGAAGACGGGCTACACCGACAACGCGGGCTACTGCCTGATCTCCACCTCCCGGCGCCCCACGGCCGGTGGCGAGCGCCGCCTGCTGAGCGTGGTGCTGGGTGCGGCCTCCCCCGAGGCCCGCGCCAACGAAAGCCAGAAGCTGCTGAACTGGGGCCACAGCGCCTTCGACGTGGTCAAGCTGTTCGACGCCAACCAGCCCGTCACCACCGCCCAGGTCTGGAAGGGCCAGGCCAACACCGCCCGCCTGGGCCGCACCGCGCCGGTCGTGGTGGTGGTGCCGCGCGGCCAGGGCGGGGCGGTCAAGACGGCCGTGACGCGCAACGACCCGCTGATGGCGCCGCTCGCCAAGGGCCAGACCGTGGGCAGCCTGCAGGTCACGCTCAACGGCCAGCCCTGGCAGACCCTGCCGCTGCAGTCCCTGGACGCGGTGCCCAGCGCCGGCTGGGTGGGGCGCCTGTGGGACGCCATCCGCCTGAGCATCAAGTGACGGCCAGGCAAGGAGCGCACGCATGAGCACGCCAAAGTCCGGTCCGCAGTCTGGCCATCAGCCCGTCAACCCGCCGGTGCCGCCCGAAGAGTCCCTCATCCAGTACCCCAGCACCTTCCCCATCAAGGTGATGGGCGCCCACCACGAGGCGTTCGTGGCGGCGGTGGTGGAGGTGGTGGTCCAGCACGATCCCGGCTTCGATGCCGGCACCATCGAGCGCCGCCCCAGCAGCAGTGGCAACTACCTGGGCCTGACCGTCCTGGTCACGGCCACCAGCCGCGAGCAGCTCGACAACATCTACCGCGGCCTGACCAGCCTCTCGCACGTCAAGTACGTGCTCTGAGGCCTGCTGGCCCGCGCAACGGGGGTGTGACCACCCGTCACACCACCCGCATACAATCCGCAGATCGCCTGATCTGACCGCTTTCCGGCCGGTGCGCCCGAGGCCATGCCCCGCATGGTCGTCGGGGCCTCGGCCCTTTGTTTGAAGGACCTGACCGTGTTGATTTCCGAAGCCTACGCCCAAGCCGCCGCCCCTGCCGCAGGTGCTTCCGGTGGCCTGATGAGCATGCTGCCCCTGGTGCTGATGTTCGTCGTCCTGTACTTCGTGATGATCCGCCCGCAGATGAAGCGGCAGAAGGAAACCAAGGCCATGCTCGACGCCCTGACCAAGGGCGACGAGGTGGTCACCCAGGGCGGCGTGATCGGCAAGATCAGCAAGCTGGGCGAGACCTTCGTGAGCGTCGAAGTGGCCAATGGCGTGGAGCTGCAGGTGCAGCGCGCGGCCATCGTCCAGGTGCTGCCCAAGGGCTCCTACAAGTAACCCCGTGCCCAGCAACGCGCGCACAGCAGCAACGGTGTCGAGGACCGCATGAACCGCTATCCCTGGTGGAAGTACCTGATCATCGCCCTGGCCATGTTCATCGGCCTGATGTACAGCCTGCCCAATGTGTTCGGGGAGGCACCGGCGGTGCAGGTCTCCAGCGGCAAGGCCACGCTCAAGCTCGACCGCGAAACCGTCAACCGCGTCAACAACGTGCTGGAGGCTGCCGGCGTGCAGGCCGACTTCGTGGAGCTGGACGGCACCTCCGTGCGCGCCCGCTTCAAGGACACCGACGCCCAGATCAAGGCCCGCGACGCGCTCGGCCGTGCCTTCAACCCGGACGCGGCCGACCCGAGCTACATCGTGGCGCTGAACCTGGTCTCGCGCTCGCCGCAATGGCTGCGCAGCCTGCACGCCCACCCCATGTTCCTGGGCCTGGACCTGCGCGGTGGCGTGCACTTCCTGATGCAGGTGGACATGAAGGCCGCGCTGACCCACAAGGTCGAGAGCCTGTCGGGCGATGTGCGCACCCTGCTGCGTGACAAGGACATCCGCCACAGCGGCATCCGCCGCGACGGCACGACGCTGACCGTGCGCTTGCGCGACGATGCCACCCGCAAGGCCGCGCGTCCGGTGCTGCAGGACAACCTCGTCGACCTGATCTGGACCGACGGCAGCGACCCCAGCGGCGACCTCACCCTGGTCGGCGCGCTCAACCCCAAGAGCGAACGCGCCATCCAGGAGCAGGCTCTCAAGCAGAACATCACCACCCTGCACAACCGCATCAACGAGCTGGGCGTGTCCGAGCCGGTGATCCAGCAGCAAGGGCTGGACCGCGTCGTGGTGCAGTTGCCCGGCGTGCAGGACACCGCCAAGGCCAAGGACATCATCGGCCGCACCGCCACGCTGGAAGTGCGCATGGTCGACGACAGCACCGAGGCCCAGGGCGCGCTGGCTGGCGGCATGGTGCCCTTCGGCTCCGAGCGCTACCTGGAGCGCGGCGGCGTGCCCATCGTCGTCAAGCGCCAGGTGGTGCTGACCGGCGACAACCTGACCGATGCCCAGCCCGGCTTCGACGAGAACCACGAAGCCGCCGTGCACCTGACCCTGGACGCCCGCGGCGCGCGCATCTTCCGCGACGTCACCCGCGAGAACATCGGCAAGCGCATGGCCATCCTGCTGTTCGAGAAGGGCAAGGGCGAGGTCGTGACCGCGCCGGTCATCCGCGGCGAAATCGGCGGTGGCCGCGTGCAGATCTCGGGCCGCATGAGCACCGAGGAAGCCGCCGACACGGCCCTGCTGCTGCGCGCCGGCTCGCTGGCCGCACCGATGGAGATCATCGAAGAGCGCACGGTGGGCCCCAGCCTGGGCGCCGACAACATCGCCCAGGGCTTCAACTCCCTGGTCTATGGCTTCGCGGCCATCGCCCTCTTCATGGTGCTGTACTACCTGCTGTTCGGCGTGTTCTCGACGGTGGCCCTGTCGGTCAACCTGCTGCTGCTGATCGCGGTGCTGTCCATGCTGCAGGCCACGCTGACGCTGCCGGGCATCGCGGCCATCGCGCTGACGCTGGGCATGGCGATCGACTCCAACGTGCTGATCAACGAGCGGGTGCGCGAAGAGCTGCGCAACGGCTCGGCGCCGCAGTCGGCCATCGCGGCCGGCTACGAGCACGCCTGGGCGACCATCCTGGACTCGAACGTCACGACCCTGATCGCCGGCCTGTCGCTGCTGGCCTTCGGCTCGGGGCCGGTGCGCGGCTTCGCGGTGGTGCACTGCCTGGGCATCCTGACCTCGATGTTCTCGGCCGTGTTCTTCTCGCGCGGCCTGGTCAACCTCTGGTATGGCCGCCAGAAGAAGCTCAAGAGCGTCTCGATCGGCCAGGTCTGGAAGCCCCAGGAATAAGCAGAGGCAAGCATCATGGAATTCTTCCGCATCCAGCGCGACATCCCTTTCATGCGCCATGCGCTGGTCTTCAACGTCATCTCGTTCCTGACCTTCGCGGCCGCTGTCTTTTTCCTGGTCACCCGGGGCCTGCACCTGTCCATCGAGTTCACGGGCGGCTCGCTCATCGAGGTGCAGTACGCCCAGGCGGCCGACCTGCACAAGGCGCGCGAGGCCGTCGAGGGCCTCAAGCTCGGCGAGGTGCAGGTGCAGAACTTCGGCACCTCGCGCGATGTGCTGATCCGCCTGCCGCTGCGCGGCAACATGAAGCAGACCGAGCTGGTCGGCAAGGTGTTCGGCGCGCTCTGCCAGGGCGAGGGCGGCCAGGTCTCGGTGCAGGCCTCCGACAAGGGCGACCGCCAGGTCTGTCTGGTCAGCAAGGATGGCAAGCAGCTGGAGCCGCTGACCCTGCAGCGCAGCGAGTTCGTCGGCCCGCAGGTCGGTGACGAGCTGGCCAGCGATGGCGCCAAGGCCCTGGCCGTGACGGTCATCGGCATCATGATCTACCTGGCCATCCGCTTCGAGTGGAAGTTCGCCGTGGCCGGCGTGATCGCCAACCTGCACGACGTGATCATCATCCTGGGCTTCTTCGCCTTCTTCCAGTGGGAGTTCTCGCTGTCGGTGCTGGCGGCGGTGCTGGCGGTGCTGGGTTACTCGGTCAACGAGTCGGTGGTGATCTTCGACCGCATCCGCGAGATCTTCCGCAAGATGCGCAAGATGGACACGCGCCAGGCCATCGACCACGCCATCACCAGCACCATGAGCCGCACCATGATCACCCACGGCTGCACGGAAATGATGGTGCTGGCCATGCTGATCTTCGGTGGCCCCACGCTGCACTACTTCGCCATGGCCCTGACCATCGGCATCCTGTTCGGCATCTATTCCTCGGTCTTCGTGGCCGCGGCCATCGCGATGTGGCTGGGCGTCAAGCGCGAGGACCTCGTCAAAGGTGTCAAAAAAGACATCGATCCGAACGACCCGCACGCCGGTGCGGTGGTGTAGAGTCAAAGCCCATCGAACTTTGCGTGTCGGCCGCCCTGGAGCCTTGGGCTTCGAGGGGTGAGCCGACGGTCTGAACCACCCCATGACCCTGGGTCCCCACCGTGCCCTGGCTCTGACCGCCCGCGTCAGCTACCTGGACGCCCTGCAGCGAGGGGCGCATGGCCTGGTGCAGGCCTGCATGGAGGGCGCCCGCCTGCTGGCCAACCAGTCGGCCGAGCCGGCGCTCTACGCGCGCCGCCGTGACCTGGTGCTGGAGCTGCCCCGGGCGGTGCCTGCCTGGGCCTCGGCGCTCGAAGCCCGCTTGCAGCAAGCCGCGCGCGACCTGCGTGTGGGCCGCAGCGTGGCCGCCCGGGCTCCGGGCCTGGACGCCATCGACATCCCCCTGACCCTGGTCGATGACCTGGTCGTGGAGCGCGACCTGGCCGCGTCGCGGCTGGCCCAGGCCGTGGCCGACCTGACCGGCTCCGAGTACACCGACCTCAATGCGCGCCTGCAGGCCGTGGGCGGGGCGGTGGAGTCGGGCGGGCAGCAGGTCGATGTGCTCAGCGTGAACTGGCTGGCGCGGAGCGTGGTCGACAGCTGGCAGGACGCGCAGTTGTCGGGCGAGCACTGGCAGACCCTGCAGACCGTGCTGCAAAACGAGGTGGCGCAGTGGGCCCAGGAGGCCTACCACGTGGCCAACAAGGCCCTGCTGGAGCAGGGCGTGCGCCCGGAGATCGACCTGCGGCCGTTCATCCGCCGCGCGCGCGATGCGGGCACGGCGCTCACCCGCCCGGGCGAGGTCGAGGAGATGTCGCCCCGCGGCCTGGTCGCTGCGGCCGGGGCTCGCCACACGCCGGGCACCGTGCCGGGCAGCAACAGCGGCCTGCAGCCCTTGGGCCGCGCCCATGAAGAAACCCGCCTGATGACGCAGACGCCGGGCATGGCGCGCGGCCAGGCCCATTCCCAGGCGATGCTGGGCAAGCTGACGGCGCTGGTGGCGCGCCAGGTGCCGGGCTTCGTGCCCACCGAGGCGATGTCGCCGATGGGCTCGATCGGGCTGGTCTCGCCCGGCCTGGGCCAGGCCATCCGCCAGGTCAGCGAGGTGGTGCGCCGCCAGGCCGACACCGTGCCCGATGGCGCGGTGCCTTCGCCGCAGGCCGTGCTGCAGGACCTGCAACACAGCCAGAAGGCGCTGAAAGAGGCCGCGGCCACGCCGGTCGAGCGCGCCACCATCGAGATCGTGGCGCTGCTGTTCCAGTCCATCCTGCAGGAGGAGCGCCTGCCCGCGGCCATCCGCGTGTGGTTCGCGCGGCTGCAGATGCCGGTGCTGCGCGTGGCGGTGACCGAGCCGGACTTCTTCGCCACCACCCGCCACCCGGCGCGCATGCTGATCGACCGCATGGGCTCCTGCGTGATGGGCTTCGTGGCCGGCGAGCACGCCAGCGAGGACGCCCTGCACGACGAGATCAAGCGCGTGGTGCAGGTGGTGGAGGCCTACCCCGACACCGGCCGGCGCGTGTTCCAGACCGTGCTGGGCGAGTTCGAGCGCTTCCTGGAAACCTATTTCCGCGACCAGAACCAGGCCAGCCGCAAGGGCGTGTCGCTGGCGCAGCAGGTCGAGCAGCGCGAGACCTGGGCCATCCAGTACACCATCGAGTTGCGCAAGATGCTCGAGGACGTGCCGGTGCACGAGGGCGTGCGCGAGTTCCTCTTCCGCGTCTGGGCCGATGTGCTGGCGCACAGCGCCGTGCAGACGGGCCAGGCCAGCGAGGCCACGCGCGAGCTCAAGCGCGCGGCGGCCGACCTGATCTGGTCGGCCAGTGCCAAGACATCGCGCGAGGAGCGCGCCGAGGTGCTGCGCCGCCTGCCGCCGCTGCTGAAAACCGTGCGCGAAGGCATGGTGCGTGCCGGCCTGGCCGCCGATGCCCAGGACGCCCACATCCAGGCCTTGAACACGGCGCTGGCCGCGGCCTTCTCGGCGCGCTCGGCCCCGTTGTCCTCGGCCCACCTGCGCGAGGTCACGCAGCGCCTGGAGGCGCTCGACGAGCTCTTGCCCGACATGGCCGCCGTGGAGCTCGACGCCGACACCCTGCGCGACCTCTCCGGCCACGAATCCGAAAACCTCGAGGTGGTCGCCGAGGGCGGCACCATGCCCACGCCGGCCATGCTGGCCTGGGCGCGCGAGTTGCAGATCGGGTCGTGGTTCCAGCTGGACTACCGCGGCAAGCGCGAGCAGGTGCAACTGGCCTGGCAGGGCATGAACAAGCAGCTCAGCCTGTTCGTGACGCCGCAGGGCCGGGGCGTGCTGTTCCAGCTGCACCGCCTGGGCGCCTTCCTGCAGGCCGGCTTGCTGCTGCCGCTGGAAGAGGAGTCTTTGACGACCCGCGCCACCCGCCAGGCCCTGGCCAAGCTCGACGCCGACCCCGCTCGCCTGCTCAACTGAGGCGGCGGCCCTGGCGTGTGGCGGTGCGAGAAATAACGCACGAAGCGGCGCTTATTCCTTCCACCCCGTGGAATGCCTTCTGTCAGCATTCACTCCGTACGAGTCTCGGAGTGCGGAATGCTTTTTCGTCGCCAGTCACAGGATGGATCGCGTTGGGTGGGGGTGACCCTGGCCGGCGCCATCGCCCATGCCGTGGAGGTCATCCACCCGGCAGGCGAGCCTCCGCGCGTGGGCTGGATGTGGGCCGGGGATGCCCCCAGCCTGGGCCAGGCGCTGCGCTCGCTGCAGCGTGAACACCCCATCGATGACGCCCAACTCGTGGTGTGCGTGGGCCAGGGCAGCTACCGGCTGGTGGCCACCGAGGCACCCGACGTGCCCCGCGAAGAGTGGGCCGATGCCTTGCGCTGGACCCTGCGCGACCAGGTCGACTTCCCGGTCGACGACGCCATCATCGACGTGCTGGAGGTGCCCGAGGCCACGCGCCTGCGCCAGAGCAGCCCGACGCTGACGGCGGTGATGGCCCGCAGCGAGCACGCCGCCATCGAGCTGGCGGCCGACGATGTCGGGCTGCAGTGGGCGGCCATGGAGTTGCCCGAGACCGCGCTGCGCAACCTGTGCGCGCTGGCCGAGGAAGACGGCAAGGCCCACGCGCTGCTGGCCTTTGGCGAGGCCCAGGGCCTGCTGGTCATCACCTTCCAGAAGGAGCTGGTGATGATGCGGCACATCGAGGTGCCCCTGTCGGCGATGACCGGTGGCCTGGAGTCGCGCAATGCCGCGCTCAACCGCGCGGCGCTGGAGGTGCTGCGCACGCTGGACACCTTCGAGCGCGTGCACAGCCAGCTCACCCTGGACCGCCTCTCGGTGGTGCCGCCGGCCGGCCAGGGCGACGAAGTCATCGCCTTGCTGGCCGAGCAGGTGTACGTGCCCGTGCAGGCCTTCAGCCTGGGGTCGGACATCGACACCGCAGGCGCAGACAGCGGCGCGGGCGTGCCGGTGGCGCAGGCCGGTGCGCAGGCCCTGATGGCCCTGGGCGCGGCCTTGCGCCCGATGGTGGCCGCGCGCAACGGGCAGCAGCTCGCGCTGATCGACCCGGCCTCGCAGATGCAGCAGAACCAGTCCTGGGGCGCCCAGCAGGGCCTGCGCTGGGTCTCGCTGGCCGCGGCGCTCTGCCTGGTCGGCGGGGTGGCGCTGAAGGTGGTGGCCGCGCGCGCCGAATCGGCCGCACAGCAGGCCGAAGCCGCCATGCAGGTGATGCAGCGCAACCTGGCTGCGCCGGAGTCTGCTGCCGTCATCAAGGAGCTGGAGACCTTGCGCCACCGCGAAGCCGTGCAGAACCACATGCGCGATGTGCTGACGGGGTCGATGTCGTCGTCGTCCTTCGGCTATTCCGATTTCCTCACGGCCCTGGGCCGCCAGCCCCAGTCCGGCCTGTGGATCACGGGCCTGAGCATCCAGGGCGATGGCAGCGATGTCGCGCTGACGGGCCGCATGACCGACCCGGCCACGCTGCCCATCTACCTGCGCAAGCTGGAGCAGGAAGAGCGCTTCCGCGGCCGCCGCTTTGCGCAGCTGGAGTTGCGCTCGCTGGGCGAACAGGACAACGCACCCGAAGGCGTGACCGAGTTCGTGCTGCGCGGCAAGATCGAAGGCGCAAGCCAGAAGCGGGGAACCCCATGAAGCGCTTGCGCCTGCCTGCCATGCCGGCGTTGCCGGGTCAGCCTGCGGCGTTCAAGCCGCTGATGCAGCAGATCCGTCCGCGCTGGCGCCAGGTGCGCCGCCAGTTCGATGCCCGCCTGCTCAATGAGCGCCGCCTGCTCATCATCGCGGCGCTGGCGCTGGTCTGGTTCGTCAGCGACAGCCTGCTCATCACGCCGGCGCTGTCGCAGATCAAGGCCGCGAACAACCGCGAGCGCACGGCCTCGACCGCGACGCAGACCATGCAAAGCGAGCTCAACCGCAAGCGCTCCGAACTGGCCAACCAGATGCTGGCCGCGCAGCGCGAGCAGGAGGCCTTGCGCCAGCGCCTGGAGCAAGGCAAGGAAGACCTGGCCCGCCAGCAGTCCATGCTGGCGCCCGCGCGCGAGATGCGTGCCCTGCTGGAAGGCCTGCTGGCGCAGAACGGGCAGTTGCGCGTCAAGGGCATGCGCACGCTGGTGCCCAAGGAAGTCAATTTCGCGCCAGCGGCCGGACGCGAGGGCGGGCAGCCTCCGCAGCTCTACAACCATGGGCTGGAGATCAGCGTCAGCGGCAGCTACATCGAGCTGCTGCAATGGCTGCGCAGCGTGGAGACCATGCCGCGCCGCCTGCTGTGGGACAGCCTGACCCTGAACGCCGACGAGCACGCCCGCCTGACCCTCACGCTGGTGGTGCACACCTTCAGCCCTGACCGAGACGCCCTGGAGATCGCCCCATGAAGACGCCCTTTGCCATCCCGGGTGCCTGGGCGGCACTGTTCTGCGTCGTCGGCGCTGGCCTGGCCGCATCGGCCCTGGCGGCGGGCGACCTCAAGGGCGTGAGCGACCCGACACGGCCACCGCCTGGCCTGTTCCGGCCTGCATCGGGGGCGCCGGTGGGCGCGCCGGCCATGGGCGGGACGGCTCCGGCATCGGCGTCGGCCGCGCTGGCGGCCGCATCCGCTGCGTCGGCGGCATCGGGCCCCGCACCGCGCGCCCTGCGCCTGCAGGCCATCCGCCACAACGGGGCGTCCGGCGGTGGGGTGGCGATGATCGACGGGGAGCTCGTCGAGCTGGGCGGGCGGCTGGCCGGAGGCTGGACGCTGAGCGCCATGAACAGCGACGAGGTCTGGATCACCGGGCCGGCAGGACAACGCCGCCTGACCCTGCTGGGCGGGGACACGCAAACGGACAAGCCGCGTGCGGCATCGGGGCGTCGGGCCCGCAAGGAATGAACATGAACGGACACAAGCTTCTGTGGGCCCTGGCCCTTCCCCTGTGCGCTCAACTGTTGCCTGGCCTGCCTGTGGCGCACGCGGCCGACGGGCGCATGAGCCTGACGCTGGCGTCCCTGCCACCGCTGCGTGAGGAGGCCCCCGTGGCGGCGGCCGCATCTGCCGCCCCGGCGGGGCCTGTCGCCCGTCCGACCGAGCTGCGCGCCGAGGGCCGCTTCGATTTCGCGGTCAACAACGCGCCGGCGTCCCAGGTCTTCCTGCAGCTGGGCACGGGCACGGCCTACAACATGCTGGTGCCGCCCGACGTCACCGGCACCATCACCCTCAGCCTCAAGCAGACCACCGTGGTCGAGGCGCTGGAGGCCCTGCGCGAGCTCTACGGCTATGACTTCCGCGTCACGGGCAACCGCGTGTTCGTCTACCCGAACACCGTGCAGACGCGCATGTTCAAGATCAACTACCTGCCGGGCCGCCGCGTGGGCACCTCCGACCTGCGCGTGAGCTCCAGCGCCATCGCCCAGGCCGGCAGCACGACGGGCGGGGCCGCAGCGACGGGCGTCATGGGCAGCACCAGCGGCACCACCACCACGACCACCGGCGGCACCACGCGCGGCGTCGACACCGCCGCGGTGCGCACGACCTCGGACACCGACTTCTGGCGCGAGGTCAAGGAGTCGCTGGGCTCGCTGATCGGCCAGGACAAGGGCCGCAGCGTCACGCTCAACCCGGGCGCGGGCGTCATCGTCGTGCGTGCCACGCCGGCCGAGCTGCGCCAGGTCGCCGACTACCTGCGCGCGGTGCAGCTGACCATCGAGCGCCAGGTCATGCTGGAGGCCAAGATCGTCGAGATCAAGCTCTCGCAGTCTTCGCAGATGGGCGTGAACTGGTCGCTGTTCCGCGGCCTGAAGACGGGCAACAAGGCCGGCATCGTCAACAGCGCGCCGGGCGTCACGCTGAGCAACAGCGGCAGCCTGATCAATGCCGATGCCGCCATCAACCCCGGCAGCAGCGTCATCACCGAGTCCCTGGGCAAGGGCTTTTACGGCCTGGCCTTCCAGTCGGCCAACTTCGCCGCGCTGCTGTCCTTCCTGGAAACCCAGGGCGATGTGCAGGTGCTCTCCAGCCCGCGCATCGCCACGCTGAACAACCAGAAGGCCGTGCTGAAGGTGGGCAGCGACGAGCTCTTCGTCACCAACGTCACGACCACGCAGACCAGCTCGGGCAGCAGCACGACCAGCTCGCCCTCGCTGACGCTGCAGCCCTTCTTCAGCGGCATCGCGCTGGACGTGACGCCACAGATCGACGACGCCGGCACGGTGATGCTGCACGTGCACCCCACCGTCAGCTCCGTGGCCGAGAAGGAAAAAGCCATCGACCTGGGCACCCTGGGCAGCTACAAACTGCCGCTGGCCACCAGCTCGATCAACGAGACCGACAGCATCGTGCGGGTGCGCGATGGCCAGATCGTCGCCATCGGCGGGCTGATGCAGCAGGACTCGATCACCGACCGCAACGGCGTGCCGGGCCTGGCCGATGTGCCGGGCATCGGCGGCCTGTTCCGCTACAAGTCGAGCAGCAGCAACAAGCACGAGCTGGTCATCCTGATCAAGCCGACCGTGATCTCCGAAGACGGCCAGAACTGGCCCGAGGTCGAGATCGCCACGCCCAAGCTGAGCCAGGCCAAGCCGGGCGCTCAGGCTCAGTGATTCGCCCAGAGATCCGCCGCACCCATGACACGTCCGCAACGATTCCGACTCGGCGACCTGCTGGTCCAGGACAACCTGATCACGACCGAGCAGCTGGAGCAGGCCCTGGCCGCCCAGCGCAGCGGCGGGCTCAAGCTCGGCCAGGTGCTGGTGGACCACGGCTGGATCACCGAGGCGCAGATCGCCAAGGCGGTGGCGCGCCAGTTGCGTGCGCCCTTCGTGGACCTGACCCACTTCCCGCTGCGCCCGGAGCTGGCCCAGCTGCTGCCCGAGCCCCATGCGCGGCGCCTGCGCGCGCTGGTGCTCGATGACCCGAACGCGGGCCTGCTGGTCGGCATGTCCGACCCCACCGACATCTACGCCTTCGACGAGATCGGCCGTCTGCTCAAGCGCAGCATCGACCTGGCCGTCGTCACCGACACCCACCTGCAGACGGCGCTGGACCGCGTCTACAACAGCAAGCAGGAAATCGAAGGCCTGGCGCGCGAGCTGACCTCGGAGCTGGCCAGCCTGGAGACCGACCTCGGCGACCTGCTGGGCATGGACACCACCAGCAACGAGGACGCGCCCGTGGTGCGCCTGCTGTACTCGGTGTTCGAGCAGGCGCTGCGCCTGCGCGCCTCCGACATCCACATCGAGCCGCAGGAAAAGAACCTGCGCATCCGCTTCCGCATCGACGGTGTGCTGCACGTCACCACCGAGGCCGATGCGAAGATCGCCTCGGCCGTGGCCCTGCGCCTCAAGCTCATGTCCGGGCTGGACATCTCGGAAAAGCGCCTGCCGCAGGACGGCCGCTTCGCCGTGCGCCTGAAGGACGGCACCATCGACGTGCGGATCTCGACGCTGCCCTCGCAGCATGGCGAGTCGGTCGTGATGCGCCTGCTCAGCCAGAGCGCCGGCATGCTGGACCTGGAGCGCATGAAGATCCCCGCGCCCATGCTGCAGGCGATCTACCGCGCCATCGAAAAGCCCAGCGGCCTGATCCTGGTGACCGGCCCGACCGGCTCCGGCAAGACCACGACGCTGTACGGCGCGCTCAACGCGCTCAACAGCACCGAGCGCAAGATCATCACCGTCGAAGACCCGGTGGAATACCGCCTGCCCGGCCTCAACCAGGTGCAGGTGCTCGACAAGATCGACCTGAGCTTCGAGCGCGTGCTGCGCTCGGCCCTGCGCCAGGACCCGGACGTCATCCTCGTGGGCGAAATGCGCGACCGCATGACCGCCGAGATCGGCATGCGCGCGGCCATGACCGGCCACCTGGTGCTGTCCACCCTGCACACCAACGACGCCATCTCCACGCCGGCCCGCCTGATCGACATGGGCGTGCCCGCCTGGATGGTGGCCATGTCCCTGCAGCTGGTGATGGCGCAGCGCCTGGTGCGCACGCTGTGCCCGGCCTGCGCGGCCCCGCACACGGCCACGGACCTGGAGGTCGCCTTCCTGCACCGCCTGGCCGGCCCCTCGGTGGACCTGACCCTGCTGCGCACCGGCCGCGGTTGCTCTGAGTGCAACCAGACCGGCTTCAAGGGCCGCACCGGCGTGTACGAGTTCATCGAGATGACGCTGCCGCTGATCGACGCGCTCACCCACCCGCAGCCCGGCCACTTCAACCAGGTGGCGCGCCAGCAGATGGCCGGCCACACCCTGCGCCGCGATGCCGTGCGCCTGGTGCTGGAAGGCCGCACGACGGTGGACGAGGCGATGCGCGTGAGCGCGCAGATCGACGAATGAGCCACGGGTGAGCCAAGCATGAGCCGTTTCCACTTCACCGCGCGCGGGCCGCATGGGCCGGTCCAGGGCACGCAGGAGGCCGCGACCGCCGCTGCCGTCGCCGACGAGCTGCGCGCCAAGGGGTGGGTGCCGCTGACCATCAAGCCCGATGTGGCGGCGCAGCAGGCCGCGGCCATGCAGGTGCAGACGCCCGCCTGGCTGGCGCCCAAGGTGCTGCCCCACGACGTGATGCTGTTCAGCAAGCAGCTCTACACCCTGACCAAGGCCGGTGTGCCGCTGCTGCGCGCGCTCACGGGCTTGCAGGAAACCACGGTCAACCCCAGCTTCAAGACGGTGATCGGCGAGCTGCGCCGCAACCTGGAAGCCGGCGTGGACCTGTCGGCCGCCATGGCCCTGCACCCCAAGGTGTTCGACAACTTCTACGTGTCCATGGTGCGCGTGGGCGAGGCCTCGGGCCAGCTCGAAGAGGTGTTCAAGCGCCTGGCCGAGCACCTGGTGTTCGAGACCGGCATGCGCCAGCAGGTCAAGTCGGCCATGCGCTACCCCAGCTTCGTGGTCATGGCCATGGCCGGCGCCATCGGTGTCATCAACGTCATGGTGATCCCCTCGTTCGCGGGCGTGTTCAAAAGCATGGGCGCCGACCTGCCGCTGGCCACCAAGGTGCTGGTGGGCACCTCGAATTTCACGCTGGAGCACGGCTGGCTGCTGTCCATCCTGACCGTGGCCGCCTTCTTCCTGTGGCGCTTCTGGAAGCGCAGCCCGGACGGGCGCCCCATCTGGGACCGCTGGGTGCTGCGCTTCCCGCTGGTCGGCCCCATCGTCACCAAGGCGGCGCTGGCGCGTTTTGCGCGGGCGTTCTCGCTGTCGCTGCGCAGCGGCGTGCCGATGGAGCGCGCGCTCTCCGGGGTCGCGCAGACCGCGGACAATGCGCACCTGGCCCAGGCCATCGAATCCATGAAAGACCGTGTCATGCGCGGCGAGGCCCTGGCCTCGGCGGCGGCGGGCACCGGGGTGTTCACGCCGATGGCGCTGCAGATGATCGCCATCGGGGAGGAGACCGGCATGCTCGACGAACTCCTGGACGAAGTCGGCGAGATGTATGGCAACGACGTCCAGTATTCCCTGCAGACCCTGTCGCAACAGATCGAACCCATCCTGATCATCTTCATGGGCGGTCTCGTCCTGGTCCTGGCCCTCGGCGTGTTCCTGCCGATGTGGAATCTGGGGCAGGTCACCCTCAAGCATTGATTTTTCCTGCCGAAAATCCGGCATCTCATCGGCCCCTGCCTGCTCAAACGAGGTACTTCTTCATGACTTCTCACCGCAAACAAACCGGCTTCACCATGATCGAGTTGATCGTGGTCATCGTGATCCTGGGCATCCTGGCTGCCACCGCGCTGCCGAAGTTCATCGACCTGCGCAGCGACGCGGTCAAGTCCTCGGTGGACGGCATCGCCGGCAACCTGGCCAGCGCCATGTCGGTGAACTACGCCGGTTGCTCGGCCGTCTCGCACGATGCCACGAACCACGCCAC
This sequence comes from Pseudomonadota bacterium, assembly GCA_022566735.1. Taxonomy (GTDB): domain Bacteria; phylum Pseudomonadota; class Gammaproteobacteria; order Burkholderiales; family Burkholderiaceae_C; genus Aquabacterium. The sequence continues at coordinate 61,450 of JADFIG010000002.1, forward strand.
CAAGTGCACCAAGGTGAGCAACTGCACCCACGGCCAGAACCTGCTGCAAGGCGGCTTCCCCACCGGCACCACGACCTACACCATCACTGCTGCGGCTCTGGGCGATGGCAGCGCCGGCGCGAACAGCGTGACGGGCACCTGCACGCTGACCGGCACCAACGGCAGCACCACCCAGACGGCCACCTTCCAGGGCATCTCGGCCGGCAACTGATGCGTGTGGCACGGGGGGTGCGGGGGCCGCATCGCCCGGCACACCCGGATCGACCGCCTGACAAGCTGGGAGCCTGGTCCATGCATCGCCTGCAGCGCGGCTTCACCATGGTCGAGTTGGTCGTGGTCATCGTGATCCTGGGCGTTCTGGCCGCCCTGGCGCTGCCCAGGTTCATCGACCTGCGCGACGACGCGCTCGGGGCCTCGGCCAAGGGCATGGCCGCCCACCTGGCCGGTGCCATGACGGTGAACTACGCCGGTTGCTCGGCGGTGAACCACGACGCCACGGGCCATGCAGACAAGTGCCACGCCGTGGCCAACTGCACCCATGGGGCCGGCCTGCTGCAGGGCAGCCCGACCAACCCCTTCACGCAGGGACGCACCACCTTCACCATCGCGGTGCTGGCGCTCGGCGCCAACGGCACCACCGCGCAGTGCAGCGTGCAGGCCAGCGATGGCGGCGTGACCCGGACCGCGGTGTTCGACGGCATCGCTGCGGGCAACTGACGTCGGATGTTGACCCCTCAGGGCTTGCCCCAGGGGCCGTGACATCCGTCATCTGAACCGGCTTTGCGTGTCTGTTTGAGCGCACACGCGCCGGCCCCGGCCGTCACAATTTGCAACATCGGCCCTGTGTCTCCGGGCCGCAGGAGCACCGTGATGGCACACCTTGGCAAGCACACCACCTGGCGCTGGCTGGCCGCCTCGCTGCTGGCGTGGTGCGCCTCGTCCGTGCAGGCCGGCCTGACCGTCTACACCAGCTGGTCCACGTTGCCGCCCACGTCCGCAGCCAACCAGCGCACGGTCGACTTCGCGACCAACACGGTGGCCACCGAGGGTGCCGCGCGGATGACCGTCAGCCAGAGCATCGGCGACTGCCCGCGCCTGTTCGGCCTGTGCCTGCTGGGCACCTCCCCGGGCGGCATCGCCTACCCCACGACGTCCTCGCTCAACGGGTTCTCGGGCAAACACCTGGAGATCTCTTCGGGCGTCAACGGCAACAGCACCTCCTACACCATCACCTTCACCAACCCCACGCCCTACGTCGGCTTCCTGTGGGGCGCGCAGTACAACATCGGCTCGCAGAACAACATGCTGGTCAACCTCACGCTGGCCGACAACAGCGTGGTGACCTTGAAGAACTGCCGCGACAGCAGCAACCCCCAGTGCGTGGGCGCCTACGTGCCCAGCAGCTGGTTCACGGACGTCTACGACATCCTGTTCGGCTGGTTGCTGGGCGACGCCATCCGTTACGTGCCGGTGTACGTGCAGTACCAGCCGAACAACGGGGTGAAGGTCAAGAAGGTCCAGTTCCAGACCTACGACTGCGGGGGCTGCGGCCTGCTGTTTGCCGACACCAACCTGGACTACCAGGTCGATTACCTGACTTATGTGGACGCCTCGGTGGTGCCCGACCACTACGAGGTCACCACCTCGTCGGGCACGGTGGCCTCGGGGGCGGACGTGGTCTACACCATCAAGGCTTGCGGCAACGCCAGCTGCAGCCTGCCCTGGACCTCCGGCGTGACGGGCACGCTGGCACTGGCGGGGGGCACGCCGAGCTTCCCTTCGGGTGCCAACTTCACCATCCCGGCGGGGCCCAACAACACCACCACGGTGGTGGTGCGCTTTGCCGCCACGGGCACGGCCACAGCGAGCCTGTCGGCCCACAGCCCCACGCCCAGCAACACGCCCAAGGTGTTCTGCGGCATGGGCGCGGCCGCGGCCAGCGCGGGCAGTTGCGCCGTCACCGTGAGCGCGCCGCTGCACCACCTGGAGGTCACCACCGGCAGCAGCTCCGGGCTGACGTGCAACCCGGTCAGCTACACCGTGAAGGCCTGCGCGGACGCGGCCTGCTCGGCGCCCTACACCGCCGGGGTCACGGGCACGCTCACGCTCACGGGGGCCACGCCGAACAGCGCGGTCGGCTTCGACACGGGCGCCACGGGCACGGCCACCTACAGCGTCTACACCACCACCGCCGCCACGGTGGTGGCCAGCATCAACACCGCCACGCTCAACACCACGGCCACCGGCTTGCCGGCCGTGTACTGCGGCATGGGCACGGCGGCCACGGCCCTGGGCAGTTGCGCCTACAGCGCGCAGAGCTCGGCCCTGCTCTTCGATGTGCCCCACCATGCCGCGGGCGATGTGCAGACCGTGGGCCTGTACGCCATCAAGGCCAACGCTGCGGGCACCCAGTGCTCGGCGGCTTTCTCGGGCAGCCGCAATGTCAAGCTGTCGTGTGCCTACAGCAACCCGATTTCCGGCTCCGCGCCGGTGGTGGTCAACGGGGTGGGGCTCAATGGCACGGGGGCCACGGGCAGCGCGTGTGACGTCGCGGGCAACACGCAGGCACTGAACTTCGATGCCAACGGCATGGCCACGCTCAACGTGTCCTATGCCGATGTGGGGCAGATGACGATGGCGGCCAGCTACAGCGGCTCCGGCGCCGATGCGGGCCTGAACATGTCGGGCAACGACACCTTCATCGCCGCGCCCAAGAGCTTTGCCATCAGCACGACGGGGCCGTATGTCGCGGGTGTCGGCTACAGCGGCAGCGTCACGGCCAGGAACGCCAGCGGCAACGTCACGCCCAACTTCGGCCGGGAGTTGCCTGCCTTCGCGCCGGCGTTCACGCAGTCGGTCAGCAAACCCACGGGCAGCGGTGCCAAGACCGGCACGCTGGCGGGGACGCTGGGGGCCTTTGGCGCCAGCACCCCGGGCGTGGCGTCCTTCAGCGGCTTGAGCTGGACGGAAGTCGGCGCGCTGGACTTCACCATCACCGCCAGCAACTACCTGGGCAGCGGGCTGACGGTGGTCAGCACCACGGGCACAGGTGGGGCCATCGGGCCGTTCGTGCCGCACCACTTCGATGTGGCCGTGACCCAGGCCTGCGCGGCCGCGGGCAAGACCGCCTTCACCTATGGCGGCCAGCCCTTCACGGTGTCGGTCATGGCCAAGAACCTGGCGGGCAACCTCACGCAGAACTATGACGGCAGTGCCAACACCACCCCGAACCAGGCCAGGGACGTGACCCTGTCGGCAGCCACCAACGGCGGCACGGGCACCCTCTCGGGCACCGCGCTGGCGCTGTCCAGCTTCGCAGGGGGCACGGCCACGTCCACCACCACCAGCTTCGCCTTCGGCAGCGCGACCACCGCCCCCACCACGGTGTCGGTGCGCGCCACCGAGGTCGCGCCGGGCGAGGTGTCCTCCAGCGCGGGCGCCGAGGGGGCTGTGGCCCTGCGCAGCGGTCGCCTCAAGCTCTTCAACGCCTTCGGCTCCGAGAAGACCCCGCTGTCCCTGCAGGCCCAGGCCCAGCACTGGGCGGGCAGCAGCCGCGGCTGGGTCATCAACGGCGACGACAGCTGCACCGTGGTGCCGGCCAGTGCCGTGGCCCTCAATGCCCACATCAGCAGCACCGGCGTGGTCACCACCAACATGGCCTCGCTGGGCTTCAGCGTGACGCCGTCGGCGCTGAACATCGCCAGCGGCACGGGCGTGCTGACCCTGGGCGCGCCCAGCAACGGCAGCACCGGATCCTTCGACCTGGCGCTCAACCTGGGGGGCACGGCCACGGACCAGTCGTGTCTGAGCCACCACAATGCCAGCACCGGTGCGAACCGGGCGTGGTTGCGCGGTCAGAATGGCAACTGCACCACCGCCGCCGACCGCGACCCTTCCGCGCGGGCGACTTTCGGGGTGTTCAGCCCGGAGAGCTCCAAGTCCATCCATGTCCGCGACCTGTTCTGACGCCCGGCACCTCCGCACTCAGCAAGCCGGCTTCACCCTCAACGAGTTGGTCATCGTCATGGTGATCGGCGCCATCCTGGCCGCCTTCGCCATCCCGAAGTTCAACGCGGCCCTGTCGCTGCGCGACGATGCCTGGCGCGACAGCCTGGTCAGCGCCTTGCGCATCGCGCAGAAGACGGCCGTCAGCCACCGCCGCCTGGTCTGCGCCACGGTGAACAACACCTCGGTCACGCTCAACGTGGCCAGCGCCAACCCGGCCAGCGCCTGCAACAGCGCGCTGCTGGGCCCCAACGGCACGGCCACCTTCGCCACCGCGTCCGACAGCCAGACGACGACCGGCGTGTCGCCCGCGGGCGTGATCTTCTTCCAGCCCGATGGGCGCGTGACCAGCGACGGCGCGGGCGTCACCAGCAGCAGCCGCACCATCACCCCCTCCGGCACCATCGCCATCGGCATCGTCGGGGAGACCGGCCATGTCGAGTGAGCGTCGCCGCGCCCGCGGCTTCACCCTGATCGAGACCATCCTGGCCATCGTCATCATCGGCGTGGGCCTGGCGGGCGTGCTGTCGGTGTTCGTGGCCTCGGTCAAGAACAGCGCCGACCCGGTGGTGCGCAAGCAACTGCTGGCCATCACCGAGGAGATGCTTGAAGAAATCGAGCTCAAGCCCTATGCCGTCAACGGCGCACCGCCGGCGCCCTCGGACTGCGCGGCGCGCACGGCCTACGACGACGTCTCCGACTACAACGGCTATTTCAGCAACGCCAGGATCTGCGACGTGGACGGCGTGCAGCAACCGCTGCTCGATGGTTACTCGGTGCTGGTGACGGTGGTGATCGGCACACTGCAGGGCGCGCCCGCCAAGCTCATCACGGTGACGGCCTCGCGCGGCACCGACAGCATCACCCTGACCGGCTGGCGCACGCCCTACGCACCATGACGACGCGCCCGCCCACCCGCCGCACCCAGCACGGCTTCACCCTGGTGGAGCTGATCATGGTGCTGGTCGTCACCACGCTGATCGGTGGCACCATCGCGGTCTTCCTCAAGCCCGCCATCGAGGCCTACAGCGACACCCGCGTGCGCGGCGAGCTCAGCGACCAGGCCGACACCGCCTTGCGCCGCATGGTGCGCGACATCCGCCAGGCCGTGCCCAACTCCATCCGGGCGCCGGCCAGCAACTGCTTCGAGCTGGTGCCGGCCATCACCGGCGGGCGCTACCGCATGGGCCCGGACGCCGGTGGCACGGCGGCCTATGTGGACCCGTCCCAGCCGACCACCAGCTTCGACGTGCTGTCCACCCTCAACGCCACGCCGGCCGTGGGCGACTGGGTCGTCATCAACAACCAGAACGGCAACGACGTCTACGCCGGCAGCAACCGCTCGGCCATCACCGGCGTCAGCACCCCGGCGGCCACCAGCGGCACGATGCGCATCACCATGGGCGCGATGCAGGTGTCGCCGGGCTACAGCGGCGGTCGCTTCCTGGTCGTGGCCAACGGCCAGCAGTCGGTGTTCTACGTCTGCACCGGGGCCGACGGCGGCCTCGATGCCCAGGGCAACGGCAAGGGCACGCTGTGGCGCATCAAGCGCAGCTTCACGGCCGCCTACCCGACCGCCTGCCCGGCCACCACCGGCGGCGATGTGCTGGCCACGCGCGTGCGCACCTGCAACTTCGTCTACACGCCCAACCAGGGGGCCACGCAGCAAAGCGGCTTCCTGTGGATGCTGCTGGCCATCTCGCGCAACAGCGAGACGGCCACGCAGTCGCAAGGCGCCCATGTCACCAACGTGCCCTGAGCCTGTCGCCATGCCCATGCCCCGCCTTCGTCCGCGTCAAGCGCCTGGTTTCCTGCCCGGTGCGCAAGGCGGCTTCGGCATCATCGCGGCCCTGCTGGTGCTGGTCGTGCTGACCGTGCTGGGCGCCGCCATCGCGCGCCTGGCCTGGACCCAGCAGATCAGCAACACCCAGGACCTCGACAGCGCGCGCGCCCAGCGTGCGGCCAATGCCGGCGCGGAGTGGGGGATGTACCAGGCGCTCAAAGGCGGCTGGACCGCGTGCGCCGGCGCATCGCAGACCCTCGACTTGCGCGCCTCGCTGGGCGTGTGGGTCACCGTCACCTGCAATTCGACGTCCTATGTCGAGTACAAGACCGCCGCGGGCGCCGACAACCTGCGCGTCTACCTGATCGATGCGGTGGCCTGCAACGGCGCCAGCAGCTGCCCGGACAACGCCCGCGCCACCGGCATCAGCTACATCGAGCGGCGCCGCCAGGTGCAGGTTTCTGACCAGTGAAGGCTCAGGCCTGGGTCGGCAGGGACTCGGGTGATGCGGTCGCGCCGAACGGCAGGCTGGCCAGGTGGATGGCGCTGTGCGCCGTCAGCAGGGCCTCGAAGGCGGCTTCGTTCATCGGGCGGCCCAGGTGGTAGCCCTGCGCCTCGTCGCAGCCGTGGGCCTTGAGGAAATCGGCCTGAGCCTGGGTCTCGACGCCCTCGGCCACGATGCCCACTTCCAGGCGGTGGCCCATGGCGATGAGGGCGGCCACCAGGCGGCTGTCGCCCCCTGACTGCGGCACCGCGCCCAGGAAGCTGCGGTCCAGCTTGAAGCGGTCCACCGGCAGCTCGCGCAGGTAGGCGAAGCTCGAATACCCCACGCCGAAGTCGTCGATGGCGATGCCCACGCCCAGGGCGCGCAGCTCCCCGAGCACATCGGCGGCACGCAGGGACTCGCGCACCACCACGCTCTCGGTGATTTCCAGCTCCAGCGCGGTCGCGGGCAGGCCGGTGTCTTCCAGGGCACGCGCCACGGTGGCGATCAGGTCGGTCTGCTCCAGTTGCACCGCCGACAGGTTCACCGCCATGCGCAGCGGCCAGCCGCTTTGCTGGCGCCACTGCTGGGCCATCGCGCAGGCACGGCGCAGCACCCACTCGCCCATCGGCACGATCAGGCCGGTTTCCTCGGCCAGCGGGATGAAGTCCGAAGGCGGCACCAGGCGGCCGCCGTGCTCCCAGCGCAGCAAGGCCTCGGCACCGGTGATGTGGCCCGTGCGGCAATCGAACTGGGGCTGGAAGTGCAGGCGCAGCTCGTCGCGCTCCAGCGCCTTGTAGAGGTCGTTTTCCAGCACCAGGGTGTCGGGCGAGACGGTGGCCAGCTGGTCGCTGAACACCTGCACGCGGTTGCGCCCCTTGCTCTTGGCCTGGTACATGGCCAGGTCGGCGTGGCGCATCAGCGTGACGGCATCGCTGCCGTGCTGGGGGTAGAGCGCCAGCCCGATGCTGGGGGTCACGCGCAGCTCGTGCGCGCCCAGGCGCAGGGGCTCGGCGAACTGCTCCATCACCTTCTGCGCGACGCGCTCGCCGTCCTCGATGGCCGTGATGCACGGCAGCAGGATGACGAACTCGTCGCCCCCCAGGCGGGCCACGATGTCGGAGGTGCGCATGGCCTGGCGCAGGCGGCGCGCCACCTCGATGAGCACGCTGTCGCCCAGGTGGTGGCCCAGGCTGTCGTTGATCTTCTTGAAGCGGTCCAGGTCCAGGAACATCATGGCCATGAAGTGGCCTTCGCGCTCGGCCGCCGCCAGGCTGTGCTTGAGCTGCTCCTGCAGCATGTTGCGGTTGGGCAGGCCGGTCAGCGCATCGTGCATGGCCATGTGCTGGACCTGGTTCTCCGCGTCGCGCCGCGAGGTCACATCGTGCGCCATCACCAGGTAGCCGGTCTGCAGGCCGTACTCGCTGGACATCTCGGTGATCAGCAACTCCGCCAGCAGGCTGGAGCCGTCCTGGCGCACCAACGTCCACTCCGCGGCCAGCCCCGGCGAGGACTGCGCCACGTGGTTGAGCACGTCCAGCGTCTGCACCGTCTGGCCCAGGCGCATGCTCAGCAGGCGGGCACGCTCTTCGACCTGATCGGGGTCGAAAAAGCGCTCGATCGAGCAGCGCCCGACCAGCTGGTGGGCCTTGTAGCCGAGCAGGTGCTCGCCGGCCGGGTTCACCGTCTGCACGACGCCCTGGGTGCTGAGCACGAAGATGGCGTAGGGCGCGTTGTGCACGATCACCCGGCGCATCTCGTCGACCTCGTTGAGCTGGCGGTGGGCCTCCATCACGGCCAGCTCCGCGGCCTGCTGCGCGCTGAGGTCGCGCACCACGGCGATGTACTGCTTGTGGCCGTCGAGCTCCATGGTGCTGATCGACAACTCCACGGGGAAGGTCTGGCCGCCGGCGCGCATGCCCTCGGTGTGGCGGCCCAGGCCGTCCATGCCCACGCGCTGCGACGCCAGGAAGTTCTCGACGCGGTGGCCCGCCTCCTGGGCACCGGCGCCCGGCAGCAGCAGGCTCAGGTGCTGGCCGACCATGGTGGCCTCGCTGTGGCCGAACATGCGGCAGACCGCCTGGTTGACGCTGAGGATGCGGCCCGTGGGGGCCACGGTGAGGATGCCGTCGATGGTGTGGTCCACCACCGAGCGCAGCCGGTGCTCGCTGTCGCGGGCCTGCTGGCTCAGGCGTTGCGCCAGTTCAGCCGCGTGGGCGTGGCGTCCCGCGGCGCCGCGCATCATCAGGCACAGCACCACCGTGCAACCCAGGCCGCCCATCAGGACGGCCAGCGGGTAGGGCTTGAAGAGGGGGTGCACCGGCGGGCGGGTGAAGGTCAGGCGCCAGGTGCGGGAGGCGATCTGCAGCGTGTGGGTCTGCGTGTCGCGGCCATCGGCGCTGGCCGGCGAGGGGAGGGCGCCGCTCAGGCTGCCGCTGTCGAACAGCAGATGCTCGCGGGCCTGGGCGTCCTCGATGCGCAGGTGCCGGCTCCCCCAGTAGCTCGGGCCTTGCGCCTGGGCGATCAGGTCGCTGATGCGGATGGCGCCGCTGACCAGGCCCTGGTAGGCGGCACGGCGGTCCGAGATGCTCTCCGGGCGGGCCCCGTCCCGGTACACCGGCAGGCGCACCACCAGCCCCTGGCCGCCCTGGACCAGGCGGATCGGTGGCGACACCTGCAGCTCGCCGCTGTCGCGCGCCAGGTCCATCACCTCGCGGTGGGCCGGGCTGTGGGCCGGGTCAAAGCCGAAGGCGCTGCGGTTGCGCGCCATCGGCTCGATGAAGATGATGGGTTGGTACTCCGCCCGGTCCCCCTCGGGGTGGATGCGGAAATCCGGGTAGCCTTCGGGCTGCAGGCTGCGGTCGTTGCGCACCTGCGCTTCCAGCGCGGCCTTGCCGGCCTGCGGCACCCGTGGCGCGTACTGGATGGCCAGCAGGGCCGGGTACTCGCTTTCGGCGTGCAGCGTGCGGTAATGCGCGGTGAAGGTCTTGCGCGAGACCTGGCCGGTCACAGCGAACATCGACTGGAAGCTGATCAGCACGTCGAGGTGGTGGTCCACCAGCTGGTCCAGGTGCAGGGTGAATTCGCGCGCATCGGCCGCAAAAGCGGCATCGGCATCCTTCTGCACGCCTTGCCCCGCGTGCCACCAGCTCAGGCCGCTGAGCAGCGCGCCGGCCAGCAGCACCAGCCAGGAGGCCTGCTTCCATCGCAGCGATTCTTGTTGGGTTTCGTGAAATTCCGACTGCATCCCGATCCTCGGACATGGGCACCGTGCCTCCCCGGCAGGGCCCGGCGCGTCTTCGAGTATCGGCGAGGGCGGTGTGCATCTTGATGCCCCGCGGCGGGTGGGCGCTCCTGCAAACGTTGGCGGGCGCCCGATGTGTGTGCTAAATCACGCCGGCCGGGGCGCGCGTGTCGGGCGCACGCGTCAGCCGCCGCGGGCCATGGCCATCAGGCGTGCGATGCGCTCCTCGGTGGCCGGGTGGGTCGAGAACAGGCCCTTGATGCCCTCGGCCGACAGCGGGTTCATGATCATCATCTGCGCCGTCTCGGGGTGGGCTTCGGCCGGGCCCAGGGGGATGCCCTGGGCGTAGCGGTGGATCTTGTCCAGGGCGCTGGCCAGGGCGGCGGGGTCGCCGGAAATCTCCGCACCGCCGCGGTCGGCCTCGAACTCGCGCGCCCGGCTGATCGCCATCTGGATCAGGCTGGCGGCCAGGGGGGCCAGGATGGCCACGGCGATGCCGGCGATCGGGTTGGCCGGACGGCCCTCCGAGTCGCGGCCGCCGAAAAACACGGCGAAGTTGGCCAGCATCGAGATGGCGCCGGCCATGGTCGCGCTGACGGTGCTGATGAGGATGTCGCGGTGCTTGACGTGGGCCAGCTCGTGCGCCATCACGCCACGCAACTCGCGCTCGCTGAGCACGTTGAGGATGCCGGTGGTGGCGGCCACGGCGGCGTGCTCGGGGTTGCGGCCCGTGGCGAAGGCGTTGGGCGCGGCCTCGTCGATCAGGTAGACGCGGGGCATCGGGATCTGGGCGCGCTGGGCCAGCTCGCGCACCATGGCGTGAAAGCGCGGCGCGGAGGTCTCGTCCACCTCGCGGGCGTTGTACATCTTCAGCACCATCTGGTCGGAGAACCAGTAGCTGAAGAAGTTCATGCCCAGCGCCACCACCAGCGCCAGCATCATGCCGGCGCGGCCGCCCAGCATGCTGCCGATGGCCATGAACAGGGCGGTGATCGCCGCCATCAGGATGGCGGTCTTCATCATGTTGAACATGTCGCGAGGGCCTCCTGACCCGTCAGATGTGGCAATGCGCCGCCGGGTGGCGACAGCGTTCAGGTGGGGGTGAACCCCGGGGCTTCAAGGGGCGATGCCGTGGGTCGGTTCAGTCGGCCGCGGCCAGCGAGGCCGGCAAGGCCGTGCTTTGCATGAATTCACGCGCGCTCACCCGCTTGCCGCCCGGGCGTTGCAACTGGTGCAGGGCCAGGGCCTGCTCGCCGCAGGCCACCACCAGGGTGTCGCCCTCGGCGTGCAGCACCTCGCCGGGCGCGCCGCTGGCGGGCACCACGCTGGCGCGCCAGAGCTTGACGGCTTCCTCGCCCTTGCCCGTGCGCAGCGTGAAACTGGCGCCGGGGAAGGGGTCGAAGGCGCGCACGCGGCGCTCGGTGACGGCCGCGGGCAGCTGCCAGTCGATGGCGGCCTCGGCCTTCTCGATCTTGTGGGCATAGTTCACGCCCTCGGCCGGCTGGGGCGTGGCCTGCAGCGTGCCCGCCGCGGCCTGGGCCAGCGCCTCGACGATGCAGCGCCCGCCCAGCGCGGCCAGGCGGTCGTGCAGCACGGCGGTGGTGTCGTCCGGGCCGATGGCCTCGCGCGCGATCAGCAGCATGTCGCCCGTGTCCAGGCCCGCGTCCATCTGCATGATGGTGATGCCCGTCTCGGTGTCACCGGCCTCGATGGCGCGGTGGATGGGCGCGGCCCCGCGCCAGCGCGGCAGCAGCGAGCCGTGGATGTTCAGGCAACCCAGGCGGGGCAGGTCCAGTGTCCACTGCGGCAGGATCAGGCCATAGGCGGCCACCACCATCACGTCGGGGGCGGCGGCCAGCAGGGCCTCGCGCGCCGCGGCGGCTTCATCCGGGTACTTGCCATCCAGCTTGAGGCTGTGCGGCTGGGCCACGGCGATGCCATGCTGCAGCGCCAGTTGCTTGACCGGCGAGGCCTGCAGCTTCATGCCGCGGCCGGCCGGGCGGTCGGGCTGGGTCAGCACCAGGGGCACGGTGTGGCCGGCGGCCAGGATGGCGTCCAGCGCCACGGCGGCGAATTCGGGCGTGCCGGCGAAGGCCACGCGCAGGGAGGGAGAACGCATCGTCGCGGTGCTCAGGCTTCGTCCTTGGCCCGCTTGACCAGCTTGGTCTTGATGCGGTTGCGCTTGAGCGGCGAGAGGTATTCCACGAACACCTTGCCCAGCAGGTGGTCCAGCTCGTGCTGCACGCACACGGCCAGCAACTCGTCGGCCTCGAACTCGTGGACCTGGCCGTCGCGGTTGAGGGCGCGCACCTTCACGCGGGCGTGGCGGTCGACCTTGTCGTAGATGGTCGGCACCGACAGGCAGCCTTCTTCCCAGACGATCATCTCGTCGCTGGCCCAGGTGATCTCCGGGTTGATCAGCACGCGCGGCTCGTTGCGCTCCTCGCTGGTGTCGATCACGACCACGCGTTCGTGCACGTCGATCTGGGTGGCGGCCAGGCCCACGCCCTTGGCCTCGTACATGGTGTCGAGCATGTCGTCGACCAGTTGGCGGATGCGGTCGTCCACCTCGGCCACCGGTTTGGCGACGGTGTGCAGGCGGGGGTCGGGGTAGCGGAGGATGGGCAGCAGGGCCATGTCGGGGGACGCGAGGTCGGGCAAAAAGGGACGAAGGGATTGTGGGAGCAGCGCAACGGCTGGGCCGCCGAAGCGCCGATCTGCCGTCGTAACACGGCGCAATATTCATTGCGACCGTTCAGCGTTTGCGGGCAGAATCATCCGGACATTGCCCGGATTTTGCCGCTTCTGGCGCGTCCGTGCACCTGCCGTTGATTGGAGACAGTGTTGATGACCCAGCGATCGCCCGCCCATCCCCTGCGTCCCGCCCGACGCCACCCCCTGCACGCCTGGCGTGGGGCAGCGGTGGGAGGCCTGGCCGGTGCCGCCCTGGCGGTCCTGACGGCGCTGGGGGGCTGGTCCACCGCCCAGGCCGAACCCAACTTCCCCATCTCCCAGCAGCAGCGCAGCACCGCCCAGCAGGTGGCCGAAGCCGGCGTGCCGCTGTCCGAGCTGGCGCCCAATGCGCCGGACAGCTACACCGTCAAGCGCGGCGACACCCTCTGGGGCGTCTCCGGCCTGTTCCTGAAGTCGCCCTGGCGCTGGCCCGAACTGTGGGGCATGAACCTGCAGCAGATCCGCAACCCGCACCTGATCTTCCCCGGCCAGATGCTCTACCTGGACAAGAGCAACGGCCGCGCCCGCCTGCGCGTGGGCCAGGTGCTCAGCGACAGCGGCACGACCAAACTCTCGCCGCGCGTGCGCGAAGGCAGCCTGGACGACGCCATCGCCACGGTGCCGGTGCACCTGCTCGAACCCTTCTTCAACGAAGCCGTCATCTTCGACAGCAGCGACGAGCTGCTCAAGGCCCCGCGCCTGGTCGCCACCCAGGAAGGCCGTGTGCTGCTGTCCCGTGGTGAAACCGCCTATGTGCGCGGCGAGCTCGGTGGCCGCCGCGACTGGCGCCTGTTCCGCGAGCCCAAGCCGCTGCGCGACCCCGCCACCCGCACCGTGCTGGGCTACGAGGCCCAGTACGTCGGCACCCTGACCCTGGTGCGCGAAGGCGCCGAGGGCACGGGCGCCGATGGCCGCCCCCTGGTCGTGCCCTCGACCTTCACCGTCAACAGCATCCGCCAGGAGGCCTCGGTGGGCGACCGCCTCGCGCCGGTGCCGCCGCGTGACTTCAACAACATGGCCCCGCACGCGCCGCGCCAGGACGTCGCCGGCCAGATCGTCTCCATCTATGGCGACGCTCTCAGCGCCGGTCAGAACCAGATCGTCGCGCTCAACCGCGGCAGCCAGGACGGCCTCGACCGCGGTGCCGTGCTGGCCCTGTGGCGCGAAGGCAGCACCATCCGCGACATGACCCTGCCCGACAAGCCCGTCATCAAGCTGCCCGACGAGCGCCATGGCCTGCTGCTCGTCTTCCGCGTGTTCGACCGCATGTCCTATGCGCTCATCCTGAACGTGAAGGAGCCGGTCAAGTCCGGCGACCGTTTCACCCAGCCCTGAGCGGGTGTGGATGGCGGGGTGCGGTGCAACCGTGCTGGATCACCCTGAACTCGCTGCCTGGCTGCGCCTGCTGATGACGCCGGGCGTGGGCCCCCTGAGCGCCCGCCGGCTGCTGGCGGCCTTCGGCTCGCCGCAAGCCATCTTCGATGCCAGCCCTGCCGCGCGCCGGGCCGTGCTGGGCCGCGGCGACGCCGCCGCGTTGGGCGCCACCCCCGACGGCCTGACGGATCAGGCCGAGCAAAGCTGGCAATGGTTGCGTGGCCAGACCGCGGAGGCCTGCGGTCCGCGCGCCATCCTCACCCTGGCCGACCCGCGCTACCCCGCCGCCCTGCTGGACGCCACCGACCCGCCCCTGTTGCTGTTCGCCGAGGGCGACCTGCGCCTGCTGCGCACCCCCGCGGTGGCCATCGTGGGCAGCCGCCACGCCACAGCCCAGGGGGAAGACAACGCCCGCGCCTTCGCCGAGGCGCTCAGCCGCGCCGGGGTCACGGTGGTGTCCGGGCTGGCCCGGGGCATCGACGCGGCCGCGCACGACGGGGCGCTGCGCTCCCTCGGGGGCGGCCCCGCGCCGCAGGCCGGCAGCACCATCGCCGTCCTGGGCACGGGCTTGCAGCACATCTACCCCAAGGGCCACACCGCCCTGGCCCAGCGCATCGCGCGCCAGGGCCTGCTGCTCAGCGAGTTCCTGCTCGACACCCCGCCCCTGCGCAACAACTTCCCCAAGCGCAACCGCATCGTCGCGGCCTTGTCGCGCGGCACCCTGGTGGTCGAGGCCGCGGTGCAGTCCGGCTCCCTCATCACCGCGCGCCTGGCCGCCGAGCTGGGCCGGGAGGTGCTGGCCATCCCCGGCTCCATCCATGCGCCCCAGTCGCGCGGCTGCCACGCCCTCATCAAGCAGGGCGCCAAGCTGGTGGAAACCGCGGCCGACGTGCTGGAAGAGTTGCGGCTGGACGTGCCTGTGGCGGGCCACCCCGGTGCGGCCGATGGGCCCGCGCAGGCCGGTGCCCACCCGGCGGCGGCGGGCGACGCCAGGCCGGCAGAGGAAAGGGACCCCGTGCTGGACGCCCTGGGCTTCGACCCCGTCAGCCAGGAGGCCCTGTCGGCGCGCACCGGCCTGGGGCCGGCCGAGCTCGGTGCCCGCCTGCTTGAGTTGGAGTTGCTGGGCGAGGTCGCCCGCCTGCCCGGCCAGTTGTTCCAGCGCCTGGGCCGGGCCTGAAGGCCCCCGGCATGTGCGCGCGGTCACACGTGCCCACGGCGGCGTGGGCGCGCGCCCTGGTGGACAATCTCCGTGTGACCAAGACACTGAACCTCGGCCTGGCGCCCTATGAACCCACGATGGCGGCCATGCAGGCCTTCACCGAGCAGCGCCAGGACGACACCCCCGACGAGATCTGGGTGTGCCAGCACCCGCCCGTCTTCACCCAGGGCCTGGCTGGCAAGGCCGAGCACCTGCTGTTCAACCCGCCCGGGCCCGACCACATCCCCGTGGTGCAGACCAACCGCGGCGGCCAGGTGACCTACCACGGGCCGGGCCAGGTGGTGGCCTACCCGCTGCTGGACCTGCGCCAGCGCGGCTACTTCGTCAAGGAATACGTCTACCGCGTCGAGCAGGCCGTGCTGCACACCCTGCAGGACCTGGGCGTCACCGGCCACCGCGTCGCGGGCGCCCCGGGCATCTACGTGCGCCTGGACGACCCCTTCGCGCATGCCGCGCTCACCGGTCCGACCGACCCCGCCGACCCTTTCCGCGGCCTGGGCAAGGTCGCAGCCCTGGGCATCAAGGTCACGCGGCACTGCACCTACCACGGCGTCGCCCTGAACGTGGCCATGGACCTCTCGCCCTACGCGCGCATCAACCCCTGCGGCTACAACGGCCTGAAAACGGTGGACCTGGCCAGCCTGGGCGTGCAGCTGTCCTGGGACGAGGCTGCCGGCCGCTTCGTGCAGCACCTCGACAGCTTCCTGGCGCCCTGAGTCAAACCAGGCCTGGCCGGGGCGGCGGATGTGCGCAGGCGATGTGGCCATCCGCACCCCGGGGCCGGGCCCGATGGGCTACAGTGACGGGATGTCCGAGTCCACCCCCTCCCGAGATCACGCCGACGCGCCTGCCGACCAGCCACAAGCCGGCTCCGCAGCGCCCCAAGCCATGGCCTACAACCCCTCCGCCAAGCAGAAAGCCGAAGCCAAGACCGCGCGCATCCCCATCAAGATCGTGCCCGCCGGTGAGGTGCTGAAAAAGCCCGACTGGATCCGCGTCAAGGCCGGTTCGCCCAACACCCGCTTCTACGAGATCAAGCAGATCCTGCGCGAGCACAAGCTCCACACCGTCTGCGAGGAAGCCTCCTGCCCGAACATCGGTGAATGTTTCGGCCACGGCACGGCCACCTTCATGATCATGGGCGACAAGTGCACGCGCCGCTGCCCCTTCTGCGACGTGGGCCACGGCCGCCCCGACCCGCTCGACGTGAACGAGCCGGCCAACCTGGCCAAGACCATCGCCGCACTCAAGCTCAAGTACGTGGTCATCACCTCGGTGGACCGCGACGACCTGCGCGACGGCGGCGCCGCCCATTTCGTCGAGTGCATCCGCCAGGTGCGCGAGCAGTCGCCCAGCACCCGCATCGAGATCCTCACGCCCGATTTCCGCGGCCGCATGGACCGCGCCCTGGAGATCCTCAAGGCCGCGCCGCCCGACGTGATGAACCACAACCTCGAAACCGCGCCGCGCCTCTACAAGGAAGCACGCCCGGGATCCGACTACCAGTACAGCCTGAGCCTGCTCAAGCGCTTCAAGGAGTTCGCCCCCGGCGTGCCGACCAAGAGCGGCATCATGGTCGGCCTGGGCGAGACCGACGAGGAAGTCCTGCAGGTGATGCGCGACATGCGCGAGCACGACATCGACATGCTCACCATCGGCCAGTACCTGGCGCCTTCGGGCCACCACCTGCCGGTGCGCCGCTACGTCCACCCCGACACCTTCAAGATGTACGAGGCCGAGGCCCACAAGATGGGTTTCACCCATGCCGCGGTCGGCGCGCTGGTGCGCTCCAGCTACCACGCCGACCAGCAGGCGGCCCAGGCCGGGGTGGCCTGAGCCTCCCTGAGCCTGTCTGAACTGTGCTTCGGCCGGGCGCACGCCCGCGCCAGGCCGAGGTTCAGGCCGCTTGCGGCGACAGCGTCACCAGCTCCCGCCAGGGGCGGCGGCGCACCGGGAAGAGCTTGGGCGTGGTGTGCCACAGGCGCCACAGCAGCGGCAGGCTCATCAGCAAGGCCAGCAGGGTGTGCCAGGTGGGCAGCTCGCCCGTGCCGGGGTAGGCCAGCGCGTGCATCAGCGTGTACAGGCCCATGCAGCCCGGCACCGCCAGCGCGAAGGTCAGCACATGGCCCAGGTCGGCGCCGCGGCGGGCGGCTTCGGCACGGTAGCCGATGCGGTTCTGGCTGGCCGAGAAGATGAACAGCACGACCATCAAGGGCGCGTGACCGATGGCGTCGATCACCCCCACCAGCGGGATGGCCGCCACCATGAGCGCCAGCAGGACCAGCGAGGCCACCTGCGACGACAGCCGCCCCAGCACCAGCAGCAAAGCCAGGCAGAACTCGACCATGCCGGCCGACATCACGAAGAAGGACTTGTCCAGGCCCATGGTGACCATGGCCAGTTCGTGGTCGAGGATGTCGTAGGTCCACTGCGGGTAGAGCCATTTTTCGATGCTCACCCACATGAAGCTGAAGCCCGCCGACACGCGCAGCAGGGTGAAGGCGATGTAGTGCATGGCCACCCCCTGCGTGGCGTCCAGCCACAGGAAGGCCGCGGCGCCCAGGAAGTAGACGTAGTCGAGCATGTGGAACCAGCCTGCGGCCCACACGCCATGGGCGTACAGCGAGAGCATGCCCAGCACCGCCAGCGGCACGGTGCGTTTCCACAGCACCAGCGCGGCGATCAGCAACTGCACCGGGCCCACCCAGCTGCCCGCGGTCTTGAGCTCGGGGGTCAGCACGATGCGGCCCTGGCCGTCCTGGGTGAACAGCGAGACAAAATAGACGCACACGCCGATGCGCAGCAGCCACGCCGCGTTGCGGCTGAAGCGCTGCTTCCAGTCTGCATGCACCTGGTGGAGGGTTTCGAAGCGCGGCAAGATGTGGCGCTCGACCATGAACACGATGCACAGCGTGAGCAGGGCGCCCAGCACCAGCATGACGAACAGCGGCGAGCCCAGCACCGCCAGCGGCGACAGGGGCGTGGCACCGCAGTTGACCACGTTGGAAAACCATTTCACGTGGGCCTGGGCGCTGGTGGGCCAGGCACAGGCCAGGGTCGCCAGGCCTGTGCCCAGGACGGCGGGCAAGGCCGCCCTCTGGTTCGATGGCCTCCAGGCCTGGGGGGTGCGGGGGGGTGGGCGCCCCCGGTGGGTGTCAATCGTCACGGCTTCCTCCGATGGTTGCGAATGCTGAATGGTTGTGGATGGATTCGAAGTTCTCGACCTCGACCTGGTAGGCCCGCACGCGCGGCTCGGCGCTGAGGGCCAGGGCGACATCGCGCACCAGGTCTTCGACGAACTTGGGGTTGTCATACGCGCGCTCGGTGACATGTTTCTCGTCGACGCGCTTGAGCAGCCCGTACACGGCGCAGGAGGCGCTGTCCTCGGCGATGCGGGCCAGTGCCTCGATGGACAGGGCCTCGCGCAGGGCCACGTCCAGGGTGATGTGGGAGCGCTGGTTGTGCGCGCCGTAGGCCGAGATTTCCTTGGAGCAGGGGCACAGGCTGGTGGCCGCCACCGTCAGCCGCATGGACAACTCGGGGCGTGCGCCGATGGCCGGGATGTGGCAGCGCCAGGTGGCGTCGATGTCCAGCAGGCTTTCCACGCCCGAAACCGGCGCGGCCTTGCGCAGGAAGTAGGGGAAGTGCATCTCGATGCGGCCGCTGTGCGCCTCCAGGCGCTGCAGCATCTCGGCGGTCATGCGGGCGAAGCCGTCGAGGTCGAGGGCCTCGCGCGGGGCTTCGAGCAGTTCGATGAAGCGCGACATGTGCGTGCCCTTGACGGTGGCGGCCAGGCCCACCGACATCGTCCAGCGTGCGGCCGTCTCGACCGTGCGGGCCTGCGGGCCCTGGCCTGCGCGAAGGCGCACCGGATAGCGCACCTCCTTGATGCCGACCGCCTGGATGGGCAGGTTGCGGGTGTCGGTCTGGGACTGGATGTCCACCAGAGGGAGGATTTCAGGTGCGTTCATGGTGATTCGAGGGTGAGTTCGTGGGCGGGCTCGCAGAGTGCTCGGGTCACGCGGGCGGCGGAAGGGGTCAGCGGGCGGGGGCGGGCGTTGGCGTCAGGGTCTTGAGGTAGGCGATCAGGTCCTGGCGGTCGCGGGCGTCGGGCACGGCAAAGCCCATGCGGTTGCCCGGGGCCATGCGGTTGGGGCTTTGCAGCCAGGCGTCCAGGGTGCGGTCGTTCCAGGTCAGGCGGAGCTTTTGCACGGCGGGGCTGTAGGGGTAGTCCGGCACGCCGGCCGACTTGCGCCCGAACACGCCGCGGTGCAGCGGTCCGGCCAGGCTGATGTCGGCGGCATGGCAGGCCATGCACTGCTGGCTGTAGAGCGCCTGGCCGCGCGTGGCGTCGCCAGGGGCGGGCTTGGCCAGGCTGCCTGCATGGACGCTCAGGGGCGACAGGGCCAGCCAGGCCAGGCCGACAGGCAGGGCTCGAAGGTGGGGGGGGATCCGGGACATGGCGGGCCTCCTGCTGAGGACGGAAGAGGGACGCAAGCGCGGTGGGGCGCAGCGGTGGCGTCCGGCCCAGCGGGTCGGACGCCACATGCGCTCTCCTCGCGCTCTCTTCTTGTGGAGCGGTTGGGGTCAGGCGCCGAACACCATGGCCTTGGGCAGGGGCATGCCCAGGGTCTGGTTCAGGATGGCCCAGTGGGCGGTTTCGTCAGCCGCCAGGCGACCTGCGACCTTGGCCAGGGCGTGGTCCTTGAACGAGGGGATGACGCTCAGGTAGGCATTGGTGGCGCCCAGCTCCAGCGACAGGGCCAGCTTGAGCACGTCTTCCTGGGTCTTGAGCGCGCCGGCATTGAGGGCCTTGGCGTAGTCGTCCAGGGACTTCTCGGCGACCGGCTTGCCACCCAGCTTGACGATGGCGGCGGCCAGCAGGTCGCGGTGCACCTTGTGGTCGTCCTGGAACTTCACGGCCACGTCCAGCACACCTTTTTGCAGCAGGCCGCTCTTGGCGCCCAGGGTGTAGGCGGCGATGCCCTGGTGCTCCAGGCCCAGGGCCACGTTCAGGATGCCGGCGTCGTTGGCCATGTCGCCGTGGGCCGCGGCCGAGGCTTCCTGGCCGGACAGCAGCAGCACGGCGCCAGCCGACAGCGTGGCGGCCGAGGTGCCACGCAGGAAGCCGCGGCGGTTCTGGGTGGACTGGGCAAAAGCGAAGGGGGACTTGATGAGGTTTTGCATGGCATTCACTCCTGTTTGACGCTTGGAAAGAGGCCGCAGTGGGGCGACCATGGAGGGGTGCGCAGCCCGGGGTGGGCTGCCCTCAGCTGCGCCTGGCCGGGAGGCCGTGTGCAACTGCGGGACCCATTAAATCATATAAACATTGCAAAAGTATTTATAATGGATTGCTGCGCATCATTACAATGGGCTGGTCATCTGTGAGTCATGTGCGAGGTTCGCGCGCCCGAGTTGCGCGCCCTGGCCTCGCTCCCGCCCTCGCTGAGCTCTTTCGTCATGCTTGAAATGCTGGGATCCCGGCAGAAGGACCTCCTGGTCCTGCTGCTCAAAAACAAGGTTGGCCTGACGGCCGACGACATCGCCGAACAGCTGGGCATCAGCCGCAACGCTGTGCGGCAACACCTCTCCGCACTCGAAAACGAGCGCCTGCTCAAGCGCGGCGAGACCTGCGCCACCGGCGGACGGCCCAAGCAGCTGTATGTGCTCACGGAAAAAGGCCACGAGTGCTTCCCTCGCCACTACTCCTGGTTTGCCGAGTTGCTGGTGAGCTCGCTGATCGAGCGCGCTGGCGCCACCGGCATGTCGACGCAGTTGTCCGAGCTGGGGCGCAAGATCGGGCTGCAGCTGGCGGCCCAGCACCAGCATCAACTGCCCGAGGGGGCCGACCGCTCGGCGGTGCTGGCGAAGCTGATGGACGAGCTCGGCTACGTGGCCCGCGCCAGGCAGGACGCCGAAGGCGCGCCGCTCATCGAGGCCGACAACTGTGTCTTCCATGCCCTGGCCTTCAAGCATCCGGAAGTCTGTGAATTCGACCTGGCGCTGATGTCTGCGTTCACCGGGCAGGACATCGATCACCAGGAGTGCATGGCCAGAAACGGCAATGTCTGCCGCTTCCGCCTGGATCCCCGCAAGTCGTCTGGCTGAGCCGGTGCCTGGGCACGGGGCCTGCCGCGAGCCTGGGGGAGGTCCTCCCTGTGTTTCTGTTTGGGTGTGCGATCTGCGTGCCGTGCATGCCGTGCGCGCCGCGTGGGCGGTCGCGAGGGTGCGATGCGCAGGCCCGTGCCCCGGGAGGCGCAGACCTGCGCAGCCCTCACATCACAGCGGGGGCACGGCGCCTGCGAACTTCAGCAGGTCGGTGATCTTGAAGGTGCCGGGGGTGGCGGCCGGCAGGTTGGGCTTCCAGTTGGGGCGCACCGACAGGTAGGAGGTCGGGTCGGCCTTGAGCAGGCCCACGAACACCTCGCCGACGATGTTGCCGCCGACGTCACCCATGCGCAGGCCGCCTTCCTTGACCTCGGCTTCCTTGAGCACGTAGTACCACAGCGGGGTGGACTGGTCCAGGCGCACGCCGCCATCGACCACGTAGCTGGCCAGCTCGGGCAACTCGGCCGGGCTCAGGGCGGTCACGCCCATGCGCGAGGCGATCGCCTGGCCTGAGGGCAGACCGAAGTTGACGTGGCGCACCAGGTTGCGCGAGGCCAGCGACTGCAGGCCGTCGTCGGGCAGGCCGGGGGCCGGGGCCTTGGCACCGGGCAGCACCATCAGCGGCGTCGACAGGTGGCGGTCGATCAGCTTGTTGGGGCGCGAATTGCCGTCACCGAAGTTGAAGAAGGTCTGCCAGTCGACGAAGCGGCGGGGGGCGCGCTTGCCGCCACGCAGGTCGGCCGGGTCGGGCTGGGTCGCATCCAGGCTGTCATCGAAGATGAAGGCAAAGAACGGCGAGCCGCCGGTCGGGCCGAAGTTCAGGCGGTAGCTGGGACGCACCTGGCTGTGGCCGAAGCGGTAGGCCGCCACGGAGAACTCGATGGGCAGCAGGATGTTGCGGCTGCCGTCGGCGGCCACGTACTGGTTGGCGGGGTCCTGCGCATCGAAGAAGCGCGGGCCGTTGGCGAGGATGCCGTCGACGCGGCCCTGGCCGATCGTCATGGGCAGGAACTCGTGGACCACGATCCACTGGTAGTGCCAGCTGACGTAGCGGCGGGCGGCAGCGAACAGCGCGGCCGGCGAGGCGTTGGCGTTGCCGGGACGGGTGGCCAGGTGGTCGGTCACGGCGTTGTGGAAGCGCAGCATGGCGACGTGGAACTGCGAGACGATGGCGTTTTCGTCGTTGCGGCCTTCGGCCATCACGGCGGTGCCGTCGGCGGCGCGGGGCAGGTCATAGCGCGGGGCGCCGTTGCGCGAGACGGCCTCGGCGCCGGGGATGCGCTCGACCTTGAACTTGATGCGGCCGTTGACGGTTTCGTACAACTCGGGCGAGCCGCCGGGGCCGTTGCCATAGAGCGAGTCCAGGTCGAAGGCGGCGGTGCGGAAGTTGACCGTGCGGCTGGGCGAAACGACCTGGTTGAGCGGCGATTTCTTGTCCAGTGTGATGTCGTGGTCCAGGAACTGGCCGAAGAAGGTGACACCCGCGGTCATGTTCGGGTTGTCGGCGTTGTTGGGGCTGAAGACGGCCGGGTTGGTGATCGACTGGATGGGGTCGGTCAGCACGTCCTGGGCGTCCAGCACCCCGCCCACCGCGCCGAGTTGCTTCATGGCCGTGCGCACGCTGTCGGTCTGCGGCGCGAAGGCCGGCAGGTTGCGGAACATGCGGGTGAAGGTGTTGGTCGATTGGCGCAGCGCGGCCACGTTGGGGTCGGTCGACACCGCCTGGACGGTGGTGTTGGGGTCGATGGCGGTGCTGTCGGTGGTCTGGGCGTGTGCGCTCTGCAGCAACGCCAGGGCGAGCAAGGGGACAAAGGTCGGTTTGAGTTTCATGGGGCCTCCTGGGATTTGTTTGCCGGCAAGCAGGCACATGATGTGCACTTTTGTAACATTAAACTTGCCAAAGCATCGCGATCCTATGGAGGAAACCGGGCAGCGTCAAAGTTCAGACTAGGGAGCCGCGCAGGGGCGCTCCCTAGCTTGTCAGGCGCCGAGGGGGCGCCGCTGGACATTCCGTGGCGTGGGCGTCACTTGGCGCCAATCGTCAAATTTCTGTCATGACGGGCGCGACGATGCCCCCGGTCCAGGAAACCGGGAGGGCACGTGGGGCGGAGGTGCGTCAGGCGGCCGAAGCGTGGCGCTGGCGCAGCCAGGCGGCTTCTTCTTCGCGGGCGTAGGCGATGCAGGCCTTGAAGAGCGTCAGCACGTTGCGCAGCACGTCTTCCAGCGGGGTCTTGCACCGCTCGGCGACCCACTGCGTGGCCACCCGGGTGTTGGCGCCCACCAGGCCGTTGCCCAGCATGTGGAAGTCCAGGCCGGCTTCTTCCAGGTGCGGGAACATCTGCTGCATGAAGCCGGCGATGAGGTGGGCGAAGTCCTGCGAGGCCTTGTCGGCCAGCACGTTCATGGTCTCGCCGACATTGAGGGCGTCGATCAGGGCCACGCGGGCGCGGTGGGGGTCTTCGCGGATGAACTCCAGGAAGGTGCGCAGCGCGGCCTCGGCGAGCTTGCCGGGCTCGGGCTGGCAGGCGGCCAGCGACATGATCGTGGCCTGCATGAGTTTGCGGTTGACGTCGACGTAGACGGCACGGAAGAGGGCTTCCATGCTGTCAAAGGACTCGTAGAAGTAACGCGAGGTCAATTGCGCCTGCTTGCACACGTCCCGCACGGTGGACTGGTGATAGCCTTTTTCGCCAAAGACGGCCAGGCCGGCCTCGATCAGGCGCGCGTGACGCTGGCGTTGACGTTCCTCGGAGTCGATGCCGCCATAACGCCGTCCGTGGCTCCCGGAGGTGGAGGGGGGCTCCGGGTTAACCCGGTTTTTGGAAACGGTCATTGTCAAATACCATTTTTGAAATTGACCGTTGTCAAAATCCGCTGTCCTGGTGGGGGCGGCGTTGGCGACGGTCCGTGGAACGGTGGTGTGGGTGCGCGTTCGCTGTGTCCGGGGGAGGATTTTCTCATCCCTTGGGCCGGTTTGGGCCAGTCGCCACCGAGTGGACCCCGCCAATGTGTACCGAGGATTGACATGAAGGATTTCAAGAACAAAGTGGCCGCCATCACCGGTGCGGCGTCCGGCATGGGCCGCACCCTGGCGTTGGAGTTGGCCCGCCGAGGCTGCCATCTGGCTCTCAGTGATGTCAATGAGAAGGGCTTGGCCGAAACCGCCGCGATGGCCGGCAAGCTGGGCGTGAAGGTCACGACGACCCGCATCAACGTGGCCGAACGCGAGGCCGTGTCCGCCTGGGCGGACCAGGTCGTGCGTGACCACGGCAAGGTCAACCTGATCTTCAACAACGCCGGCGTGGCCCTGGGGGCCTTCGTCGAGACGGTCAAGCCCGAAGATTTCGAATGGATCATGGGCATCAACTTCTGGGGCGTGGTCTGGGGCACGCAGGCCTTCCTGCCGCACCTCAAGCGCGCGGGTGAGGGCCACGTCGTCAACACCTCCAGCCTGTTCGGCCTGCTGTCGGTGCCCACGCAAGGCACCTACAACGCCAGCAAGTTCGCGGTGCGCGGCTACACCGAGGCGCTGCGCCAGGAGCTGGACATGGCGAACTGCGGCGTGAGCGCTACCTGCGTGCACCCGGGTGGCATCCGCACCAACATCGCCAAAGACGCGAAGATGGACGAGAGCATGCACAAGGCCACCGGCGGCAAGGCCGAAGAGGCCCGCGCCAAGTTCGACAAGCTGCTCAATGCCACCACCGCCGAGAGCGCCGCGCTGCAGATCCTGCGCGCGGTGGAGGGCAACCAGCGCCGCGTGCTGGTCGGCCTGGACGCCAAGTTCCTCGACAAGCTCGTGCGGGTGCTGGGCTCCTGGTACCAGCCGCTGATCACCCTGTTCGCCAAGAAGGGCATGCTGGGCTGAGCCCCGCGGCCACTGTGGATCGAGGAGTCACACGATGTCGGCCATTGCAAAGCAGGCGAACGAGGCCTGTGCTGAAGCCCCCCCTGCCCAGCCGGTGATCCGCCGCTACCAGCCGCCCGCCGGGCTCAAGGAGGCGGTGTCGGCGGCGGTCATGCGCGCGGCGCTGCGCGTCAGCCTCAAGCCCTTCCTGGGGCCGCCCTGGCCGTTCGCGGTGCAGCGTGCGGCGCTGTCCATCGGTTCGTCGATGATGCCGCAGGATGGCCGCGCCCAGGTGCGCGTCGAGCGCGTCGCCCACATCGAAGTCGACCGTGTGCGGCCCAGGGCCGCGGCCAACGGCGCGCAGCCGCGCCACGCCATCCTGTACCTGCACGGCGGCGCCTTCGTGGCGGGCAGCCCGCGCACCCACCGCAGCATCACCCGGGCCCTGTCGGCGCTGACGGGGGCCCAGGTGCTCGTGCCGCATTACCGCCTGGCGCCCGAGGCGCCTTTCCCGGCGCAGTTGGAAGATTGCATCACCTGCTATCGCCAGTTGCTGCAGGAGGGCTACACGCCCGACCGCATCAGCATCGCGGGGGATTCGGCCGGTGGCCACCTGACCTTCATGACGGCGATCGCGGCCATGCAGGAAGGCCTGCCCGCGCCGGCCTCGCTGGTGATGATGTCGCCGGCGCTGAGCCTGCACCCGCTGCCCAACTCCACCGGCTTCGAGCGCCAGTCGCGCGATCCCATGATCCGCATGGCTTGGGCCGACGACGTGGCGCGCGCCATGAAGGTGCCGGCCGGCCACCGCTGGGCCGAGCCCATGGCGCAGGACCTGTCGCAACTGCCGCCCTCGCTCACGCAGGTGGGCGACGACGAGGTGCTCTACGACAACGCCGTGTGGGTGGTCGAAAACGCCACGGCCGCGGGCCGCCACGCCGAACTGGAGGTCTACATGCAGCGCTGGCACGTGTTCCAGGCGCACGCCAGCCTCTTGCCCAGCGCCCAGCGCGCGCTGGAGCGCCAGGCCGAGTTCATGCTGCGCCACTGGGCGCGCTGAGGTCCGAGGCATCTGCACGGCCAGGCGTCGTGCGATGCGGCCAGGAAAAAGGCTCCCCGCGGGGAGCCTTTCGCGTTCCTGCGCCAGCCAGCGCCTTCAGTGGAAGCTGAAGTGCTCGTTGTCCATCTGCATGACCGAGCGGGTGGGCGCCAGCATGGACTTCCTGTGGCCGTCGGCGCGGGGCAGCAGGCGCTCGAAGTAGAACTCGGCGGTCTGCAGCTTGGCCGTGTAGAACTCGGCCGAATCCTTGCCGCCCTTGGCCAGTTTCTCCTTGGCCACCAGGGCCTGCTTGAGCCAGAAGTGGCCCATCATCACGAAGCCGGAGAACATCAGGAAGTCGTGGCAGGCCGAGCTCACCAGGTCGCGGTCCTTGTTGGCGCGCAGCATGATCCTGAGCGTCAGCAGCTTCCACTGCCAGGCGCGCTTGAAGCAGGCGCGGGCCATCATGCCGATGGGGCCGCCGTCCAGCAGGTGGGGCTGGGCCTGGGCGATCATCTCGCTGGTGAAGTTGAAGACGCACTTGCCGCGCGATTGCAGCAGGGTCTTGCGGCCCAGCAGGTCGAGCGCCTGGATGCCGGTGGTGCCTTCGTACAGCGTGGCGATGCGCGCGTCGCGGGCGATCTGCTCCATGCCGTGCTCCTTGATGTAGCCGTGGCCCCCGAAGACCTGCATGCCGATGTTGGCCGACTCCAGGCCCATCTCGGTGATGAAGCCCTTGAGGATGGGCGTGTAGAAGCCCAGCTTGTCGTCGTACGCCTCGTACTCGGCCTTGTTGCCGGTGGACACGCCGGTGACCATCAGGTCGGCCAGCTTGGCCGCGTGGTAGATCATGGCGCGGGCGCCTTCGGCCACGGCGCGCTGGGTCAGCAGCATGCGGCGCACGTCGGCGTGCCAGATCAGGGCGTCGGCGCTGTGCTCGGCGTCCTTCTTGCCCGAGAGGGCGCGCATGGAGCGGCGCTCCTTGGCATAGGGCAGGGCGCCCTGGTAGGACAGCTCGGCGTGGGCCAGGCCCTGCACGGCGGTGCCGATGCGGGCGGTGTTCATGAAGGTGAACATCGCTTCCAGGCCCTGGTTGGGCTCGGCGATCAGGTAGCCGGTGGCGCCGTCGAAGTTCAGCACGGCGGTCGCCGAGGCGCGGATGCCCATCTTGTGCTCGATGGCGCCGCAAGCGACGGTGTTGCGCGCCCCCAGCGAGCCGTCGGCGTTGACCAGGAACTTGGGCACGATGAACAGCGAGATGCCCTTGGTGCCCTTGGGCGCGTCGGGCAGGCGGGCCAGCACGATGTGGACGATGTTCTCTGCCAGGTCGTGCTCGCCGGCCGAGATGAAGATCTTGGTGCCGGTGACCTTGTAGCTGCCGTCGCCCGCGGGTTCGGCCTTGGTCTTGACCTGGCCCAGGTCGGTGCCGCACTGGGGCTCGGTCAGGCACATGGTGCCGGTCCACTCGCCCGAGACCAGAGGGGGCATGTAGGTTTGTTTCTGCGCGGCCGTGCCGAACTGGAAGATGGTGTTCATGCAGCCCAGGCTGAGGCCGGGGTACATGGTGAACGACCAGTTGGCCGTGCCCATCATCTCCGACTTCAGCAGGTTCAGCGACATGGGCAGCTCCTGGCCGCCGTACGCCTTGGGGTGGGAGATGCCTTGCCAGCCGCCGGCCACGTACTCGGCGTAGGCCTCCTTGAAGCCCCGGGGCGTGGTGACTTCGCCGTTGTGGAAGGTGCAGCCTTCCTGGTCGCCCGAGAGGTTCAGCGGGGCCAGCACTTCTTCGCAGAAGGTGGCGCAGCCTTCCAGGATGGCTTCGACCATGTCCGGGCTGGCGTCCTCGCCATTGGGCAGGCCGGCGTAGTGGCTGCTGTAGTCAAAGACTTCGTTGAGCAGGAAGCGCACGTCGCGCAAGGGTGCCTTGTACTGCGGCATATGTCACCTCGGTCGAGAGTCGGGGCCGGCGCGGGCAAGGGTGCCGGGCGGGCCTGGGGTTGGGGGCGGGGCAGTGGGTGTCGGGCGGCAAACAATCGTTCATTTAAAACGATCGTTTGACTTCAGGCGCTTTTATACCCCAGAGACCCGGGCCTGTGTCCAGGGTCTCCGATCGGGCGAGGGGGTTTTGGCCGGATGCGGGCGGATTTCCCCCGGGAACGAGGGGGAGGCCTGGGGTCGCCACGTGGCGATGGCTGCGGTGGGCGGGGCCAGGGCCCCGGCGCTCAGAAGCGCGGCAGCGTGGCCAGGGCTTCGCGCAGCGCGGGCGTCTGGCCCATGGCCTGAGCGGGGCCGGAGCGCACTTCGCCGCAGCGTGCCAGCATGGGGATGGCCTTGCCGGGGTTGAGGCGGCCGTCGGGGTCGAACGCGGCCTTGAAGGCCAGCATCTGGGCGCGCTCGGCGTCGGTGAACTGCACGCACATGGCGTCGAGCTTTTCCACGCCCACGCCATGTTCGCCGGTGATGCTGCCGCCCAGCGCCACGGCCTGCCTCAGGATGGCGTTGCCGAAGGCCTCGGCGCGGTGCAGCTCGTCGGGGTCGTTGGCATCGAAGAGGATGAGCGGGTGCATGTTGCCGTCGCCCGCGTGGAAGACGTTGCAGCAGCGCAGGCCGAACTCGCCCTCCATCCGGGAGATGGCGGCCAGCATGGTGGCCAGGGCCTTGCGCGGGATGGACGCGTCCATGCAGAGGTAGTCCGGGCTGATGCGGCCGGTGGCCGGGAAGGCGTTCTTGCGGCCGCTCCAGAAGCGCAGGCGCTGGGCCTCGTCCTGGCTGAGTTCGATGCGTGTGGCGCCGGCCGCTTGCACGACGGCCGTCAGGCGCTCGATTTCTTCTTCCACCTCCTGCGGCGTGCCGTCGCTTTCGACCAGCAGGATGGCGGCAGCGTCGAGGTCGTAGCCCGCGTGCACGAAATCCTCGACAGCGCGGGTCATGGGCTGGTCCATCATCTCCAGCCCGGCGGGGATGAGGCCCGCGGCGATGATGGCGGCCACCGCGTCACCGGCCCGACCGACGTCGTCGAAGCTGGCCAGCACGCAGCGCGCCACCTGGGGCCTGGGCAACAGGCGCACGGTGACTTCGGTGACCACCCCCAGCAGGCCCTCGCTGCCGATGAAGGCCGACAGCAGGTCCAGGCCGGCGGCGTCAGGGGCTTCGCTGCCCAGCTCCAGGGGCTCGCCTTCGACGGTGAAGCCGCGCACGCGCAGCACGTTGTGCACGGTCAGGCCGTATTTCAGGCAGTGCACGCCGCCAGCGTTCTCGGCGACGTTGCCTCCGATGGTGCAGGCGATCTGGCTGCTGGGGTCCGGGGCGTAGTACAGGCCATGGGCAGCGGCGGCCTCGCTGATGGCGAGGTTGCGCACGCCGCACTCGACCACGGCGGTGCGCGCCAGCGGATCGATGTGGCGGATGCGGTTGAGGCGGGCCAGCGACAGCGTCACGCCACCGGCATCGGGCAGGGCGCCGCCCGACAGGCCGGTGCCGCCGCCGCGCGCCACCACGGGCACCCCCAGCGCGTGGCAGGCTGCCAGCACCTGGCCGACCTGTTCATGGGTCTCGGGCAGGGCCACGGCCAGCGGGCGCTGGCGGTAGGCGCTGAGGCCATCGCATTCAAACGGGGTGACGGCTTCGGCTTGCCAGAGCACCGACTGGGGCGGCAGCAGCTTGTGCAAGGCCGACACGACGGCCTGCTGTCGCGAGGCCAGGTCGGCAGGGGTGGGTGGCTTCAGCCCTGGCGAGGCTGGGTTGCCATCAGACGACAGGTTCGGGGCGGTCGCGGCGTGCATGCCACGACTGTAGCGTCTTCAGCCGACGTGGACATCGGTGAGCCGCCCGAGCAGCAAGGCGTCGCGCGGGTCGATCTCCATGCAGGCGCCATGCCCCTGGAAGCGGTAGAGCAAGCCGCTGGCCGAGGAGCGCACGCACAGCACGCCGTGGCCGTGGAAGGTGGCGCGCGGGGCGCTGGCGGCGGACCGAGGGCGAGCGCCGCCCTGGTGGGGGGCGATGGCCTCGTGGCGGGCCGAAGGTGCGCCCGAAGTGGTCGACGAGGTGGCGGCCAGGGTGGAGGATGGGGCTGCGGCGGGGAAGGCCGGGAAGGTCTGGAAGGGCGTGAACGGGATGGGGCCGGGGCGGCGGACGGGACGGGCGATCATGGCGAACTCCTGCAAACGGCAACGACGGGGAGGGCGTCAGTGTGCGGATGTGTCCGCCATGTGAAAATCCCCAGCGATGGGGCCCCCTTTTGGGGGTGAACGACGGTGAATGGGGGGCGGGTGCGGCGTTCAGCCGCCGAACACCGTCAGCACGCCGGTGTAGCCGTAGAGGTGGCTGCGGGCGATTTCCCCGCCTGCGAAGAAACCGACCAGGGGGATGTCGCCCAGCGCGTGCGCCAGGATTTCCATTTCGGCGTGGGGTGCGCCGAAATGCTCGCCGCCGCGGCCCGCGCAACTGATGTAGATGGCGCCCGCAGCGCGGCTGTGGGGGTGCTCCTGCGGGTCGAATTCCTCGCGGATCTCGGCGCAGATGCGCACCAGGTCCTGCCGCGCGGCCTGGGCGTGGCGCTGGCAGAACGCCATCTGCATGCCCACCTCGACCTCTTCGGCCAGGGCCACGCCCTGGCGGGCCGGGTCCAGCCCGACGAGGTGGCGCACCCGGGTGTCGGCACCGAAGTGGCGGCCATGTTCCAGCAGGTCGCTGGACGCATCGGTCAGGCCGGCCAGGGTGGCGCGCACTTTGGGCAAGGCCTCGCGCTGCCAGCCCGAGTTGCCGACGGTGGCGGTGACGCCCAGGTCGCGCAGCAGGCAGGCCAGGGCGGGCTGGCCGTCGAGTTCGTAGATGACGTTGCGGTCGGCGGCGGTGATCTCGCGCCGCGGACCCACCGGCGAGCAGCCCTGGCTGACGCGCGACACCAGGCGCACGCGCTCGCTGAAAGCCACGCCGGAGAGGCCGCCATGCCAGACCCCCGCGCCCGCGTCGGTGAAGGGCCCGGCGATGTCCTGCGGGTCGAGGGCGAGGTGCAGGCTGTGGTGCTGGCCGGCGCTCAGGCCGCCAAACAGGTAGCCCGTGTCGGTGCGCGAGGCCAGCTCGGCGATCAGCTCGCCCACATCGGGGCTGCGCGCGTCGGCATGCACCTGGGCCGTGTGGGCATGCCAGTGCGAGGGGGCGGCGCCATGGCCGCGCGGGTGTCCCGGCAGGGCCTGCCGACCGTGGAAGACGCGGAAATCGGCGCGGGGCAGGTTGCAGACCATGACCGCCAGGGCGGGCTCGTCCATGTACTCGGTGCGGGTGGCCAGCACGCCCGCCCCGACGGCGCCGACCCAGGCCACCTGCGGCAGGCGCTGGCGCAGGCCATGGAGCACGGCCGCAGCGCCGTGGGCGAGTTCGTCGCTGAGGTAGCACCAGCCCAGCGTCGGGGCGTCGTCGGCGAAGGCGTCCAGCTGCGAGGCCAACTGGGCCCAGACCAGCTCCAGCGCCAGCTCGGGCTGCGGGTGCGTGGCGTGGGCGTGCAGGAAGTGCAGCATGGCCGGCGGCTTCCTCAGCCCTTGGCCTTGGGGCCGGACGCGGCGGTGGCGGTGCGCCGGCTGGTGCCGGTGGTGCCAGCGCGGCTGCGGGTGCCGGAGGCGCGGGCCGAGGGCTTGCGTCCGGTGGGGGCGGGCGTGGCCTCGGCTTCGGCCGGGGCGCCTGCGTGGGCATGTTGCGCCTGCTGAGCCTGGGCCAGCAGGTCGCTCATCGAGGTGCCCACCGACTGGGCCGTCTGCGAGGCTTGCGAGGCCAGATGGGTGAACTGCTCCGTGAGGGTGTCCCACCAGCGCATCGGGTTGATGAGCTCGGCGCCGCTTTCCATGGCGCTCTCCATGGCGCTGCCCATCGTGTCCCTCGGTTCGCTGGCGGCCGAGCCCGGCGCGGGCGCGGCTTCTTGCGCGCGCGACGCCGCGGCGGGCGGCTCGGCCCGGGGGGCGCTGGCGGGTGTGTCCGTGGTCGCGTTGCGCGCCTTGAGCGCATCGCGCAGGCTGTCCATCGAGACGTTCATGCCCTTGAGCGTGCTCAGGGTCATCTTCTGGACTTCCAGGCCCTGGATGGTCATGGCGATCATGCGGGCGTTCTGTTCCAGCCAGAACTGCACGGTCTTGAGGTCCTGGATGCGCTTGTCGAGTTCATCGGGGTCGAGCGTGGGCATGGCCCAGCTGCCCATGCCGGCGCTGGCCGCGCTGCCTTGCAGGTTGGGCAGGGCGCTGCCGGCGGCCTTGAGCCAGTCCTGGAAGAAGTCCAGGCCGGCTCCCAGCCCGCCACTCAGGCCGGCAAAGGGGTTGACGCGGCTCGCGTCGCCGCTGGGGTCGGGGCTGGTCGGTCGGGTCGGCATGGCCATCTCCTGCGCAAAGCGTGCGACCCATTGTGCCCCCGACGGGGCTTGCTGCGAAGGCGTGTCGTGCTGGCGACGCATAATCGGCGCCTTCATGCAACGCCGCGACCTATTCAGATCCCTCAGCCGTGCCGCTGCCGCCATCGCCTGGCAGCAGGTGTTCGCCTCCGCGGGGCGCGCCCAGGCGACCGAGGTGGCCGATGCCGGGGGCTGGAGCGAGTCGGCCGAAGTCTTCACGCTCGGCGTCGCCAGCGGTGAGCCTCAGCCGGAATCGGTCGTGTTGTGGACGCGCCTGGCGCCCCGGCCGCTGCAGGCCGATGGGGGCGTGCCCGCGCGTGCCTTGCCCGTGCAGTGGGAGGTGGCCCTGGAC
Organism: Pseudomonadota bacterium; assembly: GCA_022566735.1. Lineage (GTDB taxonomy): Bacteria > Pseudomonadota > Gammaproteobacteria > Burkholderiales > Burkholderiaceae_C > Aquabacterium. The sequence goes on from JADFIG010000002.1 coordinate 94,011, forward strand.
GGGCGCTTCAACCAGGTGGTGCGGCAAGGCGTGGCGGTGGCCGATCCGGCGGTGGCGCACAGCGTCCACGTCGTGGCCGAGGGCCTGCAGCCCGGGCGCGAGTATTTCTATCGCTTCGCTGCGGGCGGCCAGCACAGCCCGGTGGGCCGCACCCGCACGGCACCGGCCCCCGATGCGCGGGTGGGCAGCCTGCGCATGGCCCTGGCGTCCTGCCAGCACTACGAGCACGGCCACTTCACGGCGCACCGCGAGATCGCTGCGGCCGATGTCGACCTCGTCGTCTTCGTCGGGGACTACATCTACACCACCGAGGCGCCGCGCCACGCGCGCCAGCGCACCCACCCGCACGTCTTTGCCCGTGACCTGGGCGAGCGTTCGCTGGCGGACTACCGCATTCACCACGCCAGCTACAAGCTCGACGCGGACCTGCGCGCGGCCCATGCCGCCCACCCCTGGCTGATGGTCTGGGACGACCACGAGGTGCTGGCCGACTACGCCGGCGACCACGACCCCTACCTGACAGACGCCCGCGCCTTCCTGGCCGTGCGGGCGGCGGCCTACAAGGCCTATTTCGAGCATGTGCCGGTGTCGCCGCACCGGGTGCCGGCCGACGCCAGCATGCCCATGCAGGGGCGATTCCAGTGGGGCCAGTTGGCCGACCTCTGGCTGCTCGACACCCGCCAGCACCGTGACGCCGCCCCTTGCCACGGGGTGCACGCGCCCATGGACGGCAAGGTGCTGTGGCGCTGCCCGGCGGCCGAGGTGCCCAGCCGGACGATGCTGGGCCAGAGCCAGGAGGACTGGCTGGCCGAGGGCCTGGCCGGCAGCATGGCGGCCTGGAAGTTCATCGTGCAGACCACGCAGATGTCGCCGGGCCTGATGCATGCGCCGCTGCTGGGCGACCTGGTCTATGCCGAAGGCTGGGACGCCTTCCCGGCCGCGCGCGCCCGCCTGATGGAGGCCATCGCGCAGCCGCGGGTGCAGGACGTGGTCGTGCTGGGCGGCGATGTGCACCGCCACGTGGCGGCCAACCTGCGCCTGAACCCGCGCGATGCGAGCTCGCCCATCGTGGCCAGCGAGGTCGTGACGAGCTCCATTTCCAGCAAGGGCCTCAGCGAGCTGGTCAATGCCTGGATCAAGCGCGCCAACCCCGACATCGTGCACATGCGCAGCGACGAGCGCGGCTACGTGCTGCTGGACGTGTCGCCCCGGCAGGTGCGTTGCGAGTTCCGCGGCACCCTGCACCCGGTGAAGGCGCAGTCGAAGTTCCGCACCCAGGCACGCTGCGTGATCGAGCGCGGCGTGCCGGGCGTGCGCAAGGCCTGAGGCCGGGCGAACGCTTCAGGCCCGGGCGCTCATGCCAGGGCCAGCTCCTGGCGCAAGCGGCTGTGCGCGGGCACGCTGGCCAGCAGGAACTCCATCTGGTCGGCCACGATGCGCCGACCGCGCAGGATCATGTCCTCGTGGAGGCTGGGCACGTAGGGCAGGTAGTACAGGGACCAGCTCAGCTCGTTGAGCGTGCGGTTGCCCTTGCGCCCGTTGCAGCTGCGGCAGGCGGTGATGCAGTTCATCCAGGTGTCGCCGCCACCGCGCGAGGTCGGCACGATGTGCTCGCGGGTGAGCTCGTCCTGGTGGAAGCGGTCGCCGCAATAGGCGCAGACCTGGCGGTCGCGGGCGAAGAGTTTGCTGTTGGAGATGGCCGGCGTCTGGCGCCAGGCGCGGCTGGGGATGGCGCCATGCACCGCCACGATGGGGTGCAGCTCCAGGCGGGATTGCAGGCCCGTTTTGCGCTGGATGCCGCCGCGCAGCACCAGGAAGGGGTCTCCCAGGGTCCAGGCCACGCCGTCATTGGCATACAGCACCGCCGCTTCCTTGGCCGACAGCCAAGCCTGCGGACGGCCCGACACGTCGAGTTGCAGCACGTCCATCCAGCCTCCATGAGGGCATTGACTGCTCAAGGATAGTGCAGCTTGTGTGACTTTCTCAACCTCTGGTGTGGGCATTGACGCGTGACCGTCACGTCTTTCTGCCAATTTCCGTGATGGGTGATCCGGATGGCGGGTGCCGCCACGCCGCGGGAGGACACCGCGTTGACACAAAAAAATTTCTCGCAACCCCCCTACACAAACGCTCGGATTTCTGCAAAATAGCACGACCGTTCGTTTTATTCCGAGGAAGCACTGTGTCCGCTGCGCACCCCCATGACGCCAAACCCGCCGCCGAGGCGGGGCGCGAGCGTGGACGCGGCGCGCACAAGGGCCAGCAGACCCGCGCCGCCATCCTGGATGCGGCGCTGAGCCTGGCCTCGCAGATGGGCATCGAGGGCCTGTCGATCGGCGCCCTGGCCGAGGTCACCGGCATGAGCAAGTCGGGCGTGTTCGCCCACTTCGGCTCGCGCGAGGAACTGCAGATCTCCGTCATCCGGGAATACCACGAGCGTTTCGAGGAAGAGGTCTTCGTGCCCGCCATCCGGCAGCCCCGCGGCTTGCCGCGCCTGCGCGCCCTGTTCGAGAACTGGGTGGCCAAGGTGGCCACGGAAATCGATTCCGGTTGCATCTACATCAGCGGTGCGGTTGAATTCGACGACCGCCCCGGGCCGGTGCGCGACGCCCTGGCCGGCATGGTCGTGACCTGGCATGGCTCGCTGGTGCGCGCCATCCGCATGGCCATGGAGATGGGGCACCTGCGTGCCGACACCGACCCGATGCAGATGCAGTTCGAGATCCATGGCCTGATCCTGGCCCTCCACCACGACGCGCGTTTCCTGCGTTCGGTGGGGGCGGTGGATCGGGCCCGCACGGCCTTCGAGCGGGTCGTCCAGTACTACGCACTGGGCGCGCCGGTTCAGCCGTCTGGAGAGGCTTCGCCTTCGGGTGCAGCCGCCGGTGGAGCCCAGGCTCCCCGGACTTCTGTTTGATCCACCAACAGTCCGTTCACCTGTTACCACCGACCGAGGAGCTTCACGATGCCTTCTTACAACCCCCCCCTGCGCGACATGCAATTCGTGATGCACGAACTGCTCGGCGCTGTCGATGAACTCAAGCAGATCCCCGCTTACGCCGATCTGGACGCCGACACCGTCAATGCCGTGCTGGAAGAGGGCGGCAAGTTCGCTTCGCAAGTGATCGCTCCCCTGAACCTGGTGGGCGACGTGCAGGGTTGCGTCCTGGACAAGGAAACCCACGAAGTCAAGACGCCGGACGGCTTCAAGGAAGCCTACAAGCAGTACACCGAAAACGGCTGGTCCGCCCTGTCGGCTGATCCGGAGTGGGGCGGTCAAGGCCTGCCCCAGCTGATCAACCAGGCCATCTACGAGATGAACAACTCGGCCAACCAGGCCTGGACCATGTACCCCGGCCTGAGCCACGGCGCCCACGCCTGCCTGGAAGTGCACGGCACCCCCGAGCAGAAGAAGACCTACCTGCCCAAGCTGACCTCCGGCGAATGGACCGGCACGATGTGCCTGACCGAGCCGCACTGCGGCACCGACCTGGGCCTGCTGCGCACCAAGGCCGAGCCCCAGGCCGACGGCACCTACAAGATCACCGGCGCCAAGATCTTCATCTCGGCCGGCGAACACGACATGGCCGAGAACATCGTCCACCTGGTGCTCGCCCGCCTGCCGGACGCACCTGCCGGCTCCAAGGGCATCTCCCTGTTCGCCGTGCCCAAGTTCAACGTGAACGCCGACGGCTCGCTGGGTTCGCGCAACGGCATCTTCTGCGCCGGCCTGGAGCACAAGATGGGCATCCACGGCAACGCCACCGCCCAGATCGTGCTGGAAGACGCCATCGGCACCCTGGTGGGCCAGCCCCACCGCGGCCTGCCCGCCATGTTCGTGATGATGAACGGCGCCCGTCTGGGCGTGGGCAACCAGTCCCTGGGCCTGACCCAGGTGGCCTACGAAAACGCCGTGACCTACGCCAAGGACCGTGTGCAGATGCGTGCCCTGTCCGGCGCCAAGCGCCCCGACCTGCCGGCCGACCCGATCATCGTGCACCCCGATGTGCGCCGCATGCTGCTGACCGCCCGTGCCTACGCCGAAGGCGCCCGCGCCCTGGTGTACTTCACCGCCATCGAGCTGGACAAGTCGCACAACCACCCGGACGAAGCCGTCCGCAAGGAGTCGGATGACACCGTCGCCCTGCTGACCCCGATCGTCAAGGCCTTCATCACCGAGAACGCTTTCAAGGCCACGGTGGAATGCCAGCAGGTCTACGGCGGCCACGGCTTCATCCACGAGTGGGGCATGGAGCAGTTCGTGCGCGACGCCCGCATCAACATGATCTACGAAGGCACGAACACCGTTCAGGCGCTGGACCTGCTGGGCCGCAAGGTGCTGGGCGACGCTGGCGCCAAGCTGACCAAGTTCGGCAAGCTGGTGGGCCGCTTCGTCAAGGAAAACGCCGACAACGAAGCCATGCAGGAGTTCACCAAGCCCCTGGCCGAGCTGGGCCAGAAGGTGCAGGCCTTCACCATGGAAGTCGGCATGAAGGGCATGCAGAACCCGGACGAAGTCGGCGCCGCCGCGTTCGACTACCTGCGTGTCGTGGGCCACATGGTCTACGCCTACTTCTTCGCCCGCATGGCCAAGATCGCCCTGGAGAAGCAAGCTTCCGGCGACAAGTTCTACATCGCCAAGCTGGCCACCGCCCGCTTCTACTTCGCCAAGCTGCTGCCTGAAGTCGAGACCCTGATGGTCACGGCCAAGGCCGGTCTGAAGCCCCTGATGGAAATGGACGAGGCCCTGTTCTAATCCGACAGGCTGTTCAGGGGAGGCGGTGATGCCGCCTCCTCATCCATCTCCATTTCCACTGTTCCGCTAGGAGAGAACATGAGTCAATTCAACGTGCGCAAGGTGGCCGTCCTGGGCGCCGGCGTGATGGGTGCCCAGATCGCCGCCCACCTGGTCAACTGCAAGGTGCCGGTCGTCCTGTTCGACCTGCCCGCCAAGGAAGGCCCGAAGAACGGCGTCGTCACCAAGGCCGTCGAGAACCTGAAGAAGCTGAAGCCGGCGCCCCTGGGCGTGGTCGAAGACGCGGCGCTGATCGAGCAAGCCAACTACGAAGAGCACCTCGAAGCGCTGCGTGGCTGCGACCTGATCATCGAAGCCATCGCCGAGCGCCTGGACTGGAAGGAAGATCTGTACAAGAAGATCGCTCCCTTCGTGAACGAGAAGGCCATCCTGGCCACCAACACCTCGGGCCTGTCCATCACCGCCATGGCCAACGTGCTGCCCGAGCAGCTGCGTTCGCGCTTCCTGGGCATCCACTTCTTCAACCCGCCGCGCTACATGGCGCTGCTGGAGCTGATCCCCACCGAGTACACCGCCGCTGACGTGGTGGACAAGCTGGAAGCCTTCTCCACCTCCGCCGTGGGCAAGAGCGTCATCCGCGCGTACGACACCCCCAACTTCATCGCCAACCGCGTGGGCGTGGCCGGCATGCTGCTGACCTTCCGCGAAGTCGAGCGTTCGGGCCTGGGCTATGACATCGTCGACGACCTGACCGGCAAGAAGCTGGGCCGCGCTTCGTCGGCCACCTTCCGCACCGCCGACGTGGTGGGTCTGGACACGATGGCCCACGTCATCAAGACCCTGCAAAACGGTGCCAAGGACGACCCCTTCAACGGCGCCTTCGACACCCCCGCTGCCCTGACCGCCCTGATCGAAAAGGGTTTCCTGGGCCAGAAGACCAAGCAAGGTTTCTTCAAGAAGGTCGGCAAGGACATCCTGCAGTTCGACGCCAAGACCGGTGACTACGTGACCGGTGGCGGCAAGGCCGACAAGGACGTCGCCGAGATCCTGAAGAAGCCCGCCGCCGAGCGCCTGAAGGGTCTGCGCGAGTCCGCCAACCCGCAAGCCCAGTTCGTGTGGGCCATCCTGCGCAACAGCTTCCACTACGCTGCCGTGACGCTGGAGTCGATCGCCGAGACCGCCCGTGACGTGGACTTCGCCATGCGCTGGGGCTTCGGCGCCAAGCAAGGCCCCTTCGAGATCTGGCAGGAAGCCGGCTGGAAGCAGGTGGCTGAATGGGTGAAGGCCGACATCGACGCTGGCAAGGCCCTGTCCAAGGCCCCGCTGCCGGCCTGGGTGTTCGACGGTCCGGTCGCTCAAAATGCGGGCGTCCACACCGCCGAAGGCTCGTGGGCGCCCAAGCAAGGCAAGTACGTGCCCCAGCGCCAGCTGCCCGTCTACCAGCGCCAGTTCTTCCGCGAAGACGTGCTGGGCTCCAATGCCCCGAACGCCGCCACCGCTGGCAAGACCCTGTTCGAAGACGCCGCCATCCGCCTGTGGACCCTGGACGACGAAGTGGTCATCGCTTCGATCAAGTCCAAGATGCACACCATCTCCGCCGAAGTCACCTCCGGCCTGTCCAAGGGCCTGGAGATCGCCGAAGCTGGCTACAAGGGCCTGGTGATCTGGTCGCAAGACGGCCCGTTCTCGGCCGGCGCCGACCTGCAGTCCATGATGCCCGCCTTCATGAGCGGTGGTGGCAAGGCCATCGCCCCGTTCGAGAAGCAGCTGCAGGACTTCATGCTGAGCCTGCGCTACTCCAACGTCCCGACCGTCGCTGCCATGCACGGTCTGGCCCTGGGTGGCGGCTGTGAGCTGGCCGTGCACGCTGCCAAGCGCGTCGCCGCCATGGAAACCTACGTGGGTCTGGTCGAAGTCGGCGTGGGCCTGATCCCTGGCGGCGGTGGCCTGGCTTACCTGGCCCGCCGTGCGGCCGAGCTGCTGGAGCCCTCCAAGGGCGTGTCCGGCCAGGTCGGTGGCGAGCTGATGGGCTTCCTGAAGGAAGGCTTCCAGGCTGCGGCCATGGCCAAGGTCGGCACCTCGGCGATCGAGTCGCGCAAGTTCGGCTACCTGATCGACGGCGACATCATCGTCCCGCACAAGGACGAGATCCTGCACGTGGCCATCGCCCAGGCCAAGGCCATGCACGAGTCGGGCTACCGCGCACCGGCCAGGAAGCTGATCCCCGTGGCCGGTCGCAACGTCAAGGCCACGCTGCAATCGTCGCTCATCAACATGCGTGACGGCGGCTTCATCTCGGCCCACGACTACCTCATCAGCTCGGCCATCGCCGATGTGCTGACCGGTGGCGACGTCGATGCCGGCACCCTGGTGAGCGAAGAGTACCTGCACGCCCTGGAGCGCAAGCACTTCTGCTCGCTGCTGGACAACCCCAAGACGCAAGAACGCATCATGGGCATGCTGTCGACCGGCAAGCCTGTCCGCAACTGATCGATCGGAGACACACACATGTCCAAGCAACTCCGCGACGTTTACGTCGTTGCCGCCACCCGCACCCCGATCGGCAAGTCTGGCCGCGGCGTGTTCAAGAACACCCGCCCGGACGATCTGCTGGTGGCCACCATCAAGAACGCCCTCAAGCAGGTTCCCACGCTGGACCCGGCTGCCATCGAAGACGCCATCGTCGGCTGCGCGATGCCCGAGGGCGAACAAGGCATGAACGTGGCCAAGATCGCCGCGCTGCTGTCGGGCCTGCCCAAGACCGTGGCCGGTGCCACCGTCAACCGCTTCTGCGCGGCTGGCATCACCGCCGTGTCCATGGCCGCTGACCGCATCCGCGTCGGCGAAGCCGAGGTCATGATCGCCGGTGGCGTCGAGTCGATGTCCATGGTGCCCATGGGCGGCTCCAAGCCTTCGTTCAACCCCGCCGTGGTCAACGTCGACGAGAACGTCGGCATCGCCTACGGCATGGGCATGACCGCCGAGAAGGTGGCAGCCCAGTGGCAGATCAGCCGCGAAGAGCAGGACGCGTTCTCGGTGGAATCGCACCGCCGCGCCATCGCCGCCCAGCAGGCTGGCTGGTTCGACGCCGAAACCACCCCGATCGAAGTCGAAGTGCGCACGCCCAACCTGGAGACCGGTGAAGTCACCATCTCCAAGAAGGTCATCACCCGCGACGAAGGCGCCCGCCCCGACACCTCGCTCGAAGGCCTGGCCAAGCTGCGCCCGGTGTTCGCGGCCAAGGGTTCCGTCACCGCCGGCAACTCCTCGCAGACCTCGGACGGCGCCGGCTGCCTGATCCTGGCTTCCAAGGAAGCCTGTGAGAAGTACGGCCTGAAGCCGCTGGCCAAGTTCGTGGCCTTCGCCGTCAAGGGCGTGCCGCCCGAGATCATGGGCATCGGCCCGATCGAAGCCATCCCCAAGGCCCTGCAGTACGCTGGCCTGAAGGCCTCGGACATGGACTGGGTCGAGCTGAACGAAGCCTTCGCTGCCCAGTCGCTGGCTGTGCTGAAGGACCTCGACAGCAAGGGCCACGTGCTGGACCGCGCCAAGGTCAACCCGATGGGCGGCGCCATCGCCCTGGGCCACCCCCTGGGCGCCACCGGTGCCATCCGCGCTGCGACCGTGGTGCACGGTCTGCGCCGCACCGGCGGCAAGTACGGCATGGTGACGATGTGCATCGGCACCGGCCAGGGTGCTGCCGGCATCTTCGAGCGCGTCGACAGCCTGTGATGGATGATCCGGTCGCCTGACCGGATGCCATCGAACCCCCACGCCCGCCCCGAGCCAGCCTCGCGGCGGGCGTTTCCTTTTCCCTTGTCATGGAATCCCTGACCCTGCATGCGCGCGATGGCCAGCGTCTGGCCGCCCGCCTGTTCCTGCCCGAGTCCTTGCCTGGATCGGGCGAGGTGCGCCGCGTGGTGGTGATCGCCACCGCGCTGGGCGTGCCGCAGATGTTTTACTGGGACCACGCCCGCTGGCTGACGCAGCACGGGCTGGCCGTCTACACCTTCGATTTCCGCGGCATGGGCCTGTCGGCGCCGGGCTCGCTCAAGGGCTACCAGGCCGACCTGCTGGACTGGGCCCAACGCGATGCGCCCGCGGTGCTGGACGAGGCCGCGCGCCGCTTCCCCGGGGTGCCGGTGAGCTGGTTCGGGCACAGCATGGGAGGCATCCTGTTCGGAGCCATCCCGCCGCACCCGTCGGTCGACCGCGTGGTCACCCTCGGCTCGGGCCACGGGCACCGCCACTGGCTGGCCAAGCCGCTGCGCTACTACGTCGGCCTGCTGTGGCATGTGGTCATGCCGCTGAGCATCGCGCGCCATGGGCTACTTCGCCGGCCGGCGGCTCAACGCCGTGGGCGACCTGCCCGCGGGCGTGGCCCTGCAATGGCGGCGCTGGGCCATGCACCGCGATTTCGTGGTCAGCCACAGCGTGGCCATCCGCCAGGCCTATGCGGCCGTCACCGTGCCCATGACGGTGGTGATGCTGACCGACGATGAGCTGGCCACCAACGACGGGGTGCGGCGCCACCACAGCCACTACACCCATGCGCCGCAGACCCATGTGCGCCTGCGCCCACGCGAGCACGGCGTCAACCGCATCGGGCACTTCGACTTCTTCCGTGCCGACCGGGCGCGTGCCGTGTGGCCGCTGGCGCTGGGCTGGTTGTGCCCTGAGTCGCACAAGGTTCCTACCTGAATTGGGGGTGAGGAAACCCCTCGTTCAGCGGGTTTCCTCGCAGCGGACGGCTGCGGTCGCTTCTGCATCCTTCGGGCTGGGCATAACCATTTGGTTGTGCATTCCCCGCAGTCTGGAGTCCGGCATGAAGCAGTTCCCCCATCCCGTTCCCACCTCTTTCCCGCCTGCCCGTCGATCCGCCGCAGGTGCTGCCTGGCGCCCCTGGGCGTTGAGCGCCGTGGCCCTGGGCCTGGCCGTGTCGGTGAGCGCCTCCCGCGCGCAAGCCCTGCAGGTGCAGGCCTCGGTGACGCTGTCGGTGTCGGCGCCGCTGAGCCTGCCCGCAGGCGGCGGGGATGCCGCCGGCCCCAGCCGTGCCGGTCGCACCATCGACGTGAAGATCCGCGTGGCCGCCACCGGCGACACCATGGCCTTCACCGTGATGGAGCCCACCGTCTTCACCGAAGGCCAGCGTTACCCGCTGGTGCTGCACAGCCATGGCTATGGCGGCTCGCGCTCGACGGGGGGCTCGGCGCCGTCGACCGTGCCGGGCGCCCCGGACCTGACCGGCGACAGCGCCATCACCGACCTGCGCGCCAACGGCTACGGCGTGGTCAGCATCGACGAGCGCGGCCACGGCGACAGCAGCGGCTCGGTGCGCGTGATGGACCCGGACTTCGAGGGCCGCGACCTGCTGGCCGTGCTGGACTGGGTCGAGGCCAACCTGGGCTGGTTGCGCTACGGCCCCACACCCGATGGGCGCGATGCGCACAACCTCGTGCTGGGCTCGATGGGCGGCTCCTATGGCGGCATGTACCAGCTGCTGCTGGCCCACATCGACCCCAAGCGGCGCCTGGACGCCATCGTCCCCGAGATCGCCCCGCACGACCTGCCCTACAGCCTGGCGCCGGGCTCCGTGCCCAAGGCTTTGTGGGATCCGGCCCTGCTGGTGCTGGGCAGTCGCGCGGGCGTGAAGACGGGCTCGACCTCCGACCCCTTCTTGCTGCAGCAGTTCACGGTGTCGTTCGCGCAAAACCGCCTCACCCCCGATCTCAAGGACTTCTTCGCCTACCACAGCACCAGCTACTGGTGCAACGGCCGCACCGTTCTGACCAATGGCGGGCCGGGCACGCAGCCGCTGCTGCAGCCGCGCCAGGCGCCGCGCGTGAACGCGCTGTTCGTGCAAGGCATGCGCGACACCCTGTTCAATTTCAACGATGGCCTGGCCAACTACCAGTGCCTGATGCGCTCGGGCGGCGATGTGCGCCTGATGACCACGCAGACAGGGCACAACACCCTCCAGGTGGTGCCCGATCCCGGCGCCTACGCCTTCCAGAACCCGCAGGACCAACTCAAGGACCAGTGCGGGCGCGTGCAGACCGCGGTGGCCCGCCGCGCCTTCTTCGACCAGCACCTCAAGGGCCTGGCCGGGGCGGCCGACGGGGTGCCCCGCCAGGTCTGCATGTCGCTGTCGGGTGACGATGCGGTGCTGGTCGACCGGGTGACCACCGGCCGCTCCGGCACGTCCTACGCCGTGCCGACCACCAAGGTGATCGCTGGCGTGCAGGCGGTGCCTTCGGTGGTGAGGCTGGGTGCCCTCACGGGTGGCCGCGGCGATGTGGTGGCGGGCGTGCCCCATGTGCAGCTGACGCTGTCGGCGGGCCTGGTCGGCGGCATCGCGGGAGGCGAGCCCATCGTCTTCGTCGGCACCGGTGTCGTCCATCCCAGCGGCCTGGTCGAGCTGGTCGACAACCAGATCCAGCCGCTGCGGGGCCTGGGCACGCACGACGTGGCCCTGCCCGGTGTGGGTAAGCGCCTGCCGGCGGGCTCGCAGCTGGCCTTGCTGGTCTATGGCGCCCACGAGCAGTACACGGTGACGGGGGCGCTCAACCTGAACGTGCGCCAGGCCACGGTCATGCCGGTGACGGTCAGCGGCACGGCGTGGATGCCGCGCCTGGGCATCGACCTGCGAGCACCCTGAGCATCGTCTTTCCGGACTCGGTCACCGAGTCGGGGAGTCCCGTGCCCTGCCGCGGGACTTTTTGTTTTCTAATGCGGGTTCACCGATTCGGAGACACACCATGAGCGAGATCCTGGAGCACCGCGAAGCGGGCATCCTGACCCTGACTTTCAACCGCATTGAAAAGAAGAACGCCATCACCGCCGCGATGTACAGCGCCCTGGCCGACGCCATGGTGGCTGCCGCCGAGGACGAAGGCGTGCGCGTGGTCGTGCTGCAGGGCCACGAGCAGTGCTTCACGGCCGGCAACGACCTGCTCGACTTCCTGAGCAACCCGCCCGACACCGCGGCCGGTGCGTCTTCTGCCCAGCCCGCGCCCGTGGTGCGCTTCCTGGAATCGCTGCGCACCTTCCCCAAGCCGCTGCTGGCCGCCGTTGCCGGCCCGGCCGTGGGCATCGGCACGACCATGCTGCTGCACTGCGACCTGGTCTACGCCGCTGACAACGCCGCCTTCAGCCTGCCCTTCGTGAACCTGGGCCTGTGCCCCGAGGCCGGCGCCAGCCTGCTGCTGCCTTCGCTGGTGGGCCACCCGCGTGCCGCCGAGAAGCTGATGCTGGGCGAGCCCTTCTACGCCGAAGAGGCCGTCGAGATGGGCCTGGTCAACCGCGTTCTGCCCCCGGGCGAGGTCAACGCCTGCGCCCAGGCCCAGGCGGCCAAGCTGGCGGCCAAGCCCATGGCTTCGCTGCGCGCCACCAAGGCCCTGATGAAGATGGGCCAGGTCGGCCTGCAGCAGATCATGGGCGAGGAACTCAAGCTCTTCGGCGCCTTGCTGCGCGGCCCGGCCGCGAAGGAAGCCATCAGCGCGGTGATGGAAAAGCGCAAGCCCGACTTCTCCCGCTGCTGATCCTGCGGCGGCGTTTGCGCCGTTAAAATGGGCGTGCTGCCCATTTTGTTTTGTGGGCGGTGAACCCTGTCCGAGATGCCTGCGTCTGCCGCCCCCACGCCACCCACCGACCAAGAAGTCCTGCTGGACGCCCTGCGCGGCGTCATGGCCCCTTTGGCGCGTCTGGCGGTGGACCGCGGCCTGACCTTCGCCAGCGCCGAGGAGGCCCTCAAGCAGGCCTTCGTGCATGCCGCCCGCGACGAGCAACTCGCCCTGGGCCTGGCCCCCAACCGCCTGGTCAGCCGCATCAGCACGGCCACCGGCATCAACCGCCGCGAGGTCACGCGCCTCGTGCAGTCCGCCGGCAGCGCCCCGCCGGTGCCCGAGGCCTCGCTGGCCTCGCAACTCTTCACCCGCTGGCTGTCCGACCGCAGCCTGCGCGTGCGTGGCAAGCCCAGGCCGCTGCCGCGCCAGGGCGATGCGCCCAGCTTCGAGGCACTGGCCCGCTCCGTCACGCAGGACGTGCACCCGCGCAGCCTGCTCGATGAGCTCTGCCGGCTGCAGTTGGCCCGCTGGGACACCGACGCCGACACCGTCACCCTGATCCAGGACGGCTTCACGCCGCGCGGCGACTGGCAGCGCCTGCTGGGCTTCCTGGGCAACAACGTGGGCGACCACCTGCAGGCCGCCGTGCAGAACGTGCTGGCCGACGAGCCCGTGCATTTCGAGCAGGCTGTGTTCGCCGATGGCCTGTCGGCCGAATCCGTCGAGATGCTGCGGGCGCTGGCCCGCCGGCACTGGAAGACGCTGTTGAGCGAGGCCGTGCCCTTGCTGGAGAACCGCATCGAGGAAGATGCGCTGTCCGGCGGCACGGCCCACCGGCGCGTGCGCCTCGGCCTGTTCACTTACCACGAAGACACCGCTGCGCCGCCAGCGGCCGATGCCGAAGGGGCCACAGCCGCCCCCAAGCCGAAGGACTCCTGATGTTGCACAGACACCTGACACAGGCGCGCGGCGGCTTGCTGGCCGCCATGCTCCTGGCCCTGTTGCTGCAAGCCTGCGGTGGTGGCACGCAGACCGCGTCCAACAACAGCGGCGTGGGCAGCGGCGGCACCGGTTCCTACACCAACGGGGCCATCTCCGGCCTGGGCTCCATCATCGTCAATGGCGTGCGCTATGACGTCGACACCGCCAGCGTGCTCAGCGAGGACAAGGCCTCGCCCCTGGCCGCCGACCTGCAGATCGGCATGGTGGTGGAGGTCGATGGCGGTGCGGTCACCCCCGGCACGGGCGGCGCCAAGGACACGGCCAGGGCGACGCGGGTGAGGTATGCGAGCGAGTTGGTGGGGGTGGTGGTCAATCCTGTGGGAGGCGCGTCGACCACCGAGTTCACCGTCATGGGGCAGCGCGTGGTCATCAATGCCCGCACCGTCCCGCTGGAGGCGCCCTTGCAGGCCGGGGATGAGGTGGTTGTGCATGGCCTGCCCATCGCCGTGGGCCAGTTTGCGGCCACGCGCATCGAGGTCCTGTCCTCTCAGCCGGATGCCTACAAGATCTCAGGGGTGGTGGTGGCCCCTGTCGACCGCGCTACGTCCACCATCCGCATCGGTGCCGGCCCACAGGTGGTGACCTTCTCGGGCCCCTTGCCGTCGGGGGTCGTCGAAGGAGGTTACGTGCGTGTCCGCGTCATCCGTGCGACGCCGCCGACCAGCAGCTGGACGGCGCTGTCCGGTGGCGTCGGGGTGCGCACCCAGCTGGTCAGCGAGGAGCGTCGCGGGCGCCTGGAGGGCGTGATCCAGGGCTTCGACGGCAGCTTGTCGGGCACCATCAATGGCACGACCGTGAACTTCGCCGCGGTGCGGTCGATGCTGCGCGCGTCGCCCAACGGGCAGCGTGTGGAGGTCGAGGGCCTGTACCGCAGTGGGGTGTTGGTGGCCAGCCGGGTCGAAGTGGACGACGACAGCCGGCCTGGCGAGAACGAGCTGCATGGCCGCATCGTTCTGCCCATCTCAGCGACGACCTTTGTGTTGCGTCACGATCGCGACTACACCGTGGATTACAGCTCGGCGGTGGTCGAGCCCGGCCTGGTGTTGGGCAACACCGTGTGCGTTGAAGTCAAGGGCACACTGCTCAACGCCAGCAGCCTGCAGGCCACCGACGTCAAGCGCGAGTCGGACTGCCGGCCCTGAGCGCCTTCGCCCCGGTCGCCGGGCTGGGGCTCAAGGCCCCTGGAAGCCGCCCTGCCGGAAGGTCAACACCAGCGTGTCGCGCCAGCCGTGCTCGCCCAGGGGCTGGATGGGCGTCGATTCATGGATGACGCGCTCGTCGTCCAGCAGCAGCACGCTCCAGGGCTCGCTCAGCGTGAAGCGCACGCCTTGCGGCCCCTGGGCCTCGAAGACGCGGGTTTCGCCGCCCTTGATGCCGTGGCGCTCCAGCATGATCACGGCGACGAAGTCGACGCCATCGCGGTGCGCGCCTTCCGGGGTCGGCCGACCGATGCCGCCGGCGGTGTCGACGCGGAACTGGTGGGCCTCGATGAACCAGGCCGGCACGGGTTTGATGCCGGCGAGCAAGGCGCCCAGGCGCTGCAGCAGCGCCTGCCACATCGGGTGCTGGCAGACGGCGGGCAACACAGGCTCGAACCAGCGCTCGAAGCCGCCGTGCAGGGCGTTGTAGGTGACGGGTTGCCAGTGCGCGCGGTGCGGCGTCTGCGTCAGCGTGCCGCGGGCGTTGTCGAGCACGAAGCAGCTGTGGCGGCGGAAGCGGTAGCGACCGCCATCGCGCAAGTGGGTGTCGGGCGGCAGGTCGGACCAGCTGGCGTGGACGGTGTCGGCATCGGACGGGCTGGCCGGCAGGCAGCCCAGCAGCATGTCGCGGGGCATCAGGGCCCAGCCGTCGCGGCGCAGCGCGGTGCTGACGTCGTCCAGCCGGGCGGGAGGGGGCAGGGAACGCATGACAGCATCATGACATGAAGGCCCTGCCCACGGCCTGAGCCAGGGCAAGGTGTGCCGGCCCGGACCGTGGCACGGCGTGCTCAGCCCAGCGCGCTGAGGTCGGCGCCGTGGTTGATGTGGAAGGGCAGGCCGCCGAGCACCAGCGCGGGCACGGACTTCACGCCAGCCGCGCGGGCCTGCGTGAGTTGCTCGCGCTGTTCGCCCAGGTGGACGATGCGCACGTCGTAGCGCTGCGGGTCGAGCGCGGCGGCGACTTGCCGTTCGGCCTCGACGCACACGGGGCAGCCTGCGTGATAGAAGGTCGCGGTCTCTTTCATGGGGTCCTCTCTTGTCGGATGACGGTGGTGTGGCGCAAGCCCGGGGATCGGCCTTGCTGTCATTAATGTAGGAATCCTAACCAATTGAGGCAAGTGAGGGCGTCGCGAATCCCCGCGGTCTGCGGGGCCTTTGTGCGGTGTCAGGGGGTGTGCGCCAAGGACCGGGCGTCAGGCCAGGCCGTCCAGCCACTCGCCGAACATGCGCGCGGCGGCGGCCTCCAGCGCTGGGGCGTGGGTGCGGGCCTCGGCGCGCAGGGCGGGCACGTCCAGGCCGGCCGAGGTCAGCTCGCAGGCGTGGCCGATGAGCCAGCGCTCGAAGTCGCGCAGCCGTGCTTCGGGGTGGCATTGCAGGGCCAGGGCGTGGGCGCCCACGGCGAAGGCCTGGTGGGGGTAGGCCGCGCTGGCAGCCAGGTGGACACAGCCGTCCGGCAGATCGAAGGTGTCGCCATGCCAGTGCAGCACGGCGGTGCCGGCCAGGTGGCGCAGGCAGGAGGCCTGGCCTGCCGGCGTGAGGCTCAGCGGCGACCAGCCGATCTCCTTGCGCCCGCCCGGGTAGACGCGCGCGCCCAGCGCCGCGGCCATCAGCTGCGCGCCCAGGCAGATGCCCAGGGTCGGGCGCTGGGCGGTCAGCCGCGTGCGCAGCAGCGCGATCTCCTCGCCGAGGAAGGGGTAGGTCTCGGTCTCGTAGACGCCGATGGGTCCGCCCAGCACGATCAGCAGATCGGCCTCGGTGACCTGTTGGGCCGCAGCGAGGTCGTCCACCCCGGCTTGCAGGCAGGACCAGGTCCAGCCCCGCGCCTGCAGCACCCCCGCCAAGCTGCCGAGGTCTTCGAAAGCCAGGTGCTGGACAACGACGGCGTGGCGCGCGGCGGGTGGGGAGGGCGTCGTGGGAGGCGTGGGCATGGGCGGCTCTCGCAAGGGGTGGGGGTCAGTCCGCCGCGTCCCGCGGGCTGTGTTCGGGGCAGTCCAGCCGCAGCCAGGCCACGGGCAGGGGCGCGTCGACCAGGGTGCAGTGGTGCGGTCCGGCGCCCGTGCTGGCGCGGAAGTGCCGGCAACTGGGGCAGCTGCGCAGGGCGGGGAAATGTGCGCTGTGCTGCAGTTGCGCGATGAGTTGCAGCAACTGCGCGAACAGCGCGGCCTGGTCGGCCTCGGGGAGGGCGGCGACGGCGTCCTGGCCGAAGGACAGGGCCTGGGTGAGTTTGCGCTGCACCTTGCGGCCCGCAGGCGTCAGGCGCAGCGCCACGGCGCGGCCATCGTCGGCGGCCTTGACCTTGGCGACCAGGCCTTTGCCCACCAGGGACGTGACCGAATCGCTGGCGCTCGCGGGGCTCACCGACAACTGGGTGGCCAGCCAGGACAGGCGCACGCCTTCGGGGCGGGCGGCCAGCAAGTCAAGGATGTCGGCCTGCACCGGTGGCAGGTGCTCGCTTGCTGCGGCCTGCCAGACACCGGCCCGCATGACCGCGCCGATGCGTGTGATGGCGTCGATGACGCGGGCGCTGACGGGCGGGGTGTCCTGCCAGGGGGGCGGCGGGGTGGCATGGCCGGACGGTGCGGGCGCAGCGCCTTGCGTGGTGCGCTGGGCCGACGGGGGTTTGGCGGGCGGCATGCAAACGGTCAATGATCAGGAGACCTGATCATAGGCCGCGATGCCAGCCCTGCCAAGCTCAGGGGGCCAGCGTGACCTTCTTGCCGTTGACCTGCACGCGGGCGCCCACGGCGTAGCGCTGGCCCAGGCTGTACTCGTGGACGCTGCCGTCGTCGAGCTTGACGGTGGTCTTGAACAGCGTGGTCTTCTTGACGTTCTTCTCGACCTCGTTGCCGGCGTAGCCGCCTGCGACGGCACCGCCCACGGTGGCGATGGTGTTGCCCGAGCCGCGGCCGATCTGGTTGCCCAGCAGGCCACCGACCACGGCACCCGCCACCACGCCCACGCCGGAGCCCTGGCCCTTGACCTGCACTTCACGCACATCGGTCACGGTGCCCTTGCGCGGGGCGGCGGTGCTGGCGGAGGCCGGCTGGGAAGTCGCCTGGGGGGTGGCCTTGGTGGCGGCCAGGGCCGGGCTGGTCGCACCCAGCGACACCACGCTGGCGGAGGTGGCGACGGCCAGGGCGATCAGGGTGGCGGGCACACGCGAGGCGTTGCGCGACGCGGTGTGGGTCGAAGTGGCAGACAGGGGGGTGGACGGCATGTGGAACTCCTCAGCGTGCATGGCACTTCATTGAACGCGCCAGTGTGCCGCCGGGCCGACCCCGGCTTGTGACAGAGTGTGTGCGAACCGGGCCGCCAGATCAACTCAGGCCGCCATCACCGGGCGGGGGCGGCCATCGCGGTCGATGGCGACGTAGGTCACGCGGGCCTCGGTCACCTTCACCAGGATGGGCGTGGCGGGGTTGCGCTCCGCCCAGACCTCGACCACCACGCTGATGGAGGTGTTGCCGACGCGCTCGACGCGGGCGTAGAAGGACAGCAGGTCGCCGATGGAGACCGCATTCTTGAAGGTGAACTCGTTGACGGCCACCGTGGTGACGCGGCCGTGCGAGACGCGCCCGGGCAGCACGCAGCCCGCCAGATCGACCTGGGACATGATCCAGCCCCCGAAGATGTCGCCGTTGCCGTTGGCGTCCTTGGGCATGGGCATGACGCGCATGACCAGTTCCATGTCGGCGTGCAGGTCGGGCGGGGTCAGCAGGGTGTGGGGGGTGGGGGAGACGGGCATGGTCAAAGCGGTCGACAATCGACGGGTACGACAAAGATCTGTCCGCCATTGTTCCAGAATGCGATCGCACGCACACCGACACGCCTCCGCACCCCCCCCTGGCCCTGACGCATCGGCGGGTGCGCCCCCGGGCGCCGCTGGGGCGAGGCCCCGCCGTGACCGTGAGACCCTCTCGCGGCTGTGGCCTTACCTGTGGGCCTACAAGTGGCGCGTGGTGGCCGCCCTGAGCTTCATGGTCGGCGCCAAGCTGGCCAACGTCGGCGTGCCCCTGCTGCTGAAGAACCTGGTGGACCGCCTGGCCCCCACGGCCGGCAGCGCCCAGGCCCTGCTGGTGGTGCCGGTGGGGCTGCTGGTGGCCTACGGCCTGCTGCGCCTGTCCACCTCGGTGTTCACCGAACTGCGCGAGCTGGTCTTCGCCAAGGCCACCGAGGGCGCGGCGCGCAGCATCTCGCTGCAGGTGTTCTCGCACCTGCATGCGCTGAGCCTGCGCTTCCACCTGGAGCGCCAGACCGGCGGCATGACGCGCGACATCGAGCGCGGCACCCGCGCCGTGCACTCGCTGATCTCGTACTCGCTCTACAGCATCGTGCCCACGCTCATCGAGGTCACGCTGGTGCTGTCGCTGCTGGCCGTCAAGTTCGACATGGTGTTCGCCTGGATCACGCTGTCTGCGCTGGTCGTCTACATCGCCTTCACGGTCTCGGTCACGCACTGGCGCACGCGCTTTCGCCGCGAGATGAACGAGCTCGACTCGAAAGCCCACAGCCGCGCCATCGACTCGCTGCTGAACTACGAAACCGTCAAGTACTTCAACAACGAGGCCTTCGAGGCCCACCGCTACGACGAGGCCCTGGAGCGCCTGCGCCGCGCCGGCGTGAAGTCGCAGCAGACGCTGTCGCTGCTCAACGCGGGCCAGCAGACCATCATCGCCATCGGCCTGATCGCCATGCTGTGGCGGGCCACGCAAGGGGTGGTGGCCGGGCGCATGAGCGTGGGCGACCTGGTCATGGTCAACGCCTTCATGATCCAGCTCTACATCCCGCTGAACTTCCTGGGCGTCATCTACCGCGAGATCAAGCAGTCCCTGACCGACCTGGACAAGATGTTCACGCTGATGCAGCGCGAGCGCGAGGTGGCCGATGCGCCCGACGCGCGACCGCTGCTGCTCAAGGACCAGGGGGCTCCTGCCGTGCGCTTCGACCACGTGCAGTTCGCCTACGACCCGGCGCGGCCCATCCTGCACGACGTGAGCTTCGAGATCCCGGCCGGACAGACGGTGGCCGTGGTGGGGCCCTCGGGCTCGGGCAAGAGCACGCTGGCGCGCCTGCTCTACCGCTTCTACGACGTGCAGCAGGGCCGCATCACGGTGCATGGCCACGACATCCGCAGCCTGACGCAGGACAGCCTGCGCCGCGCCATCGGCATCGTGCCGCAGGACACCGTGCTGTTCAACGACACCGTGGCCTACAACATCGCCTACGGGCGGCCCGAGGCCACGCGCGAGGAGGTCGAGCAGGCTGCGCGTGCGGCGCGCATCCACGACTTCATCGTGGCCACGCCGGGCGGCTACGACACCACGGTGGGCGAGCGCGGCCTGAAGCTCTCGGGCGGTGAAAAGCAGCGCGTGGCCATCGCCCGCACGCTGCTGAAGGATCCGCCCATCCTGGTGTTCGACGAGGCCACCTCGGCGCTCGACTCGGCCAACGAGCGCGCCATCCAGGCCGAGCTGGCCGCCGTGGCCCAGGGCAAGACGGTGCTGGTGATCGCGCACCGGCTGTCCACCATCGTCAACGCGCACGAGATTTTGGTGATGGAGCACGGCCGCATCATCGAACGCGGCACCCACCCCGTGCTGCTGGCCGCCAACGGGCGCTATGCGCAGATGTGGCGGCTGCAGCAGGCGGGGGCGCATGGGCAGGATCAGGCCGGCTCGCAGGAGCGGCCGCAAGGCGAGGCGCCTGGTTCGCCAGCGGATGAGGCTGGCGCGCAAAGCGTTTGAGCTTGCGCGCGAGGCCCAGGGGCTCGCAAGCCAGCTTCCGCGTGCGGGCAGCGAGCAAAGCACCGTTGCGCGCGGGCGGTCGTGAGCGGCGCATCGCCCGATTGGAGCGGGGCATCGCCTGTTTTGAGCGGGGCATCGCTCGTCCGGACCCGTGCTCCGGCTGAGTGAGCCTCGTGCGTCAGCCTTTGTGCGCGGGGCGCAAGGCTCGAAGCCGTGACTGTTCCGGGCTTGGCGTGCGGTGAGCGAGGCTTTGTGGGCGGTGCGCCGGTGGCGGCGGCTTGCGCGCGAGGCAAAACGGGCGGTGTGCCGCTGGGGATGGGCGGCGGGCCGGTGGGAATGGGCCGCCGCTCGGTGCGGTGACGCGGCACCTGGCTTGGCCAAAGCGACATGCGGGGCAGGTCATGCGGCGGGCCACAGGATTTTGCTGGTCGGCGGGGCTTGCCCGGACAACATCGAGGCCATGTATGCCCGTGGCGCTGTGATCTGTCGCTGACGAAAATCACAGGGGCCGCTGAAGCGGCCCCTGTTGCGTTACGCCTCGCTCAGCGCTTCGTGTCGACGTTGATGAACGGCACCGTCCCCCCCGTCACCGAGGGCATCTTGCCGTCCCACTTGCGGATGGCGTCGCGCTCGTTTTCGATGCGGCGCAGGGCCAGCAGGTCGGCGGTGATCTGCTGGCGCTGCAGGGCCAGGGCGTCGGCCTCGGCGCGGGCGCTGGCCACCTTCTGCTTGGCCTCGACCTCGATGCGCTGCAGGTCGCGCTCGGCCTTGAGCTTCTCCTGCTCGGCCTTGACCTTGGCCTCGATGGCTTCCGAGAACGAGCGCGAGAAGGCGAAGTTGACGATGGCGAACTCGTCGAGCAGCAGGCCGTGGCGCTGCATCTTCTCGCGCAGCAGGGTGCCGATGGCGTCGCGGACCTCGGTGCGCCGCGAGACCAGCTCTTCCGCCGTGAACTTCGCGGTCACGGCCTTCACCGCTTCCTGTGCGGCCGGGATGATGATGCGGTCGGCCGCGATGTCGGTGGTCGGGCCGATGTTGCGAAAGACATCGACCACGCGGGTCGGGTCCAGGTGGTAGTTGATGGCGATGCGGGTGTGCACCGACTGCAGGTCGCGCGAGGCGGCATCGCCTTCGCCTTCGCCTTTTTGCAGGCGCACGTCCATCACGTGCATGGCCTGGGCCAGCGGCACCTTGAAGTGGATGCCGGGCTCGTAGACCATGTCGTCGGGCTTGCCGAAGGTGGTCTTGACGCCGCGCTGGCCCGCCGAGATGACGGTGATCGGGTTGAGCGCCGACAGGGCGATCAGCGCGGCCGCGCCGATGACCACGATCTTGATGAGCCTGGGTGCGCCGGAACTGGCGCTGGACGAGGGGAAATCGGCCATGGGTCCTCCGTGTGATGCTTCGCGTTTGTGGGGGACATGCTAAGGCCGCGCAAGGCGGCGTGTCAGCCGGTGAAGTGCGAAAATGCCGCTCTTCTTCAGTGACGAACGCCCGCGGACACCCACGCCATGACCCCAACGCCCACCTCCCTGACCCTCACCCGCCCCGACGACTGGCACCTGCACGTGCGCGACGGCGCGGCCATGGCCGCGGTGGTGCCGGACACGGCGCGGCAGTTCGCGCGCGCCATCGTCATGCCCAACCTGCGCCCGCCGGTGACCACGGCCGAACAGGCCATCGCCTACCGCGACCGCATCCGCGCGGCCGTGCCCGCTGGCGTGGCCTTCGAGCCCCTGATGGTGCTCTACCTGACCGACAACACCCCGGCCGACGAGGTCAAGCGCGCCAAGGACGCGGGCGTGGTGGCCTTCAAGCTCTACCCGGCGGGCGCCACGACCAATTCGGACGCCGGCGTGACCGACCTGCACGAGACTTACAAGGTGCTGGAAGCCATGCAGCGCGAGGGCCTGGTGTTCTGCGTGCATGGCGAGGTCACCGACAGCGAGGTCGATGTGTTCGACCGCGAGAAGGCCTTCATCGACGACAAGCTCATCCCGCTGCGCCGCGACTTCCCCGAGTTGAAAATCGTCTTCGAACACATCACCACCAAGGAAGCCGCGCAGTACGTGACCGAGGCCGACCGCTTCGTGGGCGCCACCGTCACGCCGCAGCACCTGCTCTACAACCGCAATGCCATCTTCACCGGCGGCATCCGCCCGCACTACTACTGCCTGCCCATCTTGAAGCGCGAGGAGCACCGCCTGGCCTTGGTGCAGGTGGCCACCAGCGGCAACGCGAAGTTCTTCCTGGGCACGGACAGCGCGCCGCACGCATCCCACCTGAAGGAGCACGCCTCGGGTTGTGCCGGCTGCTACACCGCGCCCTGTGCGCTGGAGCTCTACGCCGAGGCCTTCGAGGCCGCCGGTGCGCTCGACAAGCTCGAAGCCTTCGCCAGCTTCCACGGGCCCGACTTCTACCAGCTGCCGCGCAACACCGACCGCATCACCCTGGTCCGCGAGGACTGGGTCGTGCCCGAGTCACTGCCCTTCGGCGAGGCCGAGATCAAGCCGCTGCGTGGCGGCGAGACGCTTCACTGGCGCTTGCGCTGATCTTCCTGGGGCGGGTCTGTCGGGGCCTGTTGCCGGGCGGCGTGCAGCTCGGCGCGCAGCGCGGCAATTTCCTCGTGCACCGTGCGCAGTTGCGCGTGCATGTCACGCAGGATGTCGCGCTCCACTTTGCGCTCCTGCGTGCCCACGAACATGGCGGCGATGCTGGCCGTCACCAGCGACAGCACGCCGTAGCCGAGCAGCACCACGAAGACCGAGAACACGCGCGAGGCCGTGCTGCTGGGCACCACGTCGCCATAGCCTACGGTGGCCGCGGTGGAGAATGCCAGCCACAGGCCTTCGTTGACCGTCTTGACGCCCGGGTCCAGCCAGTAAAAGCCGATGCCGCACAGGCCCAGCACCGCGGCCCCCAGCAGCAGCAGGCGCGCCAGCCCGGTTTCCGTCAGCAGGGGCATGCTGATCTTCAACAAGCGGTAGAGCATCAGCACCGAGATGACCAGCCGCCAGGCCAGCGCCGGCTCCGACTCGTTGCTCTGCGGCAGCACGGCACTGGCCAGCAAGGCCGCGCCGAGGAACCAGTCCAGGCGCTCCTGGGCCGGGCGCATCCCCCAGGTGTGCGATTCGTCGGGGCTGGCGTGCCGCGAAGCCCGCCGCGAGGCCTGCCGGGACGACCAGGCCCAGCCCAGCACCACCAGGCCGCTGATGACGTACATCCACGTCGCCCAGGTGGCGGGCGTGGGCATCATCGAGTCGTAGAAGGCCGGCACGCTGGCCACCAGCGCGATCAGCATGGCCCAGGGGGAGCGGTGGAAGCGCAGGCGGCGGGACGGCATCTCGGCGGCTTGGGGTGGGCGGGCCAGGGTCAGGCGGGCAGGAAGCCCTCGACCGAGAGGTAGCGCTCACCGGTGTCGTAGCAAAAGCCCAGCACGCGCGCGCTGGAGCCCAGCTCGGGCAGCTTCTGCGCGATGGCGGCCAGCGTGGCGCCGGAGGAGATGCCCACCAGCATGCCTTCCTCGCGGGCGGCGCGGCGGCCGTACTCGCGGGCGTCTTCGGCGTCGACCTGGATCACGCCGTCGAGCAGGCTGGTGTCCAGGTTGGCGGGGATGAAGCCCGCGCCGATGCCCTGGATGGGGTGGGGCGAGGGCTGGCCGCCCGAGATGACGGGCGAGGCCTTGGGCTCGACCGCGAACACCTTCAGCTTCGGCCAGGCGGCCTTGAGCACCTTGGCGCAGCCCGTCAGGTGGCCGCCGGTGCCCACGCCGGTGATGAGCGCGTCCAGGCCCTCGGGGAAGTCGGCCAGGATCTCCTGGGCGGTGGTGCGCGCGTGCACTTCGATGTTGGCGGGGTTCTCGAACTGCTGCGGGATCCAGGCGCCGGGCGTCTGTGCGGCGATCTCCTGGGCGCGGGCGATCGCGCCCTTCATGCCCTTCTCGCGCGGGGTCAAATCGAACGAGGCGCCATACGCCAGCATCAGGCGGCGGCGCTCGATGGACATGCTGTCGGGCATCACCAGCACCAGCTTGTAGCCCTTGACGGCCGCGACCATGGCCAGCCCCACGCCGGTGTTGCCCGAGGTGGGCTCGATGATGGTGCCGCCGGGCTGCAGGGCGCCGCTGGCTTCGGCCGCTTCGACCATGGACAGGGCGATGCGGTCCTTGATGGAGCCGCCCGGGTTGGCGCGCTCGGCCTTGATCCAGACCTCGGCCCCGGGGGCGTGGGCGAACAGGCGGTTCATGCGGACATGCGGGGTCTGACCGATGGTTTCGAGGATGTTGCGCGCTTTCATGGGGGCTCCTGCAGGTGATTTGGCCGAAGGCGCACAGGATACGCCGGCCCGCGTCAGAATGTGCGCCATGAACGTGCGCACGCCTCACTCCCCGCCGACCCGCTCCCCGTCCCTGCTGGCCTTGCTGTGGCGGCTGGCCTTGATGCTGGTCATGGGGTGTTCGGGGGCGGCCCGTGCGCAGGACTTCCTGCCGGTGGACCAGGCCTTCCAGGTGAGCGTGCAGGCGTCCGGGCCGCGCGCGCTGCAGGTGGCGTTCACGCTGGCGCCGGCGGTCTACCTCTACCGCGAACGCTTCGAGGCCACGCTGCAGCCGGCGGGCGGCGCGCCCCAGCCGCTGGGCTGGGACCTGCCGCCGGGCAAGACCAAGCACGACCCCAATTTCGGCCGCGACCTGGAGGTCTACCACGGTGACGTCAGCGGTGGCCTGGGCCTGCCCGCGGGCCTGCAGGGCGATGCCATCCTGACGGTGGGCTACCAGGGCTGTGCCGATGCGGGCCTGTGCTATCCGCCGCAGAAACGGCGCTTCCAGTTGCAGCTCGACGCGCAGGGACAGATCGTGGCCCTGCGGCCGCTGCGCAACGGTTTGTCTGCTGCGCTGGGCGGCAGTGGTGTTGCAGCGGAGGGCGCGGGCCAGTCGCCCATGCCGGCCGCCACCGAGGGGGGCGGCTCGGGTGCGGGCCCGGGCGGTGACCGCATCCGCCAGGCCCTGGATTCCGGGCGGGTCTGGACGGTGCTGCCGGTCTTCCTGCTGGCCGGGGTGCTGCTGTCGCTGACGCCCTGCGTGCTGCCCATGGTGCCCATCCTGTCGTCCATCATCGTCGGCCAGCGCGAGCGCGTCAGCCGCGGCCGTGGCCTGGCCCTGGCGCTGAGCTATTCGCAGGGCATGGCCCTGGTCTACACGGCCCTCGGTGTGGCCGCGGGCCTGCTGGGCCAGGGCCTGGCGGCCTACCTGCAGCACCCCTGGGTGGTGCTGGGCTTCGGGGCCTTGATGGTGTTGCTGGCCTTGTCGATGTTCGGCCTCTACGAGCTGCAGTTGCCCGCGGCGCTGCAGAGCTGGTTGGGCCAGGGCAGCAGCCGCCTGCCGGGTGGCAAGTTCGTCAGCGTGTTCGCCATGGGCGTGGTGTCGGCGCTGGTGGTCAGCCCCTGTGTCTCGGCGCCGCTGGCCGGCGCGCTGCTCTACATCAGCCAGACGCGCGACGTGTGGCTGGGCGGCGGCGCCTTGTACGCGCTGGCCTGGGGCATGAGCCTGCCCTTGCTGCTGGTGGGCCTGTCGGCGGGCAGCGTGCTGCCGCGCACCGGGCCCTGGATGAAGGCGGTCAAGGCCCTGTTCGGCGTGATCATGCTGGGCATGGCCCTGTGGGTCAGCCGGCCGGCCTGGCCTTACCTGCAGACCCAGGTGCTGGGCATGGCCTCGGCGTCGGCCGGGCACCGCAGCGTGCTGCCCTTCCAGCGTGTGCGCAACATGGCCGAGCTGGACGCCGCCTTGGCCCAGGCCCGTGCCGATGGCCGCGCCGCCATGCTCGATTTCTACGCCGACTGGTGCACCTCCTGCCTGGAGATGGAGCACAACACCTTCACCGACGCGCTGGTGCAGTCGCGCCTCAAGGGCGTGGTGCTGCTGCAGGCCGATGTCACGCTGAACTCGCCCGAAGACCGCGCCCTGCTGGAGCGCTTCCGCCTGTTCGGCCCCCCCGGCATCATCTTCTTCGACCCGCAGGGCGGCGAGCGGCCGGATGCCCGCGTGATCGGCTACCAGGCGCCCCAGGACTTCATCCGCAACCTGCAGAGAGCGGGGCTGTGAGCCGTGCACCCGCAAGCTGACCAGCTCTGGAAGGGGCCGCGCTGGACGCTGTCGGTGCTGCTGGCCGCGCTGGGCATGCTCGGGCCGTTCGCCATCGACACCTACCTGCCGGCGTTCGCGGGCATCGCTGCCGACCTGCAGGCCTCGCCCCTGCAGATCCAGCAGACGCTGTCGGCCTACCTGTTCGCCTTTGCCTTCATGAGCCTGTTCCACGGCGCCCTGTCGGACAGCCTGGGGCGGCGCCCGGTGGTGCTGTCGGGCATCGTGGTGTTCACGCTGGCCTCGGTGGGATGCGCCCTGTCGACCAGCATCGGGCAACTGGTGTTCTTCCGGGCGCTGCAAGGCCTGTCGACGGGGGCGGGCATCGTGGTGTCGCGCGCCGTCATCCGCGACATCTACCCGCCTGCCGACGCGCAGCGGGTGATGTCACAGGTCACCCTGTTCTTCGGGGTGGCGCCGGCGGTGGCCCCCATCGTGGGCGGCTTCCTGTTCGTGCACCTGGGCTGGCACGCGGTGTTCTGGTTCCTGGCCGGGGTGGGCGTGGTGCTGGGCCTGGCCAACTGGCTGCTGCTGCCCGAGACGCTGCATGGCTCGCAGCGCCAGCCCTTCGAGGTGCGTCACCTGCTGCGCGGCTATGTGCAGATGGGCACCAGTGCGCGTTTCCTGCTGCTGGCCCTGGCCAGCGGCGTGCCCTTCAACGGCATGTTCCTGTACGTGCTGTCGGCGCCCACCTTCCTGGGTGAACACCTGCACCTGGCGCCTACGCAGTTCTTCTGGTTCTTCGTGTGCACCATCAGCGGCATCATGGGCGGGGCCTGGATCAGCGGCCGGCTGGCCGGGCGCATCGCGCCGCAGCGGCAGATCCGCCTCGGCTTCACGGTGATGCTGGTGGTGTCCGTCCTCAACCTGCTGGCCAATGCGCTGTTCGTGCCGCACGTCGGCTGGGCGCTGTTCCCCATCGGCCTCTACGCCCTGGGCTGGGCCATGATGACCCCGGTGGTCACGCTGATGGTGCTGGACCTCTACCCCGAGCGGCGCGGCATGGCGGCGTCCATGCAGGCCTTCATCGCCAGCGCGGCCAACGGGGTCGTGGCGGGGGTGATCGCCCCGCTGGTCATGCACCAGGCGCTCGGCCTGGCCGTGGCCTCCCTGCTGATGATGCTGGTCGGCCTGTTCGCCTGGGGCTGGTTGCAGCGTGGGGGCGGCAGCGGCGGGGCCGGTGGCGACTTCAGCGGCGACGCGTCTGCAGCAGACTGGTGACGCCGAGCGCGGCGAGCACCAGCCAGGCGCTGTCGGGCTCGGGCACGGGGGCGGCGTTGACGAAGCTCTCCGAGTTGCCCGTGCTGAAGGAGCGCACGTGCAGGCCCACGCGCAGGTCGTTGCCGTCGCCCAGCGGGCCGTTCAGCGCGGCCAGGGTGTCGGCGAAGGTCTTGCCGTTGATGAGGTTGAAGCGGATGGTCACGAACTCCAGGGCGCCGCCTTCGAGCTTGTTCTCGACGCCCTTGGTGGTGCTGCCGCTGCCGGTGTCGACCATGAAGCCCTGGGTGGCCACGAAGGCGGGCGACAGCTTGTTGCCGCCGGGCAGGTTGCCCGGGGTGGCCGAGCCGATCTGGGAGAAGGTCACGCCGTTGCCGGAGTCGATCACGGAGGCGATGCCCAGCAGCGTGCCGTCGTCGAAATAGATCTCGGTGATCGACGAGCCCAGGGCAGACAGGTTGTGGAAGGTGAAATCGACCAGGCCGGCGCCGGCGGAGGTCACTTCCATGTCGAGGTGGGCCTGGCCATCGGTGCAGCTTTGCGCATTGCCACCGGTGATGCAGTTGAAGCTGTACGGGGCGGCGTGGGCGGCGGGCGTGGCCAGCAGGCCGAGCGCACTCAGCAAGCCAGCCGTCAGCAGGGGGCGGAGTCGGGTCACGGGGGGCTCCTGATTGAATGATTTGTCGACAAGTTAAGGGCATCGCGTGACACCGCTGCGTCATTGGCTGGCGCAGGCCATGGTCTGGATGCCGTGGCTGCGGGATAATGGCGGCGTGAAGTCAGCCAGACCGCCGCTGGTGCAAGGCCCGAAAGGGCGCACTGGAGGAAGGTCCGGACTGCACAGGGCAGCGCAGGAGGTAACACCTCTCCACCGCGAGGTGAGGATCAGAGCAACAGAGACGAGCCGGTTAGGTCCGGGTGAAACGGGCAATCTCTGCGCGCAGCAACACCAAATAGGCACACGCTGAACGGCATGGTCATGCCGTGTCGTTCTGACCCTGGCCCGGGGTTGTGTGCGGGTAGGTGGCACCGAGCCGTTCTGGCGACAGGCGGCCCAGAGGAATGGCGGTCACGGCCCGGCGTCGCAAGGCGCGGGCCGCACAGAATCCGGCCTATCGGCTGACTTCACACTTTTCAAGTTTTTCACGATCCGGTCGATATGCGGACATCGCCCCATCGGGGCTGCGTGGGCCTGGGGCCCGATGTCTGACCATGCCGCACCCGTTTGACCGTGATCCGTTTGACAGCGCTCTGTTTCGCCGAGCTTGGTGCCCCCTGGCGCCGCGCCACGCCCTGTCCGCCCTGGTGCTGGCCTGTGCCGGCCTGGCGGGCACCTTGACGCTGCTGGCGCCGATGCGCGCCCTGGCCGCAGACAGCCACGGCAGCGAGCCGGCGGCATCGGGGTCGGCCGAACCCAGCATCCGCCCGCGCCTGAAGCCGGACCTCAAGGCCGTGCGGGGCGAGGTCAAGAACGAGGCCAAGCCAGAAGCGAAGGCCGAACCGAAGCCTGAGGCGAAGCCCGAGGTGAAATCCGAAGCGAAAGCGGAGCCCAAAGCCGATGCCAAAGCCGATGCCAAGGCCGACGCCAAGTCCCCGATGTCGATGAGCGACCTGCGCGAGTTGCTCGACCAGAAGATCGCCGAGGTGCGCTCGAAGCAGGGCGCGGCGCCTGCGGTGAAAGTGCAGTCGCGCGGCGGCAAGGGCGGGCGGGCGCCGGCCCGTGGCCCTGCCTCGGGCGAGGCTGCTGCCGCGCATCCGCAAGGCCCTTGGTCCTACAGCGGTGAGACCGGCCCGGCGCACTGGGCCCGCCTCAAGCCCGAGTTCAGCCAGTGCGGCAGCGGCCAGCGCCAGAGCCCCATCGACATCCGCGACGGCATCCCGGTCGAGCTCGACCCCATCGCCTTCGACTACCACCCCTCGGCCTTCCGCGTCATCGACAACGGCCACACCGTGCAGGTCAACCTGGCGCCGGGCAACCGCATCACCGTCAACGGCCGCCGCTACGAGCTGACGCAGTTCCATTTCCACCGGCCCAGCGAAGAGCGCCTCAACGGCAAGCAGTTCGACATGGTGGTGCACCTGGAGCACAAGGACATCGAGGGCAAGCTGGCCATCCTGGCGGTGCTGGTCGCCGAAGGCAAGGGCCACCCGCTGGTGCAGCAGGTCTGGAACAACCTGCCGCTGGAGAAGTTCACCGAGCAGCCCGGACTGGCCACCATCGACCTGACCCAGCTGCTGCCCGAGCAGCGCCAGTACGTGACCTACATGGGTTCGCAGACCACGCCACCCTGCCACGAGGGCGTGCTGTGGCTGGTGATGAAGCAGCCGGCCACGGCCTCGGCCGAGCAGATGGCCATCTTCGCGCGGCTCTACCCGATGAACGCGCGGCCGGTGCAGCCCACCGCGGGCCGCCTCATCAAGGACGGCCAGTGACGCGCCTCACGGCCAGCCTCAGTAAACCCGCCCGCCCTTGATCTGGGCGTGGGTGCGCCGCTGCAGCTCGGTGGCGCGCGCCATCTGCGCCATGGCGTGGCCGGCGTGGGCGTGGCAGATGGCCAGGCCCAGGGCGTCGGAGGCATCGTTGTTGGGCTCGCGCGGCAGGCTGAGCAGGCGCATCACCATGTGCCGGATCTGCGCCTTGGCCGCGTGCCCGTGGCCCACCACCGCCTTCTTCATCTGCAAGGCGGTGTACTCCGACACCGTGGGCGAGGTCGGCAGCGACATCAGCCCGGCAATGGCCGCGCCGCGGGCCTGGCCCAGCAGCAGCGTGGACTGCGGGTTGACGTTGACGAAGACGATCTCGACCGAGGCCTGTTGAGGCTCGTAGCGCGCCACCACCTCGCGCACGCCTTCGTAGATCAGGCGCAGGCGGTTGGGCAGGTCGCCCTGTGCGGCTTCCTTGGTCTTGATGGTGCCGCTGGCCACGTAGTGCAGGCGCGGGCCTTCGGATTCGATGATGCCGAAGCCGGTGGTCTGCAGACCGGGGTCGATGCCGAGGATGCGCATGGCCGCGAGCATAACCGCGCGTGGCGCGTGGCGCGCGGCGTGGAGGTCAATGCGGCGCGTGCAGCGCCTTGGCGATCAGCGGCCACACGGCCTGGTGCGAGGGGCGGAACCAGTCGATGTGGCCCAGGCGCCGCAGGCCCAGCTCGCGCGGGTGCAGCATCTGGCTGTGGCTGGGCGCGTTGGGGAAGGTGCGCAGCAGGTCGGCCACGGTGGCGGGGGTGGCGATGTCGTCGTCGCTGGCGTGCAGCACGGTGATGGGCATGCGCACCTGGGCGTGGAAGTCGTGCTGTGGCCGGCCCTTGACGGCATTGGTGGCATAGCCGCCTGCGCCGCACCAGCGGCCCCACTGGCGCGCGACCTGGGTGGGCAGGTCTTCGCCCAGACCGAACCAGGAGGTCGGCCCGTAGCCCTTGAACACGCTGGCCAGGGGCACGGCCAGGCGCAGGGCAAAACGGGCCTGCCACTTGAAGGCCGGGCGCATCACCTTGAACCAGCCGGTGGAGGTGGCCACGCCCACCACGCGGCCGATGCGGTGGTGGTTGGGCAGCAGGCCCATCATCTGTCCGCCGGCGCTGTGGCCGATGAGGGCCAGCTGGTCCTGCGCGGTGTGGTTCAGCAACCCCTCGATGGCGGCCACCTGGTCCTGCTGGCCCCACTCGGCCAGCGTGGCCTTGCAGTGCTTGAGCGGCCCGTGCAGCGACTGGCCGATGCCGCGGTAGTCGAACACCAGCACGGTGTGGCCTTGCGCGGCCAGCCAGGCGGCGAAGCGGAAGTAGAAACGCTGCGGCACGCCGGTGGCCGGGCAGATCAGCACGGGCATGCGCGCGGTGCTGCCGTCGGCGGCGAACACATGGCCTTGCAGCGGCACGCCATCGGCACAGCGCAGGGTGATGGGCGCGGGAGAGAGGGTGTCGGTCATGTGGGAAGGGGCCGGGGAGGGCTCAGTCGTGACGGGGGGCATCCAGCCGCTGGACGTGTTCCAGCCAGCGCGCGACGGTGGCCAGTTCGGCCTCGGTGAAGCCTGCGCTCAGCTGGGCGTTGATGCGCTGCGTGGTCTGTTTCAGCACCGGCAGGTGCGATCGGCCGGCGGGGCTCAGCCACACACGCAGGGTGCGGCCGTCGTGTGCATCGGCATGGCGGGCCACCCAGTCCAGGGACTCCATGCGCTGGACGAGCCCCGAGACCGCCGACGGCGCCAGGTCCAGCACCTGGGCCAGCTGGCCCATGGCCTGCCCGTCGGACTGTGCCAGTGCGAATAGCACGCCGGCTTGCGCCGGGGTGGGGATGGCGTCCCCGCGGGCGGCGGCATCGGCCTGCTTCTGGGCCATCCATTGCTGCAGGTGGCGCTGCGCGCTGTTGAGCAGGAAGATGAAACGGTGGCGGGTGGCCAAAGGGCGCCTTGTCGGTGTCAGGGGATCCGTGTGCGAAGCATCTGCAGGGCATTTGCTTCGCATGCGAAGTATATCGGTGAAGGCATGGCGGGTGCAAGGGATGGGCGTCAGGGCCGCAGGCTGGGTGGCGGCAGCATCACCGTGGCCAGGCGGCGCGTCGGGCCGTGGTGCTCGTCGAAGCCCCACACGTCGATGCGGGCTGCGCCACTGCGGCGCACGCTGACGCGGGCGAAGGCGTAGTGGCGGTCGGTGGCGGGCTGGCCGGGATGCAGGCTGCGGGCCTCGAAGGGCGAGCCACCCGAGCCGACGATGACCTGCCAGCTGCGGCTGGTGCGCATGCGGCCGTCGGCGTCCTGCACTTGGGGGCGAGACATGTGGAAGATGTGTTCGTGCCCGCAGAAGTAGGTGGCGTCGTGGGCCTCGATGAGCCGCCAGAAGGCGTCCCGGTTGGCGGTGCGGCCCTGGGCGTC
Organism: Pseudomonadota bacterium; assembly: GCA_022566735.1. Lineage (GTDB taxonomy): Bacteria > Pseudomonadota > Gammaproteobacteria > Burkholderiales > Burkholderiaceae_C > Aquabacterium. Next base: position 126,498 of record JADFIG010000002.1, read on the forward strand.
GCGCCGTGCGTCCAGCCCCACCGGCGCGGTGCCGGGGGCATGGGCGTAGGTGTAGGCCGGCTTGTGGCCGAACACGAAGAAGCGCCGGGCGCCGCGCGCGCGGGCGTCGGCAAAGTCCTGGCTCAACCAGCGCGTCGGCGCGGAGCTGTCCGCGCCGGCCGGGTCGGTGTTGACGATGGCGAAGTGGGTGTCCCCGACATCGAAGCTGTGGCTGAGCTGGCGCTGGTCGGTGCGCAGGCCGTCGTCCTGTCCTGGCGCGGTGGCGCTGAGGGCCGCGACGCGCATCCCCCGGGGCAGGGCCAGGTTCATGCGGTCTGCATCGACGATGAGGTCGCCGAAGGCATCCCGCCAGGCGGCCTCGTTGGCCGCGGTGGCGTACTTGCCCGGCGTGATCTGGCCGTCCAGGTCCGTGCATTGCACCTGGGCCCAGGTGCGCGCCTCGGGGATGTGGGGCGCCAGGCCGGCCGGCGTCGTGGTGGTGCCGCTCTTGCATTGCACCTCGTGGTTGCCGGGCACGGGCAGCACGTAGGTGCCTGCCTCGATCAACGGGGCCACCATGCCGCGCCAGAAGCTGGCCTGCAGGTGGTAGCGCACGAGGTCCGAACCCAGCACGGCGGCGGTGCTGTCGGTGCGCACGCCCGCAGGCAGGGCGTCGCCGTAGCCCATGATCATGTCGCCGTTGAAGAGCAGCAGGTGGGCGCCGCGCGCCTGGATCTCCCGCATCAGGCGTGACCAGGCCTTGCTGTTTTGCAGCCAGGTGTAGTCCTGGCGGGTCAGCGGCCACTGGCTGGCGTCGGTGCCGCCCGGGTCCTGGCGCGAGTCACCGACCGTGGCGAAGGTGAGCACGACCGGGTCGTGCCCCTGGCGTGGTCCGGCGAGCGCCGCCCCTGCCAGCCACAGGCCGCAGCCCAGGGTGGCAAGGCCCTGCAGGGCAGACAAGGCAAGGCGGGAAGCCAGGGAGTGCATGCAAAAAAAAGGGTGATCCGCAGACCACCCATCATGCCAGCGCGGCGTGCGCCAGATCAGTGGCGGAAGTGGCGCGTGCCGGTGAACACCATGGCGATGCCACGCTCGTCGGCCGCAGCGATGACTTCGTCGTCGCGCATGGAGCCACCCGGGTGGATCACGCAGGAGGCACCTGCATCGACCACCACGTCCAGGCCGTCGCGGAACGGGAAGAAGGCGTCCGAGGCCACGGCCGTGCCTTGCAGGGTCAGGCCGGCGTGGCCCGCCTTGATCGAGGCGATGCGGGCCGAGTCCAGGCGGCTCATCTGGCCGGCGCCCACACCCATGGTCATGCCGTCCTTGCAGAAGACGATGGCGTTGCTCTTGACGAAGCGGGCTACCGTCCAGGCGAACAGCAGGTCCTTGAGCTGGTCGGCCGTGGGTTGCACCTTGGACACCACCTTGATGTCACCCACCAGGTCGATGTTGTCGGCCGATTGCAGCAGCATGCCGCCGCCCACGCGCTTGAAGTCCAGGGCGTTGCCCAGGGTGCGGGTGGCCTCGTCCAGCGGCACTTCCAGCAGGCGCACGTTCTGCTTGGAGGCGTAAGCGGCACGGGCGGCATCGGTGAACTTCGGCGCGATCACCACTTCCACGAACTGCTTGTTGGCGTTGATGGCCTCGATCACGTCGGCATCGACCACGCGGTTGAAGGCCATGATGCCGCCGAAGGCCGAGGTCGGGTCGGTCTTGAGCGCCTTGGTGTAGGCCTCCAGCGGGCCGGCTCCGATGGCCACGCCGCAGGGGTTGGCGTGCTTGATGATGACGCAGGCGGGGGCTTCGAAGGCCTTCACGCATTCCCAGGCGGCATCGGCATCGGCGATGTTGTTGAAGCTCAGTTCCTTGCCCTGGATCTGCGTCCAGTTGGCCAGGGTGCTGACCACGGGCCGGGCTTCGCGGTAGAAGGCGGCCGACTGGTGCGGGTTCTCGCCGTAGCGCATGCCCTGCACCTTGTGCAGCTGCAGGTTGTACACGGCCGGGTACTCGGCCTTGGCGGGCACGGTGTCGGTGGCCAGCTCCGAGCCGGCTTCCAGGCTGGTCAGGTAGTTGGTGATCATGCCGTCGTAGGCCGCGGTGTGCGCGAACACCTTCTTGGCCAGCATGAACTTGGTCGTGCGGGTGATGGCGCCGGCCTTCATCTCGGTCAGCACCTGTTCGTAGTCGACCGGGTCGATGATGACGGCGACATCCTGCCAGTTCTTGGCGGCCGAGCGCAGCATCGTGGGGCCACCGATGTCGATGTTCTCGATGGCGTTGGCCAGGGTGCAGTCGGCCTGGGCGGTGGCTTGCGCGAAGGGGTAGAGGTTGACCACCAGCAGGTCGATGGTGTCGATGCCGTGTTCCTTCAGCGCGGCCATGTGCTCAGGGACATCGCGGCGGGCCAGGATGCCGCCGTGCACGCGCGGGTGCAGGGTCTTGACGCGGCCGTCGAGCATCTCGGGGAAGCCGGTGATTTCGGCGACCTCGGTCACGGGCAGGCCCTTGTCGGCCAGCAGCTTGGCGGTGCCGCCGGTGGACAGCAGGCGCACGCCCTGGGCATGCAGGGCTTGCGCGAATTCAACGATGCCGGTCTTGTCGGACACGGACAGCAGGGCGGTCAGGGCCATGTGTTTTCCTTCAAATCAAAGAGCGGGGTAAAAAACAAAAATCACTTGATGAGCTTGTGCTCAAGCAGCTTGCGGCGCAGCGTGTTGCGGTTGATGCCCAGCCATTCGGCGGCCTTGGACTGGTTGCCCTCGGCACGTTGCATCACGACCTCCAGCATCGGGCGCTCCACCGCGTTGACGACCATGTCGTAGACGGCGTGCGGCTCGGCGCCACGCAGGTCGTGGAAATAGCTGTCGAGGTTGTCCCGGATGCAGTCTTGGATGTTTTTCTTGCTCATGGCGTGTCAGTTCGCGCTGCACAGCGAGGGGGCCTCGTCGTGTGCCTCGTTGTCTTCCATCGGCCCGTCCGGCGCCGCCGGCAGGCGGTCGTGGGTCAGGCTCAGTTGTTCGAAAAAGTCGCTCACGGCGCGCACCTGCTCGTCGATGCGGTCCAGCGTGTTCATGTGGCTGCGGAAGGCCTCGCCGCCGGGCAGCGCGCGCACGGCCCAGCCGATGTGCTTGCGGGCGGTGCGCACGCCGGCGAACTCGCCGTACAGGCCGTGGTGGTCTTCCAGGTGGGCCAGCAGCCACTGGCGCACCTGCAGCGTCAGGGGCTGGGCGCGGTGCTGCCCATGCTGCAGGTAGTGGGCGATGTCGCCGAAGATCCAGGGACGGCCTTGCGCGGCGCGGCCCACCATGATGGCGTCGCAGCCGGTGTGGCGCAGCACGGCCAGGGCTTGCTCGGGCGAGGTGATGTCGCCATTGGCCACCACCGGGATCTTCACCGCGGCCTTGACCGCGGCGATGGTGTCGTACTCGGCCTGGCCCTTGTAGCCTTGCTCGCGGGTGCGGCCGTGCACGGTCAGCATGGCGATGCCGGCCTGCTCGGCGGCCCGCGCGATGCGTTCGGCGTTCTTGTGCTGCTGGCTCCAGCCGGTGCGCATCTTCAGCGTCACGGGCACGTTGTGGGGCAGGCAGGCCGCCACCACGGCCTCGACGATCTCCAGCGCCAGGGGCTCGTCCTGCATCAGCGCCGAGCCCGCCCACTTGTTGCAGACCTTCTTGGCCGGGCAGCCCATGTTGATGTCGATGATCTGGGCGCCGCGGTCGATGTTGTAGGCGGCGGCCTCGGCCATCATGGCCGCGTCGGTGCCGGCGATCTGCACCGCGATGGGCGCCGTCTCACCGGCGTGGTTGGCGCGCCGGGATGTCTTCAGGCTGTGCCACAGGTCCTTGCGCGAGGTCACCATCTCGCTGACGGCGTAGCCCGCGCCCAGCTGCTTGCACAGCATGCGAAACGGACGGTCCGTCACCCCGGCCATGGGCGCCACGAACAGGCGGTTCGGCACCGTGTGCGGGCCGATGTCCAGGGGCGTCACCAGGGGGTTGACCAAGGCTGCGGGGGAAGTCATGCAGGCAACGCGCGAGGGGTCTGGCGGGGCTGTAAAGGCAGAACAGCCCCGAGCGGCGAGGCGTTCAGGGCTGCTTAAAAAGGAGGCAGAGTATAGCTGGCGGGCGGCGCTCTGGATAGCCCCGCATGGCACAAAAATCGGCTTGTCTGAGCCCGGGGTGTCGTCAACAGATTGACGTGCGGGTCAGCCGTGACGCCTGTCACGTGGCGGAAAGGGCCTGGTCTGCAGGAGGCGACCATTGCACGTAAAATGCAACATTACAAAATCCAACAATCCTGTGCCTCCCTTGTCAGGACCTCCTGGTCCTCCGGTGAGGGTGTTCCTTTCCATCGCGAGTTGCCATGAAGTCCCTTTCCCCCGCGTCCACCCTGGTCGCCCTGTGTGCCAGCCTGTTCGCCGCCCACGTCTCTGCCCAGTACACCGTCAAGATCGGCGGGGCCTATTTCGATCCGCACGCCACCAGCTCCGACCTGACCGGCGGCGTGTCGGCCCGCCCGCTGAATGGCCATCTTGAGCTGCAGAGCGGTGTGCGCCTGCACGTGCAGCCCGAGGCCACGCCGACCTTCTCGATCGAGCGTGCGCTCAACGCGAACTGGAGCCTGGAGCTGATGCTGGGCATGCCGCCCAAGCACGACGTGACGCTGAAGGTGGACAACCCGGTGGTCAGCGGTGCCAACGTGACCCACCCCAGCAACCCGGCGCTCAACGGTGCGGCCGCCGCGACGGCCGTGGCCGCGCTCAACACCAAGCTGGCCAACCGCAACGACAAGACCATCGCCACCGTGCGCCAGTGGGCCCCGACCTTCTTCGTGAACTACCGCTTCCTGGAGGCCACCTCGGCCTTCCGCCCCTTCGTCGGCCTGGGCATCAACGTGACGCGCTTCAAGGCCCGCACCTCCCCGCTGGGTGACGGCCTGTATGCCGACGGCGCCCACCCCGAGATCAGCCTGTCCGACTCCATCGGTCCGGCCCTGCAGATCGGCGCGACCTACAAGCTCAACGAGCGCTGGTCGCTGAACACCGCCGTGGTCACGGCCAAGGTGGACAACAAGCTGACGATCAAGACGGCCTCGGGCCTGCGCCAGGAAGCCGCCTTCCGCTTCACGCCGACGGTGTGGACCGCCTCGGTGGGCTACTCGTTCTGAGGCCTGGCGCCGGGCACCCAAGGTGCCCGTGCGCCCTCGTGGTCAGGCCTGACGCTGTTGGCGGCGGCGGGCGGCAGCCACCACGCCCAGGCCGGCCAGCACCAGGGCATAGGTTTCGGGTTCCGGCACGGCCGTGCTGATGGCGTAGGCCGTGGTCGTGCCCGATGTCTCGTTGGCGATCGCCACATAGGCCTGGCCGTTGGCGAAGAAGGCGGTCAGGCCTTCGGGGGCCAGGTCGCCGTCGGTGACCAGCATGTCGATGAAGGTGGCGTGGGCCGGGTCGGTGACGTCGTACACGGCCACGGCGCCCTTGGTGGTGCGCTCCAGGCCGATGAAGGCGTAGGTGCGGCCGCCGATCTCGATCAGCGAGACGCCCTCGGGCTCCACGCCCTTGTCGTCGCTGCGGGCGTCGTCGTAGATGCCGCGCTTGATGGCTTCGTCGTCGAGCTGGCTGCCGCTGTCGAAGACGATGTTGCCGTTCTCGTCACGGATGGAGAAGGAGCGCGCACCGAAGGTCACCAGGTTGCCGGCGCTGGAGTCGGGCACCGAGATGTTGAGGCGCTGCAGCTCGGCCGGCGAGCTGTTCTTCAGCGCGGTCACGGCGGAGACACGGGCCTTGTCCGCCTCGTCTTCGCGGGTGTCGCCTTCGTTGGCCATGACCATGTAGGTCTGGCCGTTGGCGCCGTACACGGCGATGCCATCGGGCTGGTAGAGGCCCTTGACGTTGACCGAGCGCAGCTGCGACAGGCTGTCGCGGTCGCTGGGGTCGATGTAGTTGCCGGGCTGGGCGAAGTCCTTCACGCCCAGGCCGATCACCTTGGTGAAGCTGTTGGTCTGCAGGTCCAGCACGCCCACGGCATTGGCTTCCTGCAGGGTCACGAAGGCCTTGGTGCCGGCGCTGTTGACGGCGATGTACTCGGGCTCGAAGTCCACGCCGATCAGGGATTGGCCGCGCACATTGCTGCCCGTGACCGACACGCCCGTGAAGCCGGCGGTGGCGGCCACGGTGCGGGTGTCCATGTTGATGATGCTGACGCTGCCGGCCGGGTCATGGCTGGCGTAGGCGCCGGGGTTGCTGCCGATCAGGTTGGGCGTGCCTTCGTTGGCCACCAGCAGGCGGCTGCCGTCCTTGCTGAAGGTGACCATGTCTGGCAGCGAGCCCACGGTGATGGAGTTGGTGTCGGCGCTCAGCTGGCGGGTGGTGGTGTCGAACAGCTTGATGACGCCGGGCTGGCTGCGGTCGAGGCTGTTTTCGATGGCCACGGCGGCCAGGCCGTTGTGCACGGCGACGCTGTTGGTGCTGCCCCAGACGGAGGTGTCGATGTGGTCGATCAGGGCGCCGGTGCTGGCGTTGAGCACGTCGATGCCGACCAGGCCGGCCACCCACAGGGAGTTGGTGGCGCTGTCGTAGCTGACGATTTCAGACGTCTGGCCGTTGGCGGCGGTGGTGTGGTTGAAGGTCCAGGCCTTCGTGAACGAGGTGGCGGCCTGGGCCACCGGGGTCAGGCCGGCGGCGAGGGCCAGCGAAGCGATGATGTACTTCATGATGCGAAATCCAATACTGTGACAAACGGATGTCCGCAACGGTAAAAATCAATGAAGTCAAGGGAATGACAAATCTTCACGGCCAGAATGCCCATATCGTGCCCACATGGAATCCTGGATGACCGATCTGCTGCACGCCCTGCTGGCCTGGCTGGCCATCCCGCAAGTGGGGCTGGGCGCCGTGTTCGCGATCGCGTTCGTGTCGGCGACCCTGCTGCCCATGGGTTCGGAGCCCGCGGTGTTCGGCCTGGCCAAGCTGCAGCCCGAGCTGTTCTGGCCGGCGGTGCTGGTGGCCACCCTGGGCAACACCCTGGGTGGCGCGCTGACCTGGTGGATGGGCGAGGGCGCCCGCGTGGCCGCCGACCGCCTGCGCCACCGCCATGAGGCAGCGGGCGCCGCCGCCACGGCCGGGGCCCCGCGGTCGCGCGCCGACCAGCGCGCCCTGCAGTGGCTGCAGCGCTTCGGCCCCAAGGCCTGCCTGCTGGCCTGGCTGCCGGTGGTGGGCGACCCGCTGTGCGCGGTGGCCGGCTGGCTGCGCCTGCCCTTCTGGCCCTGCCTGGGCTACATGGCCGTCGGCAAGTTCGCCCGCTACCTCACGATGACGGGCTTCCTGCTCTGGGTGGTCTGAGGGCGCCGCTCGGCGTCTCGCTCACTTGCTCACGGTGATGGCCGTGATGGTGAACTGGCCGTTGACCTTGGCCGCATCGAACCTGACCTTGTCGCCCACCTGCAGCGTCTTCAGCCAGGCGGGGTCGGCCACGCGGAAGGACATCTGCATGGCGGGCATGTCGAGGTTCTTGATCTCGCCGTGCTTGAGCGTGACCTTGCCGGCTTCGGCGTCGATGCGCCTGACCTCGCCTTCGACCGATTGGGCGTGGGCCGCCAGGCTGAGCAGGGCGGTGGCCGCCAGGGCGGTGAACTGGCGCGCGAGGGTGCGAAGGGTGCGAATGTTGCGAATGGTGGGAGACATGGTGCGTTTCCTTGGGTGCATGTGAAGGATCGATGGCGTCAGTGGCCGCCGTGGCCGCTGTGCTTGCCCGGGCCGCCACCGGGCTTGCGCACGGTCAGCTCCAGCGGCGAGGTCGGTGCGGTGGCCGGCGTGGCCTCGGGGGCCGGGGCGCGGGGGGCATCGGGCGAACCTTCACCCTCCCACAAACGTGCCACCGTGCCGGGGGGATGACGGAACCAGCCCGGGTCGCGGTGGCCATCGGGGTGGTGGGCCGGGGGCTGGTCTTGGCGCACCTTGATGGTGGAGAACATGCCGCCCATGCCGATGGCGCCGAACGGGCCGGTGCCGGTCATCATGGGCAGGGTGTTGTCGGGCAGCTCCATGTCCATCTCGGCCATGTCGTGCATGCCGTTCTCGCCCATGGCCATGTAGCCCGGCACCAGTTGGTTGATCTGCCGGGCCAGGTCGTCTTGCTTGACGCCGATCAGGCTGGGCACGCCGTGGCCCATGGCGTTCATGGTGTGGTGGCTCTTGTGGCAGTGGAAGGCCCAGTCGCCCACCTCGTCGGCGATGAACTCGATCTGGCGCATCTGGCCCACGCCGATGTCGGTGGTGACCTCGGGCCAGCGCGCGGTTTTCGGCACCGGGCCGCCGTCCGTGCCCGTGACCTCGAACTCGTGGCCGTGGATGTGCATGGGGTGGTTGGTCATGGTCAGGTTGCCGATGCGCAGGCGCACGCGGTCGCCCTGGCGCACGTGGATGCTGTCGATGCCGGGGAAGGCGCGGCTGTTCCAGGTCCAGAGGTTGAAGTCCAGCATGGTGTTGACCTTCGGGCTGCTGGCGCCGGGCTCGATGTCGTAGGCATTGAGCAGGAAGCAGATGTCGCGGTCCACCTCGCTGATGAGCGGGTGGCGTGTCTTTGGGTGGGTGACCCAGAAGCCCATCAGGCCCATGGCCATCTGCACCATCTCGTCGGCATGCGGGTGGTACATGAAGGTGCCGGGGCGGCGCGCGGCGAACTCATACACCCAGGTTTCGCCCGGCTGGATGGGCGGTTGCGTCAGGCCGGAGACGCCGTCCATGCCGTTGGGCAGGCGCTGGCCGTGCCAGTGCACGGTGGTCACTTCGGGCAGCTTGTTGCTCACGAAGATGCGCACGCGGTCGCCCTCGACCACCTCGATGGTGGGGCCGGGGCTCTGGCCGTTGTAGCCCCACAGGCGTGCGGTCATGCCCGGTGCGATCTCGCGCAGCACGGGCTCGGCGACGAGGTGGAATTCCTTGACGCCGTCTTTCATGCGCCAGGGCAGGGTCCAGCCATTGAGGGTGAGCACGGGGCGGTAGGGGCGGCCATTGGGTGGCGCCAGCGGGGCCTGGGTGCTGGCGCTGCTTTGCGCGACGGGCTCGGGCAGGCCGAGCAGGCTGGTGCGGCGCACGCGCTGGGCGCCAGCGGCGGTGGCCAGGGCCGAGGCGGTGAGGGCGGCGCCACCGAAGGCACCGCTGAGGAAGTGTCTGCGGGAGGTCATGTCAGTGGCTCGCTTCAGTGGGGGCGGGGCTGCCGGACGGAGGGCTGCTCAGGGTGGGCAGGGCGCCGGGGGCCGTGTCGATGCCGTCGATGGCGGCTTGCAGGGCGGCATCGGCCAGCCAGAAGTCGCGCAGGGCATCGAGTGCCGTGAGCACGGCGCCGGTGTGCAGGCGGGCTTCGTTGATGAGCTCGAAGGGCCCGATCAGCATGCCGTTGTACTGCTTGAGGCGTTCGCCCAGCAGGCGCTGGCGCACGGGCCCGAGCATGCGGGCGGCGCGCTGGGCGGTGTCCAGGGTGGCGCGCTGGTCGGCCAGGCGCTCGCGCAGGCTGGACTCGGCGGCCAGCGTGGCCTGCTGCCACTGGGCCAGGGCGGCTTGCTCGTCGAGCGCGGTGGCCTGGCGGCGGGCCACGCCGAAGTCGATGGCGACCAGGCGGATGGCCAGCTCCGGGCCGCGTTGCACCGGCTCGCCGGTGGCGCTGTTGCGCTGCCAGCCGGCTTCGACATCGAAGACGCTCTGGCTGGCGTTGGCCGAGGCGCTGCGCCGCGTGGCCTGCCAGCGGGCCTCGGCCAGGCGCACGTCGAGGCGGCGCTGGCTGGCGGCCTGGGAGACGCTGTCGGGCGTCCAGGGACTGGCGCCGGTGGGCACATCGGGCAGGCGATCGGGCAGGGCCAGCCGCCGCGCTTCCTCCCCCTGCAGGCCGAGCAGGCGCACCAGGGCTTCGCGTTGGGCCAGGGCCTGGCGGCGTGCCTGGGTGCTGGCCAGCCGGGCTTCGATCCCGGCGGCTTCGTGCACGGCCGCCTGGGCGGCGCTGAAATGGCCGGCGGCCTGCATGCGCCGGGCCAACTCGGCCGCGGTGGTGGCGGCGCTGTGCACGTCGTCCAGGTAGCGCACGCGCTGAGCGGCGGCCACGGCCTGCACCCACTGCACGCGCGCGGCCTGGGCCTGCGACAGCACCTGGCGGGTCAGCTGCCACTGCTCGGCCTCCACGCGGCGGCTGGCGGCGGCGTCACGCCAGGGCCAGGTCAGCAGGTCCAGCAGGCCCAGGCTGAGGGTGCGGCCCACGTCGACCTCGTCGCCACGGCGCAGGCGCTCCAGCGAGATCCCGAACAGGCCGGGGCGGGCCGAAGCGCGCAGGCGGGCCTCCTGGGCCTGGCTCTGTGCAAGCAGGGCACGCAGGGCCGGGCTGCGTTGCAGCGACAGGCGCACGGCCTGGTCCTGCGTGAGGGGGCCTTCGGGCGGGGCAGGCGGGGTGGTGTGCGCGGCCGCGCTGCCGGGCCAGGGCAGTTGCGGGTCCTGGGCGGTGGACGCGGCGGATGTCGCGGATGCCGCGGCCGTGGCGAACGCCGGCAGGCGCTCGCGCAGGGTCTGTTCGGCGGGGTGCTCGGGTGCGGGGGTGAGGGCGGAACAGCCGCTCAGCCACAGCAGCACGCCGCCCCACAGGTGTCGGGGAGGGGTGTGTTTCATGGTGTCAGGCCGCGTCCGCTGGCGGGGCGGCGAGGGTCAGAGGGAAGGCGTCGATGCGGGGGGCGCCACGGGGCGGGCGCGCCGTCGGCTTCAGCCTCTGGGCGGCCTGAACGGTCCGTCGGCGTCCTGGCGACCGGTGTCGGGTGTGGGGTGCCAGCCCGGGGCGCTGCATTGCGGCGGCGGGCCCGACCAGCGGGGGGCATCGGTGCTCGGCATGGCGCCGGCATGGCACAGGTCGCACAGGCTGCAGCCCGCGTGGGGGGCGTTGCCTGGGGGCGTGTGGGTGTCCGAGGCCTGCGGCGTGGCGCTCTGAGAGGCGCCGGCCGCGTTGTGGCCGTGGCAGGGGGGCGGGCCGCCGTGTGTGCCGACCTCCGCGAGGGCCCCTGGTGCCCGTTGCGGCGCATGCACGTCCTGCACGCCAGCCGTCACGGCCATGTCCGACCACGCCCAGCCGCGCAGGGGCAGCAGGGCGATCAGCAGGCACAGCAACACCGCACGCCACCCGGCCAGCGGCGCGGGCAGCGCGTCACGGCGGAGGAGGACAGCGTCACGCATGGCCTCAGTGTAGCCAAATGCGGCGGCCATCGTCACGCTCCCCGGCGGCCAGCCCGGTGGGCTTTTAGAATGGCGGCTTCGTCCACCCTTGCCCGCCGAAGCCATGCCCCACACCGATCCCGCGGCCACCACCGACCTCGTTGCCCACATCGCTCCGCGCGACAAGGCCGAGATCCTGGCCCAGGCGCTGCCCTACATCCGCAAGTTCCACGGCAAGACCATCGTCATCAAGTACGGCGGCAACGCCATGACCGACCCCGAGCTGCAAGCCGACTTCGCCGAAGACGTGGTGCTGCTCAAGCTGGTCGGCCTCAACCCGGTGGTGGTGCACGGCGGTGGCCCGCAGATCGACGCCGCGCTCAACAAGATCGGCAAGAAGGGCCAGTTCATCCAGGGCATGCGCGTCACCGACGAAGAAACCATGGAAGTGGTGGAGTGGGTGCTGGCCGGCGAGGTGCAGCAAGACATCGTGGGCCTGATCAACGCGGCGGGCGGCAAGGCCGTGGGCCTGACCGGCCGTGACGGTGGCCTCATCCGCGCACGCAAGCTCAAGCTGCAGGACATCCACGACCCCAGCAAGGAGCACGACGTCGGCCAGGTCGGCGAGATCGAGTCCATCGACCCCAGCGTCGTCAAGGCCCTGCAGGACGACCAGTTCATCCCCGTCATCAGCCCCATCGGCTTCGGCTCGCACAACGAGAGCTACAACATCAACGCCGACCTGGTCGCCTCCAAGCTGGCCGAGGTGCTCAAGGCCGAGAAGCTGATGCTGCTGACCAACATCAAGGGCGTGCTCGACAAGGAAGGCCAGTTGCTGACCGACCTGACGGCCCGCCAGATCGACGAGCTGATTGCCGATGGCACCATCAGCGGCGGCATGATCCCGAAAATCGCCGGCGCCATCGATGCGGCCAGGAGCGGCGTCAATGCGGTGCACATCGTCGATGGCCGTGTGCCGCACGCGATGCTGCTGGAGATCCTGACCGAGGCCGCTTACGGCACGATGATCCGCAGCCATTGAGTGCCACCAGCTTGTCGCTGCGCGCCGTTGCAGACCGCATGAAGCCCATCTGGCTGTTCGACCTCGACAACACCCTGCATGACGCCAGCCATGCGGTGTTCGGCAGGCTCAATGGCTCGATGACGGACTACATCGAGCAGCACCTCGGTGTCAGCCGCCCTGAGGCCGATGCGCTGCGGCTGCATTACTGGCGGCGCTACGGTGCCACCCTGCTGGGGCTGGAGCGCCACCACGGCATCCGCGCGGCGCACTTCCTGGCGCAGACCCACACGCTCCCCGGGCTGGAGGCGGACTTGCGCATGCGCCCGGCCGACCGCGCCGCCCTCCAGCGCCTGCCCGGGCGCAAGTTCCTGCTCACCAACGCCCCGGCCGAGTACGCCAAGCGCGTGCTGACGGCGCTGGACCTGGCCTCGTGCTTCGAGGGCGTCATCGCCATCGAGGACATGCGCGTCTTCGGCGAGCTGCGCCCCAAGCCCGATGTGCGCAGCCTGCGCGTCATCCTGGCGCGCCTGCGGCTGCCCGCGCACCGCTGCGTGCTGGTCGAAGACACCCTGGCCAACCTGAAAAGCGCCCGGCGGCTCCAGTTGCGCACGGTGTGGATGCAGCGCTACCTGCGCCACAACCCGCACGGCCCCGAGGCGGGCATCCCGCTGCATGGCCGCCCGCGCTGGGTGTGTGCCAGAATCAGGGCACTGAGGTCGTTGCACGCTTGGCCATGACGTCTGACACCCCTGCCGCTGCCACGCAGCCCAAACGCACCCGCCCCAAACCCGGTGAGCGCCGGCTGCAGATCCTGCAGGCCCTGGCGGCCATGCTCGAAGCCCCGGGCGCCGACCGCATCACCACCGCCGCCCTGGCCGCGCGCCTGGATGTCTCCGAGGCAGCGCTCTACCGCCACTTCGCCAGCAAGGCGCAGATGTTCGAGGGCCTCATCGAGTTCATCGAGCACAGCCTGTTCTCGCTGGCCAACCAGGTCCTGGAGCGCGAAGCCGACCCCGCCGCGCAGATCGCCCGCATCGTCTCGGCACTGCTGCAGTTCGCCGAGAAGAACCCGGGCATGGGCCGCGTGCTGGCCGGCGACGCGCTGGTGTTCGAGCACGAGCGCCTGAACCAGCGCATCAACCAGTGCCTGGAGCGCATGGAGTCCCTGCTGCGCCAGCCCGCCCGCGCCCTGGCCGAGGCCCGCGGCGCGCAGACCCCCACGGTGGACGCCCAGGCCCGTGCCTCGGCCGCCCTCAGCCTGGTGCTGGGCCGCTGGCAGCGCCACGCCCGCACCGGCTTCACGCGCCTGCCCACCGAGCACCTCGACGCCACCTTGCGCCTGCTGCTGGCATGAAACTGTCACATCGCGTGGGTCCGATGGCCTGAGCGGGCCGCTTTCGGATCAGGTGGGCGCCATGAGGGCGTCACTCCTGTCTGGTCAGATGCGGGACATCATCTTCAAGGAGTTGTCCCCATGTCCATCCTGCGCTCGTCTTTCGTTGCCGCCGCCGTCGCGCTGTCGGCCGCCGCCGCCCAAGCTGCCACCGTCATCCCCGTGGCCCAGGACGGCAGCTGGAATGCCTTCACCGTGGACGCCCTGTCCACCTCCGCCGCCAACGCCCTGAACTGGATCGACACGGATTACAGCCCGGCCGCCGGCGATGCCGACACCCTGAGCTTCAGCTTCACCGTCGCCGACAAGGCCATCCTGCGCGTGGTCGACCTGTTCGCCGCCGGTGACGTCTTCAACGTGTCCATCACCTCGGCCGCCGGCACCCAGCTGCTGGGCACCTCCGCCGTGACCGCCCGCGACCTGGGCGATGCCGTGCTGCCGTTCGCCGGCACCGTCGCCGAAGCCTGGGGCAACGTCGACTTCAGCCAGCTGGAAGTCGTGCTGGGCGCCGGCACCTACACCGTGACCGGCTCGCTGCTGCAGTCCGTGACCGATGGCGGCTTCGCCCTCAACAGCACCGCTGGCAGCCTGTCCGTCACCGCCGTGCCCGAGCCCACCAGCCTGGCCCTGGTGCTGGCCGCCGTCGGCGTCGTGGGTCTGGTGTCGCGTCGCCGCGCCCAGGTCTGATCTGCGCGCTGACCGCACGCCGCCCCCACAGCCGCATCCCCACAGGAGTTCCCCATGCAAGTCCGTCTGATCTGCGCCAGCCTGGCCCTGGCCTTCTCGTCCTTCGCTGGTTGCGCCGTCGCCCAGACCGCCCAGCCCTTCACCGTCAAGATCATTGGCTTCAACGACTACCACGGCAACCTGGAGTCGCCCGGCACCTTCGGCGCCAACACCCTGGTGCCCACGGCCAGCCGTCCTGCCGTCGGCGGTGCCGACTACATGGCCGCCTTCGTGGCCGGCATGAAGGCCACGAACCCGCTGAACGTGGTGGTCGGTGCCGGTGACTTCATCGGCGCCACGCCGCTGATCTCGGCCCTGTTCTTCGACGAGCCCGCCGTCGAAACCCTCAACAAGATCGGCCTGGAGTTCAATGCCGTGGGCAACCACGAGTTCGACAAGGGCAAGGACGAGCTCAAGCGTCTGCAAAACGGCGGCTGCAAGACCACCAACGGCGTGCAGGAAGCCAACAGCTGCAAGGGCTTCGGCTCGGGCGTGGCTGGCAGCTTCGACGGCGCCAAGTTCAAGTGGCTGTCGGCCAACGTGGTCGAAACCGCCACCGGCAAGACCCTGCTGCCCGCCTATGGCATCAAGACCTTCAACGGCGTGAAGGTGGCCTTCATCGGCATGACCCTCAAGGGCACCCCCGGCATCGTGACCCCCACCGGCGTGGCCGGCCTGCAGTTCAAGGACGAAGCCGACACCGTCAACGCGCTGGTGCCCCGCCTGCGCGCCCAGGGCGTCGAGTCCATCGTCGTGCTGGTCCACCAGGGTGGCTTCCAGAACATCGTGACCGGCACCACCAGCCAGCCCATCACCAGCGACATCAACGGCTGCACCGGTGACCTGAAGAACACCGACGGCAGCGACAGCGACATCCGCGCCATCGTCAAGCGCCTGGACAACGCCGTCGACCTGGTCATCAGCGGCCACACCCACGCGGCCTACAACTGCTCGGCCAACACCATCGACGTGCGCGGCACCACGCTGAGCAACGCGGTGACCACGGCCCGCCCCACCGGCATGCCCAACAAGGTCGGCCGCCTGGTGCCCGTGACCAGCTCCAGCGCCTTCGGCCGCGTGCTGACCGAAGTCGACGTGACCATCAACCCGGCCACGCGTGACATCACCGCCGTCAGCCCCAGGAACGTGCTGGTCGACCGCACCAATGCCACCGCCACCGCCGCCATCTCGGCCAACCCCGAGGTGAAGAACGTCGTGGACGCCTACAAGGCCGCCGTGTCGCCCCTGGCCAATGCCGTGGTGGCCACCATCACCGCCGGCATGACCAACACCGCGAACACCGCCGGTGAAATGGAAGCTGGCGACCTGATCGCCGACGCCCAGCTGGCCGCCACGCAGCCGGCCACCCTCGGCGGCGCCCAGATCGCCTTCATGAATGCCGGTGGCGTGCGCAGCCCCGGCTTCGTGAGCGCGGCCGGCACCTACCCGTACAACGTCACCTACGGCAATGCCTTCACCGTGCAGCCCTTCGGCAACAGCCTGGTGACCATGACGCTGACGGCCCAGCAGCTCAAGGACGTCCTGGAGCAGCAGTTCGCCAACTGCAACGGCCAGGGCTCGTCCAACCGCATCATGCAGATCTCCAACGGCTTCAAGTACACCTGGAACTCGGCTGGTACCTGCGGCACCCGCATCGTCGACGTGCTGTTCACGCCCACCGACGTGACCGTCGTGCCCCCGGTGGTGACCGGCGCCGCCGAGTACATCGTCTCCGGTGGCGTGGTGCAGAACCCGACCAAGACCTACCGCGTGACCGTCAACAACTTCATGGCCACGGGCGGTGACGGTTTCGGCGTGCTGGTGGGTGGCACCAACCAGCAGGGTGGTGCTCAGGACATCGACGCCCTGATCGCCTACCTGACCGGCTACAACGCCCCCAACGCGGCCTACAACCCGACCCAGCTGGAACTGGCCAAGCCCCGCATCACCCGCCAGTGATGCCTTGGCTCCGCGCTGTGAGTGCCGCTGCCACGCTGTGCGTGGCGGCGGCGACGTGGGCGGCCCCTGCTGCAAGCAGGGTGCCGTCCACGGCCGTTTCCGCGGGTGCGCATGAGGCGCATGGCCACGGCCATGCCCATGATGTGCGCAGCTCGCCGCAAGCCCTGGCCGAGCGCCGTCGCCTGATCGCCGAAGGCGAAGCCCGCCTGCGCGCGGGAGACGTTGCTGCGGCCCGGCTGGCTTTTGAGCAAGCCGCCCAGTCGGCCCACGAGGCCGAGATCGAACTGGGCTGGTTGCGCATGCAGATGCAGGCGGGCGAGTACCGCCAGGCCCTGGCCTTTGCAGCCCACACCGCGGGCGTGCATCTCGACCACGTGGAGGGCGCGGCCTTCTACGCCTGGCTGCTCAACCTGGGGGCCCAGGTGCAGGCCGCCACGCAGACGCTCGACGGCGTGCAGGCGCGTGCTCCGGGCCACCCGCTGGTGCAGGCGGTGCAGCAGCGCTGGCAGTCCGGTGCGCTGGCGCCCAGCGCCGACATGCTGCGCCTGCCCGCACGCCTGGCGCCCTATGCGACGGGGGCCCAGGTGCCGCCGGGCGCCCGGGTGGTGGCCACGGGCCTGCTGCTGGCCGATGGGGGCCATGTCCTGGTGCCTCGCGCGGCCTTGCCCGAGGGCCTGCCTGGCGCACCGTCCGCCGAGGTGCGGCTGTGGTTGCGCAATGGCCTGGGGCAGACCGTGGAAGCCCAGCTGGAGGCCAAGGAGGCGTCTGACGGTGCCTCGCTGGCATCCGAGGTGGTGATGCTGCGCCTGACGCAGACGCTGCCCGTCGGCGGGGGCGAGGTGGTGGCGTCGCGCGACGCCGCTCCCGGCACGCCGGCCTATGCGGTCGATCTGCCAGCCAACCAGGCCCTTGACCAGGGCAACAACCAGGGCAACAACCAGAGCCTCGATGCCGCCGGCGAACCAGCCTGGCCGGTCATGCGTGCGGGCTTCCTGGGCCTGCCGCTGGCCGCTGCGCAGGGCAAGACCCGCCTGGGCGTGGCCCTGCCCGGCAGGGGGCTGCGTGGCGGGCCGGTGTACGACCAGGGTGGCCGCTTGATCGGGGTGGCACTGGGTCAGATGGCCTCGCCCGGCCAGTCCGGGAAAGCCGACCAGCCGAATGCCCATCTGCCTGACCTGCTGCTGCCCGTCAGCGCCCTGCGTGCGCGTTTCGGCGAGCGCTTTGGCCGCGTCGCACCGCCAGCCAGGCCCACGCCGGTGGGGGCCGACGAGTTGTACGAACTGGTCCTGCGCAGCAGCCTGCAGGTGCTGGCGCTGCCGGTCAGCGTGCCGCCCGCGGTCCGCTGAGCGGGGCATGGACCGCCGCGGTGAGCGGCAGGCCAGCCACTACACTCGCCCCATGGTTCAGCCCCCACTCGACTCCTTCCTGGCCCGCGCCGAGGGCCTCCTGCAACGCCTGGAGGCCATCCTCCCGTCACCCCACCACCCGCCTGTGGTCGCACCCGACTGGTCGGCTTCGGTGGCCTTCCGCTACCGCAAGCGCAGCAGCGCGGCCTGGGGCGTGGGCTGGCTGGAGCCGGTGCGCCACGTTGCGCACATCGCCTATGCCGACCTGCAAGAAGTCGACACGCAGAAGGCGCGCTTCGCCCGGAACCTCGCGCAGTTCGTGGCCGGTCGCACGGCCAACAACGTGCTGCTGTCGGGTGCGCGCGGCACGGGCAAATCGTCCCTGGTCAAGGCTGCATTGCATGCCCATGCGGGCGAGGGCCTGCGCCTCATCGAGGTGGACAAGGCCGACCTCATCGACCTGCCCGACCTGATCGAGCTGGTCAGCGCGCGCCCCGAGCGCTTCATCGTGTTCTGCGACGACCTCAGCTTCGACGAGGGCGAGCCGGGCTACAAGGCGCTGAAGTCCATCCTCGACGGCACCGTCTCGGCCAGCGGCGACAACGTGCTCATCGTGGCGACCTCCAACCGGCGCCACCTGCTGCCCGAGTACCACTCGGACAACAAGACCTACACGCGCGATGCCGATGGCGAGCTGCACCCGGGCGAGGTGGTCGAGGAGAAGATCTCGCTGTCCGAGCGGTTCGGCCTGTGGATCAGCTTCTACCCCTTCAGCCAGGACGAGTACCTGGCCATCGTGGCGCAGTGGTTGCGGCATTTCGGCGTGGTGGACGCGGCGGCGATCGAGGCGGCGCGCCCGGAAGCCCTGGTCTGGGCCATCGAGCGGGGTTCGCGCTCCGGCCGTGTGGCCTGCCAGTTCGCGCGCGACCATGCCGGCCGCCATGCTGCGCAGACGGGAGGTGCGGCATGAGCCAGCACCGCAACGACACCCCAGAGCGCAAGTCCTACCACGTGATGGACGCCACCGACCGACCGCCGGTCGATGTGGCCGTGGGTGTGCTCATCGAGCGCGATGCCGATGGCCGCGAGGGCCGCTTCCTGTTGACCTCGCGCCCGCAAGGCAAGGTCTACGCGGGTCACTGGGAGTTCCCGGGCGGCAAGCTCGAAGCCGGTGAAACGGTGGAAGAAGCCCTGCGCCGCGAGCTCGACGAGGAGCTGGGCATCACCATCGGCGCAGCCCAGCCGTGGAAGGTCGAGCTGATGGACTACCCGCACGCGCGCGTGCGCCTGCATTTCTGCAAGGTGCACGACTGGTCGGGTGAATTCGAGATGCGCGAAGGCCAGGACATGGCCTGGCAGCGCTTGCCGGTGGACGTGGTGCCGGTCTTGCCGGGCACCATCCCGGTGCTGGAGTGGCTGGCGGCAGAGCGGGGCCACACAGGCCCCACCCACCGTCAGCCGGACGGGCCCGTTCCGGCCTGATCAGTTCGACGCTGCGCTGGCCACCGGGGCTGCGCTGGCCGGGGCTTCGTGGGCCTTGCTGTCTTCAACATGGGTGGCGTCCACACCGTGCTTCTCACCGCCCATGTCCACGTCGGCGCCGCTCTTCATGAGCAGGTAGACCGCGAGGACCGCGAACACGATGAAGCCAACCAACATCTTCCACATGGGGATCTCCTGAGGGAACACAAACACCTTGGCGTCTCATGGACGCCGCCAACCGTCCTGGTCGAACGGGCCGGCGCATGGTACGGGTGAAATGGTGTCCCCACCCCTCCGGGACAACCCGCGGTCTGTGTGGCGTGCGCCTGGGTGTGATCTGTCTCAAACCTCGTGCAGGCGGGCGGGCCCGGGGGTGGCTGCGCTATGCTGATTTCGGGTGCGGTCCATGCGCCCCGCGCACCCGTGCGTGCCCCCGATCCAGACAAGCGAGAGAGACACCCATGAGCTACCAGACCCTGAGTTATGCCGTCGGTGACGATGGCGTCCTGCTGCTGACCCTCAACCGCCCCGAGCAGCTCAATGCCTTCACGGTGGAGATGGCCAACGAGCTGGTCGATGCCTTCACGCGGGCGAGCGAGGACGACGCCGTGCGCGCCATCGTGGTGACGGGCGCGGGCAAGGCCTTCTGCGCGGGCATGGACCTCAGCGTGAGCGGCAACGTGTTTGGCCTGGACGAGTCGCAGCAGCCCACGATGGCCGACATGCGCGAGCGCCTGACGGACAAGGCCATCCACGAAGGTGTGCGCGACACGGGTGGCCGCGTCGTGCTGTCCATCTTCAATTGCAAGAAGCCGGTGATCGGTGCCATCAACGGCGCGGCCGTGGGCATCGGTGCCACCATGACGCTGCCCATGGACATCCGCATCGCGTCCGAGAAGGCGCGCATCGGCTTCGTGTTCGGCCGCATCGGCATCGTGCCCGAGGCGTGTTCGAGCTGGTTCCTGCCGCGCATCGTGGGCATCTCGCAGGCGCTGGAGTGGACCTACATGGCCGACATCTTCGATGGTCACGAGGCGCAGCGTGGCGGTCTGGTCAAGTGCGTGGTGCCACCCGAGCAGCTGCTGGAAGAGGCGATGAAGATCGCGCGGCGCATCGCCACCGAGCGCTCGGCCGTGGGCATCGCGCTGACGCGCCAGATGATGTATCGCAACTCGGCGCAGCCGCACCCGCTGGCCGCGCACCAGGTCGATTCGCTGGCCATGTTCTACACCAGCATCGGCGATGGCAAGGAGGGTGTGCAGGCCTTCCTGGAGAAGCGCCCCGCGCAGTTCCAGGGCAAGGCCTCGCAGATGCCGCCGTTCTACCCGTGGTGGGAATGAGGCCGGTGGGACGGCGGATGGGCGCGTGCCCATGAAAAAGCCCGGCACGAGGCCGGGCTTTTTTCGTGTCTGCTGCAGCGGCTCGTCAGCGTGCTGCGGCGGACAGGCGCATCAGCTCAGGTGCTCGCTGACCAGCTTGGTCAGCTCGAACATGGTGACTTGCGGCTTCTTGAAGATGACCTTCAGCTTGTCGTCCGCATTGATGTTGCGCTTGTTGGCGGCGTCCTGCAGGTTGTGCTTCTTGATGTATTCCCAAATCTTCTTGGTGACCTCGGTGCGCGGAGCCGGGGTGGCGCCGATCACGGCGGCCAGGGCAGCGCTGGGGGTCAGAGGCTTGGAAAACGCAGCGTTGGGGGCGCGCTTGGCGGCGGCCTTCTTGGCTGCAGGTGCCTTGGTGGCCTCGGCCTTCGTGGCCGGGGCTTTCTTCGCAGTTGCCATGTGAATTCACTCCAATGTCAGGTCAGATCTGAGGCGGTGGTCGGGCGCAGGCTGCGTTGCGCGTGCGTTCCTCGAACAACCGGCCCCCGCATGGTAATGCTTTCTCCTGGGCAAAACCACGTGTTCATCGACTGAATTGCAGCGGAATGTGGTCGCAGGGCGTCAACGGCTGTCGCGCCTGACACCTGCGTGCGCGGCCGCTTTCGTGTTCAATGCGTGCTCAGTGCCCACAGAGGCACCGTTCAGAACCCCTTTGGAGACACCATGACACCGCAAGCCGTGCTCGCGCAACCTTTCACCTTGCCCAACGGGGCCGTGATCAAGAACCGCCTGTTCAAGTCCGCCATGAGCGAGGCCCTGGGCACCCGGCAGGGTGCGGCCACGCCCGAGTTGGTGCGCCTGTACGGTGCCTGGGCCGATGGCGGCGTCGGGCTGTGCGTCACTGGCAACGTCATGGTCGACCGCCGCGCCTTGGGCGAGCCCGGCAACGTCGTCATCGAAGACGAGCGCTTTCTCGCCGAGCTCCAGGCCTGGGCGCAAGCCGCCACACGCCATGGCACGCAGTGCTGGGTGCAGCTCAACCACCCGGGCAAGCAGGCGCCCAAGGGGCTCAACCGCGAGAACATCGCGCCTTCGGCCGTGCCCTTCCGCGCCGAGCTCCAGGCCTTCTTCCCGACCCCGCGCGAGATGACGGATGCCGAGGTGCGCGAGGTCATCGCGCGTTTCGGCAAGGCCGCGGGCCTGGTCAAGCGGGCCGGTTTCACGGGCGTGCAGATCCACGGCGCGCACGGCTACCTGGTCAGCCAGTTCCTGTCGCCGCACCACAACCGCCGCAGCGACGAGTGGGGCGGCACGCCCGAGAAGCGCCGCCACTTCGTGCTGGCTGTGCTGGCCGCGATGCGCGAGCAGGTGGGGCCGGGCTTTCCGATTGGCATCAAGCTCAACTCGGCCGACTTCCAGCGCGGTGGCTTCACCGAAGAGGAGTCGCTGGACACCATCCGCGCGCTGGCCGGGGCGGGCATCGACCTCATCGAGATCTCGGGTGGCACCTACGAGGCCCCGGCCATGACCGGCGTGAAGGCGGGTGGTGCGGCGGGAGGGCAGGCCGGCGAGCCGCTCAAGGACAGCACCCGCCAGCGTGAGGCCTACTTCCTGGCCTTCGCTGAAAAGGCCCGCGCCGCCGTGAAGACGCCGCTGGTGGTGACGGGCGGCTTCCGCTCCTCGCAGGGCATGGCCGAGGCCATCACCTCGGGGGCGGTGGACTTCGTGGGCATCGCGCGTGCGCTGGCCCTGGAGCCGGACGTGCCGCAACGCCTGCTGGCCGGCGAGCAACCGCGCGAGCAGGTGCGGCCCATCAAGACGGGCATCGGCTTCATCGACAGGATGGGCCTGATGGAGGTCACCTGGTACACCGGCCAGCTCAAGCGCATCGGCCGGGGTGAGGCGCCCAAGCCGCGGGAGTTGCCGCTGTGGGTCTTCCTCAAGTACATCGCCAAGCAGGCGGGTGCGGGCCGCAAGAAGGCGCCGACGCGCCTGCGGGCTGGCTGACTCAGTCCCGGTCGATGAGGTCGGGGCCGATGTCGGCCAGCGTGGCGCAGCCGCTCAGGGCCATGGCCGCTTCGAGTTCGTCGCGCAGCAGGCGCAGGGCGTGCGCCACGCCCAAGGCACCGGCCGTGGCCAGGGCGTGCACGCAGGGCCGCCCGATCAGCACGGCGCGTGCGCCCAGGGCCAGGGCCTTGAGCACGTCGGTGCCGCGGCGGATGCCGCCATCGACCAGCACCGGCAGGTCGTCGCCGACGGCCTCGACGATGCGGGGCAGGGCGCGGGCGGTGGGCAGCACGGTGTCGAGCGTGCGGCCGCCGTGGTTGGAGACGATCAGGCCTTGCACGCCGAGCGCGCGTGCCTGGCGGGCGTCGTCGGCGCGCAGCACGCCCTTGAGCAGCACGGGCAGGCGGGTCTGCGACTGCAGCCAGGCCACATCGTCCCAGGTGGGCGCGTGGTGCAGCAGGTCGTTGAACAGGGCGCTGTCTTGCGGGCCCAGTTCGCGGGCCGGTGCGGGCCGCATGCCGTGCAGGTTCATGGCCGACACGCCCGCCGGCAGGCGGAAGTTGGCACGGCGCTCGCGGTCACGCGTGCCGCTGACGGGGGCGTCCACGGTCAGCACGATCGCTTCGAAACCGGCGCCTTCGGCCCGCCGCAACAGGGTGCGCGTGAAGTCGCGGTCGGGTTGCAGGTAGAGCTGCATCCACAGCGGGCCGCGGAAATCGTCCGCGGCGACCGCGTCGGCGATGTCTTCCAGCGAGGTGCTGGACTGTGTGCTGAGCACGAAGCCGGCTTCCTGCGCGGCTGCGGCCAGGGCCGTGTCCAGCTCGCCTTCGGGATGGGCCAGCCTCTGGTAGGCCACGGGCGCGACGATCAGCGGGTGGGCCAGCGTGCGGCCCAGCAACTCGGTGCGGGTGTGGCCGTCGGCGGTGCGGCGCAGCACGCGCGGCAGCAGTTGCAGCGCCTGCCAGGCCTGGGCGTTGGCCGCCACGGTCTGTTCATCGCCTGCGCCGCCTTGCAGGTAGGCCCAGGCCGCAGCGTCCATGCGCTGCGCGGCATGGCGCTGGTAGTCGGCCAGGCTGACGGTGTCGGCGGGGATGGCCTGCAGGCCGTGGTCGGTGGGGTCTGGGGTCATGGAGGCGGAGGCCGCGCAAGGCGGCAGGCGTCAGGCGACGTCGTCGCCGGAGGGCGGCATTTTGCGCCCGTCCAGCATGGCCTTCACCAGGTTTTCGCGCTGGTGTCGGCTGGTCAGCCACACGCCGACAAGGTGGAAGGCGACCAGGCCCGGCAGGCCCCAGGCCAGCGTGGTGTGGACCTGCTCCAGCGCCTCCGAGCCCCAGAAGCGGTCGGTGGTCTGCAGCCAGCCCGTGAAGGCGATGCCGCCCGTGGTCAGCCACAGCGTCAGCGCCATCCAGCCGCCCAGCGGGTTGTGGCCGATGTGGCGGGGCGCGCGGCCTTGCCAGACCTGCTGCGTGTAGCGCCAGGTGACCGCGGGCGAGCGCAGGAAGTCGGTGAAGCGCGCGTGGCGGCTGCCGACCAGGCCCCACAGCAGGCGCAGCGTCACGCAGGCCGCGGCGGTGTAGCCGGCAGCTTCGTGCCAGGGTCCGGGCACACCGATCTCCAGTGCGCTCGTCCAGGCCACGGCCACGGCGCAGGCCAGGGTCCAGTGCAGCAGGCGCACGGCCACATCCCACACGGGGATGGGCCGACGAGGGGCAGCGGAGCGCATCACTTCTGCGGCACGTCACCCACGAGTTCGAAGGTCTTGGGGTTGAAGTAGGCCTCGCGGCGCTGGCCCTTGCCGTCGAAGCCATAGACCTCGTAGCAGCCGTTGTCGATCTTGACCTTGCGCACGTCCCAGCCTTCGGCCTTGAGCTTGTCTTCCAGGTCTTCGCGCAGCTTCCATTCCTTCTTGGGGGTGTCGCACTTGAAGCTGCCGTGGGCCAGGGCCTGGCCGGCGAACAGGGTGGTGGCGGCCAGCATCAGTGCGGGCAGGGTGCGCAGGGCAATCGTCTTCATGGGGTGGTCTCCTGGGGTGGGGGAAAGGGACAAGGGCTTGCGCAGGGGGCTCAGACGTCGGCCCACATGCGCAGCAGGTTGTGGTACGTGCCGGTCAGGCCGACCAGGGCATCGTCGTGGTCGTGTTGCTGGCGCAGCCGGGTGAGGTGGGTGTCGAGGTCGAAGAGCAGGCGGCGTTGCTCGTCGCTGCGCACCATGCTCTCGATCCAGAAGAAGCAGGCCAGGCGGTGGCCGCGCGTGACGGGCTCGACGCGGTGCACGCTGGTGCCCGGGTAGATGACCATGTCGCCGGCGGCCAGCTTGACGCGCTTCTCGCCGAAGGTGTCATCGATGACGAGGTCGCCGCCTTCGTAGTCATCGGGGTTGGCAAGGAAGAGCGTGGCCGAGATGTCGGTGCGCACGCGCTGGCCCAGCTCGTTGTTGACGCGGATGGCGTTGTCCACGTGGCTGCCGTAGCTGGCGTGTTCGCCGCCGTAGCGGTTGAACAGTGGCGGCACGATGCGGCGCGGCAGGGCGGCCGAGAAGAACAGGGTGTTGCGGTCCAGCGCGGGCAGGATCAGCGCCCGCAGCGCCTTGGCCTGCTCGCCCTGCTGCGCCAGCTGCTCGTTGTCCTTGACCAGGGCGGCCTGGCGGCCCGCGGTGACCTGGCCCGGCACCCAGGGGGCGGCGTCCAGGATGGCGCGGGCGCGCCGGAGTTCGTCCGTGTTCAGGACTTGGGGGATGTGGAGCAGCATGGCGCAGCGAGGAACAGCAAAGGGTGCGGTCAGAACTTGGCCGACAGGGTCACCTGAACCAGACGGCCGGCGCCCGGCACGTAGAAGCCGCGGTAGACCTGGTCGGCGTAGACCTTGTTGGCCACGTTGGTGACGTTGGCCTTGACGGTGTAGACCTTGTTGAGGGCGTATTCGGCCATCAGGTCCAGCGTGGCAAAGCCAGGCGCGTTGTAGATGCCGTTGGCCGGGGCGGTGATGTCGGCCGGGGCCTGCTTGCTGCGGAAGTTCACGCCCACACCGGCGCGCCATTGCGGCATGAACTTGTAGGTGTTCCACACGGTGCCGCTGTGACGCGGCGTCAGGCCGGGGCGGTCGCCCTTGCGCGAGCCACCGCCGGTGACGGTCGGGGCGGCCTCATCGACACGGGCTTCGGGGATCCAGGTGTAGGACGCGTAGATGTCCCAGGCCTCGGTGATCTGGCCAGTGACGTCCATGTCGAAGCCGGTGGCATGGCGCTTGCCCGAGAGCAACAGGCGTGTGGCCGCGTTGTCGGGGTCGGTGTTGCGCTCGTTGAGCTTGGTGGCGCGGAAGAGGGCCAGGCGCGTGGTCACGCGGCCGTCTTCCGAGTCCAGCTTGGCGCCCAGCTCGATGTTCTCGCTCGATTCCGGCGGCGTGTTGGCGCTCAGGGCGTTGTACGAGTAGGTGTCGCCCGAGGTGTTGAAGGACGTGCCATACGACAGGTGGTAGGAGTCCAGCGCACTCGGTTGGAACAGCACGCCGGCGCGCTTGCTGAGCTTGTTGATGCTCTGCTTGTAGTTCGCGCTTTGCAGGTTGGCCGTGTTGTTGTTGAAGGTCGTGTAGTCGCCATTGAAGTAGTCGTAGCGCAGGCCGCCCAGCACCTTCCACATCGGTGCGATGTGCACCAGGTCTTGCACGTAGGTGCCCACACCCTTGGCGCTGAACTGGTTGCCTCGGCGCAAGATGCGGCTGGCTTCGTCGATCGTCGCGCCGTCGTTGGGGTTGCCTGCCGTGGTGTTGGGTTTGGCGATGGTCGAACCGTTGGCCAGGACCACGCGGTTCTCGCGCGAGAAGTCGATGCCGGTGGTGATCTCGTGCTTCATGCCCAGGATCTGGTGCTTGCCGCTGTAGTCGGTTTGCAACTGCAGCAAGTCCATGTTCTGGATTTTGACCTGGCTGCCGCGGGTGAAGGCGGTGGCGCCGCTGAAGTTGCTCAGGCCGGACGTGGCCGAGGCCAGTCGGATGGTGCTGGCGCGCAGGTCACGCTGGAAGTCACCCTTGCGCACCACGGTTTTCAGTTCGGAGCCGCCGCCCAGCTTGACGGTGTTCATGTAGGTGAACACATCGCCCTGCGTGCGGTTGTAGTCGCTGGCCATGCCGTAGTAGTTGGCGGGGTCGAGGTTGCTGTTGATGCGCTGGGCGCCCTGGCTGTCGGTGCTGCGCGGCTTGATCCACGGCAGACCGTAGTTGATGCCGTTGTCGTTGTCGATGTGGAAGACGCTGACCTGGTGCTCCACCTTCTTGCCGATGCCCCAGCGGTAGCTGGCGGCCACGCCGTGCTTGTCGATGCTGCTGCCCGCGCCGTTGTTGTTGGCCTGGGTGCGCATGCCGGTGATGCGCAGGGCGGCATCGTCTGCCGTCTGGATGTTGAAATCCCCGGTGACGCGCTTGTAATCGTGGTTGCCGGCGGTCACGTTGACTTCGCTGGCCGAGCCCAGGTAAGGCGCCTTGCTGACCTGGTTGACGGCGCCGCCCGTGGAGCCGCGCCCGAACAGCATCGAGGCCGAGCCGCGCAGCAGCTCCAGGCGGTCGAGGTTGAAGGTGTCGCGGTCGTAGATGGCGGGGTCGCGCACGCCGTCCATGAAGATGTCGCCGGTGGTCTGCAGCGAGAAGCCGCGCAGGCGGATGTCTTCCTCGCCGCCCTCGGCCGCCTGGAAGGTGATGCCGGCGGTCTGGCGCAGCACGTCCTTCATGGTGTCGAGGTTGCGGTCGGCCATGAGCTTCTCAGTCACCACGGTGATCGACTGCGGGATGTCCCGCAGCGCCTGCTTGCCCTTGCCGATGGTGGTGGTGGTGGCCTGGTAGGTGGTCTTGGCCTCCGGCTTGTTGCTCGTCTCCGTGACGGTGACGGCCGGCAGGGTGGCTTCGGCGGACGCACTGGGCGCGGTCTGGGCCATGGCTGTCGCGCCCAGCAGGCTCAGGCCAACGCCCGCAGCGAGGGCGCCCAAGGAGGGGGCTGTCGGGGATGCGTGGGCCTGCGTGGTCGCCGAGAGGGTGTCTTTGGGAGAGTGGTGGTGCATGGTGGCAATGGCGGTGAAGGTTGCTTCGCCCGAGCGAGGTGGACAAACGGTGTGGGCGCTGCCGCGGTGGCAGGGCAGCGTCCGGGCATTCAAAAAAAGCGTTTGTCGCCGCCCCGTCCGCCGTCCGCTTGACCCCCACAGTCAGGCTGGCGACGTTGTCCCCTGCGGCTTGCCCGGCGATCCGAGTGCGTGTGCAGGTTCGGCAGGCGGGACCTGCGACAAACGTGTAGCTATGTTAATGAGAACAATTCGTATTTGCAAGATGGCGCGGTGAAAGCAGGGGTTTGTGTCGCTTTGCCCTCAGTTGATGGACGTCATTGCGTTGTGTAAAGAACACAGGTGATAATGAGAACAATTGTTATTTGCAACGCAAGCACCATGTCGCCAGGAAAGTTCGCCCCCCTGTCCCGCCCGCGCACCGTCTTCGGACGGATGGCTGCCCTCGCGCTGGCCGTGGGCCTGTCGGGTTGCGGCGGCGGAGGCTCGTCGGGCGCCGCCAGCACATCGGGCGCCACGGCCGAGGCGGCATCCCTGTCGCCCATGGCCCAGCTCGGCGAAAAAATCTTCCGCGATGCCTCGCTGTCGGCGACGGGCCGCCAGTCCTGCGCCAGCTGCCACGACCCGGCCAACGCGCATGCGCCGTCCAACCACCTCGTGGTGCAGTTGGGCGATGACGGCAGCTCGGTGGGCGGGCGCGTGGCGCCGTCCATGCGCTACCTGATCTACAACCAGGCCTTCCGCATCGAGGCCGACGGCACGCCCACCGGCGGCTTTTTCTGGGACGGCCGCGCCGCCAGCCTGGCCGAGCAGGCCAAGGGCCCGTTCCTGAATCCCAAGGAAATGAACCAGCGTGATGCCGAGGCCGTGGTGCGCAAGCTGTCGGTGGCGACCTATGCGGCCGAGTTCCAGGCCCTGTTTGGCGCCGACATCTTCACGCGGCCCGACGACGCCTTCCGGCGCGTGGCCCTGGCCCTGCAGGCCTACCAGAAGGAGGACAGCGAGTTCGCGCCCTTCAGCAGCAAGTACGACGCCTTCCTGCGCGGCCAGACCCGCCTGAGCGATGCCGAGTTGCGTGGCCTGGCCCTGTTCAACAGCACGACCAAGGGCAACTGCGCGGCCTGCCATCCCAGCGCCATGGGCCGCGATGGCAGCTTCCCCTTGTTCACCGACTTCTCGTACGACGCGCTGGGCGTGCCGCGCAACCAGAGCGCGCCCAGCACCTGGGGTGACCTGGGTCTGTGCGCCAGCGCGGCCCTCGATGGCCTCAACCTGAGCACCACCGCGCGCGAGGCCCTGTGCGGCAAGTTCAAAGTGCCCTCGCTGCGCAACGTCGCGGTGCGCCAGGCGTACTTCCACAACGGCCGCTTCACCGACCTGCGCGAGGTCATCACCTTCTACGTGCAGCGCGACGCCAACCCGGACACCTGGTACCTCGATGGCAGCGGCGCGGCCGACGTGAAGTTCAATGACCTGCCGGCCTACGCGGCCAACGTCAACACCACCGAGGCGCCCTACAACCGCAGCCTGGGTGGCACGCCTGCGCTGGACGCCGCCGAGATCGAAGACGTGCTGGCCTTCCTGCGCACCCTGACCGACGGCTGGACGCCCTGAGCCTGCTGAGTCCCCTGCTGCCCCCTGCTGCCCCCTGCTGCCGACCCATCATCCCACCGACCCTGCCTCCATGGCGCTGCCCACCATGACCCTGCCCACGTTCAAGCTGCCGCCCTCGATGCGGCTCCAGCGACTCGCCCTGCTGACGGGCACCTGCCTGAGCCTGACGGCCCTGGCCCCCGCGATGAGCCACGCGGCCGACACCCCGGCCAGCCAGCGCGAGCGCGCCTTGCAGCAGCGCCTGGAGCAGCTCAGCACCGACCTGCAGGCCCTCAAGGCCGAGATGGCCGAGCTGCGCCGCCAGCAGCAAAGCGACCGCGCGGTCGTGGACAGCGCTTCGGCGACCGCCCAGGCCGCCCGCAGCGATGCGGCCGCGGCCGCGTCCGCCGCCCAGGCGGCATCGACCTCGGTGGCGGCCCAGGGCAGCGTGAACGGTGCGATGAACGGCACCGATCTGGCGCTGCCCAGCGCGCCCGCCACGGTGCTGACCGGCTATGGCGAGCTCAACTACAACCGCTACCACAACGACAAATCGAAGAACGAAGCCGATGTGCGCCGCCTGGTGCTGGGCGTGCAGCACCGCTTCGACGCCCGCACCAGGCTGGTCACCGAGCTGGAAGTCGAGCACAGCGTGACCTCGGCCAGCGACGGCGGCGAAGTCGCCATCGAGCAGGCCTATGTCGAGCGCCAACTCGACGACCAGTGGGCCGTGCGCGCGGGCCTCTTCCTCATCCCCGCCGGCCTGCTCAACGAGCGGCACGAGCCGACGACCTACTACGGCGTCGAGCGCAACTTCGTGGAGACCGCCATCATCCCCAGCACCTGGCGGGAAGGCGGCGTGCAGTTCGTGGGCAACCTCGACCACGGCCTGACCCTGCAGCTCGGCCTGGCCACCAGCTTCGATGTCTCCAAGTGGGACAGCACCGATGCCGAGACCGCCGATTCCCCGCTGGGCGCGGTGCACCAGGAAATGGCCCAGGCGCATGCCAAGGACCTGGCCTTCTTCGGTGCGCTGAACTGGCGCGGCGTGCCCGGCCTGCAGCTGGGGGGCTCGCTGTTCTCCGGCAAGGGCGGACAGGGGCAGACCGCCGCGGCCGGCAACGGCCTGCGCGTCAGCCTGTGGGACCTGCACGCCCGCTACCTGGTGGCCGGCTGGGACCTGTCGGCGGTGTATGCCCGTGGCACCATCGGCGGCACGGCGGCCTTCAACACCCTCACGCTCAGCAGCGGCCCGGACTGGTACCCGGTGCCCCGCCGATTCGATGGCGCTTACGTGCAAGCCGCCTACCAGCTGTGGTCCGCGGGTGACCTGAGCCTGTCGCCCTTCGTGCGGCTGGAGCGCTTCAACACGCGCAAGGCCTACGCCGACCTCGGCCTGGGCCTGACCCAGACGGCGGCGCCCACCGAGCGTGTCTACACTGTGGGGGCCAACCTGAACGTGGGCAGTGGCGTCGTCTTCAAGGCCGACGTGCAACGCTTCCACGCAAACAAAGACCGCAACCGCCTGGACCTGGGCGTGGGCTGGAGCTTCTGAGCATGCGCATCACGCCCCTGCTGCCTGTGACGGCATCCATGGCGACGGCCGCGGCAGGCCTGTCCTTGAGCGCCTTCGCCGTCGACTACATGAGCCCGCAGCAGGCCCAGGCCGCGCTGTTCCCGCAGGCCGACCGCTTCACCGTGCGGGAAGTGGCCCTGGACGCCGCCGCCTTGCAGGCCCTGGCCACCCAGGCCGGCGCGCCGGCGCGCAGCGCGCAGTGGAAGGTCGTCGAAGCCAGCCAGGGCGGCAAGCTGCTGGGCTGGGTGGTGGTGGACAACGTGGTGGGCAAGTTCGAGCTCATCACCTATGCGGTGGCGCTGACGCCCGAGGGCGTCGTCAGGCAAGTCGAGGTCCTGAGCTACCGCGAAAGCCATGGCGGCGAGGTGCGCTTGCCGGCCTGGCGCCAGCAATTTGTCGGCAAGACCGCGGCGAATGGCCTGCGCCTGGGCCAGGACATCGCCAACATCAGCGGTGCCACGCTGTCGTGCGCCCACCTCACCGAGGGCGTGCGCCGCATCGCCGCGCTGGTCGAACTGGCACGCAGCCGGCGCCTGCTGGGCGGCTGATGGCACGTCCGCAAGAGATGCCGGACACGGCCCCGGCCAGGCCGCGCGCGGTGGTCCGCGGTTGGTTGAGGCGCGCGCGTCCCTGGCTGGGCACGCTGGTGGACATCGGGGTGCCCGTCGGGTGCGAGCCCGCGCTGGAAGCCGCGTTCGAGGCCATCGCCCGGGCGCACCGGCTGATGTCCGTGCAGGACGAGGGCAGCGACCTGTCGCGCGCCCATGCCGCCGCGGTGGGGCTGCCCGTGGCCATCCATCCCTGGACGGCCGAGGTGCTGCGGCTGAGCCTGGACCTGCAGTCCCGCAGCGATGGCCTGTTCGACGTGGCCCGTGGCAGTGGCCGCTGGGCCGTGCGCAGCCTGCAGGGCGAGGCCGGCCACGCGCTGGTGCGCCTGGACGCGGGCACCCGCCTGGACCTTGGCGGCATCGCCAAAGGGTGGGCGGTGGACCAGGCGGTGCGCGCAGCGCAGGCCGCAGGCGCGGCCGCCGTGTGGGTCAATGCCGGCGGCGACCTGCGCGCCGAAGGCGTGACCGTGCCGGTGCGCCTGCGCGACGAGCGCGAGGGCGGGGCGCACACCTGGCTGCAACTCAGCGACGGCGCCATCGCCACCAGCGACTTCACGCCTGGCGCGCGCTCTGAGTTGGCGGGCACCTTGCGAGCCGCGCACGTGTCGGTGGCCGCGCCGGATTGCGCCTGGGCCGACGCCCTGACCAAGGTGCTGGCGCAGCTGGGTGATGCGCAGCACCCGCTGGCACAGGCCCTGCTGCAGGCGCATGGCGCACGCGCCTGGGTGCATGTGCGCTGAGGGCCGGGTGATGGCCGGCTGGGGCCGGGTGGCCTTGCCCGTCCAGGCGGCACAATGCCGCCCAAGACTGCCCCAACAGCCCACCCCATGAAACGCCACAACACCATGCCGCGCTGGCAGCGCCGCACGCTCTACCTCACCGTGGCCCTGCTCACGGCCAGCGGCCTGCTGTGGCTGTGCGTGCACTGGCTGGCCTGGCCCACGGCCTCGCGTGCTGCGCTGCAGGGCCTGCCCAGCCCCTGGGAGCCCTGGTTGATGAAGCTGCACGGCCTGGGCGTGCTGCTGGTGCTGCTGCTCACGGGGCGGCTGTCGGGCGTCCACCTCCTGAAGGGCTGGCGCATGCACTGGCGGCGCGGCGAGGGCCTGGCCCTGTTCGCGCTGCTGGGCGGCCTGGCCTTGAGCGGCTACGCCTTGCTCTACCTGGTGCCCGAGGACTGGCGCGACGGCCTGGGCCTGGTGCACGCGGCGGTGGGCTCGGCGATGGCCGCCTTGCTGTGGTGGCACCGCCGGCCGGCCGCGCTGCAGCATCCGCCATCGCCATCCCTGCCGTCTGCCGGGCCAGGCGCAGTCTCCCGCCCGGGCGCGCACTGATCGCGCCGTGATCAGGCTTGGTCGATGCCGGCCGTGCGGCTGGCACCGATGTTCGGGGCGGTCTTCACGCTCCACACCATCGTCACGGCCAGGATGCCGATGACGGCCACCAGCGAGGCCCACACCGGGATCTTCACGAAGTCCACCAGCAGCATCTTGCTGCCGATGAACACCAGGATCACCGCCAGGCCATAGCTCAGCAGGTGGAACTTGGCGGCCATGGCGGCCAGCAGGAAGTACATCGCGCGCAGGCCCAGGATGGCCAGGATGTTGGACGTCAGCACGATGAAGGGGTCGTCGGTGATGGCGTAGATGGCGGGGATGGAGTCCACCGCGAAGATCACGTCGGTCACGCCCACCAGCGCCACCACCATCAACAACGGCGTGGCCATGCGCACGCCGTTGTGCACCGTCCAGAAGCGTTCGCCGTCGAAGCGCGGGCTCACGGGCAGCACGCGCTTGAGCAGCTTCAGCGCGGGGTTGTCGTCCAGGCTGGGCTCTTCACCGGCGGCCCACCACATCTTGATGCCGGTGAGCAGCAGGAAGGCGCCGAACAGGTAGAGCACCCAGTGGAACTCGCTGATGAGCCAGCCGCCCAGCAGGATCATCACCGTGCGCAGCACCATGGCGCCGACGATGCCGATCATCAGCACGCGCTTCTGGTACGCGGGCGGCACCGAGAAGTAGGTGAAGACCATCAGGAAGACGAAGATGTTGTCCACCGCCAGCGACTTCTCGATGAGGTAGCCGGTGAGGAACTCCGCCGCTTTGGCCTGCCCCACTTCGGCGCCCTGCGACTGGTGGAAGGCCCACCACAGCAGGCCGTTGAAGGCCAGGCTCAAGCCCACCCACAGGATGGACCAACGCGCCGCTTCGGGCACGGACACGGCGTGTGCCCCCTGTTTTTTCAGGACGACGAAGTCGATGACGAGGGCTGCCAGCACGACGGCAGCGAAAACGAACCAGAGCCAGAGCGGCGCCAGGGTGTGCATGAGGGTTCTCCGGGGAAGAAACGAACATGGCGCGGCCGCAACAGCCACGCAAACTCGGCGCCGAAAGGTCTTGCGATGCAGGCGGGCGCCTGCCGTGAAACCCGGGCGGGCGGCCGTTGCAGCCGCACGCCGTACTGACGGGATGCCACCAACCGCTGGCGCGGTGAGCTACTCCCCTTCCGGACTTCCGCAGTGTAGCGGCAATGCGCAAGCCCTGCGACCCTGCGGGGCCTTGCCCGGAGGCCGTGCTTGTGACGTCTGCCGCGAGGTGGGCTGCGATGTCGGTCTCAGCGCCCGCCTTCTTCGCGCATGTCCTCGCGCCACTGCCGCTGCCAGGCACGCAGGCGCGAATCCATCACGCTGAGTTCGATGATGCTGGCCGCGTCGGGCTGGCGGAAGCGCTTCTGCGCCCCCAGGATGCGGTCGATGGCGCCGGGCAGGTCGCCCAGGGCCGCGCTGGCTTCGGCATCCGCGCGCACCGCGCGGATCGGCTGGTTCAGGCGCTGCCACAGGCTGCTCAGCAGCGTCCACGCGGTGGCGTCGTGGGGGTGCACGCTCAGGTGGGTCTGCAGGCGCGCGGCCGCATCGGCCTGGATGGCTTGCACGGTCGTGCGCCGGCCTGCCTCGGCAGCGTCGCCCTCGGCCAGGGCCACGCGGGCGGCCAGCAGCAATTCGGGGCGGGCTTCCAGGCGCACCACCGAGCGCGTGCCGGAAGCCTCGCGCGCCAGGGTCTGGGCCGCGGCGTCCAGCTGCTGGGCCTGCAGCTGGACCTCGGCCAGGGTGAGTCGCAGCACGCGCTGCAGCACGGCCTGCTGCTCGGCCGGCAAGGCCTTGCCCGCGGCCCGTGCGTCCTCCAGCGCCTGCCGGGCCTTGCCCGGGGCGCCGCTGCGCTGCAGGGCCACGGCCCGCGTGTAGTGGGTGGCCACCATGCCCAGGGTCGGGCTGTCGGCCTGGGGCGTGAGGCCCAGCAGGTTCTCCTGCGCGATGCTGCGCGGGTCCATGAGCACGCGCGAGCGGGCGGCCATCAGGGCGTGCCAGGCGGCCAGGCGCGACGTCCCCGGGCCGATGGACAAGGCCATGCGTGCGGCATCCCACCCCCCCACGCCCAGGCGCGCGCGCGCATCGCCGATGCGCTCGGTCGTCAGCGGGTGGGTGCGCAGGTAAGGGTAGCTGCCATCGTCGTTCAGGCGCGAGGCCTGCTGCAGGTGCTCGAACATCAGCGCCATGCCGCCGGGGTCGAAGCCCGCATCGCTGAGCACGCCGAAGCCCACGCGGTCGGCCTCGCGCTCCATGTCCCGCGAGAAATTGAGCTGGCCCTGGATGGCCACGGCCTGGCCGCCATAGATCATGGCCTGGGCCGCGGCCGGGTTGCGGCTGGCGGCCAGCGCGCCCAGCAGCAGCGAGGCGATGCTCACCCACGAGGTGCGGGACTGCTGCCCGATCATGCGCGCGATGTGGCGCTGCGTGACGTGCGAAAGCTCGTGCGCCAGCACCGAAGCCAGCTCGTCGGGCGTGCTCGTCATGGCCAGCAGGCCAAGGTGCACACCGATGTAGCCACCGGGCAGCGCGAAGGCGTTGACCGAGCGGTCGCGCACCAGGAAGGGCTCCCACGCATGGGCCTGGTCCAGCTCGGAGGTGATCTCGCCGCGCTGGCGGGCCGACGTCAGCAGGCTTTGCCAGAGCGTGTCCAGGTACTCCAGCACCAGCGGGTCGTCGATCACGTCGGGGTCGCCCAGGATGCTGCGCATGATGCGGTCGCCCAGCTTGCGCTCGGCCACCGGCGACAGGTCCTGGCTGCTCGCATCGCCCAGTGCCGGCAGGGCGATGGCCGGCAGCGGGCCCGAAGCCGGTCCCACGCCTGCGCCCGGGGCTTGCGCCAGGGCGGGTTGCCAGCTGCCGATGCCCGTGCAAGCCAGCATCAGGACGAAGCTGCGCAAGGGGCGGTGCAGGAAGGGCAGAGGGGGGCGCATCGGTCACAATCCGGGGGGCGTGGCCCGACAGTATGCGGCCTCATTGCGCAGGCGCCGGGCGCCCGCAGGCAGGCCCCGGCAGCTTCGACATTCTTTACACGTCCCCCACATCCCATGAGCGAACTCACCCACTTCGATGCCCAAGGCCAGGCCCACATGGTGGACGTGTCGGCCAAGCCGGACACCGTGCGCGTGGCCGTGGCCCAGGGCCGCATCCGCATGCAGCCTGCCACGCTGGCGCTGGTGCGCGAGGGCCGCGCAGGCAAGGGCGATGTGCTCGGTGTGGCGCGCATCGCGGCCATCCAGGGCGCCAAGCGCACGGCCGACCTCATCCCGCTGTGCCACCCCCTGGCCTTGTCCAGGGTCGCGGTCGACCTCGACCTCGACGAGGCCGGGGTGGCCGTCGTCTGCCGCGTCACGGTGCAGACCACCGGCCCCACCGGCGTCGAGATGGAGGCCCTCACGGCCGTGCAGGTCGGCTTGCTGACGGTCTACGACATGCTCAAGGCCGCCGACCGCGGCATGGTCATCACCGACGTGGCGCTGCTGGAAAAACAGGGCGGCCGCAGTGGCCACTGGGTGCGCGGCAGCGATGCTCCCGCGGCCTGATCAGGGCTCCAGATCGCGCCAGGTGTAGTGGCCCTGCGGGGCGGCGCACTGGAAGGGCACGGCTTCGTCGGCCTCGTCCATGGGCTCGGCCGATTCCGGCGATGACGGTGCGGCCTCGCACATGGCCTTCCAGTCCTTGGCCATGCTGTTCCTGAATTCGTGCAGGCGCTGCACCACGTAGCGCGCCTTGTCCTCCTGGCCATGCTCGGCCAGCGAGCGGGCATAGGCCATCATCAGGCGCGCATCCATCAGGTTGTGCACCGTGCGGCGGAAGGCTTCGGGCGGCAGGCTGGGCTCGTCCTCGTCCGGGCGGTTGACCCGCGCGTAGTCGGCCTGGTAGCCCCACCACGGCATCTGCATCCCCCGTGCGATGCGCTGGTCCAGCGGACCGGCGCCGGCGCGCGGCGCGTAGATGTTGGCGGCGAAGGTGTAGTCCACCGCGCACCACACCGCCAGGGCCGCCATGATCAGGCCGGGGGCCATGCGCAGGCCGGCGGTCTGCGGGTCGGGCCGTGCGGGGCTGTCGCCTTCCCGCGCCTGGCTGCGCGCCGCCAACCCCAGGCCCAGCGCAAAGGCCGTGGGCCACAGGAAGTAGCTGTACCACAGCGGGTACTCCAGCAGGCTGTGCAGGCCGGCGATCGCCAGGATCACGGCACTGGCGCCCACGGTGTGGTAGGCCGAAGCCTGACCGGTTGCGCCCGCGGGCCGCCAGGGCTGCAGCACGCGCCACATCGCCAGCAGACACAGGCCCAGCATCAGCAGCGCCATCGGCACGCCGAACTCGACCGCCCATTGCAGCGGCAGGTTGTGCGTGTGGTCGAAGAAGGCCACGGGCCGATCGGGGAAGGGCGTCATCGTCCAGGCGAAGTTGAAGCGCCCATAGCCCACGCCCAGCCAGGGTTGCTGGCGGATCAGCTCCAGCACATTCGCCCAGATCTTGAAGCGCGAGCTGGAGATGTCGCTGCCATCGTGCAGGCGCGCTTCGGCGGCAAAGGCCACCGAGCGGTCGGCGTGCGACCACAGCCACATGCCGCCCCAGGCCACACCGTAGATGGCCGGCGCCGCGATCAGTGTCCAGCGCAGGGTGCGTGGCAGCCGGCGATCCAGGCAGCCCCACAGTGTCAGGAAGGCCATGCCGAGCATGCCGGTGCGCGAGGCCGTCAGCACGATCCCGCCGATGAAGCCCGCCACGCACAGCGCGGCCAGGCGTTCATGCAGGCGCCCGTGCGCGCCCAGCCAGGCCGCCGCCGCGCAGGCAAACACCAGCAGGGTGCTGAAGTGGTTGGGCTGACGCAGGTTGCCCACCGCGCGGCCGGCCATCGTCGGCACGGCCAGGAAGGCGCCATCGGCCCAGGCCGGGTGGAACACCTGGACCAGCCCCAGCACCAGCCCGATCAGGCCGGCCGCCGTCAGGCCCGCAAAGAAGCGCGTGGGCAAGGCCTCGCCCGAAGCGCCCGCATGCCAGCCACCGTGCAGGGCCAGCAAGGCCCCCAGCGCCAGTCCGCCGCCCATCAGGCCCAGCCCCAGAGGCACGGGGCCATTGGCGCCCGCCCACAGGGCCTGCGCCGCCTGCAGCACCAGCACCAGGCTCATCGCGGCCAGCCCCTGGCGACCCGGGCCGCTGCGCCCGCACAGGGAGGCCGTCGACGTCCGCCCCACCCAGGCCAGCCACAGGCCCCAGCCCAGTGCGGCGATGGCCTGGTTGTAGAAGGTCACGGACGGCGGGTCATGGGCCGCGATCAGGGTCGGGGCCACCAGGGCCAGGGCGGCCAGCGCCCAGCCCATGTCCGGGGTGGTGACGTCGGGGTGCGCGGAAGGGTTCGGCTTCATGGGCCGCCATTGTCAGGCCTGCGCCGGCCGGATCTTTCCTCAGCCCGCTTGACGCAGCGCAGACCCCCGGAATGATCCGGATACAAATTGAGGGTTCACGCACTTGTCACAAACGGCGGACGCGCGCACACTGGACTTCCGGTTGACGAATCAGTGGCCCCATCTGCCAGTGCTCAGACAGCCCCGCAGATGCCACAGGCCCGCACCGGTGTGTACGAAGTGTGTGCAACGTTTCTGCTCTCGAAAGGAGGCAGTATGAATGTGACGATCAGTGGCCACCATCTCGAAGTTACCCCTTCGCTGCGTGAGTATGTGCTCACCAAGCTGGATCGTGTGACCCGCCATTTCGACCAGGTCGTGGACATCACGGTGCTGCTCTCGGTGGAAAAGCAAAAGGAAAAGGAACGTCGCCAGAAGGCCGAAGTCAACGTGCATGTGAAGGGCAAGGACATTTTCGTGGAGACCGCGCATGAGGATCTCTACGCCGCCATTGATCAGTTGATGGACAAGCTGGACCGCCAGGTCTGTCGCCACAAGGATCGTGTGCAGGATCACCACCACGACTCGCTGAAGCGCCAGGATTCCTCCTGGGATGCCGTGCAGTGACGCTGCAGCGGGTTGCCCACCGGCCCCGCGGCGGGGTGCCGGTTCACTCGGCAGACCCTGATGCGGGTCGCCAGCGCAGGTGAGACGCCGAGTTGACGGCCCTTCGGGGCCGTTTTTCATGGGCCGATCGGCTGGGGTGTGATCAGAATTTGACCCATGCTGTCAGCCTGAATGGCTCATGGTCCGTTTTCAATGTGTCCCCCTTGTTGCGGTGCAGCACACAGTGCAGAATCCCCGGAAATGGGGTCGCGCCAGGGTTCCACGGAACCTGACGCGTCCCTATAATCCGCCCTCTGCCAGTCCGGGCGGGCTGGCGTGCACCGGCTTTTCCCGTCTTCGGTCGTTGATCGCGCCTGAATTGCGTCTGAAACCATGAACCGTCTCTCAGCCATCCTTCCCGCCAGCCAGGTGCTGGTGGATGTGGACGCCAGCAGCAAGAAGCGCGTCTTCGAGCACGCGGGATTGCTGTTCGAGAACCAGCACGCGATTGCCCGCGCCACGGTGACCGACAACCTCTTCGCCCGCGAGCGTCTGGGCTCCACCGGCCTCGGCCATGGCGTGGCCATCCCCCACGGCCGCATCAAGGGTTTGAAGAACCCGCTGGCCGCCGTCATCCGCCTCAGCCAGCCCATCCCCTTCGATGCGCCGGACGAGGAACCCGTCGGCCTGCTGATCTTCCTGCTGGTGCCCGAAGCGGCCACGCAGCGCCACCTGGAGATCCTCTCCGAAATCGCCGAGTTGCTGTCCGACCGCGAACTGCGCGAGCGCCTCAAGACCGAAGGCAGCGCCGCCGAGGTCCATGAGCTCATAGAGCGCTGGCAGCCTCTGAAGTCCGTGGCCTGAGGCCGCAGACGGCGCCCCGATGCCTGTGAGCCTCAAAGACCTTGCCATCATCAGCGCCGAGGCGCTGTTCGAGGCCAACCGTGCCGCGCTGCGCTGGGAATGGGTGGCCGGACACGCCAACCCCGAGCGCCGTTTCGACGAAGAAGCCGTTCAATCGGCGCAGTCGGCGGCAGATCTGGTGGGCTACCTGAACTACATCCACCCCTACCGGGTGCAGATCGTGGGGCGCCGTGAGTCGGCCTACTTCTCCAGCTCGACCCCGGAAGACCAGGAGCGCCGCATCCAGCGCATCGTGACGCTGGAGCCGCCGGTGGTGGTCGTGGCCGATGCCCAGCCGCCTTCGGACAAGCTCATGGCCATGTGCGGCCGCGCAGGCATCCCCTTGTTCGTCACCCAGGAGCCGGCCGGCCACGTCATCGACGTGCTGCGCAGCTACCTGACCCAGCACTTCGCCGAGCGCATCACCCGCCACGGCGTGTTCATGGACATCCTGGGCCTGGGCGTGCTGCTGACCGGCGAGTCCGGCCTGGGCAAGAGCGAACTGGGCCTGGAGCTCATTTCGCGCGGCCATGGCCTGGTCGCCGACGACGCCGTCGACCTCTACCGCGTCTCGCGCACGGCGGTGGAAGGGCGCTGTCCCGAACTGCTGCTCAACCTGCTGGAAGTGCGCGGCATCGGCCTGCTCGACATCAAGGCCATCTTTGGCGAAACGGCCGTGCGCCGCAAGATGCGGCTCAAGCTCATCGTCCACCTGGTCCGCAAGGAAACCATGGAGCGCGAGTTCGAGCGCCTGCCCTACGAGCCGCTGTTCGAAGAGGTGATGGGCGTGCCCATCCGCAAGGCGGTGATCGCGGTGGACGCCGGCCGCAACCTGGCCGTGCTGGTCGAGGCCGCGGTGCGCAACACCGTGCTGCAACTGCGCGGCATCGACACCTACAAGGAATTCATCGAGCGGCACCAGCGCGCCATGGAGCGCGGCGGCTGAGTTGCCTGCCCGCCCGGCGTGCTTGCCGCCGCGTCAGCCGCCCTTCAGCGCACGCCGCCTTGCTTGCCGGCGCAGCCCTCGCGGTCGCAGATGACGTACAGCGACAGGGCGTGATCCTGCAACCTGTAGCCGCGTTCGGCGGCGATTTCCTGCTGACGGCGCTCGATCTCGGGGTCGAAGAACTCCTCGACGCGGCCGCAATTGACGCACACCAGGTGGTCGTGGTGCTTGCCCTCGTTGAGCTCGAAGACGGCCTTGCCGGCCTCGAAATGGTTGCGCGACAGGATGCCGGCCTGCTCGAACTGCATCAGCACGCGGTAGACGGTGGCCAGACCGATGTCCGAGCCTTCGTTGAGCAGCACCTTGTAGACGTCTTCGGCCGTCATGTGCCGCTGCGTCGCCTGCTGGAAGAGTTCGAGGATCTTGATGCGGGGCAGGGTGGCTTTGAGCCCGCTGCTCTTGAGTTCGTCGGCGTTGGTCATGGGGGCTCCACGTGCAGGCGACCATGACCGGCCCCCGCTAGAATCGCCAATGATAATGATTTGGCTGTGACCCTGCCGAGACACCCCCGATGAAACCCACCCCGATCCGCCGTGCAGCCCTGGTGCTGGCCCCCCTGGCTTCCGTGGCGCTGCTGAGCGCCTGCAGCAGCCTGGGCCTGTCCTCGGCCAGGTCCGACACCTTCTTCGGCGTGTTCACGCCCTACCGGGTGGACGTGGTGCAGGGCAACGTGGTCACGCAGGAGGTCATGGCCCAGATCCAGCCGGGCCTGGGCCGCCTGCAGGTGCGCGAGATCCTGGGCACGCCGCTGCTGGCCGACCCCTTCCACCTGGACCGCTGGGACTACGTCTTCACCATCCAGCGCCAGGGTGTGCCCGACCAGAAGCGCCGCATCAGCATCTTCTTCAAGGACGACGTGGTCGAGCGCTTCGACACCGATGCCCTGCCTTCGGAGCGCGAGTTCGTCGCCTCCATCGACAAGCCGGTGAACGCCGCCGAGCCGCTGCTGGAGCTGCCCCCTGAGCAGCAGGCCAAGCTGCCCGTGCCGGCCAGGACCGACGCGGCCCGCAAGCTGCCGCAGGGCGCCGTGCGCGACTACCCGCCCCTGGAGCGCGGCCAGCGCTGAGCCGACCCCACCGACCTGACCCTGGACCCCACTGGAACCACCTGGACCCCGACCGCATGAGCTCCGTCACCTCCACCCCCGCCGCCGACTCCCTCGCCATCGCCATCGCCGGGGCGTCCGGCCGCATGGGCCGCATGCTCATCGAGGCCGTGCAGCAATCGCCCGATGCCCACCTGGCCGGCGCCCTGGACGTGGCCGGCAGCCCTGCCGTCGGCCTGGACGCCACCGCCTTCACCGGCGCCACCAGCGGTGTGAAGATCACCGACGACCTGCGCGAAGGCCTGAAGAACGCAAAGTACCTCATCGACTTCACCCGCCCCGAAGGCACGCTGGCGCACCTGAAGGTCTGCCGCGAGCTGGGCGTCAAGCTCATCATCGGCACCACCGGCTTCACCGAGGCCCAGAAGGCCGAGATCGAGGACGCCTCGCGCGACGTCGCCATCGTCATGGCCCCGAACATGGCCGTGGGCGTGAACGTGGTCTTCAAGCTGCTGGCCCAGGCGGCCAAGGCGCTCAAGGAAGGCTATGACATCGAGATCATCGAAGCCCACCACCGCCACAAGGTCGATGCCCCCAGCGGCACCGCGCTGAAGATGGGCGAGGTGGTGGCCGAGGCCGTGGGCCGTGACCTCAAGGAATGCGCCGTCTACGGCCGCGAAGGCGTGACCGGCGAGCGCGACCCCTCCACCATCGGTTTCGCCACCATCCGCGGCGGCGACGTGGTGGGCGACCACACCGTGTTGTTCGCCGGCATCGGCGAGCGCATCGAGATCACGCACAAGTCCTCCAGCCGCGCCACCTATGCCCAGGGCAGCCTGCGTGCTGCGCGCTTCTTGTCCAAGCAGCCGCATGGCCTGTTCGGCATGGACGATGTGCTGGGCCTGAAGTGACTGGGTCTGACGTGAGATTGCAAGCAGTGAACAAGGACGCGTTGTGGACAGCCTGATTCAGTACTGGGAGCAGGGCGACGCCATCGGTCGCGCAGTGGCCATCATGCTGCTGGTGATGTCGGTGGGGGCCTGGGTGGTGATCTTCTGGAAGGCGTGGATGCTCAAGCGTGCCCGCCGTGACCTGGCCCTGGCCGCGGCCGCCTTCTGGCGCGCGCCGGACCTGGCCGCCGGGCGTCAGGCCGTGGCCGAACTGGACCGCGAAGCCGTGCTGCTGCCCCTGATCGACGCGGCCAGCGAGCCAGTGGCCACGGGCACCCTGGAGGCCCGCGCCCTGCCCGAGGCCCAGCTCACCCGCCGCCTGCGCGACAGCCTGCACGAGGTGCTGCAACGCCTGCAACTCGGTCAGGTGCTGCTGGCTTCGGTGGGCTCGGTCTCGCCTTTCGTGGGCCTGTTCGGCACCGTCTGGGGCATCTACCACGCCATGATGGGCATCGCCGCCGAAGGCTCGGCCAGCCTGGACAAGGTGGCCGGTCCCGTCGGTGAGGCCCTGATCATGACCGCGGCCGGCCTGGCCGTGGCCATCCCGGCCGTGCTGGCCTACAACATCTTCGGCAAGTTCGTCTCGGCCTGCGAGGCCGACCTCGAAGGCTTTGCCCACGACCTGCGCGAGACCCTGCTGGGCACCCGCGCCCGCGACTGAGACCTCCCCGCCGCTCCCAGCGAGACACCCCATGGCTTTCGGACGACTTGAGCGACCCCAGGGCAGCCAGCCCATGAGCGACATCAACATGACGCCGCTGATCGACGTGATGCTGGTGCTGCTGGTCATCTTCATGCTGACGGCGCCGCTGATGACCTCGCGCCTCAAGCTGGACCTGCCCAAGGCCGATGCGCGCATCAACCCGCCCAACCCGCCGGCGGTGCTGGCGATCGCGCTGACCGCCGATGGCCAGACCCACCTCGACGAGCAGCTCATCACCACCGAGGCCCTGGCCCGTCAGGTCGAGGCGCAGTCGAAGCAGAAGCCCGACGCCGAGGTGCAACTGCGCGTCGACCGCGTCGTGCCCTACGAGCGCGTGGCCCAGCTCATCGGCCTGCTGCAGAAGGCGGGGCTCAACCGCATCGCCTTTGTCACCGAACCAGGAGGCGAGGGCGCACAGCCCGCCAAGCCCTGAGCAGGGCGCTGAATGCGGCACGGATGCGACGCAGATGCGACAGCGCCGCGCAGGCGTTGGGCGCACAATGGTTTGCAAGCTGACAGCTGGCAGACCTTGCCCGATTCCCGATGCCCGCCCCGAAGTTCCCCACGCAACGTTTTGACCAGGCCGCGTCGGCGCTGGCCTACGTGACCCAGCTCTACGACGCCCACATCGCCCACCTGCGCCAGGCCCTGCAGCGCTTCGTGGCCGGTGAGCCACTCAAGCAGGTGCGCGCCAGGTACCCCTTCGTGCGCATCCACACCGACACGGTGGCGCGCGCGGACTCCCGGCTGTCCTACGGTTTCGTGGCCGGGCCGGGCACCTACGAAACCACGCTGACGCGGCCCGACCTGTTCGCCGACTACTACCGCGAGCAGTTCGAATTGCTGCTGGCCAACCATGGCGTGTCCATCGAGGTGGGCGTGGGCTCCGACGCGATCCCCGTGCACTTCAGCCTGGCCGAGCACCAGCACCTCGAAGGTCAGCTCACGCCCGAGCGCCGCGCCCTGCTGCCCGACGTCTTCGACCTGCCGGACCTGGCCTCGATGGACGACGGCATTGCCAACGGCACCTACGAGACCCGCGGAGGCGCGCCCCGGCCGCTGGCGCTGTTCACGGCGCCGCGCGTGGACTACTCGCTGCACCGCCTGCGCCACTACACCGGCACCTCGCCGGAGCACTTCCAGAACTTCGTGCTGTTCACGAACTACCAGTTCTACATCGACGAGTTCGTGCGCATGGGCCAGGAGCTGATGCAGCGTGCCCCCGATGCGGCCAACCCGCGCGACGACGACGACTGCATCGCCTTCGTGGAGCCCGGCAATGTGATCACGCGGCGCGTGGGGGGGCCGCCCGAGGCGCTCGACGCGCTGGGCGCGGTGCCGCCGCGCCTGCCGCAGATGCCGGCCTACCACCTGATCCGCCGCGAACGCGATGGCATCACCATGGTCAACATCGGCGTGGGGCCGT
Source organism: Pseudomonadota bacterium (assembly GCA_022566735.1). GTDB lineage: Bacteria > Pseudomonadota > Gammaproteobacteria > Burkholderiales > Burkholderiaceae_C > Aquabacterium. The sequence goes on from JADFIG010000002.1 coordinate 171,086, forward strand.
CGAACGCCAAGACCATCACCGACCACATCGCGGTGCTGCGTCCGCACGCCTGGATCATGCTGGGGCACTGCGCCGGCCTGCGCAACTCGCAGCAGCTGGGCGACTACGTGCTGGCCCACGGTTATGTGCGCGAGGACCATGTGCTCGACGAGGACCTGCCGCTGTGGGTGCCGATCCCGCCGCTGGCCGAAATCCAGCTGGCGCTGGAAGGCGCGGTCGCCGACGTCACGCAGCTGCACGGCTACGAGCTCAAGCGCATCATGCGCACGGGCACGGTGGCTTCCACCGACAACCGCAACTGGGAGCTGTTGCCCCAGCGCGAGCCGGAGCGCCGCTTCAGCCAGAGCCGGGCCGTGGCGCTGGACATGGAAAGCGCGACCATCGCGGCCAATGGCTTCCGCTTTCGGGTGCCCTACGGCACGCTGCTGTGCGTGAGCGACAAGCCCCTGCACGGCGAGCTCAAGTTGCCGGGCATGGCCAACCAGTTCTACCGCGAGCGCGTCGACCAGCACCTGCGCATCGGGCTGCGGGCGATCGAGCGTTTGCGCGGCAACCGTGCCGGCCAGTTGCACAGCCGCAAGCTGCGCAGCTTCGCCGAGGTGGCTTTCCAGTGAGTGGGCGCCGTGGGCCTGGCGTCGGTCAATGGTGCGCGCCAAGCGGCAGCCGTTGACCGGCCAACGTCTTACCCGGACGGGGGGCACCCCTTTGGGGAGGGGGCCGCGCCGCCGTCCCCTCAGGCGGCCATCGCGACTGCGCGCTGGGCCAGGGCTTGCGTCAGCGTGGGTTGGACCACCGGGCTCTGCACGGCGATGACGATTTCGCGGCGGATCTGCTCGCCGGCCTGCTGCTCGGCCACCTTCAGGTCGTAGGCGGTCTGCAGGTCCATCCAGTACTGGGGCGTGGTGCCGAAGAAGCGCGCCAGGCGCAGCGCCGAATCCGGGCTGATGCCGCGGCGCTCACGCACGATGTCGTTGACGCGGGGCGCCGGCACATGCAGACGGATGGCCAGACCGCTGGCGGACAGGCCATGCGGTTCCATGAACTGGGTGCGCAGGATGGCGCCGGGGTGGAGGACTTCGGTGGTGTTCATAAGACTTTAGGGGTATGTCGTTGACAGGCAATTGGATCGTATGGGTTTTGATCTGGCAAGATTGTCAACGTTCATACAATTTCATGCGAAACGTCTAACCAATTCGGGGGGGTATTTTTACCGATGCACACCCCATTGAATGTTCGCCATGCCATGCACAGACGCACCGAACCCACCCCGCTGAGCCTGCTGCCAGCCTTGCGCACCCATGTCTGGTTTGCCAGTTGCCCCGAGGCCTTCCAGCAGGCGCTGGTGGAGCGTTCCCGCCTCCTGCACCTGACGGCGGGCGAGACCCTGTTCCGGCCCGAGGAGATGCGCGACGGCCTCAGCTGCGTCGTGGCCGGGGCGATGAAGCTGGGCTCCCTCAGCCCGCAGGACGGCACCCAGCGCCTGACGCTCTACGTCGAGCCCTACCACTGGTTTGGCGAGGTCAGCCTGATCGACCGCATGCCGCGGGCCATGCTGGCCGTGGCCGACACCCCCAGCACCGTGCTGGTGACGCAGCGCGCCGACCTGGAGGCCTGGCTGGACGCCCACCCCGAGCACTGGCGCGACGTGGCCCGCCTGGCGTGCAGCAAGTTGCGCCTGATGACGGTGGCCCTGGAGGACAACGCCTCGCTGTCCTTCCAGCAGCGCCTGGTGCGCCGCCTGCTGTTTGCCGCCGTCAACTTCGGCCAGGTGGTCTCACCGGCCGGCCTGCGCCGCCGCCTGCGCCTGCCACAGGAGTACCTGGCGCAGATGATGGGCGTGTCGCGCCAGACGGTGAACAAGGCCTTGCGGGAACTGGAGCGCGAGCGCGTGCTGGCGCTGCACTACGCCGAGATCGAGTTGCTGGACATGGAGGGCCTGCTGAGCCGGGCCGGGGCCATCGACCCCAACCTGCTGCAGCTGTTCACCGGCGTCACGCGCGCGGCTTGACGCCGGGGATGATGCGCACCTGGGCCGCGGCCGCGCGGGCCTTGGCGCGGGCCGCATCGATGTCGTCGGCGGTGGCCAGGGCCACGCCCATGCGGCGCCTGGCGAAGCTCTCGGGCTTGCCGAAGAGGCGGATGTCGGTGCCAGGCTCGGACAGGGCCTCGGCGACGCCTTCGAAGCTCACGTCCTGGGTGTCGACGCCGCCATAGATCACGGCCGAAGCGCCCACCTGGCGCAGCGAGGTGTCCACCGGCAGGCCGAGGATGGCGCGGGCGTGCAGCTCGAACTCGCTTTGCACCTGGGTGCTCAGCGTGACCAGGCCGGTGTCGTGCGGGCGCGGGCTGACCTCGCTGAACCAGACCTGCTCGCCCTTGACGAACAGCTCCACGCCGAACAGGCCCTGGCCACCGAGGTTGTCGGTGACCGCCCGGGCGATCTCGCGGGCCTTGCGCAGGGCTTCGGCGGGCATGGGCTGAGGCTGCCAGCTTTCGACGTAATCGCCGCTGACCTGCTTGTGGCCGATGGGCTCGCAGAAATGGGTGTGCACCTCGCCGCGCTGGGCGCCGCGGCCTGCCGCGCGCACGGTGAGCAGGGTGATCTCGTCATCGAAGTCGATGAAGCCTTCGACGATGACGCGGCCGTGGCTGACGCGGCCCCCGGCCATGGCGTGGTCCCAGGCGGCTTGCACCTCGGCGGGGCCGTCGACCTTGCTCTGGCCCTTGCCGGAGGAGCTCATCACCGGTTTGACGACGCAGGGGTAGCCGATGCCGGGGCGGCCATCCACCCCGTCGATGGCGGCTTGCAGCTCGGCCAGCGAGTCGCAGAAGGCGTAGGGGCTGGTGGGCAGGCCCAGGGTTTCGGCGGCCAGGCGGCGGATGCCTTCGCGGTCCATGGTCAGGCGGGCCGCGCGGGCGGTCGGGATGACGCGCACCAGGCCTTCGGCTTCGAGCTGTTCGAGCACCGGCGTGGCGATGGCTTCGATCTCCGGCACGACGAGGTGGGGCCGCTCGGCCTCGATGAGGGCGCGCAACTGGGCCGCATCGCTCATCGCGATGGTGCGGCTGTGGTGGGCCACCTGCTGGCCGGGGGCGTGGTCGTAGCGGTCGACGGCGAGGGTCTCGACGCCCAGGCGCTGCAGGGCGATCAGCACTTCCTTGCCCAGCTCGCCCGCGCCCAGCAGCATGACGCGCACGGCCGAGGGCGACAGGGGGGTGCCCAGCGTGGGGGCGACGGTGGAAGCTGGGGAGGTGCTCATGGGGGGCTCGCGTCGGAGAGGGGGCGGAGGGGCCGAAGCCCGCATTGTGGCGCCTCGCTCGCGGCCTCGGCGGGGCGCAGCGGCAGCACCACGGTGAAGCAGGAACCATGCTCGGGGGTGCTGTCGACTTCGAGCTGGCCGCCCAGGCGGTCGACCAGGCGGTGCACCACGGCCAGGCCCAGGCCCGTGCCTTCGGCGCGAGGCAGGCGGCGCTCCTCCAGCCGGACATAGGGCTCGAAGATGCGCGTCAGGGCCTCGGCGGCAATGCCGATGCCGGTGTCCTGCACGGACAGGGCGAGGGCGTCGCCATGGGGGCTGTCGTCGCCCGGGCCATCCGGGCCTGGCCGCATGGCCAGCGTCACGGTGATCCCGCCGTGCGAGGTGTACTTCAGGGCGTTGTGCAGCAGGTTGTCGAGCACCTGCCGAACCCGGGTGGGGTCGGTCAGGGCCTGCTGCAGGCGCGGCTCGTGGGCGATGTGGCAGTGCAACTGCAGGCCGCGGGCGCGTGCCTGGGGCTGCAGGGTGTCGCAGCTGTCCTGGACCAGGCGGGGCAGGTCCACGGGCTGGGGGTGCAGCTGCCAGGCGGGGTTGTCCAGGCGGGTGTACTCGGTGACATCGCGCAGGTGGGCTTCGAGCTGGCCGGACACCTGGCGCAGGCGGTCAATGGCGCGGCGCTCGGGCTCACCGCGGACTTTGAGGTCGAGCAGGTCGATCGAGCCCAGCATGGACTGCAGCGGCGTGCGGATCTCGTGGGAGAGCATGGCCAGGAAGCGCTCGCGGCCGGATTGCGACTCGCGTTCGGCCGCGCTGAGGCGGCTGTGCAGCACGCCGATGTAGGACAGCGCCAGGATGATGACCGGGTGGGTGAGCAGCAGGGCGAACCAGAAATGGCTGAGCGTGTCATCGCTGTGCGGCGGGGCGATGCCGTAGAGCCAGGCGTAGGCGATCAGCATGGCCAGGTAGCTCAGCCAGCTCAGGGTGGCTGCGCCGCGCGAGAGGGTCACGAAGGCGCCCAGGTAGACCGTGGGCATGAACTGCGCGTTGGTGGCCACCTCGTAGAGGCTGGTGGAGCGGGCGATCAGGGAGGCGCTGACCAGCGAGCCGATGAAGTAGGTGGCCGCGGCCAGGGTGCAGGCCCCCGCGGCGAGGTTGTGCAGCCGGGGGCGCCACCAGACGGCGATGGCGCTGGCGCACAGCACCGCCGACACCAGCGGCACGGCGATGCTGGCCCAGGTGCTGTTGAGGCCGGCGCGCTCATCGGCCCACCACACGAGCATGCAGCCGATGGCCGCCAGCAGGCTCAGCCAGCGTGTCAGGTCGGCGCGGGTCTGGTCCAGGCCGGGCAAGGGCTCGGAGCGGGTCGGCGGCGGGACGACGTAGCGGCTCATGGCGCCGTTTGCAGGCGGTCGAGGCTGCTCTGGATGGCGGCGGTCAGCACGGCGGGCCGCACGGGCTTTTCGAAGAAGGTCACGCCCTGGGTGCGCAGCATGGTCGCCAGGGTGGCTTCGGAGGCGGTGCCGTCGCGCAATTGGCCGGTCAGCAGGACGATCGGGGCCTGGGGCTGGCCTTGCCGGATGCGCTCGACCATGCCCTGCGAGGTCTGTCCGCCGGAGAGGATGAGGTCGACCACGTAGGCGTCGAAAGGCGCAGCGTTCTGCATGGCCTGGCTCAGCGCCTGGGCGCTGGCGAAGGGCTGGGCCTCGAAGCCCATCTCCTGGAACCAGTCGACCAGGGTGTGGGCGGCGCAGAGGTCGTCGTCCAGGACGGCGATGCGCACGCGGGGCTGGTCGTCGCTGGGGTCGAGTTGCAGGTGGTCGATGCGGTAGCAGGGCTCGCCGGGCACCAGGGCCTGCAGCCGGCTGGCGCTGGCGACCACCCAGGTGTCGCCTTGCCGCGCCGCGATCAGCTCCGGCCCCGGCTGCGGGGTGCATTGCGCACCCAGGTGGATGTGGCAGGCCAGGCGGAGCTCGTCGGCCAGCAGGGTGGCGGGTTGGCCGGCGCGCGACCCGCTGGCAGGGGCCGTCACCGGGCCGCCGCCGTGCACCGTGGGGTGGGCGAAGACGGCGTCGAGCGACTCGCCGTGGTGGCGGCACAGCGCCAGGATCTCACCGAAGAGCCAGACCGCGCCGCGCAGCTTGCGTCGCGCCTGGCTGACGGAAATCGCGCATATCTGCGCGATGGCCGTGGCCTGGTGGCGGGCGCTCACCCCGTGGCGCAGCAACAGGGCGGACACGCACTCGGCCGTCCACGCCGCAGCGGCGTCTGCGGCCAGCGAACTGTGATCAGGGTGGGTGAGGGCGTCCATGTGGCAAGTCTGAGGGGTGTGCAGATCTGGGTGCGTCAATACGTAACAATGCGTCAAAAGTGATCGTATCAGGCAATTTTGCTCATTACAATGCCCATCGCACGCTGACAAATCCAACAACGTGCGCCCCGCGCGTGGTCGCCAGGACACGGGGTGCACGCAGGTGCCGCTCAGGGAGACATCACATTCCCGCCCCTGCGAGGGCGGGGCAATTTTCGCCAGCCGGGCGCACACAGCCCGGCGGAGAAGGTTGGCGCCGCAAGGCTTTCCTCACCACCCCCGCGGGTGGTGTTTTGTTTTGGGCGATGCCTTCCGGCGTTCCCGGAATTTCTGGAATGATCGGGCATGGTCTGCCGCCTCCGTCCCGCCCCCGATCCCACGACTTCCCTGACTTCCGGCCCGATCGGCATCATGGCCGCGATGCCGCAGGAATTGCAGGCCTTGCTCGACCTCATGCCCGACGAGGACCGCGTGCAGCGGGGCGGGCGCACCTTCTGGCGCGGCCATGTGCAGGGCCGCGAGGTCGTGGCGGTGCTGTCGGGCATCGGCAAGGTCGCCGCGGCGACCACGGCCACTTTGCTGATCGACGCCTTCGGGGTGTCGCAACTGTGGTTCACCGGCGTGGCCGGCGGCCTCGGCGAGGACGTGCGCGTGGGCGATGTGGTCGTGGCCGATGCGCTGGTGCAGCACGACATGGACGCTTCGCCCCTGTTCCCGCGCCATGAACTGCCGGGCCTGGGCGTCAGCCGGCTGCACCCGCCGGCGCCGCTGGTGGCCCGGGTGGCCGATGCGGTGCGCGAGACGCTCTCGCCGCAGCGCCTGGCGCCGGGCGGCCCGCTGGCCCACATCCACCCCGAAACCCTGGGCCTGCGGGCGCCGCAGGTGCACACGGGCCTGATCGCCAGCGGCGACCAGTTCGTCAACAGCGCCGATGACGTCGAGACCCTGCGGCGCCACCTGCCTGGCGTGCTGGCCGTGGAGATGGAGGGCGCTGCCGTGGCCCAGGTCTGCGAGGCCTTCGCCACGCCCTATGCCGTCGTCCGCACGATCTCGGACCGCGCCGACGCTTCGGCCCACCTGGACTTCGAGCGCTTCGTGCGCAGTGTGGCCAGCCCGTATTCGCTGGCGATCGTGATGGCGCTGTTGAGGGTGCAACCCGATTGAGGGCGGCCGCCCGAGGCGGACACACCGGGGCACTTCCGCTTCGAGCGCAACCGCCCGGCCACCTTCACCTGCCCGCTCTACAGCCTGATGGGCGACTGGGTGATGCTGTGGCAGGTGCTCACGGGCAAGCTGCGCTGGTGACCTGGTCCGTCAGGCTCAGGCTCAGGTGCTTGTGCCGGCCAGCGAGCCGGGGCTGCCGTGGACCGGCCAGCGCAGCTCGATGGTGGCGCCCCGCAGCGAGCCGGTGGCGTCCTCGGCCAGCAGGTGCAGGCGGCCGCCGTGGGTGCGCGCCACCATGTCGGCCAGCGTGAGGCCCAGCCCCAGGCCTTCTTGCGGCCCCTGGGCGTCGAGGGCCTGTTGCAGGCGCAGGCGCTGATCCTGCGGGATGCCATGGCCGTCGTCGCTCAGCGTGACGGTGGCGTGCTGGCCGTCCTGGGTGGCGTGCACGTGGATGAGGTGGGCGCCGTGGCGCACGGCGTTGTCCAGCAGGTTGGACAGCGCGGCGCTCAGCAGGTCGGGGTCGCAGGGCACGGTGTCGGTGCCGCTGAACGTGATCTGGGCGTCCTTCAGTGGCAGGCGCTGCAGCAGCATCGACAAGGACGTGTCCTGCCATTGCAACTCGCCGCCGGTGCGAAACAGCGTGATCAGCGCGGTGACGACGCGGCGCAGCCGGGCCGCGGCCTCGCGGGACTGCGTCAGGCGGGGTTGCAGGTGCGCAGGTGCTTCCTTGAGCGCCACCGCGAGCTGGGCGTCCAGGCCGGCCAGGGGCGTGCGCAGGGCGTGGGCGGCGTGCGCGGCCAGGGCGCGTTCGTGGGCGACGCGCTGGGCCAGCCGGTCGGTCAGGCCGTCGATGGCATCGACCAGCGGTTCCAGCTCGGTGCGGGTGGCGCTCAAGCCGGCGGTGTGCGGCTGCAGGGGTTCGAGCGTGGCGACTTCGGCCGAGAGGTCCAGCAGGGGCTGCAGTTCGCGGCGCAGGCCGCGGTTGAGCCACCAGGCGGCACTCAGCCCCAGGCACAGGGTCAGGCTGACGGCCGCGCCCATGGCCAGCCACATGGTGGCCTGGCGGGTGTCCTCGCGCTGCGCCACGTGCAGCACGCTGCGGCCATCGCGCATGGGCAGGGTGAAGACGTGCCACAGGCCGAGCGCCTCGTCGGTGATGCCTTCGTCCTGGCGCTCGGACAGCCGCGCCTCGGGGGCGGTGTGCGAGCGCATCAGCACGCGGCCGTGGCGGTCGACCAGCTGCCACACCAGGCTTTCGTGGTGGGGTGGGGCGGGCAGCATGCCCTTGTCTGCCTGGTCGCTGTCCCGGTCGGCCACGGCCACCAGGCCATAGAGGATCTCGGCCGACTCGCGCAGGGCGCCGTCGAGCAGGTCGTCGAGCATCCTGTGGGTCAGCAGGCCGACACCGGCGGTCATGCCCAGGGCCCAGATCAGGGCGATGCCTCCCAGCACCCGGCCGAGCCGCTGGCGGATGGACGGCAGGGCGCGCGCGGTGCTCATCCGTCGACGGGGATGCGGTAGCCGAGGCCGCGCACGGTCTCGATGAGGCTGCGGCCGAGCTTGCGGCGCAGGTTGGCGATGTGGACCTCGATGACGTTGCTCTGGGCGCTGCCTTCGCCTCCGACCAGGGCCTCCAGCGTGGCCTTCTCGACGATGCGGCCGGCGCGGTTGACCAGCGCTTCCAGCAGTTGCCATTCGCGCGCGGTCAGCTCGACGCGGTCGGCGCTGCCGTCGCCGCCGCGGGGGCGCAGCCAGACGCTGCGGGCTTGCAGGTCGATGTCGATGTCGCCCAGGCGCCTGCGTCCGCTCGGCACACCCGCGGCGCGGCGGTGCACGGCGTGCAGGCGGGCCACCAGCTCTTCCGGCTCGAAAGGCTTGACGAGGTAGTCGTCCGCACCGGATTCCAGCCCGGTGATGCGGTCCTTGAGCAGGTCGCGGGCGGTGAGCATGAGGATGGGGCGGCTGTCGTGCTGGCGGCGCAGGGTGCGCACCCACTCCAGGCCCGAGCCGTCGGGCAGCTGCCAATCGACCAGCAGGGCATCGTAGGGTTCGCTGGCCATGCAGCGGGCGTCCAGCAGGCGCTGGGCCCAGTCCACCGTGTGGCCCTCGGCACGCAGGAAATCGCGCAGGCCTTCGCCCAGGATGGGGTCGTCTTCCAGCAAGAGCAGCTTCATGTCGGGAAGGTAGCATGCCGGGTGGTGGCGTGTGTTCAGCCTCGCTTCAGCTTGTGGCGGGACACTTCGGGCCATCTGACAAGGGACACAAGACAAGGAGTTCCAGGCGCATGGCTTCCACGCAGACGAGACATCTTGGGCAACATCCTGGGCCTGCGACGCAGACCGGGCTGGCGCAGCCGTGGTCATGGCACAGGGGTGTGCCGGGTCTGGTGCTGGCCATGTGCCTCGTCAACCTGGTGAGCCTGGTGAGCCTGCTGACCGAGGCGAATGCCGCCGACCCAGGGGTGATCACGCTGGAGACCGGGCAGGTCGGCGCGCTGGGCGTGGCCTCGGTGCCGCTGGCCCAGGCCGCGGCCGGCGGGCTGACCGTGCCGGCGCAACTGCGCCTGCCGGCCCAGCAGCAGCAGGTGCTGGCGGCCCCGACGGCCGGACTGGTCACGGCCATCCAGGCCGACCCGGGCGCCTCGGTGCGCCAGGGCCAGTGGCTGGTGCGCCTGCGCAGCACCCAGGCCCAGGCCCTGCGCCGCAATGCCCAGCAGGCCAGCAGCCAGCTGGAGCTGGCCGAGCGCAGCCTGCGGCGCGACGAGCAATTGATGGCCGAGGGCCTGATCGCCCAGTCCAGGCTGGACCAGAGCCGCACCCAGGCCCGCGTGGCCCGGCTGGCCGCGCAGCAGCAACAGCAGGCGCTCGGCCAGACGCTGGGGTCGGCCCAGGTGGCGGCCAATGGCGACATCACGCTGGTGGCGCCCATGGGCGGCCAGGTGGCCGAGTTGATGGTGTCTGTGGGCCAGCGCGTCGACGAGGCCGCCCCCCTGCTGAAGATCGCCAACCTGCAGGAGCTGTGGGTGGACCTGCAGGTGCCGCTGTCGCAGAGCCAGGGCCTGCGCGTGGGCCAGACCGTGCAGGTGCTGGTCGGTGGCGAGGCGGCCGCGGACAGCCGGCGTGCGACGGTGGCCTCGATCGCGCCGCTGCTCGACGAGCGCACCCAGAGCGTGACCGTGCATGCCCGCCTGCGCCAGACGGCAGCCGGCGGCTTGCGGCCGGGGCAGTGGGTGCAGGCCCGCGTGCAGACCGGCGCGTCGGAGCCCCTGCTGCCGCAGGCGGCCATCGTGACCCTGTCGGCCTCGGGGGAGCAGGGCGTTTTCCTGGAAGAGGCGCCGGGCCGCTACCGCCTGCACAAGGTGAAGGTGGTGGGCCAGGTGGCCGCACCGGATGGCCTGCAGATGGTCGTCCATGGCTTGCCTGCAGCGCAGGCCGGCACACCGCTGCGCGTCGTGACCCGTGGCACCGCGGCCCTCAAGGCCCTGCTCAAGCCTTGAGCGCCGCGCGGAGTTGCCTGTGAACGCTTTGATCGACTTTTCGCTGCGCCAGCGCCTGCTGACCCTGCTGGTGGTGGTGATGCTGGCCGGCGCCGGCGTGTTCGCCTGGACCAAGCTGCCCATCGATGCCTTCCCGGATGTCTCGGGCACCCAGGTCAAGGTCATCGTCAAGGCCCCGGGCCTGACCCCGGAAGAGGTCGAGACCCGCATCACCGTGCCCATCGAGCAGGAGCTGCTGGGCATCCCGAAGCAGAAGATGCTGCGCTCGACCTCGAAGTACGCGCTGGCCGACATCACCCTGGACTTCGAGGACGGCACCGACATCTACTGGGCCCGCCAGCAGGTCAACGAGCGCCTGAGCGGCGTCATGAAAGACCTGCCCGACACCGCCGAGGGCGGGCTGGCGCCCATCACCACGCCGCTGGGCGAGATGTTCATGTTCACCATCGAGGGGCCGCAGTCGCTGGAAGAGCGCCGCCGCCTGCTGGACTGGGTGATCCGCCCGGCGCTGCGCACCATCCCCGGTGTGGCCGACGTCAACAGCCTGGGCGGGCGCGTGCGCACCTTCGAGGTCGTGCCCGACCCGGCCGCGCTGCAGGCGCAAGGCATCAGCCTCAACCAGTTGCAAGACGCCATCGTGGCCAGCCACCGCAACGACGGTGCGGGCCGCCTGACGCAGGGTGAAGAGGCCCTGATTGTGCGGGCCGAAGGCGCCCTGCAAACGCTCGACGACGTGCGCCACACCGTGGTGCGCAGCGAAGGCGGGCGCGTGACCCGCGTGGCCGATGTGGCCGAGGTGCGCTTCGGCGAGCTGACGCGCTATGGCGCCGTCACGCACAACGGCAAGGGCGAGGCCGTGGAAGGCCTGGTGCTGGGCCTGCGCGGTGCCAATGCGCGCGAGGTGGTGGCCGGCGTCAAGGAACGCCTGGACGCGCTGCAGCCCAGCTTCCCCAAAGGCACCGTCATCGACGTGTTCTACGACCGCAGCAAGCTGGTGGACCGCGCCGTGTTCACCGTGGGCAAGGCCCTGATGGAGGCGGTGGTGCTGGTGGTGCTGCTGCTGCTGGCCTTCCTGGGCCAGGTGCGGCCGGCCCTGGTGGTGGCGCTGATGCTGCCGCTGGCGGCCCTGGGCACCTTCGTGCTGATGCGCTGGTTCGGCCTGTCGGCCAACCTCATGAGCCTGGGCGGCCTGGCCATTGCCATCGGCATGCTGGTGGATGGCGCCGTGGTGGTGGTGGAAAACGTCGAGGCCCACCTCGCCAAGGGCGACGCCGACAAGCACCCCATGCTGCAGGTGGTGGCGCGCGCGGCCCGCGAGGTCGTGATGCCGGTGACCTCGGGCATCGCCATCATCATCATCGTGTTCCTGCCGCTGCTCAGCCTGGAAGGGCTGGAAGGCAAGCTGTTCGGGCCGGTGGCGCTGACCATCGTGTTCGCGCTGGGCGTGTCGTTGCTGCTGTCGCTGAGCCTGGTGCCGGTGCTGTCGTCGGTGCTGCTCAAGGCCGGCCACACGCAAGAGCCCTGGCTGATGCGCAAGCTGCATGCCGGCTATGTGCCCCTGCTGCGCTGGGCCCTGGCCCACCCCAAGGCCCTGATGGGCGGCGCCGGGGTGGCGCTGCTGGCCGCGGTGCTGCTGTTCCTGCAGGTGGGCAAGACCTTCATGCCCACGCTGGACGAGGGCGACATCATCATGCAGCTGGAGAAGCTGCCTTCCATCGGTCTGGACGCGACCGCGCAGGTGGACGTCCGCGTGCAGCAGGAGGTCATGAAACGCGTGCCCGAGGTGCAAGGCATCGTCGCGCGCAGTGGCGCCGACGAGCTGGGCCTCGACCCGATGGGCCTGAACCAGACCGACACCTTCCTGGTGCTCAAGCCGCACGAGCAATGGCGCAACCCCGACAAGGAATGGCTGATCGGCCAGTTGCGCGAGGTCATGGAGAGCTTCCCCGGCGTCGACGCGACCTTCACCCAGCCCATCGACATGCGCGTCTCGGAGATGCTGACCGGCGTGCGCGGTGACGTGGCCATCAAGGTCTACGGCACCCGGCTGGCCGAGCTCAATGCCATGGCCAGCAAGATCGAAGCCCTGGTGGCGAAGGTCCCCGGGGCCACCGACACCCTGACGCTGCGCAACGACGGCGTGGCCTACCTGCAGGTGAAGATCGACCGCGAGGCCGCGGGCCGCCTGGGCCTGCGCGCTCAGGACATCCAGGCCGACCTGCGCCGCTGGGTCGAGGGCCAGCCCATCGGCCTCGTCCAGGAACCGGGCCGCCGCACGCCGCTGGTGATCCGTGGCAGCGACAAGCTGCGCAACTCGCCGGCCGATTTCGAGGCGCTGCGCATCGTCACGCCCGATGGCCAGTCGCTGCCGCTGAGCACGGTGGCGCGCCTGAGTCGCACCGACGGCCCCGTCAAGATCGACCGCGAGCAGGCCCAGCGCTACGTGGTCGTGCAGACGAACGTGCGTGGCCGTGACCTGGTCGGCTTCGTCGAAGAAGCCCGTGCCAAGGTGGCGCAGGCCGTGCCCTTGCCCGAGGGCTACCGCATCACCTGGGGCGGGCAGTTCGAGAACCAGCAGCGTGCGGCTCAGCGCCTGGGCCTGGTGGTGCCGGTGGCGCTGCTGCTGATCTTCTTCCTGCTGTTCTCGACCTTCGGTTCGGTGCGCCAGGCCGCGCTGGTGCTCTCCAACGTGCCGCTGGCGCTGATCGGGGGCATCGCGGCGCTGGCCGTCACGGGCGAGTACCTGTCGGTGCCGGCCTCGGTGGGCTTCATCGCGCTGCTGGGCATCGCGGTGCTCAATGGCGTGGTGATGGTGAGCTATTTCAACCAGCTGATCGAAGAGGGCCGCTCACCGCGCGAGGCCGTGTGGGAAGGCGCGCAGCGCCGCCTGCGTCCGGTGCTGATGACCGCGGCCATCACCGCGGGCGGCCTGATCCCGCTGCTGTTTGCGACGGGGCCGGGCTCGGAGATCCAGAAGCCCCTGGCCATCGTGGTGACGGGCGGCCTGCTGACGTCGACGGCCTTGACGCTGCTGCTGCTGCCCATGGCCTATGAACGGTTCGGTGTGCGCAAGGAGGCAACCGCATGAGCAAGACCTTGAAGCCTTTGACGCCCTGGACGCCCTGGACGCGGGCCCTGCTGGCGGCCTGGGGTCTGGGCGGTCTGGCCACGTGGGTGGCCCCGGTGGATGCCGCTGCGGCGCAAGGTGTTGCACAGGCGGCGGCCCGCGTGGCCCCGGCCGTGACGGCCTCGTCCCTGGGCGAGTTGCTGGCCTGGCCGACCGACGACCAGGTGCGCCAGGCCCTGGCCCGCAGCCCTCTGTGGCAGGCCGCCCAGGAGCGCCGCCGCGCCGAGCAAGCCCGTGCCGGCGCCTTGGCCGCCAACCCCAACGACTGGACGCCCTCGGCGAGCTGGGCGAGGCGCCATGCCCGCAATGACGCCGCCGTGCCGGGAGCCACGGGCGCCGCGGGCGATGTCTCGACGCGCGAATGGTCGCTCGGCCTGTCGCGCGGGGTGCGCCTGCCGGCCAAGGCGGAGGCCGCCCGGCTGTGGGGCGAAGGGCAGCAGGCCCGCGCCGAGGCCCAGCTGGCCCAGGCCTGGCGCGAACTCACGCGCCAGTGGCTGGACGACGCGACCGCGGCCCTGCAGGCCTCCCAGCAGATGCAGCTGGCCCAAGCGCAGCTGGCCTTGTTGACGCAGCAGCAGCAGGCCACCAGCCGGCGCCACGCGCTGGGCGACGCCGCCCGCCAGGAAGTGGTGCTGATGGACGCGGCCCGCGCCCAGTTGCAGGCCCAGCAGGCGTCGGCACAACTGCGCCTGCAGGCGGCGCAAGGCCTGTGGCGCAGCCGCTACCCGGGGCTGGCCCTGCCGCAATGGCCACAGGATGCGACCTTGCTGCCTGCCAGCGAGGGCGGTGCGGCGCCAGCCTTGGTGGTGGACGATGCCCTGCTGGAGCGCCACCCGCAGGTGCGCCAGGCGCGGCTGGAGGCCGAGGCGCTCGAAGCCCAGGCGCGTTTCGCATCGGCCGAACGCCACCCCGACCCGACCGTGGGCGTGCAGGTGGGGCGTGAGCGCAGTGGCGCCGAGCGCGTCCTCGGCGTGAACGTGTCATGGCCGCTGGGCAGCCAGGCGCGCTCGCTGCAGGCCCAGGCGCAGTGGGCCGATGCACAGGCCGCGCGTGCCAACGAGACCGAGGTGCGCAGGCAGGTGCAGCAAAACCTGCAGCAGTGGTCCACCGAGGTGGCGTTGAGCCAGCAAGCCTGGCAGGCCGCCGACCAGGCCCTGGCCCACACCCGGCAAGCCGCGCAGGCGGTGCGCAAGGGCTACGAACTGGGCGAGGGCAACCTCAGCGAAGTGCTGCTGCTGCAACGCCAGTGGCTGGACCAGCAGCAAACCACGGCCCAGTTGGCGCTGGAGGCGCTGCGTGCCCGCTGGCGCTGGGCCATGGAGTCCGACGGCCGCTGGGGCTGGGGCCCTTCGGACGCGTTGCCCTGAGGGGCGCGGCACATGCGTCGCTCAGCGGCTTCGTTGCCGCTTCCACCGCCGCCTGCGCCCCTTTGAGGGGCACTCTTGTCGCGAAAAGCGAGGAAGGTGTCGCAAAAAGCGGCACGCGTGTCGCGAAAAGCGCGGCGCTCGGCACATGCCGACATGCCCCATGTCGCGAAAAGCGAGGACGTCGCCGCTCAAAGGGGCGTGCTTGTCGTGAAAAGCGCGGTGCGCGGCACTTGCCGGTTGTCGCGTGCCCCTGAAAGGGGCGCGGGTGGCGGTGGGAGTGGCGATGGCTGGGGAAAGGGATGCTGCGCAAGGTGAAGCCTGGTCCAGGGATTTCTGAGCGAGCAGTACGGTGTAGACGTTTCGCCAGACTTCATCAGCTCGGTCACCGACGCGGTGATGGCCGAGGTCATCGCCTGGCAGAGTCGCCCGCTGGAGCCAATGTACCCGGTGGTGTTCTTCGACGCCCTGCGCGTGAAGATCCGAGAGGATGCGGTCGTGCGCAACAAGGCGATTTACCTGGCGCTGGGCGTGCTGCCCCGTGCTGCCCCATCACCTCAGCGATCCACTCAACCACCACACGCACCTTGGCGCTCAGGTGGCGGCTGGAGGGAAAGGCCACTACCATGGGCAGTGGCTCAAGTTGCCAGTCCTCGAACAGAAGCAGCAGTTCGCCGGTGGCAAGATGGGCTTCGACCATGTAGCGTGGCACGCATATCACGCCGAGCCCGATCAGACCCGCCGCCAGGCAGGCGTTGCCGTCATCAACCGCCAGCGCGTGGCGCATCGGGGCATGGATCTGCTCTGCGTCACGCCTCATCGTCATGGGAAGCACTCTGCCGGTGTGCGCAGACAGGAAACCGACAACGCTGTGCGGCGCGCTTGCCAGCGCCAGGGGGTGCTCAGGCTTGCCCACGCGCTGCAGGTAGGCGGGCGCGGCACACACCACCATCGGCAACTCGGCCACGCGGCGCGCTACCAGCGAAGAGTCCGTCAACAAGCCGCCACGAAGCACGCAGTCCACGCCGTCAGCCACCAAGTCCACCCGCCTGTCGCTCACACCCATGTGAATCTGGATGTCCGGGTAGCGTGCGTGGAAACCCGGCAGAGCAGGCACCAGGATGAGCCTGGCGACCGGACTTGGCACATCCACCCGCACGCGGCCCCTTGGCGTCGCCGCTGCACCCGCGAGGCTGGTCTCCGCATCGTCCATGTCTGCCAGCAAGCGCAAGGCGCTCTCATGGTAAGCGGCGCCATCGGCTGTCACCTTCACCTGTCGCGTGGTGCGTTGCAAGAGCTTCACACGCAGGTGCGCTTCCAACTGCTGCACCAGCTGCGACACGGTGGCCTTGCTCAGCTGCAAGGCCTCGGCCGCCTTGGTGAAGCTGCCGGTTTCCACCACCTTCACGAACGCCTGCATCGCAGCGAAACGGTCCACACCTGCCCCTCGATCACACGATCACTGTTTGGCAATTCCAAACAATGATTATGGTCTGAGCTGGTTTATTTGTGCGAAGCGAATTTCTACAGTCCCGTCATTGCCAACTCCGAGGTGCTTCCAGGCACCCAATAAAGGAACCTCCATGACATTGCGGGATGCGGTCTTTCCAGCCGGGCGCCAGGCGCTCTACGAGCAGAACCGGTATTCACCAGCGGTGCGGGCCAATGGCCTGCTGTTCGTCTCGGGCCAGGTCGGCAGCCGAGAGGATGGCTCGCCCGAGCCTGAGCTGGCGGCCCAGGTGCGGCTCGCGTTCACCAACCTGAACGCGGTCCTGGCGGCCGCAGGCTGCACCTTCGATGACGTGATCGACGTCACCGTTTTTGTCGTGGATCCGCAAGCCAACCTGTCAACCATTTGGCCAGTGATGCAGGAGTTCTGGGGTCCGGCGCCACACCCGACGTTGACGGGTGTCGGTGTCACCTGGCTCTATGGCTTTCAATTTGAAATCAAGGTCGTGGCGAGCTTGCCAACCGCACTCAGCGGAACGATTTGAGTATTCGGCCTCCGGCTGCAGTCGCCAAGCGTGTGTCATTTTTGAATCACGGAAAGTCGTCAGCTACGGCACCAAGGAATCTCATCCCAAGTGCTGTGTTGGCGACGAAAGACAGGGCGGTTGTCGCTTGAAGCTCCTGGCCGGCAGTGCCCGCTCGCCGCGGTCAGCACTGGTCATCTGAAATCGAGTCGGCCGACTCACCACATCGATCATGGACAAGCCTTGAAAGGCAGCCAGTGACAGCAAGCGGGCTCAAGCCCCCCAAAAAACAAAGCCAACAAAAAGGCCCCAAGCAACAAGCAATTGGGGCCTTTTCTTTGCCACCTGGGCAAAGGTCCATCTCGGAAGGTCAGAACGGGATGTCGTCGTCCATGTCGTCGAAGCCGGTGGCCGACTTCGGGGCGGGTGCCGGGGCCGGACGCTGCGCGGCGGCCGGGCGGGCGGCCGGACGGCTGGCCGGTGCAGGGGCTTCCTGGCTGAAGTCGTCGCCACCGCCTTGGTGGCCACCGTAGCCGCCACCGCCACCCATGCCACCGCCTTCGCGGCCGCCCAGCAGCTGCATCTGTTCGGCGACGATTTCGGTGGTGTAGTTGTCCTTGCCGTCCTTGTCCTGCCACTTGCGGGTCTTCAGGCGGCCTTCGACGTACACGGGACGGCCCTTCTTCAGGTATTCGCCGGCGATTTCGGCCAGGCGGTCATAGAAGACCACGCGGTGCCATTCCGTTTCCTCGACCTTGTCGCCACTGTTCTTGTCCTTCCAGTTGCGCGTGGTGGCCACCGACACGTTGCAGACGGCCGCGCCGTTGGGGGTGTAACGCACTTCGGGGTCACGACCCAGGTTGCCGATGAGGATGACTTTGTTGATGGAGGCCATGGCCGATTCCTGAGGAGATGGTTGGTTAAAAAGGGTGCCGTTGGTTAGCCCGGCCATTATCGCCTCGGCGGTTGCGCTGGCGACCCCTCGCGCCGTCCCCCCCGTTGGGGGCCCCCGGCCGGGCGCTCCACTTTGGGGAAAGTTCGATGTTCGTCGAACTGGTGTGAAAACTGCCGCGATTTTTTTGTTTCCAACGGTGCAACTGTCGTCGATATTGAAGGTGCATCGCAGCGGTGTCGATGCGCAGTTCCGACGGCACACAGTGCCGGTTTCCACCGCAGGGCCGGGGCGGCTGTGCAGTGCGCCCCGGAGGCTTGATAAGCACCTCAGGGGGATGGGAATGAGGGCAGTGGGATGGACGCAAGGCCGCCAGACGGTGGTCTGGGGCGTGGCAACGGTGGCCTGGCTGGGCGCCGTGTCGACGTGGTGGCTGGGGTGGTCGGCCGTGCTGGGTGCTTGCCTGGCGGTGCTGGCCCTGGCCGGCGCCACACTGGCCTGGGCACACTTTGCGCAGGGTGCAGTGACATCGCGGTCGCCTGCCGGTGAGGCGGTGGGCAACGAAGCGGCCGATTGCCTGGCCGAAGCGTCGGCGCTGTGGCTGACCCACCTGCAGACCGCGCAGAACCAGATGCGCGAGGCCACGGACGAGCTCCTGGCCGGCTTCTCCGACATCCTCCAGCAGCTCGATCACATCGTCGTGTCGGGTCCGCAGGCCCGTGAGCAGGAAGACGCGCGGGCCCAGGTGCTGACGCGCTGTGAAAGCCAGCTCAATGGCCTGATGGAGAACTTCTCGACCTTCGTGCGCTCCCGCGAGGAGATCCTGGGCTCGGTGCAGACGCTGGCGCAGCGCTCCGGGGGCCTGCAGGACATGGCCGAGGAAGTGGCCAAGCTGGCCCGCCAGACCAACCTGCTGTCCATCAACGCCGCCATCGAGGCGGCGCGTGCTGGCGACAGCGGCCGGGGCTTTGCCGTGGTGGCTGCCGAGGTGCGGCGCCTGTCGGGCGAGTCGGGCAACACCGGCCGGCGCATCGGCCAGCAGATCGACGACTTGCGCAACCAGATGGGCGAAGCCCTGGACTGCGCGCGCACCCAGGCGCAGACCGATGGCCATGTCATCGATGTGTCCGGCGAGACCATCCAGACCGTCATCCGCGAGGTCGATGACGTCGTGGCGCAGCTGCACCAGCGTGCCAGCGAGCTCGGCGCCCACGGCGAGGCCGTGCGTCAGCAGGTCGAGCAGATGATGGTGGCCTTCCAGTTCCAGGACCGCGTCCAGCAGATCATGGAGCAGGTCAACCGCTCCATCGAGCGCGCGGTGCAGCAGGTCGATGCGGCCTTGCGCCAGGGGCAGCACCTGGACCGTGCCAGCTGGCAGCAGATGCTGCAGGACGGCTACACCACGCAGGAGCAGCGCGCCGCGCACGCCCATGGCGGTCGTGCCGAGGTGCCCGCCGCCGCGCCGAGTTCGCAGGCATCCGAGCTCACTTTTTTCTGATCCGACACGGACACATCCTGGGAGCCCACCGTGAGCAAGACCATCCTGATCGTTGACGATTCCAGCTCGCTGCGCACCGTGGTGAAACTGGCCCTGACGCGTGCGGGCTACGAAGTGCTGGAAGCCGGTGATGGCGAAGAAGCCATGACCCGGCTGGACGGCCGCAAGATCCACCTCATCGTCAGCGACGTGAACATGCCCCGCATGGACGGCATCACCTTCCTGACCAAGGTGAAGGCCCACCCCGGCTACAAGTTCACCCCCGTGGTGATGCTGACCACCGAAGGCCAGGACGCCACCAAGGAACGCGGCCGCGCGGCCGGCGCCAAGGCCTGGATCGTCAAGCCCTTCAACCCACCGGTGCTGCTGGAGGCCGTCTCCAAGCTGGTGCTGGCCTGAGCAAGTCGGGGGCGCACATGACCGACATCGCCGAAGTTCCAGCCCTGGTCCTGCGGGCCCTGCCTGCGGAGCTGAGCATCTACACCGCGGCGGACACGCACGCGCTCATGCTGCGCTGGCTGGACGCCGACCGCGACAGCGTGGTCTGGCCGGTCGAGGCGGGCGACGTGGCCCAGGCCGATGCGGCCGGCGTGCAGCTGCTGCTGGCGCTGGACCACAGCCTGCATGCGCGCGGCCAGCAGTTGCGCATGCAGGGGGCCAGCGAGCCGCTGCAGCAGGCCTGCCAACGCCTGGGCCTGGGCGCGAGCCTGGGCACCTGGCTGGCGGCATGAACCGTCTTTGAGACGCCCCACCCACGCACCGGGAGCACCCCATGGCCCACCCGCACGACGACATCGACCAGAGCTTCATCGCCGAGGCCCTGCCGGCGTTCATCAGCGAGGCGCAGGAGCAGATCGAGCGCGTCGAGCAGCTGCTGCTGCAACTGGAAGACGACCCGTCCGATGGCGAGCTGCTCAACGCGCTGTTCCGCTGCGCGCACACGGTCAAAGGCTCGGCCGGCGTGTTCGGCCTGGACGCGGTGGTGGCCTTCACGCACCACGTCGAGTCCCTGCTGGACCGCCTGCGCGAAGGCCGCCAGCAGCTGACGCCGGAGATGAGCACCCTGCTGCTGCAGTGCAATGACCAGATCCGCACGCTGGTGGCCGCGGCCAGCGACCTGAGCGCCGACCTGTCGGCCTCCGAGGGCCTGCGCCAGCACCTGGTGCGCGAGCTGCAACGCTGGACGGAGGGGCCAGCCGATGGCCAGGGCGCGTCCGAGTCGGCGGCGACGGCGACGGCGACGGCAAAGGCGACATCGGGGCGGGCGGTGGCGTCGGGCGCCTGGCGCGTGGGTGTGCGCTTCGGCGCGGACACCTTCCGCAATGGCATGGACCCGCTGGCCATCCTGAACTACCTGAGCGGGCTGGGCGAGTTGCAGGACGTGCGCCTGGATGCACAGGCCGTGCCGCCGCTGGAGACGCTGGACCCCGAGTCCTGCCACCTGGGCCTGAACTTTGCGCTGCAGGGGCCGACGCAGGCCCAGGCCATCGAGGATGCCTTCAGCTTCGTGCGCGAGGACTGCGAGTTGCACATCGAGCCGCCGACCGCGGTCACTCCGGCCGCGGTCACCCCGCCGGCCAGCGAGCCTCGCAAGGCCAAGGCCCGCGAGGGCGCCGAAGACGGCCGCTTCATCCGCGTGCAGGCCGACCGGCTCGATGCCGTCATCAACCTGCTGGGCGAGCTGGTCGTGGCCAGCGCCGGCGCCTCGATGCTGGCGCGCGAAACCCGCCAGGGCACGCTGATCGAGGCCAACGGCCACATGGAGCGCCTCATCGAGGAGATCCGCAATGGCACGCTGCAGCTGCGCATGGTGCCCATCGGCGAGACCTTCAGCCGCTTCCGCCGCGTGGTGCGCGACGTGGCCTCCGACCTGCACAAGGACGTCGTGCTGGAGATCCAGGGTGGCGAGACCGAGCTGGACAAGTCCATGGTCGAGCGCATCGCCGACCCGCTGATGCACCTGGTGCGCAACGCGCTGGACCACGGCCTGGAGACGCCCGAGGAGCGCACCGCGGCGGGCAAGCCCGCGCAAGGCCAGCTCACGCTGAGCGCCTGCCACGAGTCCGGCCATGTGCTCATCCGCATCCGCGACGATGGCCGGGGCATTGCCCGCGAGCGCGTGCTGAAAAAAGCCTGGGAGCGCGGCCTGCTGGAGCCCGGCGTGACGCCGCCCGATGCCGACATCCTCAAGCTCATCTTCGAGCCGGGCTTTTCCACCGCCGAGCAGATCACCAACCTGTCCGGCCGTGGCGTGGGCATGGACGTGGTGCGCCAGAACATCGAGGCGCTGCGCGGTTCGGTGCAGATCGCCAGCACGCCCGGCGAGGGCACGTGCATCGACATCCGCCTGCCGCTGACGCTGGCCATCATCGACGGCTTCCTCATCGGCGTGGGCGACTCGCGCTTCATCTTCCCGCTGGAGTCGGTGGTCGAGGTCATCCAGGGCGATGGCCTGGCCCAGACCATGCGCGCCGATGGCCGCTGCTGCATGGAGCTGCGCGGCCAGGTGCTGCCGGTGATGTCGCTCAACGAGGTCTATGGCCTGGACTGCGCCCCGGCGGCGCGGCCCAGCGTGGTCGTGATCCAGTCGGCGGGGCGCCTGTACGGCGTGCTTGTCGACGTGCTGATGGGCCACCACCAGACCGTCATCAAACCGCTCAGCCGCATGTTCCGCTCGCTGCGGGGCATCAGCGGCTCGTCCATCCTCGGCAACGGCGAGGTGGCCCTGATTTTCGATGTCCATGCGCTTGGCGATCTGGCTGCCACCGAGCGCAGGTCTCGACCTCCCCGGTCGGCCGGCAGCCCATCCCTTTCCACACACCTCACCCCCACCCCGGACGAAGGAGGAACCCATGGCCTACACCGCTGAGACCCCCAACCTGCCCGACAAGGCCTTGCTGGCCGCGGCCGCGTGCATGGCTGCGCTGGTCATCACCCCGTTCATCGACCACGGGCCGGCGGCACTGTCGATCGGCCTGGCCGTGGCCGGTCTGGCCTGCGCCGGCTGGGGCCTGACGCGTCAGCGCGTGGTGCGCGCCCTGGACCGCCGCGAGGTCGACGAGGCGCACCGCGCCCTGGCCGAGCTCGAAGCCCGCCTCGACACCATGACCCGCGAGCACGAGCAGGGCTGGATCAGCAAGACCATCGACGCATCGGCGCTGCCCGAGGCCAGTGCGGCCATCGGCGACAAGGTCAACCGCCTGGTGGCCGCCCACATCGCGGTGAAGATGAAGGTGGTGGAGACCATCAAGGCTTATGGCGAGAGTCGCTTCGACGTGAAGATGGACCGCCTGCCCGGCGAGAAGGCCGTGATCACCGAGGCCATGGACGATGTGTGCCAGCGCCTGTCCACCGTGGTGACTGAGGCCGAACGCAACGTCCGCATCCGCACCGCCCTGGAGGTGGTGACGAGCAACGTGATGATCGCCGACGCCGACCTCAACATCGTCTTCATGAACAGGGCGGTCGAGCAGATGCTGATCAACGCCGAGACCGACCTGCGCAAGGCGCTGCCGCACTTCGATGTGCGCAAGGTCATGGGCTCCAGCATCGACATCTTCCACAAGAACCCGCAGCACCAGCGCAGCATGCTGGGCGCGTTGCGCGACACCTACCGCACCCAGATCAAGATCGCCGGTCGCACCTTCGCGCTGGTGGCCACCCCGGTCATCGATGCCCAGGGTGTGCGCACAGGCACCGTGGTCGAGTGGGGTGACCGCACCCAGGAGGTCGCCACCGAGGAGGAAATCGCCAACGTCGTGGCCGCGGCCGCCAGCGGTGACTTCACCTCGCGCGTGTCGCTGCAAGGCAAGGAGGGCTTCTTTGCCTCGCTGGGCAATGGCGTCAACCAGATCATGGACACCAGCGAGCAGGGCCTCAACGACGTCGCCAACCTGCTGAGCGCCTTCGCCAGCGGCGACCTCGGCCACCGCATCGAGCGCGACTACGCCGGCCTGTTCCAGAAGGTCAAGGAAGCCGGCAACGAGACTGCAGACCAGCTCACCCGCGTGCTGGGCGAGGTGCGTTCGGCCGCAGCGGCCCTGACGGGGGCGGCCAGCCAGGTCAGCGCCACGGCGCAGTCGCTGTCGCAGGCGGCCTCGGAGCAGGCGGCTTCGGTCGAGCAGACCACCGACGCGGTCGATTTGATGTCGGCCTCGATCTCGCAGAACAGCGACAACGCCAAGGTCACCGACAGCATGGCCACCAAGGCCTCGCGCGAGGCCGGCGATGGCGGCTCGGCGGTCAGCCAGACCGTGACGGCCATGAAGCAGATCGCCGCCAAGATCAGCATCGTCGACGACATCGCCTACCAGACCAACCTGCTGGCGCTGAACGCGGCCATCGAGGCGGCCCGCGCGGGCGAGCATGGCAAGGGCTTTGCCGTGGTCGCCGCCGAGGTGCGCAAGCTGGCCGAACGCAGCCAGGAGGCCGCCCAGGAGATCGGCGAGCTGGCGGCCAGCAGCGTGTCCACCGCCGAGCGTGCGGGCAAGCTGCTCGACGAGATCGTGCCCTCCATCCAGAAGACCTCCGAGCTGGTGCAGGAAATCTCTGCGGCCTCGGCCGAGCAGAGCCAGTCGGTCGGCCACATCGGCGAGGCCATGACCCAGCTCAACAAAGCCACGCAGCAGAACGCCTCGGCCTCGGAGGAGCTGGCCGCGACCTCGGAAGAGCTGTCCGGCCAGGCCGAGCAGCTGCAGCAGTCGATCGCCTTCTTCAACATCGATGGCGGGACGCGCACCGAGTCGGCCGACACGCTGCGCCGCAGTGCCAGCACCAGCGCGCCGCGCATGGGCGGGGCCGCGGTGGCCAAGGTGGCCGGCGGCAACTTCCGTCCCTTCTGAGGGAGAGCGCCATGGCCGCCATCCACCACGGCAAAGAGGCCGACGAGGCCCCCGCCGCCTCGCAGTACCTGACCTTCATGCTGGGCAGCGAGGTGTTCGGCATGGACATCCGCACCGTGCGCGAGATCATCCAGTACGGCACCATGACCACGGTGCCGCTGATGCCCAGCTTCGTGCGCGGCGTCATCAACCTGCGCGGTGCCGTGGTGCCGGTGATCGACCTGCAGGCGCGCTTCGGCCAGCCACCCGCTGCGGTGGGCCGGCGCACCTGCATCGTCGTCTTCGACGCGGTGCGCAACGGCGAGCGGCTGGAGCTGGGCCTGCTGGTCGATGCCGTCAGCGAGGTGGTCGACATCCCGGCCAGCCAGATCGAGCCGGCGCCGAGCTTCGGCACCTCGGTGCGGCGCGAGTTCATCCACGGCATGGCCAAGGCGGCCGAGGGCCGCTTCATCGTGCTGCTGGAGCCGGACAAGGCCCTGGACATCGACGAGATGGCGGCGCTGTGCGAGGTCGCGCAGGAGCCCGCCGTTGCGGCATGAGGCCTGAGCTCCGACCATGCAAGAGCTGCCCCTGTCCGAGCAGGTGTTCGCCCAGATCCGCGGGCTGATGCACGAGAGCATCGGCCTGGACCTGGCGCCGCACAAGCGCACCCTGGTCAGCGCCCGCCTGGGGCCGCGCATCCAGCGCCTGGGCCTGCGCGACTTCGATGCCTACCTCCACCGGGTCTGCAGCGACAGCGGCGGCGGCGAGTTCCAGATGATGGTCGACCTGCTGACCACGCACGAGACCTATTTCTTCCGCGAGCCCAGGCATTTCGATGTGATGGAGGCCGAGCTGAGCGAGCGCCGGCCCGCCAGCCTGCGTGTCTGGAGCGCGGCATCGTCCTTCGGCGACGAGGCCTACAGCCTGGCGATGCTGCTGTCGGAGCTGGCCGCGCGCCGCGTCATCGGCCGGGAGTGGTCGGTGCTGGGCACGGACATCAGCGAGCGGGTGCTGCGCTCGGCCATCGAGGGCGTCTACCCGGCCGACCGGCTGCGCCATGTCAGCGAAGAGCGCCTCAAGCGCCATTGCCTGCAGGGCCATGGCGAGTCCGAGGGCCTGGTGGCGATGCGGCCCGATCTGAAGGCGCGCGTGTCCTTCGGGCAGGCCAACCTGTGCCACTCGGTGCAGGGCGTGGGCCTGTTCGACGTGGTCTTCCTGCGCAATGTGCTGATCTATTTCGATGGGCCCACCAAGACCGAGGTGGTCGAGCGCGTGCTGGCCCAGCTCAAGCCCGGTGGCCTGTTTTTCATCGGCTCGGCCGAAGGGCGCGTGCCCTGTGCGGCCAGCCTGGTGCCCATCACCCCCGGTGCCTTCCGCAAGGCCTGAAGGGAGCGTCTCCTGTGTTGATGAAAACCGCTGCCGCGCTGGCCGATGCGCGCGACCCCGGCCTGGCGCCCACCGTCGTCATCCATCCCGGCGATGTGGTGTGCGTGGACCGGGGCACCCACCTGCAGACCCTGCTGGGCTCCTGCGTGGCCATCTGCATGACCGACCTGGCCCACACCGTGGGCGCGATGTGCCACTACGTGCACTGTGTGCCGCCCCGAGCGGGACACCGTGGCGATGCGAGCTTCGCGGAAGCTGCGCTGATGCGCATGTTCGCCGAGCTGCGCTGCCGCGGCATCGACCCGCTGGCTTGCGAGGCCTACTTCTGCGGCGGTGGCGCCATGCGCCTGCACGGCCTGGAGGAGCCCTCCTCGGTGGGGGAGCGCAACGTGCAGTGGGCGCGGCGGTTCCTGCGCGGGCAGGGCATCCTCACCCACGAGCTGTCCACCGGCGGGGGCGCCTGCTACCGCAAGGTGAGCTGGCTGGTGGGACGCGGGGCACCGCAGGTGCGTGTGCTGCCCATCGAGGAGGTGCGCTGATGGCGGTCAAGGTCTATGTCGTCGATGACTCGGCCGTGGTGCGCCAGGCCATCCAGCACCTGCTGCAGGACCAGCACGACGTGGAGCTCATCGGCAGCGCGCCCAACGCCATGCTGGCCGCCACGGCCATCCGCAAGCACCGCCCGGACGTGCTGCTGCTGGACATCGAGATGCCGGGCATGGACGGCCTGACCTTCCTGCGCCAGATCATGGACAGCGACCCCATCCCCACGGTGATCTGCTCGACGCTGTCCACCGCGGGCAGCCAGGTCGCGCTGGAGGCGCTGGCCTCGGGCGCGGTGGCGGTGATGGCCAAGCCGCGCATGGGCCTCAAGCAGTTCCTGGAGGCGTCGCGCCGCGAGGTGGTGCAGACGCTCAAGGCCGCGGCCGCCAGCCGGCCCCGATCGGCCGTGAAGGACGTGGCCAGGGACGCGGCCAGGCCCGCCGTGGCGGCGCGTCCGGCCTCGGCCGCCAGCGTGGCCGGCGTGCATGCGCTGTCGGTCAACAAGCCGGTGGTGATCGGGGCGTCCACGGGCGGCACGCAGGCGCTGGAGGCGGTGCTGCTGGGCCTGCCGGGGGACTGCCCGGGCGTGGCCATCGTCCAGCACATGCCGGAGAACTTCACGCGCATGTACGCCGAGCGCCTGGACAAGCTCTGCGCCATGACCGTGCGCGAAGCCCGCAGCGGCGACCGCCTGGAGCGCGGCACGGTGCTCATCGCCCCGGGCGGCAAGCACATGCAGCTGAGCAAGTCCATGGGCCAGTACTTCGTGAAGGTCATCGACGGGCCGTCCGTCAACCGCCACAAGCCTTCGGTGGACGTGCTGTTCAAGTCGGCCGCCGAGGTCGCGGGCAAGGACGCGCTGGGCATCATCCTGACCGGCATGGGCGACGACGGCGCGCGCGGGATGAAGGCCCTGCACGATGGCGGTGCCCGCACCGTGGCCCAGGACGAAGCCAGCTGCGTGGTCTTCGGCATGCCGATGGAGGCCATCAAGCTCGGGGCGGTGGACGATGTGCGTCCGCTGTCGGGCATGGCCGAGGCCATCCTGCGCTTCGACGCCCGCGCCTGAGCCCTACACTCCAGTCTCAACCTTCAGACCGCGGAGCGCGCCATGTGCCAGTTGCTGGGCATGAACTGCAACATCCCCACCGACATCGTCTTCAGCTTTTCCGGCTTCGCCACGCGGGCGTCCGAGCACGCCGATGGCTTCGGCATCGCCTTCTTCGAGGGCAAGGGCCTGCGCCATTTCGTGGACCACCTCTCGGCGCAGGATTCGCCGGTCGCCGACCTGGTCAAGCGCTACCCCATCCGCAGCAAGCAGGTCATCGCCCACATCCGCAAGGCCACGCAGGGCCGCGTCGCGCTGGAGAACTGCCACCCCTTCGTGCGCGAGCTCTGGGGCCACTACTGGGTGTTCGCGCACAACGGCAACCTGGTGGACTTCCACCCCCGCCTGCACGCGGCCTTCAAGCCCGTGGGTGACACCGACAGCGAGCGCGCCTTTTGCTGGCTGATGCAGGAGCTGGCCAAGAGCCACGCGGCCATGCCCACGGTGGAGGAGCTGAGCAAGACCCTGTCGGAGCTGATGCCGCAGATCGCGGCCCACGGCACCTTCAACTGCATGCTCAGCCAGGGCGAGGCCTTGTGGGTGCACTGCAGCACGCACCTGCACTACCTGGTGCGCCAGCACCCCTTCGGCGTGGCGCGCCTGCAGGACCAGGACGTCGAGGTGGACTTCGCCGAGGTGACCCAGGCCGGTGACCGGGTGGCCGTCGTGGCCACGCAGCCCCTCACGCTCAACGAGCCCTGGGTGGCGATGCGCCCGGGCGAGTTGATCGCCTTCGTGGGCGGTGCGCCCCTGCAGCCCTGATCAGGCCGGTTCAGGCTGAGCGGGCTTCCGTCAAGCCCAGCTCGTCCTTCATGGCCTCGCGGATCTTGAACTTCTGGATCTTGCCCGTGACCGTCATGGGGAAGGCGCTGACCAGGCGGATGTAGCGCGGCACCTTGTAATGGGCGATCTGGCCCTGGCAGAAGGCGCGCAGCTCGTCTTCGCTCAGTGCCGCGCCGGGGCGGGCGATGACCCAGGCGCACAGCTCCTCGCCGTACTTGGCATCGGGCACGCCCACCACCTGCACGTCCTGCACCTTGGGGTGACGGTAGAGGAACTCCTCGATCTCGCGCGGGTAGATGTTCTCGCCGCCGCGGATCACCATGTCCTTGATGCGCCCGACGATGTTGACGTAGCCTTCGGCGTCCATGGTGGCCAGGTCACCGGTGTGCATCCAGCCTTCGGCATCGATGGCTTCGGCGGTCTTGGCCGCGTCGTCCCAGTAGCCGTGCATGACGGAGTAGCCGCGGGTGCACAGCTCGCCGGGCGTGCCCACCGGCACCACAGCGCCGCTGTCGGGGTGGACGATGCGGACTTCCAGGTGCGGCTGGGCCGTGCCCACGGACGACACGCGCCGCTCCAGCGGGGTGTCGGTGGAGCTTTGGCAGCTCACCGGGCTGGTCTCGGTCATGCCGTAGGCGATGGTGACCTCGGCCATGTGCATGTCGCGCACCACCCGCTTCATCACTTCGATGGGGCAGGGCGAGCCGGCCATGATGCCGGTGCGCAGCGTGGACAGGTCGAACTCGGCAAAGCGCGGGTGGTCCAGCTCGGCGATGAACATGGTGGGCACGCCGTGCAGGCCGGTGCAGCGTTCGGCCTGCACGGTCTGCAGCACGGACAGCGCGTCGAAGCCGTCGTTGGGGTAGACGATGGTGGCGCCGTGCGTGAGGCAGGCCAGGTTGCCGAGCACCATGCCGAAGCAGTGGTAGAGCGGCACGGGGATGCACAGCCGGTCGGCGGGCGTGAGCCTCATGCACTCGCCGATGAAAAAGCCGTTGTTGAGGATGTTGCGGTGGGTCAGCGTGGCGCCCTTGGGGAAGCCCGTGGTGCCGCTGGTGAACTGGATGTTGATGGGGTCGCTGGCCGACAGGCTGGCGGCCACCTCGCGCACGCGGGCGTCGCCGACCTGGCCGCGGGCCATCAGCTCGGAAAAGCGCAGTGCGCCGGGCTCGTCGTCGCCCTGGCCAGCCACGTCGATCCAGACCACGCTGCGCAGGTGGGGCAGGCGGGCCGAGGCCAGCTGGCCGGGGGCGCAGCGCGACAGCTCGGGCGCCAGCTCGCGCAGCATGCCCAGGTAGTCGCTGGTTTTGAAGCGCGCCATGGTGACCAGCGCCTTGCAGTCCACCTTGCTGAGCGCGTACTCCAGCTCGGCCGTGCGGTAGGCCGGGTTGATGTTGACCAGCACCAGCCCGACCTGGGCCGTGGCCAGCTGCATCAGCAGCCATTCCACGTTGTTGTGCGACCAGATGCCCACGCGGTCGCCGCGCACCAGGCCCAGATGCAGCAGGGCGCTGGCCAGCTGCTCGGCCTGGGCGTGCAGCTGCGCGTAGCTCAGGCGCACACCCTGGTGCACGCTGACCACGGCCTCCTGCGCGGCATGCCGGCGCGCCATGTCCTCGAAGAAGGCGCCGATGGTCTGCTCGATCAGGGGAACGTCGGTGCGGCCACGGTCGTGGCTGAGGGTCAGGCGGGCGGTGCTCATGTGCAGGGCTCCTGGAATGGCCGGGTGGGGCGTGACCGGATGGGCGTGGCTCAGGCGGTTTCGTTGAACAGCTCGCGGCCGATCAGCATGCGGCGGATCTCCGAGGTGCCCGCGCCGATCTCGTAGAGCTTGGCGTCGCGCCACAGGCGGCCCAGCGGGTAGTCGTTGATGTAGCCGTTGCCGCCGAAGATCTGGATGCCTTCGCCGGCCATCCAGGTCGCCTTCTCGGCCGTCCACAAAATGAGCGAGGCGCAGTCCTTGCGCACATGGCGGGCGTGCTGGGTGCCCAGGGCGTCGAGGTTCTTGGCCACGGTGTAGGCGAACGAGCGCGCCGCCTGCAGCACCGTGTACATGTCGGCCACCTTGCCCTGGATGAGCTGGAACTCGCCGATGGCCTGGCCGAACTGCTTGCGCTCGTGCACGTAGGGCACCACGTTGTCCATCACCGACTGCATGATGCCCAGCGGCCCGCCCGAGAGCACGGCGCGCTCGTAGTCCAGGCCGCTCATCAGCACCTTGGTGCCGTTGCCTTCGCCGCCCAGCACGTTCTCGGCGGGCACCTCGCAGTCCTCGAAGAACAGCGGGTAGGTGTTGGAGCCACGCATGCCCAGCTTGTCGAGGTGCGCGCCCTTGCTGAAGCCCTTCATGCCCTTCTCGACGATGAAGGCCGTCATGCCTTTGGCACCGGCTTCCGGTTCGGTCTTGGCGTAGACGACCAGGGTGTCGGCATCGCCGCCGTTGGTGATCCACATCTTGCTGCCGTTGAGCACGTAGCGGTCGCCCTTTTTGTCGGCGCGCAGCTTCATGCTCACCACGTCCGAGCCGGCGTTGGGCTCGCTCATGGCCAGCGCACCCACGTGCTCGCCGCTGACCAGCTTGGGCAGGTACTTGCGCTTTTGCGCCTCGCTGCCGTTGCGGTGGATCTGGTTGATGCACAGGTTGGAGTGCGCGCCATAGCTCAGGCCCACCGAGGCGCTGCCGCGGCTGATTTCTTCCATGGCCACCATGTGGGCCACATAGCCCAGTTGGGTGCCGCCGTATTCTTCGGAGATGGTCAGGCCGTGCACGCCGAGGTCGCCCAGCTTCTTCCACATGTCGGCGGGGAAGAGGTTGTCGCGGTCGATCTGCGCGGCGCGCGGGGCCAGCTCCTGCTGCACGAAGGTGCGCACGGCGTCGCGCAGGGCGTCGATGTCTTCACCGAGTTGGTGGTTCAGTCCTGGCAGGTTCATCGGGGGTCTCCTGGGAAAGGTGGTGGCGCTGGGGCTGGGTCAGGTGTTCTGGCGCTTGGCCAGCAAGGCATTGGCGACGCGCGAGACCGGCTTGCGGCCCAGCGCGCCCGAGATGAAGGCGGCCGCATCGACCAGCTTGTCCAGGTCGATGCCGGTGGCGATGCCCAGGCCGTGCAGCAGGTAGACCACGTCTTCCGTGGCCACGTTGCCGGTCGCGCCCTTGGCATAGGGGCAGCCGCCCAGGCCGGCCACGCTGGCGTCGAACGTGTGGATGCCCAGCTCCAGGCAGGCGTAGATGTTGGTCAGGGCCTGGCCATAGGTGTCGTGGAAGTGGCCGCTGAGCTCGGCCAGGGGCACGCGCTTCATGGCGGCTTCCATCACGCGCTGCACGCGCTGCGCCGTGCCCACGCCGATGGTGTCGGCGATGCCGATGTGGTCGCTGCCGATGTCGAGCAGGCGCTGCACCACGTCGTCGACCGCAGCGATGGGCACCTCGCCCTGGTAGGGGCAGCCCAGCGCGCACGACACCGCCGCGCGGACCTTCATGCCATGCGCGCGGGCGGCCTCGGCCACCGGGCGGAAGCGCTCGATGGACTCGGCGATGGAGCAGTTGATGTTGCGCTGGCTGAAGGCCTCGGAGGCGGCTGCGAAGATCACGACCTCGTCGGCCCGGGCGGCCAGTGCGCCCTCGAAGCCCTTCATGTTGGGCGTGAGCACGCTGTGGCGCACGCCCGCAGGACGGCGGATGCCGGCCATCACCTCGGCCGCATCGGCCATCTGCGGCACCCACTTGGGGCTGACGTAGCTGGTGACCTCGATCTCGCGCAGGCCGGCGTCCTGCAGGCGGTGCACGAGCGCGACCTTGTCGGCGGCGGCCACGGGCTGGGCCTCGTTTTGCAGGCCGTCGCGCGGGCCGACATCGACCAGGGTGACGTGGGTGGGGAGGGGGGTGTTCAATGGCATGGGGGACATGGGGGCTTCATTCCAGTCGCAGCAGCTCGACGCCTTCGGCCACCTGGTCGCCCACGCTGCACAGCAGCTCGGCCACGGTGCCGTCGCGCGGGGCGGTCAGGCTGTGTTCCATCTTCATGGCCTCGGTGATGACGAGGGGCTCGCCCGCCTTGACGGTCTGGCCCGCGCTCACCAGCACCGCGATGACTTTGCCGGGCATGGGCGCCGTGACCTGGCCGCTGCCGCCGTGGTGCTCGTCCTGCTGGGCCAGCGGGTCCAGGCGGTGCAGGGTGGTGTGGCCGTGCGCGGTGAAGACGTCGCAGGCCGGGTCTGGGGTGGCCGCGCTCGGGCCCGTCAGGTCCACATGGGCCGACCAGGGCTGGCCATCCACCTGCGCCTGGATGTGCAGGCTCCCGGACAGGTCGTCGGGGCGGGGCTGGGCTTGCAGTGCGCTGACTTCGGCGTCCAGCACCGCGCCTTCGGTGTCGGTGCAGCGCAGGCGGATGCGGCCATCGCGGCTTTGCAGCATCTGCACCTGGAGCGTCTGCAGGCCGCTCGGTTGTGGCCAGCCCCAGGTCAGCAGGCGCTGGCTGTGGCCATGCAGGGCCCAGCCGTCACCGCGGGCCCAGGGGTCGGTCGGCGCGCCCTCGGTGCGGCCTGCCGCTGTGCCCTGGGCGTCCAGCCACCAGCGCAGGCTGGCGCCCAGCAGGGCGTCGCGCAGGTGCAGGCGCTGGGCCTGGGTGTGCGCCGTGCCGAACAGGGCTTCCTGCTCGCGCTCGATGAGGGCGGTGTCCAGCCGGGCGTGCGAGAAGGACTCGGTGCGCACCAGGCGGCGCAGGAAGCCGACGTTGTGCTGCAGCCCGGTGATGTGCAGCTCGGCCAGGGCCTGGTCCATGCGGGCCAGCGCGGCCTCGCGGCTGTCGGCGTGGACGATGAGCTTGGCGATCATCGGGTCGTAGTGCGGCGAGATGGCATCGCCCGCTGCCACGCCCATGTCCAGGCGCACCGCGCCGTGGGTGAAGCGGCTGGCCTGGGGCGTGCGCAGCGTGCGCAGCGTGCCGGTGGCGGGCAGGAAGCCTTGGGCGGGGTTCTCGGCGCAGATGCGGGCCTCGATGGCATGGCCGCGCAGGGCGATCTGGTCTTGCACCAGCGGCAGGGGCTCGCCCGCGGCCACGCGCAACTGCCACTCGACCAGGTCCAGGCCGGTGATGGCCTCGGTGACCGGGTGCTCGACCTGCAGGCGGGTGTTCATCTCCATGAAGTAGAAGGCCTGGACACCGGTGTCGTGACCGTCCTGCTCGCAGATGAACTCCACCGTGCCGGCGCCCACATAGCCCACGCTCTTCGCAGCGGCCACGGCGGCGGCGCCCATCTGCGCGCGCAGCGCGGGCGTCATGCCCGGCGCGGGGGCTTCTTCCAGCACCTTCTGGTGGCGGCGCTGCACCGAGCAGTCGCGCTCGAACAGGTGGATGACCTGGCCCTGGGCGTCGGCGAACACCTGCACCTCGATGTGGCGCGGCTGGCGAACGTAGCGCTCCACCAGCACCTGGGCGCTGCCGAAGCTGGCCTCGGCCTCGCGCTGGCAGGAGGCCAGGGCCGCGGCGAAGTCCTCGGCGCGCTGGACGATGCGCATGCCCTTGCCGCCCCCGCCCGCGCTGGCCTTGATGAGCACCGGAAAGCCGATGGCTTCGGCCTGGGCCTGCAGGAAGTCGGGCTCCTGGCGCTCGCCGTGGTAGCCGGGCACCAGGGGCACGCCGGCGCGTTCCATCAGGGCCTTGGCGGCGGACTTGCTGCCCATGGCCGCGATGGCCGAGGGCGGCGGGCCGATGAAAGCGATGCCGGCATCGACACAGGCTTGCGCGAAGCCTTCGTTTTCCGACAGGAAGCCATAGCCGGGGTGGACGGCCTGGGCGCCCGTGGCCTGGGCCGCGGCGAGGATGCGCTCGGCGCGCAGGTAGCTTTCGCGCGGGCTGGCGCCGCCGATGTGCACGGCCTCGTCGCAGGCCTGCACATGGCGCGCATGGGCGTCGGCGTCGGAGTAGACGGCCACGGTGCGGACGCCCATGCGGCGCGCGGTGGCAGCGACGCGGCAGGCGATCTCGCCTCGGTTGGCAATGAGGATTTTGGTGAACATGGCTTCAACCCTGGGTCGTGATCCACGGGGGCGTGCTGCGTGACAGGAAGGCGCCGATGCCGGCCTTGCCTTCCTCGCTGGCGCGCACGTCGGCGATGCGGCGTGCCGTCACGTCGCGCAACTCGTGGGTGATGGGCGTCTGCCCGATGTCGCGCACCAGCTGCTTGCAGGCCCGCACGGCCAGCGGCCCGTTGCGCAGCACCTGCTCGACGATGCCGTCCACCGTCGCCCGCAAGGCCTCGGGCGAGACAACCTCGTGCACCAGGCCCAGCAACTGGGCGCGCTCGGCCGAGAAGCGCTCGGCCGTCACGAAGTAGCGCCGCGCGGCGCGCTCGCCGATGGCGTCGATGACGTAGGGGCTGATGGTCGCCGGGATCAGGCCCAGGCGCGCTTCGGACAGGCAGAACTGCGCGGCCTCCACGGCCACGACCACGTCGCAGCACGACACCAGGCCCACGCCGCCGGCGTAGCAGTCGCCCTGCACCTCGGCGATCACCGGCACCGGGCAGCGCTGCAGCGTCCACAGCATGTTGGCCAGGCGCGAGGCATCGCGGTGGTTGTCCACCCAGCTGTAGTCGGCCGTCTGGCGCATCCAGTTCAGGTCGGCGCCGGCGCAAAACGCGGTGCCGCTCGACGCCAGCACCACGGCGCGCAGGCTGTCGTCCTGCGACAGCGCGGCAAACACCTCGGTCAGCTCGGTGATGGTGTCGGCGTGGAAGGCGTTGCGCACCTCGGGGCGGTTGAGCCGCACCGTGGCCACCGCGCCTTCGCGCTGCAGCTGCAATTGCTTCAGGGGCGTCGTGTCCATGCGGTGCTCCTCACATGCGGAAGACGCCAAAGCGCGTCTCGGGGATGGGGGCGTTGAGGCTGGCGCTCAAGGCCAGCGCCAGCACGCGGCGGGTGTCGGTGGGGCGGATGATGCCGTCGTCCCACAGGCGGGCGGTGGCGTAGTAGGGGTGGCCCTGGGCCTCGTACTGCGCGCGGATGGGGGCTTTGAAATCGGCCTCTTCGGCGGCGCTCCACTGCCCACCCTTGCCCTCGATGCCATCGCGCTTGACGGTGGCCAGCACGCTGGCGGCCTGCTCGCCGCCCATCACGCTGATGCGCGCGTTCGGCCACATCCACACGAAGCGCGGGTCGAAGGCGCGGCCGCACATGCCGTAGTTGCCCGCCCCGAAGCTGCCGCCGATGAT
This sequence comes from Pseudomonadota bacterium, assembly GCA_022566735.1. Classification (GTDB taxonomy): domain Bacteria; phylum Pseudomonadota; class Gammaproteobacteria; order Burkholderiales; family Burkholderiaceae_C; genus Aquabacterium. The sequence goes on from JADFIG010000002.1 coordinate 206,017, forward strand.
GACGGTGAACTTGGGCACCTGGGCGCACGACACGGCGGTCACCATCTTGGCGCCAGCCCGTGCGATGCCCTCGTTCTCGGCCTTGCGGCCCACCATGAAGCCGGTGATGTTCTGCAGGAAGACCAGCGGCACCTTGCGCTGGCAACACAGCTCGATGAAGTGCGCGCCCTTGTTGGCCGATTCCGAAAACAGGATGCCGTTGTTGGCCACGATGCCCACCGGCATGCCCTCGATGTGGGCGAAGCCGCACACCAGGGTGCTGCCGTAGCGGGCCTTGAACTCGTCGAACTCCGAGCCATCGACGATGCGGGCGATGACCTCGCGCACATCGAAGGGCTTGCGCGTGTCGGTGGGGATCACGCCCATCAGCTCGGCCTCGTCGTGCGCCGGCGGCCGCGGCTCGCACAGCCTCAGCGAGGGCGTTTTGCGCCAGTTCAGCCGCGCCACGCACTGCCGCGCGATGGCCAGCGCATGCACATCGTCGCGGGCCAGGTGGTCGGCCACGCCGGACAGGCGCGTGTGCACATCGCCGCCACCCAGGTCCTCGGCCGTGACCTCCTCGCCCGTGGCGGCTTTGACCAGCGGCGGCCCACCCAGGAAGATGGTGCCCTGGTTGGCCACGATGATGGTCTCGTCGCTCATGGCCGGCACGTAGGCGCCACCGGCCGTGCACGAGCCCATCACCACCGCGATCTGCGGGATGCCGGCCGCGCTCATGTTGGCCTGGTTGTAGAAGATGCGGCCGAAGTGGTCGCGGTCGGGGAAGACCTCGTCCTGGGTGGGCAGGTTGGCGCCGCCCGAATCCACCAGGTAGATGCAGGGCAGGCGGTTGGTCCAGGCAATCTCTTGCGCGCGCAGGTGCTTCTTGACGGTCAGCGGGTAGTAGGTGCCGCCCTTCACCGTGGCGTCGTTGCAGACCACCATGCACTCCACCCCGGCCACGCGGCCGATGCCGGCGATGACCCCGGCGCCCGGCGCGGCGTTGTCGTAGACGTTGAGCGCGGCCAGCGGCGCCACTTCGAGGAAGGGCGAGCCGGGGTCGAGCAGTTGCGCCACGCGGTCGCGCGGCAGCAGCTTGCCGCGGGCCAGGTGCTTGGCACGCGGGGCTTCGCCGCCGCCCAGGGCGACACGGGCGAGCTGGGCCTCCAGGTCATCGACCAGGGCCTGCATGGCCGCGGCATGGGCCTTGAAGCCCTCGCTGCGCGGATGGAGTTGGGAGGTCAGGGTGGGCATGGCGGTCAACGTGAGGTGGGGGATGAGGCCGAGGCCGAGGCCGCGTCGGCGTGGCGCAGCGCCTGGGCCACCTCCTCGCGCAGGCGTTGCAAGGCGCTGAGCGAGGCGTCGCGCGGGGTGATGGCGCTCCAGATCAGCTCGGTGAGCTGCTCGGCGGTGGTGTCGATGCGCGGGCGCTTGAGCGTGGTGATGGCATCCCACAGCACGTGCTCCATGGCGCCATAGACCAGGTCGCGCAGCAGGCGCAGCGGCATGTCCGGGCGCACCACACCCTGGGTCTGGCCCTCGGCCAGCGCGTGCATCAGCGGGGCGGTGTAGCGGCGCTTGCAGTCGGCGATCACCCGGGCCAGCTCGGGCTCGGCGGCGCGGCCTTCGCTGAGCACCAGCGCGCACATGCCCGAGCCATCGGCCAGCAGGGTGACGAGGTGGGCGCGCACCACGTGGGCCAGCTTGGCGTGCACGCTGGACAGGGGCGGCACGTCGCGCTCCAGTTCCTCGGAGATCTCGCTGTACCAGTCGGTGACGACCTGGATGCACAGCTCGCGCTTGCCCGCGAAATAGGTGAAGACGGTGGCTTCCGACACCCCCGCGGCCTCGGCGATCATGGCCGTGGTCGCGCCCTGGTAGCCGTGCTCGGAAAACACCCGGCGCGCCGCGGCCAGCAGGTCCTGGACTCGGTGGGCGGCGCGGGCCTGGCGGGGCGTGGTGCGTTGCAGGGCAGACATGTTGAGTGATACTCAGAAATTCATGGGGATGATGCCATTGAGCTTGCGGCTTGTCTTCCATGGCGCCTCAGGGTTTTGCCTGAGTGGTGCTCAAATTGTTGTCCACCCAGGGTGGCCGCCCTGGCGCCGGCCCGAGATCGCCATGCGCCGGTCCGGCGGACGCGTCCATGGCATCATTCGCGGCTGGCCGACCCGGCCCGCACGTCACCTGTCTGGCCCCTGCCGGCCGCCGCTCCCCGCCTCCCCACCATGACCGCCGACCTCTCCTGGGACCGTCCCTCGCCCTACACGCTGGAAGTGACCGTCTCGCCGGAGCACATCGACCTCATGCGCCACACCAACAACGTGGTCTACCTGCAGTGGCTGGAGGACGTGGCCTGGGCGCACTCCACGGCGCTGGGCCTGGGCCCCGCCCAGTACGAGGCCCTGGGCCACGGCATGGTGGTGCGCCAGCACGAGCTCAACTACCTGCAGGCCACCCGCCTGGGCGAGCGCCTCCTGCTGGCGACCTGGCTCACCGGGGCCGACAAGCTCACCTTGCAGCGCCACTACCAGTTCATCCGCCTGGACGACGGCCAGACCGTCTTCCGCGGCCGCAGCGAGTTCGTCTGCGTCGACATCGCCCAGGGCCGCGTACGCCGCATGCCGCCCGAGTTCGTGCAGGCCTACAGCGGCGCGCTGGTGCTGGACGCGCACTGACCCCGCCGCGACCGATGCTCACTGACATCCTCCACGAGGTCTTCGGCTACAGCGCCTTCCGCGGCCAGCAGGCCGACATCGTCGCGCACGTGGCCTCGGGGCATGACGCCCTGGTGCTGATGCCCACGGGTGGCGGCAAGAGCCTGTGCTACCAGGTGCCGGCCATCGCGCGGCACCGCGAAGGCAAGGGCGTCACCATCGTCGTCTCACCGCTGATCGCGCTGATGCACGACCAGGTCGGGGCGCTCGAAGAAGTCGGCGTGCACGCGGCCTTCCTCAACAGCACCCTGAGCAGCGAAGACGCCCAGCGCATCGAGCGCGAGATGATGGCCGGTCGCCTGGTCATGCTGTACGTGGCGCCCGAGCGCGTCACCCACCCGCGCTTCCAGGCGCAGCTGGCCAGCCTGCACGAGCGCGGCCTGCTCAGCCTCTTCGCCATCGACGAAGCGCACTGCGTCAGCCAGTGGGGGCACGACTTCCGCGAAGACTACCTGCAGCTCTCCATGCTGCACGAGCGCTTTCCCGACGTGCCGCGCGTGGCGCTGACCGCCACCGCCGACGACCAGACCCGCGCCGACATGATCGAGCGCCTGCGGCTGCAGGACGCCCGCGTCTTCATCAGCAGCTTCGACCGCCCCAACATCCGCTACACCCTGGTCGAGAAGGACAACCCCCGCCAGCAGCTGCTGCGCTTCATCCGCCGCGAGCACGAGGGCGATGCCGGCATCGTCTACTGCCAGAGCCGCAAGAAGGTGGAAGACACCGCCGAGTGGCTGAGCGAGCAGGGCATCCCCGCCTTGCCCTACCATGCCGGCCTGGACGCGGGCGTGCGCCAGCGCCACCAGGACCGCTTCCTGCGCGAAGACGGTCTGGTCATGGTGGCCACCGTCGCCTTCGGCATGGGCATCGACAAGCCCGACGTGCGCTTCGTGGCCCACCTGGATTTGCCCAAGAACATCGAGGCCTACTACCAGGAGACCGGCCGCGCCGGCCGCGATGGTGCCGATGCCGAGGCCTGGCTGGCCTACGGCCTGGCCGACGTCGTCAACCAGCGCCGCATGATCGACGAGAGCCCGGCGCACGAGGACTTCAAGCGCATCCAGCGCGCCAAGCTCGACGCCCTGCTGGCCCTGGCCGAAGCCCACGACTGCCGCCGCGTGCGCCTGCTGGCTTACTTCGGCGAAGACTACGGCAGCACGCCGCCCGCCGCCGGGCCGTCCCAAGGCGGGCAGCGCCCCCTCGGGGGGCCGCGAGACCCGGATGGGGTGAGCTTGGGGGCACGTTGCGGCAACTGCGACAACTGCCTCAACCCGCCCCAGACCTGGGACGGCACCGAGGCCGCCCGCAAGCTGCTCAGTGGCATCTACCGCTTCTGGCAGCACGGCCAGCAGCGCTTCGGCGCCGGCCACCTCATCGACGTGCTGCGCGGCCGCCTGACCGACAAGGTCACGCAGTACGGCCACCAGTCCCTGAGCACCTTCGGCATCGGCGCCGACCTCAGCGAGCACCAATGGCGTGCGGTGCTGCGCCAGCTCGTGGCCCTGGGCCATGTGGTGGCCGAAGGCGAGTTCAACACCCTGGGACTGAGCCCCAGCGCCCGCGCCGTGCTCAAGGGCGAGCAGGCCATCGTGCTCAAGGTGGCGGCCGAAGCGCAGCCGCGCACCAAGCTGGCGCGTCCGAAGGGCGGCAGTGCGCCGCCCGTGCCGCTGGAAGCCGATGCCCTGGCCCGCTACGAGGCGCTCAAAGCCTGGCGGGCCGAGGTCGCGCGCGAGCACAACCTGCCGGCCTACGTTGTCTTCCACGACGCCACCCTGGCCGAGATGGCCCGCCTGGCTCCGACCACCCTGGAGGAGTTGGCCACCGTCAGCGGCGTGGGTGCCAAGAAGCTGCAGGCCTACGGCGAACAGATCCTGGCGGTCTGGCGTCCCTGAGGTCCGCTGACCTGCGCGGCGAGGCCCGCCGGCATACGTCATTTGACGTATGCGCCGTCCGAAAACGCTGGCCGAGCGCCAAGCTGTCACGCTTCTTGCTGAGTGGGATGCAGAGGTCCGCCTCGAACCCCATCCTTCCTTCCCTGCTAGGAGAAACTGATGTCTGCAAACAAGAAGCTGGTGGCGCTGGCCGCCTTGACCGTGGTCTCTGGTCTGGCCCATGCCGAATCGCAACTCAAGGTCTACGGCTACCTGGAAGCCGCCCTGGGCTCCTTCAAGCCGGTCGGCGAACAGTCGATCACCAAGGTCCAAAGCGGCGACATGATGACCAGCTTCATCGGCTTCGCCGGCACCGAAGACCTGGGCGGCGGCCTCAAGGCCGAGTTCGCGCTCGAATCCTTCATCGGCAACGACACCGGTGCCAACATCACCAACCAGGCCGGCCAGTTCTGGAGCCGCACCTCGTGGGTGGGTCTCAGCGGTGGCTTCGGTCGCCTGGCCCTGGGCCAGTACGACACGCCGCTGTTCACCGCCGGCTACACCTACAACCCCTTCGGCAGCTCGATGACGTACTCGCCGACCATGCGCCACTTCTACAACCTGGGCTCGACCGCATCCAGCAAGCTGACCAACCTGTCGCAGGCCGACACCGGCTGGGTCAACTCCGTCACCTACGAAACCCCGGTGGTGGCCGGCTTCTCGGGCATCGTGCAGTTTTCGCCCAAGGAAAGCGCCAACGCCCAGAACAGCAACAGCTACACCGTCGGTGGCTCCTACAACGGCGGCCCTCTGAGCCTGATGGCTGTCTACGTGGACGCCGGCACCTCGCCCAAGATCGGCTCGGCCGCGGTCTCGCCGTACCCCACCGAATTCCGTGCGGCCAACTTCAACGCCAGCTATGACTTCGGCGTGCTCAAGGCCTTCGGCCAGTACACCCGCTTCAAGTACTACGACAACGCCCCGCTGAGCGTGGGCAACCTGGCCGGCGTGACCAAGGCCAACGTCTGGCAGGTCGGCGTGAGCGTGCCCGTCACCGCGTCGGGCACGGTGCTGGCCTCTTACGGTGCGGCCAAGTACAAGGCCGTGGGCGACGACACCAGCGACAAGATCCTGTCGCTGGGCTACGACCACGCCCTGTCCAAACGCACCAGCCTGTACGCCGCCTTCACCTCGGAAAAGCTGAGCGACTTCAAGGGCGGCCGCGCTCTGGGTCTGGGCGTCAAGCACAACTTCTGAGCACCACCGCGGTGGTCCCCCAAGCGCCCTGCGGGGCGCTTTTTTCATGCCTGCATGAGGTGGCTCAGGTCAGGGGGCGGCGCACGACACTGGCACGCTTCATGCTCATCACCCTGCGGGTCTGTGCAGATGTTGAAGCGTCACCGACGAGGTGGGGCGACACGGTCGGCACGAGGGGGACCTGTGACTGCGAAGTCACCTTTGTTTGACCAGAGCGTTCAAGGCGCCCCCTTCGCGGGGGGCGCCTCTTTTTTTGGCATGGGCCCTGGCAGGGCTCACTCGCGCTCGAACTTGAACACCGCCGTGCTGGCCAGCAGGTTGGGCCACAGGCGCACCTCCTGGCCCTCGTGCCAGCCGAAGGACTCGAGCACGCGCAGGCCGTTCTTGCGCGCCAGGATCTCGAAGTCGGCGAAGGTGGCCACACGGATGTTGGGCGTGTCGTACCACTGGTAGGGCAGGCTGCGGGACACCGGCATGCGCCCGCGCAGCACACTGAGTCGGTGCGGCCAGTGCGCGAAGTTGGGGAAGCTCACCAGACCGATGCGCCCGATGCGGGCTGTCTCGCGCAGCATGTCCTCGGTGTTGCGCAGGTGCTGGAGCGTGTCGAGCTGCAGCACCACGTCGAAGCTGTTGTCGTCGAACAGGCTCAGGCCCTCTTCGAGGTTGCGCTGGATGACGTTGACGCCGCGGGCCACGCAGGCCTCGACCTTGGCGTCGTCCAGCTCGATGCCGTAGCCGCTGCAGCCGCGGGTGTCGCGCAGCAGGGCCAGCAGGGCGCCGTCGCCGCAACCGAGGTCGAGCACGCGCGAGCCCGGCGGGATCAGGCTGGCGATGACGCGGTGGAAGGCATTGGGGGCGTGCGGGGTGCTCATGCCTTCACCTCCCGCGCGACGTCCTGCGCGATGCGCTCGAAGTAGGCCCGCACCACGCCGTGGTAGCGCGGGTCGTCGAGCAGGAAGGCATCGTGGCCGTGCGGCGCGTCGATCTCGGCATAGCTCACGTCGTGGCGGTTGTCGACCAGGGCCTTGACGATCTCGCGCGAGCGTGCCGGCGAGAAGCGCCAGTCGGTCGTGAAGCTGATGACGAGGAACTTCGCCAGGGCCTTCGCCATGGCCGCCGACAGGTTGCCGCCGTGCGTGCGCGCCGGGTCGAAGTAATCGAGCGCCCGCGTGATCAGCAGGTAGGTGTTGGCGTCGAAGTAGTCGCTGAACTTGTCGCCCTGATAGCGCAGGTAGCTCTCGACCTGGAACTCGATGTCCTGGGTGCTGTAGCTGGGCGCGTCGCCGAGCTCGCGTCCCACCAGTTCGCGGCCGAACTTCTCCTCCATCACGTCGTCGGACAGGTAGGTGATGTGGCCGATCATGCGCGCCACGCGCAGGCCGCGGCGTGGCACCACGCCGTGCTCGTAGAAGTGGCCGCCGTGGAAGTCGGGGTCGGTGACGATGGCACGCCGTGCCACCTCGTTGAAGGCGATGTTCTGCGCCGACAGGTTGGGCGCCGTGGCCACGGCCACGCAGTGGCGCACGCGCTCGGGGTGCTGCAGCGTCCAGCTCAGGGCCTGCATGCCACCCAGGCTGCCGCCCAGCACCGCTGCCAGCTGCGTGATGCCCAGGGCATCGAGCACGCGGGCCTGCGCGTTGACCCAGTCCTCCACCGTGACCACGGGGAAGTCGGCGCCGTAGGGCTTGCCGGTGTCGGGGTGGGTGTGCATCGGGCCGGTGGAGCCGAAGCACGAGCCGGGGTTGTTGATGCCGATGACGAAAAACTTGTCGGTGTCCACGGGCTTGCCCGGGCCGATCAGGTTGTCCCACCAGCCCTGGCTCTTGGGCAGGGGCTGGCCGTCGGGCCCGGCGTGCAGTCCGGCGACGTGGTGCGAGGCATTGAGCGCGTGGCAGACGAGCACGGCGTTGCTGCGCTCGGCGTTGAGCTGGCCATAGGTTTCGTAGGCCAGCGTGTAGTCGCGCAGTTGGGCCCCGCTCTGCAGCGGCAGGGGCGCGGCAAAGTGCAGGGTGGCGGGCGTGACGATCCCGAGGGACATGGTGGAGCGATCCAGAAAAAAACAAACCGGCCGCGCGCGAAGCAGGGGCCGGTGGCATCGACCTCTTTAGCGGCATTTCTAAAGCGCCCGCAATTCGGAATGGTCAAGGGGGCGGGCCTGTGCGGCTGACGCCTCCGATGACAAATCGGCGCTGGGGGCAAGTGTAGCCGCAATTCGCGGCGTCGCGGTCGCGCCACACACAGGCCGGTGCGGCGCGGCAAATGCCACGAACGCCATCGCGGCGATTCGCTACATTGACCTGCAGGGCCATGGGGCCCGAGAGGAGCCGTGCATGCCAAGGTGGTTGATCCGACTCAACGCGCACGTGCCCATCCGCTACGCCGCCTGGGCGGCCGCGGTGCTGGGCCTGCTGCTGGGCTTGTGGGAGTGGCTGGCCGAGGGCCAGGAGCATGGCGCGGCGCTGGCCGTGGCCTGTGCGGGCCTGGTCGGCCTGGGCCTCAACGACATGCGCCAGGTGCAGCGCTCCCTGTTGCGCAACTACCCGGTCATCGGGCACCTGCGCTACCTGCTGGAGTTCATCCGCCCCGAGATCCGCCAGTACTTCATCGAGAGCGACAACGAGGCCGCACCCTTCTCGCGCCAGCAGCGCTCCCTGGTCTACCAGCGCGCCAAGGGCGAGCCTGACAAGCGCCCCTTCGGCACGCAAAAAGACGTGAACGCCACCGGCTACGAGTGGCTCAGCCACGCCATCGCGCCCACCGACATCGCCTCGCACGACTTCCGCGTCACCATCGGCGCGGGCGGCACGTCGTGCACCCAGCCCTACAGCGCCAGCGTCTTCAACATCTCGGCCATGAGCTTCGGGGCGCTCAGCGCCAATGCCGTGCTGGCGCTCAACACCGGCGCGCGCCGCGGCGGCTTCGCGCACGACACCGGCGAGGGCTCCATCAGCCGCTACCACCGCGAGCCCGGCGGCGACCTGATCTGGGAGATCGGCTCGGGCTACTTCGGCTGCCGCACCGCCGACGGCCAGTTCGATGCCGAGCAGTTCGTGGCCCACGCCCGCGAGCCCCAGGTGAAGATGATCGAGCTCAAGCTCAGCCAGGGCGCCAAGCCCGGCCACGGCGGCGTGCTGCCGGCGCCCAAGGTGACGCCGGAGATCGCCGAGGCGCGCGGTGTGCCCGTGGGCGTGGACTGCATCTCGCCGGCCCGCCACAGCGCGTTCTCGACGCCCATCGAGATGCTGCAGTTCATCGAGCGGTTGCGCCAGCTCTCGGGCGGCAAGCCGGTGGGCTTCAAGTTCTGCGTGGGCCACGCCTGGGAGTGGTTCGCCATGGCCAAGGCCATGCGCGCCACCGGCATCTGGCCGGATTTCATCGTGGTCGATGGCGCCGAGGGCGGCACGGGCGCCGCGCCCCTGGAGTTCACCGACCACGTGGGCGCGCCGCTGCAGGAAGGCCTGCTGCTGGTGCACAACACCCTGGTGGGCCTGGGCGAGCGTCACCGCGTCAAGATCGGCTGCGCGGGCAAGGTCATCAGCGCCTTCGACATCGCGCGGATGATGGCGCTGGGCGCCGACTGGTGCAATTCGGGGCGCGGCTTCATGTTCGCGCTGGGCTGCATCCAGGCGCAAAGCTGCCACACCGGCCATTGCCCGACGGGCGTGACCTCGCAGGAGCCGCTGCGGGCGCGGGCGCTGGTGGTGCCGGACAAGGCCGACCGGGTCCACCGCTTCCACCACAACACCCTGCATGCCTTGAAGGAGCTGGTGCAGGCGGCGGGCCTGCAGCACCCCAACGACATCAGCGCCGACCACATCGTGCGGCGCGTCTCGGGCTTCGAGGTGCGCCGCCTGTCCAAGCTGCTGCCCTATCTGAAGACGGGCGAGCTGCTGGCGGCCGAGCGCGGCGAGGTGCCCTGGGGCCAGTTCGCCTTCGAGCAGTACTGGCGCCAGTCGCGGGCCGAATCCTTCACCCTGCACCCGGGTTGAAGGGCCTGGAGCGGCACCCGGGCCGAGGGTCCCGGCAGGTCAGGCCGCCGGCGGGGCCGTGTCGGTGAAGCTCTGGCGCTGGGCCAGCTTGTCGGACAGACGGGCCAGGTTGGGGTAGGTGTCGCGCCAGTCGATGTCCGGGAAGCGGAAGTCGAGGTAGCCCAGGGCGCAGCCGGTGGCGATGTCGGCCAGGCTGTAGTGGATGCCGGCGCACCAGTTGCGGTCGCCCAGGCCCAGGCTCATGGCCTTGAGGCTGGCGTGCATCTTGCCGATCTGGCGGTCGATCCAGGCCTGGCTGCGCTGGGCCTCCGTGCGGCCGGCCCAGGTGGCTTCCATGCGCGCCAGGATGGCGGCGTCCAGCAGGCCGTCGGCCAGGGCCTCCCAGGTGCGCACTTCCACGCGCTCGCGGCCGCTCAGGGGGATGAGCTTGCCCACGGGCGAGAGGGTGTCCACGTATTCGACGATGACGCGCGAGTCGAAGATCGCCTCGCCGCCCTCCATCACCAGGCAAGGCACCTTGCCCAGCGGGTTGGAGGTGGCGATGGTGGTGTCGGCCGACCACACGTCCTCCAGATCGAACTTGTAGTCGAGCTTTTTCTCGGCCAGCACGATGCGCACCTTGCGCACGAAGGGGCTGGTCAGGGATCCGATCAGTTTCATTCTGTGTCGTCGTGTGTGTCTGCGGCGGATTTTATCTGGTGAAGGAAGTCTGCGCCGATGGCCCCAGACATCGCTGCCCGATCCACCTGTTTCGGGGGCGTTCCGGGTGGTCCGGGTGATGCATCCCATTACATTTGAGGCCGACATGCATTCCCCTGGCGCCCGCTCCTCCTCGTCGCGCCCACCTTTGCCGCGCCTGCCCGACGGCGCGGTGGACACCTGGCCGGTGACTTTCACCGCCAGCGAATCGGCCTACGCACGCATCTGGCTGCGCGGGCTGCTGCTGACCCTGTTGTCGGCCGGCCTGTACCTGCCCTGGGCGCGCATCGCCTGCCAGCGCTACCTGCTGCAGCACACCCGCGTGGCCGGCCGTGCGCTCGACGACCTGCGCTCGCCCTGGCCTCTGCTGGTGCGCCAGGGCCTGGCCATGAGCCTGCTGGGCGGGGTGATGCTGGCCGGCGGTGGCTCGCTGACCCTGGGCCTGCTGACGGCCAGCCTGGCGCTGGCGGTGTGGCCCATGCTCCAGTGGATGGGGTTGACGCAACGCATCCAGCGCGTCACCTGGGCGAAGCGGCGCCTGGGCTTCGACGCCCAGGTGCGGGAAATCTACCGCGTGCTGGGCCTGCCCCTGGGCGGCCTGGTGGCCCTGGTGTGGCTGTGGTGGCTGGTGACCCGCCTGGGCAGCGCCATGGGCTGGTTGCTGTGGGGCATGGCCCTGGGGCTGTGCCTGCTGGCCGTGCCGTTCTGGCTGTGGCGCTGGTGGCAGTTCCGCCAGACCCACATCCTCCTGGGGGCCTTGCGCCTGCAGTGGCGCCTGGGGCCGCAGGAGGTGTTCGAGTGGCTGTTGCAGGCGCTGGGATCGCTGCTGCTGGGGCTGGCGCTCGCCCTGGGGTTGGCGGCGCTGTTGCTGGGCGGCTTGATGTGGGCCGGTGTGTGGGCAGGGCTGGGCGGGGTGCTGCCATGGCTGCTGGCCTGCGGGCTGCTGGCCGCCTGGGTGCTGGCCTGGGCGGTGCTGCCGGAGGCGGCGGCGCGCGCCCACCTGCTGGTCTGGGGGCAGACGGGCAATGCGCACCTGCGCGTGCGCTGCAACCTGTCCGTGGCGGCCCATGCGCGCATGCGCTTGCGGCACGGCTGCCTGCTGCTGGTGACGCTGGGCCTGTACTGGCCCTGGGCCGAGGTGCAGGCCCGCCGGCTGCGCATGAATGCCACCGTGGTGCAGTCCCGAGTCAGCCTCTCGGCGCTGGCGGCGCGCTGGCCGGTAAAATAACGGGTTGCCCGTCGCCTGGACGGGGCGTCTGTTTGACCTGCCGGAATCCCGCCATGAACCTCTCTGCTCTGTCTGCCCTGTCGCCGCTGGACGGCCGTTACGCCTCCAAGGTCGCCGCCCTGCGCCCGCTGCTGTCGGAGTACGGCCTGATGCACCGTCGCGTGCAGGTCGAAGTCGAGTGGTTCATCGCCCTGTCGGACGCGGGCCTGCCCGAGTTCGCGCCGCTGTCGGAGGCCGCCCGCAGCCACCTGCGTGGCCTGGTGTCGCGTTTCTCCGAGGCCGATGCCCAGGCCATCAAGGACATCGAAAAGACCACCAACCACGACGTCAAGGCCGTCGAGTACTGGATCAAGCAGCGCTTCGCCGGCCACGCCGAGCTGGACAAGGCCGGTGAGTTCGTGCACTTCGCCTGCACCTCGGAAGACATCAACAACACCAGCCACGGCCTGATGCTCAAGGCCGCGCGCGAGCAGGTCGTCCTGCCGGCCATCGACGGCCTGATCGGCACCCTGTCGGGCATGGCCCACCAGTTCGCCGCCATCCCCATGCTCAGCCGCACGCACGGCCAGACCGCCAGCCCCACCACCGTGGGCAAGGAAATCGCCAACGTGGTGGCCCGCCTGGCGACCGCCCGCGAGCGCATCGCCGAGGTCAAGCTGCTGGCCAAGATGAACGGCGCCGTGGGCAACTACAACGCCCACCTCTCGGCCTACCCCGAGACCGACTGGGAAGCCTTCAGCCAGGGTGTCATCGAAAACCAGCTGGGCCTGAGCTTCAACCCCTACACGATCCAGATCGAGCCGCACGACTACATGGCCGAGCTGTTCGATGCCGTCACCCGCACCAACACCATCCTGATCGACTGGTCGCGCGACGTGTGGGGCTACATCAGCCTGGGCTACTTCAAGCAGAAGACCAAGGAAGGCGAGATTGGCTCGTCGACCATGCCGCACAAGGTCAACCCCATCGACTTCGAGAACGCCGAAGGCAACCTGGGCCTGGCCAACGCCGTGCTGACGCACCTGAGCCAGAAGCTGCCCATCAGCCGCTGGCAGCGTGACCTGACCGACTCCACCGTGCTGCGCAACATGGGCGTGGGCCTGGGCTACGCCCTGCTGGCCTACGACAGCCTGGCGCGCGGCCTGGGCAAGCTGGAAGTCAACCCGCAGGCCCTGGCCGACGACCTCGACAGCGCCTGGGAAGTGCTGGCCGAGCCCATCCAGACCGTGATGCGCCGCCACGCCCTGCCCAACCCCTATGAGCGCCTCAAGGAGCTGACCCGCGGCAAGGCCATCACGAAGGAGTCCATCCAGGCCTTCGTGCAGACCCTGGAGCTGCCCGAGGACGACAAGGCCCGCCTGCTGGCCATGACGCCGGGCAACTACATCGGCAAGGCCGTCGCGCTGGCCGAGCGCATCTGAGCGCACGTGATGCCTGCCTGATGCGCACTTGATGCGCATCTGACGCACTGCGCCATCCGCGCGCGGTGGGTCAAGACATCCCTGAGGGTGTGATCGAAACACCGAATCCGACTTGCGCGTGCGAGGCCTCGCGCTATGGTTGGTGCACATCACACACCACAGGGAACCCCCATGACTTGCTCACGCGCATGCCGCGTCGGGCTGGGTTGGGTGCTGGGCGCACACATGCTCCTGGCCACCGCAGCCGAGGCCTCGACCACCTTCTCCACCTACTTCAACCACCGGCCTGAAGCCAGCTTCGTCGAGCCCCATCGCGGCACGCAACGCGAGGGCGACAACTTCGAGCAGGTGATCGTGCAGCGCATCACAGCGGCACGCACCCGCATCGACGTGGCCGTGATGGGCATCACCTTGCCCCACATCGCGCAGGCATTGGCCCAAGCCGCGCGCCGAGGGGTGCAGGTGCGCGTCGTGATCGACAACGGCTACAGCAGGAACTGGGCCGCCTTGACGCCCGACGAAGTCGCCAGCCTGAGCGATGCCGACAAGGAGGTGTGGGCCGAGGTGGACAGCCTGGTCGATGTCAATGGCGACGGCGAAGCATCCGATGCCGAACTGGCCGCCAACGATGTGGCCACCATCCTGGCGCGGGCAGGCATCCCGGTCATCGACGACACCGAAGATGGCAGCAAGGGCTCAGGCCTGATGCACCACAAGTTCGCCGTGTTCGACGGCGAGGTCGTGCTCACGGGCTCGGCCAACTGGACGCACAGCGGTTTCTTCGGCGACATCGGGCGGCCCGCCAGCCGAGGCAATGCCGAGAACCTGGTGGAGGTGCGCCACGCCGAAGTGGCCCAAGCCTACGCGCAGGAGTTCGCCCTCATGTGGGGCGATGGGCCAGGGGACTCGCGCAACAGCCGCTTCGGCATCGCCAAAGGCGCACGTGCAGCCCTTGGCATCAGCACACCCGAAGGACTGGTTCAGCTTCAGTTCGGGCCCTTCTCCGCGAGCAAGCCCGTGGCCACGACCACGGTCGGCTTGATCGACTCGGTGCTCCAAACGGCGGTGAGTCGCATCGACTTGGGCGCCTTCGTGCTGACCGATGCCACCTTGACCGACACCATGGCACAGCGCGCCGCCAAGGGCGTGATGGTGCGTGGCCTGTTCGATCAGGGCTACGTTGACAACGACTTCAGCGCCACGCTGGACATGTGGGGCGTGCGCTTGCGGGATGCGGCCTGCGCGCTCAAGCCGCAGTTGCGCCCCTGGCCTGTCATGCCCATGGCCATTGGTTATCCGGTCTTGCCGGAGGGCGACAAGCTGCACCACAAGGTCGCGGTGGTGGACGACCGCGTTGTGATCGCGGGCTCGATGAACTGGTCGGCCGAAGCGCTCAGAAGCAACGATGAGAACGTGCTCATCGTTCATTCGCCCGCTGTGGCGACAGCGTTCCGCCAGGAGTTGGAGCGCCTGCATGCCGCGGCGGTGTATGGGCCTTCGCCGGCCTTGCGAGCCCGCGCCATCCAGGACGCGCAGCGCTGCGCCAACACCCGATGAACCCAAGGGAGGACGCCATGAATCGCTTCATTTCGAACGCGCGCCGCTGCTTGGGCGCTTTGCTCTTGCCCATCGTGCTGGCCCTGCCAGCCTTTGCGGCCGACAAACCCCTGCCGGGTGAAGTCAAGGTCATCGATGTCAAAGAGGCCATGAGCCCAGCCAATGCGGCGTTCCAGGCCTGTGCCACGGGCATGCCACCGGGCAAGGCTGTGGCTGTGGGCGTGGACCCATCCATCAGCCGCACCGGCATGGTGAAGTTCGATGGCCTGGGGCCGGACGGCAGCCTGCTGATCGAGGCCAAAGGCTTTGGGTACAAGATCGATGAAAAGCTGGGGGTGTGGAAGGTGGGCTACGTCGCAGACAGAATGCAGACGAAGTTGATCAAGCAGGCTGAACGACAACTGGACGCAGTTCGCTCGGTTGGACGGTCTGTGCAGTGGGTGGTGCCCAACGAGGGCATCCGCAAAGCATTTGCAGAACTTCTTGACGGGCGGATTCCTGTGAAAGTTGGACCTCCCAGGCCCGACTGTCCCAAATCAAGTGGTTCAGGCGGAGGGGACGCAGGTGGCTCCTTTTGACGTGTTGGCATGCCCTGAATGGAAGCACCTGAGAACATGACTTATCCCGACTACCGCTTGGTATGCACTTGGGGCGCCCGCAGCCAGACAGCCCAGGAAATCGCGCACGATGTGATGCGGTTCTCGCAGCGGCTGCTGGATGCGTGCCCGCAGTTCGGGGCCTGGCATTACCTGGGCCCACGTGACAAGCTGATGCCCTTGCCGCTCGATGCGATTCAAGTGTGTCAACAGGCGATTGAGCCAGGCAACTGCGAGCGGCGTGGCGCTGCGCCCGATCTGGTTTTGCCCGTGGGGTTCAGTGTGTTGCTGTACACGTCCAAACGAGACGGTGTTGCCTGGATGGCCCATGTGGGCAAGGGCACGGCCTGGGCCCATAACCGCGTCGCCATCAACTGCGCCCGCAGGGGCGATCTGGCCCAGGTCATGACCGAGCCCGACATGATGGAGCGGCTGTTTCGGGTCATGGTCGAGGTGTGGCAGCCGGACTGGGCGAGGGTCTCGCACACGGACATGAGCGACCCAGAGTACGCATTCCCCGTGCACTGGATGCTGTACGGCCGCGAGCCCTTGCCGCCGGGGCTGGTGCTGCCCGATGGCGTTCGGGCGCATGGCTTGACCGGCGCGTCTGGCGAGGTGCTGGCGCCGGGCCAGTACTTCGTCACCACGCCGGGCGAGCGCTTTGTGTACAGCCACCCCGAGCACCAGGCGCGCTGCGAGGCCTTGAAACGAGTCTTGCGCGAGGCGGGGTGGTTGCCGCCTCCGCCGCAGGCGTGACGCTTGATCCTTGCTTGACAAAGAACATGACTTATCCCGACTACCGCTTGGTATGCACTTGGGGCGCCCGCAGCCAGACGGCCCAGGAGATCGCTCACGATGTGGTGCGTTTTTCATCGGCCTTGCTGGCGGTGTGCCCCGCGTTGCAGGCATGGCATTACCTGGCGCCCAAAGACAAGCTGATGCCCTTGCCGGATGACGTCGATGAAGTCAGGCTCAAGGTCCTGAGGCCAGGCAATGGTGCCAGGCGAGGTGTTGCGCCGGACTTGACCTTGCCGGTGGGCTTCAGTGCCTTGCTGCTGACATCCAAGAAGATTGACGCAGCATGCTGGATGGCTCACACGGGCTCGGACGGTGGTGGCTTGGGCAGCCGCGTGGCCATCAACTGTCCTCGCAGGGGCGATCTGGCCCAGAGCATGACCGAGCCCGGCATGATGGAGCGGCTGTTTCGGGTCATGGTCGAGGTGTGGCAACCGGACTGGGCGAGGGTCTCGCACACCGACATGAGTGACCCAGAGTACGCATTCCCCGTGCATTGGATGCTGTACGGCCGTGAGCCCTTGCCGCCGGGGCTGGTGCTGCCCGATGGCGTTCAGGCGCATGGCTTGACCGGTGCTGCGGGCGAGGTGCTGGCGCCGGGCCAGTACTTCGTCACCACACCGGGCGAGCGCTTTGTGTACAGCCACCCCGAGCACCAGGCGCGTTGCGAAGCCTTGAAGCGGGTGTTGCGCGAGGCGGGGTGGTTGCCGCCGGTGCCCGTCTTCGCTTGAGCCGGTAAAATCTGGGCATGATCTTCACCGAACAGCTGCTGCGTGCGCAGCACCAGCACCAGTCGCTGCTCTGCGTGGGCCTGGATCCCGAGCCCTCGAAGTTCCCAGGCGCCTGGCAGGGCAAGCCCGAGCGCATCTACGACTTCTGCGCGGCCATCGTGGACGCCACGAAGGACCTGGTCTGCGCCTTCAAGCCGCAGATCGCCTACTTCGCGGCCCACCGCGCCGAAGACCAGCTGGAGCGCCTGATGGCGCACATGCGCCGCGTGGCGCCCAGCGTGCCCGTCATCCTGGACGCCAAGCGCGGCGACATCGGCGCCACGGCCGAGCAGTACGCCCACGAGGCCTTCACGCGCTACCAGGCCGATGCCGTCACGCTGTCGCCCTTCATGGGCTTCGACACGATGGAGCCCTTCCTGCGCTTCCCGGGCAAGGGCGTGATCCTGCTGTGCCGCACCTCCAACCCGGGTGGCTCGGACCTGCAGAACCTGCGCCTGGCCGACATCGCAGGCCAGCCGCGCGTGTACGAGCACATTGCGGCCCAGGCGCAAGGCCCGTGGAACACCAATGGCCAGATGGGCCTGGTGGTGGGCGCGACCTTCCCCGAAGAGATCGCCCGGGTGCGTGAGCTCGCGCCAACGCTGCCCTTGCTGATCCCCGGTGTGGGCGCGCAAGGCGGTGACGCCGCGGCCACGGTGAAGGCCGGTTTGAAGACGGATGCGAGCGGCGCGGTCACGGGCACCATCGTGGTCAACAGCTCGCGCGCGGTGCTGTATGCCCACAGCGCGAGCAGCGGCGAGGACTTCGCCAGCGCGGCCCGCCGCGTGGCCCTGCAGACGCGCGACGCGCTGAACGCGGCACGCTGACACGGTCGGCTTGACGTTCCCGTCAAGCACAATGCGGCATCCACCCACCTTGGTGATGCCATGACCGACACCGCCACGACCGGCACCCCTGCTGCGCCCGCTGCCGCCACTTCCGCTCCCGCCTCCAGCCTGTCCCGCCTGCGCATCGACCGCGGCGGGCCGGGGCCGAAAGGCGGTGGCCAAGCGGTGCGCCGGCGCCTGCCCTGGGGCTGGATCACGGTCGGTCTGGTCGCCGTGGCCGGTGTGGCGGTCAAGCTGCTCATCCCGCAGGCCGTGCCGGTGCAGACGGCGGCCGTGGTCACCAGCACGCCGTCGCAGCAGTACGTGCAGCTCACCGCCTCGGGCTATGTGGTCGCGCAGCGCCGCGCCTCGGTGGCCTCGAAGGCCACGGGCCGGCTGATCGAGCTGAACGTGCGCGAGGGCTCGGTGGTCAAGCAGGGCGCGGTCATCGCGCGCCTGGACGCCAGCGATGTGCGCGCGGCCATCGTCGCGGCCCAGGCGGGCGTGCGCCAGGCCGAAGCCGGCGTGCGCCAGGCCGAGGTGGAGCTGGCCAATGCCGATGCCGACCTCGCACGCAGCAAGGGCCTGCAGGCGCAGGGCTTCATCTCGCCACAGGCGGTGGACGCTTCGCAGACCCGCGCGAACGCCGCCCGCGCGGCGCGGGCCTCGGCCCAGGCTGGGCTGGAGGTGGCCCAGGCCCAGGTCAAGGTGCAGCGCGTGGCCGAAGACTTCACCGAGATCCGCGCGCCCTTTGACGGCGTGGTGCTGGTCAAGAACGCCAACGTGGGCGACATCATCACGCCGCTGTCGTCGGCCGCGGGCACGACGGGCGCGGTGGTGACCATGGCCGACATGTCCACGCTGGAGGTCGAGGCCGATGTGTCCGAAGGCAGCCTCTCCAAGGCGCGCATCGGCCAGCCCGTCGAGGTGACGCTGGACGCGCTGCCCGGCGTGCGCTTCCTGGGCCGGGTCGGCAGCCTGGTGCCCACGGTAGACCGCGCCAAGGCCACCGTGACCACCAAGATCCGTTTCGAGCAGCTCGACGCGCGCATCCTGCCCGAGATGAGCGCCAAGGTCAGCTTCCTGTCCCAGCCCATCACCGTGGCCGACCAGCAGCCGGTGCTGGCGGTGAACGCCAAGGCCTTGATGCAGGCCGAGGGTCAGACGGTGGTGTGGCGTGTGCGGTCGGATGCGGCAGCGGGTGGGCCTTCCGCGGCTGTGGCGCCTGCGGCGGGGTCCACACCCACGCTGCGCGCCGAAGCCGTGCCCGTCAAGGCGGGCCGCCAGCTGGGCGAGGTGCGCGAGGTCACGCCGGTGAAGGCCGGCGCCCTGAGCTCGGGCGACAAGGTCGTCATCCAGGCCGACGGGGTGCTGAAGGCCGGTGGGGCGGTGCGGCAGGCCGAGCAGTGAGCCCAGGGCCTTGACGCCCGACGCCGGTGCCTCGGTGCCCGCCTGGGGTGCCGCGCCCGCCGAGCAATGAGCCTCACCCCCCGAATTCCGAGCTGCGACCGAGCTCCTCGGAGGTGCGGTGTTCCAGCTCAAAGCTCGGCCACCCGAGATCCGAGCTCGGCGCACACACCTTTGAACTGCGCATGCCGAGCTCAGGGCTCCGACGTCCGAGCTTTTTGCGCCACGCATGCACCCATCAGGTGCGTGAGCCGAGCTCTGTGCTGTATGTGCCGAGCGTGTTGCTCGGTGTGCGCAGCAAATGGGTGCGAGACGACAGCTGAGGGCAGTTTGCTGAGCCGAAAGGACGGATGTGGGTGGGGGCGGCACATGCCCACATGAAAGCTTCCTTTCATCCTTGCTCGTTAAATTAAAGAATGCTTTAATTGATTGCAACATCATCCAGGCAGACTTTCACCAACCATGCGCAACACGGGCACCCACGCCATCTCCACGACCCTGGGTGAGTCTGTTCAGGCCTTCGTGCCGCATGCGCTCCCGCCCCGCGATCCGCCCTTGTCGCCTGAGGCCTTTGTCGCGCTCAACCAGGCGGCCGAGTTGGCCTTGGCCCGCCTGTCGGGGGTGTCCGGGCTGGCGCCCTCGGTGGACTGGTTGCTCTACAGCGCCATCCGCAAAGAGGCCTTGCTGACGTCTCAAATCGAAGGCACGCAGGCCACGTTGGTGGACCTGTTCGATGACGAAGCAGGGCTGGCGATCAGCAACACCGCCGATGTCGAAGAGGTCACCAACTACCTGCGCGCCTTCCGACTGGTGCAGAGTCATCTGCGCGACCCCCAGGGCTTGCCCATCAGCGTGCGCCTGCTGTGCGACGCACACCGCCTGCTGCTCGACGGCGTGCGCGGCGCGGGCAAGCAGCCCGGTGAATTGCGCCGATCGCAGAACTGGATCGGCGGCACGCGCCCCGGCAATGCCGCATTTGTGCCGCCGCCACCGGAACATGTGGCGGGCCTGCTGGCCGACATGGAACGCTTCGTCCATGCCGAGGGCCTGGCCTTGCCGCCGCTGGTGAAGGTGGCCTTGGTGCATGCCCAATTCGAAACTATCCACCCCTTCCTGGATGGCAACGGTCGCATCGGGCGCTTGCTGATTGCCGCCTTGCTGGAGCATTGGGGGCTGCTGCCCGAGCCGTTGATGTACCTCAGCGGTTACCTCAAGCAGCACCAGGCCGAGTACTACCGCCGTTTGTCGGCCATCCGCACCGAAGGCGATTGGGAGGGCTGGCTGGCCTTCTTCCTGGAGGGCGTGGCCTGTGCGGCCGCCGAGGCGGAGCGTGGCGTGGTGGCTTTGGCAAGCTTGATCACGGCTGACCGGCGTCGGCTGCTGGCCGCGCCCAAGGCTGGACCGGCCAGCTACCGTTTGTTCGAGATGCTGCCAACGATGCCGCGCTTCACCATCGAACGGGTGCGCCAGGCGTTGGACACCACCTTCCCGACGGCCACGGCAGCGGTGAAAGTGCTGCAAGACCTGGGCATCGTGGCCGAGTTGACCGGCCAGAAGACGAACCGCAGCTACAGCTACCCCAAGTACATCGCGCTGCTGGCGCTTTGACGATGCACTGGGCGGGCTGCCAAGGATGGGCTTGCGCCTGGTGTATGGTTGCTGCCGATCCTTCTGGGCAAGGCCCCGCCCGTTCCGCCCCCTCATGTTCCTCCTGCGCCTGCTGCTGAAAAACGCCTTCCGCCACCGGCTGCGCACGCTGCTGACCCTGGTGGGCCTGGTCGTGGCCATCTCGGCCTTCGGCCTGCTGCGCACCATCGTCGACGCCTGGTACGCCGGGGTGGACGCCACCTCCAGCACGCGCCTGATCACGCGCAGCTCGATCTCCCTGACCTTCCCGCTGCCGCTCAACTACGCCGAGCGCATCAAGGCGGTGGAGGGCGTCAGCGGCATCTCCTGGGCCAACTGGTTCGGCGGCATCTACGTCACCGAGCGCAACTTCTTCGCGCAGTTCGCGGTCGATGCGCCCAGCTACCTGGCGCTCTACCCCGAGTTCCAGCTCGACGAGGCCGACAAGCAGGCCTTCTTCCGCGACCGCCAGGGTTGCGTCGTGGGCCGCAAGCTGGCGGGCAAGTTCGGCTGGAAGCTGGGCGACACCATCGCGCTGCGCGGCACCATCTACCCGGGCACCTGGCGCTTCACCATCCGCGGCATCTACCAGGGCAAGGACGCCAAGACCGACGAGCAGCAGATGTTCATCCACTGGCAGCGCCTGGCCGATGGCATCCGCGCGCGGGTGTCGGCCGGCCCTTCAGGCAAGGCCGATTACGTGGGCGTCTACGTGGTGCGCATCCACAACCCGGACGACGCGCCCCTGGTCTCGCAGCGCATCGACGCGCTGTTCAAGAACTCCCTGGCCGAGACGCTGACCGAGACCGAAAAAGCCTTCCAGCTCGGCTTCGTGTCCATGAGCGAAACCATCTTGCTGGCCGTGCAGGCGGTGAGCTTCATCATCATCCTCATCATCATGGCGGTGATGGCCAACACGATGACGATGACGGCGCGCGAACGCCTGGCCGAGTACGCCACGCTCAAGGCCCTGGGCTTCCCGCCGGCCTTCGTGGTCAAGCTGCTGTTCGGCGAGAGCCTGCTGATCGCGCTGATCGGCGGCGGGCTGGGCATCGCGGCCACCTTCCCGATGGCCCAGGCCTTCGTCAAGGCGGCGGGCACGCTGTTCCCCATCTTCCAGGTGTCGATGCTGACGGTGGCCCTGCAGGCACTGGCCGCGCTGGTGGTGGGCACCGTGTCGGCTGCCTGGCCGGCCTGGAAGATGTCGCGCATCGACATCGTGCAGGGGCTGCGGCATGTGGCGTGATGACATGACCGACGTGGTGAGGCGCCCCGCATGAGCCTGCGCACCGTGCCCCTGAGCTACGTCGCCCGCAACCTCTGGGTGCGGCGCGTGACCACCGTGCTGACCGCCGGCGGCATGGCCCTGGTGGTGTACGTGTTCGCCACCGTGCTGATGATGAGCGAGGGCATCCGCGCCACGCTGGTGGCCACGGGCCAGCCCGACAACGTCATGGTGCTGCGCAAGGGCGCGGGCGCGGAGATCAACTCCGGCATCGCGCGCAACCAGGCCGCCGTCATCGACAGCCTGGCGCAGATCGCCACCGACGGGCAGGGCCGCAAGCTGGTCAGCCACGAGCCGGTGGTGCTCAACACCCTGCCCAAGCGCGGCAGCGGCAAGCCCAGCAACGTCACGGTGCGCGGCACCTCCGACATCGGCCTGGCGCTGCGCCCACAGGTGCGCATCGTGCGGGGCCGCATGTTCCGTGAGGGCACCTCCGAGATCATCACCGGCCGCGCCGTGGCCCAGGGCTTTGCCGGCGCCGGCCTGGGCGAGACCATGCGCTTCGCCGGCCGCGACTGGGTGGTGGTGGGCGTGTTCGACGCCTCGCGCAGCGCCTTCGACTCGGAAGTGTGGGGCGACAGCGAGCAGATGGTCCAGGCCTTCCGCCGCAGCGCGTTCTCCAGCGTGGTCTTCCGCCTGGCCGATGTGGACAGCTTCGACGCCGTCAAGGCGCAGCTGGAAGACGACCCGCGCCTGACGCTGGAGGCCAAGCGCGAAGTGAAGTTCTACGCCGAGCAGTCCGAGGCCCTGGCCACCTTCATCCGCCTGCTGGGGCTGGCGCTGTCCATCATCTTTTCCATCGGGGCGGTGGTGGGCGCCATGATCACGATGTTCGCCTCGGTGGCCTCGCGCGTGGGCGAGATCGGCACCCTGCGCGCCCTGGGTTTCCGCCGCAGCGCGGTGCTGTCGGCCTTCCTGGGCGAGGCCTTGCTGCTGGCCTGGGTGGGCGGCATCATGGGCCTGGGCGCGGCCTCGCTGATGCAGACCGTGAACATCTCCACCGTCAATTTCCAGACCTTCTCGGAGCTGGCCTTCCAGTTCCGCCTCACGCCGGCCATCGCGGCCCAGTCGCTGGGCTTTGCCCTGCTGATGGGCCTGGTGGGCGGTTTCATCCCCGCCTGGCGGGCAGCGCGGCTGAAGATCGTGGACTGCCTGCGCGCGGCCTGAACACAAGGAACCCACCCATGCACCTGTGTACTTTCGAAGCCCTGGGCCCGCAGGCAGGCCGTGCCCGGATCGGTGTCCTCCGTGGCAACGAGCTCATCACCCTGTCCGACAAGCTGGTGCTCCCCCACGGCGCCCCGCTGTCCGCCCACCAGCCCATGATCGACCTGATCACCCACTGGCCGGCGGTGCGTCCGCAGGTGGCGGCGCTGGCCGCGGGCGCACCGGCCGACCTGCAGCTCGACCAGGTCCACCTGCTGGCGCCCATCCCGCGCCCGGGCAAGACCCTGGCCATCGGCCTGAACTACCTGGAGCACGTCAACGAGTCCATCGTCGGCGAGAGCCGCACCGTGCCCGAGCACCAGCTCTGGTTCCCCAAGCTGGCCAACGCCATCCACCCGCCCTTCGACGACATCGTGCTGCCGCGCGTCTCGCAGATGACGGACTACGAGGCCGAGATGGTCGCCATCATCGGCCAGCGCTGCCGCCATGTGCCCCCTGAGGCCGCCCACGAGGTGGTGTTCGGCTACGCGGTGGGCAACGACGTGTCGGTGCGCGATTTCCAGAAACGCACCTCGCAGTGGACGCTGGGCAAGAGCTTCGACACCCACGCGCCTTACGGCCCCTGGATCACCACGGCCGACGAGGTCGGTGACCCGCACGCGCTGGAGATGCGCTGCTGGGTCAATGGCGAGCTGCGCCAGCACAGCAACACGAAGCTGATGATGCACACGGTGTGGTCGCAGATCGCCCAGCTCACCCAGGTGATGACGCTGGAGCCCGGCGACGTCATCTTCACCGGCACCTGCAGCGGCGTGGGCGCGGCCTTCAACCCGCCAAAGTTCCTGCGCGCCGGCGACACCGTGCGCGTGGAGATCGAACGCCTGGGGGCCATCGTGGCCCATTGCGTCGACGAGATGGTGGACGCCGCCGTGGGCGAAGCGGCCGGCAGGGCCTGAGGCGCCCCCGGCTGCCGATCAGCTCAGCAGCACTTCCCAGTGCGGCTGCCGTAGCGGGCTTCCAGGCGTTCCTGGAAGAAGGCCTCGTAGCTCATGGGCGCCTGGTCGGGGTGGGTGCGCTCCATGTGGCTGAGGTAGGCGTCGTAGTCGGGCATGCCGACCATGAGCCGCAGGCTCTGGCCGAGGTAGCGGCCAGCCTGGCCGATCGACGCCCGCCAGCTGCGTGTGCCGGCGGTGTCGCTCGCCTCGGGCTTCTGCGCAGGAAGCGCCTGCGTGGGGGGGCCCATGTCGTTCAACCTGGTCTTCGGTGCCGGGCTCAGTGCGCGGCCACGCTGCCGCCGGCCAGCTGCTGGTAGGGCGTCTCGCTGGAGTGCGCCTGGTTGCGGCGGCGGGCCTGCAGGCAGGAGCGCACGGTGTAGACCAGCACGGTCAGCACCACGCCCAGGAAGAGCAGGCACAGGCCGGCGTCCAGGCGGTCGTTGAAGACGATCTGCTGCATCGCCTCGGGCGTCTTGGCCGGCGCCAGCAGCTTGCCTTCGGCCAGGGCGTTGGAGAACTTGTCGGCGTGGGCCAGGAAGCCCACCCGCACGTCGGACGAGAACACCTTGAGCCAGCCGGCCGTCAGCGTGCAGGCCAGCAGCCAGAGGGTGGGCAGCACGGCCACCCAGGCATAGCGCTCGCGCTTCATCTTGAACAGCACCACGGTGCCCAGCATCAGGGCCACGGCGGCCAGCATCTGGTTGGCGATGCCGAACAGCGGCCACAGGGTGTTGATGCCGCCCAGCGGGTCGACCACACCCTGGTAGAGGAAGTAGCCCCAGGTGGCCACGCACAGGCCGGTGGCCAGCAGGTTGGCCGGCAGGCTGTGGGTCTGCTTGAGGGCGGGCACGAAGGTGCCCAGCAGGTCCTGCAGCATGAAGCGGCCGGCGCGGGTGCCGGCGTCCACCGCCGTCAGGATGAACAGGGCCTCGAACAGGATGGCGAAGTGGTACCAGAAGGCCATCATGCCGTCGCCGCCGATCACCTGGTGGAGGATCTGGGCCATGCCCACGGCCAGGGTGGGCGCGCCACCGGCACGCGCCAGGATGGTGCTCTCACCCACGTCCTTGGCGGTCTGCACCAGCACGTCGGGCGTGATCACGAAGCCCCAGGTGGACAGGGTCTGGGCCACCGCTTCCGGGGTGCTGCCGACCAGCGCCGCCGGGCTGTTCATGGCGAAGTAGATGCCGGGCTGGATGACGCTGGCCGCGACCAGGGCCATCACCGCCACGAAGGACTCGGCCAGCATGCCGCCGTAGCCGATGAAGCGCGCGTGCGACTCGTTTTCCAGCATCTTGGGCGTGGTGCCCGAGGAGATCAGTGCGTGGAAGCCCGACACCGCACCGCAGGCGATGGTGATGAACAGGAAGGGGAAGAGGTTGCCGGCCCACACCGGGCCATTGCCCTGCGCGAACTGCGTGACGGCGGGCATCTTCAGGTCCGGCGCCACGAACACGATGCCGATGGCCAGGGCGATGATGGTGCCGATCTTCAGGAAGGTCGAGAGGTAGTCGCGCGGCGCCAGCAGCAGCCACACCGGCAGGGTGGCGGCGATGAAGCCGTAGCCGATCAGCATCCAGGTCAGGGCCTTGCCGTCGAAGGTGAACAGGGCGTTGAGCGTGGGGTGCTCGTGCACCCACTGGCCGCCCGCGATGGCCAGCATCAGCAGCACGAAGCCGATGATGGAGACCTCGCCGATGCGGCCCGGGCGGATGTAGCGCACGTACACGCCCATGAACAGCGCGACCGGGATGGTGGCCGCCACCGTGAAGGTGCCCCAGGGCGAGTGCGCCAGGGCCTTGACCACGATGAGGGCCAGCACCGCCAGGATGATGATCATGATCATGAAGGCGCCGAACAGCGTCACCATGCCGGGGATGGTGCCCATCTCCTGCTTGACCAGGTCGCCCAGGGAGCGGCCGTCGCGGCGGGTGGAGATGAACAGCACGATGAAGTCCTGCACCGCACCGGCGAAGACCACGCCGGCCAGCAGCCACAGCAGGCCGGGCAGGTAGCCCATCTGCGCGGCCAGCACCGGGCCGACCAGCGGGCCCGCGCCCGCGATGGCCGCGAAGTGGTGGCCGTAGAGCACGTACTTGTTGGTGGGCACGTAGTCGAGCCCGTCGTTGTGCACCCACGCGGGGGTCTTGCGTGTCGGGTCCAGCTGCATCACGCGGGTGGCGATGAACAG
The DNA here is from genome assembly GCA_022566735.1 of Pseudomonadota bacterium. Classification (GTDB taxonomy): domain Bacteria; phylum Pseudomonadota; class Gammaproteobacteria; order Burkholderiales; family Burkholderiaceae_C; genus Aquabacterium. The sequence goes on from JADFIG010000002.1 coordinate 232,394, forward strand.
GGCGTAGTAGCGGTAGGCGATCAGGTAGGTGCACACGGCGGCCACCACCACCCACAGGGCGCTGACGGTTTCGCCGCGGCCCAGGGCCACGGTGGCCAGGGCAAAAGCCCCCAGGATCGAGACAAGCAGCCACAGGCCGTGGCGCTTCAGGGTCGCATTCATGAAGGAGTCTCCTCAAGCTGCGCCGTGGGGTGCATGGCCGCACGGCAGGGTGCCTGAGAGTCTGCCCATGGGGGCGGCGTTGCGCATCCGTCGTGCTGCGCAGGCGGGCTGCGTGGCAGCGCGTACTCGTAAACCCTGGGTGGCGGCCTGGTTTCAGCCCTGGGGGGTGTCCTTGCCCGTGTGCTCCACCGCGTACTTGATGAGCTCGGCCTGGCCCTCGATGCCCAGCTTGCGCTTGATGCTCTGGCGGTGGGTTTCCACGGTGCGCACGCTGAGGTCGAGGTCGCGCGCGATCTGCTTGCTGCTGTGGCCGCGGCCCAGCGCCGCCAGGATCTCGGCCTCGCGCGGCGTCAGCACGGGGCGCGGCGCCTGGCCGCGGAACAACCGCCCTGCCACGGCCGGGCTGAGGTAGGTGCCGCCTTCGGCCACGGTCTGGATGGCGCTGACGATGTCGGCGGCCGGGGCGTCCTTGAGCACGTAGCCGCGGGCGCCGGCCTGCAGGGCGCGCTGCACGTACTCGGGGTTGTCGTACATGCTGAGCATCAGCACGCGCAAATCGGGATGGCGCGCCAGCAGGGCGGCGGTGAGGTCGATGCCGCTGATGTCCTTCATGCCCACGTCCATCAGCACGAGGTTGGGCGCCTCCGCCGGGGAGGCCGGCGGGGTGGGGCTCATGCGCGCCCAGGCCTCGTCGGCGTTGCCGGCCTCGCAGACGGAGGCCACGCCGGGCAGGCTGGCCAGGCGCAGGCGCAGGCCATCGCGCACCAGGGGGTGGTCGTCGACGATGAGCAGGCGGATGGCGGACGCGGGGGCGGTCATGCGGGACAGATCATACGGGCGCGGCGGCCTGCAGCCGTGCCAGCGCCCGCAGCGGCACGGTGGCCACCATCAGGGTGCCGTGCTGGGGGTCTTGCGGGTGGCGGGCCATGTCGGAGTGCACCTCGAAGCGTCCGCCGATCGAGGCCAGGCGCTCGCGCATGTTGCGCAGCCCGATGCCTTCGCGGGGCAGGGCGCGCAGGGCCTCCAGGTCGAAGCCCTGGCCGTTGTCGTTGATGCGCAGTTCGATCTGCTCGGGCTCGAAGCCCAGGCTCAGGTCCACGTGGCTGGCCTGGGCGTGCTTGACCACGTTGGTCAGGGCCTCCTGGGCCACCCGGAACAGCACCGTCTTGGCCTCGTCGGGCAGGGCGATGTCGGGGCCGTCGATGTGGGTGTCGATGCGCAGGCCGGTGTGCTCGCCGAACTCGCGTCCCAGGTGCTCCAGTGCCGCGGGCAGGCCCAGGTTGTCCAGCATGGCCGGGCGCAGGCTGTGCGAGAGGTGGCGCACTTCCAGCAAGGCGTCGTTGAGGCGGCTGAGGGCCTTGTCCAGCGCGGCCGGGTGGGGCTGGCCCTGGCGCTGCAGTTCGTCCACCGCCGACTCGATCAGCAGCTTGCCGGCCACGAGGGTCTGGCTGGTGCCGTCGTGCAGCTCGCGGGCCAGGCGGGCGCGTTCGTCTTCCTGTGACTGCACCACGCGGCGCGCCATCAGGCGCAACTGGGCGTCGGCCTCGCGGTGCTCGCTGAGGTTGAGCATCAGGCCGCTGATGCTGATGACCAGGGTGCCCCCGGCGGCCACGGCCATCAGCCAGCCGATGGTGGTGCGGATGTTGCGGTCCATGCCCTCGTCCAGCGCGGACAGGGTCTGCTGGATGTCGTCCAGGTACAGGCCGGTGCCGATCATCCAGCCCCAGGGCTGCAGCAGGGTCACGTAGCCCAGCTTGGGCACGGTCTGGCCGCTGGAGGGCTTGCGCCAGGGGAACTCGATGAAGCCGCCGCCCGCGCGCGCCTTGGCCAGCAGGAGCTGGATGGTGGGCTGGCCGCTGTTGTCGCGCAGCTCCCAGAGGTTGCGGCCCATCAGCTCGGGCTGGCGCGAGTGCATGAGCACGGTGCCGTGCTGGTCGTAGACGAAGAAGTAGCCGTCGGGGCCGTAGTTCATGCGGCCCAGCGCGTGCAGGGCGCGGCGCTGCTGGGTGGCGTCGTCGGCCCCGACGTTGTCCGGCGTGGTGTGCACCGATTGCAGGGCGCTCAGGGCCAGGTCCATGTTGTGGCGCAACTCGGCCCGGCGCGCTTCCATGTAGGTCTCGCGCACCAGCGCGCGGGTCTGGCGGCCCAGGGCGTGCTGCTGCTCGAACATCGCCACGCCGATGAGCAGCAGGCTCAGGAGCAGCGGTACCACCGCCAGCAGCATGACCTTGGCTTTGAGTTGCATGGTGGTGGGGCGCTTGGGGCTTCTCGGGCGGGACGGGTGGCACATGCTAGCGCCTTCTTCCGAAGCCGACGTATCATGGCCGGTTGCCTTCGCCTCAGCCTGGGCCGCATCCGGTGCGGACGCGAGCCTCGCAGGCAGGCCTTTTTCTTGCTCCGAATCGCTCATGTCTGGCCCAGATCCTTCCGTCCCCGCGTCCTCCGGTGAACCCGCGCCCTACCTCGCACAGGCCCTGCGTTCGGCGCCGAGGGCGGCACCCCGCGCGGAACGCACGGACATCCAGATCCGCGGGGCGCGCACCCACAACCTCAAGAACATCGACCTGGACCTGCCGCGCCACCAGCTGGTGGTCATCACCGGCCTGTCGGGCTCGGGCAAGTCCAGCCTGGCGTTTGACACGCTCTACGCCGAAGGCCAGCGCCGCTATGTGGAGAGCCTGAGCGCCTACGCGCGCCAGTTCCTGCAGCTGATGGACAAGCCCGATGTCGACGTCATCGAGGGCCTGTCGCCGGCGATCTCCATCGAGCAGAAGGCCACCAGCCACAACCCGCGCTCGACCGTGGGCACGGTCACCGAGATCCACGACTACCTGCGCCTGCTCTTCGCCCGCGCCGGCACGCCGTTCTGCCCCGACCACGGCCAGCCGCTGCAGGCGCAGAGCGTCAGCCAGATGGTGGATGCCACCCTGGCCCTGCCCGAAGACACCAAGCTGATGGTGCTGGCGCCCGTGGTGCGCGACCGCAAGGGCGAGTTCGCCGAGCTGTTCGCCGACATGCAGGCCCAAGGCTATGTGCGCTTTCGCATCGATGGCCGGGTGGTCGAGGTGGCCGACCTCCAGCCGCTGGCCAAGAACGAGAAGCACGACATCGACGTCGTCGTCGACCGCGTCAAGGTGCGCGCCGACATGGCCCAGCGCCTGGCCGAGTCCTTCGAGACCGCCTTGCGGCTGGCCGACGGCCGCGCCATCGCGCTGGAGATGGAGGGGGGGCGGGAGCACCTGTTCTCGGCCAAGTTCGCCTGCCCCGTCTGCAGCTACAGCCTGTCGGAGCTGGAGCCGCGCCTGTTCTCCTTCAACTCGCCGGTGGGCGCCTGCCCGAGCTGCGACGGCCTGGGCCACGTCATCGCCTTCGACCCGCAGCGCGTGGTGGCCTTCCCCTCGCTGAGCCTGGGCAGTGGCGCCATCAAGGGCTGGGACCGCCGCAACCCCTACACCTACAGCCTGATCGAGTCGGTCGGCAAGCACTACGGCGTCGATGTGGAGCAGCCCTTCGAGGAGCTGCCCGCACACATGCAGCAGGTGCTGTTGTATGGCTCCGGTTCTGAGGAGATCGAGTTCACCTACGAGGCCGAAGGCGCCAATGGCAAGAAGCGCAAGGTCAAGCGCAGCCATGTCTTCGAGGGCGTCATCCCGAACTTCGAGCGCCGCTTCAAAGAGACCGATTCGGCCACCGTGCGCGAAGAGCTGGCCCGCTACCAGCAGCCCAAGGCCTGCCCCGACTGCCACGGCACCCGCCTGCGCCGCGAGGCCCGCCACGTCAAGCTGCACGATGCCGTCAGCGGCGACACCCGCGCCATCTACGAGATCGGCCACGCCACCCTGGCCGAAGCCCACCGCTACTTCCAGGGGCTGCAACTGCAGGGCGCCAAGGCCGAGATCGCGGCCAAGGTGGTCAACGAGATCCGCTCGCGCCTGCGCTTCCTCAACGACGTGGGCCTGAACTACCTCAGCCTGGACCGCAGCGCCGACACCCTCTCCGGCGGCGAAGCCCAGCGCATCCGCCTGGCCTCGCAGATCGGCTCCGGCCTGACGGGCGTGATGTACGTGCTCGACGAGCCCAGCATCGGCCTGCACCAGCGCGACAACGACCGGCTGATTGGCACGCTGCAGCACCTGCGCGACCTGGGCAACAGCGTGCTGGTGGTCGAGCACGACGAAGACATGATCCGTGCCGCCGACCACGTGGTCGACATGGGCCCCGGTGCCGGCGTGCATGGCGGGCGCGTCATGGCCCAGGGCACCCCCGAGGACATCACGGCCTCGCCCGACAGCCTGACGGGCCGCTACCTGGCCGGTGCCTTGCGCATCGAGGTGCCGGCACAACGCCGCCCCTTCACCGACGAGACGCCGCGCCTGCGCGTGGTCAACGCGCGGGGCCACAACCTGCAGGGCGTGACGGTCGAGTTCCCCGTGGGCCTCCTGACCTGCGTGACCGGCGTCTCCGGCTCGGGCAAGTCCACGCTGGTCAACGACACCCTGTACGCCGCCGTGGCGCGCAAGCTCTACCAGGCCCACCTCGACCCCGAGCCGCACGACGAGATCGAAGGCCTGGAGCTGTTCGACAAGGTCATCAACGTCGACCAGTCGCCCATCGGCCGCACGCCGCGCTCCAACCCAGCCACCTACACCGGCCTGTTCACGCCCATCCGCGAGCTGATGGCCGATGTGCCGGCGGCGCGCGAGCGCGGCTACAACGCCGGGCGCTTCAGCTTCAACGTGGCCGGTGGCCGCTGCGAGGCCTGCCAGGGCGATGGCGTGCTGAAGGTGGAGATGCACTTCCTGCCCGATGTCTACGTGCCGTGCGACGTCTGCCAGGGCAAGCGCTACAACCGCGAGACGCTGGAAGTGCTCTACAAGGGCAAGAACATCCACGAGGTGCTGGACCTCACCGTGGAAGATGCGCTGGCCTTCTTCAGCGCCGTGCCCGGCATCGCGCGCAAGCTGCAGACGCTGATGGACGTGGGCCTGGGCTACATCCGCCTGGGCCAGAGCGCGACCACGCTGTCGGGCGGCGAGGCGCAGCGCGTCAAGCTGGCGCTGGAGCTCTCCAAGCGCGACACCGGCCGCACGCTCTACATCCTCGACGAGCCGACCACCGGCCTGCACTTCCACGACATCGCGCTGCTGCTCAAGGTGCTGCACCAGCTGCGCGACGCGGGCAACACCATCGTCATCATCGAGCACAACCTGGACGTCATCAAGACGGCGGACTGGCTCATCGACATGGGCCCCGAAGGCGGTTCCGGCGGTGGCAGGCTGTTGCTGGCCGGCACACCCGAGCAGCTCGCCGGATGTGCCGAAAGTCACACGGGGCTTTACCTGAGGCCGCTGTTGGCGCGCTGAACTGACCAAGGGATTGCCCGATGCTGGTCAGCCCCGTGGGCGAAGGGGTGAGACTGTGCCAAACTGGTGCAGTCACCTGTTCCTGAAGTGCATGTCCAACGATGTCCCCTTGCCGCAGAGGTCCGCCATGGACCTGGGCCCGTCCACCGAGTGGCTGGACGGCTTCGGCATGGGCTGGCTGCTCAGCGACAGCGACGGACGGGTGTGGCGCATGGGCCCGCATGCCCGCCGCTGGCTCGGTGATGGCGTCCTGGCGCCCGGCCACGCCGGCTGGGCCTCGCTGGTGCACCCCCATGAGCAGGCCACCGCTGTCCAGGCGTGGGGCAAGCCCGGGCCGGTCGAGCAGCGCTGGCGCCAGGCCGATGGCCAGTGGCGCTGGTTCGAGCACCGCCTGCAGACCGCCGGTGAACACACCCTGCACCTGCTGACCGACATCCACGAGCGCAAGCGCCACGAAAGCTGGCTGAACGACCAGGCCGCGCTGCTCGAAAGCCTGCGCCGCCACCTGCCGGGCGTGTTCTACAAGCTGGAAGCCGACGAGCGCGGCGTGCCCCACGTCACCTTCGTCAGCGAGGCCGTGCGCGAGCTCTACGAACTGGAGCCCGAAGCCGTCGAGCAGGACATCACCCGCATCTTCGAGCGCGTCCACCCCGACGATGCCGAGCGCTTCCACGCCATCGTCGCCCACGCGATGAAGACCGAGGAAGACACCGCCTTCGAGTTCCGCGTCGTGCTGCCGCAAAGGGGCGTGCGCCACATCCTGGGCCGCGCCTGCACCGTCAAGCAAAGCGGTGGCCGGCACACGCGCTATGGCTACCAGTACGACATCACCGAGCACAAGCTGTTGCTGGATGCGCAGGTCCAGGTGCAGGCGGCCGAGCAGGCCAGCGAGGCCAAGTCCGAGTTCCTCTCGCGCATGAGCCACGAACTGCGCACCCCGCTCAACGCCGTGCTGGGTTTTTCGCAGCTGCTCAAGCTCAGCGTGGCCGAGCCCTTGGGGGCCGAGCAATGGGGGCGGGTGGACGTGATCGAGCGTGCCGGGCGCCACCTGCTGGACGTCGTCAACGACGTGCTGGACCTGTCGCGCATCGAAGGCGGCCACACCGCCATGACGCTGGAGCCGGTGCCGGTGCGCGAGGTCTTCGAGCAGGCCCTGGGCCTGGTCTCCTCGATGGCCAGCGAGCGCAGCATCGACGTCCAGATGGTGGCGAATGCCGCCCTGGGCGGCGCCTCCCGCACGCTGGCCGTCCAGGCCGACCGGCTGCGCCTGCAGCAGGTGCTCGTCAACCTGCTGACCAACGCCATCAAGTACAACCGCCCGCACGGCTGGGTGTGCCTGCGCGCCGAAGTCACGCCACAGGGCGTCAGCCTGACGGTCCAGGACAACGGCCAGGGCATGAGCCTGGAGCAGCAGTCCCACCTGTTCGAGCCCTTCAACCGCCTGGGCGCCGAGCAGACCGAGGCCGACGGCACCGGCATCGGCCTGGTCATCGTGCGGCGCCTGGTGGAGCTCATGGGCGGACGCATCGACGTGCGCAGCCAGGCCGGGCAGGGCACCGAGGTGGTCGTGCAGCTGCCGCAAGCCGAGCTGCCCAGCGTGGCCGAGGTGCGCTCGGGCGGCCCCAACGACATGGCCCCGCCGGGGCGCGACACCATCGAGACACGCCAGACCTCGCAGGTCAGCATCCTGTGCGTCGAGGACAACGAGGCCAACATCGACCTGCTGCAAAGCATCATGGGCTTCCGGCCTGCCGTGGCCATGTCGGTGGCGCGCAGCGGGGCGCAGGCCCTGGAGATGGCCTTGCAGGAGCGCCCGGACCTCGTCCTCATCGACATGCACCTGGGCGACATGTCCGGCCTGGAGCTGGCCAGCCGCCTGGACCGCGATGTCCGCACCGAGGGCATCCCGCGCGTGGCGCTGTCGGCCGATGCCATGTCGGCCACCATCCGCGAGGCCCAGGCCCGCGGCTTCCTGGACTACATCACCAAGCCGGTGGACGTGCGCTTCCTGCTGGCGGCGCTGGACCGCATCGTCGAGGGCCTGCCCCCGCGCTGAGGCAGGCATCGGGCTCAGGCCTTCATGAAGCCCAGGTCGTGGGTGCCGCTGCCGAACTGCCCCAGGTTGGGCAACAGGGCCAGCAGGTCGCTCTGGCCCACGCCCATCCACTTGCCCAGCGTGTAGGCGTACTGGTCCACCGAGGTGCTGGGGATGAGCACGCCGTTGTGGATCTGGTCGGGGCTGCTGAAGGCGCCCGTGCTGTCGGCCGAGCTGTACTGCGGGAAGCTGCCGTACACCTCGGTGCCGTTGACCGCCCCGCCCATGACGACGTGGTGCGAGCCCCAGCCGTGGTCGGTGCCATCGCCATTGCTGGTGAAGCTGCGCCCGAACTCCGAGGCCGTGAAGGTCGTCACCTGGCTGCGCAGGTCGCCTCCCGGCATCGCCGACAGCACGTTGTCGAAGTAGCCCAGGGCGTGGTCGAGCGAGGCCAGGCGGTCGGCCTGCTCGGCGATCTGGTTGTCGTGGGTGTCGAAGCCGCCCATGTTCACCATGAACAGCTGCCGCGTGATGCCCAGGTTGGCCGTGCGGTTGGTGTCGATCAGCCGCGCGATCATCTGCAACTGCAGCGCCACGCCGTTGAAGCGCTGGGTGCCGTCGATGGGGCTGGTGTATTTCAGCAGCGGGTCGCTGTAGATGTTGGTGACTCCGGCCGAGCTCCAGGGCGCATTGCCCAGCGGGGCCAGCTGGCTGCCCAGCAGGTCGCTGGCCGTCAGGGCGCGCTGCACGAGCTTTTGCTGGTCCAGCACAAAGAGGCTGCTGCGTTCCGTGGGGCTGCCTCCGCTGCCGCCCAGGCCGCCCATGACCGAGGCGACCGCCGACTGCAGGCCGGCGTTGCCATAGATGCGGCCCGCGTTGCCCAGGGCCTGCACGCCGGTGGCGCCGCTCTGGTAGGGCAGCACCGCGCGGCCGGCCAGCCACACCGAGGTCTGGGCCGGGGTCATGCAGGTGAACAGGCGCTGGACGATGGCCGCGTCGCTGGCGCTGCGGCCCCCGCCGTTGCCCGACATCAGCAGGTCGCCCATCAGGCCGCCCCAGCCTTCGCCTGCGCCTTCGGGTTTGAACGATTGCCAGGTGGACTGCTGGTCGTTGTGCGAGAACAGCTTGGCCGGCTTGCTCGCCGTCGGGCTGGCGTAGTCGGCCTTGGTGGTCGGGCGGGTCAGCGGGCCCACGTTCGCCACCACGCAGGCGCGGCCGGCCTGGTGCATGGCCTGCAGCCGTGTCAGGGCGGGGTGCAGGGCAAAGGCGCGGCCCGCGTGGACGGCGCGTCCGGCGTGGCTGATGGGCAGCACGCCGCCCAGGCGCTCGGGTGCCGAGCCCGCCGCGCTCGACACCGGGGCCGTGCCGGCCTCCATCAGCGCGATCGAGGTGCTGCCGTCGGTGGGGCGGCGGTGGTAGAGGTAATGCCCCCAGGACGCGCTGTCCGTGGCCAGCACGGTGTTGAAGGCATCGTTGCCGCCATTGAAGAACAGGCACACCAGCGCGCGGTAGCCGCCGCCAGCGCTCTGCGCCGAGGCGCGCGTCAGGGCGCCCAGGTTCAGGCCGAAGGGCAGGGCGGCGCCGAGCGCGCCCATGCCGGCTGCGGAAGCCGCGTGGCGCAGGAAACGGCGGCGATCGGGGTGGGGTGTGTGGCTCATGGGGCTCCCCGGCTCACTGTTGGACCATGAAGGCGGGCGACACCGCCACCAGCAGCACCGCCGCCTGCACGCGCTGGCGCTTGTGGGCCTCGGTGGTTTGCGGCATCCCGCCGATGGCGGTGACGGCCGCCGTGCGCGAAGCGCTGTCCAGCGGGTGGCCGATCAACTGGCCGGCCACGGTGTCGATCAGGTCGCTCGGTGTGGCCGCCTTGCCCAGCCACGCGCTGAAATCGAACTGCACGTCGTTGCGCTGCAAGGTGCTGTTCCAGTCGCCCCAGCCATTGGCCAGGATGTGGGCCACGAAGTTGGCATAGCCCAGCGCGGTCGTCTCGGTGGCGATCTGCGCTTCGGGGGCGACCAGGCCCTCGGCGGCGATGGCGCTTTGCGGCGGCCGGTAGCCCGGGCGGAAGAAGTTGAACACCGAGGGCGAACGCATCGGCGTCTGGCCGAGGGCGCTGGCCGCATCGCTGGTGTCGATGGCGCCGTAGAACACCCCGCCGCTGGCCACATAGCGGTCGCTGCTGTGGGGCAGGGCGCGCAGCAGGTGGGCCAGGCGCAGCACCGGCTCACGCAGCTTGCCGTAGCTGTAGAGCGTGGCGCTGTCCGGGTGGCGGGCCTCGTCGTGCAGCAGGATGGCCTTGACCACCGCGCGCAGGTTGCCGCCGCTTTGGCGGAAGGTGCGCGTGATGTCGGCCACGTAGGCCTTGCTGGGGTTGCTCGTCACCAGGCGCTGGATGAGCTGGCGGCTGAGGAAGGGCGCGGTGTTGGGGTGGTTGGCCAGGGTGTCCAGCGCGACGCGCAGGCTGGCCTTCGGGTCGGGCGTGTCCTGGGCGGGGACGGTCACGCCGAGGAACTGCTTGATGCCGGGCTCGTGCGTCTGCGTGTAGCCCTGCATGGGGCTGATGTCCTGGACGATGGGCTCATGGCACTCGGTCGAGCGCCAGAAGCACTTCCACCACGGCGCACCCGACTTGGACGCCGGCCACAGCCAGCTGAAGCCGGTGAACACGCGCGCCAGGCCCTGGATGTCGCTGGCGGTGTAGGTTTCCACCGGCTTGCCGTTGCTCAGGCGTGGCTCGCCGCTGTCGTCCAGCGCGTACAGGCCGATGGAGAACAGCTGCATCACCTCGCGCGCGAAGTTCTCGTCGGGCACGCGGCCCTTGCCATCGGCCTTGACGTTGGCCATGTGCGAGAGGTACTGGCCCATGGCCGGGTGCATCGCCACGCCTTCGAGCAGGTCGCGGTAGCTGCTGGCGGACTTCTGCGTCAGCATGTCCAGGTAGCTGGCCGCGGTGCGCCCGGTGCCCACGGTGTTGATGGAGACCACGAAGATCTCCGACAGCGCGAAGGCCACGCGGTGGCGCAACTGCACCTGCTCGTCGCGGACGGCGTGGGTCCACCACGAGTAGATGACGTCTTCCGGGCGGCTGCTGTCGGCGCGGTTGAGGGCCGCGGCCGAGGCCTCCACGGTCTGCACGTGGCTGCGCTGGGGCTGGGCGTCGAACTGCTCGTCGATCCAGCGGCTGTAGCCCACGTCCTTGAGGTGCGCCACCTGGGCCGTGGTCGGGCCGAAGCTCGCCTGCTGGAGGAAACGGTGGGCCTCGGCGTCGTTGGACGGCTTGGCCGCGGCCTGCTCTCGGCCATCCGAGCTGTCGCCGCTGCTGCCGCCCCCGCATGCGCTCAGGGCCAGGGTGGCGCCGATGGCCGTGGCCGCGAGCAGGCGCTGCAGGACGCTGCCGTGGCCGCGCAAGCCAGGCGGGGCTGATGGCCGATGGCGCGGCGGCATCAGGGACAGGACGGGGATCGACGGCATGGCTGCACCACTCGGTGGGCCCGGCGAGGCGGGATGGCGCGCCGGCATGGCTGCCAATCTGCCATGCGGCCCCTGGGGCATCCTGCAGCCGAATGCCTCAGCTGTAAGGGGCCGAAACAGCTGCGTCAGAAAAGGGCGAAGCCCGCGACATCCATCACGCCGCGGCTCAGGGCCAAGCTGAAGCCGCCCCGTCAGGAAAGCCGCTTCAGAGCAGCGGTGCCAGCGCGCGCTCGGCGTCGCCCAGGCTGTGGCCGGTGCGCGCAGCCCAGTCTTCCAGCTGGTCGCCCGCGATCTTGCCCACGTTGAAGTAGGCCGCCTCGGGGTGGGCCATGTAGAAGCCGCTGACGCTGGCCGCCGGCATCATCGCCAGGCTCTCGGTCAGGTGCATGTGGACCTCGTGGGCGTCCAGCACCTTGAACATGTCGCGCTTGACCGTGTGGTCCGGGCAGGCCGGGTAGCCCGGGGCCGGGCGGATGCCGCGGTACTGCTCCTTGATGAGCTGGGCCTTGTCCAGCGCCTCGGCCTCGGCGTAGCCCCAGAACTCCTTGCGCACGCGCTCGTGCATGCGCTCGGCGAAGGCCTCGGCCAGGCGGTCTGCCAGGGCCTTGAGCATGATGGCCGAGTAGTCGTCGTGGTGGGCCAGGAACTCGGCTTCCTTCTTCTCGATGTTCAGGCCCGCGGTCACGGCGAACATGCCGATGTAGTCGTCCTTGCCGCCGGCGTCGGCGCGCGGCGCGATGAAGTCGGCCAGCGAGCGGTTGGGGCGCCGGATTTTTTCACCGTTGGCGCCATCGACCACCGGGCGCTCCGTCTGCATGCGCAGCGGGTGCCAGCGCATCAGCTCGGTGCTGCGCGAGGCGTCGGCGTACAGCGCGATGGCATCGTCATCGACCGTGTTGGCCGGGTACAGGCCGATCACGCCATTGGCGAGCAGCCAGCGGCCCTCGACGATCTTCTTGAGCATGGCCTGGGCATCGGCGTAGACGCGCTTGGCTTCCTCGCCCACCACCTCGTCGTCCAGGATGGCGGGGAAGGGCCCGGCCAGGTCCCAGGTCTGGAAGAAGGGACCCCAGTCGATGTAGGCGGCCAGCTCGCCCAGGTCGTAGTTCTTGAACACGCGCCGGCCGATGAACTTCGGTGCCTCGGGCGTGTGCACGTCGAAGTCCACGTGCGCCTTGTTGGCGCGCGCCTCGGCCAGCGACACCATGGGCGTGGCCTTCTTGTTGGCATGCAACGCGCGCACCTTCTCGTAGTCGGCGTTCAGCTCGGCGATGTAGGCGGCCTGGCGCTCTTCGCTCAGCAGGTCGGAGCACACGCCCACCGCGCGCGAGGCATCGGGCACATAGACCACCGGGCCGCTGTAGTTCGGCGCGATCTTCACGGCGGTGTGCACGCGCGAGCAGGTCGCGCCGCCGATCAGCAGCGGCGTCTGGCGCTCGCGGAAATACGGGTCACGCTCCATTTCGGCGGCCACGTACTGCATCTCTTCCAGGCTCGGCGTGATCAGGCCTGAGAGGCCGATGATGTCCGCGCCCACTTCCTTGGCCTTGTCGAGGATGTCCTTGCACGGGACCATCACGCCCATGTTGACCACCTCGAAGTTGTTGCACTGCAGGACCACGGTCACGATGTTCTTGCCGATGTCGTGCACATCGCCCTTGACGGTGGCGATCACGATCTTGCCCTTGGCCTTGGCATCGCCGCCGCCTTCGATCAGCAGCTTCTTTTCTTCTTCGATGTAGGGCAGCAGGTGGGCCACGGCCTGCTTCATCACGCGGGCCGACTTCACCACCTGGGGCAGGAACATCTTGCCCGCGCCGAACAGGTCGCCCACCGTGTTCATGCCGGCCATCAGCGGGCCTTCGATCACGTGCAGCGGGCGACCGCCACCGGCCTTGATCTTTTGGTAGCACTCTTCGGTGTCGGCCGTGATGAACTCGGTGATGCCGTGCACCAGCGCGTGGCTCAGGCGTTGTTCGACCGACACCGGCGCATCTTCCGTGCCGCGCCAGGCCAGCTTGGCCGAATCGTCCTTGGCCGCGCCCTTGACCTGCTCGGCGATCGCCAGCAGGCGCTCGGTGGGCGTCAGCGAGGTGTCTTCGCCTTCCTTGAACACGGGCTGGCGGTTGAGCACGATGTCTTCGACCAGCTCGCGCAGGTTGGCGTCCAGGTCGTCGTAGACGCCGACCATGCCGGCGTTGACGATGCCCATGTCCATGCCCGCCTGGATGGCGTGGTACAGGAACACGGTGTGGATGGCCTCGCGCACCGGCTCGTTGCCGCGGAAGCTGAACGACACGTTCGACACGCCGCCCGAGACCTTGGCGCCAGGCAGGTGCTGCTTGATCCAGCGCGTGGCTTCGATGAAGTCCACGGCGTAGTTGTCGTGCTCCTCGATGCCGGTGGCAATCGCGAAGATGTTCGGGTCGAAGACGATGTCTTCCGGCGGGAAACCGACCTCATCGACCAGAATGCGGTAGGCGCGCTCGCAGATCTCGGTCTTGCGCGCGAAGGTGTCGGCCTGGCCGACCTCGTCGAAGGCCATGACCACGGCCGCCGCGCCATAGCGCTTGACCAGCTTGGCCTGATGGACGAAGTTCTCGACGCCTTCCTTCAGCGAGATCGAGTTGACGATGCCCTTGCCCTGCACACACTTCAGGCCGGCCTCGATCACGTCCCACTTGGACGAGTCGATCATGATGGGCACCCGCGCGATTTCCGGCTCACCGGCGATCAGGTTCAGGAAGCGCACCATGGCGGCCTTGCTGTCGAGCATGGCCTCGTCCATGTTGATGTCGATGACCTGGGCGCCGTTTTCCACCTGCTGGCGGGCCACGGACAGCGCATCCTCGAAACGCCCCTCCAGGATCATCCGCGCGAAGGCCTTGGAGCCGGTCACGTTGGTGCGCTCGCCCACGTTGACGAAAAGCGAGCCTTCGCCGATGAGCACGGGCTCCAGGCCGGACAGGCGCATCGGGGGCACGGTGGGGTGGGCGGACGGGGTGGAGGCGGGGGTGGACGAGCTCATCCCCGCATTTTAAGAGGGCCGGCCACCGCCCGGGCGGTGTCGAGGCCTCAGATGCGGAAAGGGCCCGGCGCTTGTGGCGCGGGGCCCTGAAAGCGCTGCGTCACCCACCCGTGCGGCGGGGCGCAGCCATGCCTTGCTCGTGACAGGCCGATGTCGGCCGAGGGTGCTGATCGGTGTTCAGGCCTTGAGTCGCGCGTACAACTCGTCCTTGAGCGACACGCGGCGCAGTTTCTTGGCCTCGAAATCGGCGGCCGAGGCGTGCTCGATGCCCGTCTCCAGGCGCACGATCTCCTTGTCCAGTTCTTCGTACTCGCGCTCCAGTCGGGCGAAGTGGGCATCACCCGTCTTGAGCGCGTGGATCTTGTCCTTCAGTTCGGGGAAATCTTTGGCCAGCGGGTGGTGGTCTTGGGTCATTCGTTTCATCTCCATGTCAGCGGGTTCGTTGGAATCCATCTTGGCGTGCCACCGCTGCCACGGCCTTGCGGCAGATCAAGAATGCGGAGGCTGCCCCAGGAAGAACTCCTCGATCTGGAAGGTGCTGTGCTCGCCCACCTGGTCGCGGTGCGCCTTCAGCCAGCGGGAGGCCGCGCGGTGGCCCAGCTTGTGCAGTGTCTGCAGGAAGGCCCAGTCGGTGTTGAACTTGCTGGATGCGTTGAACTCGGCCATGCCCTCGTCGTCGGCCACCATGTGCATGTGCAGGTTCTTGTAGCGTCCACGGTCCAGCTTGTCTTCCTTGAGCAGGCGCTTGACGAAGGCGATGGCGCGCATCTCCCCGATCAGGCTGGCGTTGAAGGTGATCTCGCTGAGCCGGTCGATGATGTCGATGCTGCGCGTGGGGTGCTCGGTGCGCTGCAGCGGGTTGATGCGCACCAGCAGCAGGTCGCTGAGCTCGGTGTGGTAGATCAGCGGGTAGAGCGCCGGGTTGCCGGTGTAGCCGCCGTCCCAGTAGTGCTCGCCCTCGATCTCCACCGCCTGGAAGATGAAGGGCAGGCAGGCCGAGGCCATCAGCGCATCCAGGCTGAGCTCTTCGGCGGCGAACACGCGCGCCTGCCCGGTGCGCACCGACGTCGCGGTCACGAACAGGGGGATGCCGCAGTGCGCGCAGCCCGTGTGCAGCGCTTCCACCGCCACGTGGCGCTCCAGCACGGTGCGCAGCGGGTTGAGGTTGAGCGGGTTGAATTCGTAGGGGCTGAAGGCCCGCATGAACAGGTTCAGCCACTGGTAGGCCGGGAACTGGTCGAAGTTGAACTGGCTCTTGAGCTGGCCGTCGGCCTGCAGCGTCAAAGGCGAGAACAGCGGGCCGTGCTGGCTGACGTCCTGCCAGAAGGCGCGCAGGGCCTGCTGTGCGTGTCGGCGGCCGTCGCTGCGGGCCTGGTGGGCATCGCCGTGCTCGGCTTCGCTGGCCTGGTAGCCCGTCACATAGCCGGACAGCGCCACCGCCCCGTTGAGGGCACCGGCGCTGGTGCCGGAGATCGCGCCGATGGACAGCCCGTCGTCGTCGAGCAGGCGGTCCAGCACGCCCCAGGTGAAGGCCCCGTGGGAGCCGCCGCCTTGCAGGGCCAGGCTGACGCGGGGGCGGTCGGCCTCGGGGGCCGGGGGGCGTTTGGCAGAACTCATCGGGCCAGTCTAAAACAGGGCTGCCGCCGCCCCATGACAACACACACCCTCTCAGGAGGGATAAAAAATGTTCGGTGTCAAGTATTTTCAAGGCATCCCATTTGGCCTGAAACCTTATACGAGACAGCAAGTTAGCTCTGTATCGTGCCACCCGATGGCACCTCGGCGGTGTGGGCTAGGTGCCACATGAGAGCGTTGGGAGAGAAAGCCGGATCGCGCTACATCGGACACGGAGTGCAGCGTCGGCAACCGACCTGAACTCCCATATTACCGGCTTCCCAAACGAAGAACGCACGGCCTGGAGCCGCGCGTTCTTCATTAAATCTATGTCGGAGCATCGTCATCCTGACTTCGGGGTGGCGACGGCCTTGGCCTTGCCACCCCGCTTGAATCCCCGATCCCCCGCCATGAAGGCTTCGAGCATGTGCGGGATCAGCGTGGCCGCATCGACCGCTTCGCCATAGGTCTGCGCATGAAGAGCGGCGTACCGGTCTAGATCCATTTTCAGGCTGGCTGGACAAGCGAATGTCAGCTTGGTGCTGCTGGTCGATGGCAGCGGCCCAAGCCGGAGTTTTCTGGCCATGTTCATCGGGCACCTCCACGCTGAAGAAAGAGCGGCTGGTAAGCTCGAACCTGTAAATCCCTTGCCACGATGATCCGCACCGGCAACCCCGGCCGCGCTGTCAGCGTCGGCTGGATGTTCATGTTGCGCCGGGTCATCTCCTGCCCCACTTGGTTCACACTGTCCTGCAGACCATCGCGCCCGGCAATGACGATGCGGTTGCCGTTCTGCCGATTCTCCGGCGCGGCCAACTCGGCGCCGATACCCAGCAGCGTGGTCAGCGCCGCCCCGGCAAAGATGCGGCCCCAATGCTGATCCACTTCATCCTCCAACCCTGCGTAGCCCGCAGGATCGGTGCCGACAAGGTTGTCGAGCGTCAGCGAGGATGTGTCTGGCAAGATGATCCGGTTCCACACCATCTGCACCCGGCTCTGCCCGAAGCTCACCTGGCTGTTGTATTTGCCCAAAATGCGCGAGCCCTGCGGAATCAGCAGGAACCTGCCCGTAGCCGTGTCATAGACCGGCTCCGTCACCGTGGCGATCACATCGCCCGGCAGGTCGGACTTGATGCCTGTGACCAGCGCCGCTGCGATCACCGTCCCGGCCATCACCTGGTACGGCGAGGCTGGCATTTGGAGATTGCCGGAATTGCGAGTCTCCTTGGAGCCGCCTTTCAGGAACGCCTCTTTCTGGTCTTGCCGGTTCTGCACGGTGGTGGGATCACTGGGCTGGGCCGCCGTCGAGGCCGGACCGGCCGCCAGCGGATCGAACCCTGCCAAGGCGTTGGCCATGCCGGGTGCTCCGGGCGCCGCCTGCGCGACAGCGCCAGCGGCTTGGCCCGGCTTTCCCGAGCGGAAGAACACCGCCGAAGCCGCCGCCGCTTCGGCCTCCTTGCGCAAGGCGTCGTTGGGATCATGTCCCGGCGGCATGTAGGTGGGCTGCTGCGCCGCCACGATGGCCGGCCCCAGGTCGCCCGGCAGCGGCGGCCCCAGCTCGGGCACCTTCGGCAGTTTCGAGTAATCGGACGGCAACCCATCCAGCCCTTCGGACTTTGAGACCCGATCCACGTTGTACAGCTCGTTCTGCCAGCCTGCGCCGCGCCGGTGCGGCTGCAGGGCCCAGATCGTGGCCCCGAGCACGGCGACCGACAGGCCGCCGGTGAGCATGGCCAGCGTGCGCCGGTTCAGGCGCGTGACCGGGCGCGGCTGGGCGCGCAACGCCATCGCTTCGGGCGCCGCCTTGCCCCCCTGAGAAGTGGCATGGTCGGGGGTGTTGTCTTGGCTCATGCTCAATTCCTCCGTGCCACGCCATCGGTGCGCTCAATTCGCACCACGGCGCCCTTATCGCCACCCAGGCGCAGCTCGGCCGCACCAAACAGCCGATCCACGATGTAGTACGGCGAGCGGAAGCGGTAGTTCACCAGTTGTCCGTCGCCTTGCGCGCCGATCACGAACATTGGCGGTAGCTCGCCTTGAGCGATGCCCGCCGGAAACTGGATATAGACCTTCTCGCCATCGTCAAAGGCCCGCAACGGCTTCCACGGCGGATTGCTGCCGCTGACCGCGTAGCGGAAACGGATCTTCTCCAGCGACAGCCCGGCATCGACCGGCGCGGCGGCGCTGGCCGCTTGTGCCTGGCGCTGCAGGGCCAGCATCCTGTCCTTGGGGTATTCCCAGGACACCGAAGCCATCCATGTCTTCTCGGTCGAAGTCAGTTCTAGCAGGTAGGTGCGCCGACTGGTCGTGATGACCAAATTGGTCTTGAGGCCCGAGCGGATGGGCTTGACCATCACATTGACGCGCAGCGCATCGCCGCTGCCGCTCGATGTGTCGCCCACGATCCAGCGCACCGTGTCACCGGCAGCCACCGTCACCAGTTCCTCGCCCGGCTGGAGCGCGATCACGGTCACGCGACCCACGGCCGCATAGACCTGGTACAGCGCGCCATCAGTGAACGGCCAGACCTGGATGGCGTTCACATAGCCCTCGCGTGTGGGCGCAACACGGGCCTCCGTGTTCGCACGGGTCACGCGCACCTTCTCGTCGGGCGATTCCAGTGTGGCCTTGGCATCACCGGCCAGCGGCTTCATCTGTCCAGGCAGTGCCAGCACCTCGGGCACGGTCACGACCTCCACGGGCTTCGGCGCCTCGGGCAGCGGCTGGGCCTGCACCGGCCCATCCAACGAGATGGATGGCGGCGGAGTCCCCTGCGTGGCGCAGCCCGAGAACAAAACGGTGGATGCCAGTAGGATCACAGGCAAGGCGGGTTTACGGAAATGTCCATTCATGGTTTTGCTCCTTCGTTTCCTTCCAGCTCGCGGCTCCACGCCAGCCCGTTGACGTAGATACCCAGCGGGTTCTTGCGCACGCGCTGCTCCGTGCGCGGGGTCTGCAGCACCGTGGAGATCACCGCGTTCCAGCGCTCGGTGCGATCCAGCGCGCCGTTGACGAAGCGCGTCTCGGTCCAGCGCACGTTGAAGGACTGGTCGCTGGCGCGGGTCACGCTGGACACCTGCACCGTCACCGACTCCTTGCCGATGCGCGAGAACGGATCAGCCACCCGCGCGTACTCATTGAGCACCACGGCGCCCTTGTCCGTGGTGTAGTCATAGGCATCGAGCCAGTTCTGCCGCACCACGATGGGGTCGATGGACAGCGAGCGCACCAGGCCGATGAAGCGGCCCAGGTGGTAAGCAATCTGCGCATCGCTGGGCTGGTACGGCGTGGCGGCTTCGCCGACAGCGCGCACCTGGCCCGCGTTGTCCACCTCGATCACGTAGGGCGTGACGATGGACTGCGCCGAGCGCCAGACCAGGCCGCCGGCCATCAGCACCGCCAGCGTGAGGCAGCCGAAGGCCATAAGCCGCCAGTTCTTCGCCTGCACGCGGGCCGAGCCGATGCGGTCGTCCCAGACCTGGGCGGCGGATTGGTACGGGGTGGCAGGCTGCGGCGTATCGGCGTAGCGCACCTGCGGTCGTTTGAATCGCATGGGAGTTCTCCTTATGAATCGGAATCACGAAGGCTTGGCCCCTGGCTGGAGCTGCCGCCGTCGCCGCCGCGCAGCGTGTGGGCGGCCGTGGTCGCGGCATGGGTGAGCTGCTGCCTGCGGTGCAGGCGCTTGGCCCAGGCAGGCTGTTCGCTGGATGGAGGCGCATCTGCGGCATCAGCGCCAGATGCCGGCGCCTCATCCGGCCGGAAGGCCGCTGCCACGCGCTCCTTCATCGAGCGTGCGCCGTCGGCTACCTTTTGCCCGGCGGTCTTGGCCACGTTGCCCGCGCCAGCGGCAGCGCCTTGGATGCCACTGCCTGCGGCCGTAGAGCCAGCATCGAAAGCCGCCTTGGCGCCGCGCGCGCCGCCGGCCGCAAGGCGGGCTGCACCAGGTGCCATCCGCGCCCCTGCAGCCACGGCGCTGCCGACGCCAGCAGCCGCAGCCCCGACGCCAATGGCAGCGCCTGCGGCCCCCAGCGTTGCTCCGGCCATCGCACCGGCTCCAAGCTGTGGCCCGCCGGACACCAGCCCGGTGGCAATGCCCGGCCCGAAGATGCCCAGGGCCAGCATGGACAGCGAAGCCAGCATGATGACCAGCGCCTGGTCGATGGAGGGCTCGGCACCTGCGGGAATCCTGAACTCGGCAAACAGCCCGGTGCCGATCCCCACGATGACCGCGAGCACCAGCACCTTGATGCCCGAAGACACCACATTGCCCAGCACCTTCTCGGCCAGGAACGCCGTCTTGTTCCAGAGGGCGAACGGCACCAACACGAAGCCCGCGAGCGTGGTCAGCTTGAACTCGATCAGCGTCACGAAGAGCTGCACCGCCAGCACGAAGAAGCACAGGAGGACGATGCCCCACGCGAGGAACAGCACCACGATGGAGGTGATGTTGACGAACACCTCCGGGAAGCCCGCCATCTGCTTGATCTGCTCCAGGATGGGGGCCGCCGCGTCGATGCCGGTCTTGGCCAGCCGCCCCGGCTGCAGGAAGTTGCCCATGCTCACGCTGGAACCGCTGGCCGTCAGGCCCAGCCCCGCGAAAGAGCGAAACACCACGCCCGCGAGCATGTTGAAGTTGCCGATGATGTAGGCGAAGGCGCCCACATAGAGCACCTTGCGGATCAGCTTGGCGATCACGTCCTCGCCCTGGCCGCTGGCATGGCCCATCGCCCAGAACAGTCCGGCGAGCGTCATGTCGATGACGATCAGCGTGGCTGTCAGAAACGCCACCTCGCCCTGCAGCAGCCCAAAGCCCGAGTCGATGTAGCGCGAGAAAACATCGAGAAAGCGGTCGATGACCGATACGTCGTTCATGGTGAGTCCTCCTGCCCAGGCGCATCGGCATCGGCGGGTTCATCGAAGCTGGGCGGAATCGGCGGCAGGTCGGCTAGCGTCTGATACTCGCTCGGCCCGGTCTGGCCGGAGAGAAAGCGCCGCAGGTCGGCCTGGGCCACCTGCGCGCAAAACGCGCCGTCGTGCGCGCCCGTGCGGCACTGCGCGCGCAGCGTGTGCAACCGGGATGGATCGGCGGCCAGTGAAGCCACCGACAGCGGCTGATCGCAGCCGGACAGCAGGAACGCGAGAGCGAACACGACAGGCGCGTACTTCATGGCCGCACCTCGTCAGCGGTTGTAGAAATCGACGGGGTGCGGCGTGTATGGCGTTCCAGAGCCCAGAAAGCGCCGCGTGATTTCGCGCCCGCGCTCCGTGGCCGCGGCCTGCCGCGCCTGCTCCAGCGATACGGCGCGATCCTGCGTGAGCTGCAAGCGTTGCGTCTGGATCGACTGCTTGGCCTGCAGGGCCAGCAACTGGTTCATGGCCTGCATCGCCTGGAGAGCGCCCACGGCGGACTGGCTCTTGCCCACGAGGTCGGCCAGCACGCCCTCGTCATCGCTCAGGTTCTGCGAAGCCTGGGCCTGCATCTGCATGGTGGTCTGAAGGCCAGTGAGCGTGTTCTTCCAGCGCTCCTGCGCATCGCGGTACATCTGATTGCCGCTGACGGTGGCGGAGTACTGTTCGGGGTACAGACGCTGGAACATCTGGTCCATGTTCGCCACGTCGTAGGCCATGCCCTTGGCCTGGGCGATGAGCCGCTGGGTGGTCGCCAGGTTGGCGCGCAGCTGGCCCACCACGCTGGACGGCAGGCTGGCCAGGTTGCGCGCCTGGTTGATGAGCATCTGCGCTTCGTTTTGGAGCTGGCGGATCTGGTTGTTGATCTGCTCCAGCGTGCGAACGGCGGTGAGCGTGTTCTGCACCAAATTGGTCGGATCGAACACGATGTCGCCAACGCCGAACAGTGCATGCGCGGGCTGCGCAATGCCGAAGGCGAGCACGCAGGCGGTGGTCAGCGCGGCGAGATTGTGGGCATGGGGTTTCATGGCAGGTTCTCCTGGGAATGGCTGGGGATGGGGGCGGCACCCGGCGCGGGGCCGGGGAAATCGCGCAGCAGATCGGCCGCCCAATCGAGGCTGCGGTGGCGCAGCCATGCGGCTGCGAACGGGGTGGAAGCGGAAGGTGTGGAGGTGCTGGCGGCAGCGAGCACCGCGTCGATGTCGCGCTGGTCCTGCGCCGTGGATGCGCCCGCGAAGGCCAGCGTCGCCGGTCCCAGGTCGAGGTCGAACAGGCGGTTGCCGAGGCGGGATTGGTAGTAGTAGTCGCGCTTGGGCTGCGCGGTGGCGACGATCTCGATCTGCCGGCTGTTGAGGCCGAAGCCTTCGTAGATCGTGCGAATCTGCGGCTCAGTCGCCTGCGGGTTCGGCAGGAAGATGCGGCTGGCGCAGCTTTCGATAATC
Organism: Pseudomonadota bacterium; assembly: GCA_022566735.1. Classification (GTDB taxonomy): domain Bacteria; phylum Pseudomonadota; class Gammaproteobacteria; order Burkholderiales; family Burkholderiaceae_C; genus Aquabacterium. The sequence goes on from JADFIG010000002.1 coordinate 254,417, forward strand.
GCGGGGGCGATGCTCGAATCCTTGATGTCCGCGAGCGACTGCGTGGCGAAGATCACCGACACGTTTTTCTTGCGTAGCGTCTTGAGCCACTGGCGGATACGCGCGGCAAACACCGGGTCATCGAGGAACAACCACGCTTCATCGAGGATCAGCAGCGTGGGCGATCCGTCGAAGCGTTCATCGAAGCGCGCAAAGAGGTAATGCAGCACGGCCATGACGGCGGCCTTGCTGTGCATCAGCTCCTCCATCTCGAAGCACTGCACGTCGGCCATGCCGAGCCGGTCGTGGTCGGCGTCCAGCAGCTTGCCGTGCGCACCACCGAGCACGTAGGGCGCGAGCGCCTGGCGCAGCGCGTTCGATTGCAGCAGCACCGACAGGCCGGTCATCGTGCGCTGCTCCACCGGCGCACCGGCGAGGCTTCCAAGCGCCGACCAGATAGCCGCCTTCTCGTCGGGGCCGACCGCCACGCCTTCGTGCAGCAAGCGGCCTTCGACCCATTCGGCGGCCCAGGTGCGGTAGCCCTCGCGGTCGATGCGTGCCAAGGGCTGGAAGGCGATTTCGCCATCCGTGCCCAGGTCGTAGTGTTCGCCGCCCAAGCCCAGGATCGTGGCCCGCATCGAG
>JADFIG010000049.1 GCA_022566735.1 Pseudomonadota bacterium
GTCCAGCGGGTGCTGGAAAACGCCGTCGTCTATGATCTGATGAACCCCGCCCGGGCGACCAGCCGGGGACCGACGCCGCTGAGCTGGTACCTCGGCAAGTCGCAGCCGGGTTGATCGCCCGGCGGCGCGCGATAGAGCAAGGCGATGGATCGCCCCAATTACATCACGCCTGCCGGCTATGCCGCGCTCCGCCAGGAATATGAGGCGCTGTTCGCGGTCGAGCGGCCCAAGCTGGTCGACACCATCGCCTGGGCCGCCGGCAATGGCGACCGGTCGGAGAATGGCGACTATATCTATGGTCGCAAGCGGCTCCGCGAGATCGATCGGCGGCTGGGTTGGCTCTCCAAGCGGATGAAGGCGGCCAAGGTCATCGATCCCGCCCGCCAAGAGGACCGCAGCAAGGTGTGGTTCGGCGCCACCGTCACCATCGCCGACGAGGATGACAGCGAACGCGTGCTGACCCTTGTCGGCGATGACGAGGCGGACGCCGGCCAGGGTCGGGTCGGCTGGAATGCGCCGTTGGTCCGGGCGCTGCGGGGTGCTGCGATCGGGGACCTCCGCCGCGTCGTGCTTCCAGCCGGCGAGCGGGAATATGAGGTGATTGCCATCACTTACCCGACGGAGTGAGGAACGAGTCGTAGTCCTTCTTCGCTGAAGCTCTAGCGAAGACAGGAGAGCGACCATGGAAAATCCCCGCACCACCAGCGCCCGCGATCATGACGACAGCGCGATCATCGACGCGGCGGAAGCGGCCCCGTCGACAGTGGGTCGGGCGGGCGGCATCGCCACCGATGTCGGCACCCGTGACGAACTGACCCGCGCGGTGGACGATCCCGAAAGCCATGAGCGCGTGACCAAGAGCGTCGAGATGGACAATGGTCAGGTCCGCAACGGCGAACGGCGCTGACCGGCTTTTCGTCGATGGCCGGCACAGCGCGGCTTTGCTAGACCGGGCGTATGAATGCCCTGACCCGCAACATCGCGCTGCTGATCGACGCCTATCAATCGGTAAAGCGGGACGAAAAGGGCTATGTCAGCCTGTCCGCCATGGGGCAGCTCGCCGGCAACCGGTCCAGCTTCGACACCCGAAATTACGGCTATCAGCGCCTGTCCGACCTGATCCAGGCGGTGCCCAACTTCCAGTCGGAACGCCGGCCAGACGGGGTGTTCGTCAAGCGGGTGCGGTGATGATTGGCGCTGCGCGTCTCGCCATGGTATGAGGAACGTGTGAATATCCACTCGCCATTTGCGCGTCGTGAACCGGTTCTGCTGACGGCGGACGCCTTTTGGTTGCTGAAAAGCGCGGGCGTATTCTCCGAATACTCCAAGGCGGAACTTCTGGACGGCGCATTGTTCGGCGTCCCTGTGCAAAGCGACGCGGAGCCGGAAAGTGATGCGTCTTTTCCTATCAAGCTGCGGCGACGGGATTATCACCTGCTAACCGATGCGGGTTTGCTGGATGACCGTGAGAAGACAGAGCTGGTCGATGGTGTGGTTTACGGCATGAGCCCTCAATATCGCCGCCATGGTTTCATCAAGGATGAACTCGCTTATAGGTTACGCCGTGCCCTCGAAGACCTGGGATCGCCCCTGCGCGTCGCCACCGAGCAATCGGTTGCAATCGACGCTTTTAACGAACCGCAGCCTGATATCATCCTCACCGCCGAGCCCAAGGGCGATGGACCGATACCGCTGATAAGCGTCGCCATGCTTATCGAAGTCTCGGCGAGCACCTTGACCTTTGATCTGACCGACAAGACGCGCATCTACGCCCGAGCTGGCATCATGGAATATTGGGTTGTGGACGCGAACCGGCGCGTCATTCATCAGTTGTGGAGCCCAGAAGGCGACGCCTACGACCATCAGCGCGAGACGGCTTTGGGTCAGAATATCGAAATAGCGACCATTCGCGACGTCGACATCGAAACGGATGCGCTGTGAACCGCTATCGAACGCGCCAATAGCGAAACGCTTCCGCCTGCCGCCCGCGGACGAACGTCTCGGCTTCCGATCCCGTCCACTGCCCCGTGTAGCCGGCGTCCGCCGCTGTGCCGATCCACCAGCCCTGCCCCGGCAAGCCATCCGACTGGCGAACGACCAGCACCGCCAATCCCGGTTCACCGACCAACGCGCCATCCGTATCGATCCGGTCGAGCGTGGCGCATAGCGCACGCATCTTCGGCCGGGTGAAGCGGTGGCCCAGCGCGCCCAGGATTTCGCTGTAGGTCATCGCCCGGTCCTCACGCGCCGCCGCCACCGCCCCTATGTGGCCTGGATGATGTCGGGCGTGGGGTTGGCTTGGGCCGGCTGGCTGATCTTTGGTGCATTCACCTTCGCGTTGAAGCCCCGTGCCTATTCGGCGCCGCTGCAGACCATGCTGCTCTCGTCCAGCTCGGCCCCGTTGTTTGGCGCCTTGAACATCTTTGGCGTCGTTGGCGGCGTCTGGTTGGCCGGCAGTTTCGCCAAGCGGCGCCAGATGGGCCTGCCCAGCACCCGGTCGCGCCGCCGGCCGGCCGGCGCCGCATCGCAGGCCGAGACCCTCGGTGACCAAGGCGCCGACAGCATCGTGTCGACGCTCTCGCCGAATTCGGTCTCGCCGCCCTTGAACGGATGAACTGAACGGCCGGCCCGGGCGCCGCTGTGGCTCGCCGGTTGGTCCCGAAGGGTTGACCCGACGCGGTGAAACCGGTTTGGCCTAGGATGCCGGCATGTTGACCCTGCTGCGCTCCTTCGCTCCCGTCCTGCTGGCCGCCCCCCTGATGGCTTGGGCCGTGCCGCCCGATGCGGCGACCGAGCATGTCCAGGCCCGCCTCGTGTCCAGCCAGGCTTCGGTGGCCGCAGGCCAGCGCTTCACGGTGGCGCTGGAGCAGACCATCAAGCCGCATTGGCACACCTACTGGAAAAACCCCGGCGATTCGGGTCAGGCGACCAGCCTCGACTGGAGCGGCACCCAAGCCGGGCCGCTGCAGTGGCCAACGCCGTCCATCCAGGCCATCGGCCCGATCGTCAACTACGGCTACGAGGGCCGGGCGGCCCTGCTCGTCGAGCTGACCGTGCCGGCCGATGCCAGGCCCGGCAGCCGCTTCCAGCCCAGCGCCGACGTCAAGTGGCTGGTCTGCAAGGATGTCTGCATTCCCGAACAGGTCAGCCTGGGGCTGGATCTGCCGGTCGTCGCCTCGTTGTCGGAGGCCCAGGCCGGCCCGGATGTTGCACAGATCGATGAGTGGCGGGCTGCGATTCCCAAGCCGGCGCCCTTCGGCGTCACCCTCAAGGCGGCAGCCCAGGGCGTCACGCTTGCCGGCCCGACCGCCGCAGTCACCAAGGCTTACTTCTTCGCCGAGACCTGGGGCGCCGTCGCCCACAGTGCGCCCCAGGCCCTCAAGGCAGAGGGTGGCGGCTGGGCGTTGGAGCTGCCGGCGGGCGACGAGCCTCTGGCCGCCGGCAAGGCGTTGAGCGGCGTGCTCGTGCTGACGACGGCGGCGGGTGAACAGGCCTGGGCCATCTCGGCCCCGATGCCCGAAGGCGCCGGCAAGGGTCCCGGCCCGGCCGACCTCAGCGCCACGGCTGCCACCGAGGCGGCGTCGACCGCCGCGCCGCAAAGCGAGCTCGGCCTGCTGCCCGCGCTGGCCCTCGCGCTGCTCGGTGGCCTGATCCTCAACCTGATGCCCTGCGTGTTCCCGGTGCTTTCCATCAAGGCGCTGGCGCTGGTCAACAAGGGCAACCACCGGGCCGAGGGCCTGGCCTACACGGCCGGCGTGCTGCTGAGCTTCGCGGCCCTGGCCGGTGTGCTGATCGCGCTGCGCGCCGGCGGCCAGCAGGTGGGCTGGGGCTTCCAGTTCCATTCGCCGGTGTTCGTGCTGGTGGTGGCCTATCTGCTCTTCCTGGTGGGGTTGAATCTTTCGGGGCTGTTTGAGATCGGCGGCAGCTTCACCGGCCTGGGCTCCGGCCTGGCGGCCCGCAACGGGTTGACGGGCAGCTTTTTCACCGGCGTGCTGGCGGCCGTGGTGGCCACGCCCTGCACCGCGCCCTTCATGGGCGCGGCTCTGGCCTTCGCGCTGGCCCAGCCGGCGGCGGTGATGCTGGCCGTGTTCCTTGCGCTGGGCCTGGGCCTGGCCCTGCCCTTCCTGGTGCTGGCGTTCTGGCCGGCGGCCCAGCGCTGGCTGCCGCGCCCGGGGGCGTGGATGGACACCTTCAAGCAGGCCCTGGCCTTCCCGATGTATGCGGCCGTCGTTTGGCTGCTGTGGGTGCTGGCCCAGCAGGCCGGGCCGGATGGCGTGGCGCTGGCGCTGGGCGGGCTGGTGTTGATGGCCTTCGGGCTGTGGTGGCGCCACAGCAGCGGCGCGAGCGCGGTCGGCACCGGCGCCGCTGTGCTCTGCGTCGTGGTTGCTCTGGGTGCTTCGGCGGCGCTCAGGCCGGTCACTGCGCCGGCGGCGGCGTCAGCCGGCACCGAGGCCTTCAGCCCGGAACGGCTCGCCGAGCTGCGCGCGCAGAACCAGCCGGTGTTTGTGAACCTGACGGCGGCCTGGTGCATCTCCTGCCTCGTCAACGAGCGCGTGGCGCTGTCTCGGCCCGAGGTGCACGAGGCCTTCGCCAAGGCCGGCGTGACCTATCTGAAAGGCGACTGGACCCGCGAGGACCCGACCATCACCGCCGTGCTCAAGGCCCATGGCCGCTCGGGCGTGCCGCTGTATCTCTATTACGCCCCCGGAGCCGCCGAGGCCCAGGTGCTGCCCCAGATCCTGACCCCCGGCCTCGTTGTCGAGGCCATCACTTCTGCCAGAAGGAGCTCGACATGACCCTGCTGCGTCGCAAGCTGATCACGGCCGCCCTGGCCTTGCCGGTGTTCGCGCTGGCCACACCCGCCATCGACGCTCCGGCGCCCGCCTTCACGGCCACCGCGGCGGATGGCCGGACGGTCTCCTTGTCCGACTTCAAGGGCAAGACCGTCGTGCTGGAGTGGACCAATGCCGACTGCCCCTATGTGCGCAAGCACTACGGCAGCGGCAATATGCAGAAGCAGCAGCAGGCCGCCGCCGCCCAGGGCGTGGCATGGCTGCAGATCATCTCGTCGGCGCCGGGCCAGCAGGGCTTTGTCGACGGAGCCACGGCGCAGAAGCTCAACGCTCAGCGCGGCGCCGTGCCCACCGCCACGCTGCTCGACCCCAAGGGCGAGCTCGGCCGGCTCTATGGTGCGCAAACGACGCCGCATATGTTTGTCATCGCTCCCGACGGCCGGCTGGTCTACAAGGGTGGCATCGACAGCGTCGCCTCGGCCGACCCGGCCGATGTCGCCAAGGCCGAGCCCTATGTGACCGAGGCGCTGGCCGCGCTGGCAGCCGGACGCAAGGTCGCCAACGCGTCGACGCGGCCCTACGGCTGCTCGGTGAAGTACGCGAGCTGAACGGCTGGGATCTCGGGTTGGCGTGCAGGCTCGCTCACGAGCCGGCCCCGCTTCGACCGCTCCCAGGGGTCAAAAGACCGACAACCCGGTCTTCGTGACGAACAGCTCCAGCGCCTGGCGCCCCAGCCAGGAGTTGCCGGTGGCATCCAGTGCGGGCGACCAGACGCACAGGCTCAGGCGGTCCGGCACGATGGCCATGATGCCGCCGCCCACGCCGCTCTTGCAGGGCAGGCCGATGCGGAAGGCGAACTCGCCGGCGGCGTCGTAGGTGCCACAGGTCAGCATCAGCGCATTCAGGCGCTTCGAAAGGCTGGGCGACAGCAGCCGCTCGCCGCTCCAGGGCAGCGCCAGCTCGAACGGCACGTACGCGTAGTAGTTGGCGGGCCCGTACGTGTCGCCGAAGCGGTTGTCCTCGGGGAA